>NZ_QJPK01000003.1 GCF_003259195.1 Paracoccus sediminilitoris
CGTAGTCGGCGTGGCCGGGGCAGTCCACGTGCGCATAGTGGCGCGACTCGGACTCGTATTCCACGTGCGCGGTCGAGATCGTGATCCCGCGGGCCTTCTCTTCGGGCGCGCCGTCGATCTGGTCATAGGCGCGAAAATCGCCGAAATACTTCGTGATCGCAGCGGTCAGCGTCGTCTTGCCGTGGTCAACGTGACCAATGGTCCCGATGTTGACGTGCGGCTTGTTCCGTTCAAACTTTGCCTTTGCCATGGAATGGCTCCTTGTTCTTCAATTCAGGTCAGGAGCGGGGCCGTAGCCCCGCTGCAAAATCAGGCGTATTTCTTCTGGATCTCGTCCGAGATGTTCTGCGGCACAGCTTCGTAGTGGCTGAACTGCATCGAGAACACCGCACGGCCCGAAGACATCGAACGCAGGTTGTTGATGTAGCCGAACATGTTGGCCAGCGGCACTGCGGCGTCGATGACGTTCGCGTTGCCGCGGCTGTCCTGTCCGCGCACCATGCCGCGACGGCTGGTCAGGTCGCCGATGATCGAACCGGTATATTCTTCCGGCGTCACGACTTCGACCTTCATGATCGGTTCCAGCAGCTTCGCACCGGCCTTGCGCAGACCTTCGCGCATCGCGGCACGGGCCGCGATCTCGAACGCCAGGACCGAGGAGTCGACGTCGTGGAACGCACCATCCGTCAGGGCGACCTTGAAGTCGATGACCGGGAAGCCTGCCAGCGGACCGGAATCCATGACCGACTTGATGCCCTTCTCGACGCCCGGGATGTATTCCTTGGGCACCGCGCCACCGACGATCTTGCTTTCGAACGAATAGCCTTCGCCCGGCTCGGTCGGGGTGATGGTCATCTTGACGCGTGCGAACTGGCCGGTACCACCGGTCTGCTTCTTGTGCGTGTAGTCGATATCGGCCGAGGTCGAGATCGTTTCGCGATAGGCCACCTGGGGGGCACCGATATTCGCCTCGACCTTGAACTCGCGCTTCATGCGGTCGACCAGGATGTCGAGGTGAAGTTCGCCCATGCCCTTCATGATCGTCTGACCCGATTCCAGATCGGTTTCGACGCGGAAGGACGGATCTTCGGCTGCCAGGCGCTGAAGGGCGATGCCCATCTTTTCCTGGTCGGCCTTCGATTTGGGCTCGACGGCGATCTCGATGACCGGCTCGGGGAAGGTCATCGTTTCCAGAACCACCGGGCTGGACGGATCACACAGCGTGTCGCCCGTGGTGGTTTCCTTCAGGCCTGCCAGCGCGATGATGTCGCCTGCGAAGGCTTCCTCGATTTCCTCGCGGTTGATCGAGTGCATCATCATCATGCGGCCGACGCGTTCGCGCTTGCCCTTGGTGGCGTTCAGCATCTGATCGCCTTTCTTCATCACGCCCGAATAGATGCGCGTGAAGGTCAGCGAGCCGACGAAGGGGTCGTTCATGATCTTGAAAGCCAGACCCGAGAAGGGCTGGGAATCATCTGCACGACGTTCGATGTTGCGCGTCTCGGTCTCATCGTCGGGCGCGAAGCCCATGTAGGCCGGGACGTCAAGCGGGGTCGGCAGGAAGTCGATGACCGAGTTCAGCAGGGGCTGGACGCCCTTGTTCTTGAACGCGGAACCGGCAGTGACCGGGAAGAAGGACAGCGACAGCGTACCTTTGCGGATCAGACCGCGCAGGGTGGCCTCGTCGGGCTCCTCGCCTTCCAGATAGGCTTCCATGGCGGCATCGTCCTGCTCGACGGCAAGCTCGATCATGTTGGCGCGCCATTCGTCGGCCAGATCCTTCAGCTCGTCACGGATCGGCTGACGAACCCAGCTTGCGCCAAGATCTTCGCCCATCCAGACCCATTCTTCCATCTTGATCAGGTCGACGATGCCTTCCAGCTTGTCCTCGGCGCCGATCGGCAACGCGATCGGGCACGGGGTGCCGCCGGTGCGGTCCTTGATCATCTTCACGCAGTTGAAGAAATCGGCGCCGATCTTGTCCATCTTGTTGACGAAAACGATCCGCGGAACCTTGTAGCGGTCGGCCTGGCGCCAGACGGTTTCCGTCTGGGGCTCGACACCGGCGTTGGCGTCCAGAAGGCAGATCGCGCCGTCCAGAACAGCCAGCGAACGCTCGACTTCGATGGTGAAGTCGACGTGGCCAGGGGTGTCGATGATGTTGAAGCGGTACTTGGTGTCGGACGTCCCTTCGGTGGTCGGGTCTTCCTGACGCTGCCAGAACGTGGTGGTCGCGGCAGACGTGATCGTGATGCCGCGCTCCTGCTCCTGCTCCATCCAGTCCATGGTCGCGGCGCCGTCATGCACTTCGCCGATCTTGTGCGACTTGCCGGTGTAGAACAGAATACGCTCGGTCGTCGTGGTCTTGCCGGCATCGATGTGGGCCATGATGCCGAAGTTGCGGTAACGCTGCAGCGGATAATCGCGTGCCATGGTCGGGATCCTTTCGCCTTACCAGCGGTAGTGGCTGAACGCTTTGTTGGCGTCGGCCATCTTGTGCGTGTCTTCGCGCTTCTTCACGGCGGTGCCGCGGCCGTTGACGGCGTCGGCCAGCTCGCCTGCAAGGCGCTCTTCCATCGTGTTTTCGTTGCGCTTGGCAGCGGCAGTGATCAGCCAGCGGATGGCCAGGGCCTCGCGGCGGATCGGGCGGACTTCGACGGGAACCTGGTAGGTGGCACCACCGACGCGGCGCGAACGCACTTCGACGGACGGCTTCACGTTGTCCAGGGCCTCGTGGAAGACTTCGATCGGTTCGCGCTTGAGGCGGGTCTCGACGCGCTCCAGCGCGTTGTAGACGATCCGTTCGGCGACCGACTTCTTGCCGTCAACCATCAGGTTGTTCATGAATTTGGTCAGCACACGATCGCCAAACTTGGCGTCGGGCAGGACATCGCGCTTTACAGCGGCGTGACGACGGGACATTGATGCCTCTCCTTATTTCGGACGCTTGGCGCCGTATTTCGAACGACGCTGACGACGGTCTTTGACGCCTTGGGTATCCAGAACACCGCGCAGGATGTGGTAACGGACACCCGGAAGGTCTTTGACGCGGCCGCCGCGGATCAGCACGACGCTGTGTTCCTGCAGGTTGTGCTTTTCGCCCGGAATATAGGAGATGACCTCGAAGCCATTCGTCAGGCGGACCTTGGCCACCTTACGCATAGCGGAGTTCGGTTTCTTCGGCGTCGTGGTATAGACGCGCGTGCAGACGCCGCGCTTCTGCGGGCAGCCCTGAAGGTGCTGCGACTTGCTGCGCTGCACTTTCGGCTGCCGCGGTTTGCGGATCAGCTGTTGGATCGTAGGCATTCGGTTCCCCGTCTTGCTCTGTCAATACTCGCAACCAAACCGGTTGCGCCTCTTCTCGACGGTAAGTTGCGCGAATCGCAAAATACCAAGCCCGCCGCGCCGGAAACCGGGTGACGGGCATGATTTCAGAGGATCGGGGCGTATTTCGGCCCGGATCGTGACCTCATATGTTCATGTGCCCAAGACGGTTTCCCGCCGGGTAGCGGGGCTATAGGCGGATTCCGCCCTCCTGTCAACATGGCCCCCCTGCCCGTCATCCGGGCGTCATCCCCCAAGGCGGGCCAGTTCGTCCATGACCTTGCGTCCGAAACCGAAACGGCGCGGGATCAGCCGGGCCAGCGGCTCGTCCTGGGGCTGCCAGGCGGTGCCCTGCCCCATCGCCCCTGAATCGCTGTCGCGATGGATCGAGCGGATGAACATCACCGGCGTGTTGACCGACACGCCCGGCATCCATTTGCCCAAGGCGGCATGGTTGAAACTGAGCGCGCTCAGCCCCGCATCGGGCCGCAGGAAGATGGTCAGCGCGACGCCCATGTTGTGACACAACCACGGCGTGATCGACACCCGCCCCTGCGCGGCCTTCACCATCAATCCGCGGCCATAATCCAGCGACAGCCGTTCCTCGACCCGCCACAGATCCTGGACGCGGGCGAAATCGGCGCGGCTGCGTTCGACGTAATCCAATGCGACGGCGTCGTCATCGTCGTGGCGGAAATGGCCGACCACATCAGCCGTACCGTCCACATGGGGGGCCACGGCTTGCAGGCAGGCCTCGCGGTGCTTGGCCATCGGCGGGACCAGCGCCAGACGCAGCTGTGGCACGCGGTCGCAAAGGGCCGCCAACCGCGTCAGATAAGGTTCGGGAAGATCGGGGCCGGCCATGATGACCAGCGTGAAGTCGGGATCGGTCTGCGCCATCCAGCCCGGCATCGCCACCTGAATGAACCACTGCCAGCGCCGCTCCAGCCGGTCGGGATCGTAAAGATAGGCCCGCCGCGATTGGTAATCCGCGTGCTCGACCTGAAAGCCGCGAAGCCCGACATAGGAAAACCGGCAGAGCCCCAGCATCTGAACCTTCATTCCCGCCCTCCGATGGTCGCCCCACAAGGGATATCCCGCGCACCGCCCCGTCGCAAGTTCGCGGCGTCGAAACGACAAGGGCCCGGCGTGATGCCGGGCCCCTGCCTTGTCATGATGCCGGCATCAATCCTCGGGATTGGTCGCAGGCGCCTCGGCGCTCGGGCTTGCCTCGGCGGCAGGCTCGGGTGCGGCCAGGGCGGCTGCGGCCTCTGCCTCGGCGCGGCGTGCCTCGATCACTTCCGAGTCACGCTCGGAGGCGATGCGCCGCACGCGGGCGGTCGCGCCACCGGTACCGGCCGGGATCAGACGGCCGACGATGACGTTTTCCTTCAAGCCGACCAGCTTGTCGCGCTTGCCCTGAACGGCAGCCTCGGTCAGCACGCGCGTCGTTTCCTGGAAGGACGCGGCCGAGATGAAGCTGCGGGTCTGCAGCGACGCCTTGGTGATGCCCAACAGGACCGGTTCGCCCGTGGCCGGACGTCCGCCGCGTGCCTCGATCTTCGCGTTCTCGGCGTCAAAATCGTCACGCTCGACATGCTCACCCTTCAGCAGCGTGGTTTCGCCGCTGTCGATGATCTCGATCTTCTGCAGCATCTGGCGAACGATCACCTCGATGTGCTTGTCGTTGATCTTCACGCCCTGCAGTCGATAGACGTCCTGCACCTCGTCGATCAGGTAGTCGGCCAAGGCCTCGATACCCATGATGCGCAGGATGTCGTGCGGCGCCGGGTTGCCGTCCATGATGTAGTCGCCACGCTGCACGAAGTCGCCTTCCTGCACCGGGATGTGCTTGCCTTTCGGCACCATGTACTCGACCGGAGCCACGCCTTCCTCGGCCGCTTCGATGCTGATGCGACGCTTGTTCTTGTAGTCCTTGCCAAAGCGCACATAGCCGTCGATTTCCGCGATGATCGCGTGATCCTTGGGACGACGGGCCTCGAACAGTTCCGCCACGCGGGGAAGACCCCCGGTGATGTCCTTGGTCCGTGCACCTTCGCGCGGGATACGCGCCACGACGTCACCGGGACGGATCTCCTGGCCGTCCTCGATCGACAGGATGGCGTCAACGGACATCGGATAGCTGACCGGGTTGCCCTGGTCGTTGCGCACCGGTTCGCCATCGGCGTCCATGATGATGATCTCGGGCTTCAGGTCGTTGCCTTTCGGCGCCGACCGCCAGTCGGTCACGATTTTCTGGGTCATGCCGGTCGCATCGTCGGTCTCGTCGCGGACCGAGATCCCCGACATCAGGTCGACGAACTTGGCCACGCCGCCCTTTTCCGCGATGATCGGCAGGGTATAGGGGTCCCATTCGAACAGCTTGGCACCGCGGATGACCCGGTCGCCTTCCTTCACGAACAGCTTCGAACCGTAGAACAGCTTGTGGCTGGCGCGTTCCTGCCCCTGCTCGTCCAGGACGATCAGCTGCATGTTGCGCGACATGACGACCTGTTCGCCATTGGCATTTTCCAGGATGCTCTCGTTGCGGAACTGGATCGTGCCCTCGTGCGAGGCCGCCTGGAAGGACTGCTGTCCACCTTGGGCAATACCGCCGATGTGGAAGGTCCGCATCGTCAGCTGGGTGCCCGGTTCGCCGATCGACTGCGCGGCGATGATGCCGACAGCCTCGCCGATGTTGACCAGCGTGCCGCGGGCCAGGTCGCGGCCATAGCAGAGCGCACAGATCCCGTCCTCGGATTCGCAGGTCAGCGCCGAACGGATGCGGATCTGCTGGACAGCCGCCTTCTCGATGGCATCGGCCTTGCGTTCGTCGACCACTTCACCCGTGCGGATGATGATCTCGTCGGTGCCCGGAACCAGCACGTCCTCGGCCACCGTCCGGCCCAGCACGCGCTCGCTCAGCGGCGAGATGACCTCACCATCGTTGATCGCGGCCGAGGCCGTGATCGAATGCTCGGTTCCGCAGTCATGTTCGCGGATGATGCAGTCCTGGGCGACGTCGACCAGACGACGGGTCAGGTAACCCGAGTTCGCCGTCTTCAACGCGGTGTCCGACAGACCCTTCCGGGCGCCGTGGGTCGAGTTGAAGTATTCAAGAACGGTCAGACCTTCCTTGAAGTTCGAGATGATCGGCGTCTCGATGATCTCGCCCGACGGCTTGGCCATCAGGCCGCGCATGCCACCCAGCTGCTTCATCTGGTTGACCGAACCACGCGCACCCGAGTGGGCCATCATGTAGACCGAGTTCGGCTCCATCTCGGCACCGTTCTCGTCGATCTTCGTTGCCGAGATCGTCGACATCATGGCTTCGGTCACGCGGTCGTTGCACTTGGACCAGGCATCGACAACCTTGTTGTACTTTTCGCCCTGGGTGATCAGGCCGTCCAGATACTGCTGTTCGAATTCCTTGACCTGCTCCTGGACTTCCTCGACGATCGTCCACTTGTTGTCGGGAACGACCATGTCATCCTTGCCGAAGCTGATGCCGGCACGGAAAGCCTCGCGGAAGCCCAGACCCATGATCTGGTCACAGAAGATCACCGATTCCTTCTGACCGCAGTAGCGGTAGACGGTGTCGATGACGACCTGCACGTCCTTCTTGCGCAGCAGACGGTTCACCAGCTCGAACGGAGCCTTGGCGTTCATCGGCAGCAGCGCGCCAAGACGCATGCGGCCCGGCGTGGTTTCGAAGCGCTGAAGAACCTCGTTGCCGTTCTCGTCGATCTGACGGATCCGGGCGGTGATCTTCGAGTGCAGATGCACTTCGCCTGCGGCCAGGGCGTGCTCGACCTCCTCGATATTGGCGAAGGACATGCCCTCGCCCTTCATGCCTTCGCGGCTCATCGAGACGTAGTAGAGGCCAAGGATCATGTCCTGCGAGGGAACGATGATCGGTGCGCCGTTGGCGGGCGACAGGACGTTGTTCGTCGACATCATCAGGACGCGCGCTTCCAGCTGCGCTTCCAGCGACAGCGGGACGTGCACGGCCATCTGGTCGCCGTCGAAGTCGGCGTTGAAGGCCGAACAGACCAGCGGGTGCAGCTGGATGGCCTTGCCTTCGATCAGGATCGGTTCAAAGGCCTGGATGCCCAGACGGTGCAGCGTGGGCGCACGGTTCAGCAGAACCGGGTGCTCGCGGATCACCTCTTCCAGGATGTCCCAGACCTCGGGACGCTCCTTCTCGACCAGCTTCTTGGCCTGCTTGACGGTGCTGGACAGACCCTTCGCTTCAAGACGCGAATAGATGAAGGGCTTGAACAGCTCCAACGCCATCTTCTTGGGCAGACCGCACTGGTGCAGCTTCAGTTCGGGGCCGGTCACGATGACCGAACGACCCGAGAAGTCGACCCGCTTGCCCAGAAGGTTCTGGCGGAAGCGGCCCTGCTTGCCTTTCAGCATGTCCGACAGCGACTTCAGCGGGCGACGATTGTTCCCGGTGATGACGCGGCCGCGACGGCCGTTGTCGAACAGCGCATCGACCGATTCCTGCAGCATGCGCTTTTCGTTGCGCACGATGATGTCGGGCGCGCGCAGTTCGATCAGCCGCTTCAGACGGTTGTTGCGGTTGATCACGCGACGATAAAGGTCGTTCAGGTCCGAAGTTGCAAAGCGGCCGCCATCCAGCGGAACCAGCGGACGCAGTTCCGGCGGAATGACCGGGATGACGGTCATGATCATCCATTCGGGGCGGTTGCCCGATTCCAGGAAGCTCTCGACGATCTTCAGGCGCTTGATGATCTTCTTGGGCTTCAGCTCGCCGGTGGCGGCCTTTAGGTCCTCGCGCAGCTGTTCAGCGGTCGCGGCCAGATCGATATTGGCCAGCATCGCGCGGATGGCTTCGGCACCGATATCGGCCTGGAAAGCATCCGCACCATAATTGTCCTGCGCGTCGAGGAATTCCTCCTCGCCCAGCAGCTGGCCATAGGTCAGGTCGGTCAGACCCGGCTCGATGACGACATAGTTCTCGAAGTAGAGAATGCGTTCCAGATCGCGCAGCGTCATGTCCAGCATCAGGCCGATGCGGCTCGGCAGCGACTTCAGGAACCAGATATGGGCGACGGGCGCTGCCAGTTCGATATGGCCCATCCGCTCGCGGCGGACCTTCTGCAGCGTGACTTCCACGCCGCATTTCTCGCAGACCAGGCCGCGATACTTCATGCGCTTGTATTTGCCGCAGAGGCATTCGTAGTCCTTGATCGGACCGAAGATGCGCGCGCAGAACAGACCATCGCGTTCCGGCTTGAACGTGCGATAGTTGATCGTCTCGGGCTTCTTCACCTCGCCGAAGGACCAGGCCAGAATTTCTTCCGGCGAGGCCAGCGAGATCTTGATCTCATCGAACTGCCGCGTGGGGGCCAGCGGGTTCAGAGGGTTGGTGGCAAGTTCCTGGTTCATTTCCAATTCCTAATGAAGGGCACGGTGGAAGGGTGAGTGGGGGCTTGCGCCCTCACTCTTCTTCTTCCGCATCCAGGAGTTCCATGTTGAGGCCCAGACCCCGGACCTCCTTGACCAGAACGTTGAACGATTCCGGCACGCCTGCTTCAAAGTTGTCCTCGCCCTTGACGATGGACTCGTAAACCTTGGTGCGGCCTGCGACGTCATCCGACTTCACGGTCAGCATTTCCTGCAAGGTATAGGCGGCGCCATAGGCCTCCAGTGCCCAGACCTCCATCTCACCAAGACGCTGGCCACCGAACTGGGCCTTACCGCCCAGGGGCTGCTGCGTGACAAGGCTGTACGGACCCGTCGAACGGGCGTGCATCTTGTCATCGACCAGGTGGTGCAGCTTCAGGATGTACTTCATCCCGACGGTGACCTTGCGGGCGAACTGTTCGCCCGTGCGGCCATCGAACACCACCGACTGCCCCGAGGTATCGAACCCGGCACGCGTCAGCGCATCGTTGATGTCGGCTTCCTTGGCACCGTCGAAGACGGGGGTGGCGATCGGAACACCGGTGCGAACCGTATCGGCGTGTTCGCGCAGCTGCTCGTCCTCCATGCCGTCGAAGGTCGAGGCATAGAGATCGTCACCGTAACCGTTCTTCATCGCGTCGCGGACCGGGGTCATGTCGCCATCGCGGCGATAGGACTCCAGCGCCTCGTCGATCTTGATGCCAAGACCGCGCGATGCCCAACCCATGTGGGTTTCCAGGATCTGACCCACGTTCATGCGCGACGGCACGCCCAGGGGGTTCATCACCAGGTCGACGGGGGTGCCGTCCGCCAGGAACGGCATGTCTTCCATGGCCACGACCTTGGACACGACGCCCTTGTTGCCGTGACGGCCGGCCATCTTGTCGCCAGCCTGCAGCTTGCGCTTCACGGCGACGAAGACCTTGACCATCTTCATCACGCCGGGGGGCAGGTCGTCACCCTGACGGACCTTCTCGACCTTGTCCTCGAAGCGGGCTTCCAGCAGCTTCTTCTGGGTGTCGTACTGGCCGTTCAGCGCCTCGACTTCCTTGGCGATGTCTTCCTCGCCCACGGCAAGCTGCCACCACTGACCACGGCTCAGCGTGCCCAGCAGTTCCTCGGTGACCTCGGTATTGGCCTTGACGCCTTTCGGCCCCTTGACGGCAACCTTACCCAGGATCAGCGACTTCAGACGCGCATAGATGTTGCGGTCCAGGATGCCCTGTTCGTCGTCGCGGTCGCGCGCCAGACGCTCGACTTCCTCGCGCTCGATCTGCAGGGCACGTTCGTCCTTGTCGACGCCGTGGCGGTTGAAGACGCGAACCTCGACGATCGTGCCATAGGCTCCGGGCGGCAGACGCAGCGAGGTATCGCGGACGTCGGACGCCTTTTCACCGAAAATGGCGCGCAGCAGCTTTTCTTCCGGCGTCATCGGGCTTTCGCCCTTGGGGGTGATCTTGCCCACCAGGATGTCGCCCGGACCGCATTCGGCGCCGATATAGACGATGCCGGCTTCATCCAGGTTGCGCAACGCTTCTTCACCCACGTTGGGGATGTCGCGGGTGATCTCTTCCGGCCCCAGCTTGGTGTCGCGGGCCGCCACTTCGTATTCGTCGATATGGATCGAGGTGAACACGTCGTCGCGGTGGATCCGCTCGGAGATCAGGATCGAGTCCTCATAGTTGTAGCCGTTCCACGGCATGAACGCGACGACCACGTTCCGACCGATGGCCAGTTCGCCCTGGTCGGTCGAGGGACCGTCCGCGATGACCTGGTTGGCCACGACCTTTTCGCCCACCTTCACCAGCGGACGCTGGTTGATGGTCGAGGACTGGTTCGAACGCTTGAACTTGCGCAGACGATAGATGTCCACGCCGGCATCGCCCGCACCCAGGTTCTCGGTCGCACGCACGACGATACGCTGCGCATCGACCTGGTCGATGACGCCGCCGCGACGCGCCATGATGGCGGCGCCGGAATCGCGGGCCACGGTCGCTTCCATGCCGGTGCCCACGAAGGGGGCCTCGGCGCGCAGAAGCGGCACGGCCTGACGCTGCATGTTCGAACCCATCAGGGCGCGGTTGGCGTCGTCGTTTTCCAGGAACGGGATCAGCGCCGCAGCAACCGAGACCAGCTGCTTGGGCGACACGTCGATCAGGTCGATGGCATCGACCGGGTTCAACATGAAGTCGCCCGACTGGCGGGTGCTGATCAGCTCGTCGACGAAGCCGCCTTCGGCATCCAGCGTCGCGTTGGCCTGGGCCACGGTGTGACGCATTTCCTCGGTCGCGGACATATAGACCACGTCGTCGGTCACCTTGCCCTCGATCACCTTGCGATAGGGGGTTTCGATGAAGCCGTACTTGTTCACCCGCGCAAAGGTCGCGAGGCTGTTGATCAGACCGATGTTCTGACCTTCTGGCGTTTCAATGGGGCACATCCGGCCATAATGGGTCGGGTGAACGTCGCGGACCTCGAAGCCTGCGCGTTCGCGCGTCAGACCGCCCGGCCCAAGGGCCGACAGGCGACGCTTGTGTGTCACTTCGGACAGCGGGTTGGTCTGGTCCATGAACTGCGACAGCTGGCTCGAGCCGAAGAATTCACGCACCGCGGCCGCTGCGGGTTTCGCGTTGATCAGGTCCTGCGGCATGACGGTATCGATCTCGACACCGGACATACGCTCGCGGATGGCACGTTCCATGCGCAGCAGGCCGACGCGATACTGGTTTTCCATCAATTCGCCGACGGAACGGACGCGACGGTTGCCCAAATGGTCGATGTCGTCGATCTCGCCCTTGCCGTCGCGCAGTTCCACCAGGCCGTGGACGCAGGCGACGATGTCCTCGTGGCGCAGCGTGCGCTGCGTGTCGGGGGCATCCAGGTCAAGACGCATGTTCATCTTGACGCGACCGACCGCGGACAGGTCGTAACGCTCGCTGTCGAAGAACAGGCTGTTGAACAGGTTCGACGCGGCCTCGACGGTGGGAGGCTCGCCCGGGCGCATGACGCGATAGATGTCCATCAGCGCCTGGTCGCGGTTCATGTTCTTGTCGGCCGCCATGGTGTTGCGGATATAGGGGCCCACATTGACATGGTCGATGTCCAGAACCGGCACGTCGTCGATGCCGTTGTCCAGCAGAACCTTCAGCAGGCCGCCGTTCAGTTCGCCGTCCTTGCTGTATTCCGCGGTGATCTCGTCGCCGGCCTCGGCATAGATGAAGCCGGTGGTGTCGTTGACGATGTCCTTGGCGACGAAACGGCCGACGATACGCTCGAACGGCACCAGCAGGTTCAGCTGCTCGCCGGTTTCCTGCAGTTTCTTGACCAGACGCGGCGTGACCTTTTCACCGGCCTTGGTGATGATCTCGCCGGTATCGGCATTGACCAGGTCGAAGGCCGGACGGGTGCCGCGCACGCGTTCGGGGAAGAAGCGGGTGACCCAGCCCTGTTCGCGACCGTCGCGACGCAGGGTATAGTTCACCGTCTCATAGAAGCTGTCCATGATCGCTTCCTGATCCATGCCCAGGGCATAGAGAAGCGTCGTCACCGGCAGCTTGCGGCGACGGTCGATGCGCGCAAAGACCAGGTCCTTGGCGTCGAATTCAAAGTCCAGCCAGCTGCCGCGATAGGGAATGATGCGGCATGCGAACAGCAGCTTGCCCGAGGAATGGGTCTTGCCGCGGTCGTGGTCGAAGAAGACGCCGGGGCTGCGGTGCATCTGGCTGACGACGACACGCTCGGTGCCGTTGACGACGAAGGTGCCGTTCTGGGTCATCAGGGGCATGTCGCCCATGAAGACGTCCTGTTCCTTGATGTCCTTGACCGATTTGGCCCCGGTATTCTCGTCGACATCGAAAACGATCAGACGCAGGGTGACCTTCAGCGGCGCGGCATAGGTCATGTCGCGTTGCTGGCACTCGTCCACGTCGTATTTGGGGTGCTCAAGCTCGTATTTCACGAATTCCAGCGTTGCGGTCTCGTTGAAGTCCTTGATCGGGAACACCGATTGGAACACGCCCTGGATCCCGTCGCCATCATTGTGGCCGGTGCCTTCGCCCGAATTCAGGAACAGGTCATAGGAGGATTTCTGAACCTCGATCAGGTTCGGCATCTCCAGAACTTCACGGATGTTGCCATAATAGCGCCGGATACGCTTTTGGCCGACATAAGCTTGCGCCATGGGGTCTTGTCACCTTTCGTCTTCGCGCGCGTTCCGGGTCGGGGCCCCCGGAATACGGCCTACGAATGCAGGGGTGAGGTTCCATTCATGCCGCCCGTCCCACCGCGCGGCTCCCGAACCTCGAACATGCCCTGAAGGAATGTCCGCCAACCGGACCGCCCTTCAAGACAGGTTCGGCAGGGACCGGGAAAACCCGGACCCTGCCTGTCTCTAACCGATCTTGCGACCGATTACTTGAGTTCGATCTTGGCGCCAGCTGCTTCCAGCTTTGCCTTGATTTCTTCGGCTTCGGCTTTCGAAGCGCCTTCCTTGACCTTGCCGCCAGCTTCGACCAGGTCCTTGGCTTCTTTCAGGCCCAGACCGGTGATGCCGCGAACCTCTTTGATCACGTTGATCTTGCTTGCGCCGGCGTCGGTCAGGACGACGTCGAATTCGGTCTTTTCTTCTGCGGCTTCGCCAGCAGCAGCAGGACCAGCCATCATGACGGCGCCACCGGCAGCCGGCTCGATGCCGTACTCATCCTTCAGGATGGTCTTCAGTTCCTGGGCTTCCAGCAGGGTCAGGCCCACGATTTCTTCGGCAAGTTTCTTCAGATCAGCCATTTTTCCGTTCTTTCCAGTTAGTGTTCCAACGTCGGGTTTCAAACCACCAGTTGGGGATAAGTTGCTTACGCAGCCTCACGCTCTTCCAAGGTCGTGAGGATGCTCGCGATGTTCGAAGCAGGCGCGCCAATGGCACCGGCGATGTTCGAACCAGGCGCACCGATGCACGATGCGATCTGAGCGATGAGCTCTTCACGCGACGGCATCGAGGCGACGGCTTTCACACCGGCCGGATCCAGGGCCGAGTCACCCATCGCACCACCCAGGATGACGAAACGTTCGTTATCCTTGGCGTACTTGTCGGCGATCCGGGCAGCAGCCACGGGATCTTCCGAATAGGTGATCACGGTCATGCCCGTCAGGTAGTCGGCGATGCTTGCGCAAGGCTTACCTTCCAGGGCGATCTTGGCGAGCTTGTTCTTGGCAACGCGAACGGAACCACCGGCTTCGCGCATGCGCGAACGGAGATCCTGCATATGTGCAACCGTCATCCCCTCGTAGTGGGCAACCACCACGACGCCAGAGCTTTCAAAGATCTGGCCGAGCTCGTCGACCACCTGTTCTTTTTGTGCTCTATCCACGGTTTCACTCCAAGTTGGGGGTTTCCCCCCGGCTCTCACTTTCCTGCGCCCGGAACCGGGCAACAGGTCGGGTCCGCATCGGGGCAAGATCGCCCGAAGGACTGGCCTTCGGAAAAATGCTTCCCCGTCTCAGGAAGGACATTAAGCAGGCGGCTGCCTGCACCCTCCGTCTCGGACAGGACGGGGCAACCTTGGCAGCCCCGCCATTCCCGGCCCAGGGGCCAGGAAACTTGTCGGATGCGCCGAAACGCACCCGGAAAACTCAGTTGGCGGCTGCCGAGGCGACATCCACCGAAACGCCCGGACCCATGGTCGAGCTGATCGAGACTTTCTGCATGTAAGTCCCTTTCGCGCCCGTGGGCTTCGCCTTGCTGACGGCGTCGACGAAGGCACGCAGGTTCTGGGCCAGCTTGTCCTCGTCGAACGAGACCTTGCCGATGCCTGCGTGAACCACGCCGGCCTTTTCAGCCTTGAACTGCACTTCGCCGCCCTTGGCAGCTTCGACGGCCGATTTGACGTCCATCGTCACCGTGCCGACCTTGGGGTTCGGCATCAGGTTGCGCGGGCCCAGGATCTTGCCCAGACGCCCGACCAGCGGCATCATGTCCGGCGTCGCGATGCAACGGTCGAAATCGATCTTGCCGGCCTGGATGGATTCCATCAGGTCTTCGGCACCCACGATCTCGGCGCCGGCTGCTTTGGCTTCGTCGGCCTTGGGGCCGCGGGCGAAGACGGCGACGCGGACGTCCTTGCCGGTGCCTGCGGGCAGCGTGACCACGCCGCGGACCATCTGGTCTGCGTGGCGGGGATCGACGCCCAGGTTCAGCGCGATCTCGACGGTTTCGTCGAATTTCGCAGAGGCGGCCGACTTGACCAGCTTGACGGCCTCTTCAACGGTCAGGTTGGACTTGCCGTCAAAGGCAGCGCGGGCTGCGACTTTCTTTTTTGAAAACTTTGCCATGACTTAGCCTTTCACCTCGATACCGATCGAACGGGCCGAGCCGACGATGATCTTCATGGCCTGATCGATGTCGTTTGCCGACAGATCAGCCATCTTGGTTTCGGCGATCTCGCGGACCTGCTTGACCGTGACGGAACCGGCATTCATGCGGCCGGGCTTTTCCGAACCGCGTGCGCGGTTGCGCTTGCCGACCGGCTTCAGACCAGCGGCGCGCTTCAGCAGGAAGGATGCCGGGGGCGTCTTGGTTTCGAAGGTGAACGACTTGTCAGCGTAATAGGTGATCACGACCGGAACGGGGGCACCCTGCTCCATTTCCTGCGTCTTGGCGTTGAACGCCTTGCAGAATTCCATGATGTTGATACCACGCTGGCCCAGTGCAGGACCGACGGGGGGCGACGGGTTCGCTTGGCCCGCCTTGATTTGCAGCTTCAGGCTGCCGACAACTTTCTTGGCCATGTGGCCTCTCCTTCATCATCATGCCCGCATGTGCAGGCCTTGACTTAGCGGTGCGGCTCACGCCTCCCGCGGCTGATCACGAGGTCTTGGAGACCTGCGTGAATTCCAGTTCGACCGGCGTGGGCCGGCCAAAGATCGACACGGTGACTTTCACGCGCGACGAGATCTCGTCCACTTCCTCGACCATCCCCGAGAAGCCCTCGAAGGGACCGTCGGTGACGCTCACCTGCTCGCCCACGTCGAAGCGGATCAGGTTGCGCGGCGCGGCGGCCTCGCCGTCGCTGGTGCGGTTCATCATCGCGTTCACTTCATCGTCCCGCATCGGCATCGGCTTGCCCTGGGCACCCAGGAAGCCGGTGACGCGGTTGATCGAATTGACCAGATGATAGGTCCGATCCATCATGTCCATGTGGACCAGAACGTAACCCGGCATGAAGCGGCGCTCGGACGTGACCTTCTTGCCGCGCCGGATCTCGATCACTTCCTCGGTCGGGACCAGCACCTCGTCGATCTGTTCTTCCAGACCCTTCTCGGCGACAGCCTGACGAATCGCCTCGGCGACTTTCTTCTCGAAGTTCGAGAGGACACTGACCGAATACCAACGCTTTGCCATGTCTCGATCGACCCCTGCTCATCTCGGGGGAATCACACGGAACCGCGCAACCCCTTGAATTCCAATTGTATCCGAAAAATTGAAATCGGCGCGCATGGAATTCCTATGCACGCCGCCTTCCGGACAGTCGTGGGCAGATACCGCCCTTGGCCGCGAATTGCAAGCCCTGATCAGCCGCTGATCAGTCGCAGCCCTTCGGTCAGACCCGTGCGAACAGCCAGATCGACCAGAAAGAAGAACAGGCTGGTGATCGAGGCGAAGATCATGACCATGATCGTCGTCGTAATGACCTCGCGGCGCGTGGGCCACGTGATCTTGGCGGCCTCGGCACGGACCTGGTTGATGAACTGGACTGGATTGGTGGCCACGACAGGCTCCTTCGCAAGTGCAGGCGCTGATGTAACGAAGCCGTCCGGTCGTGACAACCCTGCATGACGCCCATCCGGGCGGTGGCTGTCTTGAACGGAAGGACCTGGCAGGGGCAGAGGGACTCGAACCCACGACCCTCGGTTTTGGAGACCGATGCTCTACCAACTGAGCTATACCCCTGAGGTCGGGCCTGATTAGAATTTGCCCGCGTCCCCGTCAAGCAGATAACCGGCGGTTTCGTGGCCGATCACTATCGGGCCAGCCCAGATTACAAAAATTCCGGGAATTCGATCTTGGGACAGCGGTCCTGCACGACCATGATCCCTGCCCGACTGGCCTTTCTGGCGGCCGTATCGTCACGCACGCCCAGCTGGGTCCAGATCACCTTCAGGTCGGGCAGCTGCTCCAGCGCCTCGTCGACGATCCCCGCCACCGCCGAAGATTGCCGGAAGATGTCGACCATCTGCACGCCCGCATCTTTTGGGATGTCGGCCAGACTTGCATAGACCTTGCAGCCCAGGATGTTGTGACCCGCATGGCCGGGGTTGACCGGGACGATCGTCTTGCCCTTGGCCTGCAAATATCGCGCGACACCCCAGCTAGGGCGGGATTCGTTGGGCGACAGACCCACCACCGCGATCACCGAGACATTTTGCGCGACCCATTCAATATCGCGGTCTTCAACCTGCTGAACGTCCATTCCGACCTCCCTGCCCTGCACCCTGAAGTTGAGCGAGCCTCTCATAGAAAAGGCGCCCGGACCACAAAGTGGCCGAGCGCAAGTCACGGAACGAGGGACAGTGATCTGAACATGACCGTTCCGGGGCCATGTTCCATGAGGTAAATGGGCATCACCCCCAAATGGTTCCACCCGCATCACGAATTCGTGACTACACCGGCGAATCGTCAGTCGCCGCGCCAGGCGGTCCGGGCATGCTTCAGCACTGTTTCGCTATTCTGCCGAAGCTTGCGTTCTGCCGCGCCTGATCGCAGCAGATAGAGATGCCCCTTGATGATCGCAAAATGCCGGGGATCACCGCGCTGCGGCTGCCCCTCGGACAGAGAGACCGGGCAGATGCCGTCGAAATCGGGCGCAAAGCTGCGGGGATCGGATTCGAACCGGGCGCGATTTTCCTCGGACGCGAAATGCCACAGCTTGCCCTGCCACATGGTCGCGATGTCGCTGCGCCCCGGCACGGCGCGACCCGCATCGGCATAGCCGACCGGATCGAAGCCACCCAAGGCCCAGTCCTGAGCCTGGACCGGCAGGGACGACAGCATCGTCAAGGCAAGGCTGAAAACAAGGTGGCGCATGGAAACCCGGGTCCTGTCAGAGGGAGCCTCTATGTGACAGCGCCCGGGCCGATTCTCAACGCGCGTGACATAAACGTCGCAGGGTTGTGATAATCAGGCACCGCTTGCGGCGTAAAGGCCGATGGCGGCCGCATTGGACACGTTCAGCGAACCGAAATCGGCGGCAAAGGGGATGCGGGCGACGTGATCGCAGGTCTTCAGCGTCAGTTCGCGCATTCCCGGACCTTCGGCGCCCATCACCAGGCAGACGGCGCGACCCTTCAGGTCATCCATCAGCTTGGGCAGCGATTCGGTCCCGGTGCCGTCCAGACCCACCAGGATGAAGCCCATGCCCTTCAGCTGGCTCAGGGCCTCGGCCAGGTTGGGCACCCGCAGATAGGGCTGGCGCTCCAGCGCCCCGGACGCGGTTTTCGCCAAGGCACCCGTTTCAGGGGCCGAATGGCGATGCGGCGCGATGACCGCCCGCGCGCCGAACACCTCGGCCGATCGCAGGATCGCACCGATGTTGTGGGGATCCGTCACCCGGTCCAGTGCCACCAGCAGCGGCCTGCGTTCGCCCGGCGCCTCGCGCAGCGCGACCTCCGACAGGCTGCCCCATTTCAAGGGCTTCACCTCAAGCGCGGCCCCCTGATGCACGCTTTCCGCCGAAAGCGGCACGGCCTTGTCGAAGACGCGCGAATCCGTGACTTCGGGTTCCATCCCGTGCAGGTCGCCAAGCCGCGCCAGAGCGTTCTGCGTGACCACCAGCCGCAGCTTGACCCGCTCGGGATTGGCCAGCGCGTCGCGCACCGCGTGCAGACCGAACAGCCAGACGGTTTCGGCTGCGGCCGCGCGGCGGGCGCGTTCCTTGTCGATGACCCAGGTGGGCTTTTTCGAATTTCCGGTCTTCTCGGCCATTTTCAGTGTCCTTTCATGCCCACCCTCTCTGCGCGGGACGACGCAATCGCGCAAGCCCCGGAAATCTGCTTGACGCCCCCAGACGGGGAAGTTAATCACCCCCCACGCCGAAAGCGATCGGCGGGCGACGTGCTGCAAGGTGCGGCAGCGGACTGTAACTCCGCCGGGGAGACCCACGCCTGGTTCGATTCCAGGGTCGCCCACCACTTTCGATCTTCCACCCCGGAATCGAAAGTCGGTGACCGACAAGCCTGTCTGACAGGCATTCCCCGATCAAGAAAATCTTCCATGGGTTCCGCGGGCTTGTGCGATCACCCGGGCTTTTGATTCGCGGGATCTGCGGCTAACATTCGATGCAGTGGAAAAGCGGCCGGGGTCATTGTGTCAGCACGCAGGAAGAAGCAGCCGAATCTGTTGATCATCGCGCAGGCCGGGCGTCTGCAATACGAGGCGATCATCTTCCTTGCCAGCCTGCGCGCCTCGGCCCCCGGATGGACGGGTCGCGTCATTGTCGCCGAACCGCGTGCCGAAGGGGCCTGGGCCGGCCATGACACGGTGATCGCGGATGGCTGCCGCGACCTGATCACCGGTTTCGGCGCCCAGATCGTGTCCTTCACCGCGACGCATTTCGGCGCCTCCTATCCGCAGGGCAACAAGATCGAGGCCTTGCAGGTCTTGCCGGCCGGGGAGCCTTTCGTTTTCTTCGACACCGACACGCTGGTGACCGGTGCGCTGGATCAGGTCGCCTTCGATGCCCGCCGCCCCTCCGCCTCCATGCGGCGCGAAGGGACTTGGCCCCTGCCCCCGCTTTACGGTCCGGGCTATGCCGGGATCTGGAAGTCGCTCTATGAACGGTTCGGCCTGGAATTCGCTGGCACGCTGGACCTGACCCAGCCCGATGAACATTGGGAGCGGTTTCTTTATTTCAACGCCGGCTGGTTCTTCGGGGCCGATCCCGCCGAATTCGGCAGACGCTATCTGGAGTGGGCACTGGCCCTGCGCGATGATCCCAATGACGAACTGGCCTGTCAGGCGATGGACCCGTGGCTGGACCAGATCGTGCTTCCGCTGGTCATCCACAGCCTGGGGGGTGGGCGTCCGGGGCCGGAGCTGGATGGCTTGGACGGGGGCATCACCAACCATTACCGCAAGCTGCCGCTGCTTTACGCGCAGTTCGATCACCACGCTATCGACGTCCTTGAGGACGCCGTCGCCCCCAAGCCGATCAAGCGCGTGCTGCGGGATTGGGAACCGGCCCGCAAGCTGGTCTATCAGCAAAAGGGGCGGACCAAGGTCCAGCCCATCTTTGCCGACCGACCCCATCCGGTGAAGGAAAAGGTGATTCGCAACCAGCTGAAAAGCCGCGGCTGGTGGCTGATCTGATCGTCCCGCCGCCGGGTTGCCCCGGCGGCGGGACGATCACTGGCCGGCGCCCTCGGACGATCGCGCCCAGATATTGACGTCGCCCTTGGCCGACAGCGTGTCGATCCTGGCGATCTCATCCTCGGAAAAACTTGTGTTGCCAAGCGCACCCACGCAATCGCGCACCTGTTCGGGCCGCGAAGCGCCGATCAACGCGCTGGTCACGCGCCCGCCGCGCAGCACCCAGGCCACGGCCATCTGCGCCAGCGACTGACCGCGCGCCTGCGCGATGTCGTTCAGCCCGTTCAGCCGGGTGATCATGTCGTCGCTCAGCCAGTCCGGCGACAAGGACTTGCCCTGCGCCGCGCGGCTGTCTTGCGGAATGCCGTTCAGGTATTTGCCCGTCAACATCCCTTGCGCCAGAGGCGTGAAGACGATGCTGCCGATGCCCATATCGTCCAGCGTGTCCAGCAACCCGTCGTTTTCGACCCACCGGTTCAGCATGTTGTAGCTGGGCTGGTGGATCACGCAGGGCGTGCCCAGATCCTTCAGGATCGCCGCCGCTTCCCGGGTCCGCGCGCTGTTATAGCTGCTGATGCCGACATAGAGCGCCCTGCCCGACCGCACGATGTGATCCAGCGCGCTCATGGTTTCCTCCAGGGGCGTGTCAGGATCGAAGCGGTGCGAATAGAAGATGTCGACGTAATCCAGCCCCATCCGCTTCAGCGACTGATCGCAGCTGGCGATCAGGTATTTCCGGCTGCCCATCTCGCCATAGGGACCGGGCCACATGTCATAGCCGGCCTTGCTGCTGACGATCAGCTGATCGCGATATCCGGCGAAATCCTGGCGCAGAATGTCGCCGAAGGCCTCTTCGGCGCTGCTTGGGGGCGGGCCGTAATTGTTGGCCAGGTCGAAATGGGTGATCCCCAGGTCAAAGGCCGTGCGGCAGATGTCGCGCTTGGTCTGATGGGGCGTGTCATGGCCGAAATTGTGCCACAGCCCAAGGCTGATCGCGGGCAGCTTCAACCCGGAGCGACCGCAGCGGCGATACTCCATCGCTTCATAGCGGTCGGCCGCGGGCTGCCAGCGGTTCTCAGTGACCATGGGACAGCACCTCGTCGCAGCGGGCGCAGACGCCGGGGTGCGAATGCTTGCCGACATCGGGCAGGATCTTCCAGCAGCGCTGGCATTTCTCGCCCTCGGCGGTTTCGAAGACGACGCCGATGCCCGGAACCTCGGACAGGCGGAAGGCTTCGGACGGCACCGGGTCGCGGGTCAGCGACAGATCCGAGGTGATGCAGATATCCGCGAACGCCACCGATTGCAGCGCCGCCAGCGTGTCCGCATCCTCGACATGGATGACCGGGGCTGCTTCCAGGCTGGCGCCGATGGTCTTGTCGCTGCGCTTGACCTCCAGCGCAGCGGTGACGACGCGGCGGGCGCGGCGGACCTTGTCCCACTTGGCGGCCAAGGGCTCGTTCAGCCAGTCGGCGGGCGTGACGGCAAAATCATGCAGGTGGATGCTGTCATCGTCCGAAGGGAAGCGCGACAGCCAGACATCCTCCATCGTGAAGGGCAGGATCGGCGCCAGCCAGGTCACCAGGCGATGATATAGCAGGTCCAGAACCGTCCGCGCCGCGCGACGGCGCGGGCTGTCGGCTGCATCGCAATAGAGCGCGTCCTTGCGGATGTCGAAATAGAAAGCCGACATTTCCAGCGTGCAGAACTGGAACAGCGTCTGGAAGACACCCTGGAAGTCGAACTGGTCATAGCCGCTGCGGACCTGATGATCCAGCTGCGCCAGACGGTGCAGGACCCATTGCTCCAGCTCGGGCATCTGCGCGGGTTCGACGCGTTCGGATTCGTCGAATTCCGACAGCGCCCCCAACAGGAAGCGCAGCGTGTTGCGCAACCGGCGATAGCTGTCGGCCGTGCCCTTCAGGATCTCCGGCCCGATCCGCTGGTCGGCGGTGTAATCGGCCTGCGCCACCCACAGGCGCAGGATATCGGCGCCATATTGTTCGATCACCTTGGCAGGTACGATGGTGTTGCCAAGCGATTTGGACATCTTCATGCCCTTTTCGTCCAGCGTGAAGCCATGCGTGACCACGTTGCGATAGGGCGCGCGGCCCTTGGTGGCCGATGCCTGCAACAGCGAGGACTGGAACCAGCCGCGATGCTGATCGGTGCCCTCCATATAGACATCCGCAATGCCATCCGGCACGCCGTCCTGGCGGTCGCGCAGCACGAAGGCATGGGTCGATCCGCTGTCGAACCACACGTCCAGCACGTCCATGACCTGATCGTAATCGTCGGGATCGGCGATGCCCTCAAGCATCTGCGCCTTGAAGCCGTCGCGGTACCAGACGTCGGCACCCTCTGCCTCGAAGGCGGCGATGATGCGGTCGTTCAGACGCGCGTCGCGCAGCAGGAAATCGTCCGCCGTCGGCTGGACGCCTTTTTTCATGAAGCAGGTCAGCGGCACGCCCCAGGCACGCTGGCGCGACAGCACCCAATCCGGACGGTTCGAGACCATGGAATGGATGCGGTTGCGCCCCGATTGCGGCCACCATTTCACCAGCTTGTCGATGCTGGTCAGGGCGCGGGCGCGGATGCTGTCGCCATGCTGGCCCATGCCGTCGTTCAGCGGCTTGTCGATGGCGGCGAACCATTGCGCGGTGTTGCGATAGATCAGCGGCGCCTTGGACCGCCAGCTGTGGGGATAGCTGTGCTTGACCTTGCCCTTGGCCAGCAGCGCGCCTGCCCAGGCCAGCTGCTTGATGACGCTGACATTGGCGGGGCCGTCCTTGCCGTCGGGCGCGATGATCGCCTGTCCGCCAAAGATCGGCAGATCGGCGCGATAGCTGCCGTCGGGTTCGACGTTATAGGTCATCGGCAGCTTGAAGCGCAGGCCCAGCTGATAGTCGTCATCGCCGTGGCTGGGCGCGGTATGGACAAAGCCCGTGCCCGCGTCATCGGTCACGTGATCGCCCGGCAGCAGCGGCACGTCGTAGTCCCATTCGCCCTGCCCGCCTTCGACGCCGCGCAGTGGGTGGGCCAGCATGACCCCCTCCAGATCGGCGGCGGAAACGTCGGCCACCCGGGTCCAGTCCTGAACCTTGGCCGAGGCCATCACGCCCTCGGCCAGCGCATCGGCCAGAACCAGCATCTCACCCGTCGCGGCGGTGGCATTCTCGGCGACCTCACCGACCTTATAGAGGCCATAGGCGATGTCGGGATTAAAGGCGACGGCGCGGTTCTGCGGGATCGTCCAGGGCGTCGTGGTCCAGATGACCACCGAGGCGCCCTGCAGCGCATCGCCCACAGGCTTGAACCGCACCCAGATCGTGTGGCTGGTGTGGTCGTGATATTCGACCTCGGCCTCGGCCAGCGCGGTCTTTTCCACGGGCGACCACATCACGGGCTTGGACCCCTGATAGAGCGACCCGTTCATCAACAGCTTCATGAATTCGCCGGCGATGACGGCCTCGGCGTGGTAATCCATGGTCAGATAGGGGTCGTCCCACTTGCCGGTGATGCCGAGACGCTTGAATTCGTCGCGCTGGATCGACACCCAGTCATCGGCGAAACGGCGGCATTCCTGGCGGAACTCGACCACGTCGACGGCGTCCTTGTCGCGGCCCTCGTTGCGGTATTTTTCCTCGATCTTCCATTCGATGGGCAGACCGTGGCAATCCCAGCCCGGAACATAGCGCGCATCGCGGCCCATCATCTGATGGCTGCGCACGATGATGTCCTTGATGGTCTTGTTCAGCGCGTGGCCGATATGCAGGTGGCCGTTGGCATAGGGGGGGCCGTCATGCAGCACGAAGGGCGCACGACCTTCCGCCCGTTCGCGCAGCCGGTCATAGATGCCGATGCGGGCCCAACGGTCCAGCCATTCGGGTTCGCGCTGCGGCAGACCGGCCCGCATGGGGAAATCGGTCTGGGGCAGAAAGACGGTATCGCGGTAATCAGGGGTATCGGCGCTGTTTTCGGCGGCCATCGGGGCGTTCCTTTGAAAGATGTTCGGACAAGGCTGACCCGGCAGCGTGAAGGGTCACGCCACCGGGCTGCTAATTCGAGATCCGAACGCCGGAAATTCCATGGCACCCTCTATAGGAAGCGCGGCAAGGCGCTGCAAGCGGGGAACCTTGGCCGTGGCGGTCGCGCCTCCCGCAGGCTAAGCTGAGCCCATTCACCCACGAGCGTCCCATGCATCCCGCCCCCCTGCGATCCCGCCTGTCCCGTCGCGACGCGCAGCTGCGCCGCTTCGTGGCGCGCCGCTATGGCATTCGCGGAACGCTGGCGCTGCACCGCCACGCCTTCGGCGCCGATCTGCTGCGCGCGCCGGTGAACGTGATGCTGGCCCCCGTGGCGCTGATCGCACAGATCACGGCGGCACTGCTAAGGCGTCTTGGGGCCGTGCGGGCGGGCGCGCGGATCGGCGGCTGGCGGATCTTTCTGGCCTCGGACATGTCGCGCCACATCCACTGCGACCTGATCACCCTGATCGCCGATCTGCAGGCCCAGGGCCTAGGCCCCGATGCCCCGCCCGCGCTGATCGACCGCGCCCTGCGGACCCATGTCGAAACCCGCAATGCCGTGGCCGAGATCACGACATCGCTGATCGTGCTGCTGTCGGGGTTCCTGCTGTTCCAGCGCGCGACACCGGGGCTGATTTCGCTGGCGGGTCCCTTGGCGCAGATGCGGGCGCATGAGGCCGCCCTGCGCGACTTCGCCTTGGGCGAAACGCTTGGTGCCGCTTGGTATTGGGCCTTTCCGATGGAACTGTCGCCGCTTTACGTCGTGGCGACCGGGGTCGGGCTGGCGCTGATCGGGTCGGTCGTGACCACATTCGCAGGCATCATCGCCGATCCAGTGCAGACCTGGACCGGCATCCACCGCCGTCGTCTGTCCCGCCTGATGGCCCGGATCGAGGCGCAGGCCGACAGCGCCGCCCCCGCCCCCGAACAGCTGATGGCACGGATGGGCGATCTGGCCGACACGCTGTCGGTGATCTGGCGGTCCTGGCGCGGCTGAGGCGCGGGGTCAGCCGCGCCCGCGATAGGTCGGCACGCCCTGATCAGGCAGCCACAGCCCCTGCGGCACCGCCCCCGTCTGCCAGAAGACGTCGATTGGCATGCCACCCCGCGGATACCAGTACCCGCCAATGCGCAGCCATTGCGGGTCCAGCAGTTCGGCGATGCGCTTGCCGATGCCGACGGTGCAATCCTCGTGGAAGGCGCCGTGGTTGCGGAAGCTGCCCAGGAACAGCTTCAGCGATTTTGATTCGACCAGCCAATCGCCGGGGACGTAATCGATGACCAGATGCGCGAAATCCGGCTGGCCGGTGATCGGGCAGAGGCTGGTGAATTCGGGCTGGGTGAAGCGCACCGTGTAAAGCGTACCGGGCTGCGGGTTCGGGACCCGCTCCAGCACGGCCTCCTCGGGGCTTTGCGGCAACGTGGTATTCGCGCCAAGCTGGGTCAGCGCGTCGGTGTAATGGCTCATGTCGATGGCTCCTGTTTTGACCGGGTGGGCTGCGACCGGAGCGGACCCGATACCAGCCCCGCGCTCCCGCGCCAAGAGGGTCCTAGCCGCGCGTCCGAGGGGGACGGGGCTTATAGACCGGCAGCTGCCATCCCCGGTGCAGGCTGCCCGCGCGCAGCACCCAGACCACGACCGAACAGGCGACCAGCGCCTGCCCCTGCGGCAGGCCGGCCCACAGCATCGCAACGGCCGTGACCGCCCCGCCGAATGCCGCGGTCAGGTACAGCTGGCCCTGTTTCAGGACCAGCGGCACCTCGTTTCCGACCACGTCGCGCATCAGACCGCCGAAGGTGCCGGTCACGACGCCCATGATGATGATGATGACAGGCCCGAAGCCGCCCTCGATGGCCACACCCACGCCCGCAGCCACCGCCACGGCCAGCGCGACGCTGTCCAGCCAGATCAGCCATTTGTAGCGGCTCTCGAAGAGATGCGCCGTCCAGAAGACGACCAGCGCCGCCACTGCCGCGATGACGACATAGGCAGGCTGTGCCACCCAGAAGACCATGTCGCGCCCCAGGATCAGGTCGCGCAGCGTGCCGCCGCCCACGGCGGTCAGCGCCGCCATGAAAATGAAGCCCACCGGGTCCAGCTGGGCGCGGCTGGCCACCAGCGCGCCGGTGATCGCGAAGATCAGGACCGACCCGTAATCCAGCATGGCGACGAAGGCCTCGGGCGTCATTTGAAGGGGGCCATGCCACCGCGGGCCAATTCATCGGCGCGTTCGTTTTCGGCGTGACCGGCGTGGCCCTTGATCCAGCGCCATTCGACCTTGTGGGTCTTCTGCGCCTCGTCCAGACGCTGCCACAATTCGACATTCTTGACGGGCTTGCGGTCGGCGGTCTTCCAGCCGTTGCGCTTCCAGCCGTGGATCCACTGGGTGACGCCGTTCTTCACATAGGCGCTGTCGGTGACGATCACGATCTGGCTGGGACGGGTCAGGGTCTCCAACGCGCTGATGGCGGCCATCAGCTCCATCCGGTTGTTGGTGGTGGCGGCCTCGCCGCCGGCCAGTTCGCGTTCCTTGATGACGGTTTCGCCGTCCATGGCACGCATCAGCACGCCCCAGCCACCGGGGCCGGGATTGCCGCTGCAGGCGCCATCGGTCCATGCGAACAGGTCAGGCATCCAGCACCCCCGGCATGGCCGCGATCCGGTCCAGCCAGCGACATACTGCGGGGAAGCGGTCCATGTCGAAACCGCCCCGCGATCCGGCGGTGCAGGTGTAACCATAAAGGCAGATGTCGGCCAAGCTGACCATATCGCCCGCCAGCCAGTCGTGATGGGCCAGACGGTCCTCCATCACCTGCAGCAGGGCGTGGCCACGGTCCAGCAGGTCGGCCAGACGTTCGGGCGTCGCATCGGCCACACGGTGGGGATAGCTGACCAAGGCCTGTCGCACGGCGATGACGGGTTCGTGGTTGTATTGTTCCCAGAACATCCAGCCCAGCATCTGCGCGCGGGTCACGGCATCGGCGGGGACAAAGGCGCTGTCCTCGCCCAGATACCACAGGATGGCGTTCGATTCGGCCAGCAACTGCCCATCATCTAGCACCAGCGCCGGCACCTTGCCATAAGGCAGCACCCCATCCGCCTTGGCCTGCGCCAGCGCCGCCGATCCATAGTCGCAATCGATGATCTGGACGGGCTTGCCGGTCAGGGCCAGCAGGATCCGGACCTTCAGGCTGTTGCCCGAAGAGGGCATGGAATAAAGCTGCATCTGATCCTCGTGTGGCCTTTGGGGCGCGTCAGGCGGGTTCGCGCAAGACGCGCGGCACCTTGAATTCCACGTTCTCGACCGCAGTCTCGACCACTTCCAGCGTCACGTCGAAACGCGCGCGGAAGGCATCGACGACCTCGTTGACCAGCACCTCGGGGGCGCTGGCACCGGCGGTGACGCCCACGGCCCGCGCACCGTCGATGGCGCGCCAGTCGATCTGATCGGCCCGCATCACCAGCTGGGAATAGGCGCATCCCTCGGCGCGCCCGACCTCGACCAGCCGCTTGGAGTTGCTGGAGTTTTCCGCCCCGATCACCAGCAGCGCATCGATCTTGGGCGCGACCGCCTTGACCGCCGCCTGGCGGTTGGTGGTGGCATAGCAGATGTCTTCCTTGGCCGGGCCCACGATGGCGGGGAACCGTGCCTTCAGCGCCGCGACGATGGCGGCGGTGTCATCGACCGACAGGGTGGTCTGGGTGATGAAGGCCAGCCGGTCGGCATCGCGCGGCGCGATGGTCCCCACATCGGCCTCGGTCTCGACCAAGATCACCTCGCCCTCGGGCAGCTGACCCATGGTGCCCAGCACCTCGGGGTGGCCGGCATGGCCGATCATCACCATCTGCAGGCCGTCGGCATGGTGACGCTCGGCCTCGACATGGACCTTGCTGACCAGCGGGCAGGTCGCGTCGACATAGACCATCTGGCGGCGCTGCGCCTCGGCGGGGACGGATTTCGGGACGCCATGGGCGGAAAAGATCACCGGCCGGTCGGTCGGGCAATCGTCCAGCTCCTCGACGAAGACGGCGCCCTTGGCCTTCAGCGAATCGACCACGAACTTGTTGTGCACGATCTCGTGCCGGACAAAGACCGGGGCGCCCCATTTCTGCAGCGCCATTTCAACGATCTTGATGGCCCGGTCCACGCCCGCGCAGAAACCGCGCGGCGCAGCCAGGTAAAGGGTCAACGGGGGCTTTTGATGTTCCATGCCCATCAGGTAGCGCGCGGCAGGCGCTTCGTCCAGCACCCGCGCGGTCACATCTGCCATGCGTCAGCGCGCCACCGCCAGCAGGCCGCCCACATCCATATGGGTTTCCAGGTGATCGGCCAGATCGTCCAGCGCCTGATCGACGCCCGCCTCGTATCCCGGTGCCGAGGTCGCGCCCAACCGCGCCAGAAAGGCCGCCCGGAACCCGTCATCGGAAAACAGCCCGTGCAGATAGCTGCCCATCACCCGCCCATCCGCGCTGATCGCGCCGTCGGGGTCGGGCATCATCCCGAAGGGACGCGCGCAATCGGGACCGGTGGTGCGCCCCATGTGGATTTCGTATCCCCGGACCGGCTGACCAAGCGCCTGACCGGCGACCTGCACCACGCGCTTGTCCGGCGCCATCACGGTCCGCACGTCCAGCAGACCCAACCCCGGCACCTGCCCCGCCGTGCCGTCGGCCCCTGCCGGATCGTCGATCACCTGCCCCAGCATCTGGAAGCCACCGCAGATGCCCAGCACATGCCCAGCCCGCCGCAGATGCGCGGCCAGGTCGATATCCCAGCTCTGCGCACGCAGGAAGGCCAGGTCGCCAATGGTGGATTTCGTACCCGGAATGACCACCAGGTCGGCATCGCCCGGAATGGCCCGCCCCGGTCCCAGCATGGTCAGCCGCACGCCCGGTTCGGCGGCCAGCGGGTCCAGATCGTCGAAATTGGCGATCCGCGACAGGGTCAGGCAGACGACGTGCAGCCCCTGCCCGCCACCGGCGCGCAGATCGACCGCATCCTCGGCCGGCAGGCGGTGGGCGCCCGCGAACCACGGGATGACGCCAAAGCCGGGCCAGCCGGTGCGGTCCGCGATCATCGCGTAACCATCATCGAACAGACGCGGATCACCGCGGAACTTGTTGATCAGGAAACCGCGCACCATCGCCGCGTCCTCCGCATCGATAACCGCCTGCGTTCCCACGATCTGGGCGATGACACCGCCCCGGTCGATATCGCCCGCCAGCACGACGGGCACCCCTGCAGCGCGGGCAAAGCCCATGTTGGCGATGTCGCGGGGACGCAGGTTCACCTCGGCGGGGCTGCCCGCGCCTTCGACGATCACCAGGTCATGGGCGGCACTCAGGCGGCGAAAGCTGTCCAACACGCCCTCCAGCAGGCGCGGCTTCAGGGCCGCATAATCGCGGGCCAGCGCCCGTGCGATGGGGCGTCCGTGCAACAGGACCTGCGCCCCGGTATCGGTTTCGGGCTTCAGCAGCACGGGGTTCATGTCGGTCACAGGCTCCAGCCCGCAGGCACGGGCATGCAGCGCCTGCGCGCGCCCGATCTCGCCCCCATCGGCGGTCACGGCGGCATTGTTGGACATGTTCTGCGGCTTGAAGGGGGCGACGGACAGGCCCCGCCGCCGTGCCGCCCGGCACAACCCCGCGACCAGCAACGACTTTCCGACATTCGAGCCGGTGCCCTGAATCATCACCGCAACCATGGGACACTCTTGCTTGCCATCATCCCCTGAGGTGACTAGATAGGCCCGTCCGCAAATGAAAGGCCGAAAGCCGTGGAAAACGTCATTCTGACCGTCCATCTGATCCTGGCAGTCCTGTTGGCCGGGGTTGTCCTGCTGCAACGTTCCGAAGGGGGCGGGCTGGGCATGGGCGGTGGCGGCGGTGGCGGCGTCATGACCGGACGCCAGGCTGCGAACGCGATGACGCGCCTGACCTGGATCTTTGGCGTGGCCCTGTTCTGCACCTCGATCGCGCTGACCATCCTTGCGGCACGCCAGGCCACGAACGGGTCGATCATGGACCAGTTCGGCGGCGCGGAAAGCCAGGAACAGTCCGAGGGCAACCTGCCCACGCTGCCGGCATACACCCCGCCACCCGCGACCAGCGGCAATCCGCTGACGCCCCCGGCACCCGAAACCGAAGCGCCGGCAAGCCAAGCCCCCGCGACGGCAGCCCCCGAAGTGGAAGCGCCAGCCGCCGCCCCGACCGAGGCACCGGCAGAACCCGCCGCAGAAGCGCCTGCCGCAGCGCCCGCCGAGGCACCTGCTGCGGAACCGGCGCCTGTGGCACCGCCGGCGGCCGAAGCAGAAGCCGAGCCAGCGACCGACGACCAGCCCGCCAACTGAGGCTGTCACGACAATCCATGGGCGGGGTCACCTGCCCGACACCAACTTGCGGTCCGTTGCGACCACGGGGCGAATCAGTTATTCCTCTGATCCCGTGATGCTGGTCGACGAACGGCCCGCAGCCGATCCGAACTTGCACATCACGGGGGCCATCCATGGCGCGTTACATCTTCATCACCGGCGGCGTGGTTTCGTCCCTTGGCAAGGGTCTGGCCTCGGCGGCGTTGGGCGCCCTGCTGCAGGCCCGCGGCTTCACGGTCCGCCTGCGCAAGCTGGACCCCTATCTCAACGTCGATCCCGGCACGATGTCGCCCTTCGAACATGGCGAGGTCTTCGTGACCGATGACGGTGCGGAAACCGATCTGGACCTGGGCCATTACGAACGGTTCACCGGCGTCAGCGCACGCCGCACCGACAGCGTCAGTTCCGGCCGGATCTATTCCAACGTGCTGGAAAAGGAACGCCGCGGCGAATATCTGGGCAAGACCATCCAAGTCATCCCGCACGTCACCAATGAAATCAAGGACTTCCTGGCGGTCGGCGCCGATGAGGTCGATTTCATGCTGTGCGAGATCGGCGGCACCGTCGGCGATATCGAGGGCCTGCCCTTCTTCGAGGCCATCCGCCAGTTCATCCATGAACGCCCCCGCGGCGAATGCATCCTGATGCACCTGACGCTGCTGCCCTATCTGGCCGCATCCGGCGAGTTGAAGACCAAGCCGACCCAGCACAGCGTCAAGGAACTGCAATCCATCGGCCTGGCCCCCGACGTGCTGGTCTGCCGGTCCGAACACCCGATCCCGGAAAAGGAACGTGCCAAGATCGCGCTGTTCTGCAACGTGCGTCCCGACGCCGTCATCCCGGCCTACGACCTGAAATCCATCTACGAGGCGCCCCTGGCCTATCACCGCGCGGGGCTTGACCGCGCCGTGCTGGACGCCTTCCAGATCAGCCCCGCGCCCCGTCCCGACCTGACCCGTTGGGAAGACGTCATGGACCGCCTGGACCATGCCGAGGGCGAGGTCCGCGTCGCCATCGTCGGCAAATACACGCAGCTTGAAGACGCCTATAAATCCATCGCCGAGGCGCTGACCCATGGCGGGATGGCCAACCGTGTCCGGGTCAAGGCGAACTGGGTGGACAGCGAAAAGCTGGAAGGCGACGGCGCGCATCTGCTGGACGGCTATCACGGCATCATCGTGCCGGGCGGCTTTGGCGAACGCGGCACCGAAGGGATGCTGGCCGCGGCCCGCTATGCCCGTGAAAAGAAGGTTCCCTATCTGGGGATCTGCCTTGGGATGCAGATGGCCGTGATCGAGGCCGCGCGCAACCTGGCCGACATGCCAGACGCAGGCTCCGAGGAATTCGACCACGAGGCCGGCAAGACCCGCTTCACGCCCGTCGTTTATCACCTCAAGGAATGGGTGCAGGGCAATTACACCGTCCAGCGCAAGATCGGCGACGACAAGGGCGGCACCATGCGCCTTGGTGCCTATACCGCCATCCTGAACGAAGGCTCGCGCATCTCGTCGATCTATGGCGGTGCCACGCAGATTGAGGATCGCCACCGGCACCGCTATGAGGTCGATGCCACCTATCGCGAACAGCTGGAAAAGGTCGGGCTGGTCTTTTCGGGCATGTCGCCCGACGGCAAGCTGCCCGAGGTCGTGGAATATCCCGACCATCCGTGGTTCATCGGCGTGCAGTCCCACCCCGAGCTGAAATCCAAGCCCTTCGAACCCGCGCCCCTGTTCGCAGGTTTTGTCCGCGCCGCGATGGAGGAAGGGCGGCTGGTCTGAGCACCGCCCCCGACGATCAGGCAGGGCTGGCAACGGCCCTGTCGCTGACGGCGCGACGCTTCGTCCACGAACGTCAGCGCCCCTATGCGGGCAGCCCCTTCGCCCGCTTCTTTCGCCAGGATGTCGCCCGCATGGGCCGCGATCTGGTCGCCCCCCGCCCCGAACCTCTGATGGTCCGTGCCAGCGTCGGCGCACAGGGCTGGGCCAGCATCCCATGGCTGGCCTTCTTTGCGCCCCATGTGACGCGCAGCATGCGTCAGGGGCTCTATGTCGTCTTTCTGATCAACGCCCATGACGAACGGGTCATCCTGTCGCTGCAACACGGCGCAGGTGCCGCCCTGACGCAACTGGGCCCCGATCAGGCCAACCGCCATCTGCGCCATATGGCGTCGGCGACGCGACGCGCCGTGACGGTCCAGCATGATTTCGACGAAGGCCCCATCGATCTGGGGTCCACTGCCGCGCTGCCGCTCGCCTATCAGGCGGGCTGCGCCCTGTCGCGCAGCTGGGCGGCGGATGACCTGACCAACGACGCCCTGTCGACCGACTTGACACTGATGCTGGACATATATCGCGGGCTGGTGCCGCCCGCCTGACCGGACATGCCTGCGCCTGAACGCAAAAGGCCGCCCCGGAAGGGCGGCCTTTTCGCTGTCAAGCCACTTGGATCAAGTGGTGCCGGTGAAGGGACTCGAACCCCCGACCCCATCATTACGAATGATGTGCTCTACCAGCTGAGCTACACCGGCATCAGACTGTGAGGCGGCGGATAGCACTTTCCCACGGCAGGGGGAAGAGGCCCCAGGGCTTTTTTTGCATCCGCCGCCCGACATCTCACTTGGACGGTTTCGACCAATCCTCCTCGTCGGCAGGCTGGGCGTCAGGGCGGACCATTTCCGGCTCTGCCTCGGGCTCGGAGGGGCTTGCAGCGGCAGCCTTCGGCGGGTCCGTCCGGATCTTTTCGGGGTCCGCGTCAGGCGCCGGCTTCGGCTCCGGAACAAGTGCCGGTTCCGGCGTGGTCACGGTGGCCGATGGCTCTGCGTCCAGATAATCGCTCTCGCGCGGCACCATGCCAGGGGCGATGTCAGGCTGCCGCTTTTCACGGGGCTTCGGGACACTGACCTCCGGCTCGGCCGGGCCGGGCGGGTGCGGCTGCACGGGTGCGGACAGGTCGGGGACCTCGTCCTCCGGATCGACATCCGCATGCTCGTCGCGCGGCGATCCAACCAGCAGCGGCAGCATCTCGGCGCCCGTGGGCGAGGTGCTGGCCGTACTGCGCGCGCCCTCCGGCTCGCGCCAGGTCAGCGTATCGAAACCGCCGCAATTGTCACAGACAGGGGCCCAGTCATGCATCACGTTGTGGCAGGTGTCGCAGACCCATTGCGGGCCGCGCGACGCGGTCAGCGCCCGCGTCAGCCAGCCGCGCACGACGCTGTCATCGGCGCCCTCGCCCCGTTCGATGGCGGCCATGATCGACAGCGTGCGGACGGTCGGATGCTTTTCGGCCAGATCGCCAAGCGCGCGGCGGGCACCGGGGAAGTCTTCGGCCGCCAGCAGCAATTCGGCCTTCAGCAGACGCGTTTCCTCGTGGTCCGGGTTCTTGCGCATCAGCGCGTCGAAGCGGCGCAGACGGGCCGAAGGCGATTCGTCCGGTACGATTTCGGCATAGGTCTTCGCCAAGTCGGGATGCGGACGCACCGACCATGTCTTTTCCAGAATGCGCGAGGCATTGCGGAAATCTTTCTGAGAGGTATAGGTCCGCGCCGCCAGAACCGCTGCCGGGATCAGGTCGGGCGATGCCTTGGCCGCCGAGATCGCCGCTTCGCGCGCGCTGATCGAATTGCCTTCGGCCAAAACGTCGCTGGCCTGCTGCAATGCCAGCACGGCATCGCGGCGCAGCGCCACGTCCTTGGGCAGATCGCCCTGGTTACGCTTGTCCTTCAGGGTCTGGCGCGCGCCCTTCCAGTCATGTTCGCGGGTCTGCAGCTCCAGCAGCGTGTCCTGAGTCTCCTTGTGGCGCGGTTTCAACGCATAGGCCTTTTGCGCCAGCAGCAGCGCCTTGTGGGTGTCGCCTTGGGCCAGTTTCTGCCGCATCAGGCCGCGGATACCCACGAAGCGGGTTCGGTCATCCTCCAGCAGCTGCTTGTAGACCGCCTCCGCACGGCGCGAATCGCCTGCGGTTTCAGCGGCCTGTGCGGCCAGCAGGTTCGTCATATGGGGCTGGTCCAGGTATTTGGCAGCCCTTGCCGCCTTGTCCTGCGCCAGCTTTCCCTCGCCCGAGGCGACAGCCAGCATGCCTTCGGTGAAGGCGGCATAGCCCTTGCGCTGTCGCGAGCGGGCGAAATAGCGGTTCACCGCCGTTTCGTCACCCGCCAGAAAACGTAGCGTGGCCAGCAGCAGGCCCAGCAATTTGAAGACCAACCAGGCCAGCACCATCAGCACGATCAGCGCGACGACCGCCTTTACCGGCGTCAGGGCGATCTCGGTGCCACCATATTGGATGCGCAGCATCTGCCCGATTTCCGACAGGTGCATCGCGCCCAGCGCAAGCGCCAGGACCACGGCAAAGAAGAACAGGATTTTCAGCAGGGACAACAGCATCTTGCGGACCTCAATTCTGGCCGGAGGACAGATCGGTCAGGGCCGTCTGTGCCTGCGTATAGGCGTTTGCGCGGGCCAGCCAGTCGGCCATCGCCGGGGCGTTTCGGCCCGCTTCGGGCAGGGCATCGATCTCGCTCAGCGCCGGGGCGATGCGACCGGCCTCGACCTCGGCATTGGCCCGCGACAGGACGGCGTCGGGGTCGTCGCCCTCGCGTGCCTCGATCGAACGGGCACCGGTCTGAGCGCGCAGGAAATTCGTCAGCATGTTGCCCTGCCCGTTGGCGCTGCTGTCGCGCAGCGATGCGCGCAGGGCGGCCCGGGCGGCCTCGGCGAAATCGGCCTGCAGGCTGGTCAGGCTGGGAACCTCAGCAGCCAACGCCTCGGGGGTTTCCAAACCGGCGCTTTCCAGCGTGCTGCGCGCGTCTTCCGGCGTCACGCCGCGATCAAGCGCGGCCTGCAGCGATGCGATGGCCGCGACCGCTTCGGCGCGGCGGGTGCTTTCCTCGGCGGCCTGCTGCAACTCTTCGGCCTCGGCACGGGCTGCTTCCAGACGGGCCTCGGCATCAGCAGCGGCGGATTCGATCTGCTGCTGCAGGGCACCGGCGGCTTCGGGGTCGAAACTGCCCGAACTGGCCAGCTGTTCCAGCCGCGACTGCTGTTCATCCAAGCGTTGCGTCAGGGCCTGCAGCTGATCCGAAAGCTCCTGTCCGCCCGACTGGTCGGTAGGCGCGGGGCGGTCTTCAAGCTCGGTCAGGCGCGCTTCCAGATCATCCGGAACGCCGGCCGGCGCGGGCATGGCGGCCAGTTCTTCGGCCACTGCGCTGCGTGCGGCCTGTTGCGCCAAGGCCGCGACGTCACCCTGATCGGCAGGAACCGCCTGTCCCGCAGGCTGCCATTCCGGGGGCAGATGCGGCAGGGCATAGATCGTGGCCGCAGCGCCCAGACCGGCGGCCACGACACCGCCGAGGGCGACCGGCCAGAAGCCGGTCTTCTTGACGGGTCGGGCAGAAGCCGCAGCAGGTTGGGACGGGGAGGACGGAGGCGTGCTGGCCGTGGTCTTCGAACCAGTGCGGTCAATGACCGGTTCGGGATCACCTGATTTGGTCGCGCTCGACGTTGGGACACCGGTCGTCGTCGTATCGGTGGCCTTGGCGCCCGTACCGGCTGCACCGGCCTTGGCGGCATCCGGCTTGGCCGCAGCTGCGGGCAGTCCACCCTTGGCATCACCCACAAGGGTCGATTCCGCCGGGCTGATCATGCCGGGCTGTCCGGCCTGGGCGGGCTTGCCTGCTTCGATCTGGCTGTTCGGCAGCGTTCCCGATGCGGCGGGCTGCTTTTTCGATGCGGCATCTGCCGGTTTCGGGCTTGCAGTGCTGGTGGCCGGTTGCTTGGTCTTTGTCTTGTCTGGCTGTTTCACGTCTTGTCCCCGTCTGGTGCCATGCCGGCATGGCCGCCTGTAAGCGCATGATACGCAGCCTAAACAGCGATGGCTCCGCGCTCAACCCGCCGTATTCAGCTTTGTTCCGCCTCCGGCAACCGCAGAATGGCATCCCGCATCGCATGGGCATCCGGCCTTTCGGCCACGATCGCATGCCGCGCGGGGCCGTACCAGTTCCGCAATGCCGCTTCGCTGATGGCAACGACCGTGATGGCGGCCCGCGCATCTGCAACCTGGGCCGACAGCACGGTGGCGGTTCTTGGTGAAAAGATGGGCAAGATAACAGGCCCCGGGGCCGCCAGCAGCGCCTTGGCCTTGGCGGACAGACCAACCGGCTGCTGGTCATAGACCACCACACCCGGCACGGGCAGCATCTTGGCCAGATGCCGGCCATGCGCGTGGATCAGTGGAACAGGGGCCCGGGCGATCAGCGGCAGCAGGCTGTCGGCGGTGCCCGTGCCCTCGGTCACGTCGAACCCCGCTGCCCGGGCCTCGCGCGCGGTATGCGCCCCTACGCAAAGGGCCGGTCGCCCGCGTCCTGACCCCGCCCAGGGCACCGCATGGGCGGATGTGAAGACCAGCCCCTGCGCCTCCCCAAGGATCGACGCGTCATGGTCGACCGGGACGATCCGCAGGACCGGAGAGATCACGCAGCGCCAGCCTCGCATCAGCGCGGCGAAACGCTTGGCCCCCGGCTGGGGGCGGGTCAGCAGAAGCGTGGGTCGCGGGTCCGCTGGCATTGGCATATCCTTGCACCGGTGCTAGGGCGTTCAGGGGTAAGCCTCCGCATCCTTCAGGACAAGAGCATGGATGATCTGATCTTTCTGGGCATCGAAAGCAGTTGCGACGACACGGCCGCCGCCGTCGTCACCGGCGACCGCCGCATCCTGTCCAGCGTCGTCAGCAGCCAGACCGATCTGCATGCCGATTTCGGCGGCGTCGTCCCTGAAATCGCCGCCCGCGCCCATGCCGAGCGTCTGGACCTGGCCGTCGAACAGGCGCTGGAGCAGGCGGGGCTGACCCTTTCGGACCTGTCGGGGATCGCCGTGACGGCGGGGCCGGGGCTGATCGGCGGCGTGATGTCGGGCGTCATGTGCGCCAAGGGGCTGGCCGCCGGTTCGGGGCTGCCGCTGGTGGGGGTGAACCATCTGGCGGGACATGCCCTGACGCCGCGGCTGACGGATGGCATCGATTTTCCCTATCTGATGCTGCTGGTGTCGGGCGGACATTGCCAGTTCCTGCGCGTGGACGGGCCGGATGATTTCACGCGAATGGGTGGCACGATCGACGATGCCCCGGGCGAGGCGTTCGACAAGATCGCCAAGCTGCTGGCCCTGCCGCAGCCCGGCGGCCCCGCCGTCCAGGCCGAGGCCGCAATGGGTGATGCGAAACGCATCACCCTGCCCCGCCCGCTGCTGGATCGGCCCGGCTGCGACATGTCGTTTTCGGGGCTCAAGACTGCCGTCCTGCGTCAGCGCGATGCCCTGATCGCGGATCATGGCGGGCTGCGGCAGGCCGATCGGCGCGATCTCTGCGCCGCCTTCCAATCCGCCGTGTCGGATGTGCTGGCCGAGAAATCGCGCCGTGCCCTGACCGACAGCCCGGTGCCCGTGCTGGCCGTCGCGGGCGGCGTGGCCGCCAACACCCAGATCCGCGCCGCCCTGGAACAGGTCGCAGCCGAGGCCAGAGCCCGCTTTCTGGCTCCGCCGCTGGCGCTCTGCACCGATAACGGCGCGATGATCGCCTGGGCCGGGATCGAACGGTTCCGCCAGGGCCATCGCGACGACATGACGCTGGCCGCCCGCCCCCGCTGGCCCCTGGACCGGCATGCGCAACCCATGCTGGGCAGCGGCAAGAAGGGGGCCAAGGCATGAGCGTTTCGGTCCTGGGCGCAGGTGCCTTCGGCACCGCATTGGCCGTGGCGCTGACCGCGAACGGACTCGTGACCCTCTGGGGTCGCCGCATCGACTGGACGGGCGAAAACCCGCGGCTGCCCGGCGTCGCCATGCCGGACCGCCTGACGGTCACCCAAGACCTGGACGCGGCGCTGCGGGCCGACCTGATCCTGCTGGCCCTGCCCGCGCAGGCGCTTGGCGGGTTCCTGTCGCAGCATGGCGCCAAGCTGCAGGGCAAGCGCCTGGTCAGCACGGCCAAGGGCATCGACCTGGAACGCCTGACCGGCCCCTCGGTCATGATCACCGAATCCTGCTCCGATGCGGTGGTCGCCGTGCTGACCGGTCCGTCCTTTGCCGCCGACATCGCGCGGGGCCTGCCCACCGCGCTGACGCTGGCCTGCACCGACGACGATGCGGGCCGCGCCATGCAGCAGGCGCTGTCCACGCCCGTCCTGCGCCTTTACAGCAGCACCGATGTGACCGGCGCCGAATTGGGCGGCGCGCTGAAGAACGTCATGGCCATCGCGGCGGGCACGGTCATCGGCGCGGGCCTGGGCGACAGCGCCCGCGCCGCCATCATCACCCGCGGCTTCGCCGAGATGACGCGTCTGGCTACTCATCTGGGCGCCCGCCCCGAAACGCTGACCGGCCTGTCGGGCCTGGGCGATCTGACGCTGACCTGCACATCGGCGGGGTCGCGCAACTTCCGCTTTGGCGCGGCCCTGGGGGCGGGCGACGAATTCGACCCCGCCACTACAGTCGAAGGTGCGGCCACGGCCCGCGCCCTTGTTCGTCTGGCCGCGCGCGACGATCTGGACCTACCCATCGCCACCATGGTCGCCCGCCTTGCCGAAGGCGCGGTTTCGGTTGAAAAGGCGATGGACCACCTGTTGAGCCGCCCCCTGAAGGAGGAATGATGCCCCTGTTCGCCGTGATCTGCCGGGACAAGCCCGGTGCCCTCGATATCCGCATGGCCACCCGCGATGCCCATCTGGCCCATATCCGCGACAGCGGCATCGTCACATATGCCGGTCCCTTCCTGCAGGACGGCCAGATGTGCGGTTCGCTGGTCGTGCTGGACACTACCGACCTGGCCGCCGCGCAGGCCTGGGCCGATGCCGATCCCTATAAGGCGGCCAATCTGTTCGCCTCGGTCGAGGTGATCGAATGGAAGAAGGTGGTCGGCTGATGGCCTATTGGCTTTTCAAATCCGAACCCGACGTCTTTGGCTGGGACGACCTGGTCGCCAAGGGCGAGGAGGGCGAGGAATGGGACGGTGTCCGCAACTATCAGGCGCGCAACATGATGCGGTCGATGGCGGTGGGCGATCTGGGCCTGTTCTATCATTCCAATGTCGGCAAGGAGGCCGTCGGCATCTGCCAGGTCATCGCCACTGCCCATCCCGACAGCACCGCGGCCGATCCCAAATGGGAATGCGTCGACATCAAGGCGGTGCGCAAGCTGCCCCGCGCCGTCAGCCTGGAGGAAGCCAAGGCCGAACCGCGCCTTGCCGAGATGGTGCTGGTCAACAACACCCGCCTCTCCGTCCAGCCCGTGTCTGAGGCCGAATGGTCCGTCATCATGGAACTCTCCGGCGATCAGGGCTGATCCTTCCTGTATTCCCCCCTCCAACCATCAGAGGTCAACATGACACAACGTCTGCATTTCGTCTTTGGCGGCGAGCTGGTCGACCCGCAGGGCACCCAGTTCCGCAACCCTGACCAGATCCACATGGTCGGCATCTTCCCCGACTACAAATCCGCCTTCGCCGCCTGGAAGGCCGAGGCGCAGCGCACCGTCGACAGTGCCCATACCCGCTATTTCATCGCGCATCTTCACCGCCTGCGCGACGAGGAACGCGAAGTCAGCCCGACCGAGGAACTGGGCAACTGATGCCAGGGGCGGGGCTGGGCCGACTTGCGCTGTGGTGGCATCTGCGCACCCGGCACGGGCTTGACCCCGCCCTGCCCGTCATCCCGGCCGGCCAGACGCCGGGGCTGGTACTGCATGTGTCCCCGGACGCCATCCGCGCCGAGGCGCAGATCCTGCGCCGCCTGTCCCAAGCCGATCCCGGCCTGCGCATCATCCGCATTCCCGGCCCCGATGGCGACGATGTGGGCCTTGATGCCCAAGGGGCGGCCCAGGTGCTGGACCGTGCCCATGCGGCGGCGGTGCTGCTAATCGGATCCTCCCTGCCGCCGGCGCTGATCGCCGCCGCCAATGTCCGCCACCTGCCGGTGATCCTGGCCGAATGCCGCCTGCAGCCGCGCGACCTGGGCTGGGCCATGCCTGCCGCCATGCGCCGCCAGTTGTTGTCGCGGATGGATGCGATCATGCTGACCGACGGCGCCAGCCTGCAGATCGCGCACCGCATCTCGCTGGACCGGTCGCGCATCGCCATGACGGGCCCGGTGTCGGAAATCCGCGAGCCGCTGCATTGTTCGGAGACCGAGCGCGTCTCGATGGCCCAGCAGATGAACGGCCGCCACGCCTGGTTCGCCGCCAGCCTGCCCCGCCCCGAAGAAGCCGCCGTTCTGGCCGCCCATCAGGCGGCCTTGCGCCATTCCCACCGTGCGCTGCTGATCCTTGCCCCCCGCGACAGCGCCCGCATCGACGATCTGGCGCTGGATATCGAGGCCGCCGGAATGACTGTCGCCCGCCGGTCCGAGGACGAAGACCTGACCGACGAGGTTCAGGTCCTTCTGACCGACGGCCCGACCGAGATGGGGCTGTGGTACCGCCTTGCCCCCGTCAGCTTCATGGGCGGCACCCTGTCGGGCGAAGACACCGCCATGCGCCATCCGTTCGAACCCGCCGCCCTTGGATCGGCTATCGTGCACGGGCCGCAGGCGGGTCCCTTTGCCACCGAATGGCAGCAGCTGGACGGTGCGAACGCCGCCCGCCATGTCCGCACCCCCGAGGATCTGGCCGTCACCATCACCGAACTGACCCAACCCGAGATGATTGCCACCCTGGCCAGCAATGCCTGGACCGTCAGCACCGGCGGCGCCGATGTCGCCGTGACCATCGCCCGCGCCGTCCAGACCGCCCTGTCCCGATCCGAAAGGACCGCCCCATGAAAAAGGCCCCCGCCTTCTGGTTCATCCGCCCGCCCACGACCAAGGCCCGGCTGCTGGCGCCCCTCGGGGCGGCCTATGCGGCGGCGACGGCGCGGCGGCTGGCAAAGGGTTCGCGTACGCGGGTCGGCGTGCCGGTCATCTGCGTGGGCAACCTGAACGCGGGCGGCACCGGCAAGACGCCGACCGTGATCCACCTGCAGATGCTGCTGGCGGCGCGGGGCATTGCGGCGCATGTCGTCTCGCGCGGTTATGGCGGCAGCGCCAAGGGACCGCTGCGGGTGATCGAATCGACCCATGACGCCGCGCTGACCGGGGATGAGCCGCTGCTGATGGCGGCCTTCGGGCCGGTCTGGGTCAGCGACGACCGGCTGGCGGGGGCGCGTGCGGCGGTCGCGGCGGGCGCGCAGGCGATCATTCTGGATGACGGTTTTCAGGACCCGTCGCTGGCCCATGACCTTCGGCTGGTGGTGGTCGACGCCGCCAAGGGTTTCGGCAACGGGCTGTGCCTGCCCGCGGGTCCCTTGCGCGAACCGGTGGCGAGCGGCTTGGCCCGCGCCGATCTGCTGCTGTCGATCGGGCCGGACGTGGCGCAGGCAGGCTTTGCCACGCCCGAAGGCGCGCCCCCGCATCTGCGCGGCCAACTGGCGCCCTTACAGACCGGCATCAACTGGCAGGGACACCGCGTCCTGGCCTTTGCGGGTATCGGCCATCCGGAAAAATTTTTCGCCACCCTGCGCGATCTGGGCGCCGTCCTGATCCGGTCCGAACCGCTGGAGGATCATCAGCCCTTCACCCAGGCCCTGCTGACGCGGCTGGAAACGGAATCGCGCATGATGGGCGCGCAGCTGGTCACCACCGAAAAGGACGCCGCCCGCCTGCCGCGATCCTTCCGCATGAAGGTGATGGCCCTGCCCGTGCGCCTGTCGCTGGCCGATCCCGCGCCGCTGGACCGGGCGCTGGACGGGTTGTTCCCGCCCCAGGTTTGAAATCCGGCGCAGGATGCCGATATAGAACCTTTGGATCTCGCCCCGAAAGGATACCCATGTCGCGCAATGCCCAAGCCCGGCTCAGCTTCTATCTGCTGGTGATGCTGACGCTCTATGCCTCGGTCGTGGGGGTGGGGTAACGTCATGGCGGAACGTTTCGGCGGGCGCTTTTCGCCCGGGGATCTGCTGCGCAACAACCTGCCCGGCGGACCCGCGCTGCCCCCCACTCCGCGCCACCCCCACGAGGGGCGGCCGAAATGGATCACGCTGGCCGCGACGCCCTTCCTGCTGGGCGCCTTCTTCCAGGGCGCCACGGGGCTGGTCACCGATCTGGCGGCCTTCGGGCTGATCGCCAGCGGCATGTGGATGACCCGCGAAGGGCTGGTGGCCCAGGCCGCCTACGAGGCCCGCCGCGTCGCCCGCCGCCCCGCCATCCCGCGCAAGCTGTTCGGCGGCATCTTGGGCGGCGTCGGCTTGGGGATCGGCGCGGTCGAACCGGGCCTGTGGGGCCAGGCGGCGCTGGTCGGCGGCGCAGGTCTGGTGCTGCACCAGATCGGTTTCGGTATGGACCCGATGCGCGACAAGGGCCGCGAGGGCATCGACAGCTTTCAGCAGGACCGCGCCCAACGCATGATCGATGAAGGCGAGGGCTATCTCTCCCAGATGACCGACGCCATCGCCCGGGCGGGGGACCGCCGGCTGACGGCGCGGGTGGACATGTTCGCGGCGACCGTGCGGCACCTGTTCGACCGGGTGCGCGACAATCCGGGCGGGCTGGCCTCGGCCCGGCGATACTTGGGCGTCTATCTGATGGGTGCGCGGGATGCGACGATCCGCTTTGCCGATCTTTACGCCCAGACGCGGGACAGATCAGCGCGGGCAATGTATCTGGCGTTTCTGGATGATCTGGAAAAAGATTTCATCGCAAGGTCGGATCGGCTGCTGGATGGTGATCGCGACGCGCTGGATATCGAGATGTCGGTCCTGCGCGACCGCTTGGCCCGCGAGGGGCTGACAGGGGCCGCAACCGCCGCCCCGCCCGAAGACCCCCCGGCCCTCCAAAGCCAAGAGGCCCGGACCATGGACGAATTGCTGACGATGCCCCAGAAAGAACCGCGCCGCTGATGCCCCGTTTCGCACTGAAGATCGAATATGACGGCGCGCCCTTTGCCGGATGGCAGGCGCAGGCCGACCAGCCCACCGTGCAGGGTGCCATCGAGGGCGCCTTGGCCAAGCTGGACGCGGGCTTTGCGGCAGGCGCCCGCATCGCCGCCGCCGGGCGCACCGATGCGGGGGTCCATGCGACGGGCCAGGTCGCCCATGCCGACCTGCTGCGGGATTGGGACCCGTTCCGCCTGTCCGAGGCGCTGAATTGGCATCTGAAGCCGGCCCCCGTCGTGGTGCTGGCCGCAGCGCGGGTGGATGACGAATTCCACGCGCGGTTCTCGGCCCGCGAAAGGCGTTATACCTTCCGGCTGGTCAGCCGTCGCGCGCCGGTGACCCATGACCACGGCAATGTCTGGCAGGTGCTGTCGCCCTTGGACGCCGAGGCGATGCGGCAGGGTGCGGCGCATCTGATCGGGCATCATGATTTCACGACCTTCCGGTCATCGATCTGCCAGGCGAAAAGCCCGGTCAAATCCATCGACCGAATCATGATCGAGGAGATCCCCGTACCGCATGGCATGGAATACCGCTTTCACCTGCGGGCCCGGTCCTTCCTGCACAATCAGGTCAGGTCCATCGTCGGCACGCTGGAACGGGTGGGCGCAGGTTCGTGGCATCCCGATCGCGTGGCCGAGGCCTTGGCGGCCTGCAACCGCGCGGCCTGCGGGCCGGTCTGCCCCCCGCATGGGCTGTACCTGTCGGGGGTGGGTTACCCGCGTGACCCTTTCGGTGCAGCGTCGGACATGCGCGGCGACGGACCGACGGGCAGATAGGACTTGCCGCGCCGGCGGCGGCGCGGACGTTCATCCTTGCGAAGGATGACGATCTTGAGCGTGCTCCACAGGATCCACAGGTCCAGCCGCAGCGAACGGTGGCGCTGATAGATCAGGTCGATCTTCAGCTTGGCGGGCAGGCAACGGCGGTAATAGGCGGCCTCGGTCGCGCGGGCGGATTTGCAGCGGGCCAAAATGCGGTCTTCGTGACGGTGATAGATCAGCGTGGCAAGACCCGTGACGCCCGGACGGCTGTGCAGCACCTGGGCATAGACGGCCGGAAAACGTTCCACATATTCGCGCAGCGGCGGGCGGGGTCCGACAAAGCTCATGTCGCCCAACAGGATGTTGAAGAGTTGCGGCAGTTCGTCGATGCGCGACCGGCGCAGGAATCGCCCCATCGGCGTGATGCGCCAGGATTTATGCGCGCCGGTGGCACCGAAATCGCCCTCCTCGCACAGCATGGTGCGGAACTTCCACTGGGTGAAGGGGCGGTCGGGCGTCTTCATTCGATGGGCGGCATAGAATATCGGGCGGCCCTGCAGAATCAGCAGAATGATTGCGACGACCAGCATGACGACCGACAAAGGCACCAGCAGAAGCAGCGCAAAGCAGATGTCGAACATCCGCTTGGAAACAGGCATCGGGTTTACGCCAGGCGCAGACGCCTCGCCGATGAACCACGCCATCTTGGGGGCAGTCAGCACATTCAGCTGCGCCGCGTCGGCCTTGTCCCAGTCATGGTGGATCGTCACGATACCGTCCGCTTCCAATGTTGCATGCAAAGAACCCTAGTTCGGCTAGCACAGCTTGCATACGATGAAAACGGGTCGGGCGGTTTCCCGCGCAATCACTTGCGCCAGCATGGCAGTTCGGCCACTGTTCGGGGAAATTGACAGGACACATCCGGGAAGATGCGTAAATTTCTTGTCCTTCTGGACGACAGCAAGGAATGCCTGAACGCCATGCGATTTGCGGCGATGCGGGCTTCGAACACCGGCGGCGCGGTCGTCATCATGTCGGTGGTGAACACCGATGACATCCAGCACGGCTTCGGCGTGGCCGACCTGATGCGGGCCGAGGCGCGCGAGCGGATCGAGGCGCATTTCGAGGTTTTCGCCAAGTGGATGCGCAGTCGCGCCAAGATCGAGCCGGAACTGGTCATCCGCGAGGGCGACCCGGCCGAGGAGCTGCTGGCCCAGATCGCCGAGGACGGCCAGATCGGTGTCGTCGTCCTGGGCCTCAACAGCGACAAGAGCGGCCAGAACCCCGTTCTGTCGCGAATGCTGCGTGATGCGATGACGCTGCCCTGCGCCATCACGCTGGTGCCGGGCGACCTGTCCAAGGAAAGGCTGGAGGCGATCACCTGATCGCGGCCCGCCCCGCGCCGCCAACTTGCCCCTGAGTTGACCCCCGTGACTTGACCCAAGGGTCGCCCATCGCCATATCAGCGTCAAAGGAGCTGCCCCATGTTCATCCAGACCGAGACCACCCCGAACCCAGCCACGCTGAAATTCCTGCCCGGCGAAACGGTGCTTGGCAGTGGCACGGCCGATTTCCCCTCGCCCGACACGGGCACAAGCTCGCCCTTGGCGCGCCGCATCTTTGCGGTCGAAGGGGTCACGGGCGTTTTCCTGGGGCGGGACTTCGTCACCGTCACCAAGGCGGACGACCAGCCGTGGGATCACCTGAAGCCCTCGGTCCTGGGTGCCATCATGGAGCATTTCCAGTCCGGCGCCCCCGCCATCGAGGGCGATGCGCCCCAAAGCGCCGGCCACGCCGCCCATGACGGCCCGGACAATGAAATTGTCGGCCAGATCAAGGAACTGCTGGACACCCGCGTCCGCCCCGCTGTGGCGCAGGATGGCGGCGACATCACCTTCCACGGCTTTGACCGCGGCATCGTCTACCTGCACATGCAGGGAGCCTGTGCGGGTTGCCCGTCGTCGACGCTGACGCTGAAGATGGGTATCGAGAACCTGTTGCGCCATTACATCCCCGAGGTGATCGAGGTTCGCCCCGTTGCCTGATCGACTGACCCTTGGGTTCGACACATCGGCCGCGCATTGCGCGGCCGCTTTGTTGCGTGGCGACGAGGTTCTGGCAGAGCGGCAGGAGGAGATGACCAAGGGGCAGGCCGAACGGCTGATGCCGCTGCTGGAGGAGATGCTGGCCGAGGCTGGCGTCGGCTGGCACGACCTGTCGGTCATCGGCGTGGGCATCGGCCCCGGCAACTTCACCGGCATCCGCATCGCGGTGGCTGCGGCGCGGGGACTGGCGCTGGCGCTGAAGATCCCCGCCATCGGTATCAGTGCCACCGAGGCCGCGGCCCATGGGCTGCCCCGCCCCTGCCGCATCCAGATCCCGACGCGCGGCGATCAGGTCATCTGGCAGGATTTCACCGCGGAGGATCGGGACGGGGGCCGGCCGCAGCAAGCAGCGACCGGCGCGCTGCCACCCGGCCCCGCGCCGGCTGCGCCGGCGGTCCCGACCGCCGTGGCCATCGCCCAGCTGGCGGCGGCGCGCGCGGACACCCCCGCCCCGCGCCCCGCGCCGATCTATCTGCGCCCTGCTGATGCGGCCCCCGGCCGTGACGCCCCACCCCTCATCCTGCCATGACGACCGCCGACCGCTTGGCGGCGCTGCATGCGCGTTGCTTCACCGCCCCCCGCCCTTGGAGCGCCGCCGAATTTACGGGCCTTCTGAGCAGCCGCGGCTGCTTCCTGCTGGATGATGACCACGGCTTCCTGCTGGGCCGCGCCATCGCCGGAGAGGCCGAATTGCTGACGCTGGCCGTCGATCCGGACGCACGGCGCATGGGCACGGGACGTCGGCTGGTTGCCCGTTTTGCCAGCACCGCGCAAGCGATGGACGCAAGTGACGCCTTTCTGGAGGTCGCATCAGACAACCTTGCGGCACGGGCGCTCTATTCCGGCACGGGCTGGGTGGAAGCCGGGATCAGACCGCATTATTACGGCCCCCAAACGGATGCCATCGTGATGCGCCTGACGCTGCGTGCCGCCCAGAAAGGCGGTTGACCGGCACAGACCGATGCGCCCTAATCGCGCAATCAACCGGGCTGTCTGAATCGCCCGCGAAAACAGGATGAGGTTACGAATGTCTCTGATCAAATCGCTTCTGGCGGGCTCGGCCCTGACGGCATTGACGACGGGCGTGGCGTTTGCCGAACCGGCCCTGATCTTCGATCTGGGTGGCAAGTTCGACAAATCCTTCAACGAGGCCGCCTTCCACGGCGCTCAGCGTTGGGTCGAGGAAACCGGCGGCACCTATCGCGAGCTGGAGATGCAGTCCGAGGCACAGCGCGAGCAGGCCCTGCGCCGTCTGGCCGAGGTCGGAGCCAACCCCATCGTCATGACCGGCTTTGCCTTCGGTGACGTGCTGACGCAGATCGCGGGCGATTATCCCGACACGAAATTCGCCATCATCGACATGGTCGTCGATGCGCCGAACGTCCAGTCCGTGGTCTTTGCCGAGGAACAGGGCAGCTATCTGGCCGGCGTCATGGCGGGCATGAAGTCGGAAACCGGCACCGTGGGCTTCATCGGCGGCATGGACATCCCGCTGATCCACAAGTTTGAATGCGGCTTTGCGCAGGGCTTCAAGGCGACCCAGCCCGAAGGCAAGGTCGTCATCAACTATACCGGCACCACGCCTGCCGCCTGGAACGACCCCGTCAAGGGCGGCGAGTTGGCCCGCGCGCAGAAATCCCAAGGCGCGGACGTGATCTATGCGGCCGCTGGCGGCACCGGCATCGGCGTGCTGCAGGCCGCAGCCGATGAAGGCATCCTGTCGATCGGCGTGGACAGCAACCAGAACCACCTGCATCCGGGCCAAGTGCTGACCTCGATGGTCAAGCGCGTGGACAATGCGGTCTATGACGCCTTCACCGCCGGCACCGACCTGGAACCCGGCGTCAAGGTCATGGACCTGGCTGCGGGCGGCGTCGATGTCGCGGTGGACGATGCCAACAAGGACTTGGTGGACGCCGAAATGCAGGCCGCCGTCGACGAGGCCAAGGCCGGCATCGCCTCGGGCGAGATCAAGGTCCACGACTATATGACCGACAACAGCTGCCCGGCATCCTGATGACCGCCGCAAGCGACATGATGGGGGGGCGGTCGGCCACGACCGCCCCCGCTGCTATCGAGCTGCGCGGCATCTCGAAGGCATTCGGGCCCGTCCAGGCAAACCGTAACATCAACCTGTCCGTCCCCAAGGGCACGATCCACGGCATCATCGGCGAAAACGGCGCCGGCAAATCGACGCTGATGTCGATCCTCTATGGTTTCTACAAGCCCGACAGCGGGCAGGTGCTGGTCAACGGCCAGCCTATCACCATCGCCGACAGCCAGACCGCGATCCGCGCGGGCATCGGCATGGTCTTCCAGCATTTCAAGCTGGTGCAGAATTTCACGGTGCTGGAAAACATCATTCTGGGCGTCGAGGATGGTGCGTTGCTGCGCCCCTCGCTGTCCAAGGCGCGCGGCGTGCTGAAGCAGCTGGCCACCGAATACCAGCTGAACGTCGACCCCGACGAGACGATCGAGAACCTGTCGGTCGGCCACCAGCAGCGGGTCGAGATCCTGAAGGCGTTGTACCGTCAGGCCGACATTCTGATCCTGGACGAACCCACGGGCGTGCTGACCCCTGCCGAGGCCGACCACCTGTTCCGCATCCTGGAAGGGCTGCGCGACGAGGGCAAGACCATCATCCTGATCACCCACAAGCTGCGCGAGATCATGGACATCACCGACAATGTCAGCGTGATGCGCCGCGGAGAGATGGTCGCGTCGGTCAAAACGGCCGAAACGAGCCCGGAGCACCTAGCCGAGCTGATGGTCGGCCGCAAGGTGCTGCTGAACGTCGAAAAGACCCCCGCCACCCCCAAGGCCCCCATCCTTGAGGTCCGCAACCTGACGATGACCGATATCGAAGGCGTCGAGCGCCTGCGCGGCATCGACCTGAATATCCGCGCCGGTGAGATCCTAGGGCTGGCGGGCGTCAGTGGCAACGGCCAGACGACCCTGCTAGAGATCCTGGGCGGCTATCCCCCCAAGGGCAGCAAGGTCGGCGGAGAGATCCGCATGAACGGCGCCCCCCTGCCCATCGGCGGACGCGGCTGCGACGCCGCGCAGCGCCGCCGGTCGGGCATCGGCCACATCCCCGAGGATCGTCAGGTCGAAGGGTTGATCATGGATTTTGCGGCCTGGGAAAACGTCGCCTTTGGCTGGCAGGACGCGCCCGAATTCACCAAGGGCATGCTGATGGACAATGCCGCCATCCGCGCCGACGCTGCCGCCAAGATGGAGCGTTTCGACGTCCGCCCGCGCAACCCGAACCTGGCGGCGCGCAATTTTTCCGGCGGCAACCAGCAAAAGATCGTCGTCGCCCGGGAAATCGAACGCAACCCCGACCTGCTGCTGATCGGCCAGCCGACGCGCGGCGTCGATATCGGCGCGATCGAGTTCATCCACAAGCAGATCGTGGCGCTGCGCGACGCAGGCAAGGCGATCCTGCTGGTCAGCGTCGAGCTGGACGAGATCCTGGCCCTTTCTGACCGCATCGCCGTCATGTTCGACGGCCGCATCATGGGCGAACGCCTGCCCGGAAACACCACCACGGGCGAACTGGGCCTGCTGATGGCGGGCGTCACCGATACCGACCATACCCCCGAAAACGCGGGCATCCCCCCAGGGACCGCCCATGTCGACGACCTGCCGCAGGAGCCCGTCTGATGGAGAAGATGCCGAAATGGGCTGACGTGATCCTGACGCCGCTGATCTCGCTGATCCTGGCCATGGCGATATCGGCGCTGGTGATCCTGGCCATCGGGGAAAGCCCCGTCATGGCGATGAAGACCATGGTCGAAGGGGCGCTCGGCTCCAGCTATGGCTGGGGGTTCACGCTCTATTACGCGACGAACTTCATCTTTACCGGGCTGGCGGTGATGGTCGCCTATCATGCCAGCCTGTTCAATATCGGCGGCGAGGGCCAAGCCGCGATGGGTGGCCTGGGCGTCGCGCTGGTACTGCTGTACCTGCCGCTGCCGCATTGGGCCATCGCCCTGCCGGTCGCCATGATCGGGGCTGCAGCCTTCGGCGCGGCATGGGCCTTCATTCCCGCCTATCTTCAGGCGAAACGCGGCAGCCATATCGTCATCACCACGATCATGTTCAACTTCATCGCCGCCGCCGCGCTGAACTATGTGCTGGTCAACAAGTTGCGCCCGGTGGGCAGCATGGACCCCGCATCTGCGCGCTTCCCCGAATCTACCAACATCCCCGCCCTGACCGACATCGCGGCGGGACTGGGGCTGGAATGGGGCAAGAACACCCCTGTCAACATCACCTTCCTGGTGGCCATCGTCGCCTGCCTGCTGATCTGGCTGCTGATCTGGCGCACCAGATTGGGATACGAGATCCGCGTGCTGGGCAAATCAGAACCGGGCGCCGTCTATGCGGGTATCAGCCCGGTGCGCATCACGGTCATCGCGATGCTGATCTCGGGCGGTCTGGCGGGTCTGATGGCCATCAACAACGTCATGGGCGAATCCGAACGGCTGGTCCTGAACGCGGTCGAGGGGGCGGGCTTCATCGGTATCGCCGTCGCCCTGATGGGCCGCAACCACCCCTTCGGCGTCTTCCTGGCCGCGCTGCTTTTTGGCTTCCTCTATCAGGGCGGGGGCGAACTGGCGCTGTGGACCAGCATTCCGCGTGAGCTGATCGTGGTCATCCAGGCCCTGGTCATCCTGTTCACCGGCGCGCTGGACAACATGGTCCGCATGCCACTGGAACGCATCTTCCTGTCCATGCGACGCACGACCGGAGGCGCGAAATGAAATTCAAGGACTCACTGATCGCGCTGATCGTGCTGGGCATCTGCCTGGTCTGGGCCGTCATCGACGGGGGCGCGGCATCCCAGGGGATCGGCAGCGCGCTGCGCCTGATGACGCCGCTGCTGCTGGCCTGCCTTGCCGGGCTTTATTCCGAACGCGCCGGTGTCTTCGACATCGGGCTGGAGGGCAAGATGCTGATGGCGGCCTTCACCGCCGCATCCGTCGCCTATCTGACCGGCAGTGCCTGGCTGGGCCTGCTGGCGGGCATCGGCGGGTCGCTGGCCCTGTCGCTGGTCCACGGGCTGGCCTCGATCACCTTCCGAGGCAACCAGCTGATCGCGGGCGTGGCGATCAACTTCCTGGCTTCGGGGCTGACGGTGCTGGTGGGGCAGAACGCCTTTGGCCTGGGCGGGCGCACGCCCGCGCTGACCGGGGCGGGGCGTTTCCAGCCGATCACCCTGCCCTTTGCCGACGCGCTGCGCGACGTGCCGGTGGTCGGGCCGATCTATTCGGGGCTGATCTCGGGGAACACGATCCTGGTCTATGTGGCGCTGCTGCTGGTGCCGGTCACGTGGTGGGTGCTGTTCCGCACGCGCTTCGGCCTGCGCCTGCGCGCGGTTGGGGAAAACCCCGCATCCGTCGATACGGCGGGCGTTTCGGTGACGCGGCTGCGCTATGCCGCTGTCGCCATCTGCGGCATCCTCTGCGGGATCGCGGGCGCCTATCTGGCGACGGGCCTGTCGGCGGGTTTCGTCAAGGAAATGACCGCCGGTCGCGGCTTCATCGCCCTTGCGGCGTTGATCTTCGCCAAGTGGCGTCCATGGCAGGCGCTGTTCGCGACCTTCCTCTTCGGTCTGCTCGAGGCGATCGCCAACCTTTATCCGAACTTGGACCTGGGCTTCATCACGATCCCGTCGATGTTCATGAACGCTTTGCCCTACATCCTGACCGTGATCATCCTGGCCGGTTTCGTCGGCCGTGCCATCCCGCCCCGCGCCGGAGGAGAACCCTATGTCAAAGAGCGCTGAGCTGGCCGACCTGATCCGCGACCGCGCCGGCCCCCAGGCGCCGGAATACGGGTTGATCCTGGGGTCGGGCCTTGGGCATCTGATCGACATGGTGGATGGCGTGACGATCCCCTATGACGACTTGCCGGGGTTTCCCCATGCGGGCGTGTCGGGCCATGTCCCCCGGCTGGTCATCGGCCAGCTGGAGGGGCGGCGCGTCGCCATCTTCGGCGGTCGGTCGCATTACTACGAATCGGGTCGCGCCGATGCCATGCGCCTGCCGCTGGAGGTTCTACGCGACCTGGGCTGCGACAAGCTGATCCTGACCAACGCCGCGGGGTCGTTGCGCGCCGACATCCAGCCCGGTGGGCTGATGATGCTGAACGATCACATCGCCTTTGCCGGTACGAACCCGCTGATCGGGGAAAAGACCGATGCGCGTTTCGTGCCGCTGACGGACGCGCATGACGTCGCCCTGCGTCAGGCGCTTTCGGATGCCGCCAAGGCCCAAGGCGTCGACCTGCCCCAAGGCGTCTATTGCTGGTTTTCCGGCCCCAGCTTCGAAACCCCCGCCGAAATCAGGGCCGCACGCGTGCTGGGGGCCGATGCCGTCGGCATGTCCACCGTCCCCGAGATCATCCTGGGGCGGTTTCTGGGCCTGCGTTGCGCCGCCATCTCGGTCATCACGAATATGGGGGCGGGGCTGTCGGACGAATCGATCAGCCACGATCACACCAAGGCCATGGCGCCGCTTGGGGCGGCCAAGCTGGAAAAGCTGCTGCGGCATTTCCTGCGCCACGCCGAAACCTGACAGGGCGCGCCGCCGACCCCGATCCGGCGGCACCCCGTCAGCCCGGCATCCGGGCCAAGGCGTCTTCAACCGCCCCGGTGGCGGCCTCCAGATCAGTCAGGTCGGCCAAGCTGACCGCATGCCCCGTGCCGTCGTCGTGACGCGCACGGTGCTTGTCATAGCGGGGGTCGTAATGGTCACGCAGCAGACCTTCGGACAGGGCCTGCCATTGCCGGGCCCGCAGCAGCCCGCGCCAGGTCTCGATCCGTTCGGCGGGATGCAGCGGCGTCAGCAGGTCCAGGATATGCGCCACGCGGTCCGGATCCTCGACCATGTCGTCATAGCTGTGGGCGGTGAAGGCCGCGCGGGCCTCGACCGGCACTTGCATCTGCAGGCGGGGCGCGGCGCAGATGGCCTGCCACATGGCCTTGGGGACCGTGATCGCGCCGATGCGGCTGCTTTCGGCCTCGACCAGGACGGGGCGCGCGGGGTCCAGTGATTCCAGCGCGATGGCCAGCCTGCCCTCGAACATCTTCTGGCTGGGCTGGCCGCCGGGCATGGCGCCGAACAGGCTACCCCGATGGTTGGCCATGCCTTCCAGGTCGATGACCTGATGGCCGCGGGCCGCCAAGCGGTTCAGGATTTCGGTCTTGGCACTGCCGGTATTGCCGTCCAGCACGATGACGCGCGAAGGGATCGGCCCGTTCTGCACGCGGTCGACCACCAGGCGACGCCACGACTTGTAGCCGCCTTCGACCCGGCTGACGCGCCAGCCGATCTGGCCCAGGATGGTCGCGAAGCTGCCCGAACGCTGCCCGCCCCGCCAGCAATAGACCAAGGGCCGCCAGCCGCCCGGCTTATCGGCCAGCGCCCCCGCGATGTGGCGCGCGGCATTGGCCGACACCAGCGCCGCGCCGATCTTGCGCGCATCAAAGGGCGAAACCTGCTTGTAGATCGTGCCCACGCGTTCGCGTTCGGCATCGTCCAGCACCGGCAGGTTGATGGCGCCGGGCAGGTGATCCTCGGCGAATTCGGCGGGCGCGCGCACGTCGATGATGTCATCGAACCCCTCAAGCGAGGGGCCCGCGACCCTGTCCAGCATCAGCGTCAAGTTCAGAAGACGTAGACGGGCGTGCCGACCGGCACCTGGTTGAACAGGCTGATCACGGCTTCGTTGCGCATCCGCAGGCAGCCGTTCGACACGGCCGAGCCGATCGAGCCGGGCTGCGTCGTGCCGTGGATGCGGATGGCCGTATCCTGGCCCTGCGCGTTGTAAAGATACAGCGCGCGTGCCCCAAGCGGGTTCTGGGGGCCGCCCGGCATGCCGTCCTCGTATTTCTTGTAAGCAGCGGGGTTGCGTTCGATCATGTCCTGAGTCGGACGCCAGCTGGGCCATTCGACCTTGCGGCCGATGGTGGCCTTGCCCTTCCAGACCAGCTCGTCCTTGCCGACGGCCACGCCATAGCGGATCGCCCGACCCGGCGCGATGACGTGATAGAGGAAGAAGTCCTTGCTGACGACGACGATGCTGCCGACCTCGAAATCGTCGCGGATGGCGACTTCGGTGGGAATATAGGGATCGGTCGCGGGCTTGGTCGCGACGGGGGCCTTGGGTGCGGCCTGAGCCATCACCAGCGACGGCGCGGCGATCAGCGGCAGGGCCAGCGAAATCAACTGACGGCGGTTCATGGCGGTATTCCTCGTCCGGTGGTTTTGGTCTGAATACAGGCAAAACACCTGTTGCCGCAACTGATGACCGCATCACGGGTCAGGGATGGCTTGATCATGCGGCTTAAACTTCACACATGAAGGTGGTGGGTTGACCCCCGGACCGCAACCCCGCATCCCCGATGCATCAGCCGAAAGCGACCGCCGACATGACAGCCCTTCTGGACCTGCCCGTGCCGGGCATGAACTGCGCATCCTGCGCGGGCCGCATCGAGCGCGCCCTGTCGGCCCTGCCCGGCATCAGCGATCTTTCGGTCAATCCCGCCACCCGGCACGCCCGGATGCAGACCCATGACCTTCCCCTGGCCCGGATCACCGAAGCGCTGGACAGGGCCGGCTATCCCGCCCAGCTGACCACCACCCGCCTGCAGGTCCAGGGCATGAGCTGCGCGTCCTGCCAAGGACGCGTCCAGCGCGGGCTGGAGCAGGCCCCGCAGGTCGCCTCGGCACAGGTGAACCTGGCCACCGGGCAGGCGCAGGTGGTCCATGCCCCGAACCTGGAACCCCGTGCCGTGGCGCGGCTGGTCAGCGAACTGGGCTATTCCGCGTCGGTCATCACCGATGGGACGCAGAAACCCGCCATCCCCGACGAAGCCGCCACCCTGCGCCGCGATTTCCTGATCGCGCTGGCGCTGACGCTGCCGCTGTTCATCGTCGAAATGGGCGGCCATCTTGTACCCGCCTTTCACGGCTGGCTGCACGGCATGGTGCCCATGCAGGCGCTGTGGATCGGGCAGATGCTGCTGGCGCTGGCGGTGCTGGCGGTTCCGGGGCGGCGGTTCTTCAGGACCGGGTTCAGGGCCCTGTTGCGCGCTGCCCCCGAAATGAACAGCCTGGTCGCCTTGGGTTCGGGGGCGGCGTTTCTGTATTCGGCTGTGGTCACGCTAGCTCCTGCGCTGGTGCCCGCCCCATCGCGACACGTCTATTTTGAAGCCGCCGCCGTCATCGTCACCCTGATCCTGATGGGCCGCTGGCTGGAGGCGCGTGCCAAGGGCCAAGCCGGCGCCGCCATTCGACAGCTGATGGACCTGGCCCCCGACACCGCCACCCTGCTGCGCGACGGCAGGCAGATCGTCCTGCCCATCGACCAGGTCCAGGTAGGGGACCTGCTGCTGCTGTCGCCGGGCCAGCGCGTTCCCTTGGACGGCGTGATCACCGAAGGGGCGGGTCGCATCGACGAATCGATGCTGACGGGCGAACCGGCCCCCGTCGCCAAGATCACGGGCGACACGGTGACCGGCGGCACCGTGAACGGCAGCGCCGCCATGACCATGCGCGTGACCGCCACGGGGGGCGACACCGTCCTGTCGCGCATCGTCACGTTGGTCGAAGGGGCCCAGAACGCCCGCCTGCCCGTGCAGGCGCTGGTCGACAAGGTGACGCGGGTTTTCGTGCCCTGCATCATCGCGCTGTCGGTCCTGACGCTGATCCTGTGGCTGATCTTTGGTCCGGGACTGGCGCAGGCGGTCGTGGCGGCGGTAGCGGTGTTGATCATCGCCTGCCCCTGCGCGATGGGGCTGGCAGTGCCGATGTCGATCCTGGTGGGGACGGGCCGCGGGGCACAGCTGGGCGTGCTGTTCCGCCAGGGTGACGCGCTGCAAAAGCTGGCAACGGCCCGGATCGTCGGCTTTGACAAGACCGGCACCCTGACCATGGGCCATCCGGCGCTGACCGGAACCTGGACCGCCGGGATCGATGCCGACCAAGCCCTGCGCCTGACCGCCGCCGCCGAGGCCCGGTCCGAACATCCCTTGGCAGCCGCCTTCGTGACCGCCGCCAAGGGGCAGGACCTGCCCGCGGCGCAGGCGGTCACCGCCATCGCGGGCCAGGGCCTGCAGGCGCGGGTGCAGGACCGGGACCTGCTGATCGGCAATCTGGCGGCGCTGGATGCGGCCGGGATCGCGCCCGATCCGACGCTGATGACCCACGCGACCAAGGCCGCCGATCAGGGGGCGACGCCCGTTCACCTGGCCATCGACGGCACGCATCGCGCCAGCTTCGCGGTCATGGACGCCGCCCGCCCGCAATCGGCCGAGGCCATCGCCGATCTGCACGCCTTGGGGATCACCACCGTGATGCTGTCGGGCGACACGCCCGCGACCGCCCGCGCCATGGGGACCAGCCTCGGGATCGACGACGCTCGTGGCGGTCTGTCGCCCGAAGACAAACTGACCCTGATCCGCGACATGGGCGATGACAGCGTCTTCGTCGGCGACGGGATCAACGATGCCCCGGCCTTGGCCGCCGCCCGCACGGGCATCGCCATCGGCACGGGCACCGACATCGCCATCGAAACCGCCGACGCCGTGCTGATGTCGGGCGATCCGGGCGGTGTGCCGCGCGCCATCGCGTTGTCGCGGGCCGTGATGCGCAACATCCGCCAGAACCTGTTCTGGGCCTTTGCCTACAACGTCGCGCTGGTGCCGGTTGCAATGGGCGTGCTGGTGCCCTTTGGTGGACCGCAGATGTCGCCGATGCTGGGGGCGGGGGCGATGGCGCTGTCCTCGGTCTTCGTGGTCGGCAATGCCCTGCGCTTGAGGAAGGCCGGATGACGCTGAACAGACGTGAACTGCTGACGATGATGGCGGCACTGGCTGCCGCCGGGCCTGCGCGGGCCCAAGGCCTGCCCAAGCTGCTGTGCCTGGGCGACAGCCTGACCGCCGGCTATGGCCTGCCCCGCGACCAGGGGCTGGTGCCACAATTGTCGCAATACCTGCAGGCGGCGGGGCAGCCCGCGCAGCTGATCAATGCGGGGATTTCAGGGGATACGACCTATGGAGGGCGGGTACGGATCGGTCTGTCGATCCGGCGCAACGCCCCCGATGCCGTCATCGTCGAGCTGGGCGGAAACGACATGCTGCGCAAGTTCGACCCGCTGAAATCCGAACAGAACCTGGACGCCATCCTGTCCGAAGCCCGCGCCGGAGACCGCCCCGTGCTGCTGGTCGGCATCCATGCCCCGGCGGGCCAGGCCGATTGGCGGCTGGCATGGACCCAGATCTGGGCGCGGCTGGCCAATCGGCATGGGGCGATGCTGTTGCAGGATCTTTATGCGCCGCTGGCTGATCTGCCGCCCGACCAGCGCGGTCCCTTCCTGCAGGGCGACGGGGTCCACCCCTCGGCCTTGGGGGTGCAGCGGATCGTCCAGCATCTGGGTCCGGCGGCCGCGCAACTGGTGGCGCAGACCGCCTGAGGCCCGTCAGTGGCCGGCGTGGTCACCGCCATGGTCCATCTGGCCCATGTCATGACCCGCATTGGCGCGGGCGTTATCCACAACGGCGGTGGCTTCCTCGCGCCCGCAATCGCCGAAATCCAGTGTCAGCGCGACCTGATCGCCATCCGACAGCTTTCGCGTCAGGCCCAGCAGCATGACGTGATCGCCGCCGCGTTCCAGCGCGTGGGATTGCTGGGCGGGGACCTGAATGCCGCCTTCGATGCGGCCCATCTTCATGATGCCGTCTTCCTGGGTATGGCTGTGCAGTTCCACCCGTTCAGCCACGTCCGATTCGACGCCTTGCAGCGTGCAGGCCACGTCGCGGTAATTCTCCAGCGTCATGAAGATCGCGCCCGTCATGGGATTGGCGCTGCGGGCATAGGCGTCTTCGACATGCATGCCGTCATGGGCCAGGGCGGCAAAGGGCATGGCGACCGCAACGGCGGTCAGGATCAGGGTTTTCATCGGGTTCTTCCTTGGGAAATGGTCAGGGTCGGTGAATCACGCGACCCCTGCCGGTGGGTCGCGGACCCGCCGCGCCCGCCCCGGAACGGGAATGGCCACCCGCACCTGAACTGCCTGAAAACCCCCGACCTGTGCCACCCGCAGCGGCAGAACCGGCGTCGCGCCACCGATCGCGGCCATCAGGGACAGCGCCATGTCAGGGCACAGATGCGCCCGGTCCTCTCCGCCCGGCAGGCGGGTCACCACGACGCCATGCCCGGTGCACAGGACGATCTGATCACCCTGACGCACCACGCCACGCGCTGCGCCCATCCCGATGCCGCTCAGCATCAGGGTCAGAATCAGCGCAAGGCCGGCAAGGCGCGAAGACAAGGACATGGTCGCGACCCTAGGCGAAGACCGCCGGGAAATCAGCAGGAAATCGAACATGCAAAAGCCCCGCGCACGGGCGGGGCTGTGCGTTCGGAAACCCCAAGGGGGCTTGCCGGTCGAATCAGGCGCTCAGGACTGCCGCGCCGTCCAGCTTGGCGATCTCGCGCTTGATCTTCAGCGCGCGGTCCGACAGCTCGGTGTCCTTGGCTTTTGCCAGGAAGGCGTCCAGACCACCGCGGTGATCGACCGAACGCAGGGCTGCGGCCGAGATGCGCAGCGAATAGCCGCGGCCCAGCACTTCCGACGTCAGCGTGACGTCGTTCAGGTTCGGCAAGAACCGGCGACGGGTGCGGTTTTTGGCATGGCTGACATTGTTACCGGTCATCGGGCCTTTGCCGGTCAGTTCGCAGACGCGCGACATGGTGTGTTCCTTTGTCTCAACTACGCGGGCGTTCCCGGCAAGGGGTCCGTCCCAATATGAAAGGGCGCCGCGAGGCAGCGCCCGGAATTCCGTTTGCGGGTGGTTACAGCGACACGAGGGGGTCCGTCAACCCTTATCGGATCTTATCGGGCGAAATCCCCGCCAAATCGCGGTATCCGGCCTCCAGCGCGATCAACTTTTCCTTGCGCCACAGCCCGCCTGCATAGCCTGTCAGCGTGCCGTCGGCGCCGATGACTCGGTGGCAGGGCACGACCAACGCCAGACGGTTCGCGCCATTGGCCCCCGCCACGGCCCGCACGCCACTGGGCTGGCCGATCGCCGTGGCCAGCTGGGCATAGCTGCGCGTCTGGCCTGCCGGAATCGCCTGCAATTCCTGCCAGACCCGCATCTGGAACGCCGTGCCCGCCAGCCGCACCGGCACCTGCAGCCGGCCTGCGCGGCCCGCGAAGTAATCCTGCAGCGCGGCCTCGGTCATGTCGGTGATGCCCGTCCGCCCAAGACCGATGCGTCTGCCCGTCATCACGGACAGGCGGCGCAACCCCGCGGGCAGTGCCTTGCGGTCCACGAATTCCAGCAGGTGCAGCGCCTGGGTATCGGCAATGGCGATCATGCCCCCCAAGGGCGTGTCCAGCCAATCGGCCAGCAGATCGGCATCCGAGGTCATCTGATGCGGCGGGTGGCCGAACAGCTGGGCAAAGGCCCGTCGGAACCCCGAGGCCGAATCAAATCCCGAATCCAGTTGCGCGTCGATCATGCGTCCTCCTTGGTTCAACCGGCCCATGCCCTGGCGCAGCCGCGCGGCCCGCGCCATCTGCAGGAAGCTTTGCCCGAAATGCTGGCGGAACAGCCGCCTGACGGTCGAGGGGTCCAGCCCCATCCGCGTCAGGCACCCCTCGGACCAGCGGTGATCGGGATCGTGGGCCAGTGCCTGCGTCAACCGGACGATCACCGGATGCGCGTCAGCCTGCGCGCCCTGCGGCCGGCACCGCAGGCAGGGGCGGAACCCGGCCTGCATCGCCGCCTGCGCGCTGTCGAACCAACGGCAGTTCCGCGCCAAGGGCTTGCGCGCCGGACATGTCAGCCGGCAGAAGATCCCGGTCGAAGTCACGCCCACCAGCGCCACGCACTCATAGGCGGGATCGCGCGCCACAAGGGCGGCATAAAGACGGTCATGGTCGGGCAGATCACGCATGGGTTTTCCCTTCGCCTGTCAGCCTAGCCGATTCGCCGGACGGGCGGGGCGCGAAATCGGGCAGTTATTGCGACGGCCCCTCCAGCCAGTCCAGCACCTGCTGCGCGGCAAAGGCGGCGGGCAGCTGGCCTTGGGCAACCTGACCGCCCAGCTCCTCGATGCGGGCCTTGACCTCGGGGCGGTCCAGACGGGCCATCAGCCCGGCGCGCAGTTCGGCCCAGAACCAGTGGCGGGCCTGTTCGGCGCGGTTTCGGTCGAAATGGCCATGCTGCCTGCGCCAATCGGCCAGTTGCTGCATCTGGTCCCAGGCTTCGGGCAAGCCCAGGCCCGTGGCGGCCGATACCGGCATCGCCTTGGGGAAACCCTCGGGGTCCTGGGGACGCTTGCGCAACAGCCGCAGCGCGCCCGCGTAATCCGCGACGGTCCTGCGCGCCGGCGACATCAGGTCGCCATCGGCCTTGTTGACCAGCACCAGGTCGGCCATTTCCATGATGCCGCGCTTGACGCCCTGCAACTCGTCGCCCCCCGCAGGCGCCAGCAGCAGGATGAACAGATCGGACATGTCCGCGACGAGGGTTTCGGATTGGCCGACGCCGACGGTCTCGATCACGATGATGTCATAGCCGGCGGCTTCGCACAGGCGGACGGCCTCTCGCGTGCGGAGGGCGACGCCGCCCAGTTGGGTGTTCGAGGGCGAGGGCCGGATGAAGGCGCGCGGGTTGCGGGCCAGATGTTCCATCCGGGTCTTGTCGCCCAGGATCGAGCCGCCGGACCGCGCCGAGGACGGGTCCACCGCCAGCACCGCGACGCTGTTCCCCTGATCGGTCAGATTCGTGCCAAACGCCTCGATGAATGTGGATTTTCCGACGCCGGGGGTGCCCGACAGCCCGATCCGCAGCGCCTGACGGTCCGGCAGCCGGGCGATCAGATCCTGCGCCTCGCGGCGATGATCGGGGCGGGTGGATTCCACCAGCGTGATTGCCCGCGACAGGGCGCGGCGGTCGCCATTGATCAATGGCTGCAGAAGGTCGTCCATCAAGCCCCCGGTCGGATGTGGCAATGCCCCCGACAATCTGGACCAGCCCTTCCGGGCGGGCAATCCCCCCTGGCCAACCTGCATGTAATCCTTGTCATGCCTTGGTGCAGTCCATAGCTTTGGTCGATGCCCAGAAAAGAGGAGCCGCCAATGTCCACAGTTTCCCGGCGCAAGACACTGGCGATCATGGCGGCCGCGATGATGCCCGGTGCGGTCCAGGCGGGCCAGACCGGCCTGAACTGGAACAAGCAATCGCTGCGCCTGATGATGGTCTCCGAAGCGGGATGCGAATTCTGCCGCGCCTGGCGTGCCCAGATCGCGCCGGGTTTCGACCGGTCCGGTCCCGGTGTCGCCGCCCCCCTTTTCGAGGTCGACATGAACGGCCCCTATCCCGACGGCCTGGCGCTGGCGGGCCGACCCCGCGTCACGCCCAGCTTCATCCTGCTGGATCGCGGCGTCGAGACGGGCCGCGTCGAGGGATATGTGGGTGCGCGCGATTTCTATCCAGTGTTGGAACAGATGATGACCCGCGCGGGCGTAGCCGTCCCCCGCATGGGGGCGTGAAGATGGCCGGACCATCACAGGCCGAAGCGCCCGACAGGGAGATCGTGGACATCGGCGCCGATGCCGTCGCCCGCGACATGCCCGCCCGCGCGGCCGAGGCCAGTGCGCTGATGAAGGCCTTGGCGCATGAAGGCCGCATGATGATCCTGTGCCATCTGTCCGAAGGCGAAAAGACCGTAAGCCAGCTGGAACAGCTGTTGGGCCAGCGTCAGGCCGCCGTCAGCCAGCAGCTGGCGCGTTTGCGGGCGGAAAACCTGGTCGCCTCGCGCCGCGACGGCAAGGCGCGTCTTTACCGCGTATCCGATCCCCGTGCCGCCGAGGTCGTGGCGTTGCTCTATCGGCTGTTCTGCCCGGATTGATCGGCTTTGCGGTCCGGCCGCAAAGGCAGGCTTTTGTCGGCACGCGCCTTGCGCTAGTCAGGCAGCGATCAATTTCCGCGAAGGTGGCCGACATGCATGATATCCGTGCGATCCGAGAAAACCCCGAAGCGTTCGAAGCGGCGCTGAACAAGCGCGGCCTCGAAGGGCTGACCTCGCAGATCCTGTCGCTGGACAGCGAACGCCGCGCGCGCATCAACGCCGCCGAGACCGCGCAGGCCGAACAGAACAAGGCCAGCAAGGAGGTCGGCGCCGCCAAGGCCCGCGGCGACGAGGATGAATTCCAGCGCCTGCGCGGCTTGGTGGCCGAAAAAAAGGCCGACATCGCCCGGATGCAGGCCGAGGCCGATGATCTGGACGGCCAGCTGCGCGACCTGCTGCTGGGCATTCCGAACCTGCCCCTGGACAGCGTCCCGATCGGTCGCGACGAGGACGACAATGTCGAACTTCGCCGCTGGGGCACGCCCCCCGCGCTGGATTTCAAGCCGGTCGAGCATTTCGAGATCGCGGGCGTCGTGCCGGGCATGGATTTCAAGACCGGCGCGAAACTCTCGGGCAGCCGCTTCGTCGTGCTGAAGGGCGCCGTCGCCCGCCTGCATCGCGCGCTGGCGCAGTTCATGCTGGACCTGCACGTGACCCAACACGGGCTGGAGGAAACCTGGACGCCCGTGCTGGTGCTGGAAGACATGATGACCGGCACCGGACAACTGCCGAAATTCGGCGAGGATAGCTACAAAACCCGTGAAGGATACTGGCTGATCCCCACCTCCGAGGTGACGCTGACCAACACGGTCAACGGCGACCTGGTGGATCAATCCGCCCTGCCCCGCCGCATGGTCGCCCACAGCCAGTGCTTCCGTTCCGAGGCGGGCAGCGCGGGCCGCGACACCACCGGCATGCTGCGTCAGCACCAGTTCGAGAAGGTCGAGATGGTCTCGATCACCGATGCCGAAACGGGGCTGGCCGAACACGACCGCATGACCCGCTGCGCCGAAGCCGTGCTGGAGGCGCTGGAGCTGCCCTATCGCACCATTGTCCTGTGCACCGGCGACATGGGCGCGGGCGCACGCATCACCCATGATCTGGAGGTCTGGCTGCCCGGTCAGGACCGCTATCGCGAGATCAGCAGCGTCAGCTATTGCGGGGATTATCAGGGCCGCCGCATGAACGCACGCTATCGCCCCGAAGGTGGCGGCAAGACCGAATTCGTCCATACGCTGAACGGATCGGGCCTGGCCGTCGGCCGCGCGCTGATCGCGGTGTTGGAAAACGGTCAGCGGGCGGATGGATCGGTGGTCCTGCCCACCGCCCTGCACCCCTATCTGGCGGGCGCCACGACGCTGGATGTCGAAGGCCGGCTGGTCTGATCCAGCCCGAAAATGCTGCCGCGCAGAATAACGCGCGGCAGCCCCCTCTTTGTCGCAACTGGTCATCGCTCGGCGGCGTTGACGAATATGCAACGCATTGGCCCCATCATACAGCTGACCTTCTCGATGATCCTCGTGGTCTCGGGATTGGCTTTCACCGATAAGGCGGCGCCGCTGCCGCTGCTGGTGCTGGACAGCCCGCGGTCTTCCGGGCCGCTGCTGCCGCCGCCTCTGCAGATCGACCCCGATGTCGCGCTGATCATCCCGCAGATGTATCTGGACCCGGTCAACATCCTGATGTGGGGCCTGCTGATCGTCGTCTGGGCGGTGCTGCTCTTGGACGGGATCGGACAGATCATCGACCCCTCTGACAACAGCCAAGCAAGGCTGCTCCATGGCCCGATCTGGCCGCTGATCAGCGCGGCGATGGCTGTGGCAGCCATCTGGCCTTGGGCTTTCGGCCATACGCCAGAACTGATGCTGATCGGGACCGGGACGACGACTGTGCTGGCCACTGCCGCCGCGCGCCGTTCGGCAGGCCGCGACCGGCCCGCCATCAGCTTTTTCGCAGGCTGGACCACGGCGGTCTTTTCGGCCGCGCTGGCCGGGTTTGCGTCCGCGCGGTTCGGTCTGCCCGTGCAGGCGCTCTCGGCGCTGGCCATCCTGCCCGGAGCAGCCATCGGCATGGCGGCCCAGATGTGGATCGGGCCCAGCATCGGCTATTGCAGCGCGATGATCTGGGCCTTCTGCGCCTTTGCTATCACCACAATGGGCAGCGACCCCGTCGTGGCGTTGGCGGCGGTTCTGGGCATTTCCGCCATGGCCACCGTGCTGGTCCGCGCCGCCAGCTGATCCCGCATGAAAAAGGGGGGCGCGATGCCCCCCGTTTACTCAGCTGCCCTTGGGCTTTTGCCGGACCTTGTGCTTGGACAGGGCACCCGACTGGCTGGTCTTGGCCTTGGCGGCCTTGGCCTTGAAGGGGTTGTCGCCCCCCTGATCGCGGAAGAAGATCCGGATCGGCGTTCCCGGCATGTCGAAATCAGTCCGCAGCCCGTTCACCAGATAGCGCTGATAGCTGGTCGGGATCTTGTCGGTATGCGTCGCCTTGACGACAAAGGCGGGCGGACGCGTCTTGACCTGCGTCATGTAACGCAGACGGATGCGGCGGCCACCCGGCGCGGGGGGCGGATGGCTCTCGATCATGGCGCCCAGCCACTGGTTCAGGCGCGCGGTGGATACGCGGCGGTTCCAGACCTCATGCGCCTTGACGACGGCATTGTGCAGCCGGTCCAGCCCCTTGCCGGTGCGGGCAGACACGGTCACAAGCGGCGCACCCTTCAGCTGCGGCAACAGCTTTTCGAAATTCTGACGCAGCTCGTTCAGCTTGTGCGGCTTGTCTTCTTCCAGGTCCCATTTGTTCGCGGCGACGACGACGGCGCGGCCCTCGGTCTCGGCGAAATCGGCGATGCGCAGGTCCTGCTGTTCGAAGGGGATGTCCACATCCAGCAGCACGACGACCACTTCGGCAAAGCGCACGGCGCGGAGGCCGTCGGCGACCGACAGCTTTTCGACCTTGTCCGTCACCTTGGCGCGCTTGCGCATGCCGGCGGTGTCGAAGATCCGCATGGGCGTGCCCATGAAATTCGTGGTGACGCTGATGGAGTCGCGGGTGATCCCGGCTTCGGGGCCGGTCAGCAAGCGGTCTTCGCCGATGATCTTGTTGATCAACGTGGACTTGCCCGCGTTCGGTCGCCCGATGACCGCCATTTGCAGGGGGCGGCTCTCGGACGGGCGCCATTCATCCTCGCCCTCGCCGGATTCGGCATCCTCTTCGGACAGCTCGATATCGACGGTGGCCTCGATGGGGGCCGGGCGGGCGGCCTCGATCTGATCGGCCAAGGGCATCAGGACCCCATAAAGATCGTCCATCCCCTCGCCATGCTCGGCCGAGATGCGCAGCGGTTCGCCCAGGCCCAACGCATAGGCCTCCATCGCACCGGCCTCGCCCGCCTTGCCCTCGGACTTGTTGGCGGCGACGATGACGTGCTTGGCCCGACGGCGCAGGATCTCGGCGAAATATTCGTCCGCGGCGGTGACGCCGATGCGGGCATCGACGACGAACAGACAGATGTCGGCCTCGTCCACGGCGCGTTCGGTCAGGCGGCGCATGCGCCCTTCCAGGCTGTCATCCTCGGCCATTTCCAGACCGGCACTGTCGATGACGATAAAGCGCAGGTCGCCCAGACGCCCCGCGCCTTCGCGCAGGTCGCGGGTCACGCCCGGCTGGTCGTCAACCAGCGCCAGCTTCTTGCCGACAAGACGGTTGAACAGAGTGGATTTGCCCACATTGGGCCTGCCGACGATGGCGAGTGTGAATGTCATTTCAACGCATGCAACTGGCCGTTGCGTGCAACGACGTAAAGGGTTTGACCGGCAACGACGGGGGCGGAGGCGGCGCCTCCGGGGATCTCTCCCTGACCGACCAGCGCACCGGAGGCGGGATCGAAGGCACGCAACATGCCATCACTGGAGGCGACATACAACCGCCCACCTGCAAGGACCGGCCCGTAATGTGCGTGGATGCCGTCCTGCTTCCTGACACGCTCGGTGGTAAAATAGGGCATCGCCTGGCGCCAGATGACGCCGCCTGTCGCGGCATCAAGGCGCACCAGCTCGGCCTGGTCGTTCACGGAATACACCGATCCGCCCGCCACGACAACGGGGCTGTTGGCCCCTTCGCGCGCCGACCAGATCTGCTGACCGGTGGCCATTTCAGTCGCCTCGATCCGCCCGGACGACGTTCCGGCATAGACCAGCCCGCCCGAGATCACCGGATCACCGGTCACGTCGCGGATAACCGCAATGGCGCGCCCAATGCGGGTGCCCGCGATCTGGGCGGCCCAGTTGGTCAGCCCGGTCTGGCGGTCCACCGCCAGCATCTGCCCCGAGGAGAAGGGAAAGACGACCGTGTTGCCCTGAACGGCGGGCACCGACACACCCATCACGCCCGAACCCGAAGGCGTCCCCGAAGTCTGCCACATGACCTTGCCGTCGCTGGCGCGCACGGCCCAGCCCACGGAATTGCGCGCCGCGACATAGACCATGCCGTCCTGCACCGCCGGTCCGCCGCTGATGGGGGCATCGACACGCTGGCGCCACTGAACGGCGCCGGTCGCCGCATCCAGCGCGACCAGTTCGCCAAAACCGGTAGTGACGAAGATCCGCCCGCCCTCATAGGCAAGCCCGCCCCCCGAGGCGCTGTCGGGGTTTTCCAGCGCCGGGGTCACGTCCGTCGACCAAGCACGCCCGCCGTTCAGCGCGGTCGCCGTCACGCGGGCGCGGCTGTCCAGCGTGAAGACGCGGCCAGCGGCCACGACCGGATCGGCGGTGATGCGGTGACGGCGGTTGTCGCCCTGCCCGATCGGGGCCGACCAGATGCGGGTCGTGCCCGCGCCCAGCTGCACATGACCGGGCGCATGGGCGGCATTGCCACCCCGATGGGTCCATTCGGCATTGGTGACCGGCGCCGCCAGCGACAGAGCGGTGCTGGAAACGCCAGGCGCGCCTTCGACCGCGGGGCCATCGGGCGAGATGACGGCCAGCGGGTCCAGCCGCTGTCCGGGCAGGACCTCGTCGCGGTCGCCACAAGCGGCAAGTCCAAGTCCAGCGGCAATCGCCAAGGTCAGTCGCAGCGTGGCGGTCATCCTCGCCCCTCCCCTCGTCCAGTCATCCTGCCGTGCCCGGTCAATTCGGGGCGGCCATCGCATCATTCGGTTCGGGCTCGACGCCCAAGGCGATCATCATCTCGGACAGACGGCGACGCAAGCTTTCGCTGAGGCCGTCCTTCTGCTGGATCTGGCGGATCAGGGTGATCGCATCCTCGGACCGACCGGCGCCGATCAGGGCCACGGCCTTCTGCTCCAGCGCCAGCAGCTCGAAGGGCGCGCCGGCACGCGACAGGCGCGTCAGCATGGCGTCGCGTTCGGACGGGTCCATGTCCTGGCCTTCCAGCATCACCAGCTTCAACTGGGCCAGATCGCGCAGCGTGGTGCCGACCTCTTCGTCACCGGCCACGTCACGCAGTGCGTCGGCGGCCTTGGCGCTGTCATCGGCCTGCAGATAGGCATTCGCAGCCAGCAGATCGGCCAAACCCTTGCGTCCCGGCGAACCCGCCGGATCGACTGCCTGAATGGCTTCAGGGTCCTGATCATCGACGGCGGCCAGAACGGCATCGCCCCAGCTTTGCGCCGCAGCGCGGTCGCGCGACTGGCTGTATTCCCGCCAGGCGGCCCCCCCCACGATCAGCAGGATCGCAAGGATGCCGATCCAGCCGTAACGCCGAAAGGCACCATAAAGCTTGTCCCGGCGCAGTTCGTCGGTGACCTCGTCGATGAAGCTGTCGTTCTGGTTGGCCATGCCCGCCTTCACCCGATTTGTTCTGTCGTTGCAACGGTCTTATACCGCGACACGGGGAAAAGCCAATGCCGCCGCGCGGCCCGCTCCATCACGCCTGCGCGTCCCATGCAAAAGGGCCCGCCAATGACATGGCGGGCCCTTGTATCACGTGGTGCCGGGGATCAGAGGCGCGAGGCCACGTTGTCCCAGTTCACCAGGTTGTTCAGGAAGTTTTCCAGATATTTCGGACGCGCATTGCGGAAATCGATGTAATAGGAATGCTCCCACACGTCGCAGCCCAGCAGGGCGGTCTGGCCGAAGCACAGCGGGTTCACGCCGTTTTCGGTCTTGGTGATCTCCAGCTTGCCATCGGCATTCTTGACCAGCCAAGCCCACCCCGAACCGAACTGCGCGCCACCAGCTTCCGCAAATTTCTTCTTGAACTCCTCGACCGAACCGAAGCTGTCCTTGATCGCGGTTTCCAGTTTGGCGGGCATCGGGCCGGGGTTCGGGCCCATCATTTCCCAGAACTGGCTGTGGTTCCAGTGCTGGCTGGCATTGTTGAAGATGCCGTTCTGGGCGACGGCGTCCTTCTGATAGGTGCCCTTGACGATGTCTTCCAGCGACTTGCCTTCCCACTCGGTCCCGGCGACCAGCTCGTTCAGCTTGGTGACATAGGCGTTGTGGTGCTTGTCGTGGTGGTATTCCAGCGTCTCCTTGGACATGCCAGCGGATTCCAGGGCGTCGTGGGCATAGGGAAGATCAGGAAGGGTAAAAGCCATTTCGCTGTCCTTTCAAAAGGTTTCAGTCTGCGATCGCGGCGCACGGTCGCGCATTCGCAGGGTCAACGCAAGGGCGCTTTGCCAGTTCCGACGCCTGTTCAGCGGGGTGCCAGTTGGCTGCCGGGAAGGGCAGCGTTCTGCAGGATCAGCCCCAGATAATCGGCGGTCGATCGAAAGCCGATGACGCGGAATCCGTCGCCTTGGCGCCAGATGGCGGCGGCGGTCTGGGCGGCGCGGGTGCGACGCAGATGTCCCTCGGGCATGGCCGCCGCATCGACGGGGGCCAGCTTGGCGATGACATCGGCGGCATGGGGGCCCGACACGTCGAAGACCACGCGGGCATTCGACATGTCGACGACCAGCGCATGTTCGCCGGTCAGCGCCTGTTCCAGCGCCTGTCGCGCCTCAGCGACCTCTGCGGCGGGCAGGATCAGCAGCAGCTCGTCGGGGGACATCCATCCCAGGGCGCGGCTGCCGTCGCCGGTGATGCCGGTGACGTCTGGGATCGCCAGGCCCGCGGCCTCGGCGATGGCATCGCCCGCGCGGTCCAGGTCGGCCCGGATGGTGATCATGCCAAGCCCGGTCTGGCGGGTGACGGTGGCCATGGGATCAGCCATTCAAGCGGCCTCCTTCCTTGTCAAAGAACACCGGATCGACGATCCGCGCCTGCATCACCTCGCCCGAGGGCATGGGGAAATCCAGCACCTGCCCCATGCGGGCGGGACCGTGCCTGACCAGCCCCATCGCGATGGGCTTACCCAAGGTCGGCGACTGATAGCTGGAGGTGACGCGCCCCTGCACCCGGCGCTGGCCATTGGCATTGACGCCTTCGTCCACCGCATAGGCACCGTCGGGCAGAACGTTGTCGTCCAGGCTCTCCAGCCCGACCAGCTTCCAGCGGTTGCCGTCGGTCATGTGGCTGCGGCGTTGGGCGCGCTTGCCGATATAATCGGCCTTCTTTTTCGAGATCGCCCAGTCCAGCCCCAGATCCTGCGGGATAACCGTGCCGTCGGTTTCGTCGCCGATCATGATGAAACCCTTTTCGGCCCGCATGATATGCATCGCCTCGGTGCCATAGGGGGTAATGTTCAGGTCGTGGCCGGAATTGTGCAGCTGTTCCCACAGCTCGGGTCCCCGGCTGGCCGGCACCGCGATCTCATAGCTGAGTTCGCCCGAGAAACTGATGCGGAAAACGCGCGCGGGGATGCCCGCGATGTCGCCCTCGGCCCAAGTCATGAAGGGCAGCGCGTCTTGGCTGAAATCGATGCTGCCCGGCAGGCGGTCCAGCAATTCGCGCGCTTTGGGACCGGCTACGGCGATCTGGGCATATTCCTCGGTCACGTTGGCGGTATAGACCTTCCAGTCCCACCATTCGCATTGCAGCCAATCCTCCATGTGACCATGGATGCGGTCGGCCCCGCCGGTGGTGGTGTGGCACAGCCAGGTATCGTCGGACAGGCGCGCCACGACGCCGTCATCCATCAGGAAGCCGTTTTCGCTGCACATCAGCCCGTATCGGCATTTCCCGACCGCCAGCGTGGACATCATGTTGGTATAGAGCATGTCCATGAACCGTCCCGCATCCGGTCCCTTGACGATGATCTTTCCCAAGGTGGATGCGTCCAGAGTGCCGACGCCGTTGCGCACGGCCATGATCTCGCGGTGGACGGCGGCGTGGCGATCTTCGGTGCCGCGCAGATAGGCATAGGCGCGGCGCCAATGCCCGACCGGTTCCCAGGATGCGCCGTGCTTTTCGTGCCAGTCATGCATCGGCGTTTTGCGCAGAGGCTGGAAGGCATCGCCTTTGGCCTCGGCCGCGATGGTGGCCAGGGTCAGGGGCGTATAGGGCGGGCGGAAGGTGGTGGTGCCGGTCGCCTGGATGGGCTGATTCAGCGCCCCCGACAGGACGGCCAACCCGTTGATGTTGGACAGCTTGCCCTGGTCCGTCGCCATTCCCAGCGTGGTATAGCGCTTGGTATGTTCGACCGATGCATAGCCTTCGCGCGCGGCCAGTTCGACATCCGTGACCTTCACGTCGTTCTGGAAATCCAGCCACATCTTGGCGCGCAGCTTGTAGGGGGCCTTGGCGGGCATCACCCAGACGGGCTCCGTCGCACCCTCGGTCCGTTCCAGATCGCCCGCACAGCGCAGATCGCCATTGGCCGATCCCACGACGGTCACGTTGCCGGTGCCGTCTGCCCCCAGGGGCGGGCGGTCCGCATCGGGGCGGAACATGGCCTGCGCGTCATCCCAGATCAGCTTGCCGCCGCAATGGGACCACAGATGCACGACCGGCGACCAACCGCCGGACATGGCCACCGCGTCGCATTCGATGGTCTGCGTCGGCTTGCCATCACCCGATTGGTCGCAGATCACCACGGACTCGACATGGCGCGTGCCCTTGACCTTGGCGATGGCGCTGCCGGTCAGCACCGTGATGCCGGCCTGGCGCGCGGCATCGGGCAGATCGCCCGTGGCCTGCGGACGCGCGTCGATGATGGCCGGAACCTCCAGCCCCGCGGCCAGCGCCGTCAGCGCCGTGCGATAGGCATCGTCGTTGTTGGTCACGACCACGATCCGCCGACCCGGCGCCACGCCGTAATCGGCGATGAAGTCGCGCGCGGCCGATGCAAGCATCACCCCCGGCACGTCGTTGCAGGCAAAGGACAGGGGGCGTTCCAGCGCGCCGGTGGCGGTGATGACGTGACCGGCCCGGATGCGCCACAGCCGCTGGCGCGGCAGGCCCGCATTCGGGTCGTGATCGGCCAGCGCCTCGCGGGCGATCAGATAGCCGTGGTCGTAAAGCCCCGTGGCCATGGTGTTACGGCGCAGGGTGACGTTGTCGCGCCCGCGCAGATCGGCCAGAAGGGCGTCGATCGCGGCCTGACCGCCATCGTGGTCGGTCGGCGTGCGCCCGCCCCAGTTGGCTGTCTGTTCCAGCACCAGAACCGTGCCGCCCTTGTCCGCCGCGTCCCGCGCAGCCGTCAGCCCCGCGATGCCGCCGCCGACGACGACCGTATCGGCAAAGCCATAGGCCTGTTCATAGCGGTCAGGATCGGGGTCGGTCGGCGCGCGGCCAAGGCCCGCGCTGCGGCGGATGATGGGTTCGAAGACATGCTTCCAGAAGGGGCGAGGGTGGATGAAGGTCTTGTAATAGAAGCCCGCCGGCAAAAACGGCGCCAGCCAGTTGTTCACCGACCCGACATCCGCATCCAGGCTGGGCCAGCAGTTCTGGCTGCGCATGACCATGCCGTTGGCCAGCGCCGTGGTGGTGGCACGCTGGTTCGGCTCGAACCGGCCACCCTGCCCCAGACCAAACAGCGCGTTCGGCTCCTCGGCGCCGGATGCCAGCGGGCCGCGCGGGCGGTGATACTTGAACGACCGGCCCATCAGCATCTGGCCATTCGCCAGCAGCGCCGAGGCCAGCGTGTCGCCCGTCAGGCCGCGCAGGTGGCGGCCGTCGAAGCGGAAGGGGACCTGGAACGCCCGGTCGATCAGGCGGCCGCCCGAGGGCAGGCGGAAGGGGGGCACATGGGTCATCATTCGGTCGTCCAGTCGGGGTTCCAATCGGGGCGGGCCTGCCGGATCGCCTCGACGATCTCGGCGGGGGGATGGGCGTTCTGCGCCTTGTAGGTGCCGAAGACCTGCAGGGTCGCGGTGCAGCGGGCGGCCAGGAACCACTTGCCGCAGCCATAGGCATGGCGCCAGCGTTCGAAGTTCACGCCCTTGGGGTTCTTGCGGGCGAAGAGGTAGTCCTCGAACTCTTCATCGCTGCCGCCGGGGCCGACGCGGGTCAGATGCGCCTCGCCTCCGGGGTGCAGTTCGGTTTCCTCGGCAGAGATGCCGCAATAGGGGCAGGTCAGCGTCAGCATCGGGTGATCCTTGCAAGGGCCGGGGCCGGATATGCGAACGCGCCGCAACGGATCAACCGTGCGGCGCGCGTCTTGGACGAAATGAGGAATGTGCCGGTCAGGCCGCGGGCGGCCTGAGGGGCATCAGTTTGCGGGCGCGGGTTCGGCCGGCTCCGCAGGTGCGGTTTCGGCGGGCGCGGTTTCCGCGGGGGCATCGGGTGCCGCGTCAATGCTGACATTCGTGTCGCCGCCGCCATCGGCAGGGGCAACATCGACGCCGTCTCCGCCCGACATGAAGAAGAACAGGAAGGCGACGACGACGACGATCGCGCCGACGATGAAGTACAGTCCGTTGTTGTTGCGGTCAGCCATGGCAATGCCTCTTGGTCAGATGTGTTGTGACCCACCAATTCGCACCCTGCCCTGTAAGTTCCCGCACCCCGTCGCATCAACGCATCCATGGTTAATGCGCCACGCCGGCGGCAACGGATTCGTCGATGAACCGTCCTTCGCGGAAGCGGTCCAAGCCGAATGCGGCGGCCAGCGGACCGGGGCTGCCCTTGGCGACCAGTTCGGCCATGGCCCAGCCCGAACCGGGAATCGCCTTGAAGCCCCCCGTGCCCCAGCCACAATTGACGAAGATGCCGCCCACGGGGGTGGTGGACAGGATGGGTGAACGGTCGCCGGTCATGTCCACGATGCCGCCCCATTGGCGCAGCATCTTCAGGCGCGACAGCATCGGGAAGGTCTCGACCAGGGCGCGGACGGTTTCCTCGACATGCTGCCAGCTGCCGCGTTGGGTAAAGTTGTTGAACCCGTCGGTGCCGCCGCCAATCACCATTTCCCCCTTGTCGGATTGCGACAGGTATCCGTGGACGGTATTGGCCATCACGACGACGTCCATGCAGGGCTTGATCGGCTCGCTGACCAGTGCCTGCAGGGCGACGCTTTCGATGGGCAGGCGGAAGCCCGCCATTTCCGCCAGCTGGCTGGAATGACCGGCCACCACCATCGCCAGCTTGTCGCAGCCGATGCGGCCCTTGCTGGTATTGACCGCACGGACCTGCCCGCCTTCGGTCTCGACCCCCGTCACCTCGCAGTTCTGGATGATGTGCATGCCCATGTCCGAACAGGCGCGGGCATAGCCCCAGGCCACGGCATCATGGCGCGCCGTGCCGCCCCGCGCCTGATACAGTCCGCCCAGGACCGGGTAACGCGGCCCGTCGATATTGATGATCGGCACCAGCTCCTTCAGGCGCTGCGGATCCACCCATTCGGTCGAAACGCCCTGCAGGTTGTTGGCATAGACGGTGCGCTTGTATCCCCGGATCTCATGCTCGGTCTGGGCCAGCATGATTAGGCCGCGCGGGCTGAACATGACGTTGTAGTTCAGGTCCTGCGACAGGCCTTCGTACAGCTTCAGCGCCTTGTCATAGATCGCCGCAGACGGGTCCTGCAGATAATTCGACCGGATGATCGTCGTGTTGCGCCCGGTGTTGCCGCCGCCCAGCCAGCCCTTTTCGATGATGGCGACATCGGTGATGCCGAAATTCTTGCCAAGGTAATAGGCGGTGGCAAGGCCATGCCCCCCTGCCCCAACGATCACCACCTGATAGCGGTCGCGCGGCACGGGGCTGGCCCATGCGCGGGTCCAGCCGGAATGCTGGCGCAGGGCCTGCCTGGCGATGGCGAAGACGGAATAGCGACCGGAACGGGGGGCGTCGGGCATGATGGATTCCACGGGTTGTGCTGGCGCCAGCATGGCCGCGATTGCCGTCGGATCTCAAGGCGTCATGCGGCAGATCACGGCAAAATGCGACATGCGACGTTCTGACGGTCACTTCCGCGCGCGTGCCCCCTTTGCAGTGCTTTCGATTCCCGCCGAACCCCGCTAGGGAAGAAGGCCAACGGAGGATGCCGATGTTCTGGATTCTGGCTGCGGCCCTGACTGCGATTGTTGCCCTTGCCATCCTGGCGCCGATCCGGCGGGGACGGGCGGATGGCGGGGCCGAGCCTGCCGCCGCCTACGACCTGCGCGTCTATCGCGACCAGCTGTCGGAAGTCGAGAACGACCTGGAACGCGGCGTGATCCAGCCCGAGGATGCCCAACGCCTGCGCGCCGAGATCGGCCGCAAGGTGCTGGATGCCGATCGGCGCATGTCGCAGGCGCGTCCCGCCGCCAGATCCGCAGGGATGATGGGTGCGGGTCTGGCGGTCGCAATCATGGCGGCCGGCGCCGTCGCGCTCTATCTGCGCGAGGGGGTGCCGGGGGCCGCCGACATGCCGATGGGCGAACGCCTGGCCGCCGCCGACCAGGCCTATCGCGGCCGCCCCAGCCAGGACCAGGCCGTGGCACAGGCGCCCGCCATGCCTGTCCCGGACCTCTCGGGCGCCGATCCCGAATTCCTGACCATGATCGAACAGCTGCGCGAGGCCGTGGCCCGCAATCCCGACGACCAGACGGGTCTTGCCCTTCTGGCCACGAACGAGATGCGCCTCGGCAACCTGACCGCCGCCCTGAAGGCCCAGCAGCACCTGGTCGAACTGCGCGGCGATCAGGCCGATGCGGTGCAGCTGATGCAGCTGGCCACGCTGATGATCAACGCCGCGGGCGGCATCATCACCCCGCAATCCGAGGCGCTGCTGGCCCGCGCCGTGGAACAGGACCCGGACCAGCCGCAGGCACGCTATCTGCAGGGCGTGCTGCTGATCCAGAACGGCCGCCCGGACCGCGCCTTCCCGATCTGGCGCGACCTGCTGCAGGAAAGCCCCGAAAGCGCGCCCTGGATGCCCACCATCCGCAATGCCATCCAGGAACTGGCATGGCTGGCGGGGCAGCCCGATTACCAGCCGCCCGCCGCCTCTGCCACCCTGCCCGGCCCCGACGACGATGCCATCGCCGCCGCCGAAGATATGACCGACCAGGAACGCCAGCAGATGGTCGGCTCGATGGTCGACGGGTTGCAGCAGCGCCTTGCCAGCCAGGGCGGCACGCCCCAGGAATGGGCCCGCCTGATCGGCGCGCTGTCGGTTCTGGGGCGCGACGACCAAGCTGCCTCGATTCTGTCCGAAGCACGCGGCCATTTCGCCGACAGCCCCGAAGCGCTGGCCGTCATCGACGATGCTGCAGCAACCGCAGGAATGACCGAATGATCTTCGAAGACATCACCGACATGGCCGCCGCCCTGCCCCCCATGGGCGCACTGGCGGGGCTGGACCTGGGGACCAAGACGATCGGCGTGGCGGTCAGCGACGGCATGCGGCAGGTCGCCTCGCCCATCACCACCATCCGGCGCGAAAAGTTCACCTTGGACGCCGCGGCCCTGCTGAAGATCGCCGCCGATCGCGGGTTGACCGGGCTGATTCTGGGCCTGCCGCGCAACATGGATGGCAGCGAGGGCCCCCGCGCCCAATCCACGCGCGCCTTCGCCCGTAACCTGTCGCGCCTGACCGACCTGCCGATCGGCTATTGGGATGAACGCCTGTCCACGGTCGCCGCCGAACGCGCTCTGCTGGAAGGCGACACCTCGCGCAAGCGCCGCGCCGAAGTCATCGACCAGGTCGCGGCCGGCTATATCCTGCAAGGCGCGCTGGACCGGCTGAGTTATCTCGCCCGATAGGGCGCGCAGGGCCAAGCGGCAGCGTCCGGGACGGGCTTGCCCGTCCCGTCCCCCCTTTCACCAGACAAGACGGTTCAGATGACACTCAGCCCCTGCATCCAGATCTGCCAGATCGACACTGACCAGGATCTCTGCATTGGATGCTTCCGCACGCTTGGGGAAATCGCCGCTTGGGGCGCCATGTCGGATGCGGCGCGCCGGGCTGTCGTGGCCCGGTTGCCGGAACGTGAACGCCGGTACGACCAGCCCTAGCTGCCCATGCCCTTGCGCGGATCATAGGCGTGGCTTTCCCGCCATTTCTGCGCAAAGGCCTCCAGCTCGGGATCGACCTTCGGCGGCATGGCGATGCGCAGTTCGACATGCTGGTCGCCCCCCTTCACGCCCCGCCCCCGCAGGCGCAGCTTCTGCCCCGAGGTCGCGCCCTTGGGGATCGTCAGGTTCACCGGCCCGTCAATCGTGGGGGCCGCAACCTTGGCGCCCAGGATCGCCTCATCCAGGCTGATGGGCAGGACCAGCAGGATGTCGTCGCCGTCGCGCCGGAAGAACGGATGCTCGGCGATCGAGACCTCCAGATAAGCGTCGCCCGGCTCGCCCCGGCCGATGCCGGGTTCGCCCTTGCCCCGCAGGCGGATGGTCTGGCCCTCGCGGACGCCCTTGGGGATGGCAACCTCCAGCGTGCCGCCCGCCGGCAGCGTAATCCGCGTGCGGCCACCCTTGGCAGCGGTCAGGAAATCGACCCGCAGCGCCAGACGCAGATCCTGTCCGCGCTGATCGCCGCGCCCGCCAAAACCGCCAAAGCCACCGAAACCGCCCCGGGGTTGCTGGCGCTGACCAAACAGGTCGGCAAAGACATCCGCCAGGTCGGGGTCCTGCGCATGTCCGCCGAAACCGCCGCCCCCGCCAAAGCCACCCCCAAAAGGATTGCCGCCCCCCGGCTGCTGGCGCCATTGCCGCGCCGTCGCCCGTTCCTGCCCCGAGGCATCGATTTCGCCCGCATCGAACCGCTTGCGCTGTTCGGGATCCTTCAGCAGGTCATAGGCCGCCGAGGCCGCCGAAAAACGTGCCGCGGCGGCGGGGTCGGCATTCAGGTCCGGGTGGTCGGTCTTGGCGATCCGACGATAGGCTTTCTTGATCTCGTCAGCGGTCGCGCTGCGGGATACGCCAAGTGCTTCGTAGGGATCGCCTGCCATGTCCGGCCTTTCATCTTCCATCGCCTCATCGACAAGATAGAGGCGTCGCGCCCACCATCAATAGGGCAGCCCGTGGCTCCGATGCAAACGGTCGATGCCGCGGACCAGATCCTCGGGCAGGTCGCGGTCCAACCCTTCGATCAGATGGGCCAGCTGATCGGGGGTGGTGGCCCCGATGATCGGCACGACCTTGAAGGGTCGCGTCAGCTGCCAGGCGATGACCATATGCACCACGTCCCAGCCATGCTCGGCCGCCAGCGCCCCATAGGCCGCCGCCGCCTTCAGACCGCGATTGGTCTTGCGTCCGCCCAGGTTGCCCTGCCCGCCCGTCGCCTTGTCCACCGCCGCGCGGCTGCCCTCGGGCATGGCGCCATCGGCGTATTTCCCGGTCAGCAGCCCCGCCGCCAGCGGAGAATAGGACAAGAGCGTGACATCCTCGTTCACCGCCGCCTCGGCCAGGTCGGTGTCATACAGCCGATAAAGCGGTGAATATTCGTTCTGGATCGCAGCCATGCGCGGCCCGCCCGTCCGGTCGGCCACGTCGCACCACCGCGTCAGACCCCAGGCGGATTCGTTCGACAGGCCCACACCGCGCAACTTGCCCGCGCGCACGCCTTCGGCAAGGGCCTCCAGCACGTCGGCCATGTGGTCCAGCGTCCGCGCCTTGTCCTGGCCCGAGGGATCGAAGTTCCAGTTCTGCCGGAAGCCATAGGACCCCCGCACCGGCCAATGCAGCTGATAAAGGTCGATGCGGTCGGTCTGCAGCCGGCGCAGCGAGGCGTCGATCGTCTGGCGGATGGTGTCGCCATCGAAGGGCTTGCCGTCGCGCAGGATCTGGCTGGGACCGGTGATCTTGGTCGCGATCTCGACCCGGTCGCGGTTGCCGGTGCGTGCCAGCCAGCGGCCGATCACTTCCTCGGACAGGCCGACGGTTTCCGCCCGCACGGGGTTCACAGGATACATCTCGGCGCAATCCATGAAGGTCATGCCGACCTCCAGCGCCATGTCCATCTGGCGATGGGCCTGATCCTCGTCCGTCTGGTTGCCGAAAGTCATGGTCCCCAGGCAGATGCGGCTGACCTCGATATCGCTGCCGCCCAATGTCACGCGCTTCATGGCTGTGCTTTCCCTTGGTGATGATTTGGAGCGCAAGCTAACCGACATGGGCAGGGGTGCAAGCGGCAACAGATACCAATGCGTGAGAGGGGCGACCTTTCGGCCACCCCACCCACGCGTCAAATCAAAGCCTTGGATGAAATACTGGTTAAAAATACGGCAATTGCACAGTTGTCTCTAAGCGATCCCGCAGCCATGAGCTATAGCCCCAAAGGGCTATGTGACCTTGGGGCAACGCAGCCGCCCGGAACCCATGGCCCGCCTTACGCCCCGAAAGCGATCCTTCGACACCTGCGCGAAGCAGTTGCCCTGACCGCGCAAGCAGTTATGTTGAATTTTTAAACATTCATATCTTTGCGCGGGAACGGGCACATTATGCCACTCCATATGCTGAACCGCATCGATACCGCGCTGGCAGAATTGGCACCGCGTGGGGTCATGGTCGGGTACCACGTCCGCTTTTCCCGGCCCATCAGGCGGGTCTGCACCTATCCAAGCAGCTGGATCACCGATTACACGCGATTGAACATGATCGTCGCGGACCCTTCGGTCATCTGGTGCATCCAGAACGAAGGCTTCATCCGCTGGAGCGATCTGGTCAGGCAGATCGCCGATCCGCTGGACGTGATGCGACAGGCCGCAGACGCCGGACTGGCCTTTGGCGTGTCGATCAGCTGCGGCCTGCCCCAGTCCCGGTCGCTCCTGGGGGCCGCGCGGTCGGACCGAGAGTTCACCGACCCCGAGATCGCCCGGATGCAGGAGCTGCTGCAGCAAGGCCATGCCCTGCTGGACCGCGCGACGGCGATGCGGCCCATCTTGGTCGAGGCCCTCGAGGCGATCGCCTGCGGCATGACCTATGAACAGGCCTGCGCGCATCTGGGCATCTCGCGGACCGCGCTGCGATACCGCCTGCATGCCGCCCGTGCCGCATTGGGTGTCGAGGACAATCCCGAAGCTATCCGCCGGGCCATCGACCTGGGCCTTCTCAGCAGCAACAGCTATACCGGCATGGTCAAGGGACTGCCCGAAGGCCCCTCACCTGCGTGACTTGCGCAGTTTCCGCTGCCGCCGCCATTCACGCAGGTTCCATTTGCGAAACAGGCCGCGCTTGCTGAGCGATTCGAAGATCTCCTCGGGTCCCTCGGGGTCCAGGATCTCGTTTTCGGCCAGCCACTCCTGGAAACCGTTCAGGTCCGGCACCTCGTAGGGGATGACCGTGCGGCCCTCTCCGCGCGGCTTCATGCGGCCCTCGATCAAGGCGATCAGGCTGCCATCCCCGGCCAAGGCCTCGGATACTTCACGCGGCTCAAGGTCAAGATGCTCAGCCAGCAGGTCGTCGCGCAGGTCGGTGATTTGGTCGCGCAGGTCGGACTGGCTGTCCAGTTCCGCCGCGACCACGATGTCGCATTCCGTATCCAGCCGCATCGACCGGTTGTTGAAGTTCGACGACCCCACCCGAAGATAGGTGTCGTCCACCACCGTGACCTTGGCATGACAGTAAATCTCGGCCCCGCCGGTGGTGACCGGGTGATAGATGCGGAACCGGTCGCTGTGATCCAGCTTTTTCAGCGCCTCGAACAGCTTGGCGCGAGCGGTGTCCATGGCGATGGGTTCCAGCCAGCCCTGCGCGGTGATCGGGTTGATGATGACGATCTCGGGGGGGTCTTCCTCGACCAGGCGCTTGGCGATGGCCTGGGCCACCCGGCGCGAGGCGAAATACTGGCTCTCGGCATAGATCCGGTGTCGCGCCTTCGCGATCAGGTCCAGATACATCTGCTCGATCTCGAACGAGGATTGCACGTCGGGGATCTCGGGGCGCGTCCGGGCAATGGCCAAGGCCACGTCGCGGAAGGTCGGCTCCAATCCCTCGGGCCAGCATTTTCCGGTATCGGTCACCGGCGACAGCGTTTCGCCCGACGCGATGCGCCAGCGTTCGCGGGCCAGATCGCCCATGGCCCTTGCGGCGGGGCCATCGAAGGCGCTGGTGGCGTCGTGCCAAGGCGGCATGGCCTTGCCCTTGGGGCTGATCCGGCGCGGGTCGTCATCGATATGCTGACGCGTGTCCCAGCGCCCTTCCGTCATGTCGATGCCGCCGCAGAAGGCGATGCAATCGTCGATCACCACGATCTTCTGGTGATGCGAGCTGGCCAAGGGATGCTTGGAATCAAGCCGCAGCGTGATCCGTGGATGCGCTTTCCAGCGCAGGATGGTCAGCAGGGTCGATCCCCGGAACATCGCCTTGAAGGCCCCGGTATCCCAGCGCAGCAACCGCACATGCAAGGACGGCGTGCGCCGCGCCAGCCACATGACGAAATCGCCCAGCTTGGCGGGACCGCCATCGTCGCGGGCATCGCCAAGATCGATCCGCGCATCGAAATCCCAACCGATCATCAGGATGCTGCGGCGGGCCGTGAGCATGGCGCGGCGTACGGCGGTGAAATAGTCGTCGGCATCGGCGATCATCGTGAAGCGTCCGGTCTGTTCGACCCGCCAGCAATTATGCCCGGGCCGCGCCAGTCGCTTGTTCATCTGATATTCCCCGTCATGATCTCGCATTTCATCGTCGCGCGCCGGATCACGGCCGCCCCCCTCCAACTTGAATGCACCCACTTCGTTCCACAATCGATTGCGCATGGCCTGCCTGCGGGTCCACCGCACCGCAAGGACAAGGCGATGGAACGTTCTGGTTCCCCGGAACTTGACCCTTCAACAACAGGAATACGAGGGGGCATTTTCATGGAGAAACTCGCGCAGAGGTTGGGCCTTCGGGTGGACCCGACCATCTTTTTCGTCTCGGCGGGGCTCAGCCTTGTCTTCGTCGTGCTGCTGGTCGCGCTGCCAGACCAGATCGGCGGGGCCTTTTCCACGGGCCGCGCCTGGATCGTGACGAACCTTGGCTGGTTCTTCATCCTGGCGGTGAATGTCTGGCTGGGCTTTCTGATCTATGCCGCCATGTCGCGGCATGGCCATATCCGGCTTGGGCCACGCAATTCGCGTCCCGAATATTCGAACCTCTCGTGGTTCACGATGCTGTTCGCGGGCGGCATCGGCACCGTCCTGATGTTCTGGGGCGTGGCCGAACCGATCAGCCACTACAAGGAACCGCCCCTGCCGGGGGTCGAGCCGTTCACGCTGCAGGCCGCGCAGGACGCGATCTCGATCTCACTCTATCACCTGGCGCTGCACACCTGGACGATCTTCGCGCTGCCGGGTCTGGCCTTCGCCTATTTCATCAACCGCTATGACCTGCCGGTGCGGGTCAGTTCGGTCTTTTATCCGCTGCTGCGCGAAGGCATCCACGGCCCGATCGGCAAGACCATCGACATCGTGTCGATCCTGGGCACGCTGTTCGGGGTCGCCGTGTCGCTGGGCCTCGGGTCGTCGCAGGTGGCGGCGGGTCTGTCGGCGCTGTTCGGCCTGGAAAACGGAACCTGGCTGCGCCTGGCCATCCTGGCGGCACTGACGGCGGTCGCCACGACCTCGATCGTCGCGGGCTTGGACAAGGGGGTCAAGATCCTCTCGAACATCAATATCGGCATGGCGGTCGGGCTGATGGTCTTTGTGCTGGTCACCGGCTCTACCCTGTTCCTGCTGCGCGGCATGGTCGAAACGGTCGGCCTCTATCTGTCCAACCTGCCGCGGCTGGCCTTCTGGAACGACATGCTGCACGGCGATGGCATGGGAACCGGCGACTGGGGCTGGCAGGGCAACTGGACGGTCTTCTACTGGGCCTGGACGGTGACCTGGTCGCCCTTCATCGGCCTCTTCGTTGCGCGCATCTCGCGCGGGCGGACGATCCGTGAATTCGTCTTCGGCGTGCTGCTGGCGCCGTCGCTGTTCACCGTCATCTGGTTCGCGATCTTCGGCTGGCAGGCCATGCAGATCGACGGCCTGGGTGAAAGCGCGCGCGCCGCGATGGGCGGGGCCGCAGGCAGCATCAGCGCCGCGGTCGAAACGTCGGTGCCGCTGGCCATGTTCGCTTTCTTTGCCGAACTGCCTTGGGCACCCGTCATGCAGGGGATCGCGGTGCTGGTCGTGGCGATCTTCTTTGCCACGTCGTCGGATTCGGCATCGCTGGTCGTGGACATGCTGTGCAGCGGAACCGCCGAACCCGGCCCGGTCCACCAGCGCGTCTTCTGGGGCGTGGCCGAGGGCATGATCGCGGCCACGCTGATCCTGCTGGCCGGAGAGGCCGGCCTGACCGCCCTGCAAGAGGTCATCACTGTCATCGGGCTGCCGATCTTCCTGCTGGTCTCGATGATGATCCCGGCACTGATCCGGGGTCTGGGGGCCGAGGATATCGACCATATCACCATCGGCAAACGCCCCGCGCTGAGCGAATTCGACCCCGGCGAACCCGCCGAGGCCAAGACCTGAACAACCCGTCGGGCGGGATATTCCCGCCCGATGGGGGACCCGGGTGGCCCTGTGGCGGTTGACCTGTCGAATGGCGACGATGATCCCCGCTCCGAACCCCTGAAACCGACCGAAACATGCTGGCACATCACAGATGACCGACCCGATCCTCTTTGTCCTTGGCGCCGTGATCGTGCTGATCACCTTCTGTGATTTTTTGCGCACGACCGTCAGTCTCAGCGGATTGGGCTTCATCAGCGCACGCGTGGCGGCGGGATTATGGCGCATCCTTTCGGCCTTGGCCCGCCGGACCGAACGGTCGATGGGCTGGTCGATCCGCAAGCTGATCGGACCGCTGATCCTGATCATGATCGCCGCGATCTGGGTGGCGCTGCACCTGCTGGGCTATGTACTGATGTATCGCGCGGGGCTGTCGCTGGTCGAATCGCAGACGGGTCAGCCCGCCACGCTGGTCCAGACCGTCGCATTCGCGGGTTCGGCGCTTTCGACACTGGGGGCGTCCACCGTGTCGGTCACCGGGGGTTGGTGGGACATCCTGTCGATGATCGCCGCTGTCAACGGCATGATTCTGCTGACCCTGTCGGTCAGTTTCGTCCTGAACGTCCTGCAGACCACCAACAGCGCGCGGGCCTTTGCGATGCGCTTCAACGCATTGGCGCGCAGTGCGGGCGACAGTCAGGGCCCTGCGCGGGTCGCGGGGCTGGGACCCGACCTGGCTGCCGTCGCCATTAAGATGGTCGCATCGCCCCTGCCGGGATTTTTCGTACCCGACGATCCGCGCATGGATTTTCCCTTGGCCATCCGAAACCTGTGCGACATGGTGCGCGATGGCGATGACCAACCCTTTCACGACGCCCACACCGCCGAACTGATGGCCGCCCTTTCGCTGCTGGGCAGGCAGGTCGGGCCCAATTGCGATCATCGCGACGTGCAGGCGGCCAGGGCCTGGTCGGACCGCCACAGCATTCCGCGCCACGATCAAGCCGAAGGAACGACGACATGAACCGGCTGTGCCAGATTCTGATCCTTGCGACCGCCCTTTTTGCCACGACCCTGCATCCGGCGCAGGCCCAGGATGCCACCTTCGAGACGCCCGTGCTGAACGCGGGCCTGGGGCTCACGCCGGACCGTATCGATCGCCGGACGCCCCGCGCCGCGATGGCCAGTTTCCTGCGCGCGGCCGATGAGGAAGACTGGGCCGCCGCCGCCCATGTGCTGGACCTGTCCGACATCCCCGCCAACTTTCAGGCCGAACGGGGACCCAGGCTGGCCCATCAGCTTTACGACGTGATCGACCGCAAGGCGGTGCTGGATTGGTCGATGCTGAACGACCGCCCCGATGGCTTGCAGACGCAGGGCAACGATACCGAGGCGATGGCGGGCAATCCGCGTCGGTCGCTGCTGCTCCGCGACCTGTCCGTCGGCCTGATCCCCGCCGAAATCCGCCTGAATCGGCTGCAGCCTCCGGGCGGCGGCGATCCGATCTGGCTGTTCCCCGCCCAGACCGTGCGCGACATCCCCGCCCTACACGGCGTCTATGGGCCCTCCAGGTTCGAAACAGCGCTGCCACAGGAAATGCGCGAAAAGACCCTGGGCGGGCTGATGCTATGGGAATGGATCGGCCTGCCGTTGCTGATCGCGGCTGCGGTATTGCTGGGATGGCTGGTCCACCGGACACTGAAGATGGCGTGGCGCCGCGCGAACGGCAAGATCGCCACGGGCATCCTGCGCGCAGCTTCAAAGCCCCTGATCATCATCACCGTCACCAGCCTGATCTGGTGGGTGTCGGGCAATGTCTTCGTCTTTTCGGGCAAGATCGACGTGTTTCTGGCCCCCGCCATCGCGACAGGTTTCGTCACGGCCATCCTTCTGTTCATCGTGAACGGGGTCGAGGTGTTGTTGGACGGGCTGATCGCGCCGGGCGAGGATGTCGACCTGACCCTGGCGGAACAGGCCGAGGCGCGCGTGCTGGCCACGCGCCTGAACGCCGGGCGCAGGGTGCTTGTCATCGTGGTCTTCCTGATCGGGGTGGGGATCGTCCTGTCCTCGGCCAACCTGGCGGGCAGCCTCGGGCTGTCGCTGCTGGCCTCGGCGGGTGCGCTGACGATCATCCTGGGCTTTGCGGCGCGCAACCTGCTTGGCAACATCATGGCATCGCTGCAGATCGCGCTGAACCAGTCGGCGCGCGTGGGCGACCGGGTGCTCTACAAGAACGAGCTGTGCCATGTCGAACGCATCAACATGACCTATGTCCAGCTGCGCAACTGGGACAGCACCCGCCTGATCGTCCCGGTCGAGGAGTTCGTCTCGGAAACTTTTTCCAACTGGACGCTGCAAGACCCCGAAATGCTGCGCGTCATCAAGCTGCGGCTGGATTCGCGTGCCGACATCTCGGCCTTGCGCCGGATCTTCGACCAGATCCTGGTTGACGTGAAGAACGAGGACATGGGCAAGAACCTGACCCAGCTGGACGGGTCCAGCGTCAATGTCGCCGAACATGACGCCTTCGGCCTCGAGGTGTGGTTCAGCGTGCCCTGTGCCGATCCGAACACGTCTTGGGAACTGTCCTGCGCGGTGCGCGAACGCCTGGTCGCTCAGGCCGCCCGCCACGAGGCCGAAACCGGTCAACCCGTCTTTCCCGTGAACCTGCCCATTGGGGCAGGCTGATCGTCCCGGAACGTCCCTTTGCGGCGGACGTTGCATTCAGGACTTGGGGTCCCGGGGGAGAGCAAGACATGGTCGAGTTTTCGGAATTCATGCTGCGGACCCTTTTTGCAGGGGCCTGCGCCCTTCTGTTTGGGCTGGACCGCGAGGCCAAGAGCCAGCGCTTGTGCGCCCATACCTATATCCTGATGGCCTTGGGGTCCGCGGTGCTGATGTCGGTCGCGATCAGCTTTTCGGTCAGCGCGGTTGCCAAGGATTAGAACATGCCCGCCCACCACCACCCTGCCCCTGATTTCATCGACCTGATCGCCGGCATGGACGCCGTCACGCTGGCGCAACGGCTGATCGGCGCCAGGTTGGACCTGCGCGGTTGCGGCGGCATCATCATCGAGACCGAAGCCTATACCGCCGAAGACCCCGCATCCCACAGCCATCGCGGCCCGACCCCGCGCAATGCCTCGATGTTCGGGCCAGCGGGGCATGCCTATGTCTATAGATCCTATGGCATCCACCTGTGCCTGAACGTCGTCGCACGCCCCGCCGAGGCCGTGCTGATCCGCGCCCTGGCCCCTGATCGCGGCCTGGCGCTGATGCGGATACGCCGGAACGACCGGACGCTGTGCGACGGGCCGGGTCGGCTGTCGCAGGCGCTGGATTTGCGGATCACGGATGACGGTGCGCCCTTCGACGGGCGCGACATGGGCATCGGCCTGCCGCAGGACATGGCGCCGCTTCTGATCGGGCCCCGCATCGGCATCAGCCGCGCGCAGGACCTGCCGTGGCGGTTCGGGCTGGCGGGTGCGACGGGCCTCAGCCGCGGTTTCCCGACATGACCGGGGATGTCCTGCATACCCCCGACGGGCGCTATATCATCGTCAGGGGGCGTCTGTGGCGGGCGACCAATCCGGGTCTTGCTCCCGCGCGGCATAAGGAGTTGGTCAGCCAGCTGATGGATGCGCGCCGCGCGGTCAAGGCCGCCAAGCAGGGCGATGACGATGTCGCCTTGCGCAAGGCCCGCGATCAGGTCGATGCCGCGAAACGGGGGTTGGGTGAACGCGGTCCGGTCTGGTGGGATGACGGTGCCCCCGACATGAACCGCAGGATGGTGCGGAACACGCCCTATGCCGACTGGCATGCGGCGCTGGAAGGTCAGTAGTCGTTCTGATGGGATGACCTGGTAGCGGAGGAGGGACTTGAACCCCCGACACGCGGATTATGATTCCGCTGCTCTAACCAACTGAGCTACTCCGCCACAGGTGCGGCGGATTTAGAAGCTTCGGCGGGGGGCGTCAAGCGCTTTGGGGAAAGTTTTTCGACCATTCGCGAATTTCCTGCCACCGCCCGCTTCGGCAATGAAAAACGCCGCCCCCGGATGGCACGGGGACGGCGCTGATTCTGGTCGGACGGTGCGTCTTCAGCGGGCCTTGACCACTTGAATCAGCGGCATGACATCGGACATGTCGGGGCCATGCGCCTGACCGGTGACGGCCTTGCGCAGCGGCATGAACAGGCCCTTGCCCTTGCGGCCCGTGGCCTCCTTGACGGCGCTGGTCCATTCGCCCCAGGTCTGGTCGGTATAGGGCGGCGGCGGCAGCAGGCTCATGGCCTGGGCGATGAAATCGGCATCCTCGGGGTCGATCTGCGGATCGGCGCCTTGGCTGAAGATCTGCCACCATGCCTCAAGATCCTCCAGCCGGGTGATGTTCTGCGATGCCACACGCCAGAACCGTTCGGCCTGATCGGCAGGGACGCCCAGTGCTGCGATGCGGTCCGCGACCTGATCGAAGGGCAGCGACTGGTTGCGTTCGCGGGTCAGCGGCCACAGGTCGTCGGCATCGAATTTCGTGGGTGAAGCCCCGAAATTCGATAGATCGAAGCTGTCGGCCAGTTCGTCCAGCGATGCCAGGCCCACGGGCTGACCCGACCCCAGGCGCGCCATCAGGCCCAGCAGGGCTTCGGGGGCGACGCCGCCTTCGCGCAGATCCTTCAGCGACAGCGCGCCGATCCGCTTGGACAGTTCCTCGCCCTTGGCGCCCGTCAGCAGGCTGTGATGGGCAAAGCGGGGCGGCGTGCCGCCGATCGACTTGATGATCTGGATCTGGGTGGCGGTGTTGGTGACGTGATCGGACCCGCGCACAATGTCGGTGACAGCCATGTCCGTGTCGTCGACGCTGCTGGCGAAGGTATAGAGCACCTGCCCATCCGCACGCAGCAGCACCGGGTCGCTGACCGAGGCCGCATCGATCGAGATGTCGCCCAAGATGCCGTCATGCCATTCGATCCGTTCGTGATCCAGGCGGAAGCGCCAGTATCCCTGACGTCCTTCGGCGCGCAGGGCATCCTTGTCGGCCTCGCTCAGGTTCAGGCCGGTGCGGTCATAGACCGGCGGCTTGCCCATGTTCAGCTGCTTCTTGCGCTTCAGGTCCAGCTCGGTCGGGGTCTCGAACACCTCGTAGAAGCGACCGTTGGCGCGCAGATCGGCGGCGACCTCGGAATACCGCTCAAGGCGCAGGGACTGGCGTTCCACCCTGTCCCAATGCAGGCCCAGCCAGTCCAGGTCCCGCTTGATGCCGTCGACATATTCCTGCTTGGAGCGTTCCTGGTCGGTGTCGTCCAGGCGCAGGATGAACTGCCCGCCGTTCTTGCGGGCGATCAGATAGTTGAACAAGGCGGTGCGCAGATTGCCGACATGGATGTTGCCGGTGGGCGATGGCGCGAAGCGGGTGATGGTCATGGGGCGTCTCCTGTTACCGGTTGCTCTTTCACAAAGCCCGGTTTTTGTCCATATCATGGGCCAAACGCAGGAGGCACGGATGAGTGATTGGGACGGGCTTGCAGCCCCGGACGCCGCAGAGATCGAGGCGATGGCCCGCGCGGCGATGACGGCGCTGCCCGCCGAATTCGCCCCCGCCGCGGCGGCGGTGGCCATCCGGGTGGCCGAATTCGCCCCCGAGGAGATGCTGGACGAATTGCAGATCGACGATCCGTTCGAACTGACGGGCCTTTATGACGGCATCCCGGTGACCCAGAAATCCATCGCCGACCAGCCCGGCGGGCCGGACATCATCTGGCTGTTCCGCCGCCCGATCATCGACGAGTGGGCCGCGCGCGGCGACATAGGACTTCAAGACCTGGTCATCCACGTGGTCACCCACGAAATGGCCCATCACTTCGGCTGGTCCGACGACGACATCGCCAGCATCGATCGCTGGTGGGAATGAGCGGCCAGTCCCCGATCCTGACCGTCACGCTGAACCCGGCGCTGGACCTGACCACCGCGACCGATCAGGTCGGTCCCGACCGCAAGCTGCGCTGCGACAAGCCCGCGACCTTTCCCGGCGGCGGCGGCATCAACGTCAGCCGCGCGATCAAGATCATCGGCGGCCAGTCCACGGCGATGGTGGCCCTTGGCGGGGCCAATGGCACCCGCATGGCCGAGATGCTGAAGACATCCGGTCTGCAGGTCTTGCGGGTGACGGCGCCCGGTGAAACCCGCCAGTCGCTGGCCGTGACCGACCGCGCCACGGGTGGCCAGTTCCGGTTCATCATGCCGGGGCCGGAATGGCACATGACCCATGTGTCGGCGGCCATGACCGCCATCGCCGAGGCCGCCCGCGCAGGGGGCTGGGTGGTGGTGTCGGGGTCGAACCCGCCCGGCGTCGCGGCGGGGTTCGAACAGATGCTGACGGTGCGCCTGAAGGATGGGCGCGCGCGGCTCATGGTCGACGCCGAGGGAGAGGCCCTGCGCGCGCTGGCCGGATCATCCATCCCCGTGGACGTGCTGCGCATGGACAGCCGCGAGGCCGAGGGACTTTGCGGGCGCCCCCTGCCCCTGCGCGAGGACAGCGCCGGTTTCGCCGCCGATCTGGTCCGCAACGGCGCGGCCCATGCGGTGGTCGTGGCGCGGGGGGCGGACGGGTCGGTGGTGGCCACCAAGGAGGGCGCTTGGCACGCGGCGGCGGCCCCCGTCGACGTGGTCAGCACCGTGGGCGCGGGCGACAGCTTCGTCGCGGGCTTCGTTCTGGCCCTGTCGCGCGGCTGGCCCATGTCCGAGGCCCTGGCCCTGGGCACTGCCGCCGCATCTGCCGCCGTCATGACGCCCGCGACCGATCTGTGCCATGCCGAAGACGTGCGCCATTTCTATTCGCAGCGCGACGTGACCCTTCTGACGCCCCGATAGGGCGGCAAACAAAAAAGGCCGTCCCGCAGGACGGCCTGAAAATCGTGATGCGACGGGGTGGTCAGGCGGCTTCGGCCTCTTCGGCTTCGGCGGCCATGCGGCGCTCGCTTTCCTCGCGCGACAGCGCGACCGAGGTGCGCACGCCCTTCGAGACAAATTCCATCAGACCCTTCACGACGCGTTCGTTGGGGTCGATCCCAGCACAGGACAGAACCTCGCGGCCATCGCGCGACCGTGCCCAGCGGGCAATCTGTTCGGGGCCGTTTCCATATTTCTTGTCATCGGCGATGGCATCGTCCAGCGCCGCCAGAACCACCGCTGCAAACAGCTTGCGGGCCCGCTGGCCCTGTTCGAAATTGAAGGCCGAGCCGTCAACAAAATCGCGCATCTCGTTTCGTCCATCTCTTGCGGCTCTGATAAGGCAACAGAGCCTTTGGGGAAAACTTGAACGCTTTCCCAGTTTCTTAAAATCCGTTTCTCCGACGGTGACGCCCGCCTTAGCCTTTCGGAACGCCGATTCGGTATCCCCCGGATCGCATGTCAGCCATGTTCTTAGCGCATGACGCCCAAATTGCGGGAATTTTTACCCCTGCGACGTCACGTCAGCGAATTGGTGCCACAGATCGCGCCTTGACAACGCCGCAGATCCGTTCTGGTTGCCTCATTCGTTCTGCCTCGATATAGGGGCAGCATCATGCCGTTCAACACGCGGACGGCCGGAATTTTCCGCAAACACGCAAGAGCATCCCATGCCCAAAATCAACGGCAATGAAATTCGTCCCGGCAACGTGCTGGAACATGATGGCGGCCTGTGGGGCGCCGTGAAGGTCAGCCACGTCAAGCCCGGCAAGGGCGGCGCCTTTGCCCAGGTCGAGATGAAGAACCTGCGCGACGGCCGCAAGCTGAACGAACGCTTCCGCAGCGAAGACAAGGTCGAACGCGTCCGCTTGGACCAGAAAGACCAGCAATTCCTGTACGAAACCGACGGCAAGCTGGTCTTCATGGATAACGAGACCTTCGAGCAGACGGAACTGGACGCCGATCTTCTGGGTGACCGCCGCCCCTTCCTGCAGGACGGCATGATCGCCACCGTCGAATATTACGGCGAGGAAGCCCTCTCGGTTTCGATCCCGCAGAAGGTCACCTGCACCGTCGCCGAAACCGAGCCGGTCGTCAAAGGCCAGACCGCGGCCAACAGCTACAAGCCCGCGACGCTGGACAACGGCGTGCGCATCATGATCCCGCCCTTCGTCGGCGAGGGCGAGGCGATCATCGTCAATACCGAAGCCTTCGAATACAGCGAACGCGCCTGATCCAGACTTTACGCCCAAGCAGAATTTCGACGCCCCGCGGCATGTGCCGGCGGGGCGTTTTGCCATCACGCCTGCGTCGTCACGATGCAGTGATCGGGTGCATTCGGCGTGGTTCGGCCCCGCCACCGGATGCAAATCTGCGTCATCGAAGGGGGCAAGGATGAACGATCTGCTGAACCTGCTGGGCCGTATTCTGATCGCGCTGCTGTTCCTGGGCGGTGCCGTGCAGAAATTCACCGACCCTGTGCAGGTCGAGCGGATGATCGCCAGCCTGGGCCTGCCCGCCGACCTGGTCTGGCCGGTGGCCGTCTTCAACCTGGCGGCGGGACTGGCGCTGATCTTCGGGCCCTGGGTGCGGGGCTGGGCGCTGGTGCTGGCGGTCTATTGCATCGCGACCAGCTGGTTTCACTGGCAGCTGCGCGCCGATCCCTGGCAAGTCACCATCGTCGTCAAGAACTGGGCCATCGCAGGCGGGCTGCTGATCCTGGCCGCCCAGGGCCCCGGCAGACGGGTGCGCTGGCGCTAATCGAACAGGCTCAGCTGGCCGTCATCGGGTTCGGCGTCGAAACCCGACAGCGTGATCCCCAGCAGACGCACCCCGCGCGGGTCGGGCAGCACCCCCGCCGCCAGATCCCGCGCCACGGCCAGCATCTGGTCGCGCCCGGCGACCGCCGCCCCCATGCTGCGCGCCCGCGTGATCTGCTGGAAATCGCTGAACTTGACCTTCAGCGTCACGGTCCGCCCCTGCAGGCGGTGCTTGTCGACATGGGTCCAGACCTTGTCCGCCAAGGGTGCCAGCGCATCGGAGGCGGCCTCCAGCGTCATCAGATCGGCCGAAAAGGTGTTTTCCGCCCCCACGGATTTGCGGATCCGGTCCGGGCTGACCCGCCGATGGTCCACCCCGCGCGCGATGTTCCAGTAATAGCGCCCCGCCTTGCCAAAGCGCCGCGTCAGGAAATCCAGGTCCTGCGCCCGCAGGTCGGCACCGGTCAGGATGCCCATCGCCTGCATCTTGGCGACCGTGGCGGGGCCGATGCCGTGGAACTTGCCCACCGGCAGGTCCAGCACGAAGTCCGGTCCCCGGTCGGGGGTGATGACGCACAGCCCGTCAGGCTTGTTCTGGTCCGAGGCCAGCTTGGCCAGGAACTTGTTGTAACTGACGCCGGCGCTGGCGGTCAGGCGGGTTTCGGCACGGATGGCGGCACGGATGGCCTTCGCGACCTGGGTCGCGGTCTGGCCGGGCTCCAGGCGGTCGGTGACGTCCAGATAGGCCTCGTCCAGCGACAGCGGCTCGATCAGGGGGGTATGGCGCGCAAAGATGGCGCGGATCTGCTGGCTGACCTCGCGATAGACCTCGAAGCGGGGGCGCACGAAGACCAGGTCGGGGCAAAGCCGCGCGGCGGTGACGGATGGCATGGCCGAACGCACGCCAAAGACCCGCGCCTCATAGCTGGCGGCAGCCACGACACCTCGCGCCGCCGATCCGCCCACCGCCACCGGCCTGCCGCGCAATTCGGGCAGGTCACGCTGTTCGACCGAGGCATAGAAGGCATCCATGTCGATATGGATGATCTTGCGCAGCGGCGGGGCTGCGTCGTCACGGGGCGGCGCCGCCCCGGAGGTCATTCAGGATAAAGCCGCGCATCCGCGGCCTGCATGTCCTCGGCCACGCGGTCATGGCGCACATGGGCGATGGCCCGCCCCCCCGATTGGGTGAACAGCGTCCCGACATCCTTGCCCCCCGCCGTGATGGTCGTACCGATGGGGGCCTGACCATCGATGCGCAGGGTCTGGATGCCCTTCCGCAGCTCGGTCTTGTGCTTCATGCGGGCAGTGACCTCCTGTCCGACATAGCAGCCCTTGCGGAAATCGACGCCGTGCAGACGCTCGAACCCGGTTTCTAGGATGAAGGTCTCGTTCGGGATCAGCTCGATCAGCGTCTCGGGGATCAGGTTCGCCACGCGGATCGCATCCCAATCGGTGCCGTCATCGGCGGGCAGATCGGCGGGCGCCGCATAGAGCCGCCAGCCAAGCGCCGGGTGGCGTGGATCGGGAATGGCGCCATCGGGGGCGGAACCGGTGCCGCGCGCCACGGCCAGATCGGTCATTTCCAGCTCGACCTTGCTGCGCAGCTTGTACATGGTCAGCCGCCGCAGCAGGTCGTCGGCCAGCCCTGCGTCCACGTCGATCAGCAGCGCATCGCCATCCGGCACGATCAGGAAATCGACCAAATACTTGCCTTGGGGCGTCAGGATCGCCGCCCAGCAGGGGGCACGCCGGACGTCGTTGGTGACAAGCCCCTGCAAAAAGGCAGTGCTGTCGGCGCCGGTCACGCGGATGATCTTGCGGGTCATTCCTGGTCTCCGAATTGAAGGGCAACAAGGCGGGCATAGGCACCGCCCTTGGCCATCAACTGGTCATGGCTGCCCTCTTCGACAACCCTGCCCGCCTCCATCACCACGATCTTGTCGGCATCGCGCACAGTCGACAGGCGGTGGGCGATGACCAGCGTGGTGCGGCCCTTGGACAGGCTGTCCAAGGCCTCCTGGACCATGCGTTCGCTGGCCGTGTCCAAGGCGCTGGTGGCCTCGTCCAGCAGCAGGATGGGCGCGTCGCGCAAGAGGGCGCGGGCGATGGCGATGCGCTGGCGCTGGCCGCCCGACAGGGACGATCCGCGGGGGCCGGCGGCGCTGTCCAGGCTGCGCTGGTCGTCCAGGAAATCGCTGACATGGGCGGCATCCAGCGCCTTCTGCAGTTCCTCGGCCGAGGCGCCGGGCCGCCCCATCAGCACGTTGTCGCGCAGGCTTTCGTCGAACAGCGCCGATTCCTGTGCGACGGTCGAATACTGGTCGCGCAGCACCTCAAGATCATATTCCGTGACCGGCACGCCCCCCAGCAGGACCTGACCGCTGTCGGCATCGACCATCCGCGTCAGCAGGTTGAAGACGGTGGATTTCCCCGCCCCCGAAGGACCGACCAGCGCCGTAGTCTGGCCCTCTTCGGCGGTCAGCGTCAGGCCGCGCAGGACCGGCTGGCCGTCATAGGACAGCCTGACGTCCTTCAGCTCGATCCGGGTGTTGGCGGGGGCATCGCTGCGGGGGCCCGACACGACGGTCGGCTGCGTGTCGAAGACCTGATAGATGCGTTCCAGGCTGGCGGCGGCGGTCTGCCAAGTGCCGGCCAACCCGCCAAGGCGACGCATCGGCTGGAAGGCCAGGGCCAAGGCGGTGAAGAAAGCCATGAAATCGCCGACGCTGCGGTCGCCTTCCATCACCTCGTTGCCCCCCAAGGCCAGGACGGCGACGAAGCCGATGCCCGTGACGATGTCGGTCAGCGCCGGGATCACGCTGGAGGTCGCGGCCACCTTGGTTTCGGCCCGCCGGATGCGGCCCACGATGGCGGCAAAGCGGGCGGTCTGGTCGGCCTCGGCCCGGTTCAGGCGGATCGAGGCGATGCCGTGCAGCACCTCGTCCAGGCGGGTGGCGCGCAGGCTGGCATTGGCGCGGTTCTGGCGCACCTTGCGGCGGATGTATCGCTGCACCAGGGCGGCGGGCATGATCAGGATCGGCGCCCCCACCAGCGCGCCAAGCGTCCAGACCGGGTCGATGGTCATGGCCACCCCGAACAGCATGACCAGCGCAATAGCGTCACGCGTCGCCCCGGTGATCAGCGTGGCCCAGACACCCTGCACGGCGATGGTGTCGCCCTGGATGCGCTCGATCATGGCGCCGGGAGAATTTTCGCGAAAGAAGCGCTGGTCCAGCGTCAGGATATGAGCCAAGAGGTTCGTCTGCATCGCAGTCGACACCGAAAGCGACACCCGTGTCAGCAGGGCGCGGCTGGCGATCAGCGTCACCGCGCGCAGCACGAAGATGCCGAAGATGGCGCTGCCGACCCACCAGATGGCGCCCGGTTCCTTGCCGATGAAGACAAGGTCGAACAGCGGCTTCAGCATCCAGCTGATCAGCGCCAGGGTCGACCCCTCGACCGTCATCAACAGGAAGGCCAGGATCATGCCGGTCTTGTGGGGCCGCAGATAGCCGTCGAACAGCCTGCGCAGAAGGCCCTGCACCTTGCCGGGTGTCGGTGCGGGATCGCCGGTGCGGGCGGCTGCGATCAGGCGGGCGGGGCTGTCTTTGCGCGGATCCACGGGTCTGGTCGGCCTTTCCGTGACGGAGGATGGGGCCCGCCCGGACAGGCGCACCGTAACTTGGCCCCAGCTTTACCCCGTTCCCCCCTGCCCCCACAAGACCATGCCCCCTGCAAGCCTCACTGGGGCGGTTGACGGCTGGCGGAGGTGGGCCTACCGATCCTTGCATGATGTGAAGGATACCGCAGATGAGCCTAGCCCACGGTCACGACCTGATTGCCATTCCCGGCCCCTCGCCCGTTCCGGCCCGCGTGCTGAATGCGGCGCACCGCGCCTCGCCCGACATCTATGGCGACGCGCTGACGCAGGTGAACGTGGCGGTGATGGGTCAGCTGAAGCGGCTGGCGGGCACCACGCAGCATCTGGCGCCCTATATCGGCAATGGCCATGCGGGGTGGCAGGCGGCGGCGGACAACCTGTTCGATCCGGGCGATCACGTGCTGGTCCTGACCTGCGGCCATTTCGGGCGGTCCTGGGCCGAGATGCTGACGCAGAGCGGCATCCGGGCCGAACGCCTGGATTTCGGCAACCGGCCCGCCGATCCCGACCGGCTGGCCGACAGGCTGGCCCAAGACCGCGCCGGCAGCATCCGCGCCGTGCTGGTCTGCCAGACCGACACGGCCAGCGCCACCATGGCCGACATTCCCGCCCTGAAGGCCGCGATGGGCGATCACCCGGCACTGCTGGTGGTGGATGCCATCGCCTCGCTTGGATGCGCACCGATGAGGATGGACGACTGGGGCGTCGACGTGCTGATCGCGGCCAGCCAGAAGGGCATGATGTGCCTGCCCGGCACTGCCTTCGTCTGGTTTTCCGACCGTGCGGCCAAGGGTGGGCGCCAGGGTGCCGCATCGCCCTATTGGGACTGGCAGCTGCGCGCCGATGCCGAGGCGCTGTGGCGCTTCTGGGGCGGCACGCCCCCGGTCCAGCAGGTCTTTGCCCTGCAGGAGGCGCTGACCATGATTCTGGACGAGGAAGGGCTGGAGGCCGTCTGGACCCGCCACGCCCGTCTGGCGCAGGTGGTCTGGGCTGCGGTCGATGCCTGGGGTGTGCAGGGCGACATCGCGCTGCCGGTCGCAGACCCGGCGGCGCGGGCGCCGTCGGTCACGGCGGTGAGGATGCCGCGCGCGGACGAACTGCGGGCCTGGGTGACGCGCGAATGCGGCGTGACGCTTGGGGTGGGCTTGGGTGCGCAGGACCCGGCCAATGCGCTGCGCATCGCCCATATGGGACATTGCAACGCCGCGATGATGATGGGCACGCTTGGCGCCATCGAGGCGGGACTGACCGCGTTGGACATCCCCCATGGAAAGGGCGCGCTGGAGGCTGCGGCGACCAGCATCGCGCGGTCGGCCTAACTGTCTTCGGACCAGCGGGCCAGCGTGACAATGGTATCGCCATAGCTGCGCCGGTCCAGCAGTCTGGCGCGGATCGGCAGCAGGGGCGGGCGCGACTCCTCCCATACGATGGTGGCGCCGGGGGCGATCCAATTGCCTGCGGCGGCCGAGGCCAGCGCGGCCTCGCCCTTGCCCTGCGCATAGGGCGGGTCCAGCAGGATCAGCGAATAGGGTGCGCCGGGGTTCATCCCCAGCTTGGTCGCATCGCGGCGCCAGTGGTCGGTCACCCCTTCGGCGCGGGCGCGTTCGATGTTCTGGCGGATCAGCGCCCGCGACTTGGCGCCATCGTCGACGAAAGAGACATGGGCGGCGCCGCGCGACAACGCCTCGAGGCCCAAGGCGCCGGTGCCTGCGAAAAGGTCCAGCACCCGTGCACCGGGGACGGGATTGCCATGGCTGCCATTGATCAGCAGGTTGAAGATGGATTCGCGCACCCGGTCGGTGGTCGGGCGCAGATGGGCGGCGGGGTCGCCTTCGCCCAGATCGACCAGCTTCAGGCCGCGCATCGAGCCGCCGACGATCCTCATGATTGCGTCCCGCGACGGCGGGGGGCTGCCTGCCCCCCGCGCCCCCCGGGGGCGGTTCCTTCGCGGCGGTGTCGGGGTGTCGGCATCATGTCATCAGGGCCTTCAGGTCGGGGGCATCGGCTATCAGGTCGGGGTCGGGGCTGCGTCCGGCCTCGATCAGGCGCTTGCCGATCATATAGGCGCGGGCGTCGTTCAGCGCGTCCACCGCGATCAGGCGGCCTTGGCGGTAATACCAGACCGAAGCGCAGTGATCGCCCTGCCCGGCCCGCAGCACCGTGCGGTCATAGCCGGTGTTCAACCCGGCGATCTGCAGCTTGGCATCGAACTGATCCGACCAGAACCACGGCTTGGCGACATAGTCGCGCGTCTGCCCCAGCATGTTGTCGGCCACGCATTCGGCCATGTCGATGGCGCCGCCGACGCTTTCCAGCCGGATCTGGACGCCCTCATGCGGGAAGCTGGCGCAATCGCCGGCGGCCCAGATGGCGGGGTCCGACGTCCGGCCCGTCGCATCGGTGGCGATGCCATTGTCCAGATGCAGCCCCGCCGTTTCGGCAAGTTGGACCCGCGGCAGGACGCCGATGCCCATCACCACCAGATCAGCAGGCAGGATGCGCCTGTCGTTCAGCGCAACGCCGGTCACGCGATCATCGCCTTGCAGGGCGCTGATGCCGGTGTTTTCAAGGATGGTCACCCCGTGGGCGTGATGAAGGGCGGCGATGATCTGCGAGGTCTGCGGCGATGCAACGCGGCCCAAAATGCGCGGGGCCGCCTCGACCAAGGTGACGTTCAGGCCCAGCTTGCGGGCGACGGCTGCGGCCTCCAGCCCGATATAGCCGCCGCCGATTACCACAAGGATGCGCCCCGCCGTCAGTTCGGGGGCCAGCGCGTCGATGTCGGCCAGATCGCGGATGACATGGGTGCCGGGCAGATCGCCCCCCATCGCGGCTGGCAGGCGGCGGGGTTCCGCGCCCAGCGCCAGGGCCAGCGCATCATAGGGATGGTCGCCCGCATCGGTCGTGACGACGCGCGCCTGTGCATCGATGGCGGTCGCCGTTTCGCCAAGGCGCAGGTCGATCCCCTGATCGCGCCACCAGTCGGGCGCGCGCAGCGTCAGCCGGTCCAGCGCCATGTCGCCCAGCAGATAGGCCTTGGACAGGGGCGGGCGCTGATAGGGCGCGGCGGGTTCCTGACCGATCACGGTCAGCGGCCCGTCGTGACCCTTGGCCCGCAGGCGCGCCGCCATCGAGGCCGCTGCCTGCCCCGCCCCGACTATCACGATCCGCATCACGTCGTACCCTTCTGCTGTCATCTGGCCTGTCATCGGGCCGCACCCTATAGTCGCGCCGAATCCGTTGCAATTCAGGAGAGACCGATGACCATCAAGGCTGGAGACAAGCTGCCCGAGGGGCAATTGCTGCGCGTGGGCGAGAACGGCCCCGAAAGCGTCTCGACCACCGATCTGGCGACGGGCCGCGTGGCGCTGTTCGGCCTGCCGGGCGCCTTTACCGGCACCTGCACCAACGCCCATATGCCCAGCTTCGTGCGCACGGCCGACCAGTTCCGCGACAAGGGCGTGACGCGGATCGTCTGCATCACCGTCAACGACCCCTTCGTGGCGGCGGCATGGGCCGAGCAGACCGGCGCCAAGGATGCCGGGATCGAGGTTCTGGCCGATGCCGATGGCAGCCTGACCAAGGCGCTTGGGCTGGATTTTGACGCGCCGCCGGTCGGTTTTCAGGGGCGCTGCAAGCGCTTTGCCTCGCTGCTGAGCGACGGCACCTTCGAGACGGTCGATGTCGAGGATTCGCCGGGCACCTGCAGCGTCAGCGCGGGCGAGGCCCTGCTGGAAAAGGTCTGACCGGGCTTCGCGTCCCGCGATGTCCGGGGGCTTCGCGCCCCCGGACCCCCGCGGGGCGTGACCGACTGCGGACCCCGGATCAGCCCTTGCGGAACGGGGTCCAGTCGGTCAGCGCCTGGATTTCCTGGCCCATCGCGTCGCGTTCCTGGTCCAGATAGTGTTCCAACGCCTTCAGGAACCCCGGATCCGCCACCCAATGAAGCGAGTGGATCGGGACGGGTTCGTATCCGCGCGCCAGCTTGTGGTCGCCTTGGGCGCCCGCCTCGACCCGCGAAAGACCGTGGGCGATCGCGTGATCGATGGCCTGGTGGTAGCACAGCTCGAAATGCAGGAAGGCGTGATCTTCCGTACAGCCCCAATAGCGGCCATAGATGGCTTCAGGACCAAGAAAGTTCAGCGCACCGGCGATCGGGATGCCGTCCTGTTCGGCCATGACCAACAGGATGTCATCGCGCATGGTGTCCTGAACCAAGTCGAAGAACTTGCGCGTCAGATAGGGCTGGCCCCATTTCCGCGCGCCGGTATCCTGATAGAATTCCCAGAAGGCGTCCCAGTGATGCGGCTGCAGATCGTCGCCCGTCAGGTGGCGGATCGTGCCGCCAAAGCCTTGGGCGCGGGCGCGTTCCTTGCGCAGGTCCTTGCGCTTGCGCGATGACAGGGCGGCCAGGAAATCGTCGTAACTGGCATAGCCGCGGTTCAGCCAGTGGAACTGCTGGGTGATGCGGGGCAGGAAACCAGCCTGTTCGCCCAGATCGGCCTCGGATTGGGTGCAGAAGGTGACATGGGCGCCCGATGCCTGCACATGGTCGGTGACCTGCATCATGCCCTGCAGCAACGCCATCCGGGCGGTGTCATCCTGCGCCAGCAGGCGTTGCCCGGTGGCGGGCGTGAAGGGAACCGCGGCCTGCAGCTTGGGGTAATACCGACCGCCCGCGCGGGTATAGGCCTGCGCCCAGGCATGGTCGAAGATGTATTCGCCCTGGCTGTGGCCCTTGGCGTAAAGGGGCGCCGCCCCGACGATGCGCCCGTCGCGTTCCACCGTCAGGTGCAGCGGCTGCCAGCCCGTTCCCGTGCCGACCGATCCCGATTGTTCCAAGGCCAGCAGGAAGCGATGGGTGGTGAAGGGATTTCCGTCGCCCAGACCATCCCACAGGTGCGGATCGATCTGGGCGATGGAGGGATGGGTGGTCAGGGTCAGCGTTTCGCTCATCCCGGCAAGATAGGACGGGCGGCGATGAATGTCAGGGGGGCGGATGCGGTCAGGACGTCGCAATCGCGTGACGTCCTGACCGCAGTGGTGGTGGCATCAGGCGGCGGGGGTGTAACCCTCGAAGGTGATGTTTCCGGCGATGCGACGCGCGGCCTGTTCCTGTTCGGCGCTGCGCACCGTCCAGCACAGGATCGGCACGCCCTGCGCGGCCAATGCATCCACGCGTGCATTCCCCAGATCGCCGATCGCATGAGAGATGAAACTGGCGCCGCAGCGGTCGAAATCGGTAATGCCCGCCAGTTCGGCGCGACGTTCGGCGAAGATGGCGGGCCAGTGCTCCTCGGAGAAGTCGCAGGTGGTCAGACCGACCGGAATATCGGGGGCGGCGTCGTGGAATGCCGCGACCTGATGGGGGTTGAAGGACATCATGGCGACGGGGCCTTCATACCCCTCCAGCGCATCCGCGACCCTCAGGTGCAGATCGCCGATATCGGGCCCAAGCGTGCCGTCCTGATCCTTGATCTCGATCAGCAGGGGGACTTGGCCCGCGACCAGTTCCAAGAACTGGGCCAGGGTCGGCACCTGTTCGGCGCTGCCCAGCAGGCGACGGCCCTGCAGCGTGTCGACCGAGGTCTGGGACACCAGCCCCTTCTGCCCCGTCAGGCGCGTCAGGTCATAGTCGTGAAAGACCATGGGCGTCCCATCGGCGGCGGGCTGGATGTCCAGCTCGATCCCGTAACCCGCCTTGATGGCGGCACGCGCCGCCGCAAGGCTGTTTTCCGGCACGCCGTCCCCGTGCAATCCGCGATGGGCGATGGGGGCGGTCAGAAAGGCTTGCGGCAGCGCAGTCATCACTTCACCTCGAAGATGGCTTCGATCTCGACAGCCACGCCGAAGGGCAGCGACGGCGCGGACACGGCGGCGCGCGAATGGCGGCCCGCATCGCCAAAGACCTCGACCATCAGGTCGGAACAGCCATTGATGACCTTGGGCTGATCGGTGAAATCGGGGGTCGAATTCACGAAGCCGGTCAGCTTGACGACGCGGGCCACACGGTCCAGATCGCCCACGGCGGATTTCAGCTGCGCGATCAGGGCCAGACCGCAGCGGCGGGCGGCGGCGGCGCCATCCTCGACGCTGGTGCCATCGCCCAGCTTGCCGGTGATCAACCCGTTCTCATCCGCGCTGATCTGCCCCGAGATGAAGACCAGATTGCCGGTCTGCACGAAGGGGACGTAATTGGCGGCGGGCATGGGGGCCTCGGGAAGGGTGATGCCCTTGTCGGCCAAGGTCTGTTCGACGCTCATGATATCCTCGCTTGGGTTGGCGTTGGCCGGACCCTAGCAAGGCATTCCTCAGGCGACCAGAGCCTCGGCGCGTTTCAGATCGACGCTGACCAGTTGGCTGACACCCTGTTCGACCATGGTGACGCCGAACAGGCGATCCATCCGCGCCATCGTCACCGCATGGTGGGTGATGATCAGGAACCGCGTGTCGGTGCGACGGGTCATCTCGTCCAGCAGGTCGCAGAAGCGGCTGACATTGGCATCGTCCAGCGGCGCGTCGACCTCGTCCAGCACGCAGATGGGCGCGGGATTGGCCAAAAACACCGCAAAGATCAGCGCCATCGCCGTCAGCGTCTGTTCGCCCCCCGACAACAGCGAAAGCGTCGACAACCGCTTGCCCGGCGGCTGGCACATGATTTCCAGGCCCGCATCCAGCGGGTCGTCGGATTCGACCATCACCAGCCGCGCCTCTCCGCCCCCGAACAGCGCGGTGAACAGGGTGGCGAAATTAGCGTTCACGGTCTCGAAGGCAGCCAACAGGCGTTCGCGCCCCTCGCGGTTCAGGCTGCCGATGCCAGCGCGCAGCTTGCGGATGGCTTCCTCCAGATCAGCCTTCTGGGCGGCCAGCTGGTCGCGTTCGGCCTCCAGCTCGCGCTTGTCCTCCTCGGCGCGCAGGTTGACGGCACCAAGCGCGTCGCGCTGCGTGCGCAGGCGGGTGATCTGATGTTCCAGCACATCGGCGGGGGCCTTGGGGTCGACATCGCCAAGGCCGGCCAGCAGCGCGGCGGGGGTCTGGTCGGTTTCCTCCAGGATGCGGTCGCGGGCGGCTGCCTCGGCGGCGGTGGCGGCCTCGGCGCGGGCATCCATGGCGGCGCGGGCCTCGCGGGCCTCGGATGCCAGGCGGGCGGTATCACGTTCGGCATGGGCGGCGATGCGGGCCGCGTCATCGGCCGCAGCCAGCGCGTCGCGCGCGCGGGTCAGGCGAGTCTGGGCCTGCGCCTCGCGTTCGGCCAGGGCCTCGCGGCGTTCGGCCAGCAGGGCGGGCTGGGCCTTGGCACCGGCCAGTTCATCGCCTGCCCCGTCGCGGCGGCTGGCCAGTTCGGCGGCACGGGTCCCCGCCTGTTCCAACCGCTGGCGCCAGCCCGCGACCTCGCGGTCGATGGCCGTGATGCGCTTCTGGCGTGCATCACCGTCGCGGCGCAGTTCGTCCAGGCCCGCACGGCGGGTCATGGTGGCAATGCGCGCGGCCTCGACGCTGGTGCGGGCATGGTCGACGGCAATGGCGGCATCGGCCCGGTCGGGCAGTGCGTCCAGCTGCGCCTGCGCATCATCCAGACGGGTGCGGGCGTCAGCCGCATCGGCCTGATGGCGGGCCAGTTCAGCGCGCGCGGCCTCGGCGCGGCTGCCTGCCATGGCCAGATCGGATTCCGCCCGCGTGGCCGCCCGCGCGGCATCCGAGAGCAGCCTTTCCGCCTCGCGCCGGGCATCGCGGGCCGATTTTTCAGTGGCGGCGGCATCGGCAAGGGCCGCCTTGGCATCCTCATGCGTCTCGATGGCGGCATCGGCGCGGGTACGGGTCTGATCGGCCTGTTTGGTAATTTCGGCAAGTTCATTGACCTTCTGCAGATGCAGCGCCGCCTGGGACGAGGCTTCGCCCGCCATCACGCACAGCCCGTCCCACCGGAACAGATCGCCCTGCGGTGTGACCAGACGCTGACCGGGGCGCAGATCGGCCTGCAGCGCCGCGCCGGTCCCGGCATCCACCACAAGGCCGGTCTGCGACAGGCGTCGCGACAGCAGGTCGGGGCCGGACACATGCGGTGCCAGCGGCTGCGCCCGCGCGGGCAAGGGTTGCGGCGCATCCCAAACCGGCAGCGCATGCCAGCCCGTTCCGCCTTGGGCCTGACCGGCGCGCAGATCGTCACCCAGTGCCGCGCCGAAGGCGGTTTCATACCCCCGCGCCACCTGCACCTGGTCCAGCAACGCCAGCCTCCCCGACTGCCCGCGTTCCACAAGGCGGCGCAGGGCGGCCATCTCGGCGGCCAGGGCATTCGCCTCGCCTTCGGCCTGGGCACGGGCGGCGCGGGCGGCGGCTTCGCGGGTTTCCAGATCGCCGTGGGCGGCTTCGGCCTGCGCCAGCGCGTCTTCGGCGGCGTCCACCCGGGCGCGGGCCTGATCCTGCGCGGCATCGGCCTGTTCCAGCGCAACCTGCGCCGCGGCCCCCGTCACGGCGGCGGTTTCGGCGGCCTCCGCGGCCTCGGTCGCGGCCCGGTCGGCGCGGTCGAACATGGCGCGCAGATCCGCGGCCAGCCGTTCGGCCGATTGGTGGCGGGCGGCCAAGCGGGCCGATTCGTCGGTCAGCTCGGCCAGTCGGCCTTCCAAATCGCGCAGGGTTTCGGTGGCCTTTTCGGCCATGGCGGCGGCGGCGTCCAGACGATCGTCGTGCCCCTGCCCCGCGGCCTCCAGCTGGGCGCGTTCGGCGGACAGCCTTGCCACGACCTCGCCCGCGTCGCGGTTCAAACCTTCCTCGCGCTCGATGTCGCGGTCCAGCTGGGCGATGCGGGCGGTCAGCGCGGCAATGGCGGCCTCGGCGCGGGCCTCGGCCTCGTCCAGGGCCTCGCGCTCGACCAGAATGCGCGACAGGATGGCGGCGGCGACCTGCTCCTCCTCGCGCAGCGGCGGCAACGCGTCATCGGCGTCCAGGCGGCGCGCTTCGGCATCCGCAGCGGCGGCTTCGGCCTGGGCTGCCCGCTGGACGGCATGGGACAGGGCTTCGGCGGCGGCGGTGCGGGCCGCTTCGGCCTCGGCCCAACGCCGATACAGCAGCACGCCCTCGGCCAGCCGCAGCGCCGCGCCAATCTCTCGGTATTTCGCGGCGGCGCGGGCCTGACGCGCCAGCGATGCGGCCTGCGTGGACAGGCTCTCCAGCGTATCATCGACCCGCGACAGGTTCAGTTCGGCCCCGTTCAGCTTCAGCTCGGCCTCATGCCGCCGCTGATACAGCCCCGAGATCCCGGCAGCCTCCTCAAGGATGCGACGACGGCTTTTGGGTTTGGCGTTGATCAGTTCGCTGATCTGGCCCTGCCGCACCAGCGCCGGGCTGTGCGCGCCCGTCGAGGCATCCGCGAACAGCATTTGCACGTCGCGCGCCCTGACATCCTTGCCCGCGATCTTGTAGGCGCTGCCCGCGTCACGGGTGATGCGGCGGGTGATGTCGAACTGGTCGTCCTCGTTGAAGCCCGCAGGCGCAAGGCGGTCGCGGTTATCGACGGTCAGCGACACCTCGGCATGGGCGCGGGCGCTGCGGCGCGTGGTGCCCGCAAAGATCACGTCCTCCATCCCGCCGCCCCGCATGGCCGAGGGACGGTTTTCCCCCATGACCCAGCGCAGCGCCTCCAGCAGGTTGGATTTGCCGCAGCCATTGGGACCGACGACACCCGTCAACCCTTCGCGGATGACCAGATCGGTCGGGTCCACGAAGCTCTTGAAGCCGTTCAATCGCAGGCGGTCAAAGCGCAAGGGGCGGGTCCCTTTGGGGATTGGCGATGGACGATTGTTCCTGCATGCCGCCGCCAAGTCAACAGCACCGCAAGATATCGCGGAAAGCCTGCGGATATCCACAAGATGCATCGCACGCAACCCCGCCATGCCCGCTGCCCGCTGGCGCGGCCGCGCGGGGCGCGATACGCTGGCTGTCATGATACAGACGCTTACCATCATCCTGGGCTTTCAACTGGCCGGAGAGGTCATCTCGCGCATTGCCGACCTGCCCTTGCCGGGGCCGGTGGCGGGAATGCTGCTGCTGGTCGCGGCCTGCATCCTGCGCCCGTCCCTGGCCGACCGCATCCGGCCCACGACGACAGGGCTGCTGTCGCATTTGTCGCTGTTCTTCGTGCCCGCGGGCGTCGGCATCATCGCGCATTGGCAGTCCCTGCGCAGCGATGGCTTGGGCATCGCGGTGGCGGTGATGGCATCGACCCTGCTGGCCATCGCGGCGGGTGCGCTGGCCTTCACCTGGGTCGCCCGCCTGACCAGGTCCGAAGAACCCGACGCGCTAAGGGATCAGGGCCATGAATGATCCGCTGCTGATCTGGTCCTATCTGGCCCAAGGCCCCTTGGTCTGGCTGACGGCCACGCTGGTCGCCTATCTGATCGGCGACGCCTGTTTCCGCGCGGCGGGACGCAAAAGCTGGGCCAATCCGGTCCTGGTCGCGGTGATCCTGCTGGCGCTGCTGCTGATCAGCACGGGAACCGATTACGCGACCTATTTCGAGGGCGCGCAATTCGTCCATTTCATGCTGGGACCGGCTACGGTGGCCTTGGGCCTGCCGCTTTACGACAACCTACCCCGGGTGCGAAAGGCGGCGCTGCCCATGCTGGCGGGTCTGCTGGCAGGGTCGATCACGGCGGTCGCCTCGGCGCTGCTGATCGCGCGGGCCTTCGGCGTCGGCGGGTCGGTCCTGGCGTCGCTGGCGCCCAAATCCACCACCGCGCCCGTGGCCATCGGCATCGCCGAACGCATCGGCGGCCAGCCCACCCTGACCGCGGCGCTGGTGCTGCTGACCGGCATCTTCGGGGCGATCATCGTCACGCCCCTGCTGAACGCCCTGCGCATCCGCGACTGGCGCGCGCGGGGCTTTGCCATCGGGGTCGCGGCCCATGGCATCGGTACGGCGCGCGCCTTTCAGGTCAACCAGACGGCCGGGGCGTTTTCGGGCATCGGCATGGGGCTGAACGCGGTCCTGACGGCCATCATCGCACCGCTTGCCCTGCACCTGTTCGGGGGCTGACCTGTCGCGCCAATCGCAGACGGATGATGCAGATTTCTCTTTTGTCCAAATACCCGGATCCTGCGATCCGCCCCGCGCGCTCAACCCGATTTGGGGCGGAACGCCTTGATGCGGGCGGGGTCGGTCTCGATCCGTGCGGCGCCCATCAGGTCCAGGCAATAGGGCACGGCCGCAAAGACCGCGTTCAGACAGGTCGCGATGGCCGAGGGCTTGCCAGGAATGGTGATGATCAGCGTCGCGCCCCGGATGGCGGCCGTCTGGCGCGACAGGATGGCGGTGGGAACCTCGGCCAGGCTGGCGCGGCGCATTTCCTCGCCGAAACCGGGCAGTTCCTTGTCCATGACATCGGCAACGGCCTCGGGCGTCAGGTCGCGCGGCGCGGGGCCGGTGCCGCCGGTCACTAGGATCAGGTCGGCCCCGCCATCGGCCAGGTCGCGCAGCGTGGCCGCGACACCGTCGCGACCATCGGGGATGATATGGCGCGCGATCTCCATCGGGGAAGTGATGGTCCCGCGCAGCCAGTCTTCGGCGCCGGGGCCGCCCTTGTCCTCGTAGACGCCGGCGGCCGCGCGGTCGCTGACGGTGACGATGGCAATGCGGGCGGCCCGGGCGGTCATTTCGCGACGCGGGCGTTGCGGTTGGCGATCAGCTTCAGGCGCAGGGCGTTCAACCTGATGAAGCCTGCAGCGTCCTTCTGATCATAGGCACCGGCATCATCCTCGAAGGTCACATGCGCCTCGGAATAGAGCGAGTGGTCCGACCAGCGGCCCACGCAGGTCGCCAGACCCTTGTAGAGCTTCAGACGGACGGTGCCGCTGACATGCTCCTGGCTCTTGTCGATGGCCGCCTGCAGCATCTCGCGTTCGGGGCTGAACCAGAAGCCGTTATAGATCAGCTCGGCATAGCGGGGCATCAGGCTGTCCTTCAGGTGGCCCGCGCCGCTGTCAAGGGTAATCTGCTCGATGCCGCGATGGGCCTCCAGCAGCACGGTGCCGCCGGGGGTTTCATAGATGCCGCGCGACTTCATGCCGACGAAACGGTTCTCGACGAAGTCCAGACGACCGATGCCATGCGCGCCGCCGAGCTCGTTCAGCTTGGTCAGGATCGTGGCGGGCGACATCGCCTCGCCGTTGATGGCCACCGCGTCGCCCTTTTCGAAGGTGACTTCGATGAATTCCGGCGTGTCGGGGGCGTCTTCCGGGTTCACGGTGCGCTGATAGACGTATTCGGGCGCGGCTTCGGCGGGGTTTTCCAGCGCCTTTCCCTCGGATGAGGTGTGCAGCAGGTTCGCGTCCACGCTGAAGGGCGCCTCGCCGCGCTTGTCCTTGGCGATCGGGATCTGGTTCTTCTCGGCGAACTCGATCAGCCGGGTGCGGCTGGTCAGGTCCCATTCACGCCAGGGCGCGATGACCTTGATCGACGGGTCCAAAGCATAGGCGCTCAACTCGAACCGGACCTGGTCGTTGCCCTTGCCGGTCGCGCCATGCGCCACCGCATCCGCGCCATGCTGCTTGGCCAGTTCGACCAGCCGCTTCGAGATGAGCGGCCGCGCGATCGACGTGCCCAGCAGATACAGCCCTTCGTACAGCGCATTGGCGCGGAACATCGGGAAGACGAAATCGCGCACGAACTCCTCGCGCAGGTCCTCGATATGGATGTTCTCGGCAGGGATGCCCAGCAGCTCGGCCTTGGCGCGGGCAGGCTCCAGCTCTTCACCCTGGCCCAGATCGGCAGTGAAGGTCACGACCTCGCAGCCATATTCGGTCTGAAGCCATTTCAGGATGATCGAGGTATCCAGCCCACCGGAATAGGCGAGGACGACTTTTTTCGGCGCGTCGGTCATGCGGTTAACCCTTCATCGAATTTTGGCAGGGAATACGGTGTTCCGTCCGTTGTCACAAGGGTTTGACGCCGATTAGGGTACGACAGCATTCAATAAGGGCATTTCCATGCTGGCATCTCGCCTTCTTCGCCATTCGGCACCGGATACGTTGTCGTGACCCGCGCCCTTGCCAATGCCGCCGGTCGCCCCCCGTCCCGGGGCCATTTCGTCGAAGGGCGCGATCTGCGCTGAACCCTTGCCAATCGGGCGCATTCGCGGCATTGGCGATGCCATGGAAAACTTTGTCGCCTCCGTCCGTCTGGCCGAGGCCGCGCTTCGCGACCTGTTCGAGCCTACCCCGTTGCAGCGCAACGACCACCTGTCCGCCAAATACGGCGCCGACATCTGGCTGAAGCGCGAGGATCTGACCCCGGTGCGCAGCTACAAGCTGCGCGGCGCCTTCAATGCCATGCGAAAGCTGATCGGCGACGGCCCCGGTCATTTCGTCTGCGCCAGCGCGGGTAATCACGCGCAGGGCGTGGCCTTTGCCTGCCGTCATTTCGGCGTGCGCGGCACGATCTTCATGCCCGTGACCACCCCCCAGCAAAAGATCGACAAGACCAAGATCTTCGGCGGCGAGGCGATCCGCATCGTGCTGACGGGCGATTATTTCGACCAGACGCTGGCCGCAGCCCAGGCCTTCTGCGCCGCTGAGGGCGCGCAGTTCCTGTCGCCCTTCGACGCCCCGGACGTGATCGAAGGCCAGGCGACGGTCGGCCTTGAAATGCTGGCGCAACTGGGCCGCGCACCCGATCTGGTGGTCCTGCCGGTGGGTGGTGGCGGCCTGTCGGCGGGTGTCACCAGCTATTTCCAGACCGAGGCCCCCACGACGCAATTTGCCTTTGCCGAACCGCTTGGCGGGGCCAGCCTTCAGGCCGCGCTGCGTCAGGGCGCGCCGGTAGCCCTGCCTGCCGTGGACAGCTTCGTCGACGGCGCGGCCGTGGCCCGCATCGGCGCCCTGCCCTTCGAAGCCCTGTCGCGCTTTTCCCCCAACGACGTCTATCTGGCCCCCGAAGACCGCATCTGCCGCACCATGCTGGAGATGCTGAACACCGAGGGCGTGGTTCTGGAACCTGCGGGCGCGCTGGCCTTGGATGTTCTGGACGATCTGGGCGATCTGACCGGCAAGACCGTCGTCTGTGTCTGTTCGGGCGGCAATTTCGACTTCGAACGCCTGCCCGAGGTCAAGGAACGTGCCCAGCGCTATCAGGGCGTCAAGAAATACTTCATTCTGCGGATGCCACAGCGCCCCGGCGCCCTGCGCGACTTTCTGGAAATGCTGGGCCCCGACGACGATATCGCGCGGTTCGAATATCTCAAGAAATCGGCCCGCAACTTCGGTTCGGTGTTGATCGGGATCGAGACCACCCAGCCTGCCAACCTGTCATCGCTGATGCAGCGCCTGGAACAGGGCGGCTTTGCCTATCGCGACATCACCAACGACCAGATCCTGTCGGAATTCTTGGTCTGAACCGACTGTTCCCGCGATGCCTGAACGGGCATCGCGGGAAAAACTTTCCAGCCCCGACCAACAAATCTTTAGCGTGGAAAGCAATGGCAATTTACCTGCTGTTTACGACAGCAGCGCTAGATATGGCGCATGAAAGCCGCGAATCTTCCCCTTTCCACCCTTGATGCCGCCCAGCCCACCATCCATCGGCTGGCGCTGCTGGTGGATCACGACCTCGACCATCGCCTGCGCGTGGCTACGGTGCTGGAGGGGCGCGGATATAGCGTCATTCAGACCGATACAGGCGAAAACGCGCTGCGGCTTTGCGCGGACCTGACGCCAGACCTGATCCTGTCGGATTGGGAACTGCCCGGCATGTCGGGGCTGGAATTCTGCCAGGCATTCCGCAAGTTGGAACGATCCTCTTACGGTTATTTCGTGCTGCTGACCACAACGGGCGACCTGCAGGCGCTGGATACCGGCCTGCAGGCGGGGGTGGACGACTTTCTCTCGATGCCGGTCGTGGCGCAGGAATTGCTGGCCCGGATCGCGGCCGCCGAACGCATCCTGCGCGTCGAAAACGAGCTGCGCGCCAGCAACACCCAGCTTCAGCAGGCCTTGGATCAGTTGAATGCGACCCAAGCCGCGATCGAACGCGACCTGCGCGAGGCACGCAAGTTGCAGCAAGGATTGGTGCGCGAACGGTCGGGCAGCTTCGGAAGGGCCGAGATCAGCCTGCTGCTGCGCCCTGCCGGTCATATCGGCGGCGATTTGGTGGGCTTTTTCCCCATCAATGACGACAGCATCGGCATCTATGCGCTGGACGTGTCGGGGCACGGGGTCACGGCGGCCCTGTTGACCGCGCAGCTGTCGGTTCACCTGTCGGGATCGGCCGATCAGAATGTCGCGCTGCGCGGCGCGCAGACCGGGGGCGACGCTGTCGGCCCGACCGCCCTGGCGCGCTTCTTCAACAACATGATGCTGGAGGAGATGAACACCGACAGCTATTTCACCATGATCTTCGCCGAACTGAACCACAGCACCGGCGACCTGACCATGGTACAGGCGGGCCACCCTCACCCGGTGCTGCAACGCGCCGATGGAAGCATCACCCATCTGGGCCAGGGGGGCATGCCGATCGGTGTCTTCGACAACCCCGTCTTCGACGAGATCCGGGTCCAGCTGGCCCCCGGTGACCGGCTGCTGATTGCCTCGGACGGGCTGACCGAGGCCACGACACCCAATGGTCAGCAGCTGGGAAACGAGGGGCTGGAGGCGATCCTGCGCACCAATGCCTTCCTCAAGGGGCATCCCTTCCTGGAATCCATGGCCTGGTCGGTGTCGGAATATTGCCGCGGGGAACGCCAGGACGACATCTCTGCCGTCCTTCTGGAAATCCGCGAGGATGCTCAGCTGGTCCGCCTGCCCCGCAAGTCGCGCTAGGCCCGCCCGCCCAGGTCCAGCCATCTGCGCACCGCATAGCGCGATCCGGGATCGGCCAGCAGGTCCAGCGCGCGGGCGGGCGTCACCCAATGCGCGCTGTGCCCCGGTTCGGTGGGGTCGCCCCGCTGCAGGGTCGGGCGTGCCTGCCAGATCATGCACAGCTTTTCCGCGTGAAAGTTATAATCCGGCATCCAGCAGAAGCGGCGGTAATCGCACAGGTGGCGGGGCGTCGCGATACCCCAGCCGGTTTCCTCGAAGACCTCGCGGTGCAGGGCCGCGATGGCCGATTCGCCCTCGTCCACGCCCCCGCCCGGCAGCTGGTATTCCGGCACCGGCGCCCGCTGGAAGGTCAGCAGCATCAGCCCGTCGCGCACCAGAACGCCATAGGCGCCCTGGCGGCGGCGATAGCGTGTGCCGGGGATGGGCGGCTTGCCGAAACGCGGAATCATCGATCACCTGTCTGTTGCGTCCTGCTGATATCGTGCCCCGGATGCGGGCGAAACCCGCCCCCTTGGGATCGGCGCAAAAACCCCTATATTGGGCGCAACCGGGCCCGCCATGGGCGGTGCCGCTGCCACTTCAAGGATCAATGATGAACGACATCAACCAGATAGCCTGGGACGACACGATTTTGCCATTCCAGTTGGACCGCTCGGACATCCGGGGGCGCGTCGCGCGTCTTGACGGGGTGCTGGACCACATCCTGACGCGCCACGACTATCCGCCCGTGGTCAGCGCCCTGGTGGCCGAGGTCGCCCTGCTGGCCGCGCTGATCGGCCCGACCGTCAAGCTGCGCTGGAAGCTGAGCCTGCAGGTCCGCGGCAACGGCGCCGTCCGCACCATCGCCGCCGATTACTTTGCCCCCGAAGCCGACGGCCAGCCGGCCCGCATCCGGGCCTGGGCCAGCTTCGACGCCGACCGCCTGGACAATCGCCCCGCCTTCGACCAGATCGGCGAGGGGTATTTCGCCATCCTGATCGACCAGGGTTCGGGCAGCACCCCCTACCAGGGCATCACGCCCCTGGCGGGCGGATCGCTGTCGGCCTGCGCGCAGACCTATTTCGCCCAGTCCGAACAGCTGCCGACGCGGTTCCAGCTGGCATCGGGGCTGTCGCGGTCCAGCGGTCAGACGGCGGGCTGGCGGGCAGGCGGCGTGATGTTGCAGACCCTGCCTGCACAGCAGATGAACGTGGCCGATGGCGGCAGCGGCGAAGGCGGCCTGATCGAGGCGGCCGACATCCTCCAGGGTGCCGAATCGGAAAACTGGAACCGCGCCAACATCCTACTGGACACGGTCGAGACGCTGGAACTGATCGGCCCAACCGTCGGCCCGACCGACCTGCTGCTGCGCTTGTTCCACGAGGAAACGCCCCGCGTGCATGAACCCCACCCCGTCAAGTTCGGCTGTTCCTGCACCGCCGACCGTGTGCGCGATACCTTGGCGATCTATTCCGCCAAGGACATCACCCACATGACGACCGAGGAAGGGACCGTCACCGCCGATTGCCAGTTCTGCGGCGCGCATTACGTCTTTGACCCGCGCAGCCTTGGTTTCGAGGCCGAGATCGACGCCGAGGGCAATCCCCTGCCGCCCAGGGACAAGGCTGCCGAGTGAGCGGGGCCTGGTCGGAAACACGCTTGTCCCTGGCGCTGCAGAATGCGGCGGGGGCAAGTTCGGATTTCGACCTGAATCCCAGAGTTGCCCTGCCCGATACGCCGTTGCGCCCCGCAGGCGTGCTGGCGGCCTTTCACGCCGATGACGGGCGACTGGTCCTGACCAAGCGCGCGTCCGGCCTGCGCCACCATCCGGGCCAGATCGCGCTGCCCGGTGGAAAGGTCGATCCGGGCGACGCGGACGTCGTGGCGGCCGCCCTTCGCGAGGCGCATGAAGAGGTCGGCCTTGCCCCAATGCAGGCCCGCGTGCTGGGCTGCCTGCCGCCCCACCGCACCGTCACCGGCTTTCGGATCACCCCCGTCATCGCCATCATCGACGGCCCCTTCACCCCCGTCGCCGAAGAGGGCGAGGTGCAGGAGGTCTTCACCCTGCCCTTTCGCCACATCGCGAACCCCGCCAGCTATCGCATCGAGAAGCGACGCTGGCGCGGCGGTTGGCGCAGCTTTCATGCCGCGCCGTTCGGCCCTTATTACCTGTGGGGTGCTACCGCCCGCATCCTCCTGAACCTGGCGCAGGGCATGAGGCCGTGATGCGGATGCCGGCGCAGATCATGGAGGATGCCGCGCTGGTCCATGTGCTGGACACGCTGCATGCGCAGGGCGATCACGCCTATCTGGTGGGCGGCGTCGTGCGCAACGCGCTATTGGGTCAGCCGGTCGACGATATCGACATCGCGACCGATGCCGTGCCCGAACGCGTCATCGCGCTGGCCGGTGCCGCGAACCTGCGGGCCGTTCCGACGGGCATCGACCACGGCACCGTCACGCTGGTCCATGAAGGGCGCGGCTTCGAGGTGACGACCTTTCGCCGCGACGTCGAGACGGACGGCCGCCATGCCGTCGTGTCCTTCACCGATGACATCGCCCAGGATGCCGCGCGCCGCGATTTCACCATGAACGCGCTTTATGCCGACCGGACGGGCCAAGTGCTGGACCCGGTGGGCGGCCTGCCCGACCTGCAGGCCCGCCGCCTGCGCTTCGTCGGCGATCCGGCACAGCGCATCCGCGAGGATTACCTGCGCATCCTGCGCTTCTTTCGCTTCTTTGCACGCTATGGCCAAAAGGCCGATCCGGATGCCGTCGCCGCCTGCGCCGCGCAAAAGGACGGCCTGTCCGGCATCGCCCGCGAACGCATCGGCGCCGAGATGCGCAAGCTGCTGGCGGCGGATGATCCGGCGCCCTCGGTCGCGCTGATGGCGCGGACGGGCGTTCTGGACCTGCTGCTGCCCGGCGCCGATCCGGTCGCACTGGACGCGCTTCTGGCGCAGGAAGGCAACGCGCCCCCGGCCTGGCCGCGCCGTCTGGCGGCCTTGCATCGCGATCCCGCCGCCGCGCTGCGCCTGTCCAAATCCGAAGCAAGGACCCAATCGGCCCTGCGGACGGCGCTGGATCAGGATTGGTCGCTGGACCAGGCCGCCTATCGGTTTGGCGCCGTGATCGGGCTGGACCATGCATTGCTGATGGCCGCGCGCGGACAGGACCTGCCCCCCGACTGGCGCGATCGGGTCGTTCAAGCGGCCCAAGCCCGCTTTCCCATCAAGGCCGCCGACCTGCCCGACCTGCAAGGCCCCGCCCTGGGCCAGGCCCTGAAGACCGCCGAAGCTGCCTGGATCGCCTCGGGTTTTGCGCTGCCCGCCCCTGCCCTGATCGACATGGCCAACCTGGCCGGAAAAGAGCCCGTATGAGCCTGCACGCCCGTTTCGGCCGCATGGTCGATGCCTTCCGCCCCGCCGATGGCGCGCCCCCGCGCAGTCTGATGGCCTTCTTCCGTTGGTGCCTGTCGGGCGCTTGGAAGGGGCTTGGTTTCGCGGCGCTGACATCGGCGATGGGGGGCGCGGCGGATGTGGTCTCGGCCATGCTTTTGGGCATGGTCGTCGATGCGGTCACGGGCAGCAGCCCCGGCACCTTCTGGGCCCAGAACTGGGGGCTGGTCGCGATCTTCGCAGGCTTTTTCCTGATCCTGCGACCGGCGATCTTCGGCCTGTCCACGGCCAGCTCCAACGTCATCATCGGGCCGAACGTCCTGCCCCTGGTGCTGTCGCGCCTGCATCGCTGGACCATGGGCCACGCGATCGACTTCTTTGACAATGATTTTGCGGGCCGGCTGGCGCAGAAACAGATGCAGACCGCGCGCGCCGTCACAGATGTCGCCAGCGAAGTGGTGAACGTGGTGGCCTTTGCGCTGGCCTCGGTCATCGGGTCGGCGGCATTCCTGCTGGCAGTGGATGGCTGGGGGGCGGTGGCGCTGCTGGTCTGGCTGGCGGCCTATTTCGCGCTGATCCGCTTCTTCCTGCCGCGCATCCGGGCGAAATCTGGGGCGCGGGCCTCGGCGCGGGCCAATGTGACGGGGCAGGTCGTCGATACCATCACCAACATCAAGACCGTCAAGCTGTTCGCCCATGACCGCCATGAAGATCAGGTGGCCCTGGGCGCCATGGCCGGTTTCCGTGAACGCGCGCTGGATTTCGGCGTCGTCAGCACTTGGTTCCGCCTGTCGCTGATGATCGTGGCGGGGATCCTGCCGGTGATTTTGGTGGGCGGCACCATCATTCTGTGGCGCCAGGGCGCGGCCACGGTGGGCGATGTCGCGGCATCGGGTGCCATCGCCATGCGCCTGTCGCAGATGACCGGATGGGTCAGCATGTCGCTGATGGGCATGTGGGGCAATATCGGAGAGGTCGAGGACGGGATGCGCACCCTGTCGCCCCCCCACGGGCTGACCGATGCCCCCGACGCCATCACGCTGGACCGGGTGCAGGGCCAGATCCGGTTCGACCATGTCAGCTTTGCCTATGGCCGGGACGAGGGCGGAATCGAGGATCTGGACCTGACCATCGCCGCCGGCGAAAAGGTCGGCATCGTCGGTGCGTCAGGGGCGGGCAAGTCGACCCTGGTGGCGCTGCTGCTGCGGCTCTACGACGTCGAACGTGGGGCGGTGCTGCTGGACGGGCACGACCTGCGCCATGTCACCCAGGAAAGCCTGCGCCGCCAGATCGCGATGGTCACGCAGGAAACGGCGATGTTCAACCGGTCGGCGCGCGACAACATTCTCTATGGTCGGCCCGACGCCACGCAGGACCAGATCGTCACGGCGGCGAAGGCGGCCGAGGCGCATGATTTCATCCTGACCCTGCACGACCATGCCGGACGCACAGGTTACGACGCGCATCTGGGCGAACGCGGCGTCAAGCTGTCGGGCGGCCAGCGTCAGCGGATCGCCTTGGCGCGCGCCTTCCTGAAGGATGCCCCCATCCTGGTCCTGGACGAGGCGACCAGCGCCTTGGATAGCGAGATCGAGGCCCAGGTCCAGGACGCTCTTGGCCGCGCCATGCAGGGCAAGACGGTGCTGGCCATCGCCCACCGCCTATCGACCATCGTGGAACTTGACCGCATTCTTGTGATCGAGGATGGACGCATCGTCGAACAGGGCACGCATGACGCGCTGCTGGCCCGGAACGGCACCTATGCAAGATACTGGATGCGCCAGTCGGGCGGCTTCCTGGGGACAGACGAGGCTGCCGAATGACCACCTGGACGATTGAACGGCTTGGCCGCAAGGGCGACGGCGTGGCCATCCGTGGCGATGAACGCGCGCTGGCCGCCCTGACCCTGCCGAGAGAGGAGATCGACGGCACCCCCCAGGATGGCCGCATCGCCGCGCCGCGGATCGTCACGCCCTCGGATCAGCGGGTGCGCCCGATCTGCGCGCATTTCCGCGCCTGCGGAGGCTGTTCGCTGATGCATGCCAGCGACGGTTTCACGACCGCTTGGAAACGGCAGGTGGTGGAAACGGCGCTGGCCGCGCAGGGCATCCAGGCGCCCGAGCCCCAGATGCATGTCTCGCCCCTGAAATCGCGGCGGCGGGCGGTGCTGTCGGGCAAGCGCACCAAGAAGGGCGCGCTGGTGGGCTTTCATGCCCGCGCATCGGCGGTGATCGTCGATCTGGCCGAATGCCACGTCATGCGCCCGCAGATCACCGCCGCCCTGCCGCTGCTGCGCCGGATCACCGTTGCAGGGGCCTCGCGGCAGGGCGAACTGACCTTCACCGTCATCCATGGGCCTGCCGGGCTCGATGTGGCCGTGCGGGGTGGCAAGCCGATGGACCCCGACCTGTTGCAGACCATGGCCGCCCTGGCGCGCGACGGCGATCTGGCGCGGCTGGACTGGGACGGCCAGACGATCACCCGCCGACACGCGCAACTGCCGATGGGCCGCGCGCAAGTCGTCCCGCCGCCCGGCGCCTTTCTGCAGGCCACTGCCGAAGGCGAGGCGGCGCTGTTGTCCGCCGTGCGCGACACCGTGGGCGATGCCGCCCGCGTTCTGGACCTGTTCGCCGGCTGCGGCACCTTCACCCTGCCCTTGGCGGAAACCGCCCGCGTGCATGCGGTCGAAGGTCTGGCCGCGCCCTTGCAGGCCCTTGATTCGGCCTGGCGCCAGACCGCCGGGCTGAACCGCGTCACGACGCAGGTGCGCGACATCGCCCGGCGCCCGCTGCTGCCCGATGAGCTGGCCGAATTTGACGCAATCGTGATAGATCCGCCACGCAGCGGGGCCGAACCGCAGATGCGTCAGATCGCCGCCGCGCGCGTCCCGGTGGTGGCCCAGGTTGCCTGCGACCCCGTGAATTTTGCCAAGGATTTGCGTATTCTGGTCCAGGCGGGATACCGGATCGACAGGCTGTGGGTGGTGGACCAGTTCCGCTTTTCGCCGCATGTCGAAATGGTCGCTGCATTAAGGCTTTGCTAGTCAGCATCGCGATAGATGTGATATTCCGGTCCTATAAAACAAAAAACCGTCAGAGGCAGTGATGAGCAAAACGACCCGTCGGGCGTTCACGATTTCGATGTTGGCCGTTCTGGCCGCCTGTGGCCGCCCGCAGGAGGAAAAGCCGAAATTCATCCGCTATTTCGGCCCTCCGGTGACGCAGGTCCAGATCAACAAGGGGCAGCGCCGGATGCATCTGTTCAGCGGCAGCACCGTGGTCAAGTCCTATGACATCAGCCTGGGCAACGTGCCCGTCGGTCACAAGCAGTTCGAAGGCGACGGCAAGACCCCCGAGGGCGTCTATTTCGTCGACCGCTTCAACCCGCGCAGCGCCTATCACCTGTCGGTCGGGGTGTCCTATCCCAACGCCCAGGACCGCGCCTTTGCCGAAGCCCATGGCCGCAAGCCCGGCGGCGACATCTTCATCCACGGCCGCGGCCCCGACGGCAACAACCTGTTCCCCCGCCAGCGCGACTGGACGGCCGGTTGCATCGCCGTCTCGGACGAGGAGATCGAGGAAATCTATGCCATCCTGCGCCCCGGCACCCAGGTCGTCATCTATCCCTGAGGCCGCGCTGCAATCCTGACATGACACGGCCCCGATCGCAGGATCGGGGCCGTGTCATGTTCGGAGGTGCGCCGGTTCACTGGGACCCGGTCAGCAGGGTCCACCACAGCTTGCCCGAAGGTTCCTTGTACCAGGAAAAGCCCAACAGCGTCGCCGACGGGTCCATGATGACGTCGCGGGTGTCGCGCGCACTCATCCAGGCGGCCAAGGTCTGCATCTCGTCCTCATAGCTCTCCGAGATGTTCTCGCCGATCAGGGTGCCGTTGAAACCCTGACGCCGCGCGCGGTCCAAGGGGGACGATCCGTCCGACCCCCAATGCCAGGCCCGATTCTGGGCCGACATGTCGCGCGAATGGGCCAGGGCCGCGGCATCCAGCTGGGTGCTGGGGACCAGCGCGGCCTGCCCCAGATTTCCCCGCAATGTGTTGATCTGCTGCAACACCCGCGCGGCGATGGCGGCGTTGTCGTCCACCGGCGCAACGGCCTGCGCGGGCATGTCCTGGGGCATGGGCATGGGCTGCTGTTGCAGGTAGCGCGGCGCGCATGCTGTCAGCGCAAGAACGGCAAGAACCCCGATCGACCTGATATTCCTCAACGTGCCGGCTCCCTCAAATGCGATGTGGTCTTGGTCTAACGAAGCGGGCGCCGCTGTTCAAACGCAACTCTGCGTGAGACCGTCTGCCCAGCGTCATGTCCCCGTCAAACTCCGGTTTGATTTGCCGCATCGTGGCGCGGGCGGTATGATTCCCCATCGAAGCCCGCCTCTCAAGAGCGGTGATCCGAACCCCGAGGACATGAACAGATGAGCACGCGTTTCAACTTCAACCGGCGGGCCTTTCTGGGCACCGCTGTCGCAGGTCTGGCAATGCCCGCATTGGCGCAGGAAGCGCCGACCGGCAATACCGGCCCCCAGCACAACATCTCCAGCTTCCGGATGCAGGACTGGCGCCCGCATTTCCAGAACCTGACCAATGGCGCGATCCTGTGCGACCTGACATCGCGCGCCGTCCATTACTGGTCCGAGGACGGCAACACCTATCACGTCTATCCCTCCTCGATCCCGGTCAGCGCCGAACTGACCCGCACGGGCCGGACCGAGATCATCAAGAAGGTCGATGGTCCCACCTGGTCGCCCACGCCGTCGATGAAGGCCAGCAATCCCGAATGGCCCGATTTTGTACCCGCCGGACCGGACAACCCGCTTGGCACCCATGCCCTGTGGCTGTCCTGGCAGTATTACCGCATCCACGGCACCCATGACACGCGCAAGATAGGGCGCAAGTCGTCGAATGGCTGCATCGGTCTTTACAACGAACACATCGCCCAGCTGTTCGGGCTGGCCAAGATCGGGACGCAGGTTCTGGTGATGTGAAAAAGGGGGCCAGCGCGGCCCCCTTTCCCTTATGCGACCGGTTCGACCCAGCCGCCGATATTGTCGCGGATCACGTTCAGCATCACCTGGATATGGGCCGGATCGTCATTCAGGCAGGGGATGTACTGGAATTCGTGGCCGCCGGCCTCCTCGAAGGCCTCGCGGATCTCGCCATTGATCTCCTCCAGCGTCTCGATGCAGTCGGATGAGAAGGCCGGAGAGATGACGGCGATGTCGGTATGTCCCTGTTTCGCCAGTTCGGCCACATGTTCGACGGTATAGGGCTTCAGCCATTCCTCGCGGCCGAAGACCGACTGGAAGGTGGTGTCGATGATGCCCTCGGGCCAGCCCAGTTCCTCGCGCAGCAGGCGGGACGTCTTCTGGCACTGGCAGTGATAGGGATCGCCCTGCATCAGATAGCGCTTGGGCATGCCATGATAGCTGGCCACCAGCTTCTTCGGCACCTTGCCATCCAGCGCGCGGCGCACGCTGTCGGCCAGCGCCTTGATGTAGTCGGGGCGGTTCACATAGGGCTCGCAGGTGCGAACCGCGGGCTGCCAGGTCTGTTCCATCAGCGCCCGGAACAGCTGGTCGTTGGCCGTGGCCGAGGTCGGCCCCGCGTATTGTGGATAAAGCGGCAGGAAGACGATGCGGCGGCATCCGGCATCCACCATCTTCTGCAGCACGTCATGGGTCGAGGGGTTGCCATAGCGCATGCAGAATTCGACCATCACCTGATCGCCCCATTCCTGATGGGCAGCTTCGCGCAGCGCGTTTGTCTGCGCCTTGGTGATCGTCATCAGCGGGCTTTCGTTGGCCTCGTTGTTCCAGATCAGCTTGTAGTTCTTGCCCGAGCTGCGCGGCCTGAAGGTCAGGATGATCCCCTGCAGCAGCGGCTGCCATTTCCAGCTGGGCAGGTCCACCACGCGCTTGTCGGACAGGAATTCGTTCAGGTACCGCCGCATCGGCCAATAGCCATAGCCGTCAGGCGTCCCCAGATTGGCGATCAGGATGCCGGTCTTGGCGGGTTTGATCTTGGGGTGGTCGGCAGGCGCATGGGCTGGCGTCATGGGTTCGGTTTCCTGATTGCGTTCAAGGCGTCGGCAAGCGCGGTCTTGGCGCTGCCGGGTCGCAAGGGCTTGGGCTGGCTGTCCGATGGCGCCCATCCGGTCAGAAAGACCAGATCGAAGCCGACGTTGACACGGGACGGATCGTCGCGGTCGGGGTGATGGGTGGCAAGGATGGCGCTGGCGCGGCCGATGACATCGCGGCGCGTGGGGCGGCGCAGGCGGGCGGCCATGGCGTTGCCTTCGCCCATGCCACGCAGGTCGCGGCCCAGATGGGCCAGATCGCGATAGCTGACGCGCTGCGACAGCAGGTCCGCCACCGGCAGTGCCAGCCCCGCCCGTTGCAGCAACCCGCCCATGTCGCGGATCTCTCCCATCGGCAGGACGCGGGGCGACAGGCCGCCGGTGATTTCGGCCTCGGCCTGGGCCAGTGCGGCGCGCAATTCGGCCAAGGTCTGGTTGCCGAAACAGACGCCGATGAACAGCCCGTCCTCGCGCAGGGCGCGGCGGCATTGGGCGATCTGGCCGATCGGATCCTCGGCCCAGTGCAGCGACATGGCGTGGATCACAAGGTCATGCGCGCCAGGTTCCAGATCGATCACCGGATCGTCGGCCACGACGCGGGCCTGCGGAAAGCGCGGGCCCCAGATTTCGGGAAAGCCGGTCACGACGGCGGGCTCCGTAAAGGTTCTGTTAACCTCGATCAGCCTATCGTCGATCTCGTCGGCGGCGATCTGGTGAAACAGGTCGACAAACCCCGTCCGGCGCGCGCGGTCGCGCTGGCGCTGCAGGGCGGCCGTGTCGGTCAGGGCGGGGCGCGTCGTATCTTGGGGGATCTTCATGGGACTGGAACATAGGGTGCTTTCGGGGGCGATGAAAGTCGCGCTGCACGTGCTTTATCCGCCGCAATGCCTGTCCTGCGGCGCAGGCGTCGCGGATGGCGGCGCGGGCGCGGTCCATCTGTGCGCCACCTGCTGGACGGATGCCCGGTTCATCACCGGCGCGCTGTGCGACTGCTGCGGGGTGCCGCTGCCGGATGACGGGTCGGGCGACGACCAGGTGCTGGTCTGCGACGACTGCCTGACCAGCGTGCGGCCCTGGTCGCGCGGACGGGCGGCGATGGTCTATGACGGCACGGCGCGCAAGCTGATCCTGGCGCTGAAGCATGGCGACCGGCTGGACCTGGCGCCCGCGATGGCCGGATGGCTGGCGCGGGCGGCGCGGCCCTTGGTGATGGCAGACCAGATCGTCTGCCCCATCCCGCTGCACCTGCGCCGCCTGATCAAGCGGAAATACAACCAGTCGGCCCATGTCGCGGCCCGGCTGGCGCGCGACCTGGGGCTGGATCATCAGCCCGACCTGCTGGTCCGCACCCGCCACACCCCCGCCCAGGATCATCGCGGCGCGGCCGAGCGCTTTGCCAACCTGCAGGACGCGCTGGCCGTGAACCCCCGCCGGCTGGACGCCCTGCAGGGCCGGCCCGTGCTGTTGGTCGATGACGTCATGGCCTCGGGGGCCACCATCACCACGGCGGCCATGGCGCTGTTGCAGGCCGGATCGGGACCAGTTTCGGTCGCGGTGCTGGCACGGGCGGTCAAGGATCACTAAATAAGGTCCGAACCACCCGAAAGGACCGACATGTCACAGCCCAAGATCCAGATCTATACCACCCGCACCTGCCCCTTCTGCATCCGCGCCAAGGCGTTGCTGGAGCAGAAAGGCGCCAAGTTCGACGAAACCGACGTGGGGGCCGACGCCTCAAAGCGCGCGGCGATGACGCAGCGTGCCAACGGCAAGCGCACCGTCCCGCAAATCTTCATCGGCGACACCCATGTCGGCGGCTGCGACGAGCTGTTCGCGCTGGACCGCGCAGGCAAGCTGGACCCGATGCTGAAGGGCGCCGCCTGATGTCCCCCGCGTCGCTGACCGTGGGGCTGATCCAGCTGACGGTCGGCGACGCACGGCTGACCAATCTGGAACAGACCATCCCGCTGATCCGGCAGGCTGCCGCCCAAGGCGCGCAGCTGGTCCTGACCCCCGAAGCCACGAACCTGCTGTCGCCCGACCGCAACTGGCAGCGCCGCACCCTGCGCCCCGAGGGTCAGGATGCCACACTGGCCGCCCTGCGGTCCGAGGCGAAGGCCAATGGCATCTGGTTGCTCATCGGCTCGCTGGCGCTGGCGACCGAGGATGCAGACGGGCGCTTCGCCAACCGCAGCCTGCTGATCGACCCGCAAGGCCAGATCGTCGCGCGATACGACAAGCTGCACATGTTCGACGTGACGATCAGCGAGACCGAATCCTATCGCGAAAGCGCCGCCTATCGCCCCGGCGACCGGGCGGTGCTGGCGCAAGCGGCGGGTGTGCCACTGGGCATGACCATCTGCTATGACCTGCGCTTTCCGCATCTTTATCGGCAGCTGGCACAGGCGGGGGCGCGCATCCTGACCGTGCCCTCGGCCTTCAACCCGGTCACGGGGGATGCGCATTGGGAAACCCTGCTGCGCGCCCGCGCGATCGAGACGGGATGCTTCGTCCTGGCGCCCGCCCAATGCGGCACTCATCCCGCGCCCCACAGCCCCGACAGGCCCGCACGCCGCAGTCACGGGCACAGCCTGGTGGTGGACCCTTGGGGCAAGGTGCTGGTCGATGCGGGCGTGACGCCGGGTATATCTGTTGTTTCCCTTGACCTTACGGCCGTCGACAGGGCACGGTCCTCCATCCCGTCCCTGACCCATGACCGGCCTTTCGCGGCCCCGGAAATCCCATGACCCTGCGCGCGACCCATATCGACCCCAGCACCGACCGACTGGCCGCCAGCCTGTTCGCCGAGGTGCTGATTGCCGAACAGCTGTCGCGCAACCTGATCAGCAAGGCGCTGCCGGGGGGGATGCAGATCTCTCATTTCTCGGTGCTGAACCTGCTGGCCCATGTGAACGAGGAACGCACCCCCGCCCAGCTGGCCCGCGCCTTTCACGTCACGCGCGGCGCCATGACGAACACGCTGTCGCGGCTGGAGTGGGCGGGACATGTCCATATTCGCCCCGATTGGGACGATGCGCGGCGCAAGTTTGTCTCGCTCAGCCCGGCGGGTCGGGCGGCGCGCGACAATGCGCTGGCCGCCTTCATGCCTCTGATCGCGGGCGTCGTGCGCAAGATCGGGGCCGAACGGGTGCGCAGCGCCCTGCCCGTCCTGCGCGAGATGCGCGTCCAGCTGGAAGGCAGCGACTAGGCCGCCGTTTCAGGCACGGCGCGCCGTCAGGATGTAATTCACCGACATGTCGCGATCCGACAGGCGCCAGCCATGCGTGATCGGATTGAAGACCATGCCGCGCCGGTCGACCGTGTCCAGATCGGCGGCCCCGGCCATGGCGGTTAGCTCGTCCGGGGTGATGAAGCGTTGCCAGTCATGCGTGCCGCGCGGCAGCCATCGCAGAATCCATTCCGCCCCCAGGATCGCCGCGCCAAAACTGCGCACCGTGCGGTTCAGTGTGGACACGATCACCAACCCGCCGGGACGCACCAACCGCTGGCAGGTCGCGACAAAAGCCTTGGGGTCGGCGACATGTTCCACGATCTCGAGCGCCAGAACGACATCGAAGACCTCACCGGCATCGGCCATCGTCTCGGCGGTTGTGGCGCGATAGTCGATGGTCAGGCCCTGCTGGTCGGCATGGGTCTGGGCCACGTCGATATTTACATGAGTCGCGTCGGCGCCGGTGACATCGGCCCCCAACCGCGCCATCGGTTCGGCCACCAGACCGCCGCCGCAGCCGATGTCCAGAATGCGCAGCCCTTCGAAAGGCGCGGGCCCGGTGCGGTCGCGGCCGAATTCGATGGCGATCTGTTCGGCGATATAGTCCAGCCGCAGCGGATTCATCAGGTGCAGTGGGCGGAACTTGCCGTTCGGGTCCCACCATTCGGCGGCCATCGCCTCGAACTTGGCGATTTCGGCGGGGTCGATGCTGGTCATTTTCGGTGGTCCTTCTGGCAGGCGGGCTCGACAGGCCTTATAGTATCAGCATGGACCGATTGGCAGGACAAATCTCCGCGTCACATGGCCGCCTTCACCCGGCGGTCGAACCCTTCGCGCGCCACATGCTGGAGGTGGGCGACGGCCACAGCCTCTATGTCGAGGAATGCGGCAACCCCCAAGGGCGGCCCGTCATCGTGCTGCATGGCGGCCCCGGCGGCGGATGCAGCCCCTTCATGCGTCGCTTTTTCGACCCCGATCATTTCCGCGTCATCCTGTTCGATCAGCGCGGCTGCGGCCGGTCGCGGCCCACGGCCTCGGTCACGGCAAACACCACGCCGCATCTGGTGGGCGATCTGGCGCTCATCCGCGATCATCTGGGCGTCGATCAATGGTTGCTGTTCGGCGGCAGCTGGGGGGCGACGCTGGCCCTGGCATATGCGCAGGCCCATCCCGATCATTGCACCGGGCTGATCCTGCGCGGCGTGTTTCTGGGGATGCAGTCAGAACTGGACTGGTTCTATGGCGGCGGGGCGGCGCGGTTCTTCCCCGACCTCTGGGCGCAGTTCCAGGAACCGATCCCCGAGGCCGAGCGGGGCGACATGATCGCCGCCTATCACCGCCGCCTGTTCGACGACGATACCGGGCGGCAGACGCGCTTTGCCCAGCCCTGGCTCATGTGGGAAAACGCGCTGGCGGGGCTGCAATCATCGGCCTCGGGCTTTGCGCCGCCGGAATATGCCCGCGCCTTTGCCCGGCTGGAAAACCACTATTTCCACAACAACTGCTTTCTGGACGAAGGCCAGCTGCTGCGCGACCGCGACCGGATCGAGCATCTTCCCGCCGTGATCGTGCAGGGCCGTTACGACATGGTCTGCCCGCCCGCGGGCGCCCATGCGTTGGCGCAGGGATGGGCCGGATGCCAGCTGCGCCTTGTCCCCGCATCGGGACATGCGCTGTCGGAACCCCGCATCACCGCTGAACTGGTCACCGTCATGGACACCATCCGCGACGAGGACCGCATTAAGACCCGGACCCCCCGCATATGAGCCTGAACCTGTTTCTGATCTTCATGGTGGCCAGCGCCGCCGCCGCCGCCACAGGCATCATCTTCCGCCCCGGCAGCTGGTATGACGGGCTGCGCAAGCCATCCTTCACGCCGCCGAAATGGGCCTTCCCCGTCGCATGGAGCACCATCTATCTGCTGTCGGCCATCGCTGCGGCGCGGGTGGCGCTGCTGCCGGGTGCGGGGCTGGCGCTGGCGCTCTGGGCGGCGCAGATCGCGCTGAACACGCTATGGACGCCGACATTCTTCGGGGCGCGGCGGATGGGCATGGCGATGGGCGTCATGGCCGTGCTGTGGGCCGTGGTCGCGGGAATGGTCGTGCAATTCTGGATGCTTGACTGGCGGTCGGGGCTGATGCTGCTGCCCTATCTGGCCTGGCTTTGCGTGGCGACAGGGCTGAACTGGCGCGTCTGGCGCGACAATCCCGGTGCAGGGGCACGCTGAGACAGCTTGCATTCGGCGGGGGGTGGCGCTATATGGCCTTACAACAGCGGTGCAGGGGTCCAAACCCTGCCCACCTGAACTTCCGCATGGGGCCCGCTGACGGCCCCTTTTTCATGTCCGAAAGGATCCCATGTCGAACGACCTGATCGCCAAGACGGCCATTGACCGTCGCCTGGCCGAAATCATCACGCCCGTGATCGAGGATCTGGGCTTCGAGCTGGTCCGCGTGCGCCTGCAGGGCGGCAAGACCGCCACGCTGCAGATCATGGCCGACCGCCCCGAGGGCGGCATCAACGTCGATGACTGCGCCGAGATCTCGACCGCCGTCAGCGCCACGCTGGATGTCCAGGACCCCATCGAGGACAACTATCACCTCGAGGTCTCCTCGCCCGGGATCGACCGCCCCCTGACCCGGATGAAGGATTTCGAATCCTTCGAGGGCTATGAGGCACGTCTGGACCTGAACCAGCCCATCGACGGCCGCAAGCGCTTCAAGGGCACGCTGGCCGGGACCGAGGGCACCGAGGTTCTGATCAACATCGAGGATCAGGGCGCGACCCATACGATCGGCCTGGATTTCGACCTGTTGGCCGATGCCAAGCTGGTCCTGACGGACGAGCTGATCAAGGAAATGCTGCGTCAGAAGAAGGAAGCCGGGGTCGAGATCGACAACCTGGACGAAACCGCCTTCGACGAGATCGAAACCGACGACAACGAAGGTGCCGACGGCGCCGCTACCAAGGAGTGAGTTGATGGCGATCACATCTGCCAACCAGCTTGAACTGTTGCAGACGGCCGAAGCCGTCGCCCGCGAGAAGATGATCGAGCCCGAGCTGGTCATCGAAGCGATGGAAGACAGCCTGGCGCGCGCCGCCAAGTCGCGTTACGGCGCCGAGATGGACATCCGCGTGTCCATCGACCGCAAGACCGGCAACGCCACCTTCACCCGTGTCCGCACGGTCGTCGAGGATGACGCGGTCGAGAATTACCAAGCCGAGGTCACCGTCGAGCAGGCGCGTCCCTATCTGGACGATCCCAAGGTCGGCGACGAGATCATCGACCAGGTTCCGCCCGTGGAACTGGGCCGCATCGCCGCGCAATCCGCCAAGCAGGTCATCCTGCAGCGCGTGCGCGAAGCCGAACGCGACCGCCAGTACGAGGAATTCAAGGATCGCGCCGGCACCATCATCAACGGTGTCGTCAAGCGCGAGGAATACGGCAACATCATCGTCGATGTGGGCCGTGGCGAGGCGATCCTGCGCCGCAACGAGAAGATCGGCCGCGAAAGCTATCGTCCGAACGACCGCATCCGCGCCTATGTCAAGGACGTGCGCCGCGAGACCCGCGGCCCGCAGATATTCCTGTCGCGCACCGACCCGCAGTTCATGGCAGAACTGTTCAAGATGGAAGTGCCGGAAATCTATGACGGCGTCATCGAGATCAAGGCCGTGGCCCGCGACCCCGGTTCGCGCGCCAAGATCGCGGTCATCAGCTATGACGGCTCGATCGACCCGGTCGGCGCCTGCGTCGGCATGCGCGGCAGCCGCGTTCAGGCCGTCGTGGGTGAGCTTCAGGGCGAAAAGATCGACATCATCCCGTGGAACGAGGATCAGGCCACATTCCTGGTCAACGCCCTGCAGCCCGCCGAGGTCAGCAAGGTCGTCTTCGACGAGGAAGCCAACAAGATCGAGGTCGTGGTTCCCGACGAACAGCTGTCGCTGGCCATTGGCCGCCGCGGTCAGAACGTCCGCCTGGCAAGCCAGCTGACGGGTCTGGACATCGACATCCTGACGGATGAGGAGGAATCCAAGCGTCGTCAGGCCGAGTTCAACACCCGCACCGCCCTGTTCATGGAAGCGCTGGACCTGGATGAATTCTTTGCTCAGCTGCTGGTTGCCGAAGGCTTCACCAACCTCGAAGAAGTTGCGTTCGTCGACAGCGAGGAATTGCTGACCATCGACGGCGTGGACGAAGGCACGGCATCCGAATTGCAAGCCCGTGCCCGCGACGTGCTGGAGGCCAAGAACAAGGCGGCGCTGGACCGCGCCCGCGAACTGGGTGTCGAGGACAGCCTTGTTGAATTCGACGGCCTGACCCCCCAGATGATAGAAGCGCTGGCAAAGGACGGCATCAAGACGCTGGAAGACTTTGCGACCTGCGCCGATTGGGAACTGGCCGGTGGCTGGACCACCGTGAACGGCCAGCGCGTCAAGGACGAAGGCCTGCTGGAACCCTTCGACATCTCGCTGGAGGAAGCGCAGGGCATGGTGATGACCGCGCGGGTGCTTCTGGGCTGGGTCGACCCGACCGAGCTGGAAGGCGATGCCGATGATGTCGACACCGGCGAAGATGACAACGACGACGAGGAGGCCGGGGCCTGATCGCCCCGGTACTGTGCACAGCTTGAGCCGTGGTGGACGTGACAAGGACCGGACCGATCCGGAACGCAAATGCATCGTCACCGGCGATGCGCAACCCAAACGTGGGCTGATCCGTTTCGTGATCGGTCCCGAAGGCCAGGTCGTTCCCGACCTGGCCGAAAAACTGCCCGGACGGGGCATCTGGGTCACGGCCGATCGCGCGGCGATCGACAAGGCGGCGGCGAAGGGATTGTTTTCCCGCGCCGCCCGTGCCCCCGTTTCCGCGCCCGACGATCTGGGCGCCATGACCGAGGCGGGCGTCGCCCGTCGTCTGGTCGAACTGGTGTCCATGGCCCGCAAGTCGGGTCGTGCGGTCGCCGGTTTCGAAAAGGTTAAGGGCTGGTTGGCCGAGGGGCGCGCGAAAGTGCTTCTGCAGGCCAGCGACGGGTCGGAACGCGGCAAGGGAAAGCTGTGGACGCCCACCGGCGGACGCTGGTTCGGTTGCCTGACGGCCTCAGAATTGGGTTTGTCCTTTGGGCGTGATCATGTCATACACGGCGCGCTTGCGGCGGGTGGCCTGACGGACAAGGTGATCTTGGAAGCCGGCAGACTGACGGGTCTGCGCGGGCATGACGATGGCAATACGGCTGTCGGGAAGGAATAAGACGCAGATGAGCGATAAAGACGATAAAAAGCCCTTGGGACTTGGCGGCGCAGGCCGTTCGGGCCAAGTCAAGCAAAGCTTCAGCCATGGCCGCACCAAAAGCGTGGTCGTGGAAACCAAACGCAAGCGCGTCGTGGTCCCGAAATCCAGCCCGGCGCAGACCGCTGCCGACAAGGCCAAGAATCCGCTGACCGCGCGCATGGCAGGTGACCCCTCCAAGCGCCCGGCAGGCATCTCGGATGTCGAGATGGAACGCCGCCTGAAGGCCCTTGCCGCCGCCAAGGCGCGCGAGGCCAGCGATGCTGCCGAACGTGCCGCACTGGACAAACAGCGCGAAGACGACCGCGCCCGCCGCCGCGCCGAGATCGAGGCGAAGGCCGAGGAAGAGCGTCAGCGCGAAGAGGCCATCAAGGCCAAGGCCGAAGAAGAGGCTCGCGTTGCACGCGAAGCCGCGGAAGAGGCCAAGCGCAAGGATGCCCCCAAGCAGGACCGTGCCAAGCCGGCAGCGGCAGCCAAGCCCGCCGCGCCCGACCAGGCCGCGATCGAGGCGGCGGCATCGCGCGCCGAGACCAAGGGCGTGTCGACCAGCGCCCCGCGCAAGACCGACCGCGAGAAGGTCGATCGTGACAAGAACAACAAGACCGCCCGCGACGACAGCCGCCGCGCAGGCAAGCTGTCGCTGAACCAAGCGCTGAACGGCGAAGGTGGCCGCCAGCGCAGCATGGCCGCGATGAAGCGCAAGCAGGAAAAGACCCGCCAGAAGGCGATGGGTGGACACCAGCGTGCCGAAAAACAGTTCCGTGAAGTCAAGCTGCCCGAGACGATCGTCGTGCAGGAGCTGGCCAACCGGATGACCGAGCGTGCCGCCGACGTCGTCAAGACGCTGATGAAGATGGGCATGATGGTCACCATGAACCAGGCCATCGACGCCGAGACCGCCGAATTGGTGATCGAGGAATTCGGCCACAAGGCCGTGCGCGTCAGCGATGCCGATGTCGAACAGGTGATCAACACCATCGACGACAGCGAAGCCGATCTGCGCCCGCGTCCCCCGATCATCACGATCATGGGCCATGTCGACCACGGCAAGACCTCGCTGCTGGACGTCATCCGCAAGGCGAACGTGGTGTCCGGCGAAGCCGGTGGCATCACCCAGCATATCGGTGCCTATCAGGTGACGACCGAAAGCGGAGCCGTGCTGTCCTTCCTGGACACGCCGGGCCACGCCGCCTTCACTTCGATGCGTGCCCGTGGTGCGCATGTGACGGATATCGTCGTCCTGGTGGTCGCGGCCGATGACGCCGTGATGCCGCAGACGGTCGAGGCGATCAATCACGCCAAGGCCGCCGGTGTTCCGATGATCGTGGCGATCAACAAGATCGACAAGCCCGCCGCTGACCCCAACAAGGTCCGCACGGACCTGCTGCAGCACGAGGTGGTCGTCGAGGCCATGTCCGGCGACGTGCAGGATGTCGAGGTTTCGGCCAAGTCGGGCCAGGGCATCGACACCCTTCTGGAAGCCATCGCCCTGCAAGCCGAGATCCTGGAACTGAAGGCAAACCCGAACCGAGCCGCCCAAGGTGCCGTGATCGAAGCCCAGCTGGACGTGGGCCGCGGCCCCGTCGCGACCGTTCTGGTCCAGCACGGCACGCTGAAGCGGGGCGACATTTTTGTCGTCGGCGAACAGTGGGGCAAGGTGCGCGCCCTGATCAACGACAAGGGCGAACGCGTCGAAGAGGCCGCGCCTTCGGTTCCGGTCGAGGTTCTGGGTCTGAACGGCACGCCCGAGGCCGGTGACGTGCTCAACGTCGTCGATACCGAGGCTCAGGCCCGCGAGATCGCCGAGTTCCGCATGCAGCAGGCCAAGGACAAGCGCGCCGCAGCCGGTGCCGCAACCACGCTGGAACAGCTGATGGCCAAGGCCAAGGCCGATGTGAACGTGGCGGAACTGCCGGTGGTCGTGAAGGCCGACGTGCAGGGTTCGGCCGAAGCCATCGTGCAGGCCCTGGAAAAGGTCGGCAACGACGAGGTTCGCGTCCGCGTGCTGCATTACGGCGTCGGTGCCATCACCGAATCCGATATCGGCCTGGCCGAGGCGTCGGGTGCTCCGGTCATCGGCTTCAACGTCCGTGCCAACTCTCCGGCACGCAATGCGGCCAACCAGAAGGGTGTCGAGATCCGCTACTACTCGATCATCTACGATCTGGTGGACGACATCAAAGCTGCCGCTTCGGGTCTTCTCTCGGCCGAAGTTCGCGAAAACTTCATCGGCTATGCGTCGATCAAGGAAGTCTTCAAGGTCACGGGCATCGGCAAGGTCGCTGGTTGCCTGGTCACCGAAGGCATTGCCCGCCGTTCGGCCGGCGTCCGCCTGCTGCGCGACAACGTGGTGATCCACGAAGGCACGCTGAAGACGCTGAAGCGCTTCAAGGACGAGGTCAAGGAAGTCCAGTCCGGTCAGGAATGCGGCATGGCGTTCGAAAACTACGAAGATATTCGCCCCGGCGATGTCATCGAGATCTTTGAACGCGAAGAGGTCGAGCGTACTCTCTGAGAGTGACGCGACAGGACCACAAAAGGGCGGCCCCGCGAAGGGCCGCCCTTTTTCATTGCCCGACCACGCGTCGCTGGCCGTGCGGAGCAGCAAAAAAGGGGCGACCTTTCGGTCACCCCTTGTTTCTGGTCTTCGACGGCGCAGAGCTCCTCCTGCGCCGGAGACGGTCAGTTGCCGACGGGCTTGCCTTCATAGGTGCGGTCTCCCACCCGAACCCGAATGTTGCCGTCAGCGGTCGAGCCTTCGAAAAGGCCCTGGATCGAGATGTAGCTTCCAACCGAAATTGTGCGAATCATGTCAATACCTCTTGTGCTCCCAGTTCTCAGAGTAGTCATGAAATGGTTAAAAAAGCGTACACAACATGATCATCTAAGACTTATTTGGGCAGTTTGACAACTAAAACGTGCGGACAATTGTCATCAAAGCCACATTTGCAACATGGGGATCAGGGGAATATCGGCTTCGGGCATGGGATAGTCGCGCAGCTTGCCCGCGCGGACCCAGGCCAGCGATTGGCCTTCGCGCGGCTGGACGATGCCCTGCCATCTGCGGCAGGCAAAGACCGGCATCAGCAGGTGGAAATCGTCATAGCTGTGGCTGGCAAAGGTCAGGGGTGCCAGGCAGCTGTTCCAGGTCTGGATGCCCAGCTCCTCGTCCAATTCGCGGATCAGGGCGGCTTCGGGGGTTTCGCCCGATTCGACCTTGCCGCCCGGAAATTCCCACAGGCCTGCCATGGGTTTGCCCGGCGGGCGCTGTGCCAGAAGCACGCGCCCGTCGGGGTCGATCAGGGCCACGGCCGAGACCAGGACAGTCTTCACGACCGGTAATCCGCGTTGATGTCGATATAGCCGTGGGTCAGATCGCAGGTCCAGACGGTCCGCGCGCCCTGCCCCAGCCCCATATCGACACCGATCCGCAATTCGGCATTCTGCATGTAGGCGCTGGCCTTGGCCTCGTCGTAATCGGGCGCCCGCCAGCCGTTTTCGGCCAGAACCATGTCGCCGAAACTGATCCGCAACCGGTCGCGATCGGCCTGTCCACCCGATTTGCCGATGGCGGCGACGATGCGCCCCCAATTGGCGTCCTGACCGGCGATGGCGGTCTTGACCAGGGGAGAGTTGGCGATGGCCATGCCGATCCTGTGGGCATCGGCATCGTCCACGGCGCCGGTCACGGCGATTTCGACGAATTTGGTGGCACCTTCGCCGTCGCGCACGACCAGATGGGCCAGTTCGCGCATCACGTCGTGCAAGGCAGTCGTGAAGGCACGCCCCACATCGCTGTCCAGATCGGTGATGGGTTCGGCCGCGCTGCGGCCCGTCGCGGCCAGGATCAGCGCATCCGAGGTCGAAGTGTCGCTGTCCACCGTGATCGCGTTGAAGGTCGCGTCCAATCCGCCGCTCAGCGCCTGCTGCAACAGGGGCGCAGGAATGGCGGCGTCGGTAAAGAGATAGACCAGCATCGTGGCCATGTCGGGCGCGATCATCCCCGAGCCCTTGGCGATCCCGGCGATCCTGATGTCACCCCCCTGCCCCGCAACGGTGGCGGATGCACCCTTGGGGAAGGTGTCGGTCGTCATGATGGCGCGGGCGGCATCGGCCACCCCGCCCTTGTCCAGCCCTGCGGCCAGATCGCCGATCACCGCGACGATGCGGTCATGCGGCAGGGGTTCGCCGATCACCCCGGTCGAGGATGAGAACACCCGCCCGATCGGCAGGTTCAGCGCCTGCGCCACGGCCCCCGTGACGGCATCGACCGATTCCTGGCCGCGCGCGCCGGTGAAGGCATTGGCATTGCCGGAATTGACGATGATGGCCGCACCCGCGCCCGTGTCATCGGTCGCTGCCAGCTTGGACTGGCAGTCCAGCACGCAGGCCGCACGGGTCGAGGACCGCGTGAAGGCCCCCGCGACCGAGGCCCCCGGCGCGACGCGGATAAGCGTCACGTCGGTGCGGCCCTGGTATTTCACCCCGGCGGCGGCGCTGGCGAATTCGACGCCCTCGATCACCGGCAGGTCGGGAAAGGCAGCGGGCGCCAGAGGCGAGACCGGAAGACCGGCCTTGCCCATTATTCGGCCTCCAGAAGATCGGTGTTGTTCAGCAGCGCGGGATCGACGCCTTCGGTCTTCTTGATGTCAGCCTCGCCCACCAGACGCTCGATCTCGGCCTCGACCTTTTCGCGGCGGATCATCTGCGACAGCTGTTCGCGAACGTCCTCCATCTTGGGGGCCTCGCGCATGCGGGTGTCGTTCAGCTTGATCAGGTGCCAGCCGAACTCGGTCTTGACCGGGTCCGAAACGGCGCCCTTTTCCATGCCCGCGACAGCCTCGCTGAAGGGGGCGACCATCTGGTCGGCGGCGAACCAGCCCAGATCGCCCTTGTTGGGGCCCGAAGGTCCGGTCGAATGCTGTTCGGCCATCGCGCCGAATTCGGCACCGCCATCCAGTTCGGACTTGATTTCCTTGGCCTCTTCCTCGGTCTCGACCAGGATATGGGCGGCGTTGAATTCCTTGGTCTCGCCGGTATCGGCGAACATCTTGTCATAGGCCGCCTGCAGTTCCTCATCGGTCAGCTCGGCCTCGGCGATGTCGGTGACGGCGGCGGTGGCCAGCGCGTTGCGGCGCTGCAATTCGACCTGGGCGCGCACCAGCGCGGTTTCCGTCCCCGACGCGGCAACGGCGGTCTGGCGGATCAGCTGGTCCAGCATCATGTCCCACAGCGCCTGGTCGGGCAGGTTCGCCATGTTGGGGTCCTGCACGGACTGCTTCATGACGATCATCTGGCCGAGGGTGATGTCCTGGCCGCTGACGGTCGCCACGACCGTGTCGGCATCCTGGTCCTGTGCCCATGCGGCAGGGGCGGACAGCATCGGCGCCGCGACGAGGGCGATGGCCAGCAGGTTCGGTCTGAACATGGAAGATCCTTTGTACATCATGGCACGCATCCCCTGTCGGGACCGGGCCAACATTGACAGTCAGGCGGACGGGGCCTACATCCCGAAGCAACTCCGTGGAAGGCACCGCCGCCGCGTTCGTTCCAAACCCTGATACGGCAATGGGGTCGGTGCGGGCAAGTGGGCCGCGGTCACTCGTCTTTCCCAACAACGTGATTGCGAAGGTAACATGCTCGGCATCGGAAATCTGGCAAAGATGGTTTTTGGGACTCCCAACGACCGCATGGTCAAAGGGACGCGCCCATTGGTGGCGCGCATCAACGCCCTTGAGGACGACTTCAAGGCCCTGGACGATCAGCAGCTGATCGACAAGACCCGCGAATTTCAGACACGCGTGGCGAATGGCGAAAGCCTGGACGCCATCCTGCCCGAGGCCTTCGCCAATTGTCGCGAAGGCGCGCGGCGCGCCCTGGGCCTGCGGGCCTTCGACGTGCAGCTGATGGGCGGGATCTTCCTGCATCAGGGCAACATCGCCGAGATGAAGACCGGCGAGGGCAAGACCCTGGTCGCCACCTTCCCGGCCTATCTGAACGCGCTGTCGGGCAAGGGCGTCCATGTCGTTACCGTCAACGACTATCTGGCGCGGCGCGACGCGGAATGGATGTCCAAGGTCTTTGCCCAGCTGGGCCTGACCTGCGGCGTCGTCGTTCCCTTCCAGCCCGAAGATGAAAAGCGCCAGGCCTATGCCGCCGACGTCACGTATGCGACGAACAACGAACTGGGCTTCGATTATCTGCGCGACAACATGAAGGGCAGCGTGGCCGAGATGGTCCAGCGTGGCCACAATTTCGCCATCGTCGACGAGGTCGACAGCATCCTGATCGACGAGGCGCGCACGCCGCTGATCATCAGCGGCCCGTCGCAGGACCGGTCGGAACTGTACAAGGTGCTGGACGGCTATGTGCCGCTGCTGACCGAGGAACATTACAAGCTGGACGAAAAGTCCCGCAACGCCACCTTCACCGAGGAAGGCAACGAGTTCCTGGAACAGCGCCTGCAGGCCGACGGCGTCCTGCCCGAGGGGCAGTCGCTCTATGACCCGGAATCGACCACGATCGTCCATCACGTCAACCAGGCCCTGCGCGCGCACAAGCTGTTCCTGAAGGACCAGCATTACATGATCCGCGAAGGCGAGGTCGCGCTGATCGACGAATTCACCGGACGCATGATGAAGGGCCGCCGCCTGTCGGACGGCCTGCACCAGGCGATCGAGGCCAAGGAAGGCGTCGAGATCCAGCCCGAGAACGTGACCCTGGCGTCGGTCACCTTCCAGAACTACTTCCGCCTTTACGACCGCCTGTCGGGCATGACCGGCACGGCCTCGACCGAGGCCGAGGAATTCGCCGAGATCTACAAGCTGGGCGTCGTCGAGGTTCCAACCAACCGCGGCATCGCGCGTCTGGACGAGCATGACCGCGTCTATCGCACGGCGCAGGAAAAATACGCCGCCGTGATCGAGGCGATCAAGGAGGCCCATGCCAAGGGCCAGCCCACCCTGGTCGGCACCACCAGCATCGAGAAATCCGAGATGCTGTCCGAGCTGTTAAAGAAGGACGGCGTGCCCCACAACGTCCTGAATGCCCGCCAGCACGAGGCCGAAGCGCAGATCGTTGCCGACGCCGGCAAGCCCGGCGCGGTGACCATCGCCACCAATATGGCCGGCCGCGGCACCGACATCCAGCTGGGCGGCAATGTCGAAATGAAGGTGATGGAGGCCCTGAAGGCCGATCCCGAAGCCCATCCCGACGAGATGCGCGCCCGCATCGAATCCGAACATGCCGCCGAGAAGGAGGCCGTCCTGGCCGCCGGCGGGTTGTTCGTGCTGGGCACCGAGCGTCACGAAAGCCGCCGCATCGACAACCAGCTGCGCGGCCGTTCGGGCCGTCAGGGCGATCCGGGGCGTTCGCTGTTCTTCCTGTCGCTGGACGACGACCTGATGCGGATCTTCGGGTCCGAACGTCTGGACAAGGTGCTGTCCTCGTTGGGGATGAAGGAAGGCGAGGCGATCGTGCACCCTTGGGTGAACAAGTCGCTGGAACGCGCCCAGGCCAAGGTCGAGGGTCGCAACTTTGACATCCGCAAGCAATTGCTGAAGTTCGACGACGTGATGAACGACCAGCGCAAGGCGATCTTCAGCCAGCGCCGCGAGATCATGGACAGCGAGGAAGTGGGCGAAATCACTGCCGACATGCGCCACCAGGTCATCGACGATCTGGTCGAGGATTTCATGCCCGCCCGCAGCTATGCCGACCAATGGGACACCGAGGGTCTGAAGACCGCCGTGCGCGAGCGGTTGAACATGAACCTGCCCGTCACCGAATGGGCGGCCGAGGAAGGCGTCGACCAGGAGATGATGCGCGAGCGCATCGTCGAGGCAACCGACACCTACATGGCCGAGAAGACCGCCGGTTTCGGCCCCGAGAACATGGCCCAGATCGAAAAGCAGGTCCTGTTGCAGATGATCGACCAGAAATGGCGCGAGCATTTGATGACGCTGGATCACCTGCGTTCGGTCGTTGGCTTCCGCGGTTATGCGCAGCGCGATCCGCTGTCGGAATACAAGACCGAGGCCTTCCAGCTGTTCGAAGCCCTGCTGGACGGGCTGCGCTTCGACGTGACGCAGCGGCTGGCGCAGATCCGTCCCCTGACCGATGCGGAACGCCAGGAAATGCTGAACCAGATGACGGCGCAGCAGAAGGCCGCGCAGGACGATATGACGATGGAGCATGGCGACGAGGATGGCAGCAATGCCAGCCCCGAAACGCCGCTGCCTGCCGTCGAGGGCTTTGACGAGAACGATCCGTCGACTTGGGGCAACCCCGCGCGGAACGACCTGTGCCCCTGTGGGTCAGGCAACAAGTTCAAGCATTGCCACGGCGCCATCTGAAGTGATCGCGGGGCGCGGTTTGCGTCCCGCGACCACGTTCGCCCCCTGCGGGCGGGGGCCTTGCCCCCACCGCGCCAGGCGGCGAAGGACCGCGTTGCGGTCCTAATCGATCCGCGCGGGTAGTTGCCAGCCCCGCAGCAGGTCATCCGCCGCCATCGGCTTTTTCCCCGATCTTTGCGCCGTCAGCACCTGGATGGCACCGTCACCGCAGGCGATGGTGAAACCGGGCAGGACCTGTCCGGGTTCACCCGACCCCGACGCCAGACGGCTGCGCAGCAGCTTGACCCGTTCGCCGTCGATCTGGCACCAGGCCCCCGGAAATGGCGAAAGGCCGCGGATCTGGCGATCGACCTGAGATGCGGGCTGCGACCAGTCGATCCGCGCCTCGGACTTGTCGATCTTGGCGGCATAGGTGACGCCATCTTCGGGCTGGGGTGTGGCCGCCAGTGGCAACCGGTCCAGCACATCGAGGATCAGGGTCGCGCCCAGGTCCGACAGACGGTCATGCAGGTCGGCCGTCGTGTCCTGCGGGCCGATGGGCGTGCGCGTTTCCGCAAGAACCGGCCCGGTATCCAGCCCTGCCTCCATCTGCATGATCGACACGCCCGAAGCCGCATCGCCCGCCAGAATCGCGCGGTGGATCGGCGCGGCCCCGCGCCAGCGCGGCAGCAAGGATGCGTGGATGTTCACGCAGCCAAGCCGCGGCGCATCCAGAACCGCTTGGGGCAGGATCAGCCCATAGGCGACCACAACTGCGACATCGGCCTGATGGGCCGCAAAGCGGTCCTGATCGGCAGGGTCGCGCAGCTTTTCGGGGTGGAACACGGGCAGCCCCAGTTCCAGCGCCGTCGCGTGGACCGGCGATGGGCGTGGTTTTTGCCCCCGGCCCGCCGCCCGCGGGGGCTGGGTATAGACGGCGACGACATCGTGGCGGTCGGCGATCGCCCGCAAGGCGGGCACCGAAAAATCGGGCGTTCCCATGAAGATCACGCGCATGGCGACGGCCTTTCTGTTGTTGGATCAGCGACGGGCCAGCTTGGCCGATTTCTGCACCAGCATCTTGCGGCGCAGGGGCGACAGATGATCGACATACATCCGGCCGTTCAGGTGGTCGATCTGATGCTGAACGCTGGTGGCCCAGAGATTGACGAAATCGCGATCCTCGATCTGGCCCTCCGCATTCAGGAAGCGCACCGTCAGCGCGCGGGGGCGGCTGATCGTGGCATGGACGCCGGGCAGGTTCGGGCTGGCTTCGTCATGGTCGCGGAACTTGCCGCTGACGTGCAGGATTTCGGGATTGGCCATGCGGATGGCCTGACCGTGCGCCTCGGACGCATCGACCACGGCCAGGCGCAGCATGACGCCGATCTGCGGCGCGGCCAGACCCACGCCCGGCATCGCGTTCATGGTGTCGATCATGTCGTCCCAGATGGCACGGATATCGTCGGTGATCGCCTCGACGGTATCGGCCGCGCGGTGCAGGCGGGGGTCGGCATAGGGCAGGAATGGGCGAACGGTCATGCGGTGTCGGATTCCTTCAGGATCAGGCGGCCGTCCAGATGGTCGGCCTCGTGCTGGGCGATCCGGGCAGCGTCGCCCGACATCTGGCGCATCCGGTGGCGGCCCTGCAGGTCGTACCACCCAAGGGTGATGGACAGGGACCGGGTCACGGACAGGGGCCTGTCGGGAATGGACAGGCAGGTTTCGACCGCGCTGTCGGTTTCATCGCTGCGCCACAGGATTTCCGGGTCCAGCATGACCAGCGGGTCGGGTTCACCCGTCTTCCACCCGGCATCCATCACGAAGATGCGCCGCGACACGCCGATCTGGGGAGCGGCCAAGCCGCGCCCCCGGGCCGCGTACATGGTGGCCAGCATGTCGGCGGCCAGCACCAGGATGTCGGGCTGGGCCAGATAGCCCACGTCGTCGCAGCGGGTGAACAGGACCGGATCGGGGTAGAGCAGGATCGGGCGCACCTTCCCCGCAGCCAGATCGCCTGTCAGGACAGGGGGGATCGGCGATGCGGGGATGGGTGTGTCAGCCACGGGCCTGCTCTCGTTTCAACTTGACCATCTTGCGCGTGATCATCTGGCGCTTGATGGCGGAAAGATGGTCGATGAACAGGATGCCGTCCAGATGGTCCAGCTCGTGCTGGGCGCAGGTGGCCCAAAGGCCGTCGAATTCCTGTTCGTGGGTCTTGCCATCCAGGCCCAGCCACTCCATCCGCAATTCGGCAGGGCGGGTCACGTCGGCATATTGGTCCGGAATGGACAGGCAGCCCTCATCGTAGGTGTTCAGCGCCTCGGACGTCCAGGTGATCTGCGGGTTGACCATGACGATGGGCGCGCGTTCGGCCTCGGGGTCGCGGGTGGCGTCCATCACGAAGATGCGGGCGCCCACGCCGATCTGCGGCGCGGCCAGGCCAATGCCGGGCGCGTCATACATGGTGGCCAGCATGTCGGCGGCCAATGTCTCGATCTCGGGCGTGATGCGCGCGATCGGCTCGGCCACCTTCTTCAGGCGGGGATCGGGATGGATCAGGATGGTTCTCAGGCTCATGATTGGCGATTTAGGGCATGGCTTCACCATAAGCAACAACAGGCGTATGCAGTGTGAAACGCGAAAATCACGAGGATCCCATGAGCCAGCCCGATTTCGACCAGATCATCGACCGCAAGGGGACGCATTGCAGCAAGTGGGACGACATGCAGGCGGCTTACGGCGTGGACCCTGATGACGGGCTGGCGATGTGGGTAGCTGACATGGATTTCCGCCCCCCCCAGGCGGTGCAGGACGCGGTCGAGACGGTCGCGGCGCATGGCATCTATGGCTATCCGGGCGCGCACCGGCCCTATCTGAAGGCGATCTGCTGGTGGATGGAAAACCGCCACGGCTGGCAGATCCGGCCCGAATGGGTGCTGACCTGCGCGGGTCTGGTCAACGCGGTGGCGATGGCGCTGAACGCCTTCACAGCCAAGGGCGACGGGGTGATCGTGATGTCGCCCGTCTATCACGCCTTTGCCCGGGTGATCCGCGCCCAAGGGCGCGATCTGGTCGAATTGCCGCTGGCGCAGCAGGATGGCCAGTACCGCATGGACTGGGACGCGTGGGAAACGATGCTGAAGGGCCATGAAAAGCTGCTGATCCTCTGTTCGCCCCACAACCCCGGCGGCCGCGTCTGGTCCGAGGACGAGCTGCGCCAGGTCGCTGATTTCTGCAGGCGCCACGACCTGATCCTGGTCTCCGATGACATCCATTGCGACCTGGTCCTGCCGGGCAGCCCGCGCCACCGGATGATGGCCACCGTCGCCCCCGACATCGCGGACCGGCTGATCACGCTGACGGCGGCGACCAAGACCTTCAACATCGCCGGCGCCCATATCGGTAATGCGATCATCGCCGACCCTGACTTGCGCGCGCGGTTCAAGGGCGCGCTGATGGCGGCGGGGATATCGCCGGGGATCTTCGGGATGGATATGGTGGCTGCGGCCTATTCGCCGCAAGGCGCCGCCTGGGTCGATGCGCTGGTCGAATATCTGGACGGCAACCGCCGGATCTTCGACGCGGGCGTGAATGCCATTCCCGGGCTGAAATCCATGCCGCTGCAGGCCACCTATCTGTCTTGGGTCGATTGTTCGGGCACCGGCATGACGCCCGACGAATTCACCGCCCGCGTGCAGGAGGGTGCAAGGATCGCCGCCAATCACGGCGCGACCTTCGGCACCGGCGGGCAGGATTACCTGCGCTTCAACATCGCCACGCCGCGCGCCTTGGTCGAACAGGCGGTCCGGCGCCTGCAGGATGCCTTTGCCGATCTGCAATAGGGCCGCGTTGCAACCGTCCGCGACCCCGCATATACAGCCCCAAACCGAACGCCCGGAGCATCACCCATGGTCTATCTGGATTTCGAAAAGCCGCTTGCCGACATCGAGGGCAAGGCCGAGGAACTTCGCGCGATGGCCCGCAAGGGCGATGGCGTCGATGTCGAGAAAGAGGCCGCCGCCCTGGACAAGAAGGCGGGCGATCTTCTGAAAGAGATGTATCGCAACCTCTCGCCCTGGCGGAAAACCCAGGTCGCGCGCCATCCCGACCGCCCCCATTGCAGCCAGTATATTGAGGCGCTGTTCACCGACTACACCCCGCTGGCGGGCGACCGGGCCTTTGGCGACGACCATGCGGTGATGGGCGGGCTGGCGCGCTTCAACGACGCGCCTTGCGTGGTGATCGGCCATGAAAAGGGCAACGACACCAAGTCGCGCATCCACCACAATTTCGGCATGGCCCGCCCAGAAGGCTATCGCAAGGCGATCCGCCTGATGGACATGGCGCATCGCTTCGGACTGCCGGTGATCACGCTGGTCGACACGCCCGGCGCCTATCCCGGCAAGGGCGCCGAGGAACGCGGCCAATCCGAAGCGATCGCCCGTTGCACCATGAAATGCCTGGAGATCGGCGTGCCGCTGGTCAGCGTCGTCATCGGCGAAGGCGGATCGGGCGGGGCCGTGGCCTTTGCCACCGCGAACCGGATCGCCATGTTGGAACACTCGATTTATTCGGTGATCTCGCCCGAGGGCTGTGCCTCGATCCTGTGGAAGGACAGCGACAAGATGCGCGACGCGGCCGAGGCGCTGCGCCTGACCGCACAGGACCTGAAGAAGCTGGACGTCATCGACCGCATCATCGCCGAGCCGATGGGCGGCGCGCAGCGCCTGCCCGCCGAGGCCATCGCCAAGGTCGGCACGGAAATCGCCGCGATGCTGGAGGATCTGTCCGGTAAATCCCCGGCCGAACTGATCGCCGACCGCCGGCAGAAATTCCTGACCATGGGCGCGCATTCCCTGGCCGCCTGATCCACACGACATTGTGACCCAAACGCCACAGCCGCCCCTTTTGGGCGGCTGCTTGCATTTGCGCACTTGCGCGCCATGCAGGGAATCGGGCAGCGTCCGCCTTGCCCGTATCATGCATCAACGAGGGAGGGGCCGCACATATGACCAATGTCACCAAAGCCGCCCAGCCCATGCATGATGGCCGCCAGTCGCGACGAAATCCGCTGCTGACCGCCTGAACAGGCATTTTCCGACCGATGCCCTGACCTGACCGACCGCCTTTGCGCGGCCTGTCCGCACGGCATCATTCCATCCTCAACCAACCCGTTTTCCGGTCGTGGCACAGCCATGTCCGGCTTGCAAAGGACTGCAATGATGATTGCCCAGATGACGCCGCAGGCCCCTGCCCTGCGTCCCGCCCTGCATCGCCTGATCGCCCGTCACGGTGCGACGGCGGTGACATTCGCCCTGTTTCGGGCGCTGCTGATCAGGCGGCGGAAAAGACCGAGGCCGCCCGACGCCTATCACCTCAGCCCGCATATGCGGCGCGACATCGGGCTGCCTCCGGCGGGGCCCCATGTCCCGAAATACTACGAACTGCGCTGATCAGGGGCGGGCGGCATCACTGTCGCCCGCGCCCAGCACCAGACCCGCCTCGGCCATCAACCGGTCCGAGGCGGCCTCGACCTGGCGTTCCAGCCGCGGCATGAAATCGGCCTGCGGCTGGTCCGGATCGATGACGGGCAGAAACTCGACCACGGCACGACCGCGGCGGATGCCCCAACCGCTGCGCGGCCAGAACAGGCCGGCATTCACCGCGACCGGCACCACCGGCAGCCCGGTTCCCGCCCGCAATGTCGCCACCCCGTGCTTATAGGGTTTGCGCTGCCCCGGCAGGGTGCGCGTGCCTTCGGGATAGATGATCAGCTGACCGACGCCGCCATCCTGCATGCGCGCCTTGACCTCGGCCGACATGATGCCCATCGCGTCGCGCCCGCGACCGCGATCGATGGGGATGCAACCGACCTTCCATGCATACCAGCCCATGACGGGAACGCGCATCACCTCGCGCTTCATGATGAAGGCGCGGCGGGGCACGGCATGGGCGATGACCAGGATGTCCCAGAAGCTTTGATGCTTGGCGGCGATGATGCAATCGCCCGTGGGCGGCGTGCCGCGGATTTCGCAGGTCAGGCCCAGATGCAGGCGCGCGGCCCAGATCATATAGCCGATCCAACGCGTCGCCACCCGGTTCGCGCCCGCCCGCCCGTGCCGCATCTGCGGCAGGCCGAACAGACCGATCACCACCGTCGCCAGCGCGACATGCACATAGAACAGGACGTTCTGGACATATTGCCAAGGCCCGAGGGGCGCGGGAACGGCGCGGGTGGTCAACGGACAGCCTCCAGCATGTTCAGCGCGGCCCAACGGGTGGCCAGAAAGCCCACCGCCGCCGCGACCAGCGGGATGGAGAGCGGCATCAGCCAGTCCCACCCCTGAAACCCAAGCCCGGTCAGAAAGCCGCCCGCCGCGCTTGCATCGGGCAGGATCGAAACCGCCCCGACGCCCAGCACCGTGCCGACGGCCGACCCGATCGCGGCGCGCCGGGTAAAGCGGCGGACGAAGGCGGTGGCGATGGTCAGGTCGCGCGCGCCGATCAGGCGAAGGACGCGGATGACCTGCCCATTGGCCGCCAGCGCCGCCTTGGCCGCCAGCGTGATCATGGCCGCCGAGGCCGCCGTGATCAGCAGCAGCGACACGATCCCCAGCATCCGCAGGCGATTGGCCGCAGAGACCAGCGGCCTGCGCCATTCGGTATGGTCGTCCAGGATCGCGCCGGGCACCTCGGCCTCCAGGCGCAGGCGCAGGCCCTCGGCGTCAAAATCATCGCCCCGGATCGGGAGGTCGATCAGCGCAGGCACCGGCAGGGCGTCGACCGGCATGTCGGGCCCGAACCAGGGTTCCAGCAGCATGGCCAGTTCCTCTTGGGGCAGCTGGCGCGGCTCTCCGGTGCCGGGGGTGGTGCGCAGCAGTTGCAGGGCGGTCTGGACCTGACCCTCCTGCTGGTCGGCGGGGGCGCTGATGCGGACCGTGACCGAACCCGCAAGCTGGGTGGACCAGTGATCGGCCAGCCGCCCCGTCGCCAGTGCCAGCGCCAACGCGAAGACCGCCAGAAACGCCATCGCCCCTGCGGAGAACAGCGTCAGCTGGGCGGTGAAGCCCGTCGGCGGGACGATGCGGTCGCCCTTGCCGCCTTCGTCGCGCAACAATCCCCTGCCAAGGGTCATCAGGTTCAGTGCCAAGCTTTTGCCCCGTTTCACAGATCCGCCCCCGCCAGCTGAAGGTTGCCGCCCGAAATCCGCAGGACCCGCGCCGTCACCTGCGCCTTGGTGGCGCGGATCAGGTTCAGGTCATGGGTCGCCACCAGCACGGTCTTGCCGGATTTGTTCAGTTCGATCAGCAGCTGCATCAGGCGCATGGACATGTCCCAATCCAGGTTGCCGGTCGGTTCATCGGCCAGGATCAGGTCCGGTGACAGGATCACCGCCCGCGCCAGGGCCGCGCGCTGACGTTCGCCGCCCGACAGCGACGGCGGCAGGGCGCGCGCGTGCTGCGACAGCTGCACCCAACCCAGAAGATCGCGCAGGGCGTCCATATCCACGGGTTCATGCGCCACGCTCAGCGGCAGGGCAACGTTTTCGGCAACGGGCAGATGGTCCAGGAATTGCGGTTCCTGATGCACCACCCCCACCCGCCGGCGCAGGTCCGCGATATCGTCGCGCGACAGATCGCGCATCTCATGGCCGAAGGCCGTCATCTGTCCCGCCGTCGGCAGCAGATCGGCATAGCACAGACGCAGCAGCGTCGTCTTGCCCGACCCCGACGGCCCCGTCAGGAAATGGAACATGCCCGGCTGCAGACTGAGCGTCATCCCCGACAGCAGCTCGGCCCTGCCGTGATAGCCGAACCCGACATCCCGCATCTCGATCAAGCGCCACCTCTTTTCCGTTTCAGCCCGTCTTGCGCGGGGCATTTGCATCCGGCGCGTCTTGGAAGCCGGACCTGCGCTTGATAGAACAGGCACAAGACGAATGCGAGGGTGGCATGGCTGAATTTAGGTTGAACTGTCCAGGCTGCGGCGCGGAATATGTCGTGCCGCAGGACGCGATCCCCGCCGCCGGCCGCGAGGTCGAGTGCAGCCGCTGCGAACGCATCTGGCAGGCGCAGCGGCCCAAGGACCCTGCGCGCCCACTGGATCTGGCCGATTTCACCGCCCCCTCGGCCCAGGATGACGATAATGCCGCAACGCCACCGCCCCTGCGCCCGGCCAGCAAGCGCCTGTCGCCCGACATCCTGGACATCCTGCGCGACGAGGTCGAACACGAACGCCGCCTGCGCGAGGCCGAAAGCGACCCCGACGCCCCCCGCCCGGCCATGCCCGCCGGTGGCATGACCGACAACGACTGGCCCGCGACCACGGTGACGATGCCGGCGGAGGACGCCACGCCGTCCGAGGGTCGCCCGACCACGCCGACGGTCATCCGACACATGCCGCCGCGTCCCCCAGCGGCCCAGCCAAAGCCCGCCCCGCAGCGTCCCCGTCCCGTTGCGCAGCCAGTGGCGTCGGAACCTGTGGCCGTGGCCCCCGTCAATGATGCTGCGCCGCAACCGGGCGCGCGGCGGGGTTATGGAACCGGCTTCGGCATCTCGATGCTGGTGACGGCGGCGCTGCTGGCGCTGTACATGGCGACGCCGATGATGGCCGCAAAGGGCCTGCCCATGGCCGATCAGCTGACCGGATTGCGGGCCGAGGTCGATCAGGCCCGCCAATGGCTGTCGGCCACGCTGATCGACCGCTGAACGTCCCGTCCCAGGAAAGGGCTGGTCTCAGAACTGGTCGCCCAAGCGGTCCAGATAATCCAGCTCGGATGCCGAGCGGCCCGGATCGCCCATGCGGCGCCGGATCTCGTCCAGCAGATCGCGCGCCCGGGCGGCAGGGTTGGTGCCAAGCCCGCCTTCGCTGTCGCCGGTGATCTGGTTGGTGCCGGTGGGCTGCTGACGCCCCAAGGGGTCGGTGCCGGGATTGCCGCTGGCCTGGCCGCTGCCATCGGCGCCACCGGTCTGGCCTTCCTGGCCATCCTGACCGCGCTGACCCTGCTGCCCCTGTTCGGCCAGCATGTCGCCCATGGACTGCATGCCCTCACGCATGGATTGGATCGCGTCGGCCTGGCGCTGCATGGCGCGGCCGGTATCGCCTTCGCGCAGGGCCTGTTCGGCATCCTCCATCGCACGGCCGGCATCGTCCAGCCGGTCGCGGGCCTGATCCCCCCGTTCGGACCCCTGCCCCGGCAGCAGGCCGCGCTGCTGGTCCAGATCCTCGCGCAGCGCCTGCTGGCGGTCGGCCAGATCGCCGGTCTCGCCCTGCTGGCCGTCGCGGAACTGGCGCTGCGCCTCGCGGAAGGCTTCGTCCGACAGCTGCTGCTGGTCGCGCAGCGTGTCTGCCAGCCGGTTCATCGGCTGGCTGCCCTGCGATCCTTCGCCCTGCTGGCCTTGCTGGCCCCGGGATTGGCGCACCTGCAGGTTTTCCATCATGCGATTGAACTGTTCCAGCAGCTGCTCGGCCTCGGCCATGCGGCCTTCGTTCATCAGGCGCTGGATCTCCTCCATCATCTGCTGGATCTGGTCGCCGGTAATCTCCTGGCCCTGTTCCTGGCCCTGGTCGGGACTGTCGGCCTGGGGCGCTTCGCTCTGTTCGGCCAGCATACGGGTGTAATCGTCTGTGGCTTCGCGCAACTGGTCCATCAACTGCTGAATCTCATCGGGGCTGGCACCGTTGCGGATGGCCTCGGACAGCTTTTCCTGCGCGTCGCGCATCGCCTGCAGCGCATCCGACAGCCCGCCATCCTCCAACTGGACGGCCGCGTCCCACAGTGCCTCGGCCAGACGGTCGCGGGCGTCAGACTCGAAATCGGGCCCCTCCAGCAGCGCGACCGAGGCCCGGAGTTCCCGGTAAAGCTCGCCCTCGACAAAGCCTTCGGGCTGCCAGGTCAGGGCGCGCAGGATCTCGGCGCTGCGGGGGGCGTTGGCCTTGGCCCACAGCAGGTCGCGCCGCATCTCGATCAGGGCGGCGGCCAGCGGATTGAAGAAGCGTCGCCCCGGCAGGACGGTGGCGCGCGGATCGGATTGGCCGACCTGCTGGATACCGTCGGTGGCGCGCAGCGTTAGGCTGACCGGCAGGTTCGCCCAAGGGTGACGTGACAGATCCTCGACCAGCCGGCCCTGCACATCCTTGCGGTCGCGCGACGGCAAAGGCAGGTTCAGCCGGATCGGGTCGCGTGGGTCGGGATCGGCGGCCAGGCCAAAGCGGCGGTCCAGCTGGGCCATGTCCAACGTGATCACGGCTTCGGCGTCCGCCAGACCATGATCGTCGCTGGCGGTGAAATCCTGCATCATCCGGCCATCGGCACGGCGTGCGGCGGCCTCTCCGGGGGTGATCCGGGGCGCGAGGTCGGGCAGCACGGTGATGGCAAAGCGCCGGTCCAGGATCTGGACATGGCCCGACTGTTCGGCCCTAATGACCATTTCCTGCGGATCATCACCCTGCAGCGCGCCGATATCCTGTTCGACGGTCTTGTCGTCCCCGTAAAGCCGGACCTGCACCAGGCTGCCCTTGGGCAGTTCCAACGCATCGCCCTGCAGCGCATTCAGATAGATGGTCGGGCGTCGGGTATAGGCGGGCGGCTCGGCCCAGCCTTCCCATGCGGGACCGGTATCGGCGGCGGATTGCGGCATCATGCGGGGGGCGACGGTCGCGGCGATGGCGCCGATCCCCTGCCCCACCTGCCCGATGCCGCCAAAGATCAGCGCCATGACCAAGGCCACCAGCGCAGCAAGCCGCAGCGCCAGCGGGTCGCGCCGCGCCAGGCCTGCATCGGGGCGCACCGGCCGCGCGGCCTGCGCCGCCTGCCGCATCTGTCGGATATGGGCATCCCACAGCGCGCCCTCGCCGCCGATGGCGGCCCGGTCGGCCAGGGCGCTCAGCGGGCGGCCCGGCAGAGTGCGGTCCAGCCGCAGCAACGCCTCGGCGGGGCGGACCCGGCGCAACCGGACGCCGCCAAGGATCGCGGCACCGATGACGGCCAGCAGCCACAGCCCCGCGACCCAAGGCAACAGGATGGCGGGCATCACCTGCGCCACCCCGAAGGCCAGCGCCGCAAACCCCACGGCCAGCAACACCGCCAGCGGCCAGAAGGCCGCTATGACCCGTTCCCAGATCATTCCCCACCGCGTCAGTGCCAGGGCGCGCGCAACAGACCTGCTGAGCCCTGCCGACAGATCGTCGGTTGTCCGGGGGCGGCTGGCCCCCGGCGTTTCGGTTTCGTGCTGTCGCCCGGTCAAAGCCATTCCGGGATGCTATCCCGGGCCAGCATTTCCTCAAACGTCGGACGTGCGCGGATGACGGCGAAGTGATCCCCGCTGACCAGAACCTCGGGGACCAGGGGCCGGGAATTGTATTCCGAGGCCATCACGGCCCCATAGGCCCCCGCCGACCGGAAGGCGACCAGATCGCCTGCCGCCATGTCGGGCAGCTGCGCGCCCTTCTGGAAGGTGTCGCCCGATTCGCAGACCGGTCCCACCACGTCGAAGGATTGCACGGCTGCCGCCACGGCGGGTTCGACCACCGGCACGATGTCGTGATGCGCGCCATACATCGCCGGACGCAGCAGGTCGTTCATGGCGGCGTCCACGATCAGGAAGTCGCGATCCTCACCATTCTTGACGTAGATGACCTGGCTCAGCAGCACGCCCGCATTGCCGACGATGTTGCGGCCCGGCTCGATCTCGATCTCGCAGCCCAGATCGCCGACGGTGTCGCGGATCACCTGCCCGTATTCCAGGGGCAAGGGCGGCGCGTTGTTGTCGCGGCGATAGGGGATGCCCAGACCGCCGCCCAGATCCAGGCGCGTGATCACATGCCCGTCCTCGCGCAGCGCGCGGGTCAGTTCGGCCACCTTCAGATAGGCGGCGCGGAACGGCTCCAGATCGGTCAGCTGGCTGCCGATATGCACATCGACGCCCACCACCTGAAGACCCGGCAGGGTGGCCGCCTCGGCATAGACGTCGCGGGCGCGGGCGATGGGGATGCCGAACTTGTTTTCCGACTTGCCGGTGGCGATCTTTTCATGGGTCTTGGCATCGACATCGGGATTGACCCGGATGGCGATGGGCACGGTCGCGCCCAGACCATGGGCCACGCGCGACAACACGCGCATCTCGGGTTCGGATTCGACGTTGAACTGGCGGATGCCGCCGCGGATGGCCAAGGCCATCTCGGCCTCGGTCTTGCCGACGCCGGAAAAGACGATGCGGTCACCCGGCACCCCCGCCGCCTTGGCGCGCAGGTATTCCCCGCCCGATACCACGTCCATGCCCGCGCCCAGATCGCCCATCAGCTTCAGCACGGCCAGGTTGCTGTTCGACTTGACCGCAAAGCAGACAAGGTGATCGGTCCAGTCCAAGGCCTGCCGGAACAGGGTGAAATGCCGCGTCAGCGTGGCCGCGGAATAGACATAGACGGGCGATCCGACCTGATCGGCAATGCGCGACAGGGGGACGTCCTCGGCGTGCAATTCGCCGTGCTGATACTGGAAATGGTCCATTACATCTGCGCCAGGACACCGACGCGGGCATCGCCGCTGATGGTGACGCCGGATTGAGCGGGTTTTTGGACGGGACGCTCGGGCGCGCCGTCGACGCCGCAGGCGGCCAGCGCCAGAACGGCCAACAGGGACAGGCGGATCATCATGCCAGTTTCTCCTTCCAGCGGGCGATCTGCGCGCGGACCTGATCGGGCGCCGTCCCGCCATAGCTTTGCCGCGAGGCGACCGAGTTGTGAACCCCCAGCACGCCGAACACGTCTTGGGTGATGTCGCCATGGACCGACTGCATGTCGGCCAGCGTCAGGTCGGGCAGGTCGATCCCCTTGCCCTCGGCCATGGCGACAAGCGATCCGGTGACGTGATGGGCGTCGCGGAAGGGCAAGCCCAGTTCGCGCACCAGCCAGTCGGCCAGATCGGTGGCGGTGGAAAAACCGGTCGCCGCGGCAGCTTCCAGATTGGCGGTGTTCGCGGTCAGGTCGGACAGCATTCCCGACATGGCGGCCAGAGCCAGCATCAGGTGATCGGCGGCGTCGAAGACCTGTTCCTTGTCCTCTTGCATGTCCTTGGAATAGGCCAAGGGCAGGCCCTTCATCACCGTGAACAATGCGACATTCGCCCCCAAGATGCGCCCGATCTTGGCGCGGATCAGCTCGGCCGCGTCGGGGTTGCGCTTCTGCGGCATGATCGAAGACCCGGTCGACCACTTGTCCGACATCGACACGAAGCGGAACTGGGCGGATGACCAGATCACCAGTTCCTCGGCCAGGCGCGACAGGTGGACGGCGCAGATGCTGGCCGCCGACAGGAACTCAAGCGCGAAATCGCGGTCGCTGACGGCGTCCAGGCTGTTGGCCATGGGACGGTCGAAGCCAAGCGCCTGCGCGGTGGCATGGCGGTCGATCGGATAGCCGGTCCCGGCCAGCGCGGCGGCCCCAAGGGGCGATTCGTTCATGCGGGCGCGGGCGTCCTGAAAGCGCGACAGGTCACGGCCGAACATCTCGACATAGGCCATCATGTGATGGCCCCAGGTCACCGGCTGCGCGGTCTGCAGGTGGGTGAAACCGGGCATGACCCAATCGGCACCGGCTTCGGCCTGACCCATGGCGGAGCCGATCAGGGCGCGCAGTCCGCTGATGGCGGCGTCGCATTGGTCGCGGACCCACAGGCGGAAATCGGTGGCGACCTGGTCGTTGCGGGACCGGCCCGTGTGCAGGCGCCCTGCCGGTTCGCCGATGATCTCCTTCAGCCGCGCCTCGACATTCATGTGAATGTCTTCCAGCGCGGTCTTGAAGGGGAAATCTCCGCCCTCGATCTCTGACAAGACGGTGAGCAGGCCTTCCCTGATGGCGCCCGCATCGTTATCGCTGATGATGCCTTGTGCTGCCAGCATGGCGGCATGGGCCCGGCTGCCCGCGATATCCTGGGCGTAGAGCCGTCGGTCGAAACCGATCGAGGCGTTGATCGCCTCCATGATCGCATCGGGACCGGCGGCAAAGCGCCCGCCCCACATGCTGTTGGCGGCATCAGTGCTGTCGGGCCGGTCGGTCATATGTCAGTCCTTCGGAGGTCACATGCTGCGTTCCGCCCTGCTTTATACGGCACTTGTTTTCGGTGCAAACACCGCCTTTGCCCAAAGCCCCGATTGGCAGGCCGCCAAGGACGGCGGGCTGCCGAAACTGGTCGTGGCCGAGGATGCTGCGCCGATCAGCCAGACCGAATTCACCGACATCGAGGGCAATGCCCACACCCTGGCGGATTACGAAGGCAAGGTCGTGCTGGTGAACTTCTGGGCCACATGGTGCGCCCCCTGCCGCGAGGAAATGCCCGCGCTGGACCGCCTGCAGGCCGAACTGGGCGGCGACGACTTCCAGGTCGTGACCATCGCAACGGGTCGCAACGCGCCCGCCCGCATCCAGTCCTTCTTCGACGAGGTCGGGGTGGAAAACCTGCCCATCCTGCTGGACCCGCGCCAGATGGTCGCCCGCGACATGGGCGTCGTCGGCCTGCCCGTCAGCGTGCTGATCGACCGTGATGGCAAGGAGGTCGCGCGCTATCTGGGCGATGCCGAATGGGATTCGGATGTGGCCAAGACATTGATCACCCAGCTGACAGCGCCCTGACCGCGTCATGGCGGTGGCAGGAGGTGATGTGATCGTTCACCATCCCCGTCGCCTGCATGAAGGCATAGGTGATGACCGGCCCGCAGTAAGTGAACCCGCGCGCCTTCAGCGCCTTGGACATGGCCATCGATTCGGGGGTGGCGGTCGGCACGCTGGCCATGTCGGGCCAGGCATTCTGGATCGGCGCGCCCCCCACAAAAGACCACAGCCAGGGGGCGAATCCCTCAGTCGCCTCGATCTTCTGGAACAGGTTGGCGCTGCGGACGGTGGCGGTGATCTTGCCGCGATGGCGCACGATGCCGGGATTGCTCAGGGCACGGTCGATGCGGTCTTCATCCCACAGCGCGACGCGGGCCGGATCAAAGCCGTCGAATTCCTGCTGGAAGGCCGGGCGTTTGCGCAGGATAGTGATCCAGCTGAGCCCCGCCTGGAACCCATCCAGCACCAGCTTTTCCCACAGCGCGCGGCTGTCATGTTCGGGCACGCCCCAGTCGGTGTCGTGATAGGCGACGTAAAGCGGGTCACTGCCGCACCAGCTGCAACGTGCAAGCATCCATTAACCCTGAGTTGAGAAAACACTGACGATTCACCCAAGATTAAGCCATCATGCCCAGACTGCAAGCAGAGCTGACAAGATGGGGCCCACCGTGAGCGACCTATACCAGAACAACAGTTCGCCGCTGGAAGATGCAATCCGCCTTCAGGATCGCGTCACCTTGTCGGCGGTGGCCGCAGCGGTCGAAAAGGCCAGCGCGGTGCTGGCCTTTCAACCCATCGTGCAATCCCAAAGCACCAAGTCGCCCGCCTTCTGGGAAGGGCTGATCCGCATCATCGACGACAGCGGCCGCCTGGTTCCCTTGCGCGATTTCATGCCCCAGGCCGAAACCACGGAACTGGGGCGCAAGATCGACTGTCTGTCGCTGTCGCTCGGGCTGAAGACGCTGGTCGAGGACCCGTCGCTGCGGCTGTCGATCAACATGTCGGCACGCTCGATTCAGTACCCGGATTGGATCAATACGCTGCGGCGGGGCATTTCGGACGATCCGATGGTGGGCGAAAGGCTGATCCTGGAAATCACCGAAAGCTCGGCCATGGGCATGCCGAACGAGGTCCAGCATTTCATGGCCGAGGTGCAGGGATACGGCATAAGTCTGGCGCTGGACGATTTCGGCGCGGGCTATACCTCGTTCCGTTACCTGCGCGATTTCTGCTTCGACATGATCAAGATCGACGGGCAGTTCATCCGTTCCATTGCCGCCAATCCCGACAACCAGATCCTGACCCGCGCGCTGCAATCCATCGCGCATCATTTCGACATGTTCACCGTCGCCGAATCAGTGGAAACCGCCGATGACGCCAGCTTCTTGATCGACTTGGGAATCGACTGCCTGCAAGGCTACTACTTCGGTGCACCCACCATCGCGCCCCCTTGGAAAAAACCACCGTCGCGTGCGGCGCGCTGACGGGGTTCGCGGGATCGGCGCTTGACGTTACGTCCCGAAACAGCATCCTGACCCCAGAAGGTCGGCCCGTCCGACCGCCCAGGGAAGGAGCCTACCATGTCCAAAGCCGTCATCGTCTCTGCCGCACGCACGCCCGTCGGCAGCTTTATGGGCGCATTCGCGAATGTCCCGGCCCATGATCTTGGTGCCGCCGTCCTGAAAGAGGTCGTCGCCCGTGCCGGTGTCGACCCCGCCGAAATCAGCGAAACGATCCTGGGCCAGGTGCTGACCGCCGCCCAAGGCCAGAACCCCGCGCGCCAGGCCCATATCAATGCCGGGCTGCCGCAGGAATCCGCCGCCTGGCTGATCAACCAGGTCTGCGGTTCGGGCCTGCGCGCCGTCGCGCTGGCCGCGCAGCAGGTCATTCTGGGTGACGCGAACATCGTGCTGGCCGGTGGTCAGGAAAGCATGTCGCTGGCACAGCACGCCGCCTATCTGCGCGCCGGTCAGAAGATGGGCGACATGCAAATGGTCGACACCATGATCCGCGACGGGCTGTGGGACGCGTTCAACAACTATCACATGGGGCAGACGGCCGAAAACGTCGCCGATCGCTGGTCGATCAGCCGCGACCAGCAGGACGAATTCGCCGTGGCATCACAGAACAAGGCCGAGGCCGCCCAGAAGGCTGGCCGCTTCGCCGATGAGATCACCGCCTATACCGTCAAGACCCGCAAGGGCGATACTGTCGTCGACCAGGATGAATATATCCGCCACGGCGCCACGATCGAGGCGATGCAGAAGCTGCGCCCCGCCTTTACGCGCGACGGCACGGTGACGGCGGCCAATGCCTCGGGGCTGAACGACGGCGCCGCCGCCGTGATGGTGATGACCGAGGACGAGGCCGCCCGCCGTGGCCTGACCCCGCTGGCCCGCATCGCATCCTATGCGACCGCTGGCCTGGACCCCGCCATCATGGGCACCGGTCCGATCCCGGCCAGCCGCAAGGCGCTGGAAAAGGCCGGATGGTCGGTGGGCGACCTGGACCTGGTCGAGGCGAACGAGGCTTTTGCCGCGCAGGCCTGCGCCGTCAACAAGGACATGGGTTGGGACCCGTCCATCGTGAACGTGAACGGCGGCGCCATCGCCATCGGTCACCCAATCGGCGCCTCGGGGTGCCGTGTCCTGAACACCCTGCTGTTCGAGATGAAGCGCCGCGACGCCAAGAAGGGCCTTGCCACGCTGTGCATCGGCGGCGGCATGGGCGTGGCCATGTGCCTGGAACGGTAATGCAAACGGGCACGCAATTATCTTGCGCGCCCAAATCTGCTTATGTAGCAATATTTCAATGGTTCTGAATTAATACGGGGGGAGCATCCATGTCGAAAGTCGCTTTGGTCACGGGGGGGTCGCGGGGAATCGGCGCCGCCATCAGCAAGGCCCTTCAGCAGGCCGGCTATGTCGTCGCCGCGAACTATGCGGGCAATGACGAGGCCGCGAAGGCCTTCACGGATGAAACGGGCATCAAGACCTTCAAGTGGTCGGTCGCCGATTACGACGCCTGCGCCGCAGGCATCGCTCAGATCGAAAGCGATCTGGGACCGGTCGAGGTGCTGGTCAACAATGCGGGCATCACCCGCGACGCCATGTTCCACAAGATGACGCCGCAGCAGTGGAAAGAGGTCATCGACACCAACCTGACCGGCGTCTTCAACATGACCCACGTGGTCTGGACCGGCATGCGCGATCGCAAGTTCGGACGGGTGATCAACATCAGCTCGATCAACGGGCAGAAGGGCCAGGCGGGTCAGGCGAACTATAGCGCGGCCAAGGCGGGCGATTTGGGTTTCACCAAGGCGCTGGCTCAGGAAGGTGCGCGCGCGGGCATCACCGTCAACGCCATCTGCCCCGGCTATATCGGGACCGAAATGGTCCGTGCGATCCCGGAAAAGGTGCTGAACGAACGCATCATCCCGCAGATCCCGGTCGGTCGCCTGGGCGAGCCCGAGGAAATCGCCCGTGCGGTGGTCTTCCTTGCGGCCGAAGATGCGGGCTTCATCACCGGTTCGACCATCAGTGCGAATGGCGGTCAGTTCTTCGTGTGATCGACCCGGAAACGAAATCGGCCCGCGCATGGTGCGCGGGCCTTTTTCATGAAAATCTCACTGTTCAACGGGATCAGTTTGCAAGCCGGGTAATCTCTTCCTTGATGCGCAGCTTCTGACGTTTCATCTGGACGATTTCCAGATCCTTGGTGCCGGGACTTTTCTGTGCCCTTTCAACGGCATCAGAGAGGTGTTGGTGTTTCCTGCGAAGTTCCTCGACATGAGAAGCAACCGTCATTACGTCCTCCTTGGCTATGTTCGTCGAACCCTTTGATTGCAGCACAGCGCAACGATTCTGTCACGGGACTTTTGCAATCCTCAGTTGGATCGGCGCTCCGTCGCGCAGCACCTGCACAGCCTGCAGGGTCAGGTCCTCGGCGTCGGTTTCATGACGCGGTGCCTGATGCAGCACGAAGGGCGCCATCAGGCGCATCGGCGCCCGTGCGCCCTTGCGGGCCAACACGATCACGCGGCCAGCCTCGCGGCCCTGCCGGGCGGCGATGGGCAGGACGGTGACCGCCCCGGCACGCCCCGCCAGCGCGCAGATCAGACCGTCCAAGCGGTCGGCACGCTGGATCATCGTCAGCCATCCGCCAGGCCGCAGACGCCGCAGCCCCGCATCGACCCACAAGTCCAGCGGCGTCGCCTCGGTCCGCGATATGGCGCGACCGCGATCGGGCGCATGGGTGCCGCCCAGGAAATAGGGCGGGTTCATCATCACATGGTCGAAACTGGTCGCCCGCAATGCGGCCGGCAAGGCCTGAAGGTCGCTGGTGACGATCTGCATGGCGATCAAGTTGCGTTCGGCATTCTGCCGCGCCAGATCGGCATAGGCCACCTGCTGTTCCACGCCCGTGATCGACAGGCCACGGACCCGCCAGCCCAGGCACAGCACCGCCACCCCTGCCCCGCAGCCCAGTTCCAGCACCGATTGCCCCGTCTGCGCAGGACAGGCCGCCGCCAGCATCACCGCATCGGTGCCTGACCGATAGCCCCGCACCGGCTGCGTGATCTGCAGTTTGCCGTCCAGAAAGTCGTCGGCCCGCAGGTCAGTCATCAAGCCCTGTATCGCGCAGGATGGCGCGGGCCGTGAATTCGTCGCGATCGGCCACCATCAACCGGGCCGGCAGGACCCCGATCGAACCTTCCAGCACGCTCATGTGCTGGTCCATCTGGAAGGTCACGATGCCTTCGGCCTCCAGCAGGCTGGTGGCGGCGGACATGCGCACGGGATCGTTGCTGCGAAAAAGCTCTTTCATGGACGCGACGTTAAGGCGCGGTTGCGAAATTGTCGATGGCGTGGCAATGCAGGGCCGCAGATACGGGATTATGCCATGACTTTGCAGGAAAACGTCCGCAAACCGCTGGATCGGCTGTCGGAAGCGCTGAGCAACGAAATGCAGGCGGTGAACGCCCTGATCCGCGAACGCATGGCCAGCCGCCACGCGCCGCGCATCCCCGAGGTGACCGCCCATCTGATCGAGGCCGGGGGCAAGCGCCTGCGCCCGATGCTGACATTGGCCGCCGCCCGGATGGTCGGTTACGACGGCCCCTATCACATCCATCTGGCGGCGACGGTCGAATTCATCCACACCGCGACCCTGCTGCATGACGATGTCGTCGATGAAAGCAGCCAGCGGCGCGGCCGTCCGACGGCAAACCTGCTGTGGGACAACAAGTCCAGCGTGCTGGTCGGCGATTACCTGTTCGCCCGCAGTTTCCAGTTGATGGTCGAACCAGGCAACATGCGGACGCTGGAGATCCTGGCCAATGCCAGCGCCACCATCGCCGAGGGCGAGGTGTTGCAGCTGACCGCCGCCCAGGACCTGGCCACGACCGAGGCGATCTATCTGCAGGTCGTGCGCGGCAAGACCGCAGCCCTGTTTTCCGCCGCGACCGAGGTGGGGGGCGTCATCGCCGGCGCGCCGGCCGATCAGGTGCAGGCGCTGTTCGATTACGGCGACGCGCTTGGCATCGCCTTCCAGATCGTCGACGACCTTCTGGATTACGGCGGGGCGACCGAAACCATCGGCAAGAATGTCGGCGACGATTTCCGCGAACGCAAGCTGACCCTGCCCGTGATCAAGGCGGTGGCCAAGGCCGACGACCAGGAACGCGCCTTCTGGGCACGGACCATCGAAAAGGGCGACCAGCGCGAAGGCGACCTGGACCATGCGCTGTCGCTGCTGGCGCGCCATGGCGCCATGGATGCGGCCCGCGCGGATGCGCTGGCCTGGGCGGAGAAGGCCAAGGCGTCGCTGACGGCGCTGCCCGAACATCCCATTCGCGACATGCTGACCGATCTGGCCGATTTCGTGGTCAGCCGCGTCACCTGAAGACACCGAAATCCCGCATGAAGAACGCCCGGACCTGCGAAGGTCCGGGCGTTTTTCATGGCTGTTCCGAAACGCGGAAGGGGCGGATCGCCTGCGCGACCCGCCCCCTCTCCGGGAAGAGACCTTGGATTACTTGGCCTGGACGAAGTCGGGATAGGCCTCCATGCCCATTTCCGAAATATCCAGCCCGCTGATTTCGGCTTCCTTGCTGACGCGGATGCCCATCGTCGCCTTCAGCACCGTCCAGACGATGAAGCTGATGACGAAGACGAAGGCGCCGACCGCAGCCACACCCATGGCCTGCGTCACGAAACTGGTGCCCTCATTGGTGGCAGGGACGATCATCGTGCCCCAGATGCCGGCGACCAGGTGGACCGGAATGGCGCCCACGACGTCGTCGATCTTCAGCTTGTCCAGCATCGGCACCACGAAGACGGCCAGCGCGCCACCGACACCACCGATCAGGATGGCGGCAAAGACGGTCGGGGTCAGCGGTTCGGCGGTGATGGCGACCAGGCCCGCCAGCGCGCCGTTCAGCACCATGGTCAGGTCGATCTTGCCATAAAGCAGCTGCGTCACGATGATCGCGGCGATGGCACCGCCCGATGCGGCCATGTTGGTGTTCACGAAGATGCGGCTGACATCGGCCGCGTCACTGACCGACCCGATGGCCAGCTGCGATGCGCCGTTGAAGCCGAACCAACCCAGCCACAGGATGAAGGTGCCAAGCGTGGCCAAGGCCAGGTTCGAACCAGGCATGGGCTGCATGCGGCCGTCGGGACGATACTTGCCGGTGCGTGCGCCCAGCACGATCGCGCCCGCCAGGGCCGCGAAACCGCCCGCCGCATGGACCAGGGTCGAGCCTGCGAAATCCGAGAAGCCCATTTCCGACAGGAAGCCGCCGCCCCACTGCCAGCTGGCCTCGATGGGATAGATCAGGCCGGTCAGGATGACGGTGAAGATCAGGAAGGGCCACAGCTTGACCCGCTCGGCCAGGGTGCCCGACACGATGGATGCGGTCGTGGCGCAGAACATCAGTTGGAAGAAGAAGTCCGAACCGGCCGAATAGCCGTCCTCGGCATTGCCCGCGCCCACGGCGTCCAGGCCCTTGGGGCTGAAGATCTGGCCGATGACGCCCTGCACGGTCCAGCCGTCGCCCGGATACATCAGGTTATAGCCGATCAGCCAGTACATGATGCCCGCGATCGCAAAGAGCGAGATGTTCTTGAACAGCTGCGTGGTCACGTTCTTGGACCGCACCAGGCCTGCCTCCAGCATGGCAAAGCCCGCGGCCATCCACATGACCAGGAAACCGCCCATCAGGAACAGCAGCGTGTTGAAGATATAGACGACATCCGCGCTGACTGCGGCAGCCGCCTCCGCGGGCGCCGCGGCATCCTGCGCGGCAGCAGGATAGGCTGCCAGCGTCGCAAGTGTCGCGATGAGCGGAAGGGTCTTGTTCATGTGATTAAACCTCGCTTCGTGCCGCAGCCACCGGACCGGCTGCCATCGCCCCTTTCATGTGCAATTCCGGCACGTCGGCAAAGATTGGCGCAGGGTCGGATCGCGCAGAAATCACCGCTGCCCGTTCGGCGGGCGGAAATCGGGGCAAACGCCCATTAAAAGGGCAGCATTTGTCCGCAGGGCTGCCACGCCTGCCTTTGCCCTGTGCATCCGGGCCTGGCAGGGCGCTGGGCCCGTGCGGCACGGTTCCGCCCCCCGTCATCACGGATTGGTCACCCCAATTCCCCTGCTGGCAAACATGCTGTAGGCTGGGCGCAATCTTGGCCGGATCAACCGGCATGGCAAAGACGCAGGCATTCAAGGCATGAAAAGACCCACCGGAACCCCGACCCGCACGGGCAAGAGCCCTGTTGCCGACAAGCGCAACCTGTCGGACGACGCGGCCGACACCAAGCGGCGCAAGGTGACCCGCCACAAGAACCCCAAGCCCCGTCGCGGCGGGATCCTTGGCTGGATCGCGGCCTTCGTGACACTAATCTGGCGGGTGGTCTGGGGGTCGGTCTGGCGCCTGGCCATGGTGGTCGCGCTGATCATCGCGGCCGCCACCGGCTATTTCTATGTCACCCTGCCCGAGGCATCGGCGCTGTTTGACGGTCGCGCGCGCGGCAGCGTCACCATGCTGGACCGCGACAAGCGCGTCTTTGCGTGGCGGGGGGAAACCTTTGGCGCGGTGAACAGCGAAAAGATCGCGCCGGTGCTGAAGCAGGCCGTGATCTCGACCGAGGACCGCCGCTTCTTCCGCCATTTCGGCGTCAGCCCCCGCGGCATCGCCAGCGCCATCAAGATCAACCTGGCCGCAGGACGCGGGCCGCTGGAGGGCAATGGCGGGTCCACCATCACCCAGCAGGTCGCAAAGCTGCTGTGCCTGGGCGACACATTCGACCCGACCCGCTTCAAGAACGAGGCCGAGTTCGAGGCCGATTGCCGGTCGGGCGGCGTCTGGCGCAAGATCAAGGAAGTCCCCTATGCCTTCGCCATGGAGGCGAAATACAGCAAGGACGACATCCTCAACATCTACATGAACCGGTCCTATCTGGGTGCCGGAGCGCGCGGCTTCGAGGCCGCCAGCCAGCGCTATTTCAACGTCCCCGCCAGCGAGGTGAACGCCCAGCAATCCGCGATGCTGGCGGGCCTGCTGCGCGCGCCCAGCTATTACGCGCCCACCGCCAACCTGTCCCGCAGCCAGGAACGTGCCGACACGGTCCTGGGCCTGATGCACGAGGAAGGCTATCTGACCGATGCGGAGCTGGCCCAGGCCCGCGCCAACCCCGCCGAACTGTCGCAGGCCGCCAAGGCCCGCGCGGGCGGATATTTCGCCGATTGGCTGATGGAATCGGGTCCGGGCTTCCTGACCAGCGAGACGACCGAGGACGTGACCATCACCACCACCTTCGACCAGCGCATCCAGCGCGCGGCCGAACGGGCGCTGAAGCGCGTCTTCGATGAAAAGGTCAAGGACGGCTCGACCGCCGAGGCCGCGGTGGTCGTGATGTCCGCCGATGGTGCCGTGCGCGCCATGATCGGCGGGCGCGACACCACGGTGAACGGCGCCTTCAACCGCGCCAGCCAGGCCAAGCGCCAGACCGGGTCCAGCTTCAAGCCCTTCGTCTATGCCGCGGCATTGGAGGCGGGCTATGGCCCCAGCGACCGGATCGAGGACGGCCCCCTGACCATCCGAATTCCGGGCGGCAAGAACTGGTCGCCCAAGAACTATACCCGCCGCTATTACGGCCAGGTGACGCTGACCGACGCGCTGAAACGGTCGCTGAACACCGCCACCATCCGCCTGCAGGAGGTCGTGGGCCGCGACGAGGTCATCCGCATCGCCCATGATTTCGGCATCGTCAGCAACCTGACCCGCAGCCCGTCTCTGGGCCTGGGCGCATCCGAGGCGACGCTGCTGGAACTGACCGGTGCCTATGCGGGCATCCGCAACGGCGGCACCTCGGTCGCGCCCTATGGCCTGGTGGAACTGAACGTCCAGGGCGACGACCAGCCGCTGATGGGCCAGACGGGCGGCTTTGGCGAACGCGTCATCAGCCAGCGCGCGGCAGGCCAGCTGATCTACATGATGCAGAAGGTCATCCAGGAAGGCACCGGCGGCCGCGCCCAGCTGGGATCGCGCCCCGTGGCCGGCAAGACCGGCACGACCAGCAGCTATCGCGATGCGTGGTTCGTGGGCTTTTCGGAACAATACGTCACCGGCGTCTGGATGGGCAATGATGACAACAAGCCCCTGACCGGCGTGACCGGCGGCGGTCTGCCCGCCGAGATCTGGCAGGCGGTGATGGAGGAGATCCATGACGGTCTGCCCGAACTGCCCCTGTCGACCGTGTCCCCCGATGGCAGCGGCATCATCATGTCCAGTGGTGGCGGCACGCCGCAGGTCGTGACCAGCGGATCGGCGGATGATCCCCTTGCGGCGGCCTTGGCGGGCGTCATGAACGGCGTGAACGGTCAGAACCAAGGCGGGCGTGTCATCACCGCGCCGGGCGAAGGGGGCGGCAACCCCGCCGCCACGCCGGGCGACAGCAGCGAGGCCAGCTCGGATGACGCTCTCAGCCGTGCGCTGAACGGCATCCTGTCGGGCAACTGACGGAACACCTCCCGCGACAACGGCAAAAGGGCACCCTGCGGGGTGCCCTTTTTCGTTGCGGTTCAGATGGCGTGGCGGGTCAGCCAGCCTGGCGCAGATCGGCGGTCAGCGCGGCGACGTCGCCCTTGCGGCGCGACAGCATGGCCGCGATCTCGGCCCGTTCGCTGGCCAGCATGTTCACGCCCTCGATGATGATGTTGAAATACAGATCCTGGCCGGATCGGTCCGAGACATGCCACTCGACCTCCATCGGCGCGCGACCGTTCAGATAGGCGACCGACGTGACCGCATAGAAGCTTTTCAGCTGACGCGCGCCCGTCACCTCGATCCGTGATCCGACGAATTCATGAAAGCGCTTGCCGTATTTGCGCCCGATATACCCCTGGAAGGCCTGCTTGTAGGCCGCGAAGGTCGCCGCATCGGTCTGGCGCGCCGCGGGTCCCAATGCGGATCGCGCGATCACGTCCACATCGGCATAGCGGGCAAAGATCGCCTCGAACTGCTGATACATCGTTGCGGGGGCCTGCCCGGAATTGATAACCTGATAGACCTCGCCCAGGGACCGGTCGATCAGGGCGCGGGCACTGCCCGCATCCAGCGCATGGGCGGGGCGGAAAGGCAGCACGGCCGCGACGGCCGCACAGGCCAGCAGCCCCAGAAAGCCGCGGCGGTCACTCCGCATAGGGGTCGATGACATCAGCGTCGTCATAGGGGTCGTAATCTGCACGCTCTTCTCCCAAATCGTGGCGGCGGTTCATCAGCCAGATCAGCCGCGTCTGCGCATAGCTATCCGCACTTCCCTGCAAGATGCCATCCACGCTGTCCCCGAACCGCGCCCGATCACCGGCTTTTGAGGCGACGCGCAGGCCAAAGACCACCGCGCGATCCTGACCGTCCAACAGGTGATACATCGGGTCGATCAGCAGATCGACCACCTGCCCCACCGCATCGCGCCGGGTCGATGGCCCCAGCACCGGCAGTTCCACATAGGGACCTTCGGGGACGCCCCAGACGGCCAGGGTTTCACCGAAATCGGTGTCGCGTTCGGATATGCCAAAATTGTCCATGGCCGGATCGAAGACACCTCCCAACCCCAGGGTCGAGTTGATCGCGAAGCGCGACAGGTTGCGCCCCGCATTGCCCGGTCGCCCCTGCAGCAGGCCGTTCACCGATTTTACCGGCAGCGACAGGTTGCGCCCGGCATTGATGACCATCTGCAGCAGCCCGATGGGTGCATCGGGATCGACCGGCGCGGTTTCGGCGTCATTCTTGCCGCCCGCGAGATCGGCGATCGGGCCGATCACATGCGAATCCAGCCCCTTGTTGAAGGCATGGACGCGGCGGTTCTGCGCCTCGTAGGGGTCGTTGATGGTGATTCCATCCTGCTGGACCGGCGCGCTGGCGCAGCCCGTCAGCAGGGGCAGCGCGACAAGCGCCGTCAAGATCAATGGGCGCAAGGGAATTCCTAATCGTTGCAAGGCGCGATGGGCCTTCGGGACAGGTTGGTCTAAGCTTGGGGCGGTGATATGGTTGTCATGTTGATGTGGCAAGCCCCGGGTTCCGATCCTGGGGGCATGAAGGCATAAAGATGGCAACAGTATCAGGCAATCACGACGGGATGCGCGAATTGCGGCAGGCCCGCGCCACGGGTTGGCAATTGTTCGCTGCGGTCGCGGTGTTCTCGGCGGTTGTGAACCTGCTGATGCTGACCGGACCGCTGTTCATGCTGCAGGTCTATGACAGGGTGCTGGCCTCGCGCTCGGTCGAGACGCTGACGGCGCTGTTCGTGCTGGTGACGTTCCTGTTCCTGCTGATGGGTGCGGTCGACATGATCCGCAGCCGGGTGATGCAGCGCATCGCCGCCCGCTTCCAGGACCGGATCGAACCGCGCGTCTTTAATGCCGCCCTGCGCGAGGGGGCCGTCAGGGGTGACGAATCCGCCGCGACCGCCAGCGGCATGCGCGACCTGGACGCGGTCCAGCGCCTGATCGGATCGCCGGTCACGCTGGCCTTTTTTGACCTGCCCTGGGCACCGCTGTTTCTGGCCGCGATCTATATGTTCCACCCGCTGCTGGGGATCGTGGCAACGGCGGGCGGTTTCATCCTGGTAATTGCCACCATCGCGAATCGCGGCCTGACCAAGGTGCCGCTCCAGCAATCGGCGCGGTCGGCCGCCCAGGCACAGCGCATGGCCGACCTTTACCGTGACGAGGGCGAGGTCATCTGCGCATTGGGGATGCGCGGTGCCACCCATGCCCGCTGGCAGAAGTTCCGCCGCGAAGCCCAGGAAAGCACGGTCCGCGCCGGCGATCTGTCCGGCGGGTTCGGCGTCTTTTCCCGCAGCTTCCGGCTGTTCCTGCAAAGTGCGATGCTGGCGGTGGGCGCCTTGCTGGTGCTGCGTCAGGAACTGACGCCGGGGGCGATGATCGCCAGCTCGATCATGATGGGCCGGGCGCTGGCACCGGTCGATCAGCTGGTCGGCGGCTGGCCTGCCGTGCAGGCGGCGCAGGACGGCTGGAAGCGGCTGGGGAACTTGCTGGGACGGCGTCCGCCCGAATTCGCCCGTACCCCTCTGCCCCGCCCCGAGGCCGCCTTGGACGTGCGCAACCTGGTTGTCGCGCCTCCGGGCGAACAATCGGCCACGCTGCGCGGCATCACCTTCAAGGTTGCCCCCGGCACGGCGCTGGGCGTCATCGGCCCGTCGGGGGCGGGAAAATCCACGCTGGCCCGCGCGCTGATCGGCGCATGGCCCGTCGGCGGCGGCTTTATCAGGCTGGGCGGGGCGACGCTGGACCAATACGACCCCGACGTGCTGGGCGGCCTGATCGGCTATCTGCCGCAACAGGTAACGCTGTTCGACGGCACCATCGCGGAAAACATCGCCCGCCTTGCCCCCGAACCCGATCCCGCCCGCGTGGTTCAGGCTGCGCGCGCCGCGGCGGCCCACCAGATGATCCTGGATCTGCCGAACGGATATGACACCCGCATCAGCCAGACCGCAGGACGCCTGTCGGGCGGTCAGATCCAGCGCATCGGGCTGGCCCGCGCGCTCTATCCCGATCCGGTCCTGCTGGTTCTGGACGAGCCGAACTCGAACCTGGACAACCAGGGTTCCGAGGCGCTGAACCAGGCGATCCGGCGACTGAAGGCGCAAAACGGTGCGGTGATCATCATGGCCCACCGCCCTGCCGCCATCAACGAATGCGAAAACCTGCTGGTGATGGAGGCTGGAATCATCCGCGCCTTCGGACCGCGCGACAAGGTGCTGCAACAGATGGTCAAGAATTCGGCACAGATCATGCAATCCCAGACGGGCGGCCTTGCCGGAGGTGTCGCATGACCCCCGGTCTGGACACCCGCTGGTCGGTCCGCACGCCGATCATCGCCGGGCTTCTGGCGGTCATCATCTTGGTGGGCGGTTTCATCGCCTGGGCAATGATGTCGCAGATTTCGGGTGCGGTGGTGGCGTCGGGCCAGGTCGAGGTCGAACAGCAGCGCCAGATCGTACAGCACCCAGACGGGGGCGTGGTGGAAACCATCGCCGTCAAGGACGGCTCCGATGTCAAGGCGGGCGACCTGCTGCTGGGTTTGGACGGCACGCTGCTGCGGACCGAACATACCATCGTCGAGGGCCAGTATTTCGAGGTTCTGGCCCGTCGCGGGCGTCTTGAGGCCGAACGCGGCGAAACCGAAGAGGTCACCTTCCCCGACGAATTGACGACCGCTGCCAAGGACAATCCCGACCTTGCCGGCCTGGTCGAGGGCCAGGCCAGCCTGTTCCGCACCCGGCTGGACACGCTGCGCCAATCGCTGGACCAACTGGCCAAGCAAAGCGACCAGATCACGTCCGAGATCGAGGGCATCGACGCCCAGATCGACGCGCTTGGCACGCAGCGCGACCTGATCGGAGAGGAACTGGTCGACCAGCAGAGCCTGCTGGATCGCGGGCTTGCGCAGGCATCTCGCGTGCTGGCCCTGCAACGCGAAGCCGCGCGGATGGATGGCGAACTGGGATCGCTGCAGGCCAGCCGCGCCTCGGCCCTGATCCGCCAGACCGAGCTGGAGATTCAGCGTCTGCAGCTGGGCGCCGAACGTCGCGAACAGGCCGAAACCGAGCTGCGCGACCTGGGCTATCGCGAACTGGAACTGGCTGAACGCCGCCGCAGCCTGGTCGAACAGATCAGCCGTCTGGAGATCCGCGCCCCGGTTTCGGGGCTGGTCTACAACATGCAGGTGACGACGCCGCGCTCGGTGATCCGTCCGGCCGATCCGCTGCTTTATATCATCCCGCAGGATCGTCCATTGGTCATCGGCGCACGTCTGCAGACCATCAATATCGACGAGGTGATGGTAGGCCAGCCGGTCGTGCTGCGCTTTTCGGCCTTCTCATCCCGCACCACCCCCGAGATCGACGGCAGGCTGGACCGCCTTTCGGCAGATGCGCTGCTGGATGAGGCGACGCGGGCGCCCTATTACCGCGCCGAGGTCTCCATCCCCCCCGAGGAGATGGAGAAACTGGGCGACCTTGCGCTGGTCCCCGGCATGCCGGTCGAGGTCTATATCCAGACCGGCGAACGCACCCCCATGGCCTATCTGCTGAAACCGCTGGCCGATTACTTCAACCGCGCCTTCCGCGAAAGCTGACCCAGGGCGCGGTTGCCAAGACCTCTTCCTTGACGCAGCGTGCGCCGCATCAAGAGGAGGAATACCATGCTGAGAATACTGTCCCGGCCAGCCAGCCGCCTGATGGAGCGCTGGCTGCCCGACGCCTTCATTTTCGTCATCGTCCTGACGCTGGTGGCGGCGGCGGCGGCGATGCTGACCCAAGGCACCGGCCCCACCGAACTGGTGCAGATGTGGGGGGACGGTTTCTGGGAACTGCTGTCCTTTGCCATGCAGATGCTGCTGGTGCTGGTCACCGGCTTCATCCTGGCATCCTCGCCCCCGGTGCGCCGGGTGCTGGCGCGAATCGCCGGCCTGGCCCGCAGCCGCGGCATGGCCATCGTGCTGGTCACGCTGGTATCGCTGATCGCGGCCTGGGTGAACTGGGGCTTTGGCCTGGTCGTCGGCGCCATCTTCGCCAAGGAGGTCGCGCGTCAGGTCCGGGTCGATTACCGCCTGCTGGTCGCGTCGGCCTATTCGGGCTTCATCATCTGGCATGGCGGGTTGTCGGGGTCGATCCCGCTGACGATCGCCACGCCGGGGCATTTCACCGAAACCCAGATCGGCGTCATCCCGACCGGCGACACGATCTTTGCCAGCTGGAATCTACTGATCGTGCTGGCGCTGTTCATCGCCGTGCCGCTGGTCAACCGCATGATGTTGCCGCTGGAGGATGAGCAGGTGCTGATCGACCCCGATCAGCTGCGCGACCCCGAAGCCGCGCCCCGCGCCGCCCGCCCCACCCCCGCCGAGCGGTTGGAGACCAGCCCCCTGCTGATGTACCTGATCGGCATTCCGGGTCTGGCCTGGCTGCTGATGCATTTCGTGTCCGGGGGCGCGCTGAACCTGAACGTCGTGAACTTCCTGTTCCTGTTCCTGGGCGTCATCTGCCACGGTTCCGCCCGCAGCCTGCTGCTGGCGCTGGACGGCGGCGTGCGCGGCGGCGCGGGGATCGTGATCCAGTTCCCCTTCTATGCCGGGATCATGGCGATCATGGTGCAAAGCGGGCTGGCCACCAGCCTGTCGGAATGGTTCGTGTCGATCTCGACCGCGACCACCCTGCCGTTCTGGAGCTTCATCTCGGCCGGGATCGTGAACATCTTCGTGCCCTCGGGCGGCGGTCAATGGGCGGTGCAGGCCCCTGTCATGCTGCCGGCAGCCGAAGCCTTGGGTGCTGATGTGGCCAAGGTCGTGATGGGCGTGGCCTGGGGTGATGCCTGGACCAACATGCTGCAACCCTTCTGGGCCTTGCCGATGCTGGGCATCGCCGGGTTGAAGCCGCGCGACATCATGGGCTTCTGCGTGGTGCAGCTGCTGATCGCAGGCGCGGTGATCGGGGCGATCCTGTATTATATCTGACGATCCGGGGGCGTGGCGACACGCCCCCGATATCCTGCGCGAGGCTCACGCTGCTCAGCTCTTCTTGCGCCGCCGCTTGGTGGCGCGCTTGACCTCGGCCAGCCGGGCCTTGGTCGACACGCGGCCCGGCGTGGCACCGCGACGGCCCTTGCTGCGCCCGCGCGGCATCGCCTTGCCGTCCAGCTCCAACAATTCCAGCATCAGGCCGCCGGTGACAGGCACGGCTTCGGCCAGACGCACGGTGACGCGCTGACCGACGCCGATTTCCAGCCCCGTGTCACTGCCGACAAGGGTATGGGCATCGGGGTCGAAGTGGAAATATTCCTGGCCAATCGACCGGATCGGCAGCAACCCGTCCGCCCCGGTTTCATCAAGCCGCACGAAGGCGCCGAACTTCTGCACGCCGTTGATGCGGCCCGTCATTTCCGTGCCGACCCGTTCGGACAGATAGGCCGCCAGATAGCGGTCGGTCGTGTCGCGTTCGGCCGCCATGCTGCGGCGTTCGGTTTCGCTGATATGGGTGGCGGTTTCGGACAGACGCTCGATCTCGTCTGCATTCAGCCCATCCTTGCCCCAGCCATGGCCCGCGATCAGTGCGCGATGGACGATCAGGTCGGCATAGCGGCGGATGGGCGAGGTGAAATGCGCATAGCTTTTCAACGACAGCCCGAAATGGCCGTAATTCTCGGGGTGGTAATAGGCCTGCGTCATCGACCGCAGGGTCGAGATGTTGATCAATTCGTCGAAATCGGTGTCCTGCGATTGCGCCAGAAGGCGGTTCAGATGGCTGGTATGCAGCACCTGCCCCTTGGCCAGCGTGAACCCCGATGCCTGTGCGACCTCGCGCAGCGCGTCGATCTTGGCAAGGCTGGGTTCCTCGTGGACGCGGAACAGCAGCGGGCGGGACCGTTTGGACAGTTCCTCGGCGGCGGCGACATTCGCCAGCACCATGAATTCCTCGATCAGCTTGTGGGCGTCGAAGCGTTCGCGAAACTTGACGTCCTTGACGCGGCCATCCGGCGTCAGCTCGATCCGGCGTTCGGGCAGGTCCAGTTCCAGCGGCTGGCGACGCTCACGCGCCGATTTCAGCAGGCCATAGGCGTGCCAGAGGGGCGTGATCACCTCCTCCATCAGGGGCGCTGTCTGGTCGTCGGGGTTGCCATCGGCCCCCGCCTGCGCCTGTTCATAGGACAGGCTGGCGCGGCTGTTCATCATGGCGCGGTGGAAGGTATGGCTGGCCTTGTTGCCCTGCGCGTCCAGACGCATCCGGACGGCGATGACGGGACGATCGACGCCCTCGTGCAGCGAACACAGATCTGCCGACAGCGCCTCGGGCAGCATGGGCACCACGCGGTCGGGGAAATAGCTGGAATTGCCGCGGTTCCACGCCTCGCGGTCCAGCGCGCTGCCGGTGCGGACGTAATGGGCGACATCGGCGATGGCGACCCAGATGGTCGCGCCGCCGTCATCCTCGACCTGGGCTGCGACCGCGTCATCGTGGTCGCGTGCATCGGATGGGTCGATGGTGACCAGCGGCAGGTCGCGCAGATCGTCGCGGCCCTTCATGGTGGCGGGCTTGGCCGATTCCGCTTCGCGGATGACGGCATCGGGGAATTCGTCAGGGATGCCGTGCTGGTGGATGGCGATCAGGCTGACCGCACGCGGGGCCGAAGGGTCGCCCAAGCGGTCGATGATCCGCGCCCAAGGCATGCCCATGCGGTTCTTGGGGCCGACCTGTTCACCCTGCACCAATTCACCATTTTCGGCGCCAAGCGTTGCATCGCTGCGGACGCGCCATTCGCGGTCCTGGCCCTTGTCGATGGGCATGATGCGCCCGCCCTCGGTATCCTTGCGGAAGATGCCGGTGATGCGGTTGGGACTGGCGGTGACGCGGCGGATCAGCCGAGCCTCGTATTGGTATTCCTCGCCCGTGACAGGGGCCAGACGGCCCAGGAAGCGGTCGCCGCGCCCCAGGGCCGGGTCGCTTTCGCGGGGGACGTAAAGGATGCGGGGCATCGGGCCTTCGTTGCGCCACTCCATCGGACGCGCGAACAGGTCGCCCGACCCGTCGGGGGCCAGCAGCTCCAGCACCGTCACGGGGGGCAGCTTTTCGGCGTCCAGATAATGCCGGCGGCGACGTTCCAGCTGGCCCGCGGCCTCCAACTCCTTCAGCAGGCGCTTGAGGTCGATGCGGGCCGCGCCCTTGATGCCGAAGGCCTTGGCGATGTCGCGTTTGGAATTGGCCTCGGGGTGTTCGGCGACCCATTCCAGAATCTGTTCTTTGCTTGGGATCTGGGTCATGTCCTACCTGTCATTTCGGCCCCAACGCTGCCATGCAGGTCAGAGTTCGCGTGTCATGTCCCGATGCGGGATTCCCGCGTCGTCGTAAACCGGTCCCTGCGCCAGAAAGCCAAGTTTTTCGTAAAAGCCGATGGCATGGGTCTGTGCGCCAAGCTTGGCGGTGGTGACGCCGGGATGCGTGCGCAGCACATCCATCGAAGCGCGGATCAGCTGCGCGCCCAGTCCCGTGCCCCGGGCCTGCGGCAGCACGCAGACGCGGCCGATCTTGCCGATATCGCCGCGGATCAGGATGCGGGCAGTGCCGACGGGGACATCGTCCTGCCATGCCAGCAGGTGGATGGCTTCGCCATCCAGGTCGTCCATCTCATCGGCCTCGGGGACGTTCTGTTCCTGGATGAACACGGTGCGGCGCAGGGCGTGGCAGGCGGCCAGATCGTCGGTCTGTTCGATCCTCATGCGAAATAGCTTTCCAGAATGCGCTGATAGATGGTCTTCAGCTGGTGGATCTGCGCGACGGGCACGCGTTCGTCGACCTGGTGCATATGGTGACCGACCAAGCCGAATTCCACAACCGGGCAGTGATCCTTGACAAAGCGTGCATCCGACGTCCCCCCCGATGTGGACAGGACCGGCTGGCGGTTGGTTTCCTGGGTGACGATGCCGCGCACCAGATCGACGAAGGGGCCGGGCTCGGTCAGGAATGCCTCGCCCGAGATGGCGCTGGTGACGGTCAGGGTGACGCCGGTTTCAGCGCTGATGCGGGCGGCACGTTCGCCGAGGTCGGCCTGCAGCGATGCGCCGGTATGCAGGTCGTTGAAGCGGATATTGACGAGCGCGCTGGCGCGTTCCGGGATCACGTTCGAGGCCGGATTGCCGCAGTCGATGGTGGTGATCTGCAGACCCGAAGGGTCGAAGTGATCCGTCCCCTTGTCCAGGGGCGTCGCGGTCAGCTCCGACAGATAGGCCGTCAGCGCATGCAGGGGGTTCCTGGCGCGATGCGGATAGGCGGCGTGGCCCTGCTGGCCCTTGGCGGTGATGGTGAAGGTCGCCGACCCGCGCCGGCCGATCTTCATCATCTCGCCCATGACATCCGGGTTCGACGGCTCGCCCACGACGCAGGCATCCATGCGTTCGCCGTTCGCCTCCATCCAATCCAGGATGGCGATGGTGCCATCTTTTGATGGTCCCTCCTCATCCCCGGTGATGGTCAGGATCACCGCCCCGTCGGGGGGCGTGTCGCGGGTGAAGTCGATGGCGGCGGCGACGAAGGCCGCGACGCCCGATTTCATGTCGGTCGCACCCCGCCCCCAAATGATGCCATCCTCGACATGGCCGCTGAAGGGCGGATGCGTCCAAGACCCCAGATCGCCCGGCGGCACGACATCGGTATGGCCGTTGAAGCCGAAGCTGCGCGCGCCTTTGGCCCCCCACCGCGCAAACAGGTTCGACGTGCCGTTGCGATCGACCCGCGTCACTTCGAATCCGGCCTCGCTCAGCATGTCGCCCAGCAGGACCAGCGCGCCGCCTTCTTCCGGGGTGACGGAGGGGCAGCGGATCAGGCGGGCAGTCAGGTCGGCGGGATCGGTCATCACAGGCTCCAGATTTCGAGGGCGCGGCGGATCAGGTTCAGGCCGGTCAGGATCAAGAGGACGAGCGTCCAGCGGCGGAATTGCGCGACATCAAGCCGGTCCTGCATCGCGAAACCCAGCTTCATGCCGATGATGGCGGGAATGCACAGCACCGCCGACAGGGGCAGCGTCTGCCCGTTCAGCAGGCCCGAAAACAGATGCGCCACCGTCAGCACCACCGCGCCGATCAGGAAGACCACGCCCTGCACGCGGACCTGTTCGCGCTTTTCGGTGCCGATGGAGAGCAGATAGACGATCAGCGGGGGCCCCCAGATGCCCGACACCCCGCCGTAAAGCCCGCCGATGATGCCCGACACGGCCTCGGCCCGCTTGCGGTGATGCAGGTTCAGGACCAGCGGCCGGCCCGACAGCTGCCACAGGGCGAATGCGGTGATCGGCACGCCCAGCAATGCATACATGACGTCCTGCGGGATCGATGCGGCAAAGCCCGCCGACACGCAGATGAACAGCG
>NZ_QJPK01000030.1 GCF_003259195.1 Paracoccus sediminilitoris
CGGTAACGGGCAGGTCGCAGCGCAGGCCCCGTTACGGCATCTCATTGCCAGTAAATGACGGTTGCTGTGAGTGCGATGGCGGATAGGAAGACCTTCGGGCATCTGCCGTATCGGGTTGCGACGCGTCGCCAGTCTTTCAGCCTGCCGAACATGATCTAGATGCGACCTTGCCGTTTGTTGCGCCGCTCGTCATACTTGACCGGCGTCTTGCGTTGCTTCCGACCAATAATGCAGGCGCGTATTCCCTTGTCCTGCAACGCGTCTGTCAATCAGTCAGGATTACCACCGCGATCTCCAAGCAGCCATTTGACGTTTGGCAGGGGGCTGAGCAGCGCCCGTGCGCCGATATAATCGCGCACCTTACCGGCGGTGATGAACAGGTCGAACGATAGTATCTGGCTGTCGCAAATGGTGGGCAGTTTGGTGTTCCGTTCTTGGGCGAAACTGTCTGCCGGACAGTTTCTCTTCCCCTCGAACCCTTTGGTGCTGCCGATCAGGCGACCACGCCCCCTTTTTGTCGGCCATACCGGTCGCTGTGCGATGTCCCTTCAGGTATGTCGCGTCTATTATCACGGTCTCCTCTTCATAGTGTTCGGCAGCGAGCCCGGCCATCATTTAGGCAAAAATGCCCTTTCCGCGCCAACCCCTGTAAAGCGTCTTGTGAGAACCATGTGCGGTAGATGTATGACGCCAGCGTAAGCCATTGTGGATTATTAAAATAATCCCGCTAAGAACGCGCCTGTCATCGACGCGTGGCTTCCCGTGAGACTTAGGAAAAAGGGTGCCATGCGTGTCATCTGCGCGTCAGTCCGCCAGAAAGGTCGCTCACGTCACCGCTCCATTTCCGAGCCTTGAAGCACGCTGCGAAGCGGAAATCAATTTATCCTGAGCCTAGTCAGAAATATCGATCCTAGGTGAAATAATCTGGTTTTTCTTGAGTCAGGCGGTCTCCTAGCAAAATAGATTGTGACAGATGCAGTCGCATCGCTTCAGCGGCTGCATCTACGTTGCCCGCCTTGATCGCAACAATAATTGACCTATGATCGTTCAGGATCTGCTGAGCCTTCTCCGGTTTCATCAGGTGCAAGGCGCGAAGGCGGTCGATATGGATGCTCTCGCGGCGGATCACCTGATGGACGACCATCAGCCCTGCGGCACGAAACAGGGCCTCGTGGAACGCCAGATCCAATCGGGAAAACGCCGCCATGTCACCGCGCGTCATCTGATCCTGCTGTATCTGTATCAGGGCGGCCAGTTCCTCGGCGACGCCGGGCAGATCTGCCGCGGCAACACGTCGGCTGGCCTCGATTTCCATCGCGCTGCGCAGGACATGGATCTGCCTTGCGTGGGCCAGGTCGATGCGGCTGACCATGGTGCGCGATTGGGGCATGATCTGAACCAGCCCCTCGTCACGCAATGCCAGCAGCGCATCCCGCAGCGGCGTCGAGCTGATGCCATAGCGTGCCGTCAGATCGCTGCGCGAAAGCACCGATCCCGGGGGCAGTTCAAGCGACAGGATACGACGACGCAGGTCGCTTGCGATGTCTTCGGTTCCCGCCTTCATGACCCTGCCCCGGTGCCGCCGGTCGGTTCGTCGTCGATGAACATCTCGGGGCGTTCGCGCAGATGACGCTCCAGAAAGGCCAGCGATCCGGCAATGTGGTCCTTCAGCAGCCTTGCGGCCAGATTGCCATCCTGGGCGGTCAATGCGTCAAGAATCTGTTCGTGCTGGCAAAGCGGCACCTCGACGCTGCCCCGAATTGTTCCCTGGATAAAGCGGATACGGTCCAGATGCCCCTTGCGGGCCTGGATGACGGCCCAGACATCGGACAGATCGACGGCGTCAAACAGCGCCTCGTGATAGCGATCGTCCAGCAGAATGAATTCCGCCTGGTCGTTCCGCGCGGCCGCGACCTTTTGCGCCACCAGGATGTCCCTTGCGGCGCTCAGGTCAGGGGCGGGATGCGCAGCCAACCGCCGAATGGCGGGGATCTCCAGATTTTCCCGCAGGAAATGCGCCAACCGAACGGCCTTGGGGGAAATGCCCGCTACGAAGGTGCCGTGCTGCGGCGCGACGGTGACCAAGCCATGTTCGGCCAAGCGCAGGAATGCCTCTCGGATGGGCGTACGGCTGACGCCGAAACGGTCGCACATCTCCTTTTCGGAAAGAAGCTGTCCGGGCGCCAGTTCAAGCGTCACGATCAAATGGCGCAGTGCGTCATGGACGACATCTGCCCTGGTTCGCCTGCGCATCTCCTTCTTCTGCTCCCGTCCTGATTCAATCCTGAAGTGCCAGCATGATGCGCCTACCGCAACCGAGAAAATGGTTGTCAGAAGGCATCAAGTATATTAGTGCGTCAATAGAGGAAAGGGCGCATCGCCCTGGGGAGGAGATAGGAAATGAAGAAGACAGCCCTGATTGCCCTGTCGGTTACCGCCTGTTTTGCAGGCAGCGCCGCAATGGCCCAGACCGAATGGCCCGAGCGCGCGATCAACGTCATCATCGGTGCCAGCCCGGGCGGTGATACCGACTTCAACGCTCGCACGATGGCGCGCTATTTCGAGGAGATCACCGGCGTCGGAATGGTGATCACCAACATGCCGGGCGGCGGCGCGACCATCGCCACATCAGCCGTGCGCCAGGCCGAGCCTGACGGCTACACCATGCTGTTCGGCCATACGGGCCATGTGATCGTGGCCGAGGTGTCGGGATTGGCCGACTATGGCCTCGACGCCTTCGAGATCTGCTGCGTGCCGGCCATCGATCAGGGCGCCGTCCTGGTGGCCAGCGCGTCGTCCGGACTGACATCGGTCGAGGACGTCAAGGCAGCAGAGGCAGGCAGCATCACGTTCGGCACCGAATTTGGCGGCTATTCGCATCTGCAAGGCCTGATCTTCCAGGAAGGCGCGGGCATCGAGATGAACATTGTCGACACCGGCTCGGCGGCTGAAAAGATCGCCTCGCTTCTTGGCGGGAGGATCGATGTCGCAGGCATCGCCTATGGTGCCGTTCAGGATTACGTGGATAACGGCCAGATGGTCGTGCTGGGCCAGCCGAACGATGAACGCAACCCTCTGCTGGGTGATATTCCCACCTTTGCAGAACAGGGTGTCGATTTCGTGATGAACAATCCCTACATCATCGCCTTCCCCGAAGGCACCGACCAAGCCATCGTCGACAAGATGGGCGAAGTCATGCAGCAGATCACGGAAATCCCGGGATATGCCGAGGATCTGGAGCAAGGCTTCAAACAGCCCGTCGCCTTCCTGCCCCAGCAGGAGGCGCTGGAGCGTCTGAACACGATCCGCGATACCTACATGCCCTATCGCGACGCGCTCCAAGCCTCGCGCTGAGCATTGGCAGTCCGGTGCCCAACGGCGCCGGACTAATCCAGCCACACAGCAAAGGAGGGCTGCGCGATGCGGCTCAAAGACGTGGTCGTCGGTTCAGTCATGGCCGGCGCTGGAATTGTCTATCTTCGCTTGGCGGCGGCGCTGCCCGAACGAGATGGCGTTGATGCCGGGACCGTGCCGACCATTCTGGCGTTCATGATGATCGCGCTTGGTCTGATCGAACTGGTCGGCGCATTGCGACGACCGGCCGCTACTGAGGCAGAGGTGCGGGCCGCCGCCAGCGGGCTGGTCACAGTTGGCCTGACTCTGCTGCTAATCGCAGGCTTTATTGCCGCGCTGCGTCCATTGGGCTTCCCGATCGCCACGGCCATCTATCTTTTCCTGCAGTTCCTGGTCCTGACACCGAAATCGGCAACGCGATCGGTACCGCTTTATGCGGGCCTTGCCATTGCGTCATCCGTCCTGATCTTCGCCACCTTCCGCTATGCCTTCGACCTCCTGCTGCCCGCAGGGCCGCTGGTGGCGTGGCTGAACTGAAAGCAGCATCATGTTCGACCTTCTGATCCAGGGCTTCGCGGCCGTCCTGTCGCTGAAGATTTTCGCGCTGATGACGGCGGGCGTGGCCGTAGGCATCGTCTTCGGTGCCGTACCCGGCCTAACCGCGGTCATGGCCATCGCGCTGTGCCTGCCCATGACCTATGGCCTTGGCCCCGCGGCGGGCATCAGCCTGCTGATCGCCCTTTTCGTCGGCGCGACCTCGGGCGGCCTGATCTCGGCGATCCTGCTGAAGATACCGGGTACCCCCTCCTCGATCGCCACCACTTTCGACGGCGGCCCGATGATGGAAAAGGGCGAGGGCGCCAAGGCGTTGGGCGTTGGCATCGTCTTTTCATTCCTGGGGACGATCGCCTCGATCGCGGCCCTGGCCTTCATCGCACCGTCGCTGGCGAGCGTGGCGCTGTCCTTCGGTCCGCATGAGTATTTCGCCATCGCGGTGTTTTCGCTGACGCTGATTGCCACGCTGTCATCGGGATCGATGGCCAAGGGCATCTTTGCGGGCGTGCTGGGCTTTGCCGTCTCTACTGTCGGCATCGCGCCGGTCGATGCGACGACGCGGTTCACCTTTGGCAATGTTCAGCTGAACGCCGGGTTTTCCATTTTGACCGTCCTGGTCGGCATGTTCGCCGTGGCCGAGGTGATCAAGGTCGCTGAATCCGCCCGCCATCCGGTCGACGGCGGCAAGGCTCCGATGCCCGTCAAGATCAAGGGCTTCGGCTTTTCGATGGCCGAGTTCCTGGGCCAGATCCCCAACGCGACCCGCAGCGCGCTGATCGGCATCGGGATCGGCATCCTGCCGGGCATCGGAGCGGGCACGTCGAACATCATCGCCTATATCGCAGCGAAAAAGCGGTCCAAGACCCCCGAACAGTTTGGCAAGGGCACGATCGAGGGCGTGGTCGCCTCGGAAACCGCGAACAATGCGGGCATCGGCGGCGCTATGATCCCCCTGCTGACCTTGGGCATTCCCGGCGATGCGGTCACCGCGATCATGCTGGGCGGGCTGATGATCCACGGCATCCAACCCGGACCCATGCTGTTCATCACCCAAGCCCCGTTGGTCTATACCATCTTCGCCGCCCTGATCGTCTCGGCCTGCCTGATGCTGGTGCTGGAGTTCTGGGGCCTGCGGATCTTCATCAAGCTGCTGGCGATCCCCAAGCACATCCTGTTGCCGGTGATCCTGGTGCTGTGTGCCGTGGGCGCGTTCGGGCTGGCCAGCCGCATCTTCGACATCTGGACCATCCTGGGTTTCGGCGTCCTTGGTTACGCCTTCGTCAAGGCGGGCATTCCGACGGCGCCCTTCATCATCGGCTTCATCCTGGGCCCGATGGCCGAAACCAGCTTCCGCCGTGGGCTGCAGCTGTCCAAGGGCGATTATACCGGCTTTCTGACGAACCCCATTTCGGGCGCCTTCCTGGCGCTGGCGGCCGTGTCGATCGCCTTGCAGCTGTGGGGTGAATACCGCGCCTCTCGCGGGCGGACCACGGCCGGCCCCCTGACATTGGGTGGCGAGGAATAAGCCATGCCCCTTCCTGAAACACAGACCGACCCGAGGCAGACATGACCACCACGAAAACCCCCGCCGATCTGCGATCCGCCCGCTGGTTCGCGCCCGACGACCTGCGCAGCTTCGGCCACCGTTCGCGCATGATGCAGCTGGGCTATTCCGAGGCCGATTTCATGGGCCGTCCGATCATCGGCATCCTGAACACCTGGTCCGAACTGAACAGTTGCCATTCCCACTTTCGCGAACGCGCCGCCGACGTGAAGCGGGGCGTGCTGCAGGCAGGCGGCCTGCCGGTCGAACTGCCGTCGCTGTCGGTGGACGAAAGCTTTACCAAGCCAACCTCGATGCTCTATCGCAACCTGCTGGCGATCGAGACGGAGGAGCAGATCCGCGCCCATCCGCTGGACGGGGTCGTCCTGATGGGTGGCTGCGACAAGACCACGCCGGGCCTGGTGATGGGCGCCCTGACGGCGGGCGTGCCGATGATCTATCTGCCCGCGGGGCCGATGCTGGCCGGCAACTATGCCGGGGCGCGGCTTGGTTCGGGTTCGGATGCGTGGAAATATTGGGACGAACGCCGGGCCGGCAACATCACTGACCAGCAATGGCAGGGCGTCCAGGGCGGCATCGCCCGGTCCGCGGGCGTCTGCATGACCATGGGCACGGCCAGCACCATGACCGCGATCACCGATGCGATGGGCCTGACGCTGCCCGGTGCGTCATCAGTGCCGGCGGTGGACAGCGGCCATCAGCGCATGGCGGCCGATTGCGGCCGCCGCATCGTCGACATGGTCTGGGAGGACCTGACCCCCGACCGCATCGTCACCGAAGCCGCCGTCAGGAACGCCGCTATCGTCGCCATGGCCACCGGCTGTTCGACCAACGCCGTCGTCCACCTGATCGCCATGGCGCGCCGCGCAGGCGTCGACCTGACGCTGGACGATCTGGACGCGTTGGGCCGCACCACGCCGCTGATCGCGAATGTCCGCCCCTCGGGCAAGGATTACCTGATGGAGGATTTTTTCTATGCCGGCGGCCTGCGCGCGCTGATGAAGCAGATCGAGGACAGGCTGGATCTGACCGCTCTCACTGTGACGGGCAAGACCATGGGTGAAAACCTCGAAGGTGCGGTGGTCCACAATGATGATGTCATTCGGCCTCTGTCGAACCCGGTCTATCACGAGGGCTCCCTGGCGGTTTTGCGCGGTAATCTCTGTCCCGATGGCGCGGTCATCAAGCCTGCCGCCTGCGACCCGAAATACCACGTCCACGAAGGCCCGGCCCTGGTCTTCGACAGTTATCCTGAGATGAAGGCGGCTGTGGATGACGAAAACCTTGACGTCACCCCCGACACGGTCATGGTCTTGCGCAATGCCGGCCCCCTGGGCGGTCCGGGCTTTCCCGAATGGGGCATGCTGCCCATCCCCAAGGCGCTGATCAAACAGGGTCACCGCGACATGCTGCGCATCTCGGACGCGCGGATGTCGGGTACGTCCTATGGCGCCTGCGTCCTGCATGTCGCCCCCGAAGCGTTCATCGGCGGCCCGCTGGCATTGCTGAAGACCGGCGACATCGTCCGGCTGGACCTGCCCGCGCGCCGTCTAGACATGCTGGTCGACGAGGCCGAGATCAAGGCGCGCCGCGCCTCCTGGACCCCTCCCGAGCCGCGCTACCAGCGGGGCTGGGGCTGGATGTTCTCGCAAAACGTGACTCAGGCGGACAAGGGCTGCGACTTCACCTTCCTCGAACGCGGTTTCGGCCCTGCCGCCTCCGAACCGGATATCTTCTGATGATGACGCTCAACGAAGCCCTCACCGGGATCTCGGGCATCTTGGTTACTCCTTATGACGACGGTCGAGTGGCGCCTGCACGCCTTGCCCCAATCATCGACCGCGCGCTCGGCGCGGGCATGCACATGCCCGTTGTCAACGGCAACACGGGCGAGTTCTACGCCCTAACGACCGACGAGGCCTGCACGATGGTCACCGAAGTCGCCAACCTCATTGAGGGTCGCGCGCCCCTGTTGGCGGGTGTCGGCCGCGCGCTGCCCGATGCTGTTCGGCTGGCCCGCGCCTCGGCTGAGGCCGGGGCGGCAGCGCTGATGGTCCATCAGCCACCCGATCCCTTCGTCGCGCCGCGTGGTGTCGTCGATTACCTCAAGGCCGTGTCCGAGGCGTCGGGCGGGCTGCCGATGATGATCTATCTGCGCAATGATACAATTGGCACAAAGGCTATTGCCGATCTTTGCGCGGTGCCCGGTGTGCGCGGCGTGAAATGGGCGACGCCCAACCCGCAGAAGCTGGCCGAGGCACGGGCCGCCTGCGATCCGCAGATCGTGTGGGTCGGTGGCCTGGCCGAGGTCTGGGCGCCGACATTCTATGCCGTCGGCGCGCGCGGCTTCACGTCCGGGCTGATCAATGTCTGGCCCGAACATTCCGTCGCCATCCACACTGCTCTGGAACAAGGCGACTATGCCGCGGCCAATGCGCTGATCGAACGGATGCGGGTCTTCGAAGACATCCGCGCCCAGGAAATGAACGGCACCAATGTCACGGGGGTCAAGGCGGCCCTGATCGCGCAGGGGCTGGATTGCGGCCCGACCCGCCCGCCTTCGGCTTGGCCGCTGACCCCGGCCCAACAGGCAGAGCTGGACCGCTTCATGGCCGACAACAATCTGATCTGAGGAAGAGATGATGAGTGAATACATCCTGTCGAATGAAACCCGCGACAAGCTGAAGAAGGTCTCCACGGCCTCGGTCGCGACCGCGCTGTTCAAGCGTGGGCTGCGCAACCAGTTCGTCCAGGGCGTCGTGCCGGTGGAGCGCAAGCCGGTGACCATGGTCGGCCAGGCATTCACCCTGCGCTATATCCCCGCCCGAGAGGATCGCAACCCGATCACCGTCTTTCGCAACCGCGTCCACAAGCAGCGCGTCGCGGTCGAGACCTGCCCCAAGGGCCATGTCCTGGTCATGGATGCCCGCAAGGACAGCCGCGCGGCCACCGCGGGGTCGATCCTGATCACCCGCCTTGCCCTGCGCGGCGCGGCAGGCGTCGTGTCGGATGGCGGCGTGCGCGATGCGGCGGGCATCGGGGCATTGGACATGCCGGCCTATTTCGCCCGGCCCTCGGCGCCGACGAACCTGACGCTGCACGAGGCGATCGACATCAACGTGCCGATTTCCTGCGGCGACGCTGCCGTTTTTCCGGGCGACGTGATGCTGGGTGACGGCGACGGCGTGATGGTGATCCCGGCGCATCTGGCGGATGAGATCGCGGACGAATGCACCGGCATGGAATCCTTTGAGGATTTCGTGCTGGAACAGGTGAACGCCGGCGCGGCGATCATCGGCCTCTATCCCGCCACGGATGAAGACAATCTGACGAAATACGCCGAATGGCGTGAACGGACAGGACGCTGACATGACCCATATCCCCCATGGCGACCACCTGATCGCGGGTGAAAAGATCCGGACCGAAGGACGCTTCTCCTCGGCACCCGCGACCGGCAAGGCGCATGAATTCTCGGTCGGCACGCCCGAACTGGTGGCGCAGGCCTGCGCCGCCGCCGAAGCGGCCTTCGAAACGTTCGCGGCCAGCACCCGAGAGGAGCGGGCAGCCCTGCTGGAGGCCATCGCTGAGGAAATCGACGCCCGCGGCGAGGCAATCACCGAAGTCGGCAGTGCCGAAACCGGCCTTCCCCAAGCACGTCTGCAGGGAGAGCGTGGCCGCACCACCGGCCAACTGCGCCTGTTTGCCAACCACATCCGCAAGGGCGACTATCTGGACCGCCGCCACGACAAGGCTCTGCCCGACCGCCAGCCGCTGCCGCGCCCCGACATGCGGATGATGCAACGGCCTATCGGACCGGTCGCCGTGTTCGGCGCTTCGAACTTTCCGCTGGCGTTTTCGGTCGCGGGCGGCGACACGGCGGCGGCCCTGGCCGCCGGCTGCCCGGTCGTGGTCAAAGGTCACAGCGCCCATCCCGGCACGGGTGAAATCGTTGGCGACGCCATCGTCGCGGCCATTGCCCGCCTTGGGATGGACCCCCGCATCTTCAGCCTGGTTCAGGGTGGCAAGCGCGACGTGGGCGAGGCATTGGTCACCGACCCGCGCATCAAGGCCGTCGGCTTTACCGGCTCGCTTGGCGGTGGCCGCGCGCTCTATAATCTTTGTGCCAACCGCCCCGAGCCGATCCCCTTCTTCGGCGAACTGGGCAGCGTGAACCCGATGTTCGTGCTGCCGGTCGCCGCCGAAACGCGCGGCGCCGACATCGGCAAGGGCTGGGCCGCCAGTCTGACGATGGGTGCGGGACAGTTCTGCACCAACCCCGGTATCGCCGTCATCGTCGACGGTCCCGATGCCGACGCCTTTGCCGCCGCGGCGACCGAAGCGTTGCAGGCCACCGCGCCGCAGGTGATGCTGACCGATGGCATGGCCGACGCCTATCGCAAAGGCGCAACCAAGGTCGGCGCGGGACGCGGGGTCCGGTCGCTGCTGTCCACCTCCTGCCAGGCGCGACATGCCTCGCCCAATCTTTTCGAGGTCTCGGCAGCCGACTGGCTGGACAACCACGAGCTGGCCGAAGAAGTCTTCGGCCCGCTTGGCGTGATCGTGCGGGTTCGCGACGCGGCGCAGATGCAGGAGGTCGCCCGAAGCTTCAAAGGTCAGTTGACGGCAACGCTGCAATTGGACGACCGCGACGCCGATCTGGGGCGCCGGTTGCTGCCAGTGCTGGAGCGGATGGCGGGCCGAGTGTTGGCCAATGGTTTCCCCACCGGCGTCGAGGTCGCAGACAGCATGGTTCATGGCGGCCCCTATCCGGCCAGCACCAATTTCGGGGCGACCTCGGTGGGCACACTGTCGATCAGGCGGTTCCTGCGCCCTGTGTGCTATCAGAACCTGCCCGAGGCCCTGATCCCCGCCGATCTGAACGGCTGCCTTTCATGAATTGCCGGGGTGCTCTCCGTCGAGAGCACCCCTTCACTCTTTGCAGTAATCAGTTCGGCTGGCAGGATGCATGCAGGATCGATTTTGGCACCGCTAGCATGAGCGATGATAATGTCGGACCAATAACGGACTATCCGGCTTAAGTTCCCTTGGAACCGTCCGCCGCAATGGGGTGAGAGCACGGCATTGGGCACCGCGAGCAGCAGGTTTTTTGAATTAGATGGCTCTTGTAAGACTGCTTTAGTTGCCGCGCCGCCTAGCTGGTTGGACGTTTGGGCAACAGCGATCGGGGCCTCGTCCATACGTCCACCGCGAGCTGTATTCACAAGGAGCGCCCTCTGCAGCATCGCCTAGAAGCGGTCCCAATCAATCAGGCCGTTGGCCTAGGCCGTGAGGGGAAGGTACAGCGACACCACGTCCGCCCAACCGATCAGCCGCTCGAGTTTCTTATACCCGGTGACTAATACGGTAACAACCGCGTCCCTAGTATAGGCTATCTGCAATCAAAGCCCGACAGACGCCGCAGGACCTGTCCACTAATCACTCCCAATCCCACAAGATCGACCTTAGCCTCGGTTAGATTTCAGGTGATGAGCTATAGATCTGGCTCGCACCAGACGCTGCTAAGGATCAGGGTGTCCGCCTGCGTAATGCGCCGAAAACAGGGGCCAGCATGAGCCCGATGGTCAGTTCCGCCATTGAGGCGACGTTCAAGCATGGACTGCGGGCCGGATAATCCCTCAGCGGCGTTCAGCCTCCTGCGGAATGGCGTCGGTCACGGTGCCCCGTTGCTGGATAAGCCAATGGCGCGACACCGCGGCCAGCAGGCCCTGCTCCAGCAAGACAGAGCGGCCGATGATGTAGTCGCCTCCCGCCAAGGCGGCTGCCCGGGGGTCGCTGTGGCTATCCGGTTGAAGACAAGCTGCAGCTGGTCGCTGACTATATGACACTGCTAATCTTTCGATGGCGTATCTAATTCCTCCAGCATGGCAACGTCCGGCGCGCTCATGCGGTCGCCGGTCAGGCCGCGCAACATTTTTTCCTCCTCGCCGGTCAGGTCCATTAACGGAGCACGAATCCAGCCTAACCCGAGGCCCCACCGGCGCATGCCCATTTTAACCGTTGGCAGGGCATAGTCCGCCTTGCAGTCGCAAATGTCGGCGAAGGGGTAGTAGACCTCCTGCAGCAGGCGTTCGCAAGTGGCAGTGTTGCCAGTGCTAAAAGAATGGTGGCACTAGACCGCCGTAGTCGGGATGATGTGCAATACCGCCGAGGAATAGGACAGCATTCCAACCCCGCGCTAAGCTTAAGCGATAGTTCGTGCGTGGTCATGCCGCCGAGAGAGCTGAGCCAGTCTGCCATCCACAAAATGATGGGGCGCGCCTTGTCGACATCACCATTGCATTCTTTGAAGCCGATCAGGTTCCGACATTCCGCGCACAGCCGCTCCAGCATGTCTGTGATTCAGCGATGGCTTTCAGCGGCACCTTTGTCAGGACGTGCGACAACAAGATTCCGTCGCCACCGGCAGCCATTCAAGGTGCTACCGGAAGGCGTAGGTTGAAGGTGTCATCATCGTCGAAAGGGGTAACTGGGAACGACAGAAATTCAAGCCGGGTCATGGACTAGAGGTCGGTAGTGTTGATTAACTTGAGGTCTCAAGGTTCTTGATCATGTCAAATCGCTGCCGACCGGCACGCGGCAGAAGGGACGCAGACTGGCGTGTGCCGGTCAGGAGAACAAAATGGAGTATTGGAAAAATGTCAGGCGACGTCGACGCGAGTCAGCAGCTCTTCGCCAGCAAAATGCGCGGCAAGGTTCTGGACGACCAGCATGGCCATTGCGTCTCGCGTCTCGACTGTTCCCGAAGCATGATGTGGCGACAGGATGACGTTCTGCAGATTGGTCAGCCGGACATCGGGTCGAGGCTCGTTCAAATAGACATCAAGGCCTGCATTTCCTAGCCGGCCAGAAGAGAGCAAATCGATCAGCGCCTCCTCGTCTACGACAGACCCGCGCGCGACATTCACGAATGTCCCCTGCGGCCCAAGTGCCGACAGCACGTCCCGAGAAATGACGCCCTTGGTGTCTGGCCCACCTGCCAAGGCCGCGACCAGAATGTCACTGTCGCGGGCCAGTTGGACCAGGTCGCGTTGGAAGGGCCAAGGCAGTTCAGGCTTGGGCCGGCGGCCCCCATAGGCGATCTGGATGTTCGAAGCTTCGGCGCGGCGGGCGATGGCCTGGCCCACATGGCCCATGCCGACGATGCCCATCCGCTTGCCTGCGGTACGGGATTGCAGTGGATACATTCCGCTGCGGCCCCATTCGCCTGATGCCGTATAATTGTGGGCACGCACCAAGTCGCGTCGCGCTGCCAAGGTTAGCAGGATCGCCATGTCGGCCACGTCATCCAGAAGAGCAGGCGATGAGTTGGTCAGCGGAATGCCGCGATCCGATAGTGCGTGGATGTCGATGCTCTCGACCCCAGCAGAAACCGAGGCCACTATTTCGAGCTTGGGCAGCGCCGCGATCGTGTCGGTGGTGAGGGGCGTGTGGCCGTTCGTCACGACCGCGCGGATGCTGCGCCGTGTTCGGGCCAGCAGGTCGGCTTGACCGTCGGCATCCAGAAGGTCGTAACGGTGCAGGGCGTAGGCCTCGGCAAGGAGGCTCATGGCCGGTTCACGGATCTGGGTCATCACGAGGACGTCGGGTTTCATGCCATTGTCTCCTTGGGTTGTCTGCGCCTTGCGGCCTCTACGTCGGATTCCAGCAAGGACGTCGTAATCTCGATGCGATTGCGGCGTTTGTAGCGGCGCTTGTCGTATTTAACGGTTTTCTTGCGGGACTTCCGGCCGGGGATGCAGGCTTTTATCCCTCTGTCCTGCAACGCTTTTCGCAGCCAGTCAGCATCATAGCCCCGGTCCGCCAGGAACCAGTCGGCCTGCGGCAGACTGTCCAGAAGCGCCGCCGCTCCGGTGTAGTCGCTGACCTGTCCTGCCG
>NZ_QJPK01000031.1 GCF_003259195.1 Paracoccus sediminilitoris
CGAGAGCGATGGCTGAGAGGAATACTTTCGGACAGCAATCGTATCGGGTTGCCACTCGTCGCCAATCCTTGAGCCTGCCGAACATGATCTCGATCTTGTTGCGTCGCTTGTATCGGCGCTTGTCGTACTTCACAGTCTTCTTGCGCTGTTTTCGACCGGGGATGCAGGCGCGTATCCCTTTGTCTGTCAATGCCTCTCTGAACCAGTCGGCGTCATAGCCGCGGTCTCCGAGCAGCCAGTCGGCCTGCGGCAGACTGTCCAGAAGCGCCGCCGCTCCGGTGTAGTCGCTGACCTGTCCTGCCGACAGGAAGAACCGGATAGGTCTTCCTGTCGCATCGGTGACAGCGTGCAGCTTCGTATTCATGCCGCCTTTCGTTCGACCGATCTGGCGGCCACGCCCCCCTTTTTGGCGCGCAGGCTGCAAGCCGTGCGATGCGCCTTCAGATACTTGCGCAGGCTCACTCGAACGCATGGCGTTCGCCTGCTCACATCGATCATGATGGTCCTGTGCTCGGCGCTCTCGGCGGCCAGGCCGACCATGATCCGGGCGAAGACGCCGTTATCGCTCCAACGCTTCCAGCGATTGTAAAGGGTCTTGGCCGGTCCATATTCCCTCGGCGCATCGCACCATCGCAAGCCATTGCGGTTGATGAAGATAATGCCGCTCAGCACACGCAGATCATCGACGCGCGGGTGGCCATGGCTCTTGGGAAAGAACGGACGAAGACGCGCCATCTGCGCCTCCGTCAGCCAAAACAGGTTGCTCATTGATCAGGTCTCCTTGCGGCGGCCTGAATCACGCAAAGGGCGTAAAATCAATGGGTCTGGAGCCTAGACAAGTTCATATGAGTGGCCAGCGAAAACCTGAACAAAACGGCATATCATTATTTAAAAAAAACGTGTTAACCATGATTGGCATTCAACCTGTCCAGAAAAACAGGTATGCCAAGTTCATTCATTTAGCTATATTCAACTTACAAAAGAAATTTACGCTGGTGATTAAATTAATTTAAAATTAATGAAATTAAAATTTTCAGCTCAAAATTTAGCTAGATTGGCATAAACCTCAATTTGGACCAAGAATGTATGTTCTTTGAATGTTTCATTCGCACTGTCCGCGCTCTGAAGGGGCACAAACCAGCCAATCATTGCTCTGCTTTGGATCAAAGTTTGGGGAGTTTGGGGATTGCTAGGAATGGATTTCCATGGCGCGATCTGCCGCAAGAATTAGGCAAACGGTCAGGCGATGATCGGTAATTCCGGCGCGGAACACTGGCAGTTCTCCGAGAGCAGATCACACGAGATGCGTGTCGGTGTAGAGCATGCGCTTTATGCACTGTGCAGCATTGCGGTTCATCAACATGCTGAAGAACGCCCGACCTGTCGATGCCTGTACAAAGACGCCAAGAGCTTTCTTGGCTTTGCAGATACCAGACGGATCCGTTTCTGAATCCTCTATCTGTCAGCATGACTTGAAACCACCAGTAGCGAGTACCCTTTTACCCAGGCCTTCAAACCATGACCGTATCCTATCCTTCTGCGCTTTGTGCAGAGGTCGAGGGACTGCTGTGCCTCTCGGATCTTACCGATCTGGAAGTGCAGCAGCCCCTCTGTTCCTCTGATGACCCCTGCTTGCATTTTTTCGATGGGATAGGTTTCCGCCCTGCGGCCTGGGCAGTGGAACGTGATCAGTACGGTGACCACATGATCCTGATCGTGTCGGGGGATAACGTCTATTACGCGAAATTCGACATGCCTTTCGATGCGATGGCTTTTTTACCATTGGAAGGCGCATTGCCCTTGCCTGGACCGGCCGTGTCGACGCCAGTCTTGTTGGCAACCCCAGGTGGGGCGCCAGCAGGTCTTTCTTTTGGAGGGTTTTCCGGCTTTCCAGGCATATCGGGTTTTGGCGGCGGCGGCGGTTCGGGGACAAGGCCGGTCATACCCGGACGACCCGATGGCACTCCGCCACCGGGCAGCAGTGGTCAGACAGCCGGCGGAGGTAGAGAGCCTACGCTTTTGGCCCCCGTGCCCCTGTCCGGGTCCGGCCTATTCCTGATTTTGGCGCTGGTCGCGATGATAGTGACCGTGGCGCGCCGACGGTGGTCCGGAAGGGTCAGCGCAGGAAATTGAAGCTACGCCCCAGACCGACATAGATTCGGTCGTCATCGTCGCGCAGGCCGTCACTTTCGCGGGAACGGACAACGTTCACCCCGGCCGATACCGAGATGTCCTGTCTGATCGTCCGGGAATAGCTGATGTCCAGCGCCACGCTGCGTGCATCCTGACGGTCGCCCCGCTGCACCTCACTCTTGCGGAAGAACAGCGAGATCCCAACCGATGACCGTTCGTCCAACTGCCGGTTGTAGCTGCCCCGCAAGCTGGTGTTGATCGCCTCATTTCCATCCAGGTCCGATATGGCGTCGCGCTGCAGGCTCAGCTGGGCGCGAGACAAACGGTCCAACTCTCGTGAATAGGCGAACTGCACGGTCGGATCCAAATCTCCTCCATCAAGCCGCGTCACGCCAGCCGAAAGGGATAGGGTATAGGTCGGGCGTTCCAGGCTGTGGCCAAATTTCAGACGGTCGCGCCGTCCCTCGGTTCCAGGATCGCTGCTGACGGTCAGCGTGTAATCACCCAAGGGGCGCAGATAGGTGGCGGTGCCGCTCCAGGACAGACCATCGCTCTCGTCGACAAGGCCAGTATCTCCATCTTCACGACGGATAGAGGACTGTGCCAATTCCAAGTCCAGGTTAATCCGGCGGTTGGCCTGTATGGAAGCGCCGACACCCGCGCGATGGCGGCGCGTATCCGTCCCGGTCCCCTCGCTTTCGGTTTCCAAGGCCGATCCCAAGATGCGGGCGCGGATCAGCGGGGTCGGCTCCAGAAAGATCGTGGCAGCGCCGTCGATCGTCTGGCTGTCGGTCAGGTCGGGATCGGTCGTGTCGATATAGCGGCGATCCAAATAGCCCAGGTTGAATTCTCCGCCCAGCTTGGACTGGCTTCCGAAGGCATAGCCGGCGCGCAGGCCGGTATCGGCGCGCCGACCGCCATCCAGCGTGACAATGTCGTCGACCAGTTCGTCGAAGAAGATCAGCCGGTCCAGATCGGCCTCGACATAGCGTCCCTGAAGTTCGATCGAGGATTGACGGGCGAAGCGGCGATAGAACAGCTCCGCCTGACGATCACCGATGCCGAAATCATCCTCATCATCGGGATCACCCAAGCGCAACGGAACCGAGGCCGTCATGCCGAACACCTCGGACCGGGTTCCCGTCCGCAAGGACAGATCCAGCGGGATGCGCCCGATCAAATCGCCATTATCCAGCGATAGCTGCTGCGAAACGCTCAGCTGGGCCTGCGGGGCCAAGTCGGAATCGTCCTGCGCCTTGGCCATGCCCGGCAGAAAGGTCGCCCCCGTCAGCAGAGCGGCGGACAGCATCAGCGAGCCCGTCATACCTCGCCGCAAGGGGGTCATTCGAACAGGCTGCGTTCAGGAATGATGATCACGTCGCCTTCAGCCAGGACGGGGTCCTGGGACATGGCGGCGCCGCGCATGATCGCGTCGTAATTGATCGAGATGACCGTGCCCGGCATGGAGGGACGGCGCAGCTGGATGCGCTTGGTCGCGGCAAAGGGGGTCAGTCCCCCAGCCTGGGATAGCGCCTGCAGGAAGGTCGTTCCGGGCGGCACGTTCTTGGCGCCGGGCGAGGAAGCCTCGCCCATGACATAGACGTTGATCAGCACGGCCTCGGGGGCCTCGACCATGGGCATGGGGTCCAGCGGCGTCACCGACACGAAAACCGTCGGCGGAGAGGCGAGGACACCGGCCAGCGACTGCGAGATGCGGTTACCGATCGCGGTGGGCGACTGACCCGACACCTGCAGGCTGCCGGCATAGGGGAACGTGATTGTCCCGCCCGGCAGGACAGGAATAGTGCGGTTCAGTGTGGTATCCTCAAGGACCTCGATGGTCAGGCGGTCGCCGGCCCGGACCCGATATTCCTGGGCATCGGCTATGGATGTCCAAAACAGGGGCAGGCACAGCGCCAGCCCGATCAATATGCGCATCATGGTTTTCATCGCGGATCACCTTCCATCTTGTCCCTACGATATGCCGATGCGGCCTTTATCGCACAGCTTTTTCGTTCGAATTTTGTGCTTCGTGCTGCGGCGCGCCGAAATTGCAACGCCAGGCCAGTGCGGTCTGCAGCCTGTGTCAGTTTGTCTGCGTGGCCTCGTCCGGAGCGGTCGCCGCGGGATTGCGCAGGCGCTCTAGCGTGTTGCGGGCCGTCTCCACGGTGCTTCCCTCTAGGTCGCCTGCCAGATCAAGGCCCTGCTCCAACTGACTTTGGGCCTGCTCTTGGCTCAAGGCGGCTTGGACGATCCCCAGATGCAGCTGCACGGCAGCATCCTCGGTAAGTGCCTCGGCGGCTCCTTCCAGATAGGGTAAGGCACGCTGGCTGTCGCCATTCAGATGCAGCAACCATCCATAGGTATCCATGAAGGGCGGAACGGTCGTCCCGGCCAGACGGCGCGCGACAACTGTGGCACGAGCCAGACGTTCGGGATCATTGGCATAATGCGTGGCGATCAGGCTAGCCAGGTTGTTGGCCACGACCACGGCATCCGATGATTGCGCATAGAGCGTCTCGAAGATCGCGATGGCGCCGTCGATATCTCCGGTCCGCTCCAGAAGGCCAGCCTTGGCCCAAAGCAGGTCCGGATTGTCGGGCAGCTGCGCCAGACTGTCATCAACCAATGCCAGCGCGACCGAATCGTCGCGCGGCTCGGTCTGCGACGCAAGGCGCAGCCGCATCAGATGGGGCGCAATTTCGGAAGGATCTTCCTTAATCAGCGTGTCCAGAATGGCGCGCGCCTCGTCATTGCGGCCGCCTGCCGATGCCAGGACTGCTTCCGCCTGACGCAGCATGCGGTTCTGCGGATCGTCGGCCAGCAGGCCGTCCAGCTGGGACTGTGCCCCGTCCAGATCGTTCGCCTCCAGCCGTGCGCGCAGCAGGGTCATCTGGGCGTCCAGATCGCCGTCGGAATCGGCCGCCAGTTCCTGAAGGCGGCTTAGCGCGGCGTCTTGTCCCTGCTCACGGCCCAACTGTGCCAGTTCCAGCTCCTGCGCGGCACGCATGGCTTCGGGGGTGTCCAGTTCGCGCAGGCGCTGGAGCACGCCCCCGGCGCGGGGCAGATCGGGCATGGCAAGATAGGTTTGCCCCAAAAGCGCCAGCAACGCGACGTTCTGCGGTTCGGCGCGAAGTGCGGGCAGCAGCGCATCCTCGGCCGGACGCGCGCGCCCTTCCGACAGAAGGCTCTGGGCGAACCGCAGCGTCTCGGCCGGGGCATTGCCCGAGGCTTTGGCAGCGCGGGCCAGGAAATCCCGCATCAGATCCGGCTCACCGGCGCGGTAATAGGCGTTCGCAATCAGGTTCAGCGCCTCGACATCATCAGCATCGCTGTCCAGCGCTGCGCGCAGGGCCAGGATGGCGTCATCGATACGATCGGCCTCGATGTCCCAACCGGCCTGCAGTTTCAACGCGCCGACATGGCCCGGCTCCTCGGCCAAGACCTGCGCGACGAGAGGGCGGGCCTCCTCAGTGCGCCCAGTATCGATCAGCATACGGGCCAGCTGCACTTGGACGTTTCGAACCTCGGCAGAGGGCTCGCGTCCCTCCAGCAGGCCTTGGATCGCGGTAATGGCCTCGTCTTGGCGGCCGGCCGCGTAATCCGTACCGGCCAGCAGTGTGCCGAAGACCAGCGGATCGCCGCCTTGGTCCAGGGCAGCTTGCATCTCAGCGCGGGCGGCGTCGGTGCCGCGATTCATCTCGACATAGCGGATCAGATCGATCCGGGCCGCATTGTCGCCCTCAGGCGCGGTCGCCGCCAGCTCGCGCAGGTAGGCCTCGGCATCTTCGGAACGGTTCTGCGTCACGTAGAAGGCCAAAAGATCGCCCTTGGCATCCAGGCTGTCGGGAAATTGTTCAACCGTCGCCCTCAAATGCGCTTCGATTCCAGCATCGTCACCTTGCTCGACCAGCCAGGCCAGCCGCTGCTCATAGCGCTGGGGATTGTCGGGCTGCAGCGCGATCAGCCGGTCGATCAACTCGCCAGCTTGATCAAGGTCGCCCATGCGCGCCGCGCGATCCAGCAGCATAGTCAGCAGCAGGACATCGTCCGGCCGGCTCTCGGCCAGGCGCGCGGCCTGATCAAGCAGCGCCGCCCGATCTTCCATGGAGGCATTTTCGGGCAGGTTCAGGTAATCCTGGGACAGGGCAATGGCCTGAACATCCGAATCGTCGGGTGCCAGTTCCCGCGCGCGGGTCGCATGACGCTCGAACTCATCCTTCTGAGCCGTTTCAACGGCCAGGCGGGTCAGGGCAATGCGGGTGGGCAGGTCATCGGGATACTGTTCGGCCAGACGCAGATACTGGCTATAGGCATCGCGGATGCGGCCTTCCTGCCGGTGCAGTTCCGCCAGAGTCTTACGCGCGTCGTAATGGGTACCGTCCTCATTGAAGACATTGCGCAACTGCACGGCGGCGCGGCCCGTGTCGCCCTCTTGGATCAGTTGCAGGGCTGATTGATAGTATTCATCGGCTTGCTCTTCCGAGGATTTGCATGCCGCCACTCCCAAAGCCAGTACAAAGGCGACGGACAGGCGAAATCCGGCATGCCGGCCGATTCGACGGGCAGGACGGGGGGCGGTATCGGCAATCATGAAAGATATCTCGTTACTGATCGGCAATCTTGGCTTTCTGCCTGGACCGCACGATAATGACCGCGGAGCTTAGTAGCCCGTGCCGCGCAGAACCACCTTAATCGTTCGCACCAGAATTCCAAGGTCATTCCGGAAGGACAGGCTGCGCTCGTAGAGTTCATCATATCGCACGCGGCTGGTGAATTCCGACTCGTTGCGGGCCGAAATCTGCCACAAGCCGGTGATGCCGGGACGCAGGCGATAATAGGCGCGGCCGCGATAGAGCGGGGCCTGGTCGACCATCATTGGGCGTGGGCCAATCAGCGACATGGTGCCGTTCAACACGTTATAAAGCTGGGGCAGTTCGTCCATCGACGTCTTGCGCAGCAGGCGACCGACGGGCGTGATCCGCGGGTCGGACTTCAGCTTCTGGGTGCTGTCCCATTCGGCGCGCGCGGTCGGGTTCTCCTGAAGATAGCTTTCCAGCTTCTCTTCGGCATTGGCGACCATGGTGCGCAGCTTCCAGATCCTAAAAACCTTGTTATCCTTGCCCACGCGCTTTTGTGCGAAAAAGGGATTGGCCCCGTCCAAGGCAATGATCAGCGCCATCAGCAGCACGAAGGGCAGCACGATTGGCAGCGCAGCGAAAATTACAAAGGATTCGAACGCGCGCTTCGCCCCTTTGCGATAGGGGTCTTTGCGCAGCTTGGCATCAGGCGCAAGGGCAGCTTTCGGGGCTTGTTTGGTCAGGTCTGTCGCCACGAATGCCGTTTCGAACTCTCTCGCGCTGATCGTCATCATCAAACTCCATCTCCTGGGGGAGAACACCATGGACACTGTCAGCACATCAGGCTGGAAACCTTTCCAGAAGACCAAACATCAGTCCCTGATTTCGTGCATGTACATACAAACTAGCATGCCCTTTCGGCAAGCTGAACCATTAGATTAAAAATTAGTTAAAACTTTACCGGGTGGATCGTGGCAGTTTGCGCCATACAACACGATTGTGATCGCGCAAGGGGCAGATGGCGCGATTTCTTTGCACTGCAGCATTGCCAGAGGCGGTTGCGATTGCAGCGATTCGCAGTCGCTCTCTTCTTAGAAATGCTGCAAATGCGCAGAGGTCCCTCTCTGGCCTCCAGGGGCCATATTGCGCTAAGATGCATCTTCCCTGATCGGAGCCTGTGGTGAGCAATTTCTATCTCGAGCATTTCGGACTCCGGATGCGCCCGTTCTCAATCCTGCCGGATCCGTCGATGATGTTCTGGTCAGACCGGCACAAGCGTGCCTATGCGGTGCTGGAATACGGGCTGATGACCCGTGCGCCCCTAACCGTGGTCACCGGAGAGGTGGGGACGGGCAAGACGACTCTGATCCAGGCACTTTTGCGGCAGACCGATGCCAGCATGAAGGTCGGGCTGATTTCGAACGCGCGAGGTGACCGGGGTGATCTGCTGCGCTGGATCCTGAACGCCTTCGATGTTCCGACTCCGCCGCAGGCCGATTACGTTGCGCTGTTCCAAAGCTTCCAAGACTTTGTGCTGTCTGAATATGCCGCGGCCCGGCTGGTGGTTCTGATCATCGACGAAGCGCAGAACCTGGGGGCCGAAACCCTAGAGGAGCTGCGGATGCTGACCAACATCAACTCGGGCACGGACGAGCTATTGCAGATGATCTTGCTGGGTCAGCCCGAACTGCGCGACATCATCACCCGCCCCGAATTGCGCCAGTTTGCTCAGCGCGTCAGCGCGACCTTTCACCTGAACAGCTTCGAGCTGGACACTTCGCGCGATTACATTCGCCACCGGCTGGTGCAGGCTGGCGGCAGCGGCGACGAGATCGACCCGACCGCCGCCGCGCGCATCCACACCGAAGCCGGCGGCATCCCACGCCTGATCAACAAGATTGCGGATCTGGCCCTGGTCTATGCTGCGGCCAGCGGGGCCAGCACGGTCGATGCTCTCCTGATCGAGGAACTGATCGCCGACGGGCTGATCCTGACCGCACGCAAAGAAGAGCCGGCTCAGGAGCGGCTGGTTCTGGCTGCCCATGGGGACGTCAAGCGAACCTTGCCCTGAGACGCCTTCAGCCGCGGCGGGCGGACAGGGCGCGAACCGCCTCCTTGGGCAGGATCGCGAAGCAGCGGGCATAGCGCCCCGCCATCCGCCGTGGGCTGCCGGCCAGCCGCCACACCCATTCCACCGCAAGTCGGCGCATCCAGGCTGGCGCACGGGTCTGGGTGCCTGCCAGGAAATCCAAGCCCGCCCCGATTGACATGAACCCGGTCTGCGGCAGCCGCGCCGCCGCATGGGCCGCAAAAATCTCCTGCTTGGGGGCACCAAGCGCCAGCAGGCACAGCCCCGCCCCTGAGGCGCCGATCCGAGCGATGGCCTCGTCGGCCGCCGGACCAGTCGGATCGAACCCCATTGGTGGCGCAATGCGGGCGACGATGAGTAGGCCGGGTGCCGCCTGGGCCAACGCGTCGCCCGCCGCCTCCAGGGCCGCCTCCGTCGCACCGAACAGCGCGACGGTCGTGCCGGTCCGCGCGGCCAGCCGGGTCACCGGGCCGATCAGGTCCGATCCAGGGATCAGCGTCACCGGACGCCCGGCCAGGCGCGACAGCCAGACGATGGGGTTTCCATCCGCCGTGACATGGCTGTGCGCGCGATAGGCGCGGTCAAAGGCGGTGTCCGAACGCAGCTTGACCAGATGATCCAGATTCAGCGTTGCCAGCGCGAAGCCCCGCCGCGCCCGAAAATGCTCTTCGAGGTCGGCCAGCAGCGCTGGCAGATCGGGGGCGGTCACCTGCAGCATGCTGCCCGGTGCCTGGCGGGCGGACCAGTCGATCATTGAAAGCTCCAGATGATGTCGTCCCCCTATAGCGCGTCGACGCCGCCGCCGAAAGGGTGCCTATGGCGGCGGATTTCCGCAACTGCAATTCCCGGTTGTGCGTGGCAGAAAAATGCAATGTTGACGATGGCCATGGTCATGACACAGGGACAGACCCGACGGAGTGCTGCCCTTCTTGCAGTCCTTTCGGGCATGATTCCGCAAGGTATCACCCCCTTCGACAGTTGCGGGGAAAATGGTTAAAGACGGCCGATTTTCCCGCCCTAGGACATGATCGGCCGCTTGCCTGCCCCCGCGTGGTCCCTTTGCGCGGCGCAAGACCCTGATTGCGGCAGATCCGGAAGATGCCACGGTTTCCACTGAATGTTGAGAGTATCCTTTGCGTCATTCACCCTCCCCCGCCGTGCCCCGGCGCAGCGACCATATCGATACCCTCCGCGCGATCGCCTGCATCAGCTTGGTGGCCTTCCACGTGGTCGGCAGCAGTTCCGAAAACGGACTGCAGCTTAATCCCAGCCACTGGATGGCGCGGGCCAACCTAGCGCTGGTCGATTTACGGATGCCACTGTTCAGCTTCCTGTCAGGCATGGTCCTTCCGGCGCTGACGGGGCCGCCCTGGCCGCAGATCGTCAAGAAGGCGCGCCGCCTGCTCTTGCCCATGGCGACGGTCGGGACGGTCTTTTGGCTGACGCGTCATGCCATGGGCTATGAACAGATTCCCCTGGCCCAAATCTTCTGGATGCCCTTTGCGCATTTCTGGTTCCTGCAGGCGACCTTCCTGATCATGGCGGCGTTCTATCTGGGCTCGGCCCTCAGCGGAGGGCACGCGATCCTGACGGCCACGATCATCGGGCTGCTGGGCGCGGCTCTCTACATTTCGCCCTTCAGGGTCAGTTTGAACGTCTTTGCAGTCATGCAGGCCTGGAAGCTCGCGCCTTTCTTTGCGGCAGGTTTTCTGGTCGCCACATTGCGGCCCTGCTGGCTGTTTTCGGGGCGGCGGTTGGTTGCGGCGGCAGGTGTGGCGGGGGCCTTCGCGGTGGGAGTGATTCTGGCGATCTATTCAGACGCTCTGACCGGTATGGGGCGCCGCGCGGTCGCGATCGTCCTGGGTTTGACCTTCTGTCTGTGCCTGCTGGCGCTGCGGCCACATAGCGCCGTGATGGCCCGGCTTGGCCGGCAGTCCTATCCGATCTACCTGTTCCATGTCTTCTTCACCGCCGGGATGCTGAAGGTGGTCGACGCGGTCATGCCAGGAACACCGGTGCCGATCGCTTTTGCGCTGGCCTTAGGCGCGGGCCTGGCCGGGCCTGTCTTCCTGGCGCAGATGCTGTCGCGGCATCGCATAACCGCATTGCCGTTTCTGGGTCTGCATCGCCGCGCCCCTGTCGCAAAACCGGTCCAGCGGTCGGCCTGAGCCGGATTCATCCCCAACTTATGAAACAGCGATCCGAAGCGGACGTCACTTTTACTTAAACTTGGGTGGCATCTCTTGGGCTGCGCTGGTCAAGACGCACCCGGTCGGACTATACAAGCCTTGCCCGATTGGAGAGATGACGCCGTGACCTTTGCCCCAGACTTGCTACAATCCCATCGTCGGCATCGGGCTTCGCGCTTCCAGGAGGGCCGCCGGTGATCGATCTACGTTTCTACTGGGCCTTGCTGATCCGGCGCCTGCCGATCATGCTGGCGCTGTTCATCATATGCGCGGCCTTTGGGGTGGTCTCGGCGATCCGGGCGCCCTCGACCTATACGACATCGGCCCGCCTGCTGGTCGAGAACCCGCAAATCCTGCAGCAGGAGACAAACAGCCGCGATGACACCACCGCCCAAGGGCTGGACGTCATCGAGCAGCAGCTGCTGACCCGCGCCAATCTGATCGACATCGCCAACAAGCTGAACGTCTTTGCGGCCTATCCGGGCATGACTGTAGACGAACGCCTGCAATGGATGCGCAGCTCGACATCGATCCGGCGCACGAGCGGCGCCAACCAGGCGACGCTGATGACGGTCAGCTTTACCTCGCCTAATCCGCGAATCGCGGCCTCGGTCGTCAATGAATTCACGACCCTGATCCTCAGCGCCAATACCCGCAACCGCGTCGACGTGGCCGAGGAGCGGCTGCAGTTCTTCCAGCAGGAGGTTGATCGGCTGAGTGCCGATTTGGACCAGCAGAACGCCCGCATCCTGGAGTTCAAACAGAGCAATTCGCAATCCCTGCCCGAGAACCTGACCTATAACCAGAACCGCCAGTCCCTGCTTCAGGAACGCATCTCGCGCCTGGAGAGCGAGCTCTCCAGTCTTCAGACGCAGCGCCAAGACATGGTCAGGCTATTTGAGGAGACCGGTAACATCCGCCAGACCGCGCAGCCGCAGACCGTCGAGGAGCAGCAGCTTGCGCAGTTGCGCGCCGAGCTGAGCGGCGTGCTGAGCGTCTATGCCGAGGACAGCCCCCGCGTCACCTCGCTGCGCAACCGCATCGCCGCAGCTGAAAGACAACTGCAGGCCCAGACCGCCGGCGCGGCAGGCGGTGCCGGCAGCGAGACAACGATTCTGGACGTCAGCCTGTCCCAGATCGACACCCGCATGACTGCCCTGCAATCCGAACTGGATCAAGCCAATGCCGAGTTGGAAACCGTGCAATCCGCCGTTTCGGCCACGGCTACCAATTCGATCACGCTCGGGGCGTTGGAACGCGACCAGGCCAATATTCAGGCCCGCTACAATGCGGCGGTTGCCGACCTGAGCCAGGCCCGCACCGTGGAGCGGATCGAGTCATCCTCGCAGGGGCAGCGCATCAGCGTGCTTGAAGCTGCGGGCGTGCCGAACCAGCCATCGGGACCGAACCGTAAGAAAATCGCCGCGATGGGCGTCGGTGTGGGCCTGGGTCTGGCCGGAGCATTCTTTGTGCTGATGGAGATTCTGAACAATGCCATCCGCCGACCCGCAGAACTGCGGTCGCGGTTTCAGATCACGCCGCTGGCGGTGATCCCCTATATCGAGACGCGCCAAGAACGCCGTCATCGCCGAAGCGTTATGTTGGCACTGATCGCAGCGGTGATAGTTCTGATCCCCTTGGGCCTTGCCACGCTGCATACCCAATACATGCCGCTCGACGTGCTGACGCAGAAGGTCGTCACGCGTCTCGGCCTAGGCTGAGCGCCCGGAGAGGTTCCAATGGAAAAACTGCAAGCCGCCATCGAGATTGCCCGACGCCAGCGTGCCGCCCAAGAGGGACGCGCATCGGGGACCATACCGCAGGACGCAGCCCCGGGTTCGGATGCGAAAGACTTGCCGGTCGATACGGTCCCGGAGCAGCCGGTCGTGACGACCGACGCGGCTTGGGCCGCGCTGCGCGAGGTACAGCTGAACCGAAGCGATCTTATCCATTCCCGCATCTTGTCGCTGAACGCTTCGGTGGAATCGGCGCCCTTCGACGTGCTACGCACCAAGATCTTGTATCAGATGCGTCAAAGCAACTGGCGGCGTCTGGCAATCACTTCGCCCATGCCGCAATCCGGGAAGACCACCACCTCGGTAAACTTGGCCTTGGCACTTAGCCGCCAGCCCGAATTGCGCACCATCCTGTTCGATTTCGACCTGCGCGCGCCAACCGTGACCGAAAAGCTGGGCCTTAAGCATGCGCCATCGATCACCCCACTCCTCAGCGGCAAGACCCGGTTTCAGGACCATGCGGTGCGTGTTGGCCCGAACCTAGCCCTAGCTTTGTCGGGGATCCCCGATTCCGACCCTACGCGCCTGCTGATGGCGGACAGCACGCGTGAGGTGCTGGCGCGAATCCAGACTGATTACGCGCCTGACATCATGATCTTCGACCTGCCCTCGATCCTGATCGGGGATGATGCCCGCGCCTTCCTGCAGCATGTCGACTGCGCACTGATCCTGGCCCGGGCCGAACAGACCCGCTATGGCGATTTCGACAGTTGCGAGCGCGAGGTCGGGGAATACACCAATGTCTTGGGCGTGGTGCTGAACGGCTATCGCCATGCCGACGGCAAGTTCGACGCCATCGAGGGGACCGGCTGATCATGGCAGGGGTGCTGGACCGTCAGATCATCGTCGAGCCGTTTCCGTTGGCACCATCGCGGCTGTTCACGGCACGGTCGTTCCTGGTCGATCGCGCCGTGCCCGATTGCGAGGAAATCCTGCTGCCCGGGCGCCTGGCGCCCGGTGGCGCCATTCCCTTCGGCCTGGTGGACCGCATGGCCCCCCCGCCCGCGCCGCGCGGCTGGCGCGCGCGGCTGCGCAAGATGCCGGCCGCGGTGCCGCTGGAGGGCGGGCTGGGCATGGACTGCCGCTTCACCAGCCCCGAGAACTGGTCGCATTTCCTGAACCTGCACGCGCCGCTGGCCTTTGCCCTGATGCATCGGCTGGACCTGCGCCCGAGCGATCTGACCCTGATCCTGCCCCTGCACACGCCGGGCTTCGTTCTGAAGGGGGCGGCGCATCTGGGGCTGCGCACGCAATGCGCAGCCGGGGCGGTGACCGGCCCGGGCGTGGCCTTCCAGCCAAGCCGCAACATCACCATTCCCGATCGCCGCCGCTGGCTGGAGGAGGCGGGCGTGATCGACCGGCTGTGGCAGGGGCCTTCCGACAACCTACCCCGCCATGTCTTCCTGGCCCGGCGTGGCACCCGCCACATCCTGAACCAGCCCGAGATCGAGGCCGCCCTGGCCGAGCGGGGCCATGTCACCATCTATCCCGAGGACCTGTCTCCGGCCGATCAGTTTCACCTGTTCAACACGGCCGAAACCATCGTCGGCATCCATGGGGCGGGGCTGGCGCCGCTGCTCTATCGCCATCCCGATGCGCCACTGCGCCATCTGGTCGAGATCTTGCCTGCGGGCCACATGACCGACTTTTTCCGGTTGATGGCGCAACAGGTGGGCTGCGCCTGGACGGGCGTACGGGGGCGGATCAAGCCGGATTACATTCGCCCGGCCTATGACCTGTCCGCTAGGATCTATCGCGAGCATTCGTTGGACGGGTTCGAAGTTGATCCGGTCTCGCTTCTGCGGGCGCTGGAGGCTGCGGCCTAACGGCCCAACAGCCGCCGCACCCGCCCGCCGGCGCGGCGGCTGTTGTGCCGCCACAGCTGACCCCCGTAAAGCCGCGCCATGGCCACATAGCCTGCGGTGCCCCGGTCCCATCCGCTGCGCAGATAGGCCCGGTGCCAAACCCATTTTGCGCGTTGCATATATTCCGGCGTCCAAGGCTTGCGCGAGGTGTAATGTAGGATGCCCGGATCGTCGAAGGCGGCCTGTTCAGGCTGATGCGCGCGCAGGATCTGCTTGTTCCAATGCGGGTGCAGGCTGCCCCAATGCCCGGCAAGCACGGCGTTCAGCGCGTCCTGATCGGGAAAGATCAGCCTATCGCTGTGCTGTTGCAGAAAGTCGCGCGTGCGTTCGGACACGCGCTGCCGCCGCCATTCGGCCATGTTGACCAAGATCACCCCGGAATTGAAATACCGCGCTTCGGGGCCTGCCTGGATCTCGGGGAACTTCGACAGGACGTAGTTCTGCAGGTCGTCATCGGTGCCGTTCTGAACCGCCCAGACCGCCTTGTCGCCCAGATCCAGCCGCCACAGCTCCGAGATGTCGCGTTCCACGACGATGTCGCAGTCCAGATACAGGACGCGGTCGATATCGGTGGGAAACAGCTCGGGCAGCAGCAGCCGGAACAGCGCCGCCACCGAATAGCGCCCGACGCGGATCCCTTCGAAGGCGCGCGGGTCTTTGCGGTGCCAGACGATCTCCACCTGCGGATGGGCCGCGCGCAGGCAGCGCTCGGCGCGAGCGGTGTTGTCGGGCGAAAACCCGTCTGTGACGACATGCAGCTCGATCCGGACGCCGCGATCGGCGTGATGCAGCAGCGAATGCGCCGCCACCGTCAGCGGCATCGCATAGCCGTCATTGGCGCACATCATCACATGCAGCGTCGTCATGCGGTCTTCCTTTCGGTCCGGGTATCTGGCGGCGTCAGGACCGCGGCACAATCGTCGACGAAGCGCCCCCCGTCCACATAGGCGCGGCAGGCCTCGAAGGCTTCGGTCGCGATCCGGCGCAGCCGGGCCGGATCAGCCAAGGCCTCGCGCACGACCTGTTCGAAATCTGCGAAATCCCATCGCACGGGCAGATAGGTGCGACCGGGACGATAAAGGTCGGGCAGGCTGTCCAGATGGCCCATGTCGGGCTTGATCAGCACCGCCCCGGTCATGAACGCCTCGATGTCGCGCCAGCACAGCTCGCCATAGCCGAAGGGGCTCCAGCACAGGCGCGACCGGCGCATCTCGTCCAGAAAGCGGGCCTGGTCGATCTTGTCGCGCGGCGTGGTGACGATGCCGGGCAGATCCTGGGCCACGCGGGCGGCATGTTCGCGCATCGCCTGATACCAGGGCGTGCCTTTGGTGGCGATGCGGGCATGCAGGTCGATGGGCCGATGGTCCAGATCTGGCAGTGCGCCTTGAAACTGCGGCATCAGATGCGGCGCGGTCAGGAAATTGGGCATCAGGCCCAACCGATCCAGCATGGCCGGCGGCACCTGCCAATCCACGACCTCTCCGGGAAGGCCGTAAAGGGTCATGTAATACTCGGTCAGGTTCGTGTCCCCCCGGCGCGGGGTCAGAAAGGCCTGTCGGTCACGGAACAGCGCCTTGCGCAGATAGAGATCGATCAGCGGCTCCAGCGCGCGGGCAAAGCGCAGGTCGACATGGGCGAAGCTGTCCAGAAATACCACCCGCGCAGGGGTGTGGCGGTCGCGATAGCGGGCGATAGCCGTGGCCAAGCGGTCGATATCCTCGGTGAACCAAGGCTGGATCAGTACGATGTCGGCGGCCGGGGCGCGGTCCTGCATCAGCTGATCGATGGGCCGCGCACGGATGCGGCTGCCATAGCGGGCGGCCAGATCGGCGCCGTAGTGGAAATAGGGATAGATGCTGGCCCAGCAGATGCGATTGGGGTGATGCAGGATCAGCACCCTGGGGCCGGACCCGGCGCCGAAGCCCGCCGCCAGAAGGGCCTGCGCCGCCGGGGCGTATACGCGATCAAGTCTGCGCCGCGCAGCGCGGGCGCGCAGGCCATGTCCCAAATCCAGCAATGCTTGTATCTCCGCCGTGACCGTTCTGCCGGGACCATAGCAGCTTTGCCGTCCAAGCCCAGACCAAGTGCCGCTGGATCAGCCCGTGATCCGCTTTTGCCGCCGTCGCATCAGGCCCAGCCCTGCCAAGCCCACCGGAAGCAGCAGCGCCGGGGCCGGCAGCGGGATCGGGGCTGGCTGGACCACCTCCTCGACCACGGTGAAATTGCCGCGCCAGACGAACCAGGCCGCTAAATCGCCGGTCTGCGTGACAGCGGTAAAGCGGTCCAGCGGGTCGGTGCTGGGGATGACATCATAGGTCAGGTTGTCGCCCACCGAAAGGCCGCCGCTGAAGAGACCCGTATTGCCATAGAAGATGCTGAGGGGGCTTTGCGGGTTCGGGTCAAGCGTCGCGCCCGTGGCACAGTTCAGCCCGCCTAGGCTGCAGGACTGAACAATACCCAAATCGGTGTCGATTTGCGCGGTAAAGCGCAAGATCTTTCCGACGGCAAAGGCGAACAACCGGGGCAGGCCCCAGAGGTCGTCCGTCTGGTCCAAGCGGTCGCCGCTGAACAGGACTATTTGGGACTGCGGGTTTAGGACGACAGCATTGAAATAGCTGTTGCCCCCGTAGCTCAGTCGCAGGTCGATGTTCTTGATGGAGGCGGCGGAAACGGAGGAGGCGGCGGAGAGCAGGAAAAGTCCGGCGAACAAGGCGGAAAAACGGCGAAACGCGCGCATGGGAGAATCTCCGGAAAAAATGATACTCGGGATCGATATTAACTATTTTGTTAACAGACTGATCACGCAAAGGAAAGCTAACGCAGAAAAGCAACGCACGATTCAATTTACGCCTGATTTTCAAGAAAGCATATTCAATTGATGATTGTCGGTTTCAGGTCGTCCTTTGGCGTCATTTGTATTCGATCAGGCGCCCGCCTTGTCCGGTCAGATGCCTTAGGCGATATTCCAGGACGCCCAAGGCCTCGGGAATCTTGCCCAGGGTGAGGAAGGTCGCGCGGACAGGATCGCCGTCGCGCAGGGCAAGCCGCGCGATCTGCAGGGGCCACAGCAGCAGAATTAACAATAGCAGCGGGTGCAGCAGCGCGCCCAGGATCGCCGCCACCGGCACCCCCAGGCCCCAGATCAGGGCCCGGCGGGTCTGTGCGACATTGTGGCGTTCGGGCGGAGCCCCGTGCAGCGCCGCACCCTCGGCATAGGCATGACCCGCGCGGCGGCTTCGGCGCCACCACTGTCCGAATCGATAAAGGGCCGCGTCATGGCGGGTCATCTCGGCATCCAGGCGCCAGATCAGCCAACCCGCCTGCCGCAGCCGCACGCAGAGTTCGGGCTCCTCCCCGGCGATCAAGCGCGGGTCAAAGCCGCCAACTTCCTCAAAGGCCGCGCGGCGCATCAGCACATCGCCTCCGCAGGAGCGGGCCTGACCCACGGGCGTGTCCCATTCGCGGTCGATCAGGCGATTATAGATGGAAGCCTCGGGCGCGATCTCGCGCCGCCGCCCGCAGACCGCCGCCACGGCGGGGTTGGCGGCCAGAAAGCCCGCAGCTTTGTCGATCCATCCGGATGCCAAGCTGCAATCGCCATCGATGAACTGGATAAGGGCGCCCCCTTCGGGAAGGGCGGCCACGCCCGCATTCCGGGCCCGCGCGGCGGTAAAGGGCAAGGTCATGTCCAAGGGCACGACGGTCACGCCCCGCGCCTCGGCAGCGGCGATGCTGCCATCGGTCGATCCGCTGTCCACATAGACAATATGGCGTAGCCCTGCCGCGCGTAGGCTGTCCAAGCAGGCCAGCAGCCGGGCGCCCTCATTGCGGCCGATGGCGATGGCGTCGATAGGGTCGGGCATCATGCCTCAAGCTCCGTGGGTCAGGACAGGAGGGGGATGGCGGCGGACCTGTCGGGTATAAGCGTTGCGCCGGAGCACGGGTTCGGACGGCTGGACCGCGCTGTCTGCAGCCACACGTCCCAGCTCCAGCCGCCCGGCCAGTGCCCCTGCCAGGATCCAGGTGACCGGGGTCAATGTCGCGTTGGGGATAAGGTCGATCATGTTGGCGGTCAATGCCATGGCGATGCCTGCAGTGGCCGACGTTAAGGCAAGGCTTTTCCAGCGCAGACCCATAAAGATCATGGGGATCAGCAGCAACCCGAACTCGGCGATGTAACCCAGCCAACCCTTGCTGCCGATGGCGATCACCCAGTAGCCGTCAGTCACGCTGATATCTTGACCTTTGTCGTCAATCATACGGTTTCGTCCCCAACCACCCCATCCAAATAAAGGGCGCTGGTTGGCCCGCTCTAGGAGAATGTCTTCGTTGTCGAACCGAAAGCGCAGCGAGGCTTCGCGCTGTGGGTCAACACTGTAAGCCAGCGCCAAGGCCTGCTCCGTTGGTGCCAGACCAGCCCCTCGCACCATCGGGTAGGTCATCAGCACGCCGGCAAAGAGGGCTGCAGAAAAAACCTGAAGGCGAACAGGTAAGAACAGTATGACGCCCCCCAAAAGAATGCCGATGCCTAAGGCGCCAATCCCTTTGGATAAGATCAGCACCATGAACATCCAGAGCGATGCCAACATCCAGCGACCGCGCATCTTGCCCTCGCTGTTGCGCCAAAGACTGAGTGCCGCTAAAAACGACCCGCAAAAGAAAATTGCCAGCCACAGGCCGTGCTGCAAGAAAACCACCGGTCGATAGCCGCCGCCCCGCAGATGCTGGCGCCAATCATGGGGAAAATATCCATAGATCATCCGGCTAAGTTGCGGCGACATCCGCACCTCATAAAGCGCCAGAAGCGAATAGGCCAAACCCGCGACTGCTAACCCGATCAGCAGTGTCTTTTGTCCTTCAGGGTGAGCAAGATATTTTCGCGCCAGCAAGAAGGGCAGCACCGTGAAAAGCGTATTGCCCAAGGTCGAGGCGACGTCATAGGGGCGTAAGCCCGGCTGCACGCGCCCCCCCCCATAGATCAAGCGGTCGCCGTTGGTCAGCACCGTTAGAACAGTTGCAACAGCAAGGAGGACCAACAGCAATTGCACGGCCCGACTGCGCGGAAGCCAGCCCGGCTGGACTGCTCCAAGGGGCAGTGCACGCAGGCGTTCCGCCGAAACCATCATGGATCCCGCCACCATGGCAGCAATTGCCGAGATCGAATCCTTGGTCAGACTGGGTACAGCTGGCAGATCGATCGAATAGTTCCGGGGCAGCATAAGATAGGCCCCTAAAATAGCGGCCACCACGGCCTCAGCCGGTGTTCGCTTGGCAAACAGCCAAAATACCACAAAGGGCCAGGACAGGACCACAACCATCGAAATCATGCGTGTTTCTTGCCACAGGCATTGATCCGACGCCATCGCCTTTTGCGCAGCATTTTCCTAGGCTCAGGGCCCATTAATTGGTTTGCGGTGCCGCTGGCGGCGTAGTTCACACTCTCCAATTACAGAAGGGTGTGGTGAGAAATCCTTTCTGGCTAACCAACAACCAGATGGCACGGATCGAGCCGTTCTTTCCGAAGACCCATGGCCGCCCCCGGGTAGATCATCGTCGTGTTCTGAGCAGGATAATCTTCATCAACCGCAATGCAATAAGACTGGAACCAGACCAAACAATAGGCGCAGGTTAAGACCTACGTCTGGCGTCAGTTCTTAGGCAACGCTGGTCACCATCGCAGATACCAACTCTGATCATAATCAGACCGCTCTGCAAAACCCAATCCTTAACACAATTTAGTCGATCAGACGCAGCAGATAGGCCCCATAATCGTTTTTGGCAAACTTTGCCGCACGCGCGCGCAGCTGGTCGGGGGTGATCCAGCCGGCCTCGAAAGCAATCTCCTCGGGACAGCCGGTCTGCAGCCCCTGGCGGTTCTCCAGCGTGCGCACGAAGTTCCCCGCATCCAGCAGGCTGGCATGGGTGCCGGTGTCCAGCCAGGCAAAGCCGCGGCCCATGCGTTCGACCGTCAGGCTGCCGTCATGCAGATAGCTCTCCAGCAGGGTCGTGATCTCCAGCTCTCCGCGGGCCGAGGGCTGGACGGCGCGGGCGCGTTCCGGCGCGGTGCCGTCCAGGAAATACAGCCCCGTCACCGCATAGTCCGAGGGCGGCACCGTCGGTTTCTCGATGATCGCCCGGGCGCGCATCTGGTCGTCGAAATCCACCACGCCATAGCGTTCCGGGTCCGACACGCGATAGCCAAAGACCGTCCCGCCGCTGTCGCGTCCATCCGCCGACGCCAGCAGTTCGGGCAGGCCGTGCCCGAAGAAGATGTTGTCGCCCAGCACCATTGCGGACGGTGCGCCCGCTAGGAAGTTCTCGGCCAGGATATAGGCCTGCGCCAGGCCGTCGGGGCTGGGCTGCACGATATAGGTGAAGCTGATCCCCCACTGGCTGCCGTCGTCCAGCAGGCGGCGGAACTGGTCCTGATCCTCGGGGGTGGTGATGATCGCGATCTCGCGGATGCCGGCCAGCATCAGGACGCTGATCGGATAGAAGATCATCGGCTTGTCGTAAAGCGGCAGCAGCTGCTTGGATACGCCCATCGTGATCGGATACAGCCTGGTACCCGATCCGCCGGCCAGAATGATGCCCTTGCGCTGTGTCATGCCTTGTCCTTCAGTTGATCCAGAACGCGGGTCAGCCCGGCCCGCCAGTCGGGACGCCTGATCCCGAAATCCCGCGCGATACGCCCGCAATCCAGCCGCGAATTCAGCGGGCGCGCAGCGGGCGTCGGATAGTCGGATGACGGGATGTCCGCTACCTGCGCAGCCAAGCTCGCCTGGGCCATAATCTCGCGTGCGAAATCGGCCCAGGACGCGTCGGGTGTGCCCGCAAAGTGATAGACCCCGCCCGTGGCGTCGGGTCTGTCGCGCATCACGCGGATCATCCGCAGGCAGGCGGCGGCGATGTCGGCGGCAGGCGTCGGCCCGCCGATCTGGTCGGCCACCACCGTCAGCCGGTCGCGTTCCGCGCCAAAGCGCAGCATGGTCTTGACGAAATTCGCGCCATGGGCGGAGAACACCCAAGACGTGCGTATGACGGCCCATTGGCCACCCGCTGCGGCCACGCCCTGCTCTCCGGCCAGCTTTGTCGCGCCATAGACGCCCAAGGGCGCAGTCGGCGCATCTTCGGCCCTTGGCTGATCGCCGGACCCGTCAAAGACGTAATCGGTCGAGATATGCAGGAACGGGATGCCCAGATCGGCACAAGCCCTTGCCATCGCGGTGGGCGCATCGGTATTGACCAGACGCGCGGTGTCCGGGTCCGTCTCGGTCCGATCCACGAAGGTATAGGCTGCGGCATTGATGACTGCGCGCGGATGCGTGTTGCGGATCGCCGCGGCGCAGGCTGCGGGGTCGGTCAGATCGGCTTTGTCGCGGCCCAGAAAGGTCGCCTCTGGCGCCAGCGCCGCCAGCTCCCGCGCGACCTGGCCTGTGCGGCCAAAGACCAGCAACTCCCGCATCACGCAACCCCCAAACGCTTGCCTACACCGTCGCGATCCAGCAACGGCTGCCACCAGTCGCGATTGGCCAAATACCATTCGACGGTGCGGCGCAGCCCCTCCTCGACCGTCACCGAGGGGCGCCAGCCCAGTTCATCACGGATGCGGGTAGGGTCGATCGCATAGCGGCGGTCATGACCCGGACGGTCGGTCACGAAAGTGATCAGATTGGCATGCGGCGCGCCCGCAGGGTGCAGGTCGTCCATATGGGCGCAGATTGTGCGGACCAAGTCGATGTTGGTGGCCTCGTTCTCTCCGCCGATATTGTAGCTGCGGTTCAGCTGGCCCTTTTTCAGGACCAGCAGCAGCGCATCGGCATGATCCTCGACATAGAGCCAGTCGCGGATGTTGCCGCCGTCGCCATAGACCGGGATCGGCTGGCCCGAAAGCGCCTTGAGGATCACCACCGGCACCAGCTTTTCGGGGAAATGATAGGGGCCGTAATTGTTCGAACAGTTCGTCAGCACGACCGGCAGGCCATAGGTCTCGGCCCAGGCCCGCACCAGATGGTCGGACCCCGCCTTACTGGCCGAGTAGGGGCTGCGCGGGTCATAGGGGGTGATTTCGGTGAACTGCCCCGTCTCGCCCAATGACCCGAAGACCTCGTCGGTCGAGATGTGGTGGAACCGGAAGCTGTCGGGACGCCCTTGCGCCGTCCAATAGGCGCGGGCGGCTTCCAGCATGTTGAACGTGCCGATCACGTTCGTCTCCACGAAGGCGGCGGGACCGTCGATGGAGCGGTCCACATGGCTTTCCGCGGCCAGATGCATAATCGCGTCGGGGCGGTGCTCGGCCAGGATGCGGTCCAGCGCCGCGCGGTCGCGGATGTCGGCCTGCTCAAAGACATAACGGTCGGACTGCGCGGCCTCGGCCACGTTCTCCAGGTTTGCGGCATAGGTCAGCGCGTCCAGGTTCACGACCTCATGGCCGCGCGCGATGGCCAAGCGCACCACGGCCGAGCCGATGAAACCGGCGCCGCCGGTGATCAGGATCTTCATGCCTGCTCCTCAAAGACGAAGGGCGATTTCAACTCTGCCAGCGGCTGCGCATTCCGGTCCTTGTCGGACAGCAGCGGATCGGTGACGTCCCAGTCGATACCGACGCTGTCCCAAGCCACCGCCCCGTCCGAAGCACGGTCGTAATGGGCCGTGCACTTGTAGACGATCTCGGTATCAGGTTCGCGGGTGACGAAGCCGTGCAGGAACCCTGCTGGAATCCACAGCTGGCGTCCGTCCTCGAAGCTCAGTTCGGTCCCGAACCATTGGCCATAGGTCGGGCTGCCCACGCGCACGTCCACCGCCACGTCGAACAGACGGCCGCGTCCGCAGCGAACCAGCTTGCCTTGCGCGAAGGGGGGCGACTGATAATGCAGCCCCCGCAGCGTGCCTAACTGCGCGGACATCGAATGGTTGTCCTGCACGAACTCGGGCAGCACGACCCCGGCATCGGCCAGCGTCTTGCGGTTCCAGCTTTCGGAAAAGAAGCCGCGCGCATCGCCATGACGGGCCGGCGTCAGGATCAGCACTCCGGGTAGCGGGGTGGACTCAATCTGCATCATCGACACCAATTACATTGCAAAAAATCGAAGAGTTCGTGTGCTATTTCCATCTTTCGAGGCGACCTAACTTTACCAATTTAGTGACGGTTTAAGACTGAATTATTAAGCAGATTTCGCATACTGGTGAGGAAACAAGCAATGATGATTGTCCTGGCATTACAGGATACTGTGGTGCCAATGCAAACAGTCGCTCAAAATTGCTCTGGCCTCAGAACCAAGAGATCATGTTTGCGTCAAAAATTATGACAAAAAAGGAAAGCTATAGGGCTTCGATCATGAGCTGAGTGGGGACGCGCGTCCACCGCATCCTGACCATCGACGGGGATCACTCTCAAGCCCCCCTTTAGCGCCTGCTGTATGATGATGGTCGCGGACCACGGTGCTGTCGTCCATCTCGAGCACGTCGGGGACCAACCTTCTCGCGTCAGGACCTTCAGGATATCCTTCCACAGCCCGGCAAGGGTCCAGCGCCGGAACTGACAACCGCTTACCGAACTCTTGTCGCAGGTCACACCATGGCTCTCGACAAACCCGTCTCGCCACTGTCCTGGGAACAGATCTGTATGGCCTTTTGGCAACAGCTTTGTTTGAACCAGCGTCTGGTCGGTCGCGACCATGTATACGGCGTTCAGGATGCAGCGAATTGACGGATACGCGCCTTGATGATGTCAGTCGGCGGTCGGGTCGCGGTCAAGGGCACGCGCTCTGAGGCGCTGCGGTCCGAACTGGATGTCGCGTTCGGCTGTATCATCGTCGCTGTGCCATCACCTCGCAACTCGCGCCTCGCCATCTCTGGGCCTGCTGGTCAAAGGCCCGCGAGGCGGATCTCTTCAATCACATGGGCCGGGGCGGCCCGGTCGCAAATCCCCTAGGCAATCGCGGCCCAGATCGTTCGTGCCATGCAGTTGGCCAATGCAACCGTCACGATCTTCATGTGCTTGCGGGCCAGCATCCGGTTGAGCCAGTCAAAAACCCGACTTGCCCGAGCCTTTCTTTTCCACCGCCAGAATGGCGCGGGGTGTCAAACCAAGCTATGCCGCATCATCGCGTGCGGAGCGGAAGGCAGCCACTTCAGGCGTAGTGGCAGCAAGTGCGCTGAATGAGATCGCTTCTCTTGCGGGACACGTTGCCAGCCGCCGTCCCAGCTCGTCTTCGCCCTGCATCTCAATGATCCGCGCGGTAACCTCGTCAATCCGAATCTATGTGTCGCGAAGCTGACTGGACAATATGTGGAAGGGCCAAGCGCGCCACAGGGGCACATCGCGGGCCGCGTCGAAAAGGCGATCAACATGATGGATGCCCTTCGCCATGACAGCTCCGAACTCGTCCAGATGCGTGCGGATCACGCTTACAATCTGCATTTTTTGCCGAGCCAGAAAGTCCCGTGCCTTGTGACCCACAAGAGCCGCCTGACGGTCCGCCGACTTCACCGGCGCGAAGCGTATGGTCGGACGGGTGTCAGCCTCGAAAAACGTCTCCGCATCAACCGCATCTGTGTTGCCGCGCTTTACGTAAGGCTTGACGTTGGCAGGCGGCACAAGCCGCACCTCATGCCCGACCGCCGTCAGCCCCCGCGCTCAATAATGAATGGGCGCCCGCGCAGGCTTTCATGCCGACGAGCCAGAGCTCCAACCGTGTGGAGAAGGCCGGCACCTGCGATCGCCGCAACTGACGCCGGCAGAGAATTGCGCCTTTTGCGTCCACTCCATAGACTTGGAAGACGTCCGCGGCCAGATCGAGGCCATGGTAACAGGCTTGTCCATGGACCGCTTCCCCCAGATGCGTGCTTCTCATACTCACCTTGGTAGAATACGATACCGTCGGCGGGGCCATCCACACCATCAGGGGCAGACAGCGCTGCCTGTTGGTGTGCTATCCCAGATCATCGAAGGATCGAACCGATGGCGCAGGATCGGCGCTTGGAGAGCCAGAATGAAGCGTTCGCGGAACGCCCGATCCTGATCAGGTCTCATGCGGAACCGATCTGCATTACAGATACCAAGGTAAATCACCATCAAAGCGTACTGTGAAACACTTTTCTTAACCCAGCTTTAGGGTCAGGACCCACTGATTTGGTTGTACAAGCGTTATTCACTTTGCAAAAACAAGCGCTTAACATATCTGATCTTTTCGCATTTAGCGATGCGCAGGTCGCGCGTTTGGAGCCTTATTTCTCCAAGTCGCATGGCAAGCCCAGGGTTGATGACCGGCGTGTCTTGAATGGGATTATCTTTATCAATCGCAATGGCTTGCGTTGGCATATGCGCCGAGCGAATACGGCCCGCAAAAGGCGCTCCACAACCGCTGGAAGAGTTGGAGGTGAACGGCGATGCGCCGTGAACGGGGTGTCTTCGCCCGGATCATGGCGGGGTTGGCGGCCGAGCACGGTGAGGAGACGACCATAATGATCGACGCGACTCATCTGAAGGTCCATCGTACGTCGTCCAGCCTGCGCATGAAAAAGGGGGGGGCGTGGACGCCTGATTGGCCGGACGAAGAGAGGCATGAATACGAAGCTGCACGCCCTCTGCGACAGCCAGTGCCGGCCCATCGACCTATTTGTGACTGCCGGACCCGTCAGTGATCACATCGGGGCGCATGCCCTGGTCGGCGGGTTGCCCAAGGTGAAGTGGTTGCTCGGAGATCGTGGCTACGATGACGATTGGTTCAGAGAAGCCTTGCAGGACAAAAAGATACGTCCTTGTATCCCTAGTCGGAAGAAACGGAAGACGCCCGTCCACTACGACAAGCGCCGATAGAAACGTCGCAACCGGATCGAGATCATGTTCGGCAGGCTCAAAGACTGGAGGAGGGTTACGACCCGTTATGACCGCTGCCCACAAACCTTCTTTTCAGCAATCGCACCCGCTGGCATCGTAATCTTCTGGCTTTGAGGGAGAACAAGTCCTGAACCTAGGCAGCACAGAGGCAATGAAAAATTTATTAATTAATTACAATATATTATAGAAGGTTATTAGTTTTCTGCATCCTTTCCACCTTGTTAAGTGAAGCAATGCACTCTCTGCATCCCAAAATTGTTGACCGTAATTTCATATTCGCGCTATGATTGTGTTCTGCGTAACCCTTGCGGGTGGCGAATAAAGGGAGGTCTTACCCCGAATCAACCTTGGTGGAGAACTCGCCGATTCGGGAATGTTTAGGAGGGGATTGGTAAAATGCGATTTAATGTTTGCTTGGCTCTCATGACTGCGGAAGTCACAGTGACGGGGACGGCACTTGATACTGGGATGGTCCTGCCATGATAGTTCTGGTTCTTGCTCTCGCGATTACGGGTGCATTCGCGACCTCGGCGATCCTGTTTGCTGCCGGTGCGTCCCTTGGCATGATCGCTCTGGGATATGTGGCAGGGGGCTGGGGGGCCGTCTTGGTGGGTGGCATCCTGATCGCGGTATGGCGTCTGTTTGGGAACACACCCAATCTTCACAGCCTGATCCCTATTAAGGATTGAAGCACGCTTTGCCACCCTTTTCAGGAAGTTTTTATATCATGTGGTTTTTAATACTTTAAGTTGCAAAATCATGATATTTATAACTTTATTGGTAGGTTTCTCCTGATCGCCGCGACCCGCTCGGCCTGACCAACGAAGAAAACGATGACTCCTACCCTGTCGAAAATTGCTTTGGAGCTGACGTCCTTTGGCATTCTGGCCATGCCGACACCTATGACACGCTAACCGGAGAGGCTCTGATTATCGTGGCCCATCATCGTCCATCGTGGTGCCAGCGGACCTTCCCGAAGGGACCTTGGGCTCCTATGAGCCAACCCTCCAACTGGGTGCCGATTAACATCGAGCCGGCCGTCCAGATAACCCGAATCCAAAACGTCGGGTGAAGGCCACGCTGCGCGATGATCGCCAGGAGGCAGTCGGACCGAACGATGTCTGGGCTATGGATTTTGTTCATGACCAACTCGCCCTCGGCAACAAGCTGCGGATTCTGACAATTCTGGATACGCATTCCCGTTTCTGTCCAGCAGCCGACCCGCGCTTCGCTTACCGCGGTGAAGATGTGGTCCGGGCACTGGAACGGCTCTGTGCCCAAGTCGGCTATCCCAAGACGATCCGGGTCGACAATGGCAGCAAATTTGTCTCACGCGATTTCGACCTGTGGGCCTACGCCAACCATATCACCCTGAACTTCTCACGCCCAGTAAAGCCCACTGACAATGGCTTTATCGAGGCGTTCAACAGCGAGCTCCGGTCCGAATACCTGAACGCGCACCGGTTCATGAGCCTTGCGGACGCACAGGAAAAGCTGGAGACTTGGGGTAGACACTACAACGAGGACCGACCTCATAGTGCGATCGGATATAACGTCCCGATCGCACTGCATTATCCCGGCGGCGCAGCCAGCCCGCCGCCATGACCGAGCCGGAAAACTCCAGCATTGGATGGTCCAAGGTTGAGGAGCAGCGCACTGGGCCGCAACGGTATGGAGGCCCAAGGTAGCGCAGAAGGGCTCGGTTTGCCGCGAGGATGACGTCTATATGCTGACCTGAGACCCGCCTCTCCTCCAGCCATTCGGAGAATCCGCGGGTTGATTTCTGGGGCTACGCGG
>NZ_QJPK01000032.1 GCF_003259195.1 Paracoccus sediminilitoris
CCAACGTTCCCGCCTTCGGTGAAGCGGTGTTTAGGCAAACCAACAAACAGACGCAAGCAGGTTTTTGGAGAAAACTGATGTCAGCCTGTAAAAACGTCGCAAGACATTGAAATATATTATATAAAATATTCAAAAATCACGAAACCCACTGTGCCGATCAGGCGGAAGGCGTCGCCCCATACAGAATCGGCAGTGCTTTTATGTGTTGAATAGCGGTCTGTCGCTGCTGGATCTTGAAATGCCCGCTGCCGCGTCCTAATTCTGAGGGCGGCGGGCTTCTGCTCTTCACGCGATCGGCCAAATTTCCACTGGCCTATAAGTTTTCCGAGGGCGCTGGCTCTGTCGTGACCCTGGTCACGTTACCCGGTACCCACCTGTACAATCAGGCTTTCGGGAAATCTGACGCCGACGCGGTCGCTGCGGTTCCCGCCACCTTATTCCCCGCGCCGATAGGACAGATCGAACGCCACCTTGGCCCCCAGGGTGTTTGCATGCGCGTGGGTCGCCCCGTTCAGGGGCAAGGGTCCGATCCTTGCGCCGGTGATGATCACGTCGCCTGCCTTCAGGGGCATTCCCTGACTGCGGGCATGCCCCGCAAGCCAGCCAAGGAAGTCCATCGCCTGGTCCATCGGTGCTGCGGCTTCGACGACGCTTACCGTGTCACCATCCAGCATCAACGTGATGTCCAACCGGTCGGGCAGGCCGTCGCGCCACCCATCGATCGGGGCCCCCAGAACCACCCCGGCGGACCGAAAGCCGTCGGCCATGCTTTCCAACGGCGTGAAACCGGCCCCCGGGGCATAGCGCGGCGCGACCAGCTCGAACGCCAGGCAGATATTGGCGATGGCGGCCATCGGGTCGGCGGCTTCGGGTTCGCAGGACAGGACCAGCGCCGTCTCGACCTCGATCGCAGCATCGGCGGGCAGCTGGGCCGCCCCGCCCGAGGCATGCAGGATGCGGCGCGGCAGGACGGCCGCCTGCCGGTCCCGCCCGTCCAGCAGCGCCATCTTCCACAGGCCGCCGGGATCGCCCAGGCCCTGCATCACCGCGCGCTGCACCGCATAGGCGTCGCGCAGGTCCCGCGGGCGCGGCGACAGCCCCTGCGGGCGCGCGCCCCCCTGCCAGGCGGTCAACAGGGGCGCGGCCGCAGTCGCGGCATCGAAATCTTCATTCATCGTCAGGCGTCCTTCAGGGTCATGTGAGGCATGGCGGCCGGCGGCATGATGGCGCCACGGTGGCGGACGACGATGGCCGCCAAACGCGCCGCCGCCGCCACCGCCTGCGCGACCCCCGCCCCCTGCCCCCGGGCCGACAGCCAAGCGGCGTTGAAGCTGTCGCCGGCACCGGTGGTGTCGACGGCCGTGACGGCGGGCGGCAGGTCATGCGAGGTCCAGGCCGCGGCACCCTGCGCGCGATGCAGGACGGGGCCGCCGCCGGTCGTCAGCACGATCTCGGCCCCGGTCAAGGCCATCAGGGCTTCCATCGCGGCTCCGGGGCCCGTGATCCCGAAGCAGCCCTGAATATCATCCAGCGACGGCATCAGCAGATCGACCATCCCGGCCATGCGCCCGATCGCCTGCCGCGCGACCTGACGGTCAGGCCACAGGTGCGGGCGGTAATTGGTGTCGAAGGCCAGATGCGCCCCCCGGTCGCGACAGGTCTGCAGCCATGTCGTCAGGGTGTCGCGCCCCACGGGGTTCAGTACCGCCAGCGCCACTGCCGACAGAAAGACCGTATCGGCCCGTGGCAGCCCACCGAATATCCGGCTGTCGTCGAAATGGCTGCGGAAGGGCGATTGGTCGCGCCAATAGGCAAAGCTGCGTTCGCCCGCCGCATCGGTCGTTACGAAGCTGAGGCCCGGACGGGCGCCCGCGCGCGCGGCCAATGCCGACAGGTCGATCCCTTCGGCGCCGATGCGGTCGCGCAGCCACAGGCTGTGGGCATCGTCGCCCAGGCAGGACAGATAGCCCACCCGTCCCGGCCCCAGCAGGCGCGCCAGATAGATGGCCGTGTTCAGCGTGTCGCCGCCCGCGTTGCGCAGAAAGCCCTGCGGGTGATCGGGCATGGCGGTGAACTCGATCAGCGGCTCGCCGATACAGAGGTAATCCATGTCAGGTCCGGACTTCGGTCGGCAAGGGACGTCCGCCGAAATGGGCGTCCAGATTGTCCAGAACCAGTTGCGCCATCGCGCGTCGCGCCTGTTCCGTGGCCGAGGCGACATGCGGGCTCAGCACGCAATTGGGGGCATCCAGCAAGGCCTGCGGCACATGCGGTTCGTCGTCAAAGACATCCAGCCCCGCCCCCGCGATGGTTCCGTCGCGCAGCGCCGCAGCCAAGTCATGGGTCTGCACCACTGGACCGCGCGCGACGTTCACGACGATCCCTTGGGCCCCAAGCGCCGCCAGCACCGGCCCATCAACCAGCGCGCGCGTGTCATCCCCGCCCGAGGTCGTCACGAACAGCGCATCGCAATCGCGCGCCAGCGCCCGCGCATCGGGGCGGAAGGCATCGGGCGCGCCGGGCTTTTCGCTGCGCGCGGTGTACAGCACCTGCATGCCCAGCCCGCGCAGCATGTCGGCCAGCGTCCGCCCGATGCGGCCATAGCCCAAAATGCCAGCCCGCATATCGGTCAGGGACCGGCCAAGCGCCAGCTTGCCGCCCTGTTTCCACGCGCCCGCGCGGATGAAACGGTCGCCCTCGGCGATGCGGCGAGTGCAGGCCAGTGCCAGCCCCAGGGCCATCTCGGCCACGGCGGGCGACAGGACATCGGGCGTGGTCGAAACGCGGATGCCGCGCCTGGCCGCCTGCGCCATGTCCACCGCGTCCAGCCCCACGCCGTTCACCGCGATCATCCGCAGATCGGGCAGCGCCTCCATCTGCGCGGCCGACAGGCCGATATTGCCGGCGGTCACAACCGCGGTCACATCGCCCGCATCGGCGATATCGCGGATGACGTCATAGTCGGCCTCCAGCCGATCGATCATGTCGGCGGGCTTCAGGTCGGCCAATGCCAGGATCCGGGGCCGGGTCATGCGATCTGCCCCAGGAAGTTCTTCAACCGGTCATTGGCCGGATTGCCGAAGAAGGCCTCGGGGGCGTTCTCCTCGACGATGACGCCCTTGTCCATGAAGATGACGCGGTCGGCCACGGCGCGGGCGAAATCCATTTCATGGGTGACGCAGATCATGGTCATGCCCTCGCGGGCCAAATCGATCATGGTGTCCAGAACCTCCTTGACCATTTCAGGGTCCAGCGCGCTGGTCGGTTCGTCGAACAGCATGATGCGCGGCTTCATGCACAGGGCGCGGGCAATGGCGACGCGCTGTTGCTGGCCCCCCGACAGTTGGGCGGGATATTTGTCGGCCTGTTCGGGGATCTTCACCCGCTCCAGATAATGCTGGGCGGTGGCCTTCGCCTCGGCGCGCGGGACCTTTCGGGTCTTCATCGGCGCCAGCATGCAGTTTTCCAGCACCGTCATATGCGGGAACAGGTTGAAGGACTGGAACACCATGCCCACGTCGCGCCGCACCTTGGCGACATTGTCGCCGCCCGCCGTCAGTTCGACCCCGTCCACGGTGATGGAGCCGGATTCGATCGCCTCGAGCTGGTTGATGGTGCGGATCAGCGTCGACTTACCCGATCCCGACGGGCCGCAGATGACGATCCGTTCGCCCGGCTCGACCGTCAGGTCGATATCGGTCAGGGCGTGAAAGGCACCGTAATACTTGTTCACGGCGCGCATGATGATGGCGTGTTCGGTCATGGGGCGTCCCTTCCGGAAGTGCCCGGCCACGAATGGCCGGGCGACAGGATCACTTGGCGGTCTTGACGAAATCGGGCAGCGGCTCGCCCAGCCATTTTTCATGGATGCCGTCCAGCGTGCCGTCGGTCTTGGCCTCGGCCACGAAGGCATTGACCTTCTCCAGCAGCGCATCCGACCCGGGCGCCACCGCGATGCCCTGCACCTGGCTGGACAGGTCGAACTTCTTGTCGAAGCGATCGCCCGTCGCCTGCGCGATCTGCGACATCACGATGTTCGAGGCGCCGATCAGCTTGACCTGCCCCGACATCAGCGCCTGCACCGCGGTCGCGTCATCGTCGAAACGCTGGATCTGCGCGGTTTCGGGTGCGACGGCGGTCACGCCGCTGTCCTGGGTCGAGGCGCGGGTGACGGCGATGGCCTGGCCGTCAAGCCCTGCGGCCTCGGTCAGTTCGACCCCCTTGTCGCCATAGACGGCGATGCTGATGCCCGCATAGGGGTCCGAGAAGTCGACCTTCTGGGCGCGTTCCTCGGTGATGCCAAGCGATGCGACCAGCACATCGACCTGACCCGACAGCAGATAGGGGATGCGGTTCGGGCCGGTCACCGGCACGATCTGCGTGTCCACCCCCAGATATTCGCCAAGCGCCTTGGCGACATCGGCGTCATAGCCGTCGGGATTGCCGGAATTGTCCTGGATGCCGAAAGGCGGGAAATCGACCAGCATGCCGATCTTGACGGTTCCGGCATCTTCGATGGCCGACAGATCGGCGGCAAAGCCGGGCGCGGCAAGGCCAAGGGCCAGCGCGCTGGCGGCAAGGGTGGTGAACAGGCGGCGGTTCAGGGTCATGGTTTCCTCCTCCAAGGATTAAGATCAGCGCGTGATGGCACGGCGCATGCGGGCTTCCATGTGGCGGGCCAGCAGCGACAGCGGCCAGCACAGCACGAAATAAAGCGCGGCCACCGTGCCGAAGACCAGGAACGGCTTGAAGGTCGCGTTGTTGATGATTTGGCCGGCACGGGTCAATTCCGTGAAGCCGATGATCGAGGCCAGCGAAGTGCCCTTGATCAGCTGCACCAGAAAACCGACGGTCGGCGCCACGGCAAGGCGCATCGCCTGAGGCAGCACGACGTGGCGCATCCGGTCGGGGTAGGACAGGGCCAGCGCGGTTGCGGCCTCGGACTGGCCCTGGGGGACCGCCTGAATGGCGCCGCGCCATATCTCGCCCAGATAGGCGCTGGCATGCAGGGTCAGCGCGACGGCAGCGGCCAGCAGCGGGTTGATCGGCAGTCCCACGACAGCCAGGCCGAAATAGACCAGGAAAAGCTGCATCAGCAGGGGCGTGCCCTGAAAGACCTGGATGAAGCCCGCCGCCGCCCGACGCAGCGCGCGGCCCTGCGATGTGCGTGCCAGCGCGATGCCCAGCCCGCCGATGGCCCCGCCCAGAAAGGCGATGGCCGACAGGATCAGCGTCCAGCGGATCGCGCCCACGATGAACAGCAGTTCGGCCGAGGTGAATTCACGGATCATGTCAACGCCCCGCCGGATAATCGAAGAACACCCGCCGGATCACTCCGAAGACGGTCGAAAAGCCCAAGGCCAGCAGGAAATACATGATCGTCAGCACCAGATAGATCTCGAAGCTGGCGAAGGTGCGGGCATTCAGGTCCGCCCCCGCCGAAGCCAGGTCGCTGGCCGAGATGACCGAGACCACGCTGGAGGTCAGCATCAGATAGATGAACTGGCTGGTCAGCGAAGGATAGATGTTGCGCAGCGCGGGCCGGATGACGACATAGCGGAAGATCTGCACGGGGTTCAGGCCCAAGGCGCGCCCGGCCTCGATCTGGCCGCGAGGGATGGATTCGATGCCCGACCGGATGATCTCGGTGCCATAGGCGCCGACATTGATGACCAGCGCCAGCAATGCCGCACTGTCGGGTGACATGGACAGCCCGATGGCCGGCAGACCGAAGTAGATGAAGAAGATCTGGATCAGGAACGGCGTGTTGCGGATCACCTCGACATAGATGTCGATCAGGAGCCGCAGCGGCCGGATGCCCGACGTCTTGCCGACCGCGCCCAGCACCGAGACGACCAGCCCCAAGACCATCGCCATCAACGACAGCCGAACCGTCAGCCAGGCACCATTCGCCAAAAGATCCAGGCTTTCGAATACCGGTTGGAAGTTGAACTGATACATCGGCCTCCCCGCAGATGTTTCCATTCCCTATTTAGAACGATCTAAAAGCAGCCGGAGAACAAGTCAAACCTTTTCGCAACCGCTGCTGTCGCGCACCCTGAGTTCGGGCGCCACGCATTCGCGCAGGACCGGCGCATCGGCATCGGCCAGACGACGCGTCAGCAGCCGCGCCGCCGAGGCGCCGATCCGCACCGGGTGCATCGCGACGCTGGTCAGGGGCGGCCAGACCATCTGCGCCATTTCCAGATCGTCCAGCCCCACCACCGCGACGTCCCGTCCCGGCGTCACGTCAAGGCGGCGCAGTCCCACCATCAGCCCTGCGGCCAGCACGTCGTTGAAGCACAGGATGGCGGTGGGCCTGCCCGCCAGCACCGCCCCCGCCGCACCGACCGAGGCCTCCCATGTCAGGTCGCTTTCGGTGATGCCCGCCTCGGTCGCGCCGGTCTCGGCCAGTGCCAGGTCGAAACCGCGCAGCCTTTCCGCCCGGGCCGAGGTCCGCGCCCGCACCGACAGGAAGGCGATCCGCCGGTGTCCCCGGTCCACAAGGTGCCGCACGGCCAGGCGCATCCCTGCGATATAATCGCCACCCGCGTAATCGGTCAGATCCTCGCCAACCTCGCGCATGGATTGCACCACGGGCAGCCCCCAGTCCCGAACCCGCGTCATCAGCGCCGGATCGGTGCCCGCCGCGGGGCACAGGATCAGCCCGTCCACGCCGTGGCCGCGAAACCGTTGCAGGATCTGGGATTGCAGATGGGTGTCGTCATGGCTGTTGGCCAGCAGGACCACCCGGTCGCCCTGCCCCAGGACCTGTTCGGCCCCCGACAGGAACTCGGTGAAGAAGGGGTTCACCAGGTTCGGCACGACGACACCGATGGTGCGGCTGCTGTTGTTGCGCAGCCGCGCCGCGCCGATATCGCGGACATAGTCCAGGTCGGCCATCACCTGTTCGACCTTGTCGCGGGTATGCCCCGCGACAAGGGGCGATTTGCGTACGACCAGCGACACCGTGGCCCGCGACACGCCGGCGGCCTTCGCCACCTGGTCCAAGGTTACCCGTCTGTGCTTCATCGCGGCGCCCCTGCCTTGTCATGTCACCTGGGGGTATAGGAAGTTTCCCGTCGCAAGGGAAATCCTTCACCGAGACGATGCCGTGCTAATGGGACAGCATTTCGGACAGGATCTGATCGCCGGTCATGCCGGTGGGATAGAAGGTCGGCCAGTTCGTGACTTCGGCCAGCAGCGCGTCCCGATCGTCGCCCCAGTACAGGTGGTAATGCTCTGCCTTGACCGGCGCGATGGCGTGATCGCTGAACTGGATGAAGTCGGGGGCCCCTGCATCGCCATCTGCCTTGCGAAAGACATAGCGGACACCGCGATTGCCCTTGGCATAGGTCAGGATCTCCTGCCCGTCGGACAGATAGCGCCCCTGCAGGATGCCGTCTTCAGCATGGAAGGTCACGATATCGCCCTCGATCCGGATGCGGTCGGTCGTGCTGCGATATCCTGTGGCGTAATATTCCTTGTATTCCTCGGCGGATTTGTCGCCGTGATGGGCCTTGTCGCGCATCACCGGATCCAGCGTGCCGTCCAGCAGATAGGGATAGACCGATTGCCAGTCGCCCGCCCAATCCGACAGCGGCCGGGGCTGAACCTGAGCATCTTCGAAATAGCCTTGAGCAATACGGTCCTGCGCATGGTCATGCTGATGCGCCGCATCATGACCCACCGCTTGTTGCGCCACGACAGGGGCCGCGGAGCCTGTCATGGCCAATGCCAGCATGGCGGCCTTTGCTACCTTGGTCATCTGCATCATTTCTGTCCTTCCGGGTCTGTATGGGTCGCCTGCCATGCGGGCAGGATTTATGCTATATTATAACATAACTATATTACGCAATCCCTTTTGGAAGGTCGTGCCGGGATCGGCACGCTGCAAAGCCCCTCCAATCCCCGCCTGTCGGGATGAACGATTTCCATGGCCCTGCACAGGGCCCAGCCCTTGCAACCTTCAGAAACTCGGGGAAGGGCTGGCGCAGAAGCCGGTCAGACCATCCCTGCTGATCACCGGGGCCACGACATGACGATGGCGGGCATTTGCCTGCCATCGTCATGCTTCAAAATCTGGCCTGACTGTCCGATACGGCGCAGGGCCGATCAGAACACGAAATCATTCTCGGACAAGCCGGATATTCCTGCGACGAAGATCTCGAAATCAGCCCGGGCATCGCCGTTGTGATCACCGCGAATGACGACGCCGTCGCCCTGCTTGACGTACCAGACCGATTTCGCGGCCGCATCGGTCCCATTGAAATCGAAATCCTGGACGCCGCGCACCCGGATATTGGCGTCCAGCGCGGACAGGTCGATATCGTCGCGACCATTGCTGAAGTTGAAGATCTGGTCACGATTGGCCCCGCCGGCTCGACTGTCCGAAAAGGCGCGGAAGACGAAGACGTCGCGCAGTCCGTCGGCGCCACCGTAAAGCATGTCCCGGCCCGCGCCGCCGATCAGTTTGTCGGCCCCGCCGCCTCCGTGCAGCCGGTCATTGCCGGCACCGCCCAACAGCCGGTCGCTGCCCGCGTCGCCCAGCAGAGTGTCCTGTCCGTTCCCGCCCTCCAGCGTGTCATTGCCCAGCTGCCCCCTGAGGATATCGGCATCGGCCCCGCCTTTCAGCAGGTCGTTGCCCGCATTGCCCAGCAGGGTGTCGCCGCCCGTACCGCCAAGAAGCCGGTCACTGCCCGAGCCGCCTTCAAGACGGTCGTTGCCGGCAAGGCCGTCCAACCTGTCATTGCCGGCCAGCCCCTTCAGGACGTTGTTGCCCGTGTTTCCGGTCAGGTTGTTGGCCTGCGAATTTCCCGTGCCCTTGACGTTGCCGCCGCAGGTCAGCACCAGGTTTTCAAGATCGGCATGCAACTGATAGGAGAACCTGGCCCGTACGGTGTCATTGCCGCCGCCGCCGGCTTCGATGATCCGGTCCTTGAGGCTGTCGATGAAATAGACGTCGTTGCCCGTCCCGCCAAGAAGCGTGTCGGCCCCGGCCCCGCCATCCAGCGTGTCATTGCCGGAACTGCCCGACAGCCGGTCATTGCCGGCAAGGCCCCGTATCAGGTCATTTCCCCCCATGCCGTTGATCGCATCGGCCTGATCGCTGCCGGTCAGCGTTTCGTTCAGGCTGGAACCGACGATGGTGCCATCAAGGATGGTGCCTGTTCCCCAGATGGTCTGGGTCTGCCCTGAAATCGCGGTGGGATAGGGCGGCGTGATGCGCAGCTGGAAGGTTTCGGAGGATTCGGAGATCAGGTCGTTCCGGATCGGCCCCGTCACCAGTACCCGCGTCTGACCGGGTTCAAAGGTGACGGTGCCGCTTCTGGCGGCGTAATCCGATCCGGACCTGGCGCTGACATCGACAGTCCGATAGCTGAGCGAGACGGCCTCGGTATGGGATTGCGAAAGCTCGATGGCAGAGACGGCCTCGCGCCCGTTTGGCCCTTCCGTCACCGTGCTGTCCGAAATGGCGATCGTCCTATTCACAAAGGGGCCGTCGTCATCCTTGATCCAGCCCAGGGCCATCAGCGATGCATTGCCGCCACCGAACGTCGCCCCATTGGGATTGCGCAGCTCCAGAAGGAAGGATTCGTCCAGTTCATCAACCAGGTCGTAATTGGCGCGCAGGGAAAGCGTCTTGACCGTTTCACCCGCCGCAAAGGTAACCGTTCCCGAAATGGTCGAATACAGATCCTCCAGCGATGCCGACTTGGGCAGGGCTGCGTAATCCACGGTGATCGCATCCGTGGCCGGCTGGGACAGACGGATCGTGAAGTTGATATAGTCGTAAAAGCCCTCGATGACACTATCGCCTTCGATCGACAGAACCGGCACCAAGCTGTCGTCATCAAGGATGACTGCCGTTCCGCTGGCGCCGCCGACACCATTTGCCCCCGACACGAGAAGATCGAAGCTTTCGGTCGCCTCCGGCGCACCATTATTGATCAGATCGACCTCGACCACCGCTTCCGTCTGACCGGCCAGGAAGGTGATCGTCCCCGTCTGGGACACGTAATCCGATCCCGCCTTGGCGCTGCCATTGTCGGTCTGATAGGCAAAGCTCTGCGTGGTCGCAAAACTCTCCGACAGGCTGACCGTGAAGACCGCCTTGCCATCTGATGCTTCGTTCACGACCAGATCGGAAACGGCCAAGGCACGATTGTTCACGACCGAGCCGTCGTCATCACGGATCCAGCCGATCGTCGTGAGGCTTTCCACATTGCCGCCGAACGTGGCACCTTGCGGATCGCGAAGCTCGAAGATGAAAGCTTCGTCCGTTTCGTCACCGTCTTCGTGCTGTGCGCGCACCGTGACCGACTTGACGGTCTCGCCCGCTTCGAAAGTCACCGTGCCGCTCAATGTACCATAGAGATCCTCCCATCCGGTCGTCTGGGGGGTGGCCTGATAGCCGACCGTGACCGCATCAGAAGCCGGTTCCGACAGTCGGATCGTGAATTCGATGTAATTGTAGAAGCCCTCGACGTTGGAACCGCTTTCCACGGAAAGAACCGGCGAGGGACCGGCATCATTCAGGATCTGCGCCACCCCTACGGCGCTATCCACACCACCCGTGCCGGTGATCGCCAAGCCGAAGCTCTGGGCGGTTTCGGCCAGGTTGTCATTGATCAGATCGACCTCGACGATGGCCTCGGTCTGACCTGCCAGGAACTTGACCTGCCCGGTCTTCTGGACATAGTCCGAACCCGCCTCGGCCGAGACATCATAGGTGCGATAGGTGAAGGTCTGATCCGAAGGGAAGGGTTGGGACAGGCTGACGATGAATGACACCTTGCCGTTGGACGCTTCGTTGACGACCGGATCGGAAACCGCGATGGCACGGTTGTTCGCGGTGCTGCCGTCATCGTCCAGGATCCAGCCAAGGGTCGACAGGCTGTGGATGTTGTTGCCGAAGGTGGCGTTGATCGGGTCGCGCAGTTCAAGGACGAAAGCCTCGTCCGTTTCGTCCACGCTCTCATGCGACGCCTGAACCGATATTGTCTTGACCGTTTCCCCGATCCCGAAGGTGACGGTTCCCGAAAGCGTGCTGTAGAGGTCTTCCCATCCGGCCGTCTGGGGCAGCGCCTGGTAATCCACCGTCGCGGCATCCGTCGCCGGTGCCGACAGGCGGACGGTGAATGTCAGGGTATTGTAAAACCCTTCCGTGACCCGCGGGCTGTCGATGGTGATAATCGGTTCCATGCTGGACTTCCTTTTCAACTCTTGACGCGAGGCTGATGACTTGAAACCCGGAAGCGGAATGTCTGAATATCCGATTCGGTCGGAAAATTATCGATTGGTTTGGCAAACAAAAGAAAACCGATATTCCATCAGGAAGGACATTTGCCTTTCCCCTGCCTCTTGTTCTTTAAAAAACAATATCGGGATCAAATGTTATCAAAGCGTTGTTGCAATCCAAGCTTCCCGGCACCAGGGCGGGGATGTTCAGCAACGCTTGCTGGCTTGGGGCCAGATGATATGCCCCCGGTCCGGGAGGGTCTTCGCCGGGATTATCCGGGGCCACATGCGCTGCGGGATACTGGCGCACCGGACAGGTCTATCCGGTCACGGATGCCCCAACCGCCCCACCCAGAATGCAAAAACCACCGGCGGGCATCACCTTCAAAATGCCCTTCTGTGCCACACAGAGTAATTGGCGCAAGTGTAAATAAATAACCAGAAAGAATTTCTATTTATTTTCGAATCATCTTTTTGCATAACTGATGCCGACAAAAGGATAAGGGTTATGAACAGGACTACGCCTTTCGGCTCATCATCCAGATAAAGAAAAGACCGCCGCATAGCCCCGTGACGACTCCGACGGGAATATCCTCGGGGGCCAGGGCGAACCTGGCCAATGCATCGGCCGCAATCAGAAACACGGCACCCGCAAAGGCCGAACCGGGCAGGACACGTCTGTTGTCGCCGCCAAGGACCAGGCGGACCAGATGCGGCATCATCAGACCCACGAAACCGATCAATCCCGAAAAGGCGACCATCACCCCGGTGATCAGCGCCGCGGCCACGAAAATCGACAGGCGAAACCGTTCGACCTCGATGCCCAGGCTGGAGGCGGTCTCATCGCCCAGGCTCATGGCATTCAGCGACCCCGACCGGGACCAGAGCCAGAACCCGCAGGGCAGCAAAACCGCCAGCGGCCAAGGCAGATGGGACCATTGCGCCAGCCCCAGCCCGCCCAGCATCCAGAAGACGACAGTATGGGTCGCACGCGGATCGCCCAGAAAGATCAGGATGTTGGCCAAGGCCATGATGACAAAGCTGACGGCCACGCCGGTCAGCACCAGACGGTCCGCGCTGCAAGCCCGTGACATGCGCGCCACCCCCAGGACCAGCGCGGTCGCCATCAGCGCGCCCGCGAAGGCCATCAGGGGTACGGTCAGCGCCCCCAGAAACATCCCCGTATGCAGCAGCGCGGCGATCGCGCCGAAGGCCCCGCCGGACGAGATGCCCAGCAGATGCGGATCGGCCAGAGGATTGCGGGTGACCGATTGCAGGGCCGCGCCGACCAGCCCCAGCCCTGCCCCGACAAGCCCCGCCAGAATCACGCGCGGCAGGCGGATCTGCCAGACGATGCTGGCCTGACCGGCGCTGATATCTTGGTCGATCATGCCCGGCAGCAGGTGATCCAGCACCACCGCCAGAACCGTCATGGGGGGAACAGGCACGGTGCCCAGGCATACGGCGAACCCGACGGTGAACAGCATGATCGCCACCAAGGCGCCTCCCAGGCCCAGCTTGGGGCCAAGACGACGCCCGATGAGGGGCGCGGCTGTGGTTTCGGTCATGGCCCGACCGTCCGAAAGGCCGAAACCAGTGTCTGGACCGCACGGATGTTGCGCGGCCCGGGCGTCGCTTCGACATAGTCCAGAACCACGAAGCGATCGTTTCGGACGGCATCGATATCGGCCAGGGCGGGATTGCTTTTCAGGAAGTCGATCTTCTGTCGGGCGGTGACGTCCCCGTAATCGACGATGACGATCACCTCGGGGTCACGGCTGACCACCGGCTCCCAGCTGACCCCGGCCCAGCTTTTGGCCAGATCGTCCATGATGTTGCGCCCGCCAGCAGCCTCGACCAGCGCCGTGGGCATGGCATGGGCACCGGCGGTGAAAGGTGTTTCCTCTCCGCTGTCATAGATGAAGACGCGCAGCGGCCTGTCGCGATCCACCCCCGCGGTGATGGTCTCCAACCGGGTGCGCCAGTCGGCCACCAGCGCCTCCGCGCGATCCTCGACGGCAAAGATGCGGCCCAGATTCAGGATGTCGGCATACATGTCCTCCATGCTGGACCGGGGACGCGGGCCCAGATGGATGCAGCTTTCGGTCAGTTCATAAACTTGGATGCCAAGGGGCGCCAGCGTCTGAGGGGTCACCTCGCCGCCGACCGTCATGCCGTAATTCCAACCCGCGAAAAAGAAATCCGCTCCGGACCCCGCCAGAACCTCTTTGCTGGGGTATTTTTCCGACAGTTCGGGCAGTTCGGCCACCTTGGCGCGCATGGTTTCGTCAAGCGTCTTCCAGCCGGAAATGCCGGTATAGCCCACCATCCGGTCGCGCAGACCCAGCACCAGCATCATCTCGGTCAGGTTGGCGTCATTCGACACCGCACGGGCCGGCGGTTCATCGACGGTGATCATCCGGTCGCAGCTTTGGACGGTCACGGCATGGCAGGGTGCGGCCAGAACCAGCAGGGCGGCAAAAGCAGGGCGAAACATCAATCGGTCCTTTCGGCGTCACAGATGGAAGGCAAAGCGGGGCGCATGACCCGAATGGTCGATCCGTGCCTTCACATGGAAGGCACGGGCCAGCGTCGCCTCGGTCAGCGCCTGGTCGGGGGGGCCGTCGGCCAGGATACGGCCCACGGCCAGGACCAGAATGCGATCGGCAAATCCGGCCGCCAAGGTCAGGTCATGCAGCGTGGCGATGACCGTCAGCCCCAGCCCACGCAGCAGGGCCAGCAGCTCCAGCTGGTGGCGGATGTCCAGGTGGTTGGTCGGCTCGTCCAAAACGATCACCTGCGGCTCCTGCGCCAGCGCGCGGGCCACCATGACGCGCTGACGCTCGCCGCCCGACAAGGTGGCGAACGAACGATCGGCCATGGCCGTCAGGTGCATCCGCTCCATCGCCGCGCCGACGATGCCTGCATCTGCGTCATCGGCCAGGGACAGCCCCGCCCGCCAGCCCCGCCGATGCGGTAAACGCCCAAGGGCCACGATCTGCCGCGCCGTCAGGGCAAAATCGGTCGGCTGCTCCTGCAGGACGGCGGCCACGTTCCGGGCGACCGCGGTGGCGCGGGATTGCCACAGATCCTGCCCAAGCACCCTGACGACCCCGCTGCGGGGGGCATGATGTCGATAGATCAAGCGCAACAGCGATGATTTGCCCGCCCCGTTCGCGCCGCAGATGGCCATGATCTGCCCCTGGGGCACGGCAAAACCAAGATCCGACAGAATGTCTTGTCCCTTCGGCGGTCCCCAGCTGACATCGCGCAGCTCTACCGCGGGGATCATCCGGACACCGCCGTGCAGGGCCTGCACCGCCAGCGCGGCACGATGGCGGCGGGCCGATGAACGGCGCGATCGCGGCATCCGTCGCAGGAACTGGCACGGGTCGGGGCAGGAAACGGCAGGTCGGCCGGCGAAATGCCCGGTCTGATGCGCGTCCAAGGCCCGGATGCCGCCGTCTTCGCCTTTCGGATCGAAGCCCAAATCTGATTCGCAGAAATCAGGCACCGTGCCCTTTGCGGCACGGATAAGGTGCGCAGGGACGCGCGCCGTCGCGATATGTCAGCCACCAAATTCTCCTTCCGGGGCACCCCGCCCGGTGATTGTCCAGCATGATGGCAGGTCTCCTGACTTCGCGGGTCGCGGCATACCCCGCCTTCCCATGCCCCAAGGGGGCACAGTGGCATCGGGGGACGCTCGCCGCTTACAGTTGCGGGGGCAGTCACGGATTTGGCGCCTGATGGCTACACCGCACCGTGTTCCCTTTTCACCCGACCGCGCGTGGCTTGGTCGGGAACCATCACCGGCATGAATGACGCCCCCGGCGGAACGGGTCAAGACGGAAGACGCCGCGCCACAGGTCAGGCACCCCCTTACTTTATGTTATAATATATCATATACTGGACGACGAGAGGGGAATGCAAGCGGTCTGTCGCTCCGCGCATCCGGAATGCCGCCCCGACACTGCGGGGTCGCATTCCGACAACGGCGGTCGACGGCCGTCGTGGGACGAACCGCGACCGCTGCGGCAGCCTATTGCGGCTGCCGCAATGCCTTTGCGACGGTCGGGTGACCAAGCGCGGTCATGATGCCGCGCAGTTCGGCCAGTCCCTTCAGACGTCCGATGGCGGGGTAACCGGGCTGGGCGCGGCGGTGCAGATCGTCCAGAATATCCTGCCCGTGATCGGGGCGCATGGGGATCTGCCAGTCGGCGCGGCCTTCCGCGCGGCGGCGGGCTTCCTCCTCCAGGACGGCGGCGATGACGGCGACCATGTCGGTATTGCCCTCAAGATGGGCCGCCTCGTGGAAAGACCCGCCCAGCTGGCGATCCTCCAGCGCGACATTGCGCAGATGCAGGAAATGGACGCGGTCGCCAAGCCGCCGCATCATCCCCGGCAGGTCGTTATCCGCCCGCGCCCCAAGCGATCCGGTGCAAAGCGTGATGCCGTTGGCGCGGATATCCACCGCATCCATGACCGCCTTGTAATCGGCCTCGGTCGACATGATCCGCGGCAGGCCCAGCAGGGGAAAGGGCGGATCGTCCGGATGGCAGCACAGGCGCATGCCCAGTTCATCCGCCAAGGGTGCGACCTCGGCCAGGAAATCGACCAGATGGCCGCGCAGGCGTTCGGCCGGGATGCTGTGGTAATGCGCCAGATGTGCCTTCACATCCTCCATGGACATGCGTTCGGCAGCGCCGGGCAGGCCGAAGACGACGTTGCCGGACAGCTGTTCCCGGCGTGCCTCGGTCATATCGGCGAAACGGGCACGGGCGGCCTCGGCCACCTCGGGGGTGTAATCATCCGCGGCACTGGCGCGCTGCAGCAGGAACAGGTCGAAGGCCGCGAAATCGACGGCGTCATAACGCATGCAGGTCGCGCCGTTCGACAGACGATAGGCCAGATCGGTGCGCGTCCAGTCCAGGATCGGCATGAAGTTGTAGCAGATGACCCTGATCCCCGCCTGATGCAGATGGCGCATCGAGGTCTTCCAGTTCAGGACATGCTGCTTCCAGTCGCCGCTCTGGCGCTTGATGTCCTCAGAGACGGGCAGGCTTTCGACGACCTCCCATGACAGGCCCGAGGGCGCGCCGTCCGACATGACGGCCAGTTCGGCCTGCCGCTGCGCGATGTCCGCGGGCTGCCACACCGCGCCGGTGGGGACGTGGTGCAGGGCGGTCACCACCCCCTCGACCCCCGCCTGCAGCATGTCGTCGATGGACACCAGATCCTTGGGTCCGAACCAGCGCCAGGTCTGTTTCATGCCATGGCCTCCTTGTTGTTCTGGCCGCCCTTGGCGGCGAAGGTAATCTGCACCTTGACCGAACGCGCACGGTCGCGCGCCGTCTCGAATGCCTGATGCGCCTGATCGGCGGAAAAGGTTGCGGTGATCATCGGGGTCGGGTCGATGGCCCGCGATCCGATCATCTGGACCGCCTCGGCGAATTCGACGTCGAAGCGCTGCGAGCCGACGAACAGGATCTCCTTGCCGACCATGACGTTCAGCGGCAGGGCGGTCGGCCCTGCGACCCCGACCTGCACCAGCGTCCCAAGCGGACGCAGGCAGGCGACTGCGTCGGCGATCGCAGGCGCCGCAGCCGAACATTCGAAGACCAGATCGACCTGACCCCTGCCCTCGCGCCAGGGGGTCAGCCCTTCGGGATCGGTCCGGGTGTTGACCGCGTGATCGGCGCCCATTTGGCGCGCGACGGCCAGCGTGGCGTCCTGGATGTCGGTGACGATGATCCGGGCCGCCCCACGCTGGCGCGCCACCGCGATGCAAAGCGCACCAATGGGCCCCGCCCCGGTGACCAGCACCGTCTTGCCGGTCAAGGGGCCTGCCACATCCTCGGCCCGTCGGACGGCGTGCAGGCAGACGGCCAGCGGTTCGGCGCAAGCGGCGGCGCCCGGCTCGATCCCCTGCGGCAGGGGGTGGCACTGGGCGGCGCCGATCACCATCAGGTCACGAAACATGCCCTGCTGATGGGGCAGATACATGGCTGAGCCCTTGAACTTCATCGCCGTGCAATGACGCTCTAGGCCTTGGCGGCAGAAATCGCAGGTCCCGCAGGGATGCGACGGGTTGATCGCCACCAGTTGCCCGACCGCCAGCTCCGTGACGCCGGGGCCAAGCGCCTCGACCCGTCCGGCGGCCTCATGGCCCAGGATGATCGGCTCGCGCACGCGGATCGTGCCGATCCCGCCCTCCAGCCAGTAATGCAGATCCGACCCGCAGATGCCCCCGGCCAGGATCGCGACGCGGACCTCGCCCTCGGCGGGCGCCTGGACGGGGCGGGTTTCCAGTCTCAGGTCGTCCTGCGCATGCAGGCAGACGACACGGTTTGTCATCGGGTTGGTCATGGGGCCTCAGGGCATCAGCGTGTTGGGCAGCCAAGTCGACAGGGCGGGGACATAGCTGACAAGAAGAAGGATGATCAGGTTGGTGACGATATAGGGCGCGATGGCGCGGATCACCGGCGACAGGGGCAGACGGGCGATGTTGGCGGCCACGAACAGACAGACGCCCACCGGCGGCGTCGTCAGCCCGATCATAAGGTTCAGGACAGCAAAGACGGCGAAATGCAGCGGATCGATGCCCACCGCCGCGGCCAGCGCCTGCAGCGGGACGAACAGGATGATTAACGCCGCGATCGTTTCCATGAACATGCCGACGAACAGCAGCAGCAGGTTGATCAGCAGAATCACCAGGAACTTGTTGTCGGTGATGGACAGGACGCCGTCGGCCAGCATCTGCGGGATGCGTTCGGCCACCAGAATCCAGCCGAAGACATTCGCCGTGCCCACCAGAACCAGGATCCCGGCCGAGCTGATGGCGCTGTTGACGATGATGCCGGGGATGCGCCGGACGGGCAGTTCGCGATAGACCAGCAGGCCGACGATGGCGGCATAGAGGCTGGCGATGACCGCCGTCTCGGTCGGGGTGGTGATGCCCACCAAAAGGCCGCCGACGATCAGCACCGTCATGGCGATGGCCCAGACCGCGCCCGTGAACGAGGACAGCAACTCGCGCATGCCCTGCCACGGCTCGCGCGGGAAATTGCGGCGGCGGGCGATGAAATAGGTGGCGATCATCATTGCGAAACCCAACATCAGGCCCGGCACGGCCCCGGCCAGGAACAGCTTGCCCACCGACAGGCCCGACAGCGATCCCACGATGATCATCGGCACGCTTGGCGGGATCATCGGACCCACGGTCGAGGACGCCGCCGTCACCGCCGCCGCGAACGGCGCGGGATAGCCGACCTTCTTCATGCCGGGGATCATCATGCCGCCGACGGATGCGACATCGGCCACCGCCGTGCCCGACACGCCGCCAAACAGCATGGAGGCCGCGATATTGGCCTGCGCCAGCCCGCCGCGCATCCAGCCGACAAGGGCGTTGGCAAAGCGGACGATCCGTTCGGTGATGCCGCCCGCGTTCATCAGGTTGCCCGCCAGGATGAAGCCGGGGATGCACAACAGCACAAAGCTGTCCATGCCCGCATACATCTTCTGCGGAATCACCACCAAGGGGATGTCGGCAAACAGCAGATAGGCCATCGAAGACAACCCCAGCGTCACCGCCACCGGCACGCCGATGACAAGACCCAGCACGAAGGTGCCCAGAAGCAGCGCAAGACCCATCAGTTGTCCTCCGAGGTCGGGACGGGACGGCCGTCATGTCGGCCGGTCAGCATCTCGAAGCCGCGCAGCAGCGCCCACAGGGCAAGAATGACGAAAAGCACGATCATCGAGGCATGGATGAAATCCATCCGCCAGCCCAGCGACGGCGCGGTCTGGCGCATTCCGATGGCGGTATAGGCCCAGGCCGCCGGCAGCAGCAGCAGCGCAAAACCCGCCGTGATCAGCGCCGAGATCAGGCGCAGTGCAAAGGGTGCGCGGCCCGGCAGGCTTTCGCAGACCAGGTCCACGTTCACCATGTCGCCGCTGCGCAGGGCCAGCCCCGCGCCAAGGGCCGCCATGAAGATCAGGCAGAACCGCGTCAGTTCTTCGGTCCAGACGGGCGCGGTGCTGAGGAAGGTGCGTGAAAACACCTGCAGCAGGACGGACCCCATCAGGATCACGAAGGCCGCAAAGATCAGCAGTCGGCACAGGCCCTCCAGCCCCTTGAACGCTTTCGTCATGGCTTCCTCCCTTGAAGATGCACGGCCCCGCGGGGTGGCGGGGCCGCGTTCGGTCAGCGGCTGAAGATCTCTTCGGCCAGCGGGCGGATTTCTTCGTCGACGGCGCCCAGGACGGCCTCGCGCGCGCCTTCGGCAAAGGCTGCCTGATCGACGTCGTGGAAGGTGACGCCGCGCCCTTCCAGATCGGCGACCAGGGCTTCCTCATCGGCGGTGAACAATTCGCGTTCATAGGTCTGGGTACGCTCGGCGGCTTCCATCAGCGCGGCCTGATCCTCTTCGGACAGGCGACCCCAGCTGCGTTCCGAAATGGCCAGATAGATCCAGGACCGCACATGCTCGGTCCGGTTGACCACGCTCTGGACTTCATAAAAGCCGCCCGACTTGAACAGCGCCAGCGGGTTCTCCTGTCCCTCGATCGTGCCGTTCTGCAGCGAGGTGAAGACCTCGGAAAAGGCCATCGGCGTCGGGTTGGCCCCCAGCGCCTGCCAAGCTGCCACGAACAGCGGCACGTTCGGCACGCGCAGCTTGAAGCCGTCCAGGTCGTCGGGCGTGGTGATCTCGCGGTTGGCCGACAGGTTGCGCGGGCCGCGGGCGAAATAGGTCAGGGGGCGGATATCGGCCTTTTCGATGATCTCGGCCTCGATCTGGTCGCCGATCTCGCCCGAGGCGACCTCGTCCATATGCTCCAGCGACTTGTAGGCATAGGGCAGCGCCAGCAGCGCGGCCTTGGGCGCCCAGTTCTGCAGGCTTTCGCCGGTGATGGTCATGTCGGCCGTGCCCAGCTGCATGCCGTTGATCAGGTCGATCTCCTTGCCCAGCGATTCGTTGGGATAGATCTCGACGGCGACGCGGCCTTCGGTCAGCGTGTCGACCTCTTCGGCAAAGCGCGTCACGGCCTTGTGCCAGATGTTGTCCTCATTGGCCAAATGGCCCAGCTTCAGCGTCACCTCCTGCGCGAAGGCGGTGCTGCCCAGCAGGGCCAGCGTGCAGGATGCCAAAAGTCCGGTCAGCTTGTTCATGGTGAAAGTCCTCCTCCAAGGATCACGGGTGCCGGAGTGCCGGCACTATGAAAAATATTCGGGTCGTTCCTGCTTGATGACGGGCAGGTCCTTCAGGATGCCCTGCAGATGCAGGCGCAAGCCGTGCTCGGCCGCGGCACCGTCGCCGGCGGCGATGGCATCGACGATCGCCAGATGCTGCGCGACCAGCCGGTCGACCGGGAAATGCTGGCTGGACAGCACGCGCACGCGGTCCATCTGCGCCTTCATCTCGACGACGACCTCCCAGGCGCGCGCCTTGTCGGCGCCTTCGGCCAGGGTGCGGTGAAAGGTTTCATCGGCGGCGATGAAATCCCGGGCCGAACCACCGATCAGCGATTCCTGCGCCCGCACCTGGCGCCGAAGATCGGCGATCACGGCCGGATCGGGCGCATCGGCCAGCAGCTTGACGATATCGGCCTCGACCGCCTCGCGCACGAAGCGCGCATCCATGACATGGGGCAGCGAGATCTTGGCGACGAAGGTGCCGCGCTGCGGTCGGATCTCCAGCAGGCTTTCATTCGCCAGCTTGATGAAGGCCTCGCGAACGGGTTGCCGGCTGACGCCATGGTTCAGCGCAACCTCGGCCTCGGACAGCTTGGTGCCGGGGGTCAGGACATTGTCGATGATCGCAGCCCGCAGCCGGTCGACCAGCTGATCCACGACACTGACGAATTTCGGCTGGATGGTCTCTGGTTTGTCCACAACGGCTCTCCCTGACGGCCTGCTACCATACTACCATCCTTATTACAAGGACTGGTATGGCAGCTTGGCCTTCAAGGGGGGCGTTGTCATCTGCCCGGTCCGCTTTCTGCGTCAGGACATGGAAAGCTGTATCGAACCCGCGCTGGTTGCGGATCAGCTGCGTGTCGTCGTCCTTGTCAGGCGTCCTGCGCAGATAAGGCGATATAGACCTCGAGGATGGTAATCTGCGGGTCGAAATTATAGCCCCAGACACCTTTCAGGATGTCGATGCGGGACTGGACCTGGTCAGGGCGTTCGGCCAGAAACCGCAACAGCGAAAACCCGGTCGCGGTCAGTTCCAGATCGCTGTCGCGGCGCGTGGCGGTCTTGGTGTTCAGGTCCAGACGCAGATCGCCGATCACGATGCGCACGGGTCGGTCGTGGCGGGCAGGCGAGCGGCGCAGCAGGACCGCGATGCGGGCCAGCAATTCCTCGAAGGCGAAGGGTTTCGTCATCTAGTCGTCTGCACCCGCCCCCAGGGCCTTCAGCTTTTCGGTCGTCACGTCCTTGGCCGTCAGCATCAGAATCATCACGTCGTGACATGCGGCGCGGATCACCTAGCACAGCTCTGCCCCGTCGGCATCGGGCAGCATCCGGTCCAGCACGACCAGGTCATAGGCGCCGGCGCTCAGCCGCTCGTCCAGGCCTTCGCCGCAATCGGCCAGATCTACATGATAACCCTCGACCGTCAGACCACCCGACAGCAGGGCGGCGATCTCGGCGTCGCCCTCGACGACCAGGATTCGATTGGCGGTCATGCGACGGTCTTCAGCGCTAGTGGCGTGGTGATCTCGACCACGGCGCCACAGCAGGGCGCGCGGTCGATGCGGATGGCGCCGTCATGCTGGTCCACGATCTATTTCGCGATGGATAGTCCCAGCCCAAGCCCCGATCGCGGCCCTGACGGGCACGCGCTGTAGAACCGAGTAAGGTGCTGCCCAGTTCGTCGCTGGTAAAGCCGGGGCCCTGGTCGCGGACGCGGATATGGGCGTGGCCTTCCGACTGAGCCAGCTCCAGGCTGACGGTGGTGTCGGCGGGGGCCAAGCAGATGACATTGTCCAGCGCGATCAGCATCGCCTGACGCAGGCGGTCGGGATCGCCGCGCATCTCGACTAGTTCACTGGGCTGGCTGGGACCGATGCGGATACCGGGACGCATCGCCATGTTCTGGCCGTCCAGCAGCACGTCGTGCACGATATCCTGCAGCACGATCCGCGACCGGTTGACCATGATCGACCCCGATTCCGACCGCGCCAGGAACAGCAGGTCATCGATCTGCCGTCCCATCTAGTCGGCCTTGCACGATGTCGCCCAGCGCATGGCGCATCACCCCGGCATCGGCATCGGCATCGGCAGCGCGCGTCGCCATTTCGGCCTGACCGCGCAGGATGGTCAGAGGCGTGCGCAGTTCATGGCTGATATCGGTAAAGAAGTTGGCGCGGCTGGCATCCACCGACCGCAGCCGGTCATTGCTGGCGACCAGCGCCTCGGACCGTTCGCGCAATTTACGGATGGCCGCTTCCTCGAACAGCTCCAGCTGGCGATAGATCTCAGTGTTGAAGACCTGCATCGCTTCGGCGCGCTGACCCGATCGCAGATGCGCTTGGATCTGCAACCGCGCGGCGTCGATCTGGGGCACCTTGGTTTCCATCTGCGCGACACGGTCCAGCCCGCCTCAGGGCGCGTCGGGTTCGCCCGACCATGATCCCCAGGCAGACAAGCGTCACCGCCACCAGGCCCGTCAGGTGACTCAGCATGATTTTTCGTGCGGATTCTCATGGTGTCCCGGTCCTGACCGGTCGTGTCCGATGCCCAATGATGGCGCAGATCAGCCTAAGTCCATCGACGGAAAAACGCCCATGCACGGTTCCAATGGTCTCCTTATTTGCACCTGCCTGTTGCGCACCAATATTTTGGACAAACGTGGAAAGCGGCGCCCGTGCCGGATTTTTCCGCCGGGCAGGCCCCGCCCGGACCGAGGTCCATGGGGCATGTGGACCAATGCGGCTGGTGTATCGGACTTTGGTTCGATGTGGCCGCCGGACTGATATGGTCAGCTTGATGACGGCTTCATGCCCGGTTGGGCGAACCAGAGGACCACCGTCATGTGCATGAACGCGACCCTTTTCTTGCTGCGGGCCGATCACCGGCTCATTTGCGCCCATCCGACCAGGGGGGCAAGATGACCCGGATCGCCCCCACCGACCCGCTGCACTTTTCGACCGCGCTGCACCCGCAGCGGATGCAACGACCGCGGGTCGTGCTTTATTCGCATGACACGCTCGGCTTCGGGCATCTGCGCCGCAACATGCTGCTGGCCCAGGCGATCCGCCAATGCGGCCACGCCCCCGAGGTGCTTCTGATCGCCGGCATGCGAGAGGCCGGTGCCTTCGACATGCCCCAAGGCGTCGATTGCCTGACGCTGCCGGCCTATGCCAAGGCCGCCGATGGCAGCTATCATGCCCGCGACCTAGGCATCGGGGTCGATGCGCTGTGTGACATGCGCGCGGCGACCATCCGGGCGGCGGTCAAGAATTTCCGTCCCGACCTGATGATCGTCGACAATGTCCCGCGCGGTGCGCAATACGAACTGGCCCCCACCCTGCGCGCGCTGAAGCGGTCGGGCCGCACCCGCGTGGTGCTGGGCCTGCGCGACATCATCGACCGCCCGTCGGTCATGCGCCAGCAATGGCTGCGCCAGCGCAATTTCGAAGCGCTGCAGGATCATTACGATGACATCTGGGTCTATGGCGATCCGGACTTCTTCCCCACCGCCGATGAATACGGTCTGGGAGCGGAACTGTCCGCCCGGGTGACCTATACCGGCTATCTGGACCAGCGCGCCCGCCTGTCCCCCGGCGCGCAGGGCGCCGATCCGATGCAGGTGACCGGGGGCGATGCGCGGCACTTCGTGCTGTGCCAGGTGGGGGGCGGGCGTGACGGCGTGGCGCTGTGCACCGCATTCGCCGGGGCACCAATGCCCGCGGGCCATCAGGGCATCCTGATCACCGGGACGCAGATGTCCGCCGCCGACCGGGCCCGCATCGCCGCGCTGGCGCAGGGGCGCAGCGATCTGACCGTCGTCGATTTCATCGCCGAACCCGTGGGCTTGGCCGCCCGCGCTGCCGCGCTGGTGTCGATGTGCGGCTATAACACCGCCTGCGAGATGATGTCCTTTGGCCTTCCCGCGCTGGTCGTGCCCCGCGTCCGGCCCCGCACCGAACAGCTGATCCGGGCGCAGCGCATGCAGGATCGCGGCCTCGCCTGGATGATCCACCCCGATATGCTGTCGCCTGCGGCGATCGGGAACTGGTTGCAAGGGGCCGTCACGCGCCAGGCCGCGCCGGCCACCGTCGATCTGGGCGGCCTGTCCCGCGTCACGGACATGGCGGCGCAGATGCTGGCCCCGAAATCCACCCTGCGCCGTCCGGCCTGAGCCCCGTCACAAGGAACCGCATCCCATGTCCCTGACCCCGCCCAAGATCGGCTACGTCCTCAAGCGGTATCCCCGCTATTCCGAGACGTTCATCGTGAACGAGATCCTGGCCCATGAGGCCGCCGGACAGCCGATCGAGATCTTCTCGCTCCGCCCGGTCGAGGAGACGCATTTCCAGGACAACCTGGGCAAGGTGCGCGCCCCCGTCACCCGGCTGACCGAACGGTTGAAGAACCCCGATGCCTTGTGGCGCCTGATGATGCGGGCGCGGTCCGGGCTGCCTGCCGCGTCCTGGACGCTGCTGGGCCAGATGAAGAACAGCAGCGGCCAGGACGTCGCCCAGGCGCTGGAGCTGGCCTTGGCCTGCCGTGAACGGGACGTGGCACATCTGCACGCGCATTTCGGCACCGTGTCCACCACCGTGGCGCGGCTGGCCGCACGCCTGGTGGGGATAGGCTATACCTTCACCGCCCATGCCAAGGACATCTATTTCGACTATCAGGAAGACACCCGGCTGGACGAAAAGCTGCGCGATGCGGCCCATGTCGTCACCGTGTCGGATTACAACGTCAATTTCCTGGAACAGCGCTTCGGGGCGGCTGCGGGCAATCTCAGCCGCATCTATAACGGGCTGGATCTGGACCGGTTCACCCATGCCGATCCGGCCCCGGACGCAACCGACATCCTGGCCGTGGGCCGCCTGGTGGAAAAGAAGGGCTTTCACATCCTGATCGAGGCCGTACGCCTGCTGCGCGACCAAGGCCGCACCGTGCGCTGCACCATCGTGGGCGGCGGGGACGAGGCGACCTATCTGTCGGGCCAGATCGCCGCCGCCGACCTGGGCGAGGCGGTCACCCTGGCGGGCCCCCGCCCGCAATCCGAGGTGATCGAGATGATGCGCGACGCGGCGGTCTTTGCCTGCCCCTGCGTGGTGGGTCGCGATGGCAATCGCGACGGCCTGCCCACCGTCCTTCTGGAGGCGATGGCCTTGGGCACGCCCTGCGTGGCGACCGCCGTCACCGGCATCCCCGAACTGGTCCGCGACGGCGAAACGGGCCTTTGCATCCCCGAGGGCGATCCCCAGGCGCTGGCCGCCGCGCTGGCGCGCATGCTGGACGACGCGGCCTTGCGGCAGGGTTTTTCCACCGCAGGCCGGGCGCTGATTGCGCGCGAATTCGACCAGCATGTGAATGCCGCCCGGCTGCGCGCGATCTGGCACGACGCGATCGCCGGCACCGGCACCGGCACCGGCCTGCCGCAACAGAGGTCCGCGTGATGCGCATCGCCTATGTGACCACCGACCCCGGCATTCCGCCCTTCGGCACCAAGGGTGCCTCGATCCATGTGCAATCGGTGCTGCGCGAATTGCTGGCGGCGGGGCAGCAAGTGACGCTGTTTTCTCCGCAGCTTGGCATCACCGCCCCGGCGGAGTTCGCGGCGGTGGCGCTGCACCCCCTGCCCCCGGCCCCGCGGGGCGATGATGCCGAAGGCCGTGCCGCATGGGCGCTGGCCTTGAACGACACGGTCGCCCAGGACCTGGCGCGGACCGGTCCTTTCGATTTCATCTATGAACGCCATGCCTTGTTTGCCCATGGCGCGATGGAATTCGCGGCCCGCGCAGGCATCCCCTCTGCGCTGGAGGTGAACGCGCCGCTGATCGCCGAACACAGCCGCCACCGCCGCATGGTCCGCCAGTCCGACGCCGAGGCCAGCGCGCGCCGCGCCTTCGCCGCCGCACGCCTGCTGGCCGCGGTATCGCCGGCGGTGGTGGATTACGCCCGCGATCTGGGCGCCCTGCCCGCCCGCACCGCCGTCATCCCCAACGGCGTCGATCCGTCCCGCTTCGTTGGCCAGCCCGCCCGGTCGGGACCGTTCACCGTGGGCTTTGTCGGGACGCTCAAGCCCTGGCACGACACCGCCACCCTGGTCGAGGCCTTTGCCCTGCTGCGCCGCGATCACGTTCCCGACGCGCGGCTGCTGATCGTGGGCGACGGGCCGCAGCGCGCGACGATCCTGACGCAGCTGGATCAGCTGACGCTGACCGATGCCGCGCAGTTGACCGGCGCGGTGCAGCCCGACCAGATTCCCGGCTGGCTGACGCGGATGAATGTCGCGACGGCCCCCTATCGGGGCGATCAGCCGTTCTATTTCTCTCCGCTGAAGCTTTACGAATACATGGCGGCGGGATTGCCGGTGGTGACCAGCGACGTGGGCGACCTGGCGCAGGTGCTGGACGGCGGCCGTCTTGGCGCCCTCGTGCCGCCCGACGATCCGGCGGCGCTGGCGCTGGCGCTGGCAGAGCTGGCGCGCGATCCCAGGGCAGGCATCGCCATGGGGGCCCGCGCCCGGGCCGAGGTTCTGGCCCATCACGGATGGGACCGTATCGTGGCGCGCATCCTGTCGCGGGCCACCGCATCGGGACTGGAGGCCGCGTGATGGGCAAATCGCGCCCCGAAACGCTGGCCGAATCCCTGCCGGGCCTGCGCCGCGTGCTGCGCCGGTTCGCGCCCTATCTGCGGCCCCATCGCAGGATGCTGACCGGCGCGACCGCAGCCCTGATCGCCGCCACGCTGATGCGCCTGCTGGAGCCTTGGCCGCTGAAATTCGTGATCGACCGCGTCGTGCCCTCGAACTTGGCCGAGGTTGGCGGATCGGGCGTGTCGACCATCGATGCGCTGGACCCGATGGTCCTTCTGACCCTCTGCGCGGTGGGGCTGGTGGGCATCATCGGGCTGCGCGCGCTGTTTCAGTACCTAGCAACCATCGGCTTTGCCATCGTCGGCAACCGCGTCCTGACCAAAGTTCGCGGCGATCTGTTCCGCCATTTGCAGGGGTTGTCCCTGGGCTTTCACACCCGGTCCAGGGCCGGCGATCTGACCATGCGCCTGATCGGCGACGTCGCCATGTTGAAGGAAACCGCCGTCACCGCCGCCCTGCCCTTGACCGCGAACGTGCTGGTCCTGCTGGGCATGGTCACGGTGATGATGGTGGTCGACTGGCAGCTGGCGCTGATCGCGCTGCTGCCCCTGCCGGCGCTGTGGTTCGCCTCGATCCGTGCCGGCAAGAAGATCCAGACCGCCAGCCGCAAGCAGCGCAAGGTCGAGGGCGAGATGGCCGCCACCGCGGCCGAGGCGATGTCCTCGATGCGGACCGTCCAAGCCCTGTCGATCGAGGATCGCGCCGCCGACAGCTTTTCGGGCGCCAACGGCAAAAGCATGTCGGGCGACGTGCGGGCCAAGCGGGTCGCGGCGGGGCTGGAACGGCTGGTCGATCTGCTGGTCGCCTGCGCCATCGCGCTGGTCTTGTATTTCGGCACCCTGCAGGTGCTGCGCGGTTGGCTGACGCCGGGCGATCTGCTGGTATTCCTCACCTATCTCAAGGCGACGTTCCGGCCCATCCGGGGCTATGCCAAATATGCCGCGCGGCTGGCCAAGGCCAGTGCGGCGGGCGAACGGGTCGTGCAGCTGCTGGACGAAGTGCCGGACATCCGCGACCGCGCGGGCGCTGTGGCCGCCCCCGCCTATGCTGGCCGGATCACGTTCGACCGCGTCACCTTCGGGTATGGCAGCGGGCAGCCCACGCTGGACAACTTCAGCCTGCAGATCGAGCCTGGCAGCAATGTCGCGCTGACCGGCCCGTCGGGGGCGGGCAAATCCACGCTGGCCGGGCTGGTGCTGCGGCTTTACGACCCGTCGGGCGGGCGCATCCTGATCGACGGGCAGGACATCCGCGATGTCACCATGACCAGCCTGCGCCGCCAGATCGGCTTTGTCCCCCAGGAAACCGTGCTGTACAGCGGCACACTGGCCGACAACATCGCCCTAGGTGCCGGGCGCGACGTCACCCGCGACGAGATCGAGGCCGCCGCCCGCCTGGCCAACGCCCATGACTTCATCGCGGCGCTGCCCGAAGGCTATGACGCGCAGGTGGCCGAACGGGGCGCGACCCTGTCGGCGGGACAGCGCCAGCGCATCGCCATCGCGCGGGCCGCCCTGCGCCATTGCCCGGTGCTGGTCTTCGACGAGCCGACGACCGGCCTGGACAGCAGCAACGAAACGACCGTGACCCAGGCGATCTGGCGGCTGGCGCGGGGACGGACCAGCCTGCTGATCACCCACGACCTGTCGCAGGCCGCGCGTGCCGACCGCATCGTGTTCCTGGAAGCGGGGCGGGTCGCCGAACAGGGCAGCCATGCAGACCTGTTGGCGCATGGCGGACGCTATGCCCGCCTGTGGGCGCTGCAGGGTCGGGGTCAGGATGGGGGGGCGCTGCGTGCTGTCGCCGGCTGATCGCGCGGTCTGCGCCCGTGACCCGGGGCTGGCAGGGCTGCCGCTGCTGCTGGATGCGCAGGCGATGGCCGCGGCCTTGGGATGCCAGGCGCTGCGCCCGGCCTATTTGCGCTACAAGCCCGGCATCAGCTGCACCGCAGGTTTTCTGAGTGCCGATGGGCAAGCGCTGGCAGCCTATGCCTATCCACCCGATCGCTATGCCGCAGAAAGCCGGCGGCCGCGCTGGCTCAAGGAGCCGTCGGTGGTGATGCTGCCGGATCACGGGATGATCGTCATTCCGGCCCGGCTGGACCGCCACCTGCGCGGTTTGCGGCGGGTGCTGGACCCCGACCACCGCCCCAAGCATTTGCGCCGCGTCGTGAGCGTGACGCGTGACTTGGCGCGGGGCGATCTGGTCCTTCTGCGCTACAAGCCGGGGCGTCGGATAGTCGCACGGATCGACCTGAACGGAGAGCCGCAGGCCGTTTTGAAGGTCATGAAGGGCACGGGCTTCGACCGTGCGCTGATCGGCGCGACCGCCGCGATGGCACATGGCCAGGCACCGCTGCTGGGCGCCGACAGCGGTTTGCGCGCGCTACTGACCCGGTGGGTGCCCGGCCAGCCCGTCTGCCCCGAAATGACCGGCCAGGCCCCCGACCCCGCCATCTGCACCCGCATCGGTCAGGCGCTGGCCGATCTGCACGCCGATCCGTTCCGGCCAGCCGCCGCCTGGACGGCCTCGGGTGATGCCAAGTCCGTTCTGACCGCCGCCGCCGACATGGCGGCGCTGGATGCCGATCTGGCCGCGCGCGCCGCGCCAATCGCAGCCGATCTGGCGCAGCGCTTGGGCCGCAGCGCCGTCGATGCGACCTTGGTCCATGGCGATTTCAGCGCCGATCAGGTGGTGATCTCGGGCCAGGGGGACCCGGTGATCCTGGATTGGGACAATGCCGGATGCGGGGACCCGGCCCGCGACCTGGGCAGCTTTCTGGCCCGGATGGACGCGCAGGTGATCGACGGTCTGCTGACACAGGACCAGGCCGACCGGCTTGGCACGGCACTGTTGCAGGGCTATGGCCCCGCCCCCGACACGCTAGCCTTGCATCATGCCCGCGCCCTGATGCTGCTGCTGACCGAAGGGTTCCGCACCCGCCATCCCGATTGGCCCGCGCGGGCCCGCAGCCTGCTGGACCGGGCCGAACGGTGCCTGCGCGGCATGTCCCCCCCGATGATCGACCCCGCCATGCCGCAGCTGACCGCAGCGCTGGACACGGGCCGCGCGCCGGCCGCGTTGAGTAGGGCGACGGGGATGGACATGACCGGGACCACGCCCGAACTGATCCGCCACAAACCGGGCCGCCGCGCGCTGGTCCGCTATGCCGCCGACGATCGCCAGGGGGCGATCCTCGGCAAGCTGCGCGCCAAGGGCATCGATCGGCGCATGCCGGCGCTGCACGACGCGCTGCGCGGGGCGGGGCTGGACGGGCACCAGGGCCGGACCGGCGTTCCGCAAGCCCGCGGCACGGTCGACACGATGAACATGTGGCTGCAGAACGAGGTGCCGGGATCGCCGCCCGATCCCACGGACGCAGGGGCCATGGTGCGCATCGGCACCGCGCTGGCGCAGCTGCACGACGCCCCGGTGGCCACCGATCGCCGCTGGAGCCATGCCGACGAACTGGCCGTTCTGGACCGCGCCCTGACACAGGCGGCCGCGCAGTTGCCCCATGATGCAGGCGCGCTGCAAGCGATCCTGCGCGGGGCGGCAGACCGGTTGGCCAGCCTGCCACCCGGTCCCGAATGCGGCATCCACCGTGATTTCTACTTTGACCAGGTGCTGGTGGCCGACGCGCAAATCTGGCTGGTCGATCTGGATCTCTATGCGGTGGGCGATCCGGCCATCGACCTGGGCAATTTCCTGGCGCATCTGGACGAATTCGCCCTGCGCGGCACCGGCGATATCGCGGCGGCGGGTCCTGCGGCCCAGGCCCTCCTGGCCGGTTACGCGACGCGGCGTGCCCTGCCCGATACGCCCCGCATCCGCCTGTTCCGCGATCTGTCGCTGGCACGCCACATCCGCATCAGCAGGGGGTTCCAGGACCGCCGCCACACCACCGCGCCCCTGGTCGCTCTGACCACCACCGCCTTTGCGCGCAACCATCCCCAGCCAACCTGATACCATAGAGAACCCGCGCGTGGACCTTACCGGCCGCCTGCCGCTTGTCGCCACCCTGTCGATCCCGGTAACCGGATCGTTCATCTCTTCAAAGCAGTCTGGCCGCGCCAAGCGGCGCTGCGAACACAGGCCGTCATGGTTGCTGTCATTGATGTGGCACTCGCTGGCGGCGAAGACGTTCCCCGCTTGTCAGCCGCGGTTGAGTAGCATCTCCGAGGCCTACCAAACTGGCCTGAAACCCTTAGGTTCCACCGCATTGAAGCAACGGCGGCGCGACATCCGCTCGAGGTGCTCACTCTCCTCGATCGCATCGCACCGGAGGAAGTGACGCGCCCGGTCTACGGGGTGGAAAAGATCGTCGGGGCGATCTTGTCAGCAGTACCCGACCTCGCAGGGGATCGGAGGGTGGAGAAGCTGAGGCGGGCGACAGGGTAGAGGTTGGCCTACAATGCTCAGACAGCTGGAAGCCCGCTTGGTCCCGCATAGCGACCAGCAGCACGAGGGCGGATCTTCGACGCGAAGAGCCCATAGCCGCCTGTCAGTGCCGAAGTAGCTATCAGCGACGGGGTTGCTCTGCCGTAACCAAGGGCTAGGCGTATCAGTCGATATGCTGGTTCGCCTCCTCGAATTCCGCTTGGGTTTTGCGTGGGTGATCGCCCTCCAAGCGAACTGAAGCCATGGCCTTA
>NZ_QJPK01000033.1 GCF_003259195.1 Paracoccus sediminilitoris
AGATATGGACATCAGAGCCAGACAGATTCATCCTCGACCCGATCCACCAGATGCCGGGACTGAACAGGCTGGAAGTCCCAAGAGGTCAGTGAGGGTTATGGGCAGGGGGTTAGCTTGCTGACAGCCGCCATCAGGTCGCTGTCAGCAGGCGTCATGCAGAAAGGGGGCGAACACAAGCAATGACGGAGAATCATCCATGGTAGTGTTCATGATGCCGGGCGGCCTGCTGGCCCTTGCGGCGTGCGGCAGCGGTGGTGGCGACAACCATGACCCACTGGCCGATTACGACGATGACGCCGCGCGCACGGTCCGCATCGTCGCCAAGACCCAGAACCTTGCGCAGACGTCGGCGGTATCGATGCCGGTCCGGGGCAGGGCAGAATATGACGGTGTCGTCGGTCTTGCATTTGGCGGTGGACCCGCATCCCTGGAAAAGTCCGACATCATCGGCGTCTTGGATCTGGATGCCGATTTCGCGGTCGGCACGATCCGGGGCGAAATGAATGATTTCAACACCAGCTACGGTCGCGAGCTGGTAGGGGAACTGAGGGTCACGGATGACCGCATCGACGGCTCGGACTTCTCGGGGACTGCGCGTGGAACGCTTGCGGGGGGCGTGGACGCGCCGGGCCGGGTCGCTGGTGTTCCGCGGACAGCGCGACCGGAACTGACATGAGGAACCTTATGCGCCTTGACTGTCGGGGCTGCTGATCTGCGGCCCCGGCTATGGGTGGGCGCAGGATGCCGGGCTAGCCTTTCGGCAGGGTCAGCCCGATCTGGCCCTGTTCGCGCTGACCGGGACCGAGACGCGGGTGTCGTCGGCGGGCCGCGCCCTTCTGGGCCTGCAGGGCTTTTTGCACGACCCCGCGGGTCCGGCTCTTCAGCCCCTGTCATCGGGACATGCGCTGGTGCCGCTGTTGCGCCATGACACGAACGTCAATGGCGGCATTCCGTCGGACCGCATCACCATCGGTGGACTAACCTTTCGGATCTCCGACGATTCGCGGGCAAGATCGGGTTTTATGATGGGGCTGCGCTATGCCGGTTTGCAAAGCCTGTCCTTCGGTCGCGCGGCCCGCTTGCATCTGACCCACAGCTACAGTGTCGAGGCCGAACCGAAGCATGGGTTTCATCGCCTGTCTGCAGAGGCGCGTGCCTGTGCCGACCGGCCGCTGCATCGCTGGACATGGGTCGAGGGCTGCCTGTCAGGTTTTACGATCATGACAGCGTAGATGCCGAAATAGCCAAGACCAGCCAGATCGGCATACGGCGGCTGTTCCGCGCTCCGATCGGCTTCCACCAGGCGCAGGTCACGTTGGCCCGAACGCATCAGGATGATTATCGCAAGGATGCTATCCACCCGAACAGCCATACGCTGACTAAGGCGGGGGTCTTCGGGTTGGACGTCTCTCTGAGGGACGTGTGACGGGGCAGAACACACTGTGCACTCTGGTGGCGGCCAGTTGGTCCGGAACCTTGGGCGAGCAGCCGGTGACGCTCCGGTTGTCCAAGACCCGCACCACAGGCGCGATGTTTCTGGGCGCCGCCCGAGAGGACCGCATCACGCGCGCCGAGGTCTGGACTCCGCTCTCCATTCTGGATCTGGGCCTCTGTGCCCAGGAACGCCAGTCCATCATCGACGCCTATGGCGGAACGGATGTTTGGATCGACCTGGGGCTGCGGATCAACCTGCTGGAACAAATGACGCGACCCGGGGGGCAGGCGCAATGCCCGATGGGGGCGACGGACAGGCCGCCGACCCCCGCGCTGTTCATCAGGAGAAGGTCAGTTCCTGGTGCTTCTTATCGTGGCCACATGCATGACCCTTGCCGGGAAAACCCTTGCCACTGCCCAGGCCGTGGTTCAGATCCTCCAATGTGCCGTGGATGCGCAACGCCGGTGCATCATATGTCTTCTTCATCATCAAAACCCAACCGAGAACAAAAGTGCCGCCATTCGGCATCCGATCAGCACTGTCACGGATGGCATCGTGAAGACAGATAGCTCTATGGACAGGCCGGAATGCGATGCGCCCTTAGATCTGCGACACAGGAAACGAAAACATGCCGACCGGCTGGGCCTTCACCGGTCGACTGACGCAGACCGCTACTTTTGAAGATCAGGCCACCGCTTACAAAAGGCCCGAGGCCCGGAAGGACGTTTCTGCATCCTTGCCGATGATCACATGGTCGTGGACCGTGACATCGATCGCCTCGCATGCGGCCATGACGCGGGCCGTCATGGTGATGTCATCGCGGCTGGGGGTTGGGTCGCCCGAGGGGTGGTTGTGCACCAGGATGACGGCACTGGCCTCCAGCTCCAGCGCGCGCTTTGCGACCTCGCGCGGGTAGACCGGGACATGTCCGACGGTGCCCGTGCCCAGTGCTTCATCGGCGACGACGGTGTTCTTGCGGTCCAGGAACAGCACGCGGAACTGCTCGGTCCCGCGATGGGCCATGCAGGTCCGGCAATAGGCGATCAATTCGTCCCAGGATGATAGGACCTCGCGTTGAAGCACCTTGGCCTGGGCCATGCGCTGGGCGAAGGCATCGATAATGCGCAGCTGCAGATAGACCCAGCGATCTGCGCCCTCGACCTGAAGAATGCGATGCTCGGATGCGGCGATCACGCCGTTCAGGTCCCCGAAGGCCTCCAGCAAGCGCTTGGCCAGCGGTTTGACGTCGATCTTCGGGATCGCGTTGAAGAGCAGCAATTCCAGCAATTCATATTCCGGCATCGGACCGTGGCCGCTGGCCAGAAACCGGGTCCGAAGCCGCTCTCGGTGCCCCCAGTAATGCGGACGGGCGGTGCCATTGGCCGCGCGGATCAACCCGCCCCCTGCTGCGGCGTCCGGTCTCAGGCGGTCGGTCATGCGAAAGGATGGCGCAAAGGCAGGTTCGGTCATGGCATCGGCCGGCGGCAGGCGCGCCTCCAGATCGGCCAGCCCCGCCATCGCCTCCTCGGAAAAGCCGCCCTGTCGCCGCCCGGACCCTGTCATCCGATCAAGGCTCTGCTCAGCGATCGGGGCGGGGTCGCCTTTAGGTTCGAACCGATCCGTCATCCATCCTGTCCAGTCGTGTTTTCGTCCAGAAGGCGGCCGCCGGGATGTCGCCCGCCTTTCCTTGCCAAGCTGCCCGATCAGGGTAAAGAAAACGTTAATTCCGGGGCACGACTGCGTCACAGCTCGGGCCGTTAGCCGTCACATGTCGTGTGCGAGCCATCCTGCCCAAAGCAAAGGGAAATCCGCCCGTTCAGCAAGCTATGCGTGAATTGATGACCCTCAGTTCCACGGCGCTCGTGGTAAGATTGATGATGGGGAACAAAGGGAGCTGCAGTGGCGTATGACGCCGGGTCATTGATTATGTTTGTACAAGAAACTATGTTTCAAACTCGTTCCTTGGATGGATGAAAGACAGGGCCGAAAGACGATGGCGACAGGATCGGATTGCGTATGAACTCGGTGTCGAATTGGGGCGACGTGACCGTATGACCTATGCCCGAGACACCAATGGCACCGCCGCGCCTGAGGTCGAGGTGCTGCCGATCCACAGCCAGTTGACGGCCGGGGCGCGGTCTTTTCGCGACAGGCGGCACCACGCCGTCGCCATAAAGTCGGGGCAGGGAACGGTGCACCTGAAGGACGGCCCCGTTCCCTTCGCGGCCCCCTGCATCATCTGGCTGCCTGCCGATACCGGCAATTCGATTACCATGCAGGCCGGCACACGCGGCATGATCCTGTCCCTGTCCGAGGTTGGCATCGCCCAAGCCATCGCTGCCGGACCCATGGCCGACAGCCTGCGTTCGATCATCATGCTGCCCTTTGTCTCGACCGATCTCGATCGCGGGTTCGCCGAACAGTTCCATCGCGGCCTTGACCGCCTGCGCGCCGAGATCGAGGCCGAACAGCCCGGCCATCTAGAAGTGATGCGACACCACACGGCGGTCCTGTGCATCGATATCTGGCGGTTGACGCGGCCGCTGGACCATTCGGCCCAGAATTCTGACCGCATGATCGCGGTGCGCTTTCTGCAGCTGGTGGAAAAGAACCTGCGCGCCCAATGGCCGATCGCGCGCTATGCCCAGGAATTGCAGATCACGCCCGAACGACTCAGCGCGATTCTGCGCAAGACGACGGAACGGGCGCCCCTGGCGCTGATCCATGCCCGCATCATCCAGGAGGCCAATGTCCTGCTGGCCAGTTCCAGCATGCAGATCGCGGATATCGCCGAAAACCTTGGCTTTTCCGATCCGGCCTATTTCAGCCGTTTCTACAAGCGCATGACGGGGCATTCCCCGAACCGCCAGCGCCGCGACCCCGCCGCCCAGAACACCGGCACGACCTTTGCCGCTTGGCCCTAGGGGGCCAGCTGGGCTTGGGTCTCCTGCATCGCACGCCCGTTGGCCACATGGCGAGCCACCATGCGCCTGGCCTTGGCGCCTTGGACCAACCGTCGCGCCGCCACGCGGCTTTCGGATGACTGGAAGATTTGTGCGTATTCCAGCCTGAGCCGCGCAGGCAGGGACCGCATGGCCTGATCGCCGGGAAAGAGGCTTTCCGACCAGCATCCGTTGGCACAGATCACCTGATGCCCGTCAAAGACCAGATGCAGATAGCTGACCGGCCCGCGAGGGGATGGCTGGGTGATGCCGGGCATCGACAGCAGGGCCTTGGCCGGGATCAGAGTCGCCGCACCTGCCATGCGTCGGGCGATGGCGCTGTCCACCAGGATGCGGTGCTGCGGGGATACGTGCAAGTCCTGCGCGGGAACCTGCGGGCCAAGGCTGCCGGCCCTGATCGTCACGGGCCACAGATGGGAGCGCGCCGCAATCTCTTGCACGCCCAATGTCCGGCAATTGATGGCGCGCAGGGGAAGGGCGGTGCCGTCCTGGGTCGTGATCAGGTCGCCCACGCACAGGGTCTCGATCGGTCGGGCGCCTTGTGGCGTGTGGATCAGCGTTCCCGCACAAAAGCAGACGACGTTGATGTTGATGGCCGTCAGATCATCCATGCTGGTGTCCAGAACGTGAATGCTGCCACCACCCGATTCAGGGGGCAGGGCGATCATCAGCGACCCGTTCGGCATCTGCGTCGCGGCCGCGACCACCGCATCCAATGTCTTGAAATGTGATCCCAGATCAATGACGTCGCCATCGGCATCCGAAAAGTCGGTAATGGTCGTGGTGCCGTCGGGGTGGATGCGGAACAGGTCCGCGCCCGCCCCCCCGGACAGCGTGTCGTTGCCACTGCCCCCATCCAGCGTGTCGTTGCCCGTGCCGCCCTCCAGCAGGTCGTCGCCCGCGCCCCCCCACAGGTAATCGTCGCCCCCCCCTCCCAGAAGCGTGTCATCATTGATGCCGCCATATATATCTTCGTGGAAGAACTGGCCTTGAACGGTGGTGGCGCTTGCACCCTCGGTTTGCGCTGACAACATCGTCATGCGCGGGAAATCATCGGCCACGCGGGCATTCGCCGATGACAGCGACTGAATTGTTTCCGCCAGATCCGCGTAATGAGGCGAAAAGGACGTCGATTGCGCGAAACTCTCCACATTTCCCGAACTGTCCGTCATGGTCCCCGAACGCGCGACCGCGCCGATCAGATAGGTCTGGGACTGGCCGTCCCCATCGGGATCGAAATCCAGATAGCTTCCCGAACCGCTCATGCCGCCAAGGACCTCGGCGCCCTGGATGGTGAAATAGCCGCCGACATCGCCGTTGACCTGTTGTTCGGTATATCCCCCCTGAGACAGCGTACCGGTGGTTTCGTGCAGCACGCCATCCATCCCGTTCAGCGATCCGTCCGCCGAAGGATAGCCGGTGATGGTCACGGTTCCCGTCAGATCGCCCGGATCATTGGCGATCAGCAATGGCGCGGCAGGCCCATCATAGAAATCGCCGGTCGAAGTCAGCCGGTGGCCCACTTGCAACCCGATGTCGAAACCGGCCTTGATGAAATCCTTGTTGCCATCGCCGTCCAGATCGTCGCGATAGGCTGTCCAGGGCGCAGTGCCATCGCGAAGGGTGAATTCGTATTCGTTGGTCTTGTGCTGGGGTGCCTCGCCATCGAGGCTGCGCTGCGGAATGGCCTTGCTGCCTCCTCCCAGGGCAGGATCGTGGTTGGCGCTGAAATATATCCCCCCTCCGATATGGGCGCCCGAAAACTTCACGTCCACTGCACTCAGATGTTCCAATTCAACCGAAGCGGGATCTACGATGACCAAAGTCATGGGCGCACCTTCTTGATTGAAGCGGCGGAATAGCGGTGCCGCCAGTTGCCGTTAACCAAGCCATGCTGGGTCAGAGAATGAATCAAATCAAGAAATTCACATCCGCAGCGTGTAGTTTTTGTCAAAACTGCAATCAAAATGGCATTTTCCAGGGATTAACACTGCACAATTCAGGGTTGTTGTACACTAATCTGGTGTGATCGGCGCTTGGGCTGGGTTTAGGCCAGCGGCGCGCCTTGCAGGACACTTGCAAGGATGACGGGCATGCGCCAACCTGCACGTCATGAACCCTGCACCAAGCGGGACCGAAAAATAACCTTCAGGGAAACCCATCATGACGCTGAACCTGACCACGCGCGCCGCGCTGCTGGCATCCGCCCTTGCGCTGTCGACCGCCGCCTATGCCGAGACCCCGGCCGATACGCTGGTCGTCGCCCATACCATCGACGACATCATCAGCCTGGACCCTGCCCAATCCTTCGAGTTTTCGGGCAATGACGTGAACAACAACACCTATGACCGGCTGGTCGATTTCGACCCGCTGGACATGGATGCGGGCTTCAAGCCCAGCCTGGCCGAAAGCTGGGAAGTATCCGAGGATGGCCTGTCGATTACCTTCACGATCCGCGAAGGGGTGACCTTCCATTCCGGCAATCCCGTCCGCGCCGAGGACGCCGCTTGGTCGTTGCAACGCGCCGTCAAGCTGGACAAGACCCCCGCCTTCATCCTGACGCAGTTCGGCTTTACCGCCGACAATGCCGAGGAAAAGATTACCGCCGACGGCAACACGCTGACCTTGGTGATGGACAAGCCCTATGCGCCGTCCTTCGTCCTGAACTGCTTGACCGCGAACATCGCCAGCGTCGTGGACAAGGAAACCGTGCTTGCCAATGAACAGGACGGCGATCTGGGCAACGGCTGGCTGAACACGAACGAGGCTGGGTCCGGCGCCTATACGCTGGCCGCCTGGCGCCCGAACGAGGCCGTGCAGCTGGCCGCCTATGAGGATTACTGGCAGGGCGCGCCCGCGATGAAACGGGTGATCGTGCGCAACGTGGCCGAATCCAGCGCGCAGCGCCTGCTGCTGGAACAGGGCGATATCGATGTCGCGCGCAACCTGACCCCCACCGATGTCGAAAGCATCGGCGCAGTCGAGGGCGTCAAGATCCAGGACGAACCGCGCGGCCGCATGATGTATATGGGCCTGAACCAGAAGGACGAACTGCTGTCCAACCCCGCCGTGATCGAGGCGATGAAATATCTGGTCGATTACGAAGGCATCACCGGCAGCTTCCTGAAGGGCCAGTTCACCACCCACCAGGCATTCCTGCCGCTTGGCTATCTGGGCGTGCTGGAGGACCAGCCTTGGACGTATGACGTCGAAAAGGCCAAGCAGATCCTGGCCGATGCGGGCATCGAGGGCGGCACAATCACTACCCGCATCCGCGACCTGCGCGAATATATCGATGTCGCGCAGACCCTGCAGGCATCCATGGCACAGGCCGGCCTGACGCTGGAGATCGAGCAGATGACCGGTGCGCAGGTTCTGGACGCCTATCGCGCCCGCGAGGTCCCGATCTTCATCGGCGAATGGGGCCCGGATTATTCCGACCCGAACACCAATGCCGCGACCTTCGCCTATAACCCCGACAACAGCGACGAAGCGCAGGCCGTGGGTCTTCTGGCATGGCGCAACGCCTATGCCGTCCCCGAGGAGATGAACGAGGCGACCGTCGCCGCGACGCTGGAGAAAGACGCCGACAAGCGCGCCCAGATGTACAAGGACATCCAGGCCCAGTACCAGGCCGAGGCTCCGATCATCCCGTTGTTCCAGCGCATCGAACAGGCGGGCCTGCAGGACAATGTTAAAAACTGGTTCAGCGGCGGGGCCGTCACCTCGGTCATCTACCGCCAGGTGACGAAGGGCGAATAAGCCTGTGGCCATGACCGACAACACGGGCGCCGGGGGCAACACCCCCGGCGCAGACCGTCCCGACCACTCGGCCCGCAACGCCTTGCGCCGCCGCCGCGCCCGCAGCATCGCGGGCACCGTCCTGTCGCTGGCCCTGACATTGCTGGGCCTGTTGCTGGTGACCTTCATCATCGGTCGTGTCATGCCCATCGACCCGGTGCTGAAGGTCGTGGGCGACCGCGCGACGCAGGCGCAATATGACGCAGCCTATGTCGCCATGGGGCTGGACCGCCCGTTGATCGTGCAGTTCTTCGGCTATATCGGCGATGTGCTGACCGGCGATTTCGGCAGGTCCATATCGACAGGCCAACCCGTGGCCGAGGATATCAAGCGCGTCTTCCCCGCCACGTTCGAGCTGGCGACCCTAGGGACGCTGATCGGCATCTTCGTGGGCGTCCCCTTGGGCGTCATCGCCGCCGCGCGCAAGGGCGGCATCATCGACCAGGTGGCCCGCGTCGTGGCGCTGGTCGGATATTCCATGCCGATCTTCTGGCTGGGGCTGATGGGCCTGCTGATCTTCTATGGCATCCTGGGCTGGGTCGGGGGGCCGGGTCGCCAAGGCATCATCTATGACGGCATGGTGCCAAGCGTCACCGGCATGATCCTGGTCGACAGCCTGCTGGCCGGCGATTGGGCGGCCTTCCGCGACGCCTTCAGCCACATCATCCTGCCGGCCAGCCTGCTGGGATACTACAGCCTGGCCTATATCAGCCGGATGACGCGCAGCTTCATGCTGGAACAGCTGTCGGCGGAATATGTCATCACCGCCCGCGTCAAGGGCATGTCGGAAAACGCGGTCATCTGGCGTCACGCCTTCCGCAACATCGCCATTCCCCTGACCACGGTCATCGCCCTGTCCTTCGGTTCGCTGCTGGAAGGGTCCGTCCTGACCGAGATCATCTTCAGCTGGCCCGGTCTTGGCAGCTACATCACGCGCGGCCTTCTGTCGGGCGACATGAACGCGGTCCTGGGCGGCACGGTCGTCGTCGGCGTCTGCTTCGTGGTCCTGAACCTCTTCAGCGACCTGCTGTACCGCGTTCTTGACCCGAGGTCGAAATGAGCAAGTCCATATCCCGTCGCGACTGGCTGTTGTCGGACGCCCCCCAGACTCGCCAGCAGGCGCGTCTGGGGGCCATCTATCAGGGCTGGCTGACCTTCCGGTCCAACAAGCTGGCCATGGTGGGGCTGATCATTCTGGTCCTGCTGATCGGCATGGCGATCTTTGCGCCGTTGCTGGCGCCGCAGAACCCCTATGCCCAGGATCTGGGCGCGCGGTTGCAGCCCCCGTCGGCGGCCCATTGGCTGGGCACCGATGGCTTGGGGCGCGATATCATGTCCCGCCTGATCCATGGGTCGCGGATCACCCTGTTCATCGTGGGCACCGTGGCGCTGATCGCGCCGGTGATCGGGCTGTTCATCGGCACCGTCGCGGGCTTTGCGGGCGGTTGGGTCGATCAGGTGCTGATGCGCGTGACCGACATCTTCCTGGCCTTTCCCAAGCTGATCCTGGCGCTGGCCTTCGTCGCGGCACTTGGTCCCAGCATCGGGAACGCGGTGCTGGCGCTGGCGCTGACCGCCTGGCCGCCCTATGCCCGTCTGGCGCGGGCCGAGACGCTGACCATCCGCCACGCCGATTTCATCGCCGCCGCGCGCCTGCAGGGGGCCGGTCGCCTCCGCCTGCTGATCCGGCATATCTGGCCCCTTTGCGTCAGTTCGCTGATCGTGCGGGTGGCGCTGGACATGGCGGGGATCATCCTGTCGGCCGCGGGCCTGGGCTTCCTGGGTCTTGGCGCGCAGCCGCCGATGCCCGAATGGGGGGCAATGATTTCGGACGGTCGGACCTATATCCTGGATTTCTGGTGGGTCGCCGCCATGCCGGGCCTGGCGATCTTTACCGTCTCGATCGCGTTCAACCTGCTGGGCGACGGGCTGCGTGACGTCCTTGACCCGAAAGGAGACAAGTCATGACCGACGCCCCACTTCTGTCGGTGCGCGACCTCCGCGTCACCTTTCCGACCCGTCAGGGCAGCTTTCAGGCCGTGCGCGGGGTCAGCTTTGATCTGCGCCGCGAACGTCTGGGGGTGGTAGGTGAATCCGGCAGCGGCAAGTCGATGACGGGCCGCGCCATCCTGGGCCTGGTCCGCCCCCCCGGTCAGGTCACGGCGACCTCGATGACGCTGGAGGGGCAGTCGATCCTGAACCTGCCCGACCGCCAGATGCGCCAGATCCGCGGCGGGCGCATCAGCATGGTCATGCAGGACCCCAAGTTCAGCCTGAACCCGGTGATGACCGTCGGCCAGCAGATCATCGAGGCCTATCGCCTGCACGCCAAGGCCCCCCGCGACGCCGCCCGCCAGAAGGCGCTGGAGATGCTGGAGGCCGTGCAGATCCGCGACCCCGAACGCGTGATGAACGCCTATCCCCACGAGGTGTCTGGCGGCATGGGCCAGCGGATCATGATCGCCATGATGCTGGCCCCCGATCCGCGCATCCTGATAGCGGATGAACCGACATCGGCACTGGACGTCTCGGTCCGGACCGAGGTTCTGAACATCATGGACCGGCTGGTGCGCGACCGGGGCATGGGCCTGATCTTCGTCAGCCATGACCTGAACCTTGTGGCGCAGTTCTGCGACCGCGTGCTGATCATGTATGCGGGGCGCATCGTGGAAACGCTGGCGGCGCGCGATCTGCACAAGGCGCGCCACCCCTATACCCAAGGGCTGCTCTCCAGCCTGCCGCGGCTGGAGGCGCCGGTCGACCGCCTGCCGGTGCTGCAGCGCCAGGACAGCTGGCGCGATGGGGAAACCCTGATGCCCCATGCCGATACCGACCTGCCCGGAGGGCTGTAAGCCATGCTGACCGTCAACAATCTGAACGTCTGGTTCGGTCTGCCGCCGGACCGGGTCGATGCGGTCAAGGATGCCACCTGTTCGGTCCAGCCGGGCGAAAGCTTTGGCCTGGTCGGCGAGTCGGGGTCGGGGAAATCGACCATCCTGCGGGCGATCGCGGGCCTGATCCCGACATGGTCGGGCGACATCGCGGTGGATGGCAGGACGCTGAAATCCGACCGCCGTGACCGTGCTTTCTTCAAGACGGTGCAGATGGTCTTTCAGGACCCCTATGCGAGCCTGCATCCGCGTCATTCCGTGGACGCCGTGCTGGCCGAGACGCTGCGCCTGCAAGGCATGGACAATATCGATGCTCGCATCACCCGCCTGCTGGACGATGTCGGCTTGGGCAAGGGCTTCCGTTTCCGCTATCCGCACCAGCTGTCGGGCGGCCAGCGCCAGCGGGTGGCCATCGCGCGGGCATTGGCCGCCGAACCGCGCCTGCTGCTGCTGGACGAACCGACCAGCGCGCTGGATGTCAGCGTTCAGGCGGAAATCCTGAACCTGCTGGCCGACCTGCGCGCCGAACACGGGCTGACCTATGTGATGGTCAGCCATGATCTGTCGGTGGTGGGGCATATGTGCGACCGGTTGGCGGTCATGCAGCATGGCCGCATCGTCGAGGTGATGTCGGTCGATACCCTGCGCCGGGGTGCTGGCGAGGAGGACTACACCCGCCACCTGATCCGCGCCTCCAGCGGCTATCAGCCTGCCTGATTGAGATTACCCCCCGTTTCGCGCTAAGAGCCGCGCAAACGCCGTCTGGTCCTGAAGGTCCGGGCGGCGATGCCGTTTCATCGCGCCCTTGCGCCAGACCCGAAAGACCGATCCCATGGCCATCACCCAGCTTGTCACCCATTCCGGCTCGTTTCACGCCGATGAACTGCTCTCCAGCGTCATCCTGACCCGGCTGTTCCCCGATGCTGCGGTGATCCGCACCCGCGACCGCGACCTGACCACCCCCGCCGAGGGGCGCGTCATCTATGACGTGGGTCGCGACTATGATGCCGATCGCAACATCTTCGACCACCACCAGCCCGACGCACCGCTGCGCGAGGAAGGTCATCCGCTCAGTTCCTTCGGGTTGATCTGGCGGCATTTCGGCATGAATTACCTGGCCGCGCTGGACATCCCCGAGGATCACCGACCCGAGGTCTTCCGGTCCTTCGACCAAGGCTTCGTGCTGCCCATCGACCTGGTGGATAACGGCGTTATGGCAACTGCAGCCGCCGGCGCGATGCTGTCGGACATGACGCTGCCCGCGCTGCTGGAGAGCCTCAAGCCGGTCTTTGACAACCAGACCCCCGATGCCGATGACCGGGCCTTCCACGTCGCCCTACAGATCGCCCGTGCCTTCGTCGAGGCCCGCATCCAGCGCAAGGCATCCAAACTGCGCGCCGAATCCATGGTGATGGCGGCGATCGAACGGGCAGGGGACGGCAAGGTCCTGGAACTGCCGATGGGCATGCCGTTTCGGTCGGCGGTCCTGAAGGCCGGGGCCGACCACCTGCTGTTCGTGGCGACGCCCCGCTCGGACGGCTGGACCCTGACCGGCATCCGCCTGTCCGAGAACGGGTTCGAACAGCGCGCCGACCTGCCCGCCGCATGGGCGGGCCTGACCGACAATGAGCTTGAGGACGCATCCGGCGTCAAGGGCGCCAAATTCTGTCACAACGGCCGCTTCATCGCCGTCGCCGACACGCGCGAGGCGATCATGAAGATGGCCGAACTGGCCGTTGCCGAAGCCGAGGTCGTGCAGGCATGATGCCTGCGCCGCGCCCGGTGACGGGCGCGGCGGGGTCCGTCCTTAGCCGATGCCGCCAAGGCAGATGTTCTTGATCTCGAGGTAATCCTCGATCCCGTATTTCGACCCTTCGCGGCCCAGCCCCGACTGCTTGATGCCGCCGAACGGCGCGACCTCGGTCGAGATCAGGCCGGTGTTCACCCCGACCATGCCGCTTTCCAAACGCTCGGACACGCCCCAGACTCGGTTCAGGTCGCGGCTGTAGAAATAGGCCGCCAGCCCGAATTCGCTGTCATTGGCCATGTCGATCGCCTGCGCCTCGGTGTTGAAACGGATCAGGGCGGCCAGCGGGCCGAAGGTTTCCTCGTGGCAGACCAGCATGTCGCGGGTCACGTCGCGGATCACGGTGGGCTGGAAGAACGACCCGCCCAGATCGGACCGCGCGCCGCCGGTCAGGACCGTCGCACCATTGCCCTGCGCATTGGCGATATGGCTTTCGACCTTGGCGACCGCCGCATCGTTGATCAGCGGGCCGGTGGTGATGCCCTGTTCAAAGCCGTTGCCGACCCTCAACGCCGCGACGGCCGCGACCAGCTTTTCGGCAAAGGCGTCATAGACTCCCGCCTGCACATAGATTCGGTTGGCGCAGACGCAGGTCTGGCCATTGTTGCGGAACTTGGCGATCATCGCGCCCTCGACCGCGGCGTCCAGATCGGCGTCGTCGAAGACGATGAAGGGGGCATTGCCGCCCAGTTCCAGCGACATCTTCTTGATGGTCCCGGCGCTCTGCTCCATCAGGATCTTGCCGACGCGGGTCGATCCGGTGAAGGTAATCTTGGCCACCTTGGGATTGGCGCAAAGCTCTTGGCCCACACCCGCCGCATCGGTCGAGGGGATGATGTTCAGCACCCCGGCAGGAATGCCCGCCCGTTCGCCAAGGACCGCCATGGCCATGGCCGACAGCGGCGTCAGATCGGCAGGCCGCCCCACGAAAGTGCAGCCGGCGGCCAGCGCGGGCGCGACCTTGCGGGCGATCATGGCGTTCGGGAAGTTCCAGGGCGTGATGGCGCCGACGACGCCGATGGGCTGCTTCAGGACCATGATGCGCTTGTCGCGCTGATGGCCGGGAATGACGTCGCCATAGATGCGCTTGGCCTCTTCGGCGAACCATTCGATGAAGGACGCGCCATAGACGATCTCTCCGCGCGCCTCGGGCCAGGGCTTGCCCATTTCGGCGGTCAGGATGGTGGCCAGATCGTCGGCATTCTCGACGATCAGGTCGTGCCAGCGGCGCATGATGGCCGAGCGTTCCTTGCCCGTCATCGCAGCCCAATCGGGACCGGCGCGATGGGCGGCATCGATGGCGGCGGCGGTATCTTCGACGGTCAGGTCCGCGACCTGGGCGATCAACGCGCCGGTCGCCGGATCCTGCACGTCAAAGCGGGCCGCGCCGTCGATCCAACGGCCATCCACGAAACCGCGCGTTTCCAGAAGCGACGGGTCGTTCAATGTCAGGGGTTTCGGGCTGGTGGCGATGTTCATTTTGCGGCCCCTTTCACGGCATCGATCGATGCCTCGAGGATGTCCAGCGCCTCGGCGAAGATGTCGTCAGGGATGGTCAGCGGCGCAAGGAAACGGATGACATTGCCATAGACGCCGCAGGTCAGCAGGACCAAGCCACGGCGCAGCCCCTCGGCGCGGATGGCATTGGTCATGTCGGGGTTGGGGGTCTTGCCGTCGGGCATGTTGAATTCCGCGGCGACCATGAAGCCGGGGCCGCGCACATCGACCATTTCCGGCACGCGGGCGCGGATCGATTCAAGCCGCTGCTTCAGCCGCGAGCCCAGGGCATTGGCGCGGTTGCACAGATCCTCGTCCTCGATCACGTCCAGGACGGCGTGGGACGCGGCGATGCCCAGGGGATTGCCGCCATAGGTGCCACCAAGGCCGCCGGGCTGGGCGGCGTCCATGATCTCGGCCCGTCCGGTCAGGGCGGCAAGGGGCAGGCCGCCTGCAAGGCCCTTGGCCATGGTGGTGATGTCCGGGACGACGTCGTAATTCTCCATCGCGAACATGCGGCCCGTGCGGGCGAAACCGGTCTGGATCTCATCGGCGATCATCAGGATGCCGTGATCGTCGCACAGCTTGCGCAGATCGCGCATCAGTTCGGCAGGGGCGGGATAGAAGCCGCCTTCGCCCTGCACGGGTTCGATGATGATGGCGGCGACGCGGTCGGGGTCCAGGTCGGCCTTGAACAGCTTGTGCAGCGCGCCCATCGTTTCAGCGACCGAGGTGCCGTGCAGTTCGATCGGGAAGGGCACGTGATAGACGTCGGGCATCATCGCGCCGAAGTTCTTTTTATAGGGTGCGACCTTGCCCGTCAGGCTCATGCCCATGAAGGTGCGCCCGTGGAAGGCACCGCCGAAGGCGATGACGGCGGGACGACCGGTGGCGGCGCGGGCGACCTTGATGGCATTTTCGACGGCCTCGGCACCGGTGGTGACAAAGACGGTCTTCTTGGCGAAATCGCCCGGCACCAGATCGTTCAGACGCTCGGCCAGGTGGATGTAATTCTCATAGGGCAGGACCTGATGGCAGGTATGGGTGAAGGCCTGGGCCTGCTTCGTCACCGCCTCGATGATGCGCGGATGGCAGTGGCCGGTGTTCACGACCGCGATGCCGGCGGCGAAATCGATATAGCGGTTGCCCTCGATGTCCCACACCTCGGACCCCAGGGCGCGCTCGACATAGACTTGCGTCTGCATGCCCACCCCGTTCGAGATGGCCGCGTCGCGCCGCTTCGAGATCTCTGCATTCTTCATCGGTCAGGTCCTGTCCATGGGTGGTGATGATGACGGCATGATAGAACGTTAGGTTTTCTGCGAAAGTCTGTTTCTTCGATCAGCCAAGTCATTGTAATGGTTACGGGCAGAATGATCCGTAGGTGAATCATGAACGACATTAACGCTTTGCCCCCCGAAACCGAACTTGGATTGCGCCTGCGCTTCGTTCGCGAACGCGCCGGGCATTCGCAGAGGGCGCTGGCCAAGCTGACCGGCGTTCCCAATTCCACCATATCGCTGATCGAATCCGGCAAGATGAACCCTTCGGTCGGGGCGCTGCGTCGGGTGCTGGACGGCATCCCGATCAGCCTATCGGAATTCTTCGCCTTCGAACCCGACCCCGAACAGGTCAGCTTCTATTCCGAAAGCGACCTGACCGAGATCGGCAAGGGCAAGCTGTCGTTGAAGCAGGTGGGGGCCAATCTTTTCGGACGCCAACTGATGATGCTGCGCGAAACCTATGACATCGGCGCCGATACGGGCCGCGTCATGTATGGCCACGCGGGCGAGGAAGCCGGGATCGTCCTGTCGGGCCGGGTCGAGGTGACCGTCGGCCCGCAGCGCAAGATCCTGGGGCCGGGGGACGCCTATTACTTCGACAGCCGCGCCCCCCACAGGTTCCGCCAGGTCGGACCGGAGAAATGCGTGCTGGTCAGCGCCTGCACGCCGCCGACCTTCTGAATGCCAGCCGCCCCCGCGGAAATGCACGGGTTTGTGAAAACCCTCTTAACAGCGGGGTGCAATCCGACTAAAGACGCCCATGCAGCAAGCCCGCGCGCATCGTCGCCATCGCCAGCCGTTCACGCACCCGATGGAGACGACCCATGCCCAGACCCAGCATGGCAGCGCTTTTGCTTGGCACTGCCTTACTTCCCGCAATCGCTTTCGCGCAGACCGCCGCCGACCCCGTCGTGCTGCAGCCGATCGTCCTTCAGGCCGATGAACAGGGTACCAGCCAGGTGTCGGTGACCGCCGATCAGCTGGACGACGCCCGCACCGGCAGCATGAAGGACATCTTTCGCGCCGAACCAAGCGTCATCGTCGGCGGCGGCATGACCGTGACCGAACGCGTCTTTGTCAACGGTATCGACCAGCAGCAGCTGGCCGTCACCGTCGATGGCGCGGCCCTGAACAACCGGATGTTCCACCATACCGGCACCAACATCATCGATCCGAACCTGCTGAAGGCCGCGCGCGTCGATGCGGGCGTGGCACCGGCCGATGCAGGATTTGGCGCGCTGGCGGGCAGCATCGCCTATGAGACCAAGTCCGCGCTGGACATGCTGCAGGATGGCCAGACCCATGGCGGGCAGGTGACGACGGGTTACGCCTCGAACGGGGGAACGACCGAGGGGTCGGTGACGCTCTATGGGCGTCAGGGTCCCGTCGATGCATTGGTCTATGCCAAGCGCGCGACTGGCGATGATTACCAGGACGGCGCCGGCGATGACGTCGCCTATTCTGGGGCGGACCTGAACAGCTATGCGCTGAAGCTGGGCGCCCAAATGGGCGACTGGCGGGCCGAATTCGGTGCCCTGCAGGTCCAGGACGACGCGCTGCGCCCCTATCGCGCGAATTTCGGCGGTCTGGTCGGTCGTCCCAACGATCCGCGTCGCTATGCGCTGAAGCAGACGACCCAGACCCTGCGCCTGCGCCGCCTGTCGGCGGATGGCCTTGTCGATCCGGAATTCGTCGTCACCCAGTCCCGCAGCGATCTGGACACCTATGACCTTAATGCCGATGGTAGCCTCAGCGGCGATTTCAACAAGGGCGGTGCCGACACGCTGACGATCAAGGCGCAGAACCATTTCGCGCTTGGCATGATGGACATCACCGCCGGGGTCGAGAACAGCCGCAGCAAGGCCACTTATGATGGCGTCTTCCGCGGCACCGCCGGTTCCTTCCGGGAGGACGTCACCAATACCGGCGCCTTCGCGCAGGCACGTGGGACGCATGGCCAGTTCGATTACAGCGCCGGCCTGCGCTATGACTGGAACCGCTTTACCGGTGCGGGCGGCCAGTCGGTCGATACCGAAGGTGCCAGTGCCAATGCCGCCGTCACCTGGCACGCGACCGATGCGCTGGCGCTGAATGCCGGGTATTCGACGGTCTTTGGGGGCACGCCGCTGGCTGCTGTCTATGACCTTTATGATGCCTATCAGCTTCCCGGGGCCTATCACGATCTGCACCACACCCGCGCGCAGAACGTCGTTCTTGGGACCGAGTGGACCACCGGCAACACCACCCTGGGGGCCGAGCTGTTCCGAACCCGCCTGAACGATGCCCGCAAGAAGCTGGCCGTGCATGACGTCGAATCCAAGGGCTTCCGCCTGTCGGCCCGTCAGGATTGGCTGGGGGGCTATGCCACGCTGCGCTACAGCGATACGGATGTACAGGTCGATGGCGGGGACGCCACCACCTATGACCTGTTGGACCTGGGCACCGTTCCGGGCCGCATCCTGACGCTGGAGGCCCGCCACGAGATCATGGCCGGTCTGGAACTGGGCGGTGTCGTGCAGCACACGCTGGACGAGGACGGCAAGGGCGTGGATGCGACCCGTGACTGGCCCGGCTATACCGTCGTCGACGTCTTTGCCGAATACGAACCCGCGCAATATTCCAATGTCACCCTGCGCGCCGAGGTCAACAATCTGTTCGACCGCGATTATGTCGATCGCGCCAGCTATGGCGGCGATTTCGACGAGATCCTGGGCCAGAAGGAACCCGGTCGCAGCATTGGCCTGTCCGCCCGCGTCCGTTTCTGACAACGGCGCGATCGGCGCAAATGGCAAGGGCCCGGCAGATCGCCGGGCCCTTTGCGCGATCCTGCATCAGGCCGCGCGGCGGGCGACCAGCGACCTGATGCGGCCCAGATCGGCCGTCATGGTCGCCATCGGGGCAGGCCCGAACCATTCCAGAGACATGTCAACATCATCCGGGACCCTGGACAGGATCGTCCGGTAATCCAGCACGCCTTCGAATAGGGGGCACATCCCGTCACGGCTGCCAGCGGCATCATGGACGTTCTGGGGGGCAAAGACCGAAAGCCGATCACGCGCCGTCACGTTCTTCAGGTGCAGGTGCAGCAGATGGGGGGCCAACTCGGGCAGGGCGGCCAGCGGGTCGGCGCCACCCTCCCAGACATGCAGGATATCGACGTTCAGCCCGACCGCCGGATGGTCCAGCCCCTGCATCAGCGCCATCGTGGCGGGCAGGCTGTCGGCCAGCGTGCCGGGATGGGTTTCGATCGCGATGCGGATGCCGTGATCCTGCGCCATGTCGGCCACGATGCGCAGGTCGCGGGTGATGGCGGCCCGGTCGTCACTGCTGGCCGCGTCCCAGCCCACATTGCCTGCGAATAGCCGCAGCCGCCCGGCCCCCCAGCGGGTCGTCAGCCCCACCAGCCGCAGCGCATCCTTTGGGTCAAAGGCAGGGGTGCCGACCGGCAGGTATCCCGACAGCATCGGAACGACTGGCCGCCGCGCCAGGGCTGCCCAATCGGCATGAAGTGCTTCCGCATGGGGCCCCCAGATCTCCAGTCCGTCAAAGCCTGCGTCCAGAACCTGGGTCGCCAAGCCCTGCGCGGTGATCCTGTCATGGCGCAGGGCGACGGAACAGGCGTGGACCCTCATGCCCGGCGTCCCTGCCAGCGGGCGTGCCATTGTGCCACCGTGGCCTTGATGCCGCGTTCTAGCGTCGCCAGCGCATCCAGATCCTGCATCACGCGGGCCAGATCGTCTGCATCACCGCCCCGGGCAAAAGCCACGGCGCGCAGATGGACGGCGTTCAGCCCGCCATGCAGCGCCGCGATCCGGTCGCAGCATTCCTCGAAAGCATCGTGATCGGCACCCTCGATGTCGCCAAAGATCGCCAGCGCATGTTCATAGGCATATTTCCGGATCGCGATGACCGGCAGCTCTCGCAGCGCATCCTCCAGGTCGGGGCGGGGCAGATGGGTCGCATGAGCCTGGACGATGCGGGTGATGGCGTCGAACAGCGGCACGGCATGGGCATCGAAGGACGCATCATGGATTGCCTGGATGTCGGCATCGCTGGCGGGATGGGCGTCGGCATTGTCGAAGACATATCCCCCGGCCACGCTGTCGCGCAGGAAGGCCGCGCGCAGATCGGCGGCGGGGATGTCGCCCTCCCACCGGAAATCCGGATCGCGCATCAGCCAGGTGTCGGGATCGGCGGTCGGCTGGATCAGCGCGTAATGCGGGAAAGGGTCCTGGGCGAATTTGTTGTCGCGGGTCGGCAGCAGGAACATGTCCACCATCGGCATGATGTAAAGACCCGGACGCCAATCGGCCAGCAGCTGTTCCAGGCGGGCCAGGTTGTCCTGCTTGGACGCGGCATCGTCGTACCAGGGCGTGACCCGCAGCCCGAACAAGCGCTGCGCCCAGTTCAGATAGAAGCCGTGGTCGATATCGGTGGCATGATAGGACAGGCGCATCCGGTCATCGACCACCACCTGCCCATCCCAAAGCCCGATATAGAGGGGACGGTGATCGATGCCGCCCTTGTCCTTCAACGCCTGCGACAGGCAGCTGACCACGCAATGGACCTTGATGTCCACGGGTTCGTCATTCGCCGGGGTGACGCCTGCCAAAGCCTCGGCCAAGGCGCGGACGGTCATGCCGGGCGCGCGGTCGAAGGTGTCTTCGGCCATCTCGATGCCCGCCTCGTCCAGATGCAGCATCAGCGTCATCAGCGCGACGGAATCCAGGCCAAGGTCATGGCCAAGCCGGGCGTTCGGGCCGTAAGCGGCCATCCGGGGGTTCGCCATCGGCCCGGCCAGGATGTCCCGGATGGCCGCCATGGCATCATCGGGGGTGGGGATGGGGGCGGGCTGGTTCATGCGGATACCTCGGTCAGGGTTTCGGCCAGGCTGCGGCGCGCGATCTTGCCATTCGCGCCGCGCGGCAGCTTCTCCATGGGGATCAGGCGGGCAGGGCGCTGGCGGGGCGACAACATCCGCGCCAGATGGGCGTCCAGCATGTCGGGGGGCACATCGCCCACATAGGCCAGCGCGGGGCGCTGCGTGGAAACCGGGTCGGGGATGGCGAATGCGACGGCGTCCCGGATACCCGCCAGCGACAAGGCCGCGGCCTCGATCTGGTCGGGATAGATGTTCAGGCCGGAGACGTCGATCACCTCGGCCGCGCGCCCGGCATAGATCAGGTGACCGCGGTCATCCATGACCCCCAGATCGCCCGTCGGAACCGGATCGCCCGCGCCGTGGATGGTGACGGGGCCGGGCGCGTCCCGACCCGCCGTGATCCTGACATGGGGCAGTGGCGCGCCCATGTCCTGCGGGCCGACGGGGGCGCTGGCAATCGCCACGCAGCCGGTTTCGGAACAGCCATATTGCTGGAACAGGTGCGTGCAGGCCGCGCCGATGTCATCGAACCAGCCCTGCGGCAGCACCGTTCCCGATGACATGACCGCGTGCAGCCCGCCCTTGCCCGCGAAGCGCGACAGGATGTGCAGCAGCGGCGGCGCCGCATAGAGCAGCGGCCGGTTGATCGCCTTCAGCTGGCGCAGGATGGTCCTGGGGTTGGTGCTGTCCAGCACGACGGGCCGGTGGCCACGCGCCTGTCCCACCATCACCCCCGCAATCAGCCCATAGGAATGGGTGATCGGTGCCGCGATCACGGGCGTCATCTCGGCGGCCTGCGGGAAGGCCGCGATATAGGCCTCGCTCTCGGTCCGGATGGCGGCCCAGCTGCGAGCGATGATCTTGGGGGCACCCGTCGTGCCGCTGCTGGTCTGGACCAGCACGCCACCGGGGCAATGCGGCGCATCCTGATCCAGACCATCGATGCCCGCATCATTGGCGATCGCATTGCAACCTGCACGCAGCGCCATCTGACGGCCCTGTTCGCGGGGCGTCTCGGGGTGGATGGGATAGCAGGACGCCCCTGCATCGCGCAGCCGCAGGATCTGCGACAGGCAGGCGGCCTTGTCCGTCATATGCAGCCCGATCCGCGTCCGTTCGGGGTCGCGGCCCTGCAGCAGGTCGGGCAGGGCGGGATCGTTCGGGTCCACGATGCGGTCATCAAGACAAAAGAGATCGGCCATCGGTTCAGCAATCCTCAGCGGGTTGGGGGCAGGGTGGGTCGCCGTCACGCCCAGGATGCGCGCGGCTAGGCTTTCGGCGGGATAGGTCGGCTGGTCGGTCTCGAACCCCGGCGCGGGGCGCAGCACGTCGCGGGCCATGGCCCAGAATTCGGCCTCGGGCAGGGTGCCGTCCCGGTGCAGCATGTGGGCCATGTCGGACAGCACATGCGTGACCAGGCAATCCATCACCAGGTCGCGCAGATCGGTCGCCGACCCCATCCGGTGATAGAGACCATCGGGGGCATCGGACATGGCGGGTTCGATGGCGGCCAGGTCGGGCAGCAAGTCGGGACGCGCCAGCAGGCCGGGGACATATTCCAGGCTTTCGCTGAAATCGCGGGCGACCAGACCGGTGGGCCAGCCATCCGATTGGCGAATCAGCATGTTCTGGCCATGCGCCTCCAGCGCGATGCCGTGATGGGTCATCAGGTGCCAGATGGGGCGCAGGGCCGCCAGGAACCGCGCCACCCAAGGCCGCACCCCGTGGCGCGCAAGCCAAGGCGCGATGACCGCCCGCCCGTCGGGGTCCCGCAACGACAGCATCGATAGCGGCAGGGCGTCATCGGGGGGCGGGCTGCGGCGGATGACGGCCAGCCGCCCGCCGATCCGGTCGCTCCCCACGATGGCCGCGCCATGCTCCGGCAGGATGGTCAGACCCGCCAGCGCCGGGTCACTGTCCACCACCCGCATCAGCCACCCCGAGATCGCGGGCGCGACGCCCACCGACCAAGGCAGCAGATCGCGGACCGAGGACGTGACCCCGACCCCAAGCGCCAGTTTCAGATGATCGCCACCTTCTCGCACGGCCAGGGTCCGCAGGGACGCCGTCGCCTGCATCGCCGGGCCCTGATGGTCCAGCACCGCCAAGCGACCCTGATCCAGCCAGGCGCGGATCAGGGGTTCGTCGCGCAGCCGCGCCCATTGCCAGGGGTGGACGGGCATCGCACCATCCGGTGCCAGGCCTGCGGCCACATCGCTGCCGGTGCGGGTGATCAGGGCCGGATCGACGGCCAGCCACAGCGGATGGATCGGCGCGCCGAATTCCGGGGCATAGGCCGCGTTATCGGCATCCGTAAAGCCGATCCGCGCCTTGAAGCCGGGGTGATAGGGATGCCCCTCGGACAAGGCTGCTTCCAGCGGCAGGGCGCGCAACAACAGGCGGTCGGGACGCGGCGGACCGGCAGCGCGCAGGAAATGCGCGCTGCGGTGCATGGCGCGCAGCAGGGGGGCGGGGTCATGGCCCCCCTGCGCCAGCCCGCGCCCCAGATCGTCCTGCGTCAGCGGCCCGCCCGCATGCCCCAGCGGATCGCCCAGCAGGCGGATGCGGCCCGTCATCTGCAGGCGATAGGGTGCCAGGATCGTGACACCGCCGATGGTCCAGCCGCCGGGGCAGGGCGTCAGGATGCCTTCGAAGGCCAGGGCCTCGATCGTCTGGCGCAGGGCACGGGTCTCAGGCGACATCGGCCATTACCTTGGCATGACGGGGCAGCGGGTTCGGGACACGGATCATCGGCGCGCGTTCGCCCGGGATCAGCAACTCATCCGTGCCGCCCAGCTGGGTCAGCATGTTGCCCTTGGCGGGCAGATCTGCATCCGACAGCCAGCGCGCGGCAAGCCGCCCGCCATGGCCCGGCAGGTCGGCCAGCCCGCGCAGATGCGCCGCCAGCCGGTCCAGTGCGTGGCTTTCCGTCATGATCCCGTCCAGCGCCATGCGGTGGATGACACCAAAGACCTGGTTCACGATCAGGGTATAGGTCAGCGCGTCCTCGGCCTCGGACCGGGGATAGACCAGCTGCGCGATGGCGCGCAGTTCGGCATCGGCCATATCCTCAGCGACATAGAAGCCTTGGTTGTCGCGGATGTCGCAGCGGCGCGGCAGGCCGTGCGACAGGTCCAGCAGGGCATTCTGCTGATGCGCCTCGACCGCGATTCCGGTCGCGTCATAGATGCGCAGCAGGGGCGCGACGGCGCAGGCCAGATAGGCGTCGAACCAGCGCGCCGCATCGTGGCCCGCCATCACCTGCGCCAACAGCGACGCCCGCCCGGGCAGGGGCTCCGCCACCAGCCCCGCAACCTGCATCACCTTGCCGCCCTGCCAGGGATTGTCGCGGAAGATCACTTCCAGACCGGATTCGTCCCGGCCCGGCAGCCGCAGCGTCATCCAATGCGGATCGCCGATCAGCCGCAGCGGGCCGCAGCGCGCCATCAGCCCGCCGATGCGCCGCGCCATGGCGGCACCGGCCAGCAATTCATGGCGCTTGTTCACGCGCTGCGAATTGGTGATCGTCACGGGCAGCGAAACCTTGACCTGCCAGCGGCAATCCCCCCGCCACAGCGTGCGGACCGACGACGTGACCCACCACGGATCCCCCACCCGACCCAGATCGATGATATCGCCCGCCTTCAGCAGCGCCGCAATCTGCGGATCGGCCTTGGCGCGGTCCCAGGTCAGCGGATGGGCAGGCAGAATGATGCGCCCGGCCCCCGGATCGACCTCCATGCCGGGCAGGTCGCGGGCGATGGTGGGATCGGTGGCCTCGATCAGGTCGGCGCGGACCGACAGCGCATGCAGCCGCAGCTGGCCATGCCAATCGGGGGTCATGGCGCGTTGCTCGGGGCGAGTCATGCCCGTCAGGGCCTTGGGGCAGGGATGCATCCAGTGTCCAAACAGCAGGGCCTGTTCAGCGGTCAAAAAATCGAGCTGGGGCTGCGGATCGGCCATCCGCGCGGGCAACATCCCCGCCATTCGGTCGCGGCTGTCGGCTATGCGCGCCATCAGCTGATTGGCCGGGCGGCCATATGACTGCGCGACCCAAGCCATCATCAGCCGCAATGCATGACCTGCGTCAATGGTCGTGGTGCCCTGCGCCCCCTCCAGCGTCAGGGTCTGCAGACTCCCCAATCCGGTCGCAAGATCCTGCTGGGTGCGAACCTGCAGGAGACCTTCAGGGGTCGGGATGCGATCGGGGTCAAGGCCCAGTTCGCGCACGGCGCAGATCAGCAGGGCGCGCAGACTGGCCAGATCGGCCAGATGGTCGGGGTCGGCGGTCCGGCAGGGATCGGAATGCAGCATGTCAGCCTCTGAGGTTCGCGCGGGATGGACCGCAGGGAAATCACAAGGCTGGCAGGTGCTGGCTCAAGGCCGGTTAATATTCTTTACTATAACAGTCAACTAAAACCCGAAGATGTGGCATGATGTCTCGCCTAGGTGTTTGATCCCACGGTTTGATGGTGTGATCCTTTCGAAGGAATGGAAGGATGCCCTATGG
>NZ_QJPK01000034.1 GCF_003259195.1 Paracoccus sediminilitoris
TGCCATATTGAATGCCTTCAGTATGCACGAAAACGCTGGATCACTAAAGAAGAAACAGCAGCATCGGCTGTCCGCCTTCACTTTTTTGCAGCGGGTTTGCGCGGCTGCCGTGACCAAAATGCTATCGGCCGGCTGTGGTGGAATGGGCACCTTTCCGCCTTGGCCATGCCAGATAATATTGAAGGCGGTTTGAAGCTCCTGCTAACTCGCGCAAATTACAGGTTGCAGATTGTCGATCGGGCTGACAGCGCCTTTCGACAACCTCTTATTAGCGGAATATTTCGTATGCTTGATAACGAGGAATGGTTGAACAGTTACGATGCCGCAATTGCTGATTTCATGTTTGAGGTCAACAAGAGAAGCGGTGGGATCATATTTGAAGCGCTTAATACAACTGTTATCGACAGTTACTTGCAGACATGCTTGGCTTACGCAAAACAACGTAACGCCCGCAGAACTCAACCTGCCTCAGCCGTGTAATATCATTGCAACCGAGATGGTCATAGCTGCTTTGTAATTCACAGTATGAAGCTTGGCTCCGAATGAAGCACCCGTACCCTCTGGGGAAAAGCCTAATCAATTTAACCTGCCTCCCCACTACCTCAGGTGCGCTGGTATCTCTGAACTTCACGGATGAAGCCTGCAAGGTCCCACAGCCATGCCTGCTGATTGGCCGTATAACTTGCGTGAAGCGGGGCAGGGACCACAAGTTGCAACTCCGACGCCGCCATCTGGTCAGTCTGAGGCGTTGAAATGCCTGGCTCTAACGTGAGCAAATGTTTCGGACTGATCTTCGCTGCTTCCGCAAGAACCTGTCGCCATCGGTCTTTGCATGACGATTTTGCCCCCAGCATCATCAAGCCGGGCGAACCTTCCGGGGGAGCATTCTGATATGTAACCGCGTCCGGAAACAGAAAATCCGGCTTATGCTTGTTTTCCGTAATCACACCCCGCGCATGCCGGATCCCAAAGGCTCGGAACACAGCCCCCAGATGGTGTTCAAGCGAATGGCCCATCCGGGATTTTCTTCGATTTTGCACTGAAAGGGAAAACTGAATGAAGCCATCCACGTCGGTGGTATTTCCGGCGATAAACCCTTGTTGTAAGCGCTCCGACACAATACGACGCTCCAGCCTTCGGAACATTGCCTCTTCGTGATCCAGCCATGCAACTAACGCCGCATCGGGGCCATCTTCAGCACGTACTCCCGGGAGTGATTCACGTGCAAGTTCTGACATAATTGCTGTCGCTGGAAAGGTTAGTTCAAAGTGGGAAATGATTGCATCTAGCCTCTCAGCATCTGGCTCTTCAAACTCGATTCCAAGTTCTTCAAGTATAAAACGCGATGCAAAATCAAGCGTGGGCTCATCTTCGGAAACCCCCCGGGAAACGAATGACGGGCCGTCCGGGCGAACACCAAAAAGCCAGTATAGTTGCTGTTCGCTGGTTGACCCTTGTGGTGTTACAATAAACCAAAGGGTGCCATCCCGATGCCTAGCGAGGAAAAGAGTATCCCCCTCGCTCATTGCCTCTGTCACGGCGTTGGCTGGATAATAAAGCCTCCATTCAGCGCTGCGATGGGGAATATTTGCTCTGGCATCATAGTGAGTTGCCCAGCCTGTTGCTGAAAAACTGTTCTGCTCTTCGCCCAACCAGACATAGACGGAATGAAAGCGCTTTGCTTGCTCCGTTCCAAGGAAATCTTGTCGCATTCTTGCGGTTGTTCCCACCTCGTGCTGGTGGGATCTATTGGGGTTTGCATCTACAGCAGACAGCCGTTTTACACCTACGCCTGCAAAATAGTCGCTAAGGTGTCCTCTTTTTACTACCACAGTTTTTGCCTTTGCTCTCTTGGTGAAGCTGATGCAGCGAGGCCACCATGAGGAGATCACGCGGACCCTCTGCAGCCGGCAACGTCATTCACGCGTCCTGCTGCCGCGACTATGCAGCGCTACGCTATGATAGCACCAGCGCACTTTGAAGTTCAGCCTCGGACTTGCCAATTTGTTTCTGTTAGGTTCTTGCTTTCAGGGAATTCTGATGACACAATGTCAGAAATATTCCCAGATACGTGGGAACGAGGAGCAAGAGCAGAATGACCGAATTTGAGATGCTGATCCAGCAGACCGGCTGGAGTGTGCCCGAGGCTGCCAAGATGCTGGGCTACTCAGAGGGCCATGTCTACCGCTGGAAGCGGGGCGAAGAGGTCCCGCGCGACGGCATCATCAACCTGCTACGGATGCAGATCGCCTCGCACAAGAGCGTGCAGTCCGAAAGAGCGTTCACCTTCATCGATCTCTTTGCCGGTATCGGCGGGCTGCGCAGGGCGATGGATGGGGCAGGCGGGCACTGTGTCTTCACCTCGGAGTGGGACAAGTACGCTCAAAAGACCTACCATGCCAACTACCCAGATAACCGCGAGATCGCAGGCGATATCCGTGAGGTTGATGCGGCCGACATCCCGGAGCATGACGTGCTGGTTGCCGGATTTCCCTGCCAGCCCTTCTCGATAGCCGGCGTCTCCAAGAAGAACGCTCTGGGCCGGCTGCACGGCTTTCAGGATGAAACCCAGGGCACCCTGTTCTTCGATGTTCTGCGCATTCTTATGCACCACCGCCCGGCGGCGTTCCTGCTGGAAAACGTCAAGAACCTTAAGAGCCATGACAAGGGCCGGACATTCGATGTGATCCGGCGCAAGCTGACCGAAGAGCTGGGCTACACGCTGCATACCCAGGTTATCGATGCTGCCAACTTCGTACCGCAGCACCGCGAGCGGATCGTTATGGTCGGCTTTCGGGAGAATACCGGATTTTCCTATGACGATCTGGTCCTGCCGGGCCGGGCAGGACGTGGCATGCGCGATATCCTGCACCCGGAGGATGGTACCGAGGCCCCTGAAAGCCATTTCACCGTCGGTGATGATGCAAAGGTCAGCGACAAGTACACGCTGAGCGATAAGCTCTGGCAGTTTCTGCAGGGCTATGCGGCAAAGCACAAAGCGGCAGGCAACGGTTTTGGCTTCGGACTGGTGGATGGCAATAGCATCTCCCGGACACTCTCGGCGCGTTACTATAAGGATGGCTCGGAGATCCTTGTCAGCCGTGGAGAAGGCAATAATCCGCGCCGTCTGACACCACGCGAATGCGCGCGTCTGATGGGTTATGATGACAGCTTCCGTATCCCGGTCTCTGACACCCAAGCCTACAAGCAATTCGGCAATTCGGTCGCCGTACCGGTCTTTGCTGAGGTTGCGCGTTTGATGCGGCCTCATGTCATGGCGCTGACAGAAGGATCGGGCCTGCTTAAAGTTGGCTGATGTCCATGACACTGCCACCCGGAGCCGCAATATGGCGGCGATCCGGGGGCGGGATACCAAACCTGAGCTGATTATCCGCAAGGGATTGCACGGACGCGGCTTCCGTTTCCGGCTTCAGCGCCGGGACCTTCCCGGCAAGCCCGATCTGGTTTTTCCAAAGCATCACGCGTTGGTCTGGGTCCATGGCTGCTTCTGGCACCACCATGACTGCCCGATGTTTCATTGGCCAAAGAGCCGTGAAGAGTTCTGGCGGGCTAAGATTGCGCGTAACGAGGAACGGGATACAGAAACATGGGCAGCGGCCAGAGCGGCAGGCTGGCGTTGTGGCAAGGTCTGGGAATGTGCGCTGAAGGGCAGGGGGCGTCTGCCTCCTGGCCAAGTCATTGACTCAATAGCCAGCTGGCTGTCCTCTGGTGCAGACGAATTCTGCATTGAAGGCCAATGGATTGATCACCCCACTCATCCGCTTGCTTGACAGGATGGCCGCCCACGGGGCGGTCAGGTTCTATGCCAAGCGACTGGCCCCGAATGACAACTCGAAGAACCAGGTTTACCTGGGCGGTGGCTTTGGGACGATCCAAGCGATTACGAATAGCGTCACGATCGGTGCAAAAATTTGATAGCGCGAGTATGCGTCAGTACGGAGATCTACATTGAAAAGAAAAATGGCAGCTCTGGTCATAGGTAACGCTGATTACCCGGCAGGTGATGAACTCGAAAACCCCGTCAATGATGCTGTGGACGTCAGTACAAAGCTAAAATCTTACGATTTTGAAGTGATCTTAGGCACAGACTGCTCCAATGCAGACATGGAAAAGAAGCTTAAGGAATTTTCCGTACTTCTCAAAACCCATGATGTTGGAATGTTCTTCTTTGCCGGTCATGGAATGCAGATTGATGGCAGCAACTATTTGCTCGCCATAGACACAGATGGGTCATCAGAGATTGATGCGAAGCACAGCTCACTGTCTTTGGACAAGGTTGTCGAAGTTATGGCCAAATCAAAAGCTTCCACCAAGATTATTGTTTTGGATGCGTGTCGAAACAATCCATGGAAGAGGGCGTGGCACCGAGATGCTTCTATGCGTGGCTTGGCCTCAGTCTATGCCCCAAAGGGTACAATCATCGGCTTTGCAACGTCTCCCGGCGAACTCGCTGCAGATGGAATCGGACGGAATGGCACCTATACTGAAGCACTTTTGCAGCACATAGATACCAAAGACTGCCCTGTCGAGACAATGTTCAAGCGGGTAAGGAACACAGTCGCCGCAGCCACTAAGGGCAAGCAGACTACATGGGAACACACATCCCTAGCAGGAGAATTCTACTTCAACCTTGGAATTGACAAGCTGGTTGATGAATATGATGAGACCGCTCTTGCAGATGGACTGTTCGGCCTCGACACATCAAAGCCTTCACATATAATTATCAAAGACTTAAAGAGCTATAACTGGTACGTTCAAAATCCAGCACTGTTGAAGCTTGATGAAAAAAGCGTCAAACGAATGGGCGTGAACGACCTGTTCGTCTTAGGACGAAACATATATCAAGCCGCCTGCGGATCGTCTGGGGCAGCAGACGTTTTTATCGAAAATTTCGTATCGCGCACCGCACAGTTTGGAGCTGGAAAAAGAAAAGCATTATTGGATGGGATGCTATTCGAAATATTTTTTGACTCGACAGGTAATTTCCGACAAAAAATCAAAGGAGAGTACTTTGATGAAGTTTTCGACCTTCAAAAAGTTCCGGCGCTGAAGACCAGCTTTGACTTTATCGCGGACACTCTCGTAGCTGTAGGCGCAAACTTCATAGAGCTGCCTGGCCGCGGGCATGAACTTAACGTCACCGTTTCTACCAAGAAAGGCAAAAAGGGTTACATTGTCGAGTCAGTATTTATCGGGGGACAGGATGTATTTCAGCCTCCGGAAAGCGATTGGGATGACCTTGATGGCATACCCTCATATTCAAAGACTGTCATCGAGCGACTGAATGGAAATCTTTCTCGTGAGCTTGTTGTGCCTCAGCGCCTTCTAAATGTTACCTATACCCCTGCAACCGTTGGTGAAGATGATGTCATATATATCGCGCGCGGATGGAGCATTAAGAAAAGCTGACACCCCGTGCAATTCGGCCTCATAGCAGGATGCTTAGGCTCTCCGCACATTCTTTTCGCTAACTTTAAATAGTCGCGCGATCTTTGAAATGGCGCGGTTTTCTAGATCTTGTATCCGCCGCACCTCCTCCTCTTGTGTCTTGGAGAGCGAAGGGGGCCTGCCACCGATCCGACCCCGATCGCGAGCCGAAGCTAGTCCCTCTCTTGTCCGCTCGGAAATCCGTTCCCGCTCGAACTGCGCAATGGAAGCGAAGATGCGGAAGCACTTATGGCGCTGGCGGTGCGAACGGATCTTAAAAATGGAGAGGTCTTATGAAAGACCTCGGGCACTACACCCTCGAGTTTAAACGGGCAGACATGAAGATCCGTATCAGCGCATGAGGCACGGTTGCTCCCATTACGGCACTGGCTTTGGTTGGCCTCGTCATGGCGTTTATACTGTTCAAGTATCTATAGAAAAACGCAAGCTGCTGATATACCGGATCATAATTCTGATAAATATGGCATCTATATCGATAAAAACAGACCGAAGATTGCTGTCAAAACTCAATACAGGTGTATTGGTACCCCCTGCCAGACGTGTCGAAATACTGACTTTCTTTTGCATGGAAAAAATTGTTCCAAGCATCTCCGGAATCCTCTGCTTCAAGGCTCCCGCTTCCTTCTCTGTGAGCGACCAATGCAAGTGAGGTCTCGGGAAGTTCGTCACCAAAGCAGTACGCAGCCATATAGGGTGCCGAGGCACTCTTGCACGCCCACAAAATTATCCCATCGCGTGAAACGACGAACGCGATAGGCTTTGATGACAGCGAAACCAAGCGCAGTGCGCTTGCCTGAAGAGAGCATTCAAAGCGACAGCCTACCTGACACAGCGTGGCTGCATCCCACCTAGAACCCGAAAATTCGTCGCGGATAATGTTAGCAGGCATTAAAAGCCACGAAGCAAACAAGTTGGCCTCGGATTCAATGTTATCCCGGAAGTCGTTGAGGCTCGCATCGCTGTCCTCGAACCGGTCTCTTAATCCACGGTGGCACATGAAATGCCCGAGTTCATGCGCATGTGTGAAGCGCTGCCTGCGCTTGTTCTCGACCATATCGTTGAGCAGAATTGTCCAGTTCTGGCTGTCTTTTGTTCTGACCAAACATCCTTCGAACGAATCGAAGCAACCTCGTTTGGTAGTTAGCTGACCATCGAAGCCACTGTCACGAAACGCCCCGTCAATAAGTTCAGCAATGTCGAGCGGGTAGGTGTTTGGACCATACTTCTGCCAGAGATTGGTAAGCCGGATGGCCTCCTTAGTCGGTAGAGTTTTGGTCCTTGTCGTCAAAACCGGCAACTATCCTTTCTATCGTACGCTTGTCATTCGCCGATAGCTTTTGAAATTTCCTAAAAAATGCGTCTTCTAGCTGACTATCTGACGGCTCGTCTTTTGTGTCATCCAGAAAAAAATCTGGGGATACCGCGAAATAGTTGGAAATCTTCAAGAGTAGCTCGGCGGAAGGCTTGGCGTTCTTCTTGTTTTCTAGCTGCCACACATAGGCCTTGGACGAACCAATGGCTTCGGCCAACTCCTCAAGAGTCGTGCGCTTCACGGTCCTGACGTTGCGCAACTTCTCCCCGAATTTTTCAGACATTCGTACGTTTCCCCTATTCTCTTGACAAAAGTATAGCGACCACTATATGAGTCGGATAGTGTAGTTATAGCTACACTTTTATGAAGTAAAAAAGGGCATCTCAGATGGCAGACAGACAAGTTACCGCAACGGGAAAAGACAAGGACGGGGATATCACGAAGCTCTGCAAGGCCGGCGAAGCATGGTCGCCGCGCCAGAAGGCTGACGCGATCCGCGACATTGAGAACGGCCTGCATACCTATTTCGTGCAGCAACCCGGAACTTCTCGTATCAACGTTAACGTGGTGAACGGGACCACGGGTAAGTACCTGCGTTCGACCGCAGACAAGTCCTCGAAAAACAATCTGGACAATCTTCCGGACTGCTAAATCCATGAGGACAAAATAGTGGGGCTCGCGGCGGCAGCCTTCTGCGAACCCTCTTCCAACAGAAAACACACTAACAGAAGAGAGGGCTTATGCCGCAAGATCATCAAATTACCTGTATCATTCCCGACGGTGCAGATCCTGATCGACGTATCGATAGTATTGGCGGATCCACGGGAAGCGAAACCGGTGGCTCATGGTGCATCAAGCTTGATGTGGCCATAAAAGGAATCGAAGACAAAAAATGGCGCTTCTGGACTCAAGCAAATGGCAAATCAGTTTGGGTGATTATCGCTAAACGCAACGGCAAAAAGTACCTTAAGACCGAGGCAGATGGTGATGAACCGAATAATCTGCTGAGTCTGCCACGTTGCAGGTGAGACAAAGCGAACCTTGAAGCTTGGTGATTTATTACTCGCAAACGCCCAAGCAGGCCGATCCCGCTCTTTCCATCTAGGGGCCGTAGGGATTGGCCTGCTCGGTCACCGGTCGCGATCAGACTGATTCCGGTCCTTTTTATGCTTATCCGGCTCCAGGAATTTCGTAGGAATATTTTTTTTTCGGTTCAGCCAGTCGAACCTCGACGCCTTTCTGTCGTTCTGCGCCTGCTCTGCCTGTTGTCGGGGTTCAGCAACGCCTCGCGCTGGAACATTTCGCTCCGCCTTCTGCCGGTCCAGCCAGCCAAACCGCGATCCTTGCTGCGCTTCGCCCTCGCGCCCGCTCTCCTGAACGCTACCCCTGCCCCGCTCCGGCGCTTTCTCCCGGCCAACCTGCTTCCAGGCCTCGCGGATCTTCCCCCACTCCCCGGCCTGCCGGTCGACCAGATCACTGCGATCCTCTTTGAACCGCTCCAGCGCCTGACCCATCTCGAACGCCCGCCCGGCCTTCAGCGGCTCCAGCTTACCACCCAGCTCCCGGTTCAGCCGCGCTGACAGTGCCGCCCGATCCCGCTGGCTGGCCGCTGCAAAGGCCCCCTCCCGCCGCTCTTTTGAGAGGAAGTTCACCGCCACCAGCTTCGCAAAACTGCCACCCTGTTCCCGGTGCTGTTCCCGCGCTGCCGCGATCGACAACGACAGCCGCCCGATGAGCCCGCGCTCCATGCGCTGCCGCTCGCGTGCCCCGTCCCGCTCCCCCCGGAACTGCGCCGCCCAGTCCGGTTTCGTGTCCCGCTTATGCGCCGCCAGCACCTCCCGGGTCTTCCCCTTATGCGCGGAGGCGATCTCCGCCTTCTGCGCCGCATAGCCCCCGCGCAGCGCCACCCATTCCTGCCGGTGCCGCTCCTTGGTCGCGGCGCTGATCTCCCGCAGGATCGCAGCTTGGCTCTGGGGCCGCTCAGAAGCCCCCTGGGCCGCCTTGCGCGCCTCGGGCAGCCCTGATGCCCCGGAAGCCGCCTCCTGCCGCTCACGGGCCGCCTGAGCGCGCCCTGCGGCCTTCTCCGCCACATGCGCCCGCCGCGCCTCCGGGTCCGGGTACTGCCGCTGCTTTTCCGCCACCCGTTCGTACTTCGCCGCCCGTTCCGGACTGACCACCTGCCCACGGGCTTTTTCGTACTCGTTCGCCCACCGGTCCAGCGCCCGGACGCGGGCTGGATCGATCTTCGCCATCCGCCCGTCTTCGGGGCTGACCCGGTTCACGATCACATGCACATGCGGATGCGCCGTGTCGCGATGCGCCACGATCACCGCCTGGTGCTTCTCCAGCCCCAGGACCCGTAAACTGTCATTCGCAGCGCGCGACATCTCCGCCCGGTCCAGCTTCCCGGCCTCGGTCGGATGCCAGGCCAGCGAATAGGCCAGCACCGGCTTCTGCGCCTTGCGCCCGGTGGCCGCAATCCCGGCCTCGGCCTTCAGTTGGTCGGCCCGCTCCGCCGTGGCGATCATGATCCGCGTGGCCACCTCGGGCCGGTCGCTGGCGATGTTGCGCGTCTCCGTCCACGCCACCCGCTCCGACGAGGCCGGATGCGGACCCGCACCCTCTCTGGCCGCCGCCACCCCGCCCTCCGGGCTGGGGGCGCGCTTGTCATGGGTGTAATAGGCCATCGCCCCTTTGAAGCTCCGGCCCTGCGCGGCGATCTGGAAGTTCATCCCTCGATCTCCGCCAGCCGCTCCACCGCCGCCCGGACCTCGTCCAGCACCTCGCCAAGATCGACCGGCACCGGCTGCCCGGCGTTCAGCGTCCGGGCGATCTGGTTGAGGTTCACGCCGACCCGGTTCAACGACACAAGCGCCGCCGACAAATCCGGCGCGGACCGCACCCGGACGCGCTGCCCCAAGGCAGCCGCGCGGCAGTACGCTGACACCGACACACCGGCCCGCTCCGCCTCGGCCCGGACCCGCGCCAGCTCCTCCGCCGTCATCCGGAACGCCACCCGCTCGGCGCGGCTCTCCGCCACCGCCAGCGACGGCCGCCCCGGCTTGGCGCTGCCCGGGCGCACTGCCGCGCCGCCAGCGTCACCGCCCGCGGCGGTGGTCGGCGTGGCTGAGGCTCGGCCTGTCGCTGCGTCCGTCATCGGGTCTCCCGGCATCACTGCAAAGGCAGGTCTGGCAGCATGCCAGATCCGCAGCATGCGGATTTCCTGCGCAGCAGGCAAGCGTTTTTGTGCAACAAAAACTATGCTTGCTACTCTCTCCGGTTGAACCGTATGGGAAACGCGCAATCGATTTTATCAAGGATATTGGAATGTCTCAGGGAAGTTCAGGACAAGGCGGTGGTGGTCCCATCGGCGGATTGATCGGCATCATCATCGGGGGATTTTTGTTCCTGCCGCTGATGAACGCTTACGTAGCGTGGAACATGCTCCGCGCCACTCAATCGGCCCTCCAGCTCGTGTCGCGGCTGGTGCTCATCGGCGCTCTTTGGGCGACCGGTGTCTGGGTCTTTAACCAAGCCGGCCGGAGCTGGGAGGCCAATGGCATGACCGGCGAAGGCTATGCCGGCCTGATCTTTCTTCTGCTCAAGATCGGCGCCGCCATCTTCGTCGTCCAATGGATCCTGTTCGTCCTGACCGGCGGTCGCTGGAGCGATATCGCCCCCTACATGACCAAGGTGCGGGGACTGAAGAAGAAGCACCTGCGCGGCATGGCCCTCGTTGATGTCACCCGCCAGCGCAAACCGAAGTGGCTGGCCGACAGCAGCGTCAGGAAGCCCGTCGCCCTGGGCTGGGTGCCCTACCCCTCCCTGAATGCCGAGACCCTCCACACCCAGCTGGAAGGCGGCACCGGGTCGGGCAAGTCCCAGGCCCTCAAATGCCTCGTGGCGGAGTTCCTGGCCCGCGGTGACAACATGATCGTCGTTGATACAGGTCATGATCTCCTGACCTCCTTCAGCGGCGTGGCCGGCCACGTGTATCGCTTCGACATCATGGACAACGACTTCCTGCCCCGCTGGTCGCCCTACCACGAGATCGAGCGCCGCAGCGATTGGCACCAGCTGGCCCAGGGCCTGATCGGGGACGGCAAGGGCGACAGCGCCGAATGGCGCAGCATGGCCAAGTCGCTCTTTGCCGCTGTCGGCATGGGCTATGCCCAGGCCTGCGAGGAGGAGGACCGCCTCTTCAGCAACCGGGAATTCTTCGACCTGCTGATCAGCGCCCCGCCCGAGGTCCTGGAGCCCTTCATCAGGGGCACGGCAGCCGCTTCGCTGGTCCACAACGACAAGGGCCTCAATGCCATCCGCATGAGCCTCCTCGATCCCCTGCGCTTCTTCGAGAACCTCCCCGAGCACGCCCAGCAAGTTGATCCCTTTTCGATCCGCAAATGGGTCCGCGAGACCATGACCGGTCCCAGCCAACGCTCCCTGTTCATCACCTACCGCAAGCGCGACCTGGCCACTGTCCGCAGCCTGATCTCCTGCGTTGTCGAACTGGCCATTTCCACCGCCATCGACACCGGCAAGGCAGAGCACCCGACATGGCTGCTGATCGACGAGCTGGCGGGCCTGGGCGAGATCCCTGCCCTGCTCACCGGCGCTGCCGAGTTGCGCAAGACCAATGTCCGTCTGGTCTGCGGCATGCAGGATCTCAACCAGATCGAGGATCTCTATGGCCACAACCGCGCCGCCTCGATCTGCAACAACCTCACCAACAAGCTGTTTCTCCGCGCATCCGACGGCAAAGCTGCCGAACGCATGTCACTGGCCCTTGGGGAGCAACGCATGCTGGTTGAGGGGGAGAGCGAAAGTGAAAGCGGCAGCGCCTGGTCGGGCACAACCAAGACCAAGGGCATCAGCCGGTCGGAACGCGATGAGCGCGTCGTCATGCCCTCCGAGATCCTTAGCCTTCCCGATCTCATCGGCTACGTGAAGCTTGCAGGCGACGCCAAGGTCTACAAGACACCGGTGCCGATATTCGCAGGCTTCTATGACAACCCGCAGCAAGTGTCCGCATCAGCGCCAGGTGGAGCATTGGTCAGAATGCCGAGCTGATGAACACGAGGCGGGACATTCATATGTGTCCCGCCTCGTGTTCGGTGTACGGATCAGATTTTTTAGTTTTTTAAGTTTCTTCCATTTTAGAGCCTGCAAGTAACTGATATTAAATAATTAAATAGCCTGAAGGTGACTTTTTGGGCGAGGTATCGTGACTTTTTGGGCGAGGACAGGTGACTTTTTGGGCGAGGTATCGTGACTTTTTGGGCGAGGCACAGTGTTCTAGTCAGCCTGCAAAGTGACTTTTTGGGCGAGGCTCTGAATTTATCCCAGTAAAATCAAGAAATAGCTTTCAGAGTACACGCTTTAGAGACTACTGTGACCTCAAATACACCAAAGGTCACAGTAGATGACAGACGAACCTCGCCCCAAAAGTCATGATACTTGCAGTGGGACACTCAACGCATTCCAGAGGCGAGGCGAGGTCATAAAACCAGCTGAGCTGATTGAGGTCCGCGGTGGTGAGAAAATTACTCTCGCAGCGCGTCGTATCTATAACCAACTTCTCTCTAATGCCTTCGGACCAGATATGGCTGCGGAGGGGCACGAGCATCGAATTTCCTTTTCTGAGCTTCGGGGCAACCACACCTCAAATGATAGAGTTACGGAGGCTATTTTATGTCTGATGCAGACAGTTGTTCGTATACGCATGTCAGACGGGTCAACGCGTAACGTAAGCCTTCTAGGGCCTACCGACGTAGAGAAATTTGGTCCTGGAATTGCTACAATGCTGACATATGAGCTTCATCCCAAACTTTTGCCAATTCTACGAGACAGCCAAATTTTTGCTCGTCTTGAGATGCAAATTCTTCATGGGTTTGGCACTAAATATGGGATGGCCCTTTACGAAATAATTGCAAAGCGTATTGGTTTGAAACACGTTTTCTATAACGATTTTGAAACAGATGAGTTGCGCGACTATCTTGGCGTACCAAGCGGGAAACTAGGACCCTTTGCAGCATTTCGTCGAAAGGCTATAGAACCGGCAGTTGCAGAGGTAAACGCCTTGGCTCCCTTCTCATGTCGTATCGATGTGATTGAGACGCAGGGTCGAAAGGTAACAAAGCTGAGGCTGACGTGGTGGCTAAAAACTATAGATGAGCAGAAAAATCAGTGGCAGGCCCAAAAGGGAAAGCAGGACGATCTTTTCCCTGAGGAGCTACTAGAGGCAAATCTTTAGGAAGGTTGACAGACGGAACTACCACAACTCAATATGTGCACGTGTGCACAAATGCAAAGGGGCATAAATGCAAGTAATCACTATTGCGATGCAAAAGGGAGGGGTTGGTAAATCTACTCTAGCAAGGTCTCTGGCCGTTGCAGCGGCACGTGATGGACTTTCCGTGCTGATAATCGACATGGACGCCCAGCAGAGCGTTAGTCAGTGGGCCGAAAGACGTGAAGCCGACATGCCCGTTGTAGTATTCTCTACTGAGAACGAACTTCCAAAGAAATTAGCGCAAGCAAAGGACATTGCTGACTTAGTTGTCATAGATACGCCCCCTGCCCGCTCAACCGAGGCCCCGGCAGCTGTAGAAGTAGCTGATTTAGTATTGATACCGACTACGCCTGATGTTGAGCCGTTAGAACAAATGCCTAGAACTCTGCGACTCTGTCGTGGCTTCGAACGACCTGTTTTTGCAGTTATCAACATGGCAAACCCAACTGGGCCGTCGGAGGTTACCTATACGCGCGAGGTGATTGAAGCGATGGGTGCAAAAGCAGCTCCGATCGTGTTGCATCGTCGGAAGGCTCACCGGGATGCTAGTGCATCAGGTCTGACTGTCCAAGAGCTTAAGGGTGCAACAAAAGCGGCTGAAGAAATGGCCGCCCTGTGGATCTGGGTTAAGTCAGAATTGCAAAAATGCAAATAAGCACAAGTGCAGTTGTGCACATATTGGGCAAGGAGCGATGCAATGAAGAAAGCCAATCCTTTATTGGCAGCCATGGGAAAGAAGCCAGAGCATGCGCCGCTTACAGAGCTAACGGCAGAGCCAGTTTCAAAAAAGCATCTCGGCAAGCGATCCGCACAGAAACATTTAGGAGCTTATTTCGATAAGGGAGATCCAACGCTAGAGCGTGTGGCAATCTTACGGGCGCGACTAGACATGACCAACTCTGAACTCATCGAGCACGCCTTGAACGAGCTTTGGAAAAAGCATGAGGCAGGTAGGGCCTTTGGAGACTGAAAGCACTAGATGATGCAGGCGTGCATTTGTGCACATGTGCAATAACTAGAGTTTCGCTCTGTATAAGCCCCATGCACGCTTTCGTTTGAAAGCTTGCATGATGCCATAGAAAGAAGCGAAGGCGCGGCTGTTTGCTGGATCCGTGGTCACCATATCTCTGAAAAGCAGCCTTTCGGCGGCCTGGTCGCATCGACGCAAAGAGCCCATTGCAGTCATTCGTCCCTGCTGCAGCGAATGCAGATGCAGCAAGAGTGATCGACCCAAACCGGACCTTGGTCCGGGCAAGGCCAACTATGGTTTAGGGCGACGCTCATCCCATAGCAGTCATTCGTCATGTGAGGCAAAGGGTGCCGCTCTGCCGTTTCGGGTGGGAACAGCGAACTCTCTCCGCACTGCGTATCTATGTTGCGAACCTGACCAATGCCTTGCCATCGACATGGCGAGGTGGAGCTGGAGCACGGCACGGATGACGAGACGCGCGATATGGCGCAGAAGATCATCGACGCGCAAAAGGAAGATATTGCCGAGATGACGGCCATGCTGGACCGCATGGGCGTTGAAGTGCCGGAATAATAGGGTGGGCCCGCCTTGCGCGGGCCTGTTCTTTACAGAAGGGCTGAGACAGCCTCGCGTTCCTCCTCCAGTTCGGCGATGGTGCGGGCCATCATCTCGCGCTGGAAATCGGTAAAAGTCAGACCTTCGACGCGTTCGTATGTGCCGTTCGCACAGATGACCGGAACGCCGAACATCAGCCCCTCGGGGATACCGTATTCGCCGTTCGAGTGGACGCCCATCGACACCCATTTGCCCCCCGTGCCGTGAATCCAGCCATGCATGTGGTCGATGGCGGCATTTGCGGCGGACGCGGCCGAGGATGCGCCCCGCGCCTCGATGATTGCGGTGCCGCGCCGGGCCACGTTCGGGATTAGGGTGTCGCGATACCATGCGTCGTCGCCGATCATGTCGGGCAGTTTGCCGCCCTGCGCGGTGGCTTCGGTCCAATCCGCGAACATGGTGGGGGAATGGTTGCCCCAGACGGCCAGCCGGTCGATCTCGGCCACGGCGACGCCCGCCTTCGTGGCCAGCTGCGTCAGCGCGCGATTGTGGTCAAGCCGGATCATCGAGGTGACGTTCTCGTTCGGGAAGTCGGGCGCGTTGGCGGCAAGGATCATCGCGTTGGTGTTCGCGGGGTTGCCGACGACCACGACCTTCGCGTCACGCTTGGCGGTCTCGTTCAGCGCTCGGCCTTGGGCGCGGAAGATCTCGGCATTGGCCGACAGCAGATCGCGCCGCTCCATCCCCTTGCCACGCGGGCGCGAGCCGACGAAGAACGCCGCATCCGCATCGCGGAAGGCCGTCGCCGGATCGTCGGTCACCATGGTCTCGACCAGCAGCGGAAAGGCGCAATCCTCCAGCTCCATCACCACGCCGCGCACGGCATCCTGCGCCTGCGGCAGGTCCAGCAGTTGCAGGATTACCGGCTGGTCGGGGCCATAGACGTCGCCCTTGGCGATGCGGAACAGCAGGGCATAGCAGATCTGGCCGGCGGCGCCGGTGACGGCGATGCGTTTGGGGGTAGATGTGGTCACGGTGTCCTCCTAAAGGTTGCGGGAATAGGTAGGCCCGCGGAAGACAACCGTCCAACGCATCGTTCCGCTTGGATCAATCGCCTTGTTCGATGAATGACGCGGCACCCTCGCGGAATGCGGCCAACCCGCCTTGCGCCGGATGGCGGACATAGGTGGCGGAAACGCCCAAGCCCTGCGCCGCGCGTTCGGCCACGCGCCCGATACAGAGGATGCGCGACGGGCGTTTCCACGCGATCAGCGCATGCAGGGCGGGCATGTTGGCGGCAATCTCGGCCACGGTCGGCGGGCGGGTGCGGCCATCGGCATGATGAGGATGCTGCATGACGGCGTTCCAGAACAGCGGCGGCGGGTCCGACACGGCGGCCCAGATCGCACAGGCGGTCGGCCCGTCGGGCAGCGCATAGCGGGTCGGCTGAATCAATGGCAGGCCGAGGCGGTGCAGCGCCTCCTCGCCGCAGAACGGGATGCCGGTGCGCCGCGCACCGCGTCGTGCCATCGCCTCGCCCAGCCACAGCGGCGCGCCCTTCGGCATCGCCTCCAGATAGACGCGCAGGTTGCAGCGGCGAATTTCAGGGGCACCCGCAGCCTCCACCGCCGGATCATGGTCGCGGTAAGGGTTGAACAGCCGGTCGGTGGACGCAATCGCCATCAGGGCGCGCAGCACCTCATCCAAGGGCGCGGTCCAGAAACGCTTGGGCGGCTCGGCTCACATGGCGGCCGGTGGGACGCACGGCGTTGAAATGGCGCGGCGGGATGGGGAACGCGATCTCGAACAACCGACCCGCTGCCAAGGATGCCTCTATCACCACGCGCGACAGGGCGGAGACGCCAGTGCCCGCCTCGACCGCCGCACGGACAGCCTCGTTCGAGGGAAGCTCCATCCCCACGCGCGGCACGATCCCCGCCGCCGCCAGCGCCTGTTCCAGAATGGCGCGCGTGCCAGAGCCCTGTTCGCGCAGGATCCACGTCGCCGCTGCCAGATCGGTCACGGGCTTCGCCGCCACCACGACCAGCCGGTCCGTTGCGGCGGGGATCAGGGTGAACGCGGGCGAGGTCACCTCATCCTCGACAAAGCCCAGATCGGCCTCACCCTCGGCCACCGCCTGGCACGCGTCATGGGTGTTCAGGATGCGCAGAGTCAACGCGATCCCCGGATGGGCGGCCTGGAAGGTCTGCATGACCTTCGGCAGCCAGTAATTCGCGACCGTCTGGCTGGCCACCAGCCGCAACCGCCCATGATGCAATCCCATCGAGGCCGCAAGGAACCCCGCCGCATCCTCGGCCCGCGCCACCACCGCCCGCGCCTCGGGCAGGAAGCTGCGGCCCAGATCGGTCAGCACGATGCCGCGCCCCACGCGGTCGAACAGGCGCACGTCGTGGCGTTCCTCAAGTGCTGCGATGGCGGCGCTGGTGGCGGACTGGGTCAGGTTCAGCGCGCGGGCGGCCTCGGTCACATGCTGACGTTCGGCCACGGCGATGAAGATGCGAAGCTGTTCCAGCGTCATGCGGCAGCCCCCAGATGCGACAAGGCGAAGGCCACGAGGAACCCGAGCGTGACCAGAAGGCCAGTCTCGCCGCGTTCGCCCTCCACCGCCTCGGGGATCATGGTGTCGGCGATCATGGTCAGCAGGGCGCCGGCGGCCAGCGCATTCACCGCCGCCAGCAGATAGGGCGGCGCATCCCCCAAGGCCGCTGCACCGATCAGCGCCGCGGCGCCGGAACACAGCACGATCGCCGCCCACAGGCCGAACACATACCCCGCGCCGCGCCCCGCAGCCTTCATCCCAACTGCGCTGGACAGACCTTCGGGAAAGTTCGACAGGACGATCGCCGCGAACATGGCGATGCTGACGCCGCCGCCGTCCAGCATGCCCACCCCCAGCACGACCGATTCCGGTATCCCGTCCAGAAACGCCCCCGCCGCGATGGCCAACCCGCCGCCCTGTGCCGCCTGCCGCTGCTGTTTTCCCGACCGCTTGCGATGGTGCCCGCCATTCCGCGATATCAGCGCGTTGGCCACCGTATACAGCACCGACCCCGCCACGGCCCCCAGCACCACCGGCCAGATGCCCGCCTTGCCGAATCCGTCCAGGATCAGGTCATAGCTGACGGCCGAGATCAGGACACCGCAGCCGAACGCCATGAACCCCGTCGTCACCCGTTTGGGAAACGGCGCAAACCATGCCAGCGCCACGCCGATCAGCAGAGACGATGCGCCCGCCAGCCCCCACAATCCCGCCTGCATCCAGATCGCCATCATCGTCCCATCGTCTAATCCGATCATTCGGACAAGTTTAATCCGTTGGATCGGTTGCGCCAGCCCCACTATCTTCATACCCAAGGAGATACCCCATGACCTTCGAGAAAATGCGGGCCGTATCGCTCGGCCTCCAACCGCTCAGCCGCCTCGACAGCCCGCGCGAGGTGGTGCGCCAGTTCACCCCGAACTGGTTCGCCGCCACCATGGGCACCGGCATCCTGTCCATCGCGCTGGCGCAAACCCCGTTCCGCGCGGTGGGCGAGGCGCTGTGGATCCTAAACATCGGCCTTTTCGCGCTGTTCAGCGTGCTTTACGCGGCGCGGTGGGTGTTCTTCTTCGACGGGGCGCGCCGCGTCTTCGGCCATTCGGTCGTGTCGATGTTCTTCGGCTGCATCCCGATGGGGCTGGCCACGATCATCAACGGCCTGCTGATCTATCGCGGCGCGGTGGGGCTGGCGGAAACGCTGTGGTGGATCGACGTCGCGATGGCCGCAGCCTGTGGCATCGCCATCCCCTATCTGATGTTCACCCGCCAAAGCCATTCCATCGACCAGATGACCGCCGTATGGCTTCTGCCCATGGTCGCGGCCGAGGTGGCGGCAGTGACGGGCGGGCTGCTGGCCCCGCATGTCGGGAACGGCCTGACAGTGCTGTGGGTGTCTTATACCCTCTGGGCGCTGTCGCTGCCCATCGCGATGAGCGTGCTGGTGGTGCTGGTCCTGCGCCTTGCGATCCACAAACTGCCGCATGCGTCGATGGCGGCCTCGGCCTGGCTGGCGCTTGGCCCCATCGGCACCGGCGCGCTTGGCCTGATGACCCTGGGCGAGGCTGCGCCCGCCATCTTCGCCGCGCACGGGCTGGACGCCTATGTTGGCGCCGCGCAGGGCGTCGGTCTGATCGGCGGGATGATCCTGTGGGGCTACGGCCTGTGGTGGTTCGCGATGGCCGCCCTGATCACCGGGCGCTACCTGCGCGAGGGGCTGCCGTTCAACCTCGGCTGGTGGGGCTATACCTTTCCCATCGGGGTGTTCGCGGTGGCAACGCTGAAGCTGGGCACGCTGATGCCCATCGGCTCGATCCACGTCTTCGGCCTGATGCTGGTGGCCCTGCTGGCCGTGATCTGGGCCATCGTAGCCACTCGCACCGTGCGCGGGGCGTGGCAGGGTGATCTGTTCGTCGCCCCTTGCCTGAAGGAGGATTGAGATGATCGCCACACGTCGCACCGTTCCGGCGGGTGCTGCCGCCCTGATGCTGTCAGCATGAGACTGCAAAACAAAAAATCATAAGCCGCAAATGATGCTTCGCATCCCTTGCGGCTTATCCACCGAATGCTAGGCAAAGCATTTCCTTCAGTTGGTTGAAGGCTCTGCTTATGCCAGTTCACCAAAGCGGACGCTCACGGGGTCAGGATAGATCGACACAATGCGGGACGGTGCGGAGCGGACGGTCAGGGATAGACACCCGTGAAGCGGCTCTGATAACGCGGCGCGCAAAAGGAGGCGGTGGACACGCCAACCTCTTTTCATGCTAGGCTCAAAAGTAAGATCAAAACCTTTGGGAGCAGGCTCAGTGATGATGGGTGATTTCAAGATAGGCCGTCGAAGCCTGCTGGCCGGAAGTGGTGCCATCTTGTCCGTGATGGCCAGCGGTGTCCGTGTGCAAGCTCAGGAAAGTGTGACGGCCCTGCCTGACTATGTCAGTTGGAAAGACGCCGATGCACTGATCGTGCACTCCAACAGCACGATCGAGATGGAGCGGTCTGCGTTTGGAACCTCTGCGTTTACGCCTGAGGACAGGCTGTATGTCCGCAACAATGTGGCACCGCCTCCTGCTTCCATTCTTGACGATCGCGATGCATGGGAAGTCAGCATCGACGGCGTGGCAGAGCCTCGGAGCCTGACGCTGGCCGAACTGAAGACAATGGGGATCACGACTGTTGCCATGGTCCTGCAATGCTCCGGGAACGGTCGTGCCTATTTTGAGCACGAGCCGTCCGGCACACCTTGGCAGGTTGGTGCTGCTGGCTGCGTCATGTGGACGGGTGTGCCCTTGAGAGTCGTGGTTGACGCTCTGGGGGGAGTTGCGGAGGGGATGGAATACGTGACCGGCACGGGTGGAGAGACGCTTCCCGAAGGACTTGATCCGCTGACATTGCTCGTCGAGCGGTCGGTGCCCCTGGATGCGCTCGATGATATCTTGCTGGCGTGGGAGCTGAATGGGGAGCCGATTTCCCTGGCCCATGGCGGTCCGCTGCGCATGGTCGTCCCCGGGTTTACGGGCGTCAACAGCGTGAAATACGTCACCAAGGTCGCCATGACCGCGGAGCAGTCGCCAGCGCTGATCCAGCAGACGCGCTATCGGTTGCAGCCTGTGGGTGAAGAAGGCGGCCCGGACCATCCGTCGGTCTGGCAGATGTCGGTCAAATCCTGGATCACCGGCCCGTTGGATGCGACCCAGGCTGGTCGCGTTCAGGTCACGGGTGTGGCGTTCGGCGGAACAACCAACGTCGCATCAGTCGAAGTATCTGCGGATGATGGCCAGACGTGGAGCACAGCAGAGTTCATCGGACCTGATCTCGGGAAATTTGCGTGGCGTCCCTTTGTGGCACAGATGGATCTGCAGCCCGGCACGTATCGGCTGGTCAGCCGAGCCACGGATGCGGACGGAAACCAGCAGCCTGAGCAGACTGAGCCCAACGACCCCGGATACAATCATAATGGGTGGCGCGCGCCCGGCATCGAAATCGAAGTGGCATGACACACGCGGCTGGCGGTTCGTGCCGGACACCCCTCAGATCAACGGAAAACACATGAACAAGACACTGAGTGCCGCGGCCATTTTGCTTTCATCCTTGTCAGGTATGGCTGTAGCTGAAACAGACTCTGCCCGGATCGACATGGGCAAGGCACTTTTCACACAAGGGGCAGAGCCGTCCTGCTCGATCTGCCATACCCTGGCCGATGCCGAGACAATGGGAGAGATCGGGCCGAACCTCGACACCATGCGTCCCGATTATGACCGCGTCATGCGGGCGTTGGTGAACGGCGTCGGACCGATGACGCCGTATGATAGCCTGACGGACGAGGAGTTGGACGCTCTGTCCCACTATGTCGCAAGCGCGACCAAGGCAGACAACGTCGAGCCCTGAGATGATCGATGGCTCTTCTCCACGACGGAACTGAACGAAAAACCCCCCGCTTGCAGGCGGGGGGTTACGTTTGGCGTCTTGCTCATTCCATCGCCGTTCAAGCCGGGACTTCAGGCTGACGATGAGGGTTCGCATTCAATCGCATTGCGTTGGACAGATCTCCGGTCAGGTCAAACCTCATGCTTTAGAGATGCTGGATCGTGGACCCCTTCAGCGGGTCCAGCCTTCGGTTTCCATCAGCGCCTGCGCCTCGTCCGTAACCAGAAAGTCCAGAAAGGCCTGCGCCTCCGGGTCAGCATCCGGCGCGATGGCGACGTTCAGGTCGCGCCAGATCGCGCGGTCCTCGGACAGCGATACGGCCTCGATAACGTCGGGATTGCGCGCGGTCCAGTCCGGCCAGGTGATCCAGGCATCCGCATCCATATCGGTGAACGCCTTGAAGCTGGCGCCCGACCCGTGCTCGAACGCCACAATGTTGCGGCGCATGCCCACAACATCGTCCAGGTTGCCCGTTCGCCCTGCGATATCCTCCCAAACTCCGGTGCCCGATGTGTTGCCGACGCCGGCGCCCTCGGTCACGACGATCTTGACGCCGTCGGCCAGAAGATCGTCGAAGCCGGTGATGCCCTTGGGGTTGCCGGCCTTCACCGCGATGATGGCGGGACGCAGGTAGATCGGCTGAACCTGATCGGACGAGAACGAGGTGTAGGTTTCCAGAAACGCCGTCATCGACTGCTCGGACGTCCCCCAGATGATGTCGGCATCGGCCTGCGCCTGATCGGACCATGTGGGTTCCGGTCCGAAGGTGATTGCAACCTCGGTGCCCGTTTCGGCCTGCCAGACATCGGCGACCTTCTGCAGCGCGCTATGCGGCCCGCCCGCACCATAAAGACGCACAACGCCGTCGCCAGCTTCACGCGCGATCGCGGGCGCATCCGTGGCTGCGTCCTGGGCAAGGGCGGGGGTGGTCAGGGACAGGCTCATGGCCAGAAGGGATATCATTTTCATCAAGGCACTCCGGTCGAACAGGATCGCGTCGGCCTGATGCCGACGCCATGTGACGTCTAGAACGCTGCAGCTGGCGTAAACGCCCAACGGCTTCGCCGTTTTCTGCCATTTCTACGTCACTCTTGCGTGTGGGGCACGGCTGACGCGTGATAAATGCTGACTAGTCAATTCGATCAAAAGGTCAGCGCTGACGCTGGCGCGCAGGAACGCATCCGCTGCGCAGCTGACATCGCCCTGTGTCGACGTAACGCCTGAGAGCCGGCGTGCCAGCAGCGCGAAAAGGCCATCGTCGCCGAATTCGTAGCGGCGTTCGAGTAGGTGTGTGTGAGTGGCCGCGCTTTGATAAGAATATGGGATGACGAGCGGCTGCTTCCGGACTCTAGACCTGTAAATATCAGGAATCTTTAGCGGCGGCTTTCCGCCCAGCACGTCGCTGATGCTGCAATTGCGAACGGTCTTAGCGTAGGCGCACTCAATGGCCGAAAGGTCCCGCACAGCAGACCGTCGACCGCCACCTTGGTCCGTCTGTTTTGCGGGACGAAGCTGCCTTCAAGTGGTCGGAGCGTTGTAGGCCAACCTTTATCCGTGTTAGATATCTGAACAATTC
>NZ_QJPK01000035.1 GCF_003259195.1 Paracoccus sediminilitoris
GATCACCCACGCAAAACCCAAGCGGAATTCGAGGAGTCGAACCAGCATATCGACTGATACGCCTAGCCCCTGGTTACGGCAGAGCAACCCCGTCGCTGATAGTTACTTCGGCACTGACGGGCGGCTATGGGCTCTTCGCCTCGGGCGCTTGGCAACCCTTCAAGGGCTGCTTTCGGCCAAGAAATTTGCAGCTCTGCCGGTGACAAAGGAAGCTTTGATTGGCAAAGAAGGACGTTTTGCTGTGCAAACGCAAAATTAAGCTGCTGATTTCATTGACATGGTGAGGACGTTTATCGTAGAAAACCACCCGATGTTCTGTGGCACATAGTTCTGCCTTTTTTGTCAGACAGCCTGCCTCTTGAGCTTGCCGGCTTGGCGAAAGCGGACGGTCAGCGGTCGGCGCAGCATGGACGCGAAGAGCCCTCATCCACGAATGCTGCAACTTGCCCGAATGACCGTGTGCGAAATGCCAAAACATCAGTTCAGCGCCATTCTCAGAGCCTTGATCGTCCGCCTGATCCGTTCCTGATGGCGCTGCGAGTTGTGGGTCACCGACCAGATCTCGCGGGCGAGAAGTGGTTCACCGGATCCCACCCGTATCAGTTCGTCTTTGTCTGCCGCCAGGAAATCAGGAAGCGCCGCGATGCCGCCCTTTGCCAAGACCGCTGCCAGCTGCAGATCAAGGTCATCCGCATAGCAGGCAAACCTCCCTTCCGCGATCCGGTTGAGCGCGACTTGTTGCGGCATGGCATTCCGTACGTCGCCCTGACCGATATACCGCCGGTCCTCCTCGGAAGTGCCCGCGATGTACTGGCGGTGCGCATATAGACGAAACGCGATGGAGCCGAGTTTGGAGACTGCCAGATCGCCTGCCTGCGGCCGCGACAGGCGCACTGCAATGTCGGCCTCACCGCGTAACAGCGAGGCGAACTCGATTTCCCCGGCGAGTTTTAGCTCCAGCTTAGGGTATTCTCGGCCGAGTGACAGAAGCGGACCGATCAGCCGGGCTCTGGCCAAGGCAGGGGGGGCGGAAATCGTGACCCGGCCGCTCATGCCGGGTCGCATCCCGGCCGCGCATCTCCTCGCCAGATGGGCAGCCTCCATCATCGGCCGGGTCGCATCGGCAAAATCGCGCCCCGCCGCGGTCAGGGCCAGTCGCCGTCCTCGCCGGTCGAACAGCGCAAGACCGGTCTCGCTTTCGAGTGCCTGTATCCGCCGGGTAACGGTGGTTCGTTCGACACCCAATTCGCGCGCAGCAGAAGCGGTACTGCCGGTTTCGACCAAGGCAATGAAGAAGCGAATGTTTTCCCAATCCATGCATCGCACCCTTTCGAAATGCATTTTTGCATCAATATAGTGTAGGATCTACGCATTTCATGCCGTCGTGATGTCACTAATATTCCGTCTCGTTAGATCGGAATGAGGTACATCATGACGCATGTCGTCGAGCTATCCGCCCCCGGTGGGGTGCAGAATCTATCGTTTGTCTCGCGTGACATCGGCAATCCTGGCCCTGGAGAAATCCGTTTGCGTCAGACTGGTGCGGGCGTGAATTTCATTGACATCTATCAACGAAAGGGGATCTACCCTCTTTCCATGCCTGCTATCCTCGGCGTGGAAGGCGCGGGTGTGGTGGAAGCCGTCGGCAAAGGTGTCGCCCAAATCGCGGTGGGGGATCGTATCGGCTATGCAGGGGCCGTGGGCGGATATGCCGAAGCGCGGCTCTTGCCCGCCTGGCGCGCGATGAAGCTCCCCAATGATGTTTCCAACGCGCTTGCCGCCAGCAGCCTGCTGAGAGCCTGCACTGCGCATATGCTGCTGCACAAGGTCCACCAGGTGACGCCGGGAACGACGATCCTGATCCATGCCGGTGCCGGTGGGCTGGCCAGCATCGTCATTCCATGGGCTAAACGGCTGCGAGCTCGGATCATGGCTACGGCGAGTACCGAAGCGAAAGCTGAACTTGCTCTGGCGCATGGTGCTGACCAGGTCGTCATCGGCCGCAACGCGGACATTGCGGTGGAAGCTCGAAAATGGACCGATGGTCAGGGCGTGGATTTCACAGTAGATGGCATCGGTGAGCCGACCTTCAGGGCCTCCCTAGAGGCGACCGCAAAGTTCGGCACCTTCGCGAGCGTCGGCCAAGCGGGCGGCGAGCTTGGCTCGCTCTCGGCAAGTGATCTAGGCCCGCAGAGAAGCCTTGCGTTTCATATGCCAAGCGTGATGGCCTATCTCGCGGATCCTGCCCGCTACGAGAAGGTTGCAACCGAGGCGCTGGCCGCCTTGAGCGCCGGGCCAAGGGAACCAGAAGGGCCGCAATTTGCGCTTTCCGACGCCAGTGCCGCACAGTCTTCCCTTGAGAATGGCGCCACCACAGGCACGCCATTCCTCGTGATCTGAGCGAGATAGAAAGCCGCCGTTCGCATCTCAATGTAGAAGGGTTGCTTCGTCCCGCAGAGGAGCCCCTCGACCGTTTTCCTGATCCGTCCGCTTTGCGGGGCCAAGCTGCCATTTAGGGACCGTGATACACGCGAATGGCGTCTGCAAGGAGGCGGGCGCTCTGCCATTGGTAGCGCACCACTTCGACCGGAGGGTTGTTGCCACGCCGCCTTATCGACTGCTCAACCACAGTTCCACCAAGACCATCGTAAAGGCGCCGTGCAGGCGCATTTTCAGAGAACGCGATCAGATGCACAGCATGGCCAAGTCTATAAGGATCGAAGCGATCTAGCGCATTTCGGATCAGGGCACGGCCATGTCCACTGCCCCGCCAATCCCTTCCAAGATACAGGTTGTGCAAGTAGCTGCCAAATTCGGGTTCATGGTCAAACTGAAAGCAGATGAAGCCAGCCACGCTGGCTTCATGCTGCGCAACGGTGATCTGTGTGTTCGGATCATCGAGGTCTTCGAACCTTTGCTTCCACAAGCGCAGCTTTTCGGTAGGCGTCGCATTCCGCAGATAGTCATGCGGGAGGATTTGTGCATACGCCTGTTGGCTGATCTCGACATGAAGCGAGATGATAGAGTCACGGTCAGGGCGCAATGCAGGGCGAAAGATCATGCTTCACCAGTATATTGATGATACTTAAAAAAGCGACGAATGTCGGCAAAGGGCTGTTCGAGTCGAAGATCCGCCCTCGTGCTGCCGACCGCTATGCGGGACAAAGCTGCCTTCAAGTGGTCGGAGCGTTGTAGGCCAACCTTTATCCGTGTTAGATATCTGAACAATTCGCGTCGAGGGCTGCTAGGGGGTGCTATGTCCGAAC
>NZ_QJPK01000036.1 GCF_003259195.1 Paracoccus sediminilitoris
GCGTCGAGGGCTGCTAGGGGGTGCTATGTCCGAACCACGCGTGGCCGGCCTGAACCATGTAACATTGGCCGTAGCGGACTTGGACCGATCAGTGTCCTTCTACCAGGACACCCTGGGCTTCCGATTGCACGCCATTTGGAAAGACGGGGCTTATCTAGAAGCAGGCGCACTATGGCTGTGCCTTTCATTAGACCCGAACGCCAAGCATGCAAGGCGGGATGACTACACTCATCTCGCCCTCGATGTTGCGCCACCCCACTTCGAGGCTCTGGCCGCACAGGTCCGTACAACCGCACCGATCTGGAAGGAAAACCGTTCAGAGGGCGCGTCGCTTTATTTCCTGGATCCAGATGGGCACAAGTTAGAGCTTCATGTTGGATCATTGGCTTCCCGCCTTCAGCATTACCGGGACTATCCCTCAAATGGGCGAACCCTCTTAGATTGACCCTCATCGTGATCGGCGGCTGTGGGCTCTTCGCGTTGATGGCGCCAGGCCTCTATGCGGGAGGAGGCTGTCAGCGATCCGTAGTGAGATTTGTGTAGGCAAGAGAAAAAGGCCGCAGATGAACACGATCCCGACTCTTACCACTTCCCGCCTTACCCTCCGGCCCATGCGGGCCGCAGACTGGACTGGCTACTATAGTCTTATGGCGTCAGATCGCTCCATCTACATGGGTGGTCCATTCTCCGCTGTCGTGGCCTGGGGGATGTTCTGTGCCGATCACGCCCAATGGAGCTTGTTCGGATGTGGTGCCCTCATGATCGAGGACACAACCAGCGGCGAATGTCTCGGACAAGTGGGGATCAATTCAGGGCCATTGTTCCCGGAATTCGAATTGGGATAATTACTCTACCCTGCGGCCGAGGGACACGGTTTCGCATACGAAGCCGCAGCAGCCTTGCGAGCATGGAGCCTTGCTGTCAGGCACATTGAAACGCTGGTGAGCTATGTCGGTCCTGACAATGCAAGATCATCTAGATTGGCCGAACGGCTCGGTGCAACGCTGGATGCCAACGCGCAGCGGCCTAATCCCTCAGATCTCGTCTACAGGCACTACGGCTGAAGGACCGCTTAGTGCTCTTGCATCAATCCTCAAGCTAGCGATGTACGTCCATTGCCACCAATCGCCTGCGCCACGGCCGCCTTGCAGTGAAGCTCGGTGGTCGAGAAGGCCGGCAAAGGCGCATCCTCGGGCCGGAGCAGGAGCGGGATCTCCGTGCAGGCCAAGGCTACGCAGTCAGCCCCACGCTCCCCTAAGGCCGTGATGATGCGCTGATACTCCTGCCGCGTCTCGTCCCGGAACCGGTTTTGTACCAGCTCGTCATAGATGCTGTCGTGGATGAAGGCCTTTTCAGCCTCGCTCGGAATGATGGCTTCGACCCCGTGCCGTTCAAGGATCTCCGGGTAGAAGTCGCTTTCCATAGTCTTGCGAACCCCGAGGATGGCAACCCGACGCAGCCCCCGCGCCGCAACAGCCGCGGCCGTCACATCGGCAATGTGGAGGAAAGGAATGGCGATAAGGGGCTGGATGGCTGGCACAAAGCGGTGGACGTCATTGCAGGTGATGACGATGAACTCGGCGCCTGCTGCTTCCAGTGCGCGGGCCGAGGCCAGGATCTGCTGGCAAGCCGCATCCTCGTCACGCCGATGGATTACGGCGTCCACATAATTCTGCCGGTTGACACTTTCTAGCACGATGCGGGCCGAAGACACGCCCCCTGCTGCCTGCTGCATCATTTCGTTCGTGCGCTTGTAGTATTCGGCGGTCGAGACCCAGCTCAGGCCGCCGATCATTCCAATCTTCTTCATCCAGTATGCTCCCTCTGGCTAGAAGGTAGCCGTCTTGGCGACCGGTAGCAAAGGGCTCTTTCCGACCCTCGCTTCACATTCCTTGAGAGTTCGCCAAGGGCCGAGTGCGCCGATTAGAGGCTGCCGCGACCCCGTGCCGTCGCCATGGGCGACCGGTCGACTTGAGCCCATTGCCGCCGGTTGCGGGCTGACTAAACTGAATGCGTGCAGACAGTTTTTATAGGCCCTTACGTGTCTCAGTTCCCGGTTTCCATACTGGACCCAGATTCGAGCGAGGCGACGGCTCTTACTCTTGGAAGAGGGGCCTTTCTGCGTGAGATCGTCATTGCAGGCCTATTATCATTCCCCTTACCCATAGTCTTCTTGGGCGGCGTCTACGTCTATCGGCATGCAGGGGACATCAACCTACCTGTTTTCACAATCGCCCTGGTTCTCATCTCTGGACTCACGACTATCCCATTGATCTTCTATGCCTCATTCCGATTGAATGCGGCTACCCTCGCCCGTGAAAGAGCTATCGCAGGTTCGTCAATGCAACGGCTTTATCCGCCTTTGAAGGGGCCGTTTTTACTGCATTCTATTGTCGCTGGTTCGCTCAAATCGCGCATCCTTGCTGGCTTCCCCGCCTGCATCGGGTTTGGCCTCCTATTTGCTCTAATGTCGCATGTGACGACAGACAGTGCTATTATGCCTCTCCATTTCCCAATCGGAATTCTGACAGCTATCCAAGCGCTCATAATCACGCATCTGCTTAGATGAGCGTCCGCTTGGTCCCGCATAGCAGACTGTGACCCGCCGATCCCGCTGCACTAAGCACGAACGTCCGGTCTGGGGAAGCTGCACCGCAGCGCCAGTCAGAGACCAACCGGCGGCAATGGGCCGTGCGCGTGCGCCAGCGACTACCCCGCGCGGTTTCCGGCACATGACCGGCAGATCGGCTCAATGAACCCTAAGCCGCCGTTCGCAGTGCCTTTGCTAAGTCTTCATAGACAGAGGGTGTTACTTGGCTAACGTTTAGGCGCAAGAAGTCTTCTGCCGTCCCTGCGGCACTGAAGACGTTGCCAGGGGCAAAGATTATCCCTCTCTCCAGCACGGTCGTTGCCAGGGATTGCGCGTCCTGTCCCTCCGGCAATTGGCACCACAGGTAGAAGCCGCCGCGGGGCATGAGCCAGGGTACGATCCCAAGCCGTTCTAACTTTTTGGAGGCGTCCCGCCGCGCCCGTGCGAGCCGGCTTCGGGTGGCGACGATGTGCTTGCGGTAGCTTCCGTCCGCCAGCGTGATCCGAACGATTTCAGCGGAAACCGGGCTCGGACCCCCGAAGTTGGTGGCGACCTGTAGGTCCGTCAGCGCCTCAACAAGTTCCGGCCGTGCTACGACGTAGCCACAGCGCGCCGCAGCCGATAGCGTTTTGGAAAAGCTGCCGATCCGGATGACGCGCTGCAAGCCGTCGAGAATTGCGAGGCGCGGTGACAGGTCCGGCTCCAAAGAAGCGAATGTGTCATCCTCTACAATGGTCAGATCCCACTCCGACGCCAGCAACAGCAGACGGTGCGCGGTTTGTGCCGATAGAGTGGCACCGGTCGGGTTATGCAGCGCCGAGTTCGTAAGGTAGAGGCTTGGGCGATGAGTTTTTAGCGCTTCGGCGAACGCAGCCAGATCAGGGCCTTCCCGTGTGAAAGGCACCGAAACGATCCGGACCCCGAGAACGCGCAGCAGCGCCTGAAAATTGAAGTAGCAGGGATCATCGACCAGAACCGTATCCCCTGGCCGCAGCAAGAGACGACAGATCAGGTCGAGGGTCTGCGATCCTGAACCGGTCAGCAGCACCATGTCGGGATCGACCGGTAAACCTTCCTCCGCGCATTGTCGCGCCAGGAGGTGCCGCAGGTCCTGCCCTCCGCGCGAGCTGCCGTAGTCCGCCAGAAGAGCATCGTCGCTTCGGCTGATCTGACGCAGCGCGCGCCGGATCGCCGCTTGCGGCATCCAGTCGGGCGGCATCCACCCACATCCCGGCTTCAGCACACCATGCGCCGCGTCCAGCGATTGCCGCGACACCCAAAGCGGATCGACCGACCGGTCCAGATCGGTCGCCGGAGGCCGTAGGCTCGTGAAAGCTGCGCGGTTCGCGACATAAAATCCGGAACCCGGCCGGGACAGGATCACCCCATCCGCCACCAGCCGGTCATACGCCTCGACCACAGTCGAAGGCGAGACGCCCATCTTCGCCGCGAGGCCGCGGATTGACGGCACCCGCTCCCCAGCAAGAAGCGTACGTTCCGCGATCATGTGGCGGATCGCAGCCATCACCTGTGTCGTCCGGTTTGTCATAGGGCAGCCGTATGGGTTGGGTGAGGAGTACAGTTCGGTGCTTTTGTATGCCTTCCGTGCCTGTCGCCACCAGCCGCCTTCTCCTAACCATGCGAAAAAACAACGAGGGCAGTTATGGGACTTGCAAGCAAGGGATGGGGCAGCGGCCTCATCGGCGTCATTATATTCAGTGCATCCCTACCAGCTACACGGGTGGCGGTATCTGGCCTCTCTCCGATGTTTCTGACTTCGGTCCGCGCCGTCATCGCAGCGGTTCTGGCGGTGATGGCGCTAATTCTCTGGCGTCAGGCCCGACCTTCAACAAGCGATCTTCCTTCGCTGGCCATTGTGGCTGCGGGTGTCGTGATCGGCTTTCCATTGATGACTGCTCTTGCCTTGCAGCACATCACCTCGGCCCGCTCCATCGTATTCATCGGCCTCTTGCCGCTGGCGACGGCCATCTGCGGGGTGATCCGGGGCGGGGAGCGCCCTCGGCGAGCTTTTTGGCTGTTCTCTTGTGGAGGGAGCCTGCTCGTCGCGCTTTATGCTTGGTCGCAGACTGCTGATGGCACCCTTACCGGCGACCTGCTGATGTTGGCCGCGATTCTGATCTGTGGACTGGGATATGCAGAGGGAGCCGTTCTTTCCCGGCGCCTCGGCGGCTGGCAGGTCATCTCGTGGGCATTGCTTCTGGCCGCACCTATCATGGCCGTTCTCGCAGTGGGAACGTGGCCGTCCGATTGGACCCGCGTGACAATCCCGGTTTGGCTGGGCCTAGGCTACGTCTCCGTCTTCAGCATGTGGGTCGGCTTCGTGTTCTGGTATCGAGGGCTAGCTCTTGGTGGCATCGCAGGGGTTGGCCAGTTGCAGCTCCTGCAGCCCTTCTTCGGGCTGGCACTAGCGGGTGTAGTGCTGGGTGAACCTGTGGCTTGGTCTATGATCGCCGTGACGCTGCTCATCGTGGCCTGCGTTGCAGGGGCAAAGCGTTTTGCATGATTACAAACGGTGAACTTGAGAATGTGTTTCGTTCGTCACTGACCGGGAAGTCCCGCATAGCGGACTGTGCCATCTACGTTTCGCTGCGCCAAGACATGAATGTCCGATCTGGGGAAGCTGCGACGCAGCGCCAGTCAGAGACCGACCGGCGGCTTTGGGCCGAAAGCGCGGGTCTGAGGCTCCCGTGATCTCGCGGCGTCGCCAATGGCGGCAGATTGACGTGGTAGGTCAAGAGCCCTCCGCGGTCATCTGCATATATTGCATGACGCTAACTTGCCGTAGCGCAGCCAACCAAGCAAAACTTTCACCATGAGGGACTCTGGCAATGCCGGAAGACGACATTAAGGGTGTGCATTGAAATCTAAGACTATAATCTGTCTGGCTCTGTCATCAGTCGCGCTAGCAGTGTGCGCTGTCACTCCACCGGAGACAAAAATTGAAGAAGCACAGACTCTTCAACGGTCCGTAATGCTATCCGAACTTTTGAGCGGGCGGGAAATTCTTCTGAACGATCCACGGTTTGACGGTTACGCGCAAGTCTGCCTCGTTGGCTACGATTTGATTGGAGAGCCTTTGCAGCGCTGCAAGGGAGCGAAAGAAAACAGCGTGCTCGTTGTGCCCGTGTCGAACGCTTCTTGTATGGAATACATAGGGCCCCAGGATCTCATAGGGAGAAAATTGAACGTGCTGATGGATGGAGAAGCGTACTGTAAAGATGTTGGCTCCAACAGTTCGCTTTCCATCGTCCAGGGGTGGAACGGTCTAACCCGTGACCGTATCGACTTCGAGGTTCGATAAGAGCAACCGTCACTTTGTCCCGCAGAGCAGCCAGTGACCTGTCGATCTCGCCGCGCCGGGCATGAACGTCTGCTCTTGGGAAGTTGCACTGCAGCAGAAATGCCGTCCCGACCGGCTGCAAAGGGCCGAGTGTGCCAATCTAAAGACGCCGCGTGCCCGTGCGGTCACTAGGGGCGGCAGATCGACGCGAAGAGCCCATTGCAGACGGATGGCATCATTGCGATATCTTAACGTGTTAAATCCGGAGTAGATATGAAGAAGGGTTATTTTGAGCTAGCCAATCTTCTCTTATTTGTTGGTCTGTTGGTTGTTTCGTGGGTCGAGCGTTCAAGAAATTGGATGGAAGCTGTAGAAATAGTTACGCATCTTAGTGGCTATCTTGAAGACAGATTAGGAAACGAGGTCAAGGATCTACAGGCTATGTCCGCCATTGAGGACATAGAGTTTTTTCTTCGGTCTCAAGGCGGAGGCATTTCTTTAATTTTGTACTCAGTGCTCTCATTGTTTGCTTTTCTCTCATTCGCGAAAACGGATCTATGCGCAGGTATTACGGCAGCTTTTGTTCGTGCCTGGACTTGGCGTCCTTGACTTCTGCGAGGTGAGATTTGTCCGCTTCGTCCGGCATAGCAGACTTTGCCTGCGCGATCTCGCTGCGCCAGGCACGAACGTCCGGTCTGGGGAAGCTGCACCGCAGCGCTAGTCAGAGACCGACTGGCAGCTTTGGGCCGAGTGCGCTGGTCAGGGGCCGCCCAGGTCCGTTGCCGGCACCAATGCCGGCAAATCGACGTTAAGAGCCCATCAGCGACATTCGCGATAGCTGCAGCGAATGCAGGTGCAGCGTGAGCGGCCCGACCTATAGCGGACAGTCAGCACTGGTCTGGCGCCGCTTTGTAGCATTCTTAGAGCGGACGTTCGTGCTCGCCGTGGCGCAAGGGACCAGGCACGGCCTGCTTTGCGGGGTGAAATTATCACTCTAGTGACAGTCCTACCTATCTTCATCGGTCAAATTTTGGATTAATTTCGAGACATTCTTCCATTAGTAATAGAACACTATTATTCGATAATTTAATAAATCCAAATTATTTGTTAATTTCAAAGCTAACACTGTGTATATCGATTTTATTTTTTAAATTTCATATACAGCTCTTTTATAGTAATGGCTGTTGAAACCAAAAGCATTGTTATGTTTAAATATTTCATTTTCCTAATAATAGGGTCGTCGATCTCCAACAGGACAATTAACAAGCCGCAGAGTGTCATGTAGAATGCAAGCTTATAATTGTTCTTATCTTCCATTTTTACATCCTAACGTCCATTTAAACGCATTACCTGCAGAAAATAGCATCATATAGCAACGTCAAGTCAAGCTTACAGAAGAGCTACCTAGGGTCAGGACTAGAAAGGTCCTTCACGCCATAGGTTGCCGAAGCCATTACTTACTACCCTTGCATGTATTCAAAAAGCGATGTGTGGTACCGGCTAACCTCAATGTTTCTGACCGGCCCACAATCTCAATCAATTTTGCCCCACCTGCGGTCACCCTGTTTATTGAGAATATCTCGTGTTCCGCAAGCACTCCAGCATCTTCAACTAGCCGCATTTCAGAACGGCAATAAGAGCCTTCATTTAATAGCATTAACGACACTATTACCCTTTCAGCTGACGCCCCATTTTTGTGTTGAAATTTTATTATATTTTGTGACTGACACACCAAAGCGGCTTCACTTCGAATGCATCTATCTGGAATATCAGACTGAAGACGATTAATCAGAGCAAGGTTCCTCTCGGAGTTTGCCTCCATACTTAGATCAGATATAGCTGCCCTTATAGCGCCCTCGGCCGCCTCATCAACTCTCCCGGAAAGATATTGCGGGCTTGGACCACAAGAGGTTAGAAAAATGAATATCACCGCGAAAAATAAACGATCCCACGGCTTTCCGCAAAATGCGGCATCGTTATTGTTAATATAATCGAAATTGCCCAATTATCGCCCTTTCAAATTTTTGGAAATCTCTGACAGACAAAGGTTACTATAGTCGGCGGAGACCAACTGCAGATCATCAACCCGAACAAACAAAGCTGAGTGTCCCGAATTTTTAGCTATCTTCCTTACTTCCTCCGCGCTGAAAGGTATGTAGGAAAACCTGCTTTCCTCATGCGCCTCACACGCAAGATCAACCAAAGCTGGAACATCTGCGTGGTCGGTGACGACCCTGAAACTCAGAGAACCTTGCGAAACGCGAGCATCAAACTTATTCACCAACGCAATCCACACTGGCTACATTCTCGCCGGATATACTTTCCACACGATAATTCAATCCTAATTCTGAATCGCCTTCGCTAGGGTCGGGACTCGTTCTTGATCACAACCAGAACAGGACGGTTGCGGCCAAAGCGATTGCGGAGAGGTATGTCTCCGGGCACCTGTCGTAACGCGTGGCGACACGTCTCCAGTCCTTCAGACGACCGAACATGATCTCGATGCGATTGCGCCTTTCGTTCGGCCGATCTGGCGAGTGCGCGCCCCTTTTTCGCACGCAGGCTGCAGGCCGTGCGGTGCGCCTTCAGATACGTGGCATCGATCATGATCGTCTTGGGATCGGCGCCTTCGGCGGCCAGGCCGACCATGATCCGCGCGAAGACGCCGTTATCGCTCCAACGCCTCCAGCGATTGTAGAGGGTCTTGGCCGGTCCGTATTCCTTCGGCGCATCGCACAATCGCAAGCCATTGCGGTTGACGAAGATAATGCCGCTCAGCACACGCAGATCATCCACACGCGGGCGGCCATGGCTCTTGGGAAAGAACGGACGAAGACGCGCCATCTGCGCCTCGGTCAGCCAGAAGAGGTTGCTCATTAATCAGGTCTCCTGGCGGCGGCCTGAATCACGCAAAGAGGGTAAAATCAATGGGTCTGGACCCTAGCGCTCCGGCACTCGCTGAAAGGTTTGGGCTCGTCGTGATAGTCCATGCCTCGCTCGTGCTGCGCCAGCGACGAACGTCTGCTCTTATGTCCGAGAGCTTTAGCTCGCCGAACCGCGGAAAGACGGCTTTCCGCCCTTCGCCACGTTCTGGGCCTCAGCCGCGCTGCGCCGGCAACGAATGTCCGTTATTGCACCCTGAGAGCTTTGGCTCGCCGCACCGCAGTCAGGCCGCTCACCGCCCTTCGCGGCGGGTCAGGCATCTGTTAGGCTGCGGCGAGGCCGAATGGCTGCTTTAGCGTCTTGAGGCCGTCAGTTCGCTGCGCTGCCGCAAGTCCGCAAACCGCCCTTTGTGACGGATCAACCGCCGACCATGCTGCGCTGACAGCAAATGTCTGCTTCTGCGCCGCGAGCCCTCGGGTTCGCCGCACCTCCGTCAGTCCGCTTTCCGCCCTTTGTGAAGGACTTGGCGCAGGCCGTGGCGCGACGGCGACGAACGTCTGCTGCTACGTCCCGATACCCTTGTTATGCTGCACTGCCGTCAGGCGGCTCTCCGCCCTTTGTGACTCACTAGGCGCCAACCTTGCTGCGCTGTGGCTGAATGACCGCTTCGGCGTGCGCAGACCTCTGGTTAACCGCACCACCGAAAGGCCGCTTTCCGCCCTTCATCACGGTCTGGGCCTCAGCTGCTCTGGGCCGGCAACGAATATCCGCTCTTGCACCAGAGAGCTTTGACTCGCCGCACCGCAGTCAGTCGGCTTTATCGCCCTTCGGCGCCATTCGAACACAGTCCATGAATCCAGTACTGTAGGTGCAGCGAACCACTGCTTGGTCGCGCAGAGCAGACTGTGACCCAACGAACTCGCTGCGCCTAGCACGAACGTCCGACCTGGGGATGCTGCAAGGCGGCGCCAGAACGAGGCTGTTTGGACGCAATGGGCCAATCCCGCCTTGCGGGGGTTTGTGTTTGGCTCCACACCGCCAGCCATGAGTTCGAGACAAAAGACACGTCGCCGAAGCGCCTTGCAGAAGCTACTAGGTGCTTTGGCCATTGTTGCCGCGATCCTGGTGATCGGGGACAGAAGCCCCCAGATCCGTGATGCGTTGGAAGATCAGCTTCGGGACATTCTTCGGACTGAGCAACCGCGCGAACAGGTGGCGGGTCTGGCACATGTCATCGACGGCGATACGCTGGACATCGATGGCACGCGGATCCGGATGTTCGGCATCGATGCCCCAGAGGGGCAGCAAACCTGTCGACGAAACCGGTCGGACTGGGCTTGCGGGGAGGCATCGACCGATGCGCTGGTGGAAGCGGTTCATCGGCGGGAGCTTCGCTGCGAAGCGCGCGACACCGATCGCTATGGCCGGGTGGTAGCAGAATGCTGGACTGGAAAGCGCAACCTGAATGCTTGGATGGTGGCGCAAGGTTATGCCGTGGCCTACCGGCAGTATGGCGGGGACATATACGACGCCGAGGAGCAAGCCGCCAAGGATGTAAAACGCGGTGTCTGGAGCAGCAGGTTCGAGATGCCCTGGGATTGGCGCAAGCGCGACAGGGGAACGAACTGAAGAGAGAGCTGCGATTAGCTGATCGGTAACTCTACCGTGCTACTCGAAGCCGAGAGGCTATGGAGAAGACGGTAATGCGTGGTGACTGGTGTGGCGTGTGTGGCAATGAGATGACCCCGATGGGGAGCCATCGCCTTGGATGTATCTCCTGCTATGCCAGCACGGGCCCGGACTGGACGGCGCGCTGGCTGTCTGACTGCGCCGCTGCCGCAAATACCATCTCTAAGGTCGTGGTCATGGCCGATTGGCTAAAGCAGAAGACTCCCTCTGCCGCCGCGACCCGGTCTTCGCATAACCATACCTGACCATGTCCTAGGGATGGCGCAGCGCCCGACTGTAAAATGGCCGGATGGCCGAGATGGCATGACCACCGCCAGCAGGGAGCTGCCGCACGGCCCGCATGACCTTCCGACACGAACTTCCCCTATCCTTGCAAACCCACCTCCGGAAGCTGGTTGCACGGCCTGATACAGTCTGAACCTCCTTGAGAGATCTATGTCTAGGCGTGCAACAAAACGCATCGGGCCAGCGTTCGGAACAGTGTGCATCCTTAACCCTCAGGAGGGACCATGGCCCACAAGACAATTCAGGATTTGGCAAAGGCGATGGGCAAGATTGATTTTGCCATGCTGACCACCCGAACCGAGGACGGGCAATTAGCCACCCGCCCAATGAGCAACAACAGCGAGGTCGAGTGGGACGGCGACAGCTATTACTTCACTTATGAAAACACACGCACCGTCAGCGACATCGAGCGCGACCATCATGTCGCGCTGTCCTTCCAAGGTCGCGCCGGCATTCTTGGCGCTCCGCCGCTTTTTGTCGCCGTTGAAGGAGAGGCTCTCATCATCCGCGACAAGGCAGCCTTCGCAGATCATTGGTCCTCTGACATTGATCGCTGGTTTCCTGACGGAATCGATACGCCGGGCATGGCTCTGATCAAGGTTCATGCTGTGCGCGTGCATTACTGGGATGGCGAGGAAGAGGGCGAGGTCGACCCTTCCAAGGCCTGAACAGCTCCCGCCGCCGCGATGAACTGCGGCGGCGGTTGAGATTTGACGCTTGAGGCGGATGAGAGCAAACAGTCCGGTAAACCAGCATCCGACAAGCCCCTACCGGTCCACCTCCACGCAACCTTGGCCGAGTACGGGGAGCCGTTCCGAGATCCGGAACTTCTGCCTGACATGCTTGATGCAAGCACGGCGGCGGACGGGGCTCAGAAGTATCCTGATGCGTTCGTCCCATGGGCCTCACCCCAAAAGATGAGCTTCTCGAGCGTCAGGTCAGAGACGGCCTTCCGGAGCCGCTTCGTCGCCATCGGGCTTGAAGCAATGGCGCTCCAATGGAACGATTTCTCCAGCTCCTTCAGTCGCGTCACTTGGTCGGTTTTCAGCCCACCGCACTCCCTGCGCCATCGATAGGAGGTGAACTGCGTCACGCTGATCGACCGCACGGCTTCGGCCACCGACTGGCCTTGCGACATCAACACGTCAACCTACCGGAGCTTAGCGACGATCTCCTCCGGCTCGTGCTTCCTATGGGGCATTCCTGCATCCTTTAAATGGCTCAAAAGCCATATCGCAGGGAGGACCACTTTTCAGGGGGCAGACCAAGCAGGCCGTGCGACGGCCAGGCGCTGGACCGTTCTTCGTGATGTGCAACTGGGTGGGGAAAATCGCGATCCCCCCCCTCGTTCCTTTACAAATGGGCCTCAAGAATCTGATTTAATCCTCCTGCGGTCCCGGCGCAGTGCAAAGCGTGTTTAAGAACTAGCGACCTATGAATGGCCCATGCGCCATACGGCTGCTCACTCTCTAGGTAGGAGCGTTATTCGTTTTATGACCGCCCCCCCCGTCTCAAAACCAGGAAACGGCCTTTTTTCGTTTAGGCTAGGCCCCTACCAACTCATGCCTGGCAGCGGATGCCAGAAAGGAGGACCGGGTCATTCCGCGCCCTTTAGCTGTTTTATCGATTGCTCGAAGCAGTCCGCGCTCGATCGTAATATTTACTCGTTCGACCGCAGTATCGGCCGGGATGTAGGGCACGGGCATCAAGATAGCGCCGGCTGTTATAGCTTCTATTACCTCCGGGCGGTTTCGAATGGTATCAAGGGTTGTGGGTTCGACATCAGGCATATCCTCGAACCAGAGATCGAGCGCCTCAGTCGCTGCGGCCGAAATATTGTTCCAGTCATCGGCGGCAGCAAAACAGCCTGGTAGATCCGGAAAGGTCAGGCCAAATGAGCTGCCCTCGTCCTGATGGATGATAGCAGTAAAGTACTTCATATTACATTTGCTTCCTTCGGTTGGATGATGGTCGGGTCATGGGCTGGGTAGCCGGACTAGAGAAGCCCGGCCTGTTCATAGATGCTTCTGACTGTCCCTAGCGGTAGGTCCTTTTTGGGGTGGGGTAGGATTACAGTTTTGTCACCCTTTCGAAGCTTCATGTGTGACCCTCGTTTCTGGACCTCTTCGAAGCCTTCCGCCTTCAACAGTTTCAGGAGCTTTCGTGAGTTGGTCTCTAGCTCCATTGCCCTTCCTTTATGAGCATTTATATACACACTTTGATAGCATGTGCAATAGTGTGTATATAAATGCTCTACGAAGCAGCCACCGCTGGCAATTGCAGTGGAACCGACTATCCGGTGCGAAAAACTGGGTCAGCTTACCTAAGACGGGCCGTCCTTTATCAGTTAAAGCTCGATCCCTAGTTTTAGCTTCCCGACAGCCACCCATATGTTCCAGGACTTGATCCCCCTCTTGGCCAATCTCTATGTCTCATTGCGCCCAACCTCTCTGGCTATGGTCAGACCAAGGTACCGACACCTGGGACGTTCCACTATGCCCTTGATTGGCTCGCTCAGGTTAATCGAAAGGTCCACAGGGGCGCTTTTGCTCGATCGCTACGAACGTTACATCTTTGCCTATGGCACGCTGGTAGGTCTGCACCTCGCCATGCGTTATCTCGAACGGATATCCGCGATCATTAGCTAGGACAACAACGTCTGCATTGACGGTTTCAGCCATCAGCAGGGATCGTGGAAAATTTATTTGCGGGGTGTGAGCGACGCCAACCGTGAAACTCGCCACTCGTCACTGTCCCAGGCCACGATCAGGGACAGGCTTAAGGCACCGGAGCCAAATTTCGAGATTCTCTATCCCAACGGAGACGGAGTCGGCATTGCCTACATGTCGCGATTCAGCGGAGAGGAAATCTAATTCTACCCAGTGCCACGATTGCTGCACCAACATGGCACTCTATCAAGATTTCCAGGCGAATTTCCATCAGTATTGCCCGCCGATTCTGGCCACTTGGGGGCGCTATGATACGGTTGAGGCTCACCTTCTCATGACGCGCACTGATCACGATGCTGCCCTGTCCGATACCATCCGCGCTGCTCGCAACTTATAGCTCAGCGCCCTGCCCATCTGCCGCCTGTTAACCGGGGTGGATGTCGAGATCTACCCGTGGCTCATCCTTGGGCCGCACGAGGCCCCGATCAACTGTCAGCTAGACTTAACGTTGCTCAACGAAAGCCCCCTGCCCTTCCGATCTTCTTCGCATCAAAGATCAGCGGCCGCGCCTCGAGTTTCTCCATCGCGGCCTTGACCTTGCCAAGACGCGTGTCGATTTCTTCGAAGAACTCCTACTGGCCTGCCTATTTCTCTTCGAACTCTCGCAATTCGGTTAGTAGTTTGGCATAGACCGCGCCTTCGTCATCGAACCGTGTCTCCGTTCAACCGCCGTAATTCTAGGCTGTGGCCATAGGGTAAATCATGCATAACCTCGATCCGTTTTCACCCTTCGGTCGCAATAGCTTTGGTGTCAGCCTGGAACAATCGCTGAGCAGATAATTAAGCAGAGCAAGCTCTATAAGCTAGTCGCCGTCCATTCCCCAAAAGAGATCATGCAACACGCTGCCGCCAGCAGCCTAATAGACCTCGATACCGGCGAAGACCGCACGACTGATAGAAATGTGCATAAAAGTTTCGTCGGCAACCGCCGGATCTAACAAAGCTCTTTGTTCCAAGATGAATGGCTCGCCTCTCAAACCTGAACCTCATGCTCGTAATCCATATTGACTTTGAAGGCCATCAGCTGTTCCAGCACCTTTTCATCTTCGGCATAAAGCTCGAATAGGACAGGGGCCATTCTTTTGATTTCACTTAATGTAACCATCAAACCAATGAACCTTTCCCCCTCATATTCTGACACTCGCACGACAAGACTTAACAGCTGTTAAGTCGTCACTTCCGAGTTAGCGAAAGAGTATGCAGTCTCTCCATCTTAACAGCTGTTATGCTGCAGATCGCCGCCCAATCAATGCCATGACCATCGGCCCACAAGAAAACTCGCCGGCCGCCGCTTTGCCGGTCAATGCGCGCAAGTATCCACCAGGCGATTTGATATCGTCAAAGCGTTCCAGGATGGCAGCAACGACGATCGAAGCGTGCTCCGGGCCCATGAACCGCTGCGCCTCTTCCCATGCTGACACACTGATCCCCATGGCTGGTCGCACATGGCTTGCCGCATCAAAAAGCTGGTGCCAATGCCGGATCTCGCCTTGGTAGAAGGTCTGGAGCGAGGGGCATGCAGCTATCACAAGGTGGAGCGGGATCTTTGGCAGGTGTCTTGTGTCCTGTTCATAGAGGTCAGCCACACACTCATCCTCATCCTCATCCTCATCCTCATCCGCCACGCCGGCCGCTGCACCTCTTTTTTCTAAAGCAGGTTCAAGATCTATAGATTCTTTATTTGAATTATGACGGTGACGCTCAAATCGGGCACTATTGGTGTTCATTTCTTCTGTTTCAGGACCGTCAATGATGTCGCGTGCCTGGTTGAGAAGAACTTCAAGATCGGCGCGAAAGATCAACAGATCCTCAATCGAAAGCTTGCGCCGAAGGGCGCGCGCTGTGATGGCGGCCGTGTCGCGAAGCTGATCCCATAGGCCAAGGCCCGGCTGGATTTCCTCTCCAAACATCGCCAGAGCTGCGAGATCGCGTCGCATGAGACTTACGACCTCTCTCAGACGCCTGACACGCTCCTCAGCTTCGCGCACAGCCTCAGCGGCCCGCGCGATCCCCTCGGACTGGCTGTAGAGTGGAGACAGGTCAAAACCAAAGGCTACGCGCTCTTCGCCGTACTTGCGGACGTAGCGCTTCCCATTTGGGCTATCTCGCCGCTGAAGCAAACCAGCATCAACAAGACGCGCCAGGTGACGCCGCATTGTAGAGCAGGGCATGCCATTCAGGCGCTCACAGATCGCTTTGTTTGAGGGAAAAACTACCATTTCGGCGTTCCCGCCAAGTGCATCGTGCGGAAAGAAGCTGAGGAGCCCCTGCAAAACGGTCAGATCACGTTCTGCCACGCCAAAGGCCGCTTGCGCCTTGGAAAGCTCGCGTAGGAGTTCCCATTTGTTGACAGGTCTGGCCGGAACAGATGCCTTAGGGCGCTCGATCAAGCGCAGATTGGCGTGCGAAATCGGCCGCATATACGGCGAAATCGGTGTGTACTCCATGAAAACATTCACGAAGGCAAAATTTCTACGGCCCGCGAATCGCTTTGCGCTTGCGGAGTAGGGGCCAGAACGCTACATTCAGAAGTGCGAAAACTGAGATTTTGTAGCGGGCTGATCCCGATGCGAAACCTTATAAAGGTCTCGTGAAGCTAGCTTCTCGGGGCCTTTTTCTTTTTTGCCTGTATCGTGCCTCCTTGTTAATTGCTCTTGCTCAGTCTCCTGAACGCTTCCAGCGCTCATGAAGCTCGGTAATCAGCTTTGGGGCATTGCCCTCCAACCAGCTGACAAAATCGGGTTGATCCGTAATCAGATCGAGTTTTAGCTGCTTGCCTTGTCGACCGGTCTTGACTGTCGCTGCTCCGACGCCAGGGATCTCTAAAGCAGGTGCGTCCTTGCGAGGCGCACTAGTCTTCCTCTCCGCGCTCTTCGCAACTTCCAAAACTGCGAGAAACGCACGATCAGAAATCTCATCGACCGAGCCGGAACTTTCGGTCTTGGCTTCATGAGCTACGGCTTGCAGTTGGTCTCGATCACCGTCGTAGGCACTCAAGGCCTTCTTGAGTTCTTCCCATCTGGGGCGGCCAATCCCGGGGGCTGCGCCAATTGCTTGGATGAGTCCCTCGCCGACAGTCCGAACGACACTCAAGAGTTGTGAGACACCAGCTTCGTGGAGGTTAAGGACTTCGGCTACACCTCGACTGGTGCGTTCAGCCCCTTCCAAATGGTCACCTTCCAGAAGCGCCGTCGCAACAAGCGCGCGCTCAATAAAACTCAGATCACGACGCTCTTGGTTCTCGAGCAGCTGGTCTCGAAGCGCTTGGTCACCCTCGACTTCTGTAACGATGGCTCGAACTTTGATACCGAGTTCGCGACATGCCTCTAGGCGTCTACGACCATAGATCAGGTTGTAGCGATCGCTTTCCAGTGGGCGGACCAAGACAGGCACACGCTGACCGTTCTTGGAAATAGAGTTCTTCAGGCCCTCAACTTCAATCTGAAGCCTGTCATCTAACCGCCCCTCGATAACAATCTGCGCCGGATCGATCTCAAATACACCGCCACGCAGACGGCGCCCTTCAAGAGCGTCAGGAGCGTTGCGAAGGGTCTGCAGCGGCAAGCCAAGTTTAGGCTTTCTTGTCATTTCGCCCCCAAGTGTTCTGGATGATTTCAGCGATCTCATCGTTCACTGAGTTCATGGATTCGATCGCACGATCAAACGTCTGACGCGTGAAGTCCTTTTTGTCAGCTTCGTAGAGCGTTTGCTTCGTCAAGCCGGCATCAGAAATTGCGGTCGATTCAACCATATGATTGGTTAGGACCGACCTCCCAAACAGGCTACGAATAAAAGCGATGACTTCGGTCTGTGGCGCGTCGCCGACCTTGTATCGCGTTGGCAAAAAGCGCAGCCAATCGAAGCGCAGATTTGCACCTGCATCCCTGATCACTCCCAATAGATCCGCAGTCATTCGCAGGAATTGGGACATCGACATGAGGTCAAGCATCTGCGGGTGAACCGTCACAAGCACACCAGAGGACGCGGAAAGTGCTGACATCGTCAAAAAGCCAAGTTGCGGTGGACAGTCGATTACAACAACGTCGTAGTTTGCTTCAACACTATCGAGAGCGTCGTGAACTCTTGCAAAGAACGCCTTCGCTCCCCCTCGCTGAATAGCAGCAGGCGTCTCGTGCTCGAACTCCATCAATTCAAGGTTGCCCGGGATGAGATCAAGTCCGCGGATGTAGGTCTCGCGGATGACTTCGCTGATCGGAACTGGATCGTCGTAGCGGACGGCATCATAGAGGGTTCCGCCCTCCACAAGGTCGAGTTCCGGCTGAATTCCATGAAGAGCCGAAAGGGATGCTTGAGGGTCGAGATCAATAGCAAGAACCCTGTACCCCTTAAGCGCCAAGCGTTGAGCGAGGTGAGCAGACGTCGTCGTTTTGCCTGACCCGCCCTTGAAGTTCACCACTGAAACGACTTGGAGCTCGTCACCGTCGCGACGACCAGGCACGTAAGTTCCAGACTTCTTTGTATTTCCTTCAAGTGTCTGACGGATTTCCCATATATCGTCGAGCGAGTAGCGGCGATGACTTCCAGCCGTCGTCTCGACGTCAACGATTTTTCCTTCTCGATGAAGCTTGCGAAGATAGGTATGATCGACACCAAGGAGTTCAGCAGCTTCGCCGCTGGTCAAAGTGCGCATCACCTTCCTTGCATCCGGCGGGAAGTGGGCAGCGCGCTGAGCATGCAGGTTTGACGCGAGAAGTTCCGCGTAGTGCCCAATGGCGATGTCTAGATCCTGCTCAACTTCGCTCATATCTGCCCCGATCCGTGATCGCGTTTTTTAAGTGGCCGCGCGTTATTTTTCGCGACTATTGCCCAACCGACCAGATTCGTGCAAGCACTTTCTAGATTTGATGGCAGTCAGTCCTGACCACCCAAATGCCCATCTTTAAAGTAGCCCCATTTTCCTTGCCCGCTCCAGCAGCATTCTGACCGATGAAGGCTGCCAGGTGGTCCGGCCGCGCGGGGTGCGCTCTCGCATCGCCTCCAGGCGGGCGCAGATGGCTT
>NZ_QJPK01000037.1 GCF_003259195.1 Paracoccus sediminilitoris
ATGGACATCAGAGCCAGACAGATTCATCCTCGACCCGATCCACCAGATGCCGGGACTGAACACCTAGTCAGCGCTATTGCATGAACTCTGAGTGATTGTTTGGCGACCTTAACCATATCGTCACGATCCACACTAACGACTTCCATCATCTGCCTTTTTGATATTTTGTCAGGGTTAACTTTTCTAAAAAATAAAGTCGTTTCGCTACGATCGTTTATTATTAATTCGCCATGAGCTAGAGTATCTCGGTACTTTTTTATAACTTCGTATTCGCCCAAAGCGGCGAGCATTTTCTCCCTATGATCTGTCAAGCTGCGTGCAGTAAACGCTTTTCTTATTTCTTATATTCTTTCAGATGCTTGGCGTGTTGCTCTTAGTTTTATAGCCTCAAGTTCACATCTCGGCCTAACAAGTTCTATGAGCTGTGCGAGAATAGAATCTATAGCCGCACAGTTCATTATTATCAGTCCAACGTAGGGTGCGTCGGAAATTACCGACCTTGCTTGCAATGGGAGTGTTTTATCTGCAAGAATTTTTGCGTATGACATTAATAAACTTCAATTATACTATTTTATGCAGTTATACCCGCTACGCTTTTTTTAGGTATTTAAATATGCAGAGTGGGTAGCTCGCTGATCCGCGTTGTGTAGCGCGGCGATCGGTGATCCGCCTTCGTCGCCCAGGATCGGCTAACCCCCTCTCGCGCCAGCACCATTGTCTTCTTGCCGAAGCGGTCATTGATCGCATCAAGAGCATCCGTCAGGCGCGCGTCGCGCGGTCGATCCGGTGGAAACAGCATGGCGGGCTGGTCGGCCTCGGCCAAGAGGTCATCGAGGATGATCCCGGCCTTGGTATAGCCATAGCCATTTCCGGACGGGTCGCCCTTCCAGCCTCGGCGCGCAGCCGCCACGGCGGCATCCACCAGGTCGAACGTATGGTTGGACATGGGCCGCAAGCGGATGCTGCGCGAAAAGGAATGGCGCGGCCTGTCGGGCTTGTGCGGGTTGGTGTGGTAGAACACCGTCATCGTGCCTGCTACCAAACCGTGCTGCCGCAGCTTCTCGGCCGCCCGGGTGGCGTGGGCGCTGATGGCCTGGGCCAGCGTGTCGAAGCTGGTCATGGGCGTGCCCGCGGAGCGGGTGACGGCCATACCCTTGCGCTGCGGAGCCACATCCTCAAAATCGACGCAGGACACGCCGCGCAGCTCGGCCACCAACCGTTCCAAAACAACCGTACCGATCTTGCGGCCAAGGGCCAAAGGCAGGTCGCGTAGCTCGGCGGCAGAGTTGATCCCCTGGGCCTTCAGCTTGGCCTCCGTTGCTGACCCCACGCCCCAGATTTCTCCGATGGGAATGCGGCGCATCACATAGTCCCGCACGTCCTGGTCCATGAGATTGCAGACCCCAGAAAAGAGAGGGTTCTTCTTGGCGGCATAGTTCGCCAGCTTGGCAAGCGTCTTGGTAGGAGCAATGCCAACGCAGGTCGGGATGCCGGTCTCGGTTCTGACTGCATGCCGCATCTGGGCGCCATGAGCCTCCATGCGATCCCCGAAGCCCGCAAGGTCAACGAATGTCTCGTCTATCGAATAGACGTCGAGGCGGGGGGAGTAGCTGTTCAGGACTTCGACCACGCGGCGGCTGAGGTCGCCGTAGAGTGTGTAGTTCGATGACAAAGCCTTGACCCCATGCCGCTTCATCAGGTCACGGATCTTGAAAACCGGCTCGCCCATCTTGATCCCAAGGGCCTTGGCTTCATCGCTGCGGGCCACGGCGCAGCCGTCATTGTTGGACAGGACAATGACGGGGATGCCACGCAACGACACATCGAACACGCGCTCACAGCTGACGTAGAAATTGTTGCAGTCGATCAGCGCAATGGGGCGGTCGGATTGCTCCACCGGGCCTGCCCTTATTCGATGGGCAGGCGTCGGACGACGCCGGCGACAACCCCCCATATCTCGGTCGTCTCCGTGACCGGGATTGTCGCATAGCCATCCGCACGGGCGCGTGGATCGAGAAACCAGACACCATCGCGTTTGGCGAGCTTCTTGACTGTAATGGCGCCATCGACCACCGCGACGACGATGCGACCATGGCGGCGCTTGCCCGCGCGATCCACGGCGATCAGGTCGCCGTCCAGGATGCCCTCGGCCTCCAGGCTGTCGCCCGACACCCGCCACCAGAAGGTCGCATGCTCATGCCGTACCACCCACTTGATCGGGTCGATCGTATCCTCAAGATCATCCGCGGCGGGTGACGGAAAACCGGCCGGAACCGGCATGGATGCCAGGGGCACATGCCAGTCTACGAGCGTGATCTTGATAGGGCTTAAGTGCAGGGTCATGGCTATAAGAACAATACGAGAACACCAGCCATAACCCGAACCCCCCCTGCGACGTCAAGCCGCTAACTGCTAAAAGTTCAGGGATGACCAAACAGCAAACTGTTCAGCTGCAATTCTATTGCTTGGGACCGCCATCAAGCAAAGCCTGCCCTGCAGCCTTTAAAGTGCCGTCTCCATTGACGTAAGCATAGAGGGTTGTAGTCGTGATCCCAAGACGGCGGGCAACTTCCTTAGCAACAGCGTCGCGGTCGGACATGGCCGTCATTGCCATGCTCAGGGTCGTTCTATCCATCTTGCGCGGGCGGCCCCCAAGCCTGCCACGCGCACGGGCAGCGGCAATACCTGCCTGCGTCCGTTCAACGATCAACTCTCGCTCAAACTCTGCGAATGCCGCAAAAATGCCAAATGCGAGCCTGCCGTTCGCGGTGGTAGTGTCGATCTGCGCGCCCGCGCCTGCCAGAACCTTCAAACCGACGCCCCGCTCTCTCAAGGCTTCGGCGGTGGTGATCAAGTGACGCAGATCGCGGCCAAGCCGATCCAGCTTCCAGATGACCAGCGTATTGCCTGGCTGGAGTGATTTGAGACAGGCCAGCAGACCTGGCCGGGCATCGAGGCGACCAGAAGCCAGATCCTCGTAAATTCGGTCCGGATCGACACCCGCCGCGAGCAACGCATCGCGCTGCGGGGTGAGTGTTTGGGTGCCATCTGACTTTGAGACCCTGATATAACCGATAAGCACTGCCGCACCCCGCAAGAAAAGACTGCGCACTCCCTGCAAAGTGTCATTGATTTTCGCAACGGGTTTTCTTGTGCTTGAGCTGACCAGCCGCACTGCGCACGGTGATCGCAAGGAAACCGACCGTTTTTCTGACGTTGCCGCAACCACCCTATCGAACCGTGACCGGCCGACTCACTTAGATACAAACGTTCAAAGATCTTAAAGTGCAGTGGCGAAGTGGCCCATTGGCGCCCTTCTTATAATCTACAACAAGTGCAGACGCACCGCATGCTAGCGTCCAATTGCGGCTGGTCGACGATTTGCAGATGCTGCAGTGCAGATTTTCCAAAACCTGCCGTTCACCGCACTTGCAGCGCGCCAGTCGCCATTAGCGTTAGAATGGCACATGAGGGCGGAGAGCCGCCTGACCGCGGTGCGGCATACCAAGGGCCTCAGAACGCAGGAGCCGACGTTCGTCGCCGCCGCAGAACGACCGGCGCCAGATCAGTCACGACGGGCGGAGAGCGGACTGACGGCGGTGCGGCGAACCGAAGGGCTCACGGCATAGAAGCGAACATTCGTCGTCGGCGCAGCACGGCCGCCGCCTGGTCCGGCACAAAAGGGCGGAAGGCAGACTTTCGACGATGTAACAGGACGAGTATGGCATTTCAATGAAGCAGACGTTCGATCCCCGTGCAGCGTCATCGGCATTGGATCGACTCTAAGGCGGGAAGTGGCCGTTCGCTGCGACTTGGAAAAACGGCAGTGAGGCGTAATGAGTCGTCATCATGGAGATGCTCGGGTAGAGGCACGGGCCCGTTGACTTTGGATTTCGATGAATTTATTCACATCGGAATTAATTCATGGGCGGATAAATTCATGCATGGCAGAGAGAATGAGCGCGACGCTCTGAAACGCAAGCTTAACGCCGGGCAAAACATTCATATGCCAGCCCCTCGTCGCATCGGGAAAACTTGGACGATCAACAGGCTCGCGGAAGACATGCGGAACGAGGGCTGGCTGATCATTGAGGTGGATGTCCAAGGCATGTCCGCTCCGGACAAGTTCGCGGAGCGCCTGTGCCAGAAGATTCAAAAGCAGTTGCCTACGAAGTCAGGTCTGCATGCAACCTTAAAACACCGGCTTGATACATTGATTGGGGGAAATTGGGGCACCAACCCTATCAAAGCGATTGGGCAAGTCGACCCAGTGATCTTTTTGGGCGCGCTTTTGGAAGCACTAGAGAAGGAGGGCAGGCAATCCGCGATCTTCGTAGACGAGATCGCCTATTTCGTACTCGGCTTCGCAGAGAAAAATGAGAGCGGTGCCAAGGACTTCTTCTACGAACTGAGGAACCTACAGGCTGAATACTCGAATGTCCGTTGGCTCTTCACCGGCTCGATCGGCCTGCACTTTGTGGCCGAACGGTTCGGCCTTGGCGGTGCGTTCGTCGATTTGACCACGTTTATCCTTGAGCCGTTCAACGAAATCGAAGCTGGATCCTTTCTCCGTGCTCCGGCCACGCAGATGGGGTTTAACCACCAGTTCCATGTGAGCGACGAAGACTTAAAGGTTTTGTTTGAAGAGCTAGGCTGGCTAGCGCCCTACTACCTAAGGCTGGTGGGCAATGAAGTCCGACCAACTGGCCCCGAAGAAGGCGGCAAGCTGACCGCAAAGCAGGAGGACCTGCGTGCCGCAATGCAAAAACTACTTGAACCGACCCGGAAATCCGCGTTCGCGGTGTGGCGCGAGCATATTGACAAGAACTTACCCCATACCGACCGTGACCTAGCACGAGGGGTGCTGGGCCGTTTGTCGGCCGGTGCGAATGGCGAGACGCTGGACACGCTGCAAGCTGCCATGGCCGTCGCTAAACCGAAAGCAGTGCGGGACATTCTTGACATCCTGCAAAGTGACGGCCTGATCGACCTGACCGAAGGGCGCTACAGGTTCCGGTCCGGCCTGATCCGTCGCTACTGGCAGCAGTACGAGGCGGATTGATCGTGATACCGCAGTCCACGCTCTACAATCAGACCATCCTCAATGACGACGATTTCGTCGCCAGCTTCGTGGCGCGCCGCGGCACTCTGGGGACGATGTGCCGCCGCTTGAAATCAATCGGACTGGAGGACGACGGGCAGCATCAAATCCTGATCGGCACGCGAGGGATGGGCAAGACCTCCCTACTGCGCCGCATGGCGATTGAGATCAAGCGCGATCACGAATTGTCGGACCGATTCGTCCCGCTGATGTTCCGCGAAGAGCAGTACAACGTGTTGCGATTGCAGGATTTCTGGCGCAATTGCGGGGAATCCCTAGCTGGATGGGCCGAAAGCCAAGGCCGTGACGACTTGGCGGAGCATCTTGACAACGTGGTCTTCTCCAGCGGTTGGGACAGCGACGACGGCGCCGCAGAGCAATTCGAGAAGGAGATGCATTCGCTTGGCAAACGTGCAATTCTACTGATCGACAACCTCGACCTGATTCTGGATGCGCTTAAGGACGAGGACCGCTGGACCCTGCGCGCCAGCTTGCAGGCACGGGGCGGGCCAATCCTTGTCGGTGCCGCAACCCAGTCACTGAAGGAAACCGCGGACCGCGACGCTGCCTTCTACGAGTTCTTCCAACCCTATTATCTTGAGCCCCTCGAGCTGCAGGAAGCTGAAACTTGCATGCGAGCTCTCGCAAACCAGCGCGGAGAGGTCGGGCGCCGCGTCCTCCAAGTAATGCACACCGATCCCGCACGGCTCCGTGTTCTTCACAGGTTGACCGGTGGCAACCCGCGGATCTTAGCCCTGACATATCGCCTTCTCGAGACCGAGGATTCCCACAGCGCGATGGCCGATCTCGAGCGACTGCTGGACGAGGTCACGCCCTATTATAAGGCCCGCGTCGAGGAATATCAGACCCCCTTGCAAAGGGCGATCATCGATGCCATCGCGCTACACTGGGACCCTGTCACTACCGGGCAACTTTCCGAAATAACCGGCGTCCCAACTACGACGTTGTCTCCGCAGCTGACTAGGCTGCGCAAGGATGGTTTAATTGAAAAGAACGAAACCTCGGGCTCGTACGCGGGCCATCAGGTCGTCGAACGGTTCCTCAATATTTGGTACCTGATGCGGCACGGAACGCGCCGCACCCGGCAGAGGATGCGCTGGCTCGTCGCGTTCCTGTCCAGCTTTTACTGCAAGGACGAGTTGGAAGAAATCGGTCGGACCGCACGCGCAACAGGCCGCTTTGATCTCTGGACCCGCGACTATTTACATGCGTTCGAACAAGCGATGCAGATCGCACCAGCCCGCGAGCGTCTTAGCCTGAAGTCGACGGAGCCCCGCCACGACGACACGATCGCATCAGACCATCAAACTTCGCCCGGAGCCAAAGAAGCGAAGGAGATGATCGATAAGGGAGTATCCCTAGTTAAAGACGAAGAGCATGCGGCTGCGCTCGAGATATTCGAGAAAGTGATCGCCCGCTATGGCGACAGTGAAGCCCTCCCGCTGCAGGAGCAGGTCGCGCGAACCATGTTCATCAAGGCGATCACGCTAGGCCAGATCAGCGATCCTGCGGCAGAGATCGAGGTCTACGACGCGCTCGTCGCCCGCTACGGCGACAGTGACGCCCTCCCGCTGCAGGAACAGGTCGCGCGGGCCATGCTCAACAAGGGGGACACGCTAGGCCAGATCGGCGATCCTGCGGCGGCGCTCGAGGCCTGCGAAGCGCTCATCGCCCGCTACGGCGACAGCGACGCCCTTCCGCTGCAGGAACCGGTTGCGCGGGCCATGCTCAACAAGGCAGTCGCATTGGGCCAATCCGGTGATTTTGCGGCAGAGATCGAAGTCTACGACGCACTCATCGCCCGCTACGGCGACAGTGACGCCCTCCCGCTGCAGGGACAGGTCGCGGAGGCCATGTTCAACAAGGCGATCACGCTAGGCCAGACCAGCGATCCTGCGGCAGAGATCGAGGTCTACGACGCGCTCGTCGCCCGCTACGGCGACAGTGAGGCCCTCCCCCTGCAGGAACAGGTCGCGGAGGCCATGTTCAATAAGGCGATCACGCTAGGGCACACCGGTGATCGTGCGGCAGAGATCGAGGTCTATGACGCGCTCATCGCCCGATACGTCCACAGCGACGCCCTCCCGCTGCAGGAACCGGTCGCGCGGGCCATGCTCAGCAAGGCAATCGCATTGGGCCAATCCGGCGATCATGAGGCGGCGCTCGAGGTCTACGACGCGCTCATCGCCCGCTACGGCGACAGTGACGCCCTCCCGCTGCAGGA
>NZ_QJPK01000038.1 GCF_003259195.1 Paracoccus sediminilitoris
CGACGCGCTCATCGCCCGCTACGGCGACAGTGACGCCCTCCCGCTGCAGGAGCAGGTCGCGCGAACCATGTTCAACAAGGCAATCACGCTAGGAGACACCGGCAACCCTGCGGCAGAGATCGAGGTCTACGACGCGCTCATCGCCCGCTACGGCGACAGTGACGCCCTCCCGCTGCAGGGACAGGTCGCGCAGGCCATGTTCAACAAGGCAATCACGGTAGGAGACACCGGCAACCCTGCGCCAGAGCTCGAGGTCTACGACGCGCTCATCGCCCGCTACGGCGACTGCAACGCCCTTCCGCTGCAGGAACCGGTTGCGCGGGCCATGCTCAACAAGGCAGTCGCATTGGGCCAATCCGGTGATTTTGCGGCAGAGATCGAAGTCTACGACGCACTCATCGCCCGCTACGGCGACAGTGACACCCTCCCGATACAGAAACAGGTCGCGCAGTCCATGTTCAACAAGGCCATCACGCTAGGCCAGACCAGCGATCCTGCGGCAGAGATCGAGGTCTACGACGCGCTCATCGCCCGCTACGGCGACAGTGAGGCCCTCCCCCTGCAGGAACAGGTCGCGCGGGCGAAGGTCTCTCTAGCCAATTGTTTAATCGACACTGGCGTTGGGGGGGGGAACCGCACTGAAGCGCTTTTAAAAAGCTTGACGGAAAGCCACGAAGCGTTGGCTTACGGGAACTTGTTCTGGCTGTATGTTACATCGGAAGAGCTTTCCAAGGCGAAAGAGACATTGCCCCATCTCAAAGACATTCCGACCGAGGGGCGCGCGTTGATGGATGCAGCGCTCGCCGTTCAGGCGAAAAATTTTGGAGACGCCACGGAGCATCTGAACAAGGCCTTGCAAGGAGGCTTGTTTCAGGAAAGCTGGAATTTCACCGATGACCTGGAACGTTTTCTGCGTCTCTCCATCACGGCTGGACTTGGCGAGCGCTTGGTCGACTGGTTTGAAGAGACACGTTTGGCCAATCGTTATGCCCCAATCCATGCCGCGCTGAAGGCTGCAGTTTATGGCGAGGCAGCCTTGCTTGACGTGAATCCGGAAACCCGTCACGCCGCAGGCCTCATCCTCCCACGCTTGCTCCCTGCTTCAAAGCCCCTGAAAGGCAAGTGACACCACTGTGACTTGGCCCGGTTTTCTGAAGAGTTCTTGGCTTACCTTCATGGAGAATTGGATTGAAATTACGAATAGTTCGGGTAGGCAAAGAAAGCCGAACCGCAGGGGCGCTTCGAGCTGGGAGCGGCCATTGGCTGCGCTTGGCTTGAATGACGGCTGTAGGACGGGTTGTCCCGCGCGGCAAACTTTATTTGAACATCATGCTGCGCCAGACAGGACGTCCTGTGTAGGGAAGCGACATGTGGCGCCCGTCAATCGATGAAGGGCAGCTTGGGGCCGGTTGCGCGAGGCAGAGGCAGCCCGGCGCTGGCGCGAGGGGCTGCAGGTTTATATTAAGAGCCCGAAAGAACTGTTGCTGCGCCATGGAAGAATGGCGGCTTTTGCGACGCCGGAACACCCATCATGAACCGGAGAGTGGTTGATGTAAGTAGGGCTAGCGATCCATCCATTCTGCCTTTAAGCGTGTCAGCTGATCTCTTCGCTCCCGCGTCAGTACAGTCTTTTCCCTCGCCCAAACCATTGGGTACATCGATCCCCCTTCGACCTGAGAGGCGACAAGAGCGGCCTGTGCGTCTGCCCATCCCCTCCAGCCCTCCTGCAGCGCACGGAGCGCATTCGGGTCAACGCCTCTAATCTCTGAGACTTCAAGCAGCGTCTCCGCGAGCCGTGCCTCTTCTTGGTGCAGATCGCTGCCGGCGCTGACGTTCATTGCAGTCTGAGTGCGCGGCACGGCCCCATGCAAGGCTTCCACCACCACCCAGTCCGTTGCTGCTATAAACTCCTTGGTCGCTGCAGCAAGATGCTGCAGTTCTTCAGGATCGAGGACGGCTATCTGCGGAAGCTCGTGTGTCAGGATGTGGCGGACCTCGTAGAGACGGGCAAGTGACGCCACCATCGTGGCGTAGTCTTCGATGATCGGAGGCAGCGGCCAATCGTCGGCCTCCTCAGACCATCTTGGATGAGCTACCTTCAGCTTCGCAGGGAAACCTCCGAGCAGAGTATCTAAGACACTAAGGACAGCGTCGACGCTGTTAAGCGATACGGTGTGTGCAACGAAGTCACCGATGGTAAGTTCTCGTCGATTCAAATGAGCGGCAAAAGCGAGGTCGATTTTCGCGCCCTTGGCTAGCTTTTCTCCACGCTCGAAATACTCCTCTCTACCATTGATCAACTCGGAGATCACACCACGGAGGAAAACTTCTAATGTCGTGACCAGCCGAATGGGAATAAATTCAACAAATGTCGAAGAGAGTTGAACGACCGAGGCGGCACCCTCGCAGAGTGCGTCGATTTGATGAACGAGTTCAATGCCAAGCCGAGGTTGATCCCCTCGCCGTTCGTTCCAGTCGGTGATCTGATGATAGGAGGAGCGTTTCATACCGTAATCTTCACTCGAAACGGACACTCGAGCAAGCGCAGCGAAAGCTCAGAATGTCCTGCATAGTAGACTTTGCTTGCGCGATCTCGCTGCGCCAGGCACGAACGTCCGGTCTGTGGAAGCTGCACCGCAGCGCCCCTCATGGGCCGACTGGCGCCTTAGGGCCGAACGCGCCAGCGGTAGCCTTCTGCGGGACATCAGCAGTAGATTGGCTATCACCGCAATTGCCGTGAACCTGATCATAGGCGCGGAACGAACCAGTCACGCAAAAACCCGGACGCGCACGGCGTCCGGGTTTCACAGGACATAAAATGTCCCATTGCTTTTGTTCCCGAGGCTTATTTGCCGAGGTCAGCGTTCACCCGCTCGACTGCGTAGTCCTGCGCGGCAGCGGCGTCCTCGACCACTGCGGCCATTCCGAAGAACTCGTGGGTCACGCCGTCGAAGGTGCGTTGTTCCACCTCACCGCCAGCCGCCTCGATCGCGTCGGCGAGCATCATTCCGTCGCTCAGCAGCGGATCTATGCTTGCGTTGATGATCGTGATGGGCGGCAACCCAGCCAGGTCCGCGTCGACCAGGCTGATGCGAGCATCATCGAGCTGGCTCTCATCGGTCACCGTCTGGTCGAAGAACCATTCCATCATTGCTCGGTTCAACGGCACGGCTTCGGCGTTCTCGACGTAGCTTTCGGTTTCAAGCGAGGTCTGCGCAACGGGGTAGACCGACACGACGTGGTCGGGCTGGGTCAGTTGTTGGTCTCGAGCGGCGATGGCCGTGGCGACGACCATGTTGCCGCCGACGCTTTCGCCCACCAGTGCCAGACGGTCGACGTCGGCATTTAACTGGTCGCCATTCTCAACGGCCCAGGTGTAACCGGCCAAGACATCGTCATGCGCGGCGGGGAAAGGGCTCTCCGGAGCGTGACGGTATTCCAGGCTGATCACCACGGCGCCGAGCTTGTCCGCAAGCGACGCAGCGGATGCATCATAGGTATCGATATCAGCGATGGCCCAACCGCCGCCATGGACATAGACAACGAGAGGATAGGGTCCTTCGCCCGCGTCAGTAGGGGTATAGACACGGGCAGGTTGGTCGCCCTCGGCCGCGGGATAGGTGATGTCCTGCCGCGTCACGGCGGGCTCCGGCACGTCGAGCCCGTCTTCCTCGATCACGCGGGCGACCGCATCGGCCGGGGTCGGCTGCTGTCGTGCTTCCTCGGCAGCAAGCTCCGGGATCGGCTTCGGATCTAGCGCCTTCAGAGCTTCGAGCACGCGCGCCATGTCGGCATCAGCCCGATCCATCGTGCCGGACATGGGCGCAGTCTCGTCCGACGTCGTCTCGCCAGCGTCGCTGTCAGCCGAAGTCGTCTTTTGCGGCGTCGTTTCATTAGTGCCGCTCTGCTGATCCGTTTGCATCTCGGTCTGTCCGGCGACGTCGTCGGCTGCGGCATCCTGGGCAAATGCCGGGGCGGTCAGGGCGACGATGAGACTCGTGGCGGCTGCGGTCGTCCAGAGCGTCGCGCGTGTCGAATGGGCCATGGTATCCTCCGATTTGTTATCCAAGCGCGGGGGCACTTCAGGCCTCCCGCATTGCCAACCCAACGCAAACGCTTCGTTAACGATCCAATCGCGCCCTATATATTTTTTGGCGTTGCCATACGGGTTAGGGTGTTGATGTGGTGACCCGATTATTGCCCACTTTGTTTGACCAAGCTCTGACGTCGTTCAGCAGCTCCATCAGAACCTGTAGGTGGTCCAAATAGTGGGAAATGTTCAACATAGTGAAGATCATGGTGACGGGCGCTGATACGAAGACGCTTGCAGCAAACCTGCGTTCAATCGATGTCTGAAACGTCCCGCATATCTGACAGCGCTTGGTCATTCGCACCGCACCAGGCAGGAACGTCCGGTCTGGAGATGCAGCACAGAACATCTGTCGAGCAATGAGCGACCGCTAAGGGCCGAAAGCAAACCTGAACGCAGACAATGTCAAAGCCCGAGCAAGGTTGAAATGACCTATTAGGGAATTCAGGTGCCAGCACAGTCCACGTCTGATCTGCACAAATCTGGTGGATCAGTGAGGCCTTGAGCCGACGAGGGTGAATTCGGCACCGTCATCAAGCAGTTCCAGTCGGGATATTCCTTGGAAATAACTTCCGACAACACCATTCAGAAGTGTCGATCCGAACCCTTGGCCCCTCGGACTGGAAACCGCAGGGCCGCCACCTTCCTTCCATTCGAAGGTGAAGTCATTCCCAGTCAGGCTCCAGTTTATTGTCACCCATCCATTTTCCGTCGAGAGCGCCCCGTATTTCGCGGCGTTCGTCGCGAGCTCGTGCAGGGCCAGGGTCAGCCCAATCACCTGCTCTGAAGCTAGACGCATGGCAGGGCCGCTGATTGCTATCTGACGCAAGTCGGCGACGTGCGGTCCCAGTGCGCTGCGCACGACCGCGTGGATATCGACTTCCTTCTGCTGCGATTGCGTAAGCACATCCTGTGCCGCCGAGAGTGCGGAGAGGCGCAACTGGATTGCGTGCTTCTCGTCTTCGATCCCTGCAACGCCTCGCAAGCTCTGCCGGACGATGATCTGGGCCATCGTCAGCACGTTCTTCATACGGTGCGCGATTTCGTTGGCCAGCACGTCGCGTTCGTTCTCGAGCCGCAGCCGATCCATTGCCGCATAGGTCCGGTCCACCATTGCCGAGAGGAAAGCCAGCTCGTTCTCCGTCCACTTGCGTGGGACCTGCGAATTGACGAAGAGCACCGCCTTCAACTGGCCCTCCTGCATCAACGGCAGGTTCACAAGGGAGCGCACGCCGAGGTTCTCGAGTGGCTTCACGTCCTGGACGCGCGGGTCAGCTCGCACGTCCTCGATGATCACCGCGCGCCCCTCACGCAGGTCCGCGACGTAGCTGCCGAAATCCTCGAACCTGTGATCGCCTAGAAGGCTCAATCCCCCGTCCCTGGTCCAGTCGGCCTTTACGGTGACGATCTTCCCGGTCGGATCGACAACTCCGTGACCGGAGCGGAAGACATGGATCGTCTCGGCGATCATCCGGGCCGCAAGGTTTGCGATCTCAGACGGGTCGCGCAGGTCGCGAACGCGTTCAGAGAATTCGAGTCGGGTCTGCTGCATCCGCATCTGCTCGCGGTGGTCGGTTACATCGACGACGATGCCAACCAGCCTTTCGGGCGTGCCCGCATCATCGAACTGCACCGTGCCTTGGGCCTGCACCCAGACTGGCTTCGTGCCCTCGCGCGTAACGCGGTAGGTGATGTCGACATTGTCGCCCTTCGTCGCCGCCGCTCGGATGGCCTGCCGGACGCAATCGCGATCTTCGAACAGGATGCCGCGGAAGAACGCTTCGACAGAGGTTCCTCCCTCGGCCGTCGCCACGTCCACACGGTGCAGCCGGGCCGCGATCTCGTCCGCGATCACCACGTCCTTTTGGAGTTCGTTTTCGAACACACCCACGGTTCCCGAGCGGTTCATGGCGATACGGGCTCGGTCCTGCAAGCGCTGCATCCGCCGCTCGGCTTCGCGCTCTTTCGTCTGGTCCCGGAAGATCTTAACAAAACCAGCCAACCGACCTGGCTTGCGAACTGCATCACCCTCGGCATCGGTGGCATCAAGGAGTGGCATCATCAGTCCGCTGCCCCAGAACTTCTCTCCGCCCTTGCGGACATGCCATCGCACGTCCTCGGCACGGCCGTGTTCGAGCGCAAGCTTCATCTCGACCTCGACCCGATGATCGGCGGTGTCGACAGAGGTGAAGAAGGCATCAGCGTGCTGGCCGAGGATCTCCTCATCGGTCCAGCCGAGAATGCGCTCGGCACCCTCGTTCCAGCTCGTGATAATCCCGTCCGGGTTCATCGTCACGACAGCATGATCGACGATCGAGCGGAGGATCAGCTCGTTCAGATCGGCGATGCGTCCGGCATCTCTGACGGATATGAAGTGCTGATCGGACATTCCGGGACTCCTGACTCTCCTAACACTGCATAGACAGCGTTGTGCCTCTCGCGCGACCGCAACGCGCAAGGCTGTTTCCGGCGCATCGCGAATTGGCTTTATGAACATATTCCAAGCGTGTTCACCGCGCCACAAGACAATTGATGTCCATTTTTTGCCCTCGAGAAAGCCGAGAGCAGTGCCGCGTATCCGCTTGTTTGAACGGCGGCCATCCATTTAGTTGCGGATCGCCCTGAATGGCCGCTTTGGCAAGCCGCAACGCCATGGTGACTTTTTCGGTGAACGGCAGCTGTGGGCCGAGTGTGCCAATCTAAGGACGCCGCGTGCCCGTGCGGTCACCAGGGGCGGCAGATCGACGCGAAGAGCCCTAGGCGGTCATTCCAATTGCTCTCTATCCAAGCAATGATCACGGGATCAGCCTTGTGGAAGAACCTATGCCACTGCCCTACGTGCGCCTCGTAGATCCTGCGTCATACCTGCTGCCGGACATTGTGCGGACACCCCGGCTTCAACTTCGCCCTCCAACCGTGGAAGACGCCGCAGCGGTGGCGCAGGCAAGAGGCGAGAGCTATGCGGAGCTATTGCCATGGTTTCACCAGATCATGGGGCAGCCTAGCCAAGAACACGATGCACGATGGCAGTCAGAGCGCTTGGCACAAGCCGCAGAGGCTGCTCAACGACGCGAGCGATTGTCCTATCTTGCATGGGCATCAAGCGCCTGTATCGGAGGCGTTGATCTTATCCCGGTCTGGCGGCGAGGCCAATTCCGCCTGTCCTACTGGATGCGATCCTCTGCTTCCGGACAAGGATATGGAGCTGAGGCGGTGAATGCGATGATACGGACCGCGTTCGAGGTGTTGGACGCGCGTTTGGTAACGACGGGCCACGCAGTGCCCAATACGGCAAGCGCGCGCCTAGCGCAGAAGCTGGGCTTCCGAAAGATCGCGCATCAACCGCTTGGTTGTGAACTGCCTGACGGCCTCCTTGTTGACGGAATTGCTTACGCCATCGAGGACATTGCTGTATTACCACCGCTGGAAATCTCATGGGCCTGAATGACGGCTCTTCCGCAAAGCAGACTTCGCCTGCGCGATCTCGCTGCGCTAGGCACGAACGTCCGGTCTAGGGAAGCTGCACCGCAGCGCCAATCAAAGACCGACTGGCAGTTTTGGGCCGAGAATGAGGCCGCGCTAGGAGCGATCCATCGCTCAGCTCTGCAGCGCCTCCGCAAGTCGGCTTCGAGCCCACTGCGGACGGTCAGGGCCTCGCAGCAGCAGCTGCGCGGCGGCTCTCGCGGCGAGGATCGTGCCGACGCACCAATAGAATGCGACTAAATTCAAAGGAGCGCCCAAGTTCAGAAACCACGCGAAGCGAGCAATTGAATCGGTCAAAAGCGGCCAACTCAACAGTGAAGCGAGCGTCCTGAACCCTCTCGGAAGGCAGGTTTTGGCTCTTCATGAGGACTTGAAGCATTGCAGCGAAGCGTTGAGATATCGGAAAAGTCTTAGAATTTATTGCGGCGAGGCTTTCGCCCACCAGCGGTATTTCAAACGTGCCCGCACCTTCGTCCTCCATCCAAGTTCTCAACTGACCAAGGGCCCAGTATCCGTTCAGATCGTTGTTGCGGCTGATAAAGGCAACAAGGACATCATGAACGATGCCTTGAAGCTCGATGCGTCTCGCCATGCTGTGTTGGCTCCTAGTGATTTTCCAGCTTCGGCCTGACTGTAGCATCAGTCAACGTCCAGAATGTCCCGCACAGCAGCCTTTGCCCGCCTTGTTTCGCCGCGCCGAGCACGAACGTCCGGTATGGGTAAGCTGCACCGCAGCGCCCGTCATGGGCCGGCTGGCGGCTAAGGGCCGAGTGCGCTGGTCAGGGGCCGCCCAGGACCGTTGCCGGCACCAACGCCGGCAAATCGACGTTAAGAGCCCAATGCGGCCGATCGCGCGCGCCGTCAGATGAACGACGCGCACGTGTTCTCAGGTGGTTCAATGCCTGCAGATGTGGGTGCTCCAGTGCGCGTGCAGCGCTTGAATGTCGCCGCTGGTCAAAAGCGGCATTGCGGCATTCAGCTGGTCTTCGGACCACTCCCACCACCGCAGCTCGAGCAGAAGATCGACCAGATCTTCAGCAAACCGCCTGCGGATCTCCTTTGCGGGATGCCCGCCGACGATGGAATAGGGCGCGACATTCCTTGTCACCACGGCGCGCGTTCCGATCACGGCGCCATCGCCGATCGTGATGCCCGGCATAACAACGGCTTCGGAGCCGATCCATACGTCATTTCCGACGACCGTATCGCCGGCGGGCTGGAAGCCGTTCTTAGCATCACTGAATGCGGGCACGTCAGGCATCCAATAGAATGGGAACGTGCTGATCCAGTCGTATCTATGGCCCTGGTTTCCCGCCATGATGAAGCTGGCGCCGGAACCGATCGAGCAGAAGCTCCCAATCAACAGGCGATCAACGCCCTCATCTGGCAGAAGATAGCGGGCGCATTCGTCGAAGCTTTGGCCATGGTAGTAGCCGGAGTAGTAGCTGAACCGCCCGACCAGGATGTTAGGATTTGTGACCTGTTTGTCCAAGGTGATTCCCCGAAAAGGGCTCTCGAAGTAATTCTGCATTTCAAACCTCTGAATGAATGGCTTGCATGTGCACATGCAAGCGCATCGCTACCGCCAATGGCGGCACGCAATCTTCCCGAGCTTTTGCTCAGGAAGTTATTCAGATGGTTCGGTGCGCAGCCTTCATCGGGTCTTCAGCCTTTCAAGATCTACCTGAAGATAATGCTACAGCTTGAAGGCGCAAGCCGGGTCATAGGCAGTTATGTCCCGCAACGTGGTCACAGCCCAATTGATCTCGCTGCGGCCTGCACCAACGTCCGGTTCCGGGAACCTGCATTACAGCATCTAACGGCATCGTCGGGCCGCTATGGTCCGACCGACACGAATAGTGCCGATCGGAAGGATGGCTAAAGATCTACCGCCTCTGACAGCGACAGCGCGTCCTCGATATCGACCCCGAGATAGCGCACGGTGCTGTCCATCTTCGTGTGGCCGAGCAACAGTTGAACAGCACGCAGGTTTCCCGTCTTCTTGTAGATCTGGGCAACCTTGGTGCGCCTCATTGAATGGGTGCCGTAGGCGCTCGGCTCCAGACCAAGCGACACGACCCAGCCCCGGACGATCCGGGCATACTGCCGTGTCGACAGGTGCGCACTTCCGTGGATCCGGCTTGGCCACAAGAACTCGAGCCCGATCATCTCGGGGTTCCGGATCCAGCGGTCCAGGGATTGGCGCGTTGTATCGGTAATCTCGAACCGGACGGGTTTTCCTGTCTTGCTTTGGATCATCGAGGCGCGCTCCTTCACGTGCCCTGCGGCGAAAACATCTCGGACCCTCAGGGCCACGAGGTCGCACCCGCGGAGCTTGCTGTCGATCGCCATGTTGAACAGCGCGAGGTCGCGGGCATTGCCTGCCATTTCAAGCCGGACCCGGATCGACCAAACGTGCCGGGGCAGGAGCGGCCGCTTCTGACCGACGACGCGGCCCTTGTTCCAACTGACGCGCACAGGCTTGACTGCGGGAAGAAGATCGATGGACATGATGACACCTCCTGTCCGCCATGCCCGCCCTTCTTCGATAGTGTCGACAAAGAAAGCATATCATTCCGCAGGCTCGGCGTATGCACCCAAGCCGGCACCAGGAGCGGACGTATACCGAGTGAAGGAGGCTCAACGACTTCCGGTGGCAAGGGCGGCAGCATCGACACAACGAGCCCAAAGCCGACTGTCAGCTATGATCCGCGGTCCCGGCGATAGAGCAGCCGCGTGCGATCTGGGAGCGGTTCTGCGAAGATGAAGCCTGCCTTTTCGAGAACCCGCTGCGAGCCGCGGTTTTCTGGATGGGCCATTGCCCATACTTCCGGAAGCTTTAGCTGATCGTCCGCCACAGAAAGCGCGGCAGCTACCAATTGGGAAGCGTACCCTTTGCCCCAAGCTTCAGGATGAAAGAAGTAACCAACCTCGAAACCCCAGCCCGGCTCAAACGGATCTTGATAGAGTCCACCCCAACCAATGATCCTGTCTGTGTCGCTTTCCTTGACTACCCAGGGTGCGCAGCCATCGCGGCGGCGAAAATACTCATGGACCATCACCCGGCGACGACAATCCTGCAGCGAGTGATCAACATGCGTAAATGTCATCGCTGACGCATCGCCCAGGAATGAAAAGAGATCTGGCACATCAGCCCGGCGGGCGCCGCACAGCTTGAGGCTCTTCGTTTCCAGCATATGCGCAGGCTTTCCTTGGGGCGAGAAGATGCCGAGCACGACCCGTTGCTGTCATTGGACCTTGTAATCGCGTAGGTCATCGGCGTCATTCATTTCGTGGACAATGGGGCGTAAATCATCGAAGTTTCCCGTGAACTTGCCGATTATGTTTACAGCTTTTAGTAAGTAGGACATCACCATGAGCATTCGCGTCGGCATTGTCGGCATCAGCGGTTTTGGCGGCGGTGAAGCGCTGCGCCTGATCGCAAGCCACCCGTCGTTCGAGCTGGTCTATGCCGCAGGCGAGGGTAGCGCCGGCAGTCGGTTGATTGATCGCTTTCCTGGCGTGCCCGACAAGCTGGCCGACCTGGTGATCGAGAAGTGGGACCCTGCTGCGCTGCCGAAACTAGACGTGCTCTTCGCCTCGCTGCCTACGGGCACATCGGCCGAAGCACTGGCGCGCGTTCCGGATGGGGTGAAGGTCGTTGATATTGGGGGCGACCACCGCTACGCCGAGGGATGGGCATACGGATTGGCCGACGTCTGGCCTGCACAGCTCGAAGGTCAGAGCCGCGTCGCCAACCCCGGCTGTTTTCCTGCAGCAACGCTGAACGCGCTGGCTCCGCTGTTGGTGAATAAGTTGATCGCGCCCAGCAACATCATCATTGACGCCAAGACCGGCATTTCCGGCGCAGGTCGGGGCGGTGGTGACGGCAAGTTTGGATACGCAGAGAGCAACGAGAACTTGCAGCCCTATGGTTTGCTTAAGCATGTCCACATGCCTGAGATAGCCAAGACCATCGAACATCTGAGCGGTGGCGACGCCTCCGGGCTGGTCTTTACGCCGCATCTGGTGCCGATGACCCGTGGTGTGCTGGTCACCATCTACTGTCGCGGAACCGCCACCACCGATCAGTGCCTGGATGCGGCAAGGCGCTACTATGCCGATCGTGCGTTTGTGCGCGTGACCGATAAGCCGCCACAAACCAAATGGGCTACCGGCTCAAACCTCTCATTCGTGAGCTATGCAGCTGATCCCAAACGAAACCTGGTGATCGCGATGGGAGTGGTGGATAATCTTGGCAAGGGAGCAGCTGGTCATGCGGTGCAAAACGCGAACCTGATCTGCGGCCTGCCAGAAACCGCTGGTCTGGAAGGCGCATCCGTTTGGCCGTGACAGGAGTGGCCCCGTGACAGAACACAGCTGTGATAGCGCGAGACTTCCCCGTGCAGACGCTGAGGCTATTGTGGACGTGTTGGGCTTGGCCGAGAATCTGAAGACCGAGATGCGCCATAGCTGGTTGTCGAATGGTCGGCGGGAAAGTGTCGCGGAACATACGTGGATGATGTCCGTGGCGGCTGTCCTGATGGCTCCGCACCTTCAGCATCCTGTCGACCTGGGACAGACCCTGAAGCTGATCGCGCTTCACGACATAGCGGAGGCCATCAACGGGGATATTCCATACTTTGAGGAAAGCGCGCGTAAAAACACCAAGCTTGCCGATGAAACTGAAGCAATGGAGACAATGCGCGGGATGCTTCCAGCTGCTTCGGGAAAATTGCTTTTAGAGCTCTGGCGTGAATACGAAGACTGCGAGACCGAAGAGGCCAAGTTTGCGCGCGCCCTCGACAAACTTGAGGTGCAGCACCAACACAATCTTGCGGATCTACAGACCTGGACCGAGCAAGAGTTGGGTCTCGTCTACACTAAGATGGACCGCGAATGCGCCCATGACACGGCATTGATGACTTTGCTCGCTGTCATCAGATCCAGGGCAGAAAAGAAGATGCGGCAAGCTGGAATTGACCCAATCGAAATCAGAGCACGCTTGCTTTGATCGGCTGCTTCGTCCCGCTAAGCTGCCGACACCGAGCTGCAGCGGCAGCCACATGCAGAGCCCGAGCTGCCGCTCTCTGCTCGACACATCAAATGCTACGTCCGATAGTGATATGCAGCTAGGGAAGGGCACCAAGGAATTACCATGCCAACACCAGACGCCATTCTTGCTTTCGCCGTTATCGTCACCTTGATCGTGACGTCGCCTGGACCGAACCTGTTTCTTCTGCTACGAACCACGCCCACCTTTGGGCGCTCAGCCGGGTTGGCAAATACTATCGGGTTCTGTGCTGCAATTCTTTCACACGCTTTTCTTTCATTGATTGGCGTAGGTGCAGTTATTGCTACCTCTGCACTTGCATTCTCAATCCTAAAAGTCGTCGGAGCGATTTACCTGATCTGGCTGGGCATCAAAGCCCTCCGGTCGACTTGGAAAGGCGAAGGGTTGATGCCGGTAAATACTAGCACGGCATCCGGCGCTCCTGCACCGCTTCGCAGGCTCGGTTTGCGCTTCGCTGAAGGATACATGACCAACATCCTTAACCCGAAGCCAGCCTTGTTTTATCTCGCGGTATTCCCACAATTCATCGCTGTGGGCAGCCTCCCGATCCTCGTACAAGGCATGGCGTTAGGCACCATACATGCCGTCATCGCGCTTCTATGGTATGGTGTGGTCGTTCTGGGCATTGGCACGGTTGCAAGAATGATAAAGCGACCTGTGATCTGGCGGTGGATACAAACTACGTCCGGAGTCATGCTTATTTCTCTTGGGGGGCGCCTGCTGTTTGTTCGGCAAGCAGCCTAAGACGCGCAAGCTGCCATTCGCCGATAGGCAGCTTCGTCCCGCATAGCAGCCCCTCGCTCGCTACTCTGGACCGTCTGCTATGCGGGACAAAGCGGTTATACGCTTTTTAGGATGCTCGTCACAAAATCAGCGCGTTCCTCGACCCCAGTCATTGGCAATTCGATGAGCTGGTAACCAAACTGGGCATAAGTTTCTGCCATGAATTTACCGGTCGCTTGGGCCTCTCCTCGATCCTGTTTGCGCTCTGCGTCTTGCGTAAAAATGGCCTCCCAATACGGAGCAAGGAAAACTCGTCTACTATACGCGTAAAGCTTTGCTGCTGCCTCTATATGGGCTGGAACCGGGAGACCGCAGAGCGTGAGATAGCCGACAACATCAGGTATCCCTCGGTCCATTAGGACGGGGCCATCTATAACCCGCGCTTCATGCCATGAGCGTAGCTCCCAGCCCAGCATGAGTTCGGCATACATCGACCTGTCGGCCCATGGCAGGGACGTTCCGCCTATTCGCACTTGATCCTGTATAATGGCTCGTCCGGCCTCGGGCATACTGTAGAACCCTCGGCGGGTCAGGGCCTCGATCAAGCTGGTTTTGCCGGAACCGGGGCCGCCAGTCACGACGAACATATGGTCACCCATGGGCTATCCTCGAAATTTCTATGATGGGGAAACACCAATCGTCCAGCCCTCAGGCGGACGGTTCCAGTGCACTAGCGAGATTAGCTACACATCCGATAGGCGGCAATGGGCTCTATTTAGACGCCGCCGGGTGCAACTATTAGAAGCTTCTCGGAACAAAGCCGCCAGCCAACACTTGGACTGCTATACGCACCATGTTGTCT
>NZ_QJPK01000039.1 GCF_003259195.1 Paracoccus sediminilitoris
AATAGGCCACGCCGCAGCCCAGCATGTACTGCCCCTCGATCACGGTGACGCGCAGGGGGGCGTCGGGGCGACAACAGGTTTTGTTTCTTCACCTTTTTGAAAGGAACAAAGCAACTCCCGCCGCTCTTTGCTTTTACGCAGCAAGAAGAGGCAGCTAAAAAATGACCAAGATTGTGTATGAAATTGTCGAGCATAACGGTGGCTGGGCTTACAAGCTGAACGATGTGTTCTCGGAGACTTTCGACACCAAGGAGCAGGCAACAGTAGCAGCGAATGATGTCGCCGCTCGCCAGCAAGTTTCGGGGGAGGACGAAACGATTCAATATCAGGATGAAAACGGGGCCTGGCGTGTCGAAGACGAGGCCGGTGATGATCGTCCCGACGTCGAAATCCGCAACGGCAGCAAGTAAGCTGACGCAATAGAAGTTGAAGAGGGCCGGTTCACCCAGCCCTCTTATGAGCATTATAGATTATGAACATCCCCAATCCTCATGGATGCCTGCAAGGCGGGGAGGACGCAGCTTCGGCTTCTTCGAGCTGTGCGACCTGCTACTGATTATTTATCCAGCCGCAACTGGAGTGCGGTTGGTACTGTGCTGCTTCCCAACCTTGGACTGCCGAATGGCGGAGCTTTGCGGCTTGTGCGCTGCTACTTCTCGGACATGATCGGATAATCAGATTGCGAGAAGATCTTCAGTGATAATGTTTGTCACCGAGATCATATCGGCTTCTAACACTGCTACATCGATGTTTAGCAAGGTCACGGACTGGTCCGTACCTGACAATTTCAGCACAGCATCGGAACCTTGCTGCACAAACAGATCTGCCAGCATCTCAGAGGTCCAAGCATTGCTGTCTTCTTCGTAGAAGATAAAGTTGAGCCGATCACCTTGGACGACTGAAAAGTCCGTGACGGTGTCGCTGTCAAAATCACCATCGAAAGAAAACGTGTCGGCACCAAACCCGCCGATCAGCACGTCCTGCCCCCAATTTCCCGACAAGTAGTCGTTCCCGTCGTGACCGGCGATGATGTCATCGCCCTGCCCACCATAGAGCTCGTCATTGCCGCAAGCGCCGTCGATCATCTCGTCCAACTCGGTCCCTATGAACAGGATCGGCTCATCGTCGCAGGGGATTTCGATCGCGCCGCTGTCTTCGGTGTTGTCACGGCCTTGATCCTCACCCTGTTCAAGGTGCCCCAATGCCCGACCGTTTTTGCCATCACGGTCATGACCAAGTGCCGATCCGGGCTTGTCACTCCGATCATGTCCTGAGGACAATGAACTTTTATCACTGCCATGTCTTTGCGTGATATCCCACCATGAGACGTCACCACTGCGTACGGCCTTTGCCATAAAACCTCCCTGATATTGGCAAGAACTACGAACATCTTAGCAGGGGAGAACTGAAGAAAATCGCAGGCAAAAGGATAGACGACGGAGAAAAAAGCTAAAATTTTTGGAGCATCTTAAATTCCGGTCACTACCGTAAATTTCATGCTCCGGATCAAATTTTCTTACTCAAGTCATCTGATCTGTGCTTCGATCCTGACTGCCGGGAACCAGATTTGGGCGGACCACACCGGAAATTGCCACTGACGGAAGCTTCCAAGCATTCATTTCAAACCAAACGTTCAGCCGTTCTGAAAGCGCTCCAGAAGCTTGGACTGTGCGGGTGATAACGCTTGGACGCCGCGTTGCAATTCGACATTCAGACGGCACAGCAACGCCTCTCGATCGTCCGACCGCGCGCTCTCAAGAACGGTCTCCATCCGTGCCGCCAACGCGCTGATTTCCGCGAAGCCGATCGTGGCACTGCTGCCTTTGAGCTTATGCAGAAGACGGGCCAGGAGCATCAGGTTTTCGGGCGGAGTTTCGATTCCTATCGTGATCAGTTGATCGATTTCCCCCGCCTCTTGGCGAAGAGTTTCACAATGACGCGTCACCAGCGCCAAAATGGCATCCCGCATGGATCGTCCTCGCAGTCTGTTGTTTCACGACATCAATCAGAGCCAGTATATGTCGAGTGAATGCACTTTATGGTTGAGTTGTTTCCAGATTGTTAAAGATTTGACTGTATCAGGAACGACCAGGATCCGCAGAAGCGCCGAGGACCGCCGATGATTGACGTTGAGAAGGATGTGAAACAGATCCTGTTGGTCGAGGACAGTTCAGTCACCAAGGATCTTGTGGAACTGGTGCTGACACAGAGCGGCCATAAGGTGACAAGCGTTGCAACTGGTGTCGAAGCTCTCAGCGTTCTGCGGAAGCAGCATTTCGATGTCATCGTCACCGATTTTCATCTGCCCGACATTTCGGGGATCGAGATCGCACAGCGTTACCTTGATGCCAATCCTTCTGCATCGCGTCCGCTCCTGATTGCCATAACTGCGGACACAAGAGGATTGCTGTCAGACCCCAAGAACTGCGAGATTTTCGATAAAGTACTGCCAAAACCTCTGGACATCGACATGATCTCGCAAATCGTGCTGGAAAAGCCCCGGCTGCGCGAGGACGCCACACTGACCGATCCGGCCGTCCGAGATGATTTTCTCGGCACGCTGAATCTGTCGGTTCTCGAATGGCCAGCGGATCGCCGCGTCATGTCCCCATCCATCATGACCGGCACTGACGCGATCGTCCTGCGCAAGGCCGTGGATCTGGATGTGCTTTGGCGGTTGGACGGCGCCCACCTGCTTCCCGTCATCGACATGACAGGTGGCTTGGGCGAAACGGCGGATCTGGATTGCGCGCGTCCGACCGATAATCATCTGCCCCGCATTCAACATCTGGTCGCGCAGTTCGACCAGCGACGTGAGGACATTCACCCCGACCTGCGGCGTAGTCCTGATCCGGAGGATCGGTTGCTGGTTCGGATGGCCCTGGCCGGCAGGCTCAAGCCGCGTCTTTCGGCCGAGCATGAAGGATTTGTCTCTTGGAATACCCTCTGCGAACCCCGCCAGGTTGCAGAACTGATCGAGAAGCTGGAAGCTGCTGGATTTGTAGAAACCCGGTTCTTCGAACGGTTGCATGTCTGCCCGGGGTGCAGTTCGGCTCGAATGGTCGTTCGGGAGGAGTGCCCGTGCTGCGGATCCTCGAACTTGGCCGAAGAAAGCTACGTCCATCATTTCCGCTGTGCCACGCAGGCGCCCGAGACCGATTTCAAGCAGGGCGGTGACCTGATCTGCCCCAAATGCCGGCGAGAACTCCATCATTTCGGACGGGATTATGATAGGCCAGGTCTTTTGACGCGATGCCAAGGATGCGGTCATACCGCCGCCGAGCCGGCCGTAGCCTTCATCTGCACATCCTGCGGGCGTCGCAGCGCAGCCGAGACGGCGCCGACCAAGGATATACGCGAAGCCACCATCAGCGAAAACGGCTGGCAGTATCTGCGCTCGGGCAAGGCTTATCTGGGCCCCGGCCGCCGCGCACTGCGGTTTGGAGACTTTCCGCTGGAACTGGTGGTGGCCCTGAACCGGGCCGCAGCACGGTTCAACGCTGCCCAAGAGCCTTTCACCTTGGGCTCGATCACGTATCTGGGGCTTGAGGACGTCAGCCAGTTGCATGGTGCCGTTCGGGCAAGGGCGGCACGCAAACTCTGGCTGGAAACCTTGCAGCAGCAGATGGGCGACGCAATCATCGTCGTCGCAGGCACACAACACGACTACCTTCTGGCAAGTGGAACACGGTCCGACGCACTGAATGCCCAGCTGAAAAATGCCAGGGGCCAGGCAGACAACATGGTGCGCGACAGCATCGGAGCGACCTTCGCCCTCTTTGATCCCGAGGATCTGGTGGCATGATGCAAGGGCTCGACTATCTGGCCGCGCAGAGTTTTGGCGGGCTCATGGCGATCTACTGGTTCGTCATTTTCTTCGAGATACCACGCTATCTTCTTCTGTTCTGCCTGGTTGCCCTTTTGCCGCGCCGGACGCCAGCGACAGATTTGGTCGATGGCACCTCTGTCAGCGTTGTCGTCGTCGGTCATTCGGAAGGTCGCAAGGTCGAGACATGCGTTGCAACACTTCGGGAGCAAAGCCATCGCCCCGACGAGATCATCGTGCTAAGCGACGGATCAACTGATGACATGGCCAAACAGGTTCTGGCGCTGCACAAGCGCGGCTGGATCGACGCCGCCCATGCCACTGAACTTCGTTCCGGCAAGGCGGCTGGCCTCAACCTGGGTGCCCGTCTGGCGAAGGGCGGCATCATCATCTTCGTCGACTGCGACTGCACCTTCGACCGCCATGCGATCCGCAACATCGTACGGCCTTTCGCAGATCCGCAGGTGGGTGCCGTTTCGGGGTCGGTCTTGGTGCGCAACAGCTTTGCCAGCCTGATGACAGCCTTTCAGGCCATAGAATACGTCATCACCATTTCGCTTGGGCGGCAGGCCATGGACAGGCTTGGACAGGTCTCTTGCGTGTCGGGGGCATTCGGCGCCTTTCGTCGCCAGGCCTTCACACAGATCGGCGGTTTTGATGCTGAGGGCGGTGAAGATCTGGATCTGACGCTCAGCATGCGCACGGCAGGCTGGCGCATCCGCTTCGCCCATGATGCCGTCTGCCTCACCGACGTTCCTGTGACAGTAAGGCGGCTGATCCGGCAGCGCGGGCGTTGGGAACGTGACGCGGTTCGCCTGCGGTTTCGCAAACATGCGGGCATGCTGAACCCGCTGGCCCCGCGATTTGCATGGCGAGAGCTCCTGCACGAGGCCGAGTTCCTTCTGTTCAGCGTGATCCCGGCCATGATCCTGCCCTTCTATGTGATCTGGTTGTTCCAATCATACGGCAGTTTTGCATTCAGCATCCTTGTGGCCGCGCAATTCACCTTGATGTTGATGGACATGGCGATTTTTCTGATCGGCGCCTTGGTAACACCGCGTGCGCCCGGACTTCGGCTTGTACCTTTCATACCAGGTTTTGGCCTCTATTACGGTGTTTTCATGCGCGCCATTCGCCTGAACGCCTATATCCGCGAGTGGGTCTGGCATGCCTCCAACCGGGATGAGTTTGTTCCCGCCAAAGTACTTCGATCCCGAGGGCAAGTCCGATGAAGAAGCTCAAGACGCGACTGCGCGCAGACACCCTTCCCTCCGAGCCCCGGCGCGCCTCCGTCAAGCGGAGATGGGACAGCACGATCTATATCGTTATTCTGCTGGCTCTCTTCTTGGCTGTCGGCAATCACCTTCTGGGCGATCGGGTGTTCATGCGTGCCGACGGATTGGTCATGCAGGAACGAAGCATGGTTGCCGCCGCGACCACCGTACAGGCAACAGAGATCAAGATTCAGCCGGGCGAGAGCGTGCAGCGTGGTCAGCTGCTCTTGCGCGCTGAATCCATCGACACGGTCGCGCGATTCGCTGAGTTGACCTTGCGCGAAGCCGAGATGGCCGAACGCAGCGCCAGGCTGCGCGCCGATCTTGTGGTGGCCCGGCGCTTGGCACCCAAAGCCGAAGAGCGCGTCGCAGAGCTGTCGCAACGCCGAAGCGAAATGGATCAGTTGGATCGGTCCCGCCTGATCACAACGCAAAATCTCGATGCCTTGCGCGAGGATTTTCATCAGGCGGATTCTCGAGCGGTGTCGCTTGCGGCACAGATCGAGGGGCTGTCAGCCGAAATCGTTGCATTGGATCACAGCCGCGCAGAGGTCCGTGCCGCCATCCAGGAACTCGAGCGGCGTTATAATGGCGGACTGCATCATGCCGCCCAAGATGGCATCATTGGCCCTTCGGTCCCGGTACAGGGCGAAGTTCTGGCTGCAGGTGCCCCCCTGTTGACCGTCTACTCCGGCCAACCTTATGTGCTGGCTTACCTGCCACGCGCCTATCTCTTCTCCATCCGCAATGGGATGGAGGTCAGCGTCGCGTCGGGGCAATGGGTGCGGAAGGGCCGAATTTCGGAGATCCTGCCCATTTCGACGCCCCTGCCCGACGAATTCCGGAACACGTTCCGTCAACGAGAATCTCGCCAGTTGGCCCGTATCACTCTCGATGATGGGCCGGAGCTTCCCATTCTGTCGACCGTCGAGATCCGCCGTGACTGGCCGCATCCCGTTGCCTGGCTGCTGGCATCCGCAGGTCATGCTTTCGCGAAATTACGCACAGCAGGCGACGCTTCCGAGGTGAAGCGTCCCGATTCCTGAAATCTACATCATTTTTTCAAAGGACCGAACTCAAGGAGGATTGAATGTCGAACGTTGTGCACACACGCGCCTTAGTCGATCTGACATCAAGACCTGCGATCAGGTCCTTGGTCGTGGCGGCCATTGCTTTCAGCGCCATGCTGATATTCGCCGCGTCAGGAATATGGCTGACCCGCGAGGCAGGTCGGATCGCTACCATCTGGGTGGCCAATGCCGCAATCGTTTCGATCCTCCTGACACAAGCCCGCGAGCTTCGCGTCGTGATTCTCGTTTCGGCCCTCTTGGGCAACATATGTGCCAATACCCTGATGGGTGATGCCGTGACGATTGCTTTGGCATTATCACTATGCAATCTGGTCGAGATTGTCTTGGTGTGCGTGGCTCTGCAACGTCTGCGACCGAATGTAGACTTTACTGCCTTGGCCGATCTTGTTCCATTTGCCATCGTGGCAGGCTTCATCGCCCCGGCTGTATCGGCACTGTTGGCTGCAATTTTCCTCTATACGGTTAAAACAGCATCCTTCCTTGACGTGCTGGAAACCTGGTTTGCGTCAGACGCTTTGGGACAACTGGTCTTCGTGCCGCTCTTTGCAACCCTTGCGGAGAAAGGCCTGACAAAGGACGGTATTGAGCCCCTTGTCAGGCCGCGGGCACTGGGATGGCTGCTGTTAAACGCTGCTGTTGCCATTCTGATCTTTGCGCAGGATACGATGCCGCTTCTGTATCTTGGCATACCGGCGGTGATGCTGGTCGCTTTCCGGATAGGAACGACCGGCGCGGTGATCGCCAACCTGACAATGACCGTGGTCGCGATCGGTTTGACATTGGCGGGCCACGGACCTGTCCACCTGATGCAGGGAGGCCTTTCGGAAAAGATGGTGACACTGCAGGGGTTCCTTGCCATATGCGTCTTCGTGTCACTTTCAATCTCGGCTTATCTTGCTGACCGGCAGCGCCTAGAGGCACGCCTGGTCTCGACAGTCAGCGAGCTCGAAGACGCGAACGAGGCCAAATCCGCATTCCTGTCTACCGTGAGCCATGAACTGCGCACGCCCCTAACCTCGATCCGGGGATCGCTCGGTCTGGTGAACGCCGGAGTGACAGGGCAACTTCCTGACAAGAGCGCCAACCTGATCCGCATTGCTCACAGCAACAGTGAACGTCTGGTTCGATTGATCAATGATATTCTGGACATGGAGAAGATCGCGTCGGGCAAGATGGATTTTGATATCCGCCCTGTGGCGCTGCGCGAGATTGTTCAGTCTGCCATAGAGACTGCGAACAACTATGAGGTTGAAAAGAAGGTCAAGATTTTGCTGATCGACGAAGCCGCCCATGCCGTCGTTCATGCCGACGCCGATCGTCTACACCAGGCGATAACAAACCTTCTGTCGAACGCGATCAAGTTCTCGCCTCAGCAAGGCGTCGTACGTGTGCTGCTTGAGTCCATGGGCGACCGTGCAAAGATCAGCATCAGTGATGAAGGTCCCGGCATTCCGCTGGCATTCCAGAAGCGGATTTTCGGAAAATTCGAACAGGCCGATAGCTCGAGCACCCGCCAGAAAAACGGCACAGGACTGGGCCTCAGCATCACCAAATCTCTTATCGAACAGATGTCGGGAACGATTGATTTCGTGTCATCCGAGGGGCAGGGAACGACCTTTACACTATCGTTGCCGTCAATATTCAAGCCGTCGAACGAAAAGATTGGATTGCCTTCCACCGGTGGCCGGGCGGTTCTGGCTTGCGTCATTGATGGCGCCATCGCCACGCTGTTGCATCGACAGCTTCTGGAACAAGGCTATTCCAGCGATCAGGCCCCTGACATGGGCTCTGCACGGCTGCTGTTGGAAAGCCGGCGCTACGAGGCGGTCATAATCGATATCGACATTCTGGGCGATCAGATCATCGAATTTTTCGATGAACTGAGGTCTTCGGCTCAGAACGCTGACATTCCTGTGACAATCATCTCTGCCTCGGTGGGGAAATCGAAAGACATCCTGAATGGTCAGGCTGTCGGTGTCATCGACTGGCTGGCAAAGCCCGTCGATCCCGCGCATCTTCGGCATTCGTTGGCACGTCTGATCGGCGCACAGGGTCCACGCCGTCCCCGCATCCTGCATGTCGAGGATGACAATGACGTCGTCCAGGTGGTGGCCGCAGGTCTGGGACAGGATGTCGACATGGTCTTTGCCAAAAGCCTATCAGAAGCCCGAACTGCGTTGCTTGAAGGTGACTTCGACCTCGTCATCCTCGACATCGTTCTTCCCGATGGCGACGGGCTTGATCTTCTGCAGGAACTGGGCACAGAAACGAAGGTCATCGTGTTCTCTGCCATAGACGGTAATCTTACCGCCCCGGTCCACACCATTCTCACCAAGACACGCAAGTCGGAAGCCGATCTTGCTGTCTGTGTCAGGTCCCTTCTTGCAGGCAAAGATGCGGATCAGCGGGGCAAAGGTGCGCGATGAAACTTCTCTACATCGATGACGACGATGACATCCGCGAGATTGCGGAACTCTCTTTGGCGATCGATCCGGAATACCGGATCTGGACGGCCGCTTCCGGTCGTGAGGGATTAGACCTCGCCGCGGCAATCCGCCCTGACGTCATCCTGCTCGACGTGATGATGCCTGAAATGGACGGGCCAGAGACCTTTGCAGCACTTGCTCAGGAGGAAGACTTGCGAGCCATCCCCGTCGTCTTCGTCACTGCCAGAACGCAGAACCATCAAGTTGCTGAATTGCAGTCTCTCGGGGCTGCCGGGGTTATTCAAAAGCCATTTGACCCACTGAGCCTTGCTGAACAGGTCAGGGGATGTCTGGCGGATAATTTTGGCTGTTGAGCTGTCTGCGTGCCCAATCACCTAGTTGTTTGATCCCACGGTTTGATGGTGTGATCCTTTCTCAGGAATGGATGGATGCATTATGGGCCAAGTTCGTTACGGAAGCGCTACGACCACGCACGCCGTCAGAGCTGCAATACAACGATCGCAAGCTTCGCTCGCGACGCTGAGCCGGGAGTTGGGCATCAACCAGAAGACAGTCGCGAAGTGGCGCAAGCGACAGACGGTGGAGGATCTCATGTCCGGGCCGCGAGAACCGCGCTCGACGATTTTGACCGAGGCCGAAGAGGCGACCATCGTCGCTTTCCGGCGGCACACGATGCTGCCGCTGGACGACTCCTCTATGCCCTGCAGCCGTCCCGCATCTGACACGCTCAGCGCTGCATCGGTGCCTGCAGCGACACGGCATTTATCGGTTGCCTGATGTGGAAGGCGACAAGCCGCAGCGCCAGAAGTTCGAGCGCTACCCCATCGGCTTCTTGCACATAGACATCGCCGAGGTGCAGACTTCTGAGGGCAAGCTGTTTCTGTTCGTCGGCATTGACCGCACAAGCAAGTTTGCCTTGACCCAGTTGGTCGACAAGGCGGACAGGAAGACGGCTTGGGAGTTCCTGCAGCACCTGCTCGAGGCGGTGCCCTATCAGGTTCACACCATTCTCACAGATAACGGCATTCAGTTCGCCCAGCAGCCCCGGAACCGCAACACCATCTACTCCCGTCCCATGCCCTTTGCTATGATCTGCGAGGCCAACGGTATCGAGCACCGCTTCACGCAGCCAAAACACCCTTTGACGAACGTTCAGGTGTAACGGATGAACCGCACGATCAAGGACGCAACCGTCAAACGATTCCATTACGACGACGACCACGACCAGCTCCGCACCCACTTGGCGGATTTCATGGCAGCCTACAACTTCGCGCCCCGGCTCAAGACCCTCGGCGGCCTCACGCCTTACGAATACATCTGCAAGATCTGGACATCCGAACCAGACAAATTCATCCTAAACCCGATCCACCAGATGCCGGAACTGAACACCTAAAGCCGATGCGCTTTGAACCCTTTGGAAAACCTATAACTACTTGAAGTGCTCGATCGCAGACATCTGCCGTCTGCTTCTGGAGAGCGCATGTAGGCTACCAGGACCTCCGAGCCTGTCCACGGTGCTTGTGGATCCGGAATAGGTGCGACGGCATCTCATCGTGGAGGCACCCGACGATCCTTCCGCCAAGGACATCGCCAGAAGGCTGAGAACCAATCAGCAAACCCTGCACTACCTGGCAAGCCAAGGCCTGCTGTCGCTGAACCGGCGGCGGCACCCGGTCAAGCGCAGCATCAGGTGGTATATCGAGCGTTGCAGCTTGGAGCAGTTCGAGAAACGGTTGGTCACGGTCGGTATGCTGGCAACAGAGCTGGGCGAGCGGCCCGGCCCCCTGTCGAAGTGGTTGGAAGCACCTGGGGTCAGGCCGATCTTTTCCGTGCCGGATGTCAGCCAGATCTATGAACGGACGGCTTTGGTCGAAGCGATGATCGATAGACGCGCCGAGGAGGTGCCTTTGGCCGAAGCCAAGTGACGGATAAACCTCCCGGTTTGATGCATTTGATGCCGTCGTCGTCCCCCCACCGCGCGAAATGAATGCCACACGCGCGGAGCGATTGCTCGCTATGGGCTGAGCGGCATGCACACCCGTGTGGTCCGGCTCTTGCTGCAAGACAGACCGGTGGCAGGCCGAACCCAACGAGACCTAAACGAGCGGCTTCCATGCGATCACGTCGATCTCGACCTTTGCATCTACCATAAGACTGGATTGAACGGTCGATCGCGCAGGCGGATGGTCGATGAAGTGCTTCTCGAAGACTGCGTTGAAGGACGAGAAGTCGCGCGGATCGTCCAGCCAACAGTTGACCTTAATGACATCCTCTATTGCGCAATCCGCCAGCGCGAGAACGCTACGAATATTCGCGATCACCTGTTCAGTCTGGGCCACGATGCCCCCGGTTACGACTTCACCGTCCACGGTCGGCACCTGCCCCGAGACGTAGACGAAATCGCCAGCACGGACGGCCTTGGCAAAGGGACGGCGCTGGCCGCCGGCCTGGGCGTCCGCCGTGTCATAACGGACAATATCCGAATTGCTCATTGAGTACTCCATTTCTTTCATTGAACGATCACCAGACTTGGCCGCGTGCGGTGACCTGAGCCTGTCCCTCATGTATGCTGCCGCGGACGATCTCGACGTGGTCGAGCATGTTGGACACCACGCATGCATGGTTCGGAACGATCCGCACTCGGTCGCCAACATGCAGATTGATCTGCGGCGCATTGAGCGTTCCGTGTTCCTCGGACAAGGCCGAGATCGCGATGTCGGGACGTCCAAGCACATGACCGTGTCCAGTCATTCCGAGAAGGTCCGAAGTCAGCACCTTCGAGCCTGCGTCGACAATCGCTCGCTCTGCTGTCGGAACCGAAACCACGGTCGCGAGTACGGTCAGCGCGCAGTCGCTCCAGTCGCACACGCCACGCGCCTGAAGCGAACGGTCGTTATATACATAGGTCCCGATGCGATATTCCGTCGTCGCCGCCACTTTCGACGCTTGCCACATTCCGGGCGAGCCACCGTTGGAGACGACCGGCACGACCAACCCCGCGTCCTCGCAGAGCGTCACCGCCCGGGAGAGCCAGTGCTGCACGCTTTCTTCGGCATCGACCGGGGGATAGGTCATCAGCCCCCCGAAATGCAGCCCCGGCATGGCCGCCACGACCTGCGCGAGTGCCGCCGCCGCCTCGGGTGTCTGGACGCCGCATCGTCCTGCGCCGGTATCGCATTCGACCAGAACAATCAGCGGGTCGGGCGCCTCGCGGAACACATCCGACAGACCTTTAACCACAGCGTGGCTGTCGCAGACGACACTCAGCCGTACGCGTTGGGCAAGGGCGCGCAACCGCGCAAGCTTGGCTGGGCCCACCACGTTGTAGGTCAGGAGTACGTCGTCGATCCCCCCCTCGGCGATCATCGCCTCGGCTTCGGTGATCTTTTGGCAGGTGATGCCTATGGCCCCTTTCTCGACCTGCATCCTCGCAAGCTGCGGAAGCTTGTGGGTCTTGATATGAGGACGCACGCGCAGCCCGTTCGCGTCGCAATGGGACTGAAAGCGCGAGATGTTCTTTTCAGCCGTGTCCAAATCGATCAGGACGGCCGGGGTGTCGATCTGAGGGAAAATCATGCCGGTTCACCCTCGTGCGGGTTTTCGACGATGGGCCAGACGGGCCGTGTCAGGCGGGTATAGCGGTTGCTGCGCGGATCGCTCGGATACGGCCCATCAACGGCGGCGTAGAGGATCTGCGCGGCAATTGGCGCAAAGGCACCATAGAAGTGGTTCGTGGACTTCACGACGAGGATCTTACCCGGAGTAATCTCGATCCCCATGTTGGTGAACAGATCCGGTGAGAAAGCTTGCGCCCGGTTGGAGTTGAGGACGACCTCGATCCCGTCCATCTCGACCACTGCACAGTCACCCAAAGGAACGACCGAGCTGCCGAAGCTTTGGATTGCATCGCGCCGGACACATTTGACGGTCACGGTCGCGTCCACTGGATCGCCCGCGCGAGCTGAAGTCTTGCCACCAAAGCGCAAGGCGATGCACGCTCCTTCGCCCGCGGCATGGCATAGGCGCACCGCCATCGGATCCCAGATGGTGCCAAAGGCAATATTCCTGAGTCCAAGCTCCATCGCCTCGCGCAGCATGATGGTGCTGTCACCTGCAACGCCGCCCCCGGGATTGTCCCAGACATCGGCAATCACGACAGGACCGCGTGGTACTGTCGCAGCACGAGTCAATGCCTGTCGCGCGGTCAGGAATTCAGGGCGCGCCGCCCCTCGGAAAGAGAACAGCTCCATGCCCAATTCCCGCGAGAGGCGCTTGGCGGTTGCGGCATCGCCGTTGGTCGTCACGATGACCTTCGCGCCCAGATCGGGCGAATCCCCCGCCATGAAACCATGTACCACCGAGACCGACAGAACCTGCCCCGATGATTCGAGTGCCATCAGCCGATCAACGAAGCCTCGCATCGGATCCAGGCTGGTGGGCAGCACGTCCATCATCCGCACGTCGAAGACGGATTTAACGGGTGTGATGCGACCCTGTGCAGCACGCAGGGTCAGATCCACGCATGCCTCGCCGGTTTCGACGAAATCGGTATGCGGAAATTCCTTGAAGACGGTGATGATGTCGGCGTTGCCGATGCGCTTCTCGCTCAGGTGGCTGTGGGGGTCGAAGCTGACGCCGATCGTGACGTCTGGCCCGACAATTCCGCGCACCTCCTCGATCAGGACGCCTTCGCAATCGACGCAGCCGTCGGCGATCATCGCGCCATGCAGGCCCAAGACCACCGCATCTACCGGCAGCGCCGCGCGCAGCTGATCAAGAACCTCGTTGCGCAGGCGTTCCCAGGTCGCTGCATTCACGATGCCTCCCGGTTCGGCCCAGGTTGCGGTCCCCTCGATCAGGGTGATCCCCTCGGTCGCTACACGACGGCGCAGGGCAGGAAAGACGGCGCTGCACAGGGTCGGCGTGTCCGGATGTTCGCCCGGCGGGGCGTAGAAGCTTTGGACGAAATCGGTGAAATCGGCTCTGAGGGGGGAGAATGTATTGCATTCCGTCGCGACGGAGGCACAGAAGACGCGCATGATCTTGGAACCTTTCTGCCGGGGCCGACGGCATGATGACGCCGGCCCGCAAGACATGGATCAGTCGAGGTAGGTATTGCTGTTCGCAGCGGCGACCTCGGTCTGGAGCAGCTCGAGCAGTTCACCCGCCTTCTCGTCGAGGTTCTCGGCCACATGGGTTTCGAAGACCGGCTGGGTGGCCTCGGCCATGGAAGCGCGCTGCTCAGGTGTCAGCGCGGTGACCTCCATCTGGTTCATCAGCCCGGCAAGCCCGCGATCCGACGCCTCGATGATGCGGCTGATGCCACGGCTGGCAGTCACGCAGTTCTCGGCCGCGTGATGCAGCACGACGCGTTCCTCGTCGGTCAAATCATCATAATAGGCGCGGTTGATCATGAAGGTGTAGGGCGAGAAGAGGTGGTTGGTCAGGGTCATGTATTCCTGCACCTCGGAGAAGTTCGAGAAGGAGATGATCGGTACAGGGTTCATCTGCCCGTCGATCACACCGGTCTGGAGCCCGGAATAGACTTCGCCCCAGGCCAGCGGATACGCCTCGGCGCCCAAGGCCTGCATGATCTTTTGGTGCGAGGGCAGTGTCATGGTGCGCACGCGCACGCCGTCGAAATCTGCCAGTTCGGCGATGGGGCGTTTCGAGTTGGTGATGGCAAAGAAGCCGCCCGTATCCGGAAAGCCCAGCACCTTCACATCCCCAAGCGTTTCTTCGATGTCGCGCGCCAGAGCCACGCCGAAGGGGCCGTCAAACAGCTCGTAGGTCGAGGAATTGTCGGCGAAAGCGAAGGGCAGGTTCAACACGTCGATGCGGGGGTAGTAGCTGGCAAGCGCCCCGGTCGAGGTGAGCGTGGCATGGAGCACGCCGTCGCGCACCATCTGCACATGCTCGGCGGCGGTGCCCAGCTGGTTCGATCCGAAGACCTCGACATCGGCACTGCCGTTCGTGCCGGTTTCGAGGATGTTGGCGAACACGGCCGTGCAGGCATGAGCAGGATTCTCGAACGGGTCGGCCTGGTTGTCGTGGGCAAACTTGATGGTGCCCCCAGCATGGGCCGCAGCAGTCGCCATGATGCCGATCATGGCTGCACAGGTTGCGATGCTTTTCATTCTATTACCTCCAGTTGGTTTCTTGATTTTCCAGTTTTTCAGACAAATCCCAGTATCCGCGGCAGCAAGAGCGCGGCATCTTCCCAGAAGGCGAAGACGAACAGCACGGCGATCTCGGCCATGAGGAATGGGAACAGCTTGAGCGATATCCGCTCGATACGTTCGCCCGTCACCGAGGAGAGCACGAAGAGGCAGGCCCCCACCGGTGGCGTCATCAACGAGATGTTAAGTGCGAGCACGAAGATGATCCCGGCATGGATCGGCTCCAGCCCGACCTGATCGGTCAGCGGCACTAGGACTGGCGCCAGGATGATCAGGATGGCGGTGATGTCCATGACCATGCCCACGATCAGGAGCAGGCCGATGATGATAGCGATCACGACATAGCGGTTGTCCGATAGGCTGAGCACCCCGTTGGCGATCAACTGCGGGATGCGCTCGAAGCTCATCCACCAGCCGAGAATGCCGGCAAAGGCGATGATGACGAAAATCACCCCGGTGATGCGTGCCGTACGCACCAGCATGCCGTAGAAATTGCGCAGCGTCAGGGTCCGATAGACGAAGATGCCGATGAACAGCGCATAGCCCACCGCGATCGACGCGGCCTCGGTTGGGGTGACGATGCCCCCGAGGATGCCGCCCAGAATGATGACCGGCATCGCCAGCGCCGTCAGCGAACTAATGAAGGTGCTCCAGACCTCGGCCATGGTGGCGCCACGTTCGGCTTTGGGCAGGTTCTCCCGGTTGCCGCCTATGGCGATAACCGCCATGCAGACGATGCAGATGACAAGCCCCGGCAGCACGCCTGCCGCGAATAGTCCCGCAATCGAAACGCCCATCAGCGAACCATAGACCACCATCAGCCCCGAGGGCGGGATCGTCGGGCCGATGATTGAACCTGCCGCCGTGACCGCACAGGCATAGTCGCGCTTGTAGCCCTCACGCACCATGGCGGGAACCAGCGTGCGCCCGAAGGCAGCCGCATCGGCGGTCGCGGAGCCGGTTAGCCCTGCGAAAAAGACCGAGGCCAGCATGTTCGTATGGGCCAGCCCGCCACGGAAGCGACCCACAAAGACACGGGCCAGCTTGACCAGCCGGTCGGTGATGCCGGTATCGTTCATCACCTCTCCGGCGAGGATGAAGAAGGGCATGGCGAGGAAGGGAAAGACGTTCAGACCATTGAAGATCTTGGAGGGCCCGATTGCAAGGAACTGGTCCCCTCCCATGTCGATCAGGCCGACGACCCCGGCAAGCCCGATGGCAAAGCCGATGGGCATGCCGAACAGCAGCAGCAGAATGAAGGCGACGGGAACCAGGATCATGCCACTTCCTCCTCGACGGTGGGTTCGCTGTGGTCGCCAAGATCGCGGATCAGCACCAGCATCAGCTGGATCGAGGCGATCAGCGCAGCCACCGGGATCGCGGCGTAATAGGGTCGCAGGCTTGTACCGAAAATCATCGCCTGCCGCTTGGCACCGCTGTTGGCGAAGGGGATCCCGTATCTCAGGATGTACAGGAATAGTGCCAGCGCCAAGACATCCATGACGATCAGGCTGGTCCGCCGCACGGGCCGGGGCAGCTTGTCGATGAAGCCGGTCAGTCCTATATGGTCGCGCCCCGCGATCCCGCAGGACACCGCCAGCATCGCAGCCCAGATCATCAGGTAGCGGGCAAATTCCTCGGGCCATGGCAGTTGCCAGCCGAAATAGTAGCGATCGGCCACGCCCAGCCACACATCGGCCACCAGTGCGAGCATCAATAGCGCGACGACCGCTTCGACGGCGGCATTGATGCGTTCGCTGGTCCTTCCGGCCCAAGACCTCATGTTCTTTCCCTCCTGAGATGGGGACGTAACTAAGATACATATCTGTTACATCCCTCGCGATTCGGATCAATGTTTTTGTCATTAAGGTACAAATTATGCCAAAGTGTTGCCTAATTCCGCGACTTGAGCGATTATGCGTATGTAAAGTACGTAATTCCACTACATGAGAGCAGTTATGCCGAAGGCCCACGACACTCAGGACCATCTGGTCGTGCGCGGTGATACCACGTTCGTGGACGTGATCTCGGAGCTGCGCGCAAAGGATGGGTCTCTCGCCGCGCGTGAGCAGAAGGTGGCGGATTTCGTGAAGGCCAACCTGAGCGCGATCTCGGGAATGACCATTGCCGCTGTTGCCGAGGGCGCTGAGGTCAGCACCCCCACCGTGATCCGCTTCTGCAGAAGCCTGAACTGCGAGGGCTTCCGCGAATTCAAGCTGCGGCTTGCGCAGAACCTTGCAGTTAGCCAGCAGTATCTTAGCCCCAGGGCTGCGGCGCCTGCCGGCAGGGATACGCCTTTAGATCACGTGCTGGGCGGCATTCAGGCCGCGACTCTTGCCGTGCGGGCACAGATTGCCCCTGAAGATATCGCCGCCTGCAGCGGCGTCCTCGTCCGCTGCCGCCAGATGATCGCCGCGGGCATCGGAGGCGGATCCTCGATGCTGGCGCTCGAGGCGTCGAACCGCATGTTCCGCCTGGGGATCGCCAGCAGCACGATCAGCGACAGTTATGTGCTGCAGATGCGGGCCGCGACGCTCGAGCCTGGGGACGCGATGATGTTGTTCTCCTCCAGCGGAGAGGCGGACGCGGTAGTGCACGCGGCGCGTGTCGCGCGCAGCTACGGCGCGCGGACGATCTGCATCACGCGTCCCGGATCGCGGCTTGCGCAGGCATGCGACCTGCCAATTGGGCTGGAAATGCCCGAGGACCCGGACATCTTCAAGCCAACGGCATCTCGTTTTGCATCGTTAGCGATTCTTGATGCCATCGCTCTGTCGGTGGCCCATTCGGATGCTGATCGCACTCGAGAAAACCTGCGAAGGATTCGCGCGTCCTTGACTGCATATCACGGGCGAACCGACCCTCAGCCCTTAGGTGACTAACGGCCAGGTGCTTCATCTTCCAAGCTGATCACAATCGCAAACGCCATCCTCAAAGCAGGCGTCCCATGGCAGATTCAGCCTGAGAGATGAAACAGATGCTAGCTCGAGGTTTACACAGTTGTCGCGAACGACAGCGGCAGAGGAAGTGGCGATTGGCAAACAAGGTAAGCTGCGTGCACTAAGTGAATCCTAAGCTATTGATTTGATTGGTGCGCACAGGAGATATTCGGTGGGAATTTACACCAGCTTGAATCACGCCCACACTGTGGTGTGAATCCCTTTTGTCAACAGAGCCTAAGACCCCACACATGAGCGTTGACGAGTATCTAGCAATCCTGACCCAACAAGGTTTGGTCGCAACTGTAGCGGACCTTGAACAGTTCGCCGATCTGCTTTGATTTTAGAGTGAATTGAGTGGTCGTGACCTGCTATCGAACTCTCATCCAGCCACGAACGGAGCCTGGTTGGTATTTGCGCCAGTTGGCGCGAGTGGAGCAAATTGCCTGACACGCGCAGCTCTCATTTCATCCAGCCAAGACGGGTGATCGCGTTGGTCGCCGAACCTTCCGGCATGCTTCACGGTTTGCAACAGAGGCGGATCGCCCGGTCGTTCTTTTCGAGTGACGGATCACGCAACTCGCATGGGTTTGATGATCAGGCCAATGGTTGATCCTGCATAGCAGGCACCAAGGATGAAGCCAGCTGCCCATGTCCTGATCTGGCTCTGGGCTTCGATCGGACAAGGGGTCTCGCATTCATCCAGCAACAGCTCATAGACCGGCACCGGGTTATGCCCGTTTGGAGTTTCGCAAAGACTGAGACGAATAATACTCTCGGCGTCCGTCTCTTGGCCACGCTCCTGGAGTTCAATTGATGTCAAATGTTCAACAATCAAGAACGATTTTGATCCCGGAGCAGGCAAAACAGGCGCCATAAGACAAAGGTTTTCTCTCATTACAATATCCTATCTTGCAGATGGTGCAACAGGTCACGAATGCATACCCTAGTCAATTACTCAATTTTATATCTCAGTATTCAAGTGGCCTGCTACTGCTCTGTTGATGCCCCGCCGCAAGTATTTCGTAATCACGCTTGACTGCTTGCAAGGGCGCTGTTGATCAGCATAGAGAAACCACTCATAATTTTCGACTATCCGTTCGCATAGGCATAACGGTCGCGCCCCGCCCACGTTCGGGTTGCAGGAATCGAGAACTGTCCTGACCTGAGCCCCGTCTCTCCTCCAGCCATTCGGAGAATCCGCGGGTTGATTTCTGGGGCTACGCGGCGCGCATTCC
>NZ_QJPK01000004.1 GCF_003259195.1 Paracoccus sediminilitoris
GCACGCCCAGCAATGCATACATGACGTCCTGCGGGATCGATGCGGCAAAGCCCGCCGACACGCAGATGAACAGCGCCACCATCGCGATATGCAGCCGGAACTTGCGGGTCGAGGCGATGGCGGGGCCAACCCCTTCGCGAAAGGCCTGCTGGATGTTGGTGATCAGCGTCGGCAGGATCATCGCCGCCAGCGCCACGGGCGCCGTCATGATCGACCCGAAGACCGAGATCATGATCATCGGCATCGCAAACCCCACGGCGCCCTTCACGAACCCCGCAAAGCCCGTGACCGCCACGGCCGCCAAGAATTGCCACATTTCCAAACCGAACATGGCGGCACGCTAACTGCCGCATCGGCAAAGGAAAAGCCGCTTCTGCATCCCGTGCAACGTCGATGTCCACTGCGACATATTCGAACTTTGAATCGCCGTTATCCGCAAAATTGTTGCGCGTAGGTTCGCAAGCGTCTATCCATGCTGCAGTGCCGCAAAAGAGTGAAGCGATGAAAGACATGCAGCAACAGACCGCAACCGTCCTGACCGAGATCCAGGACCTGCTGACCCGCGCCACTGCCGCCTTGAAGGACCGGGTGGCCCCGTCGGGCCGCGTCGATGCCCAGCTGCTGGAGACCCATCAGCATGCAGCACATGCCCTGTCCTGGCTGGCCACCTATGTCGAATCGCTGAAACAGCTGCAGGCCTGGTCCGAACGCGTGAGGGGCCCGATCGAAGGGCTGATCGCGCAGATCGGCTTTGGCGAATACCTGACCCAGATCGCCCATGGCATCCCCATGAGCCAGACCGAATTCGCCCGCCTGTCCGACCTTGGGATCGACTGGACCCCGTCGGATGCCGCCGCTGCGCTGATGTCCGGGAACACCCCCCAAGCCCGCGCCGAACTGGCCGCGCTGATGGCGCAGAATCCCGGTGCGGCGACCTTTGGCGCAACCGGTCTGGACGAGGATCTGGACATGATCCGCGACCAGTTCCGGCGCTGGACCGATGACAAGGTCGTCCCCCATGCCCATGGCTGGCACCTGAAGGATCAGCTGATCCCGATGGAGATCATCGAGGAACTGGCCGAACTGGGCGTCTTTGGCCTGACCATTCCCGAAGATCAGGGGGGCCTGGGCATGTCCAAGGCCGCCATGGTGGTCGTGTCCGAGGAATTGTCGCGCGGCTATATCGGCGTGGGGTCGCTTGGCACCCGCAGCGAGATCGCGGCCGAATTGATCATCGGCGGCGGCACCGAAGCTCAGCAGGCCCATTGGCTGCCCAAACTGGCCAGCGGAGAGATCCTGCCCACTGCCGTCTTCACGGAACCCAATACCGGCAGCGATCTGGGGTCCCTGCGTACTCGCGCGGTCAGGGACGGCGACGACTGGCTGGTGACCGGCAACAAGACCTGGATCACCCATGCCGCGCGCACCCATATCATGACGCTGCTGGCCCGCACCGACCCAGACACCACCGATTACCGCGGTCTGTCGATGTTCATCGCCGAAAAGACGCCGGGCGACGATGCCGACCCCTTCCCCACCCCCGGCATGACCGGCGGCGAGATCGAGGTCTTGGGCTATCGCGGGATGAAGGAATACGAGCTGGGCTTTGACGGTTTCCGCGTGGCGGGCGACAACCTGCTGGGGGGCGAAACCGGCCAGGGCTTCAAGCAGCTGATGCAGACCTTCGAATCGGCCCGCATCCAGACCGCCGCCCGCGCGATCGGTGTTGCTCAAAACGCACTGGAACTGGGGCTGAAATACGCGCTGGACCGCAAGCAGTTCGGCAAGGCCCTGGTCGAATTCCCCCGCGTTGCCGACAAATTGGCCATGATGGCTGTCGAAATCATGATCGCGCGACAGCTGACTTATTTCAGTGCGTGGGAAAAAGATCACGGTCACCGTTGCGATCTGGAGGCAGGCATGGCCAAACTGCTGGGTGCCCGCGTTGCATGGTCCAGCGCCGACAATGCCCTGCAAATCCATGGTGGTAACGGTTTTGCGCTGGAATATCAGATCAGCAGGGTGCTGTGCGATGCGCGGATCCTGAACATCTTCGAGGGTGCGGCGGAAATTCAGGCCCAGGTGATCGCGCGCCGTCTTCTGGGATAACGCGCAGAAGGGTGGAACGGCATCTGGATTAGGGTTATTTCAGGTCAGTTTCGAATTCCCCCCCAAGGAGCCCGCCATGTCGTTCACCCTTCGCCCCACCTTCTTCGCTGCTGCCGCCGCGACACTGACCCTTGCCGCCTGTGCCCAGCAGCCCGCGGGCGATCCGATGGGTGGCATTCCGGCCAATGACTATGTTCTGGTCGGCATCGCCAACGGCACGGTGCCGCTGCGCAACATCACCATCACCGTGCGCCCCGAAGGCGTGTCGGGCCGCGGGCCGTGCAACGGCTATGCCGCCAAGAACACCGCCCAGCTGCCCGCCGTCGCCTTCGAGCCGCTGCAAACCACCGGTGTCAGCGACTGCAAGGATGCCGCCGTCGAGCAGCGCTTCTTCAACGCCCTGCAGCAGGCCAACGTGATGGAATATTACGGCGGCGTCCTGCGCATCAAGGGGCCGACCTGGCTGATCTTCGAAAGCGGCCGCCCCGCCAACCTGCAGACCGACGCCCTGTCGTCGGCGCGCGGAAACGAGTGATCAGACCGGCGGCTGGTCCCTCTCGCGGGCCAGCCGCCTGACCAGACGATCCCGCGCGGCGGGCAAATGGCGGCCGACCAGTTCGGCCCCCAGACGGTTTTCCAAGAAATGCCCGGTGATCGCCAGCCCGTCATGCAGGCCATGGGCGCGGTTCGTATCCGCGCCCTCCATGATGGCAGGCAGCGGGAACAGCCGCTCCGCCCATTCCCCCGCCCCTTCCCGGCTGACCGCGCGGCCCGATTTCGGACTGACATAGGCCAGACCGTCGCGCGCGCCCGTCACCGCACAGGATGACAGGTCCAGCCCGAAGCCCATCTCGTCCAGCAGGCGCATTTCCCAGGCCAGATACAGCGGTGCCCAATCCCCGCCCGCTTCGATCAGGTCCAGAAGGGCCTCGGTCTGTTCGACAAGCCGGGGATGGGGGTCGCGTTCGGGCAGGGCAAAGACCAGCAGCGCGCAGATGGCGTTCAGCCCGGCCAGCGACAGCGCATCGCCCATCAGGCCGGGACGCAGGCGCAGGGGTTCGGCGGTAATGGTGCCCAGCTGATCGGCTTGGCGCGCACGCCAGCGCAGGGCCAGCCGGGAACCGGGCTGCAACATCGCGGCCCGCGTCCGCGATGTTCCGCCAGGGACCACGCCGGCATGGCGGCCATGTTCCAGCGTCAGCACATCAATGATCACCGCCGTTTCGCCATGCGTACGGCGCGCGATCACCGTTCCTTCAGCCTGCCATTCCATCACCGCCTCCGATCCGAAGGGCAGCTTGCGACAGGCAGGGCCGCAGGGCCAGACGCCGCAGCGTTCCGCCCCCGCAATTTCGCGTCAGGCGACCAGTGTCGCGCCGCCTTCGGCATGGCGTTGGGCCATGTCGCGGCCCACGCGTCCCTTTACCAGCATTCGCGCGGGCGGGGCCTGGTGGTCATCATCGACCAGCATGGGGAACAGCGCCAGGATCTCCTCGCGCGCGGCGGGGCCGACCGACAGCAGGGCCTCGGGTCCGGTATAAAGCGATTCGGTCGGCGCCCCGTTCGAGACGACGATCTGGTGCTTGTCGAACAGGAAATGCGTATAGCCGACCCGGTCCAGATCATCGGCCAGGTCGATGCCCTCCAGCAGCGTCAACTGCTTGGCGGCGACCAGAACTTCGGTCGTGCCGAACATCTGCTGCGCGATGGCCGAACGGACCAGCACGCGATGCTGCGGCGACACCAGCAGGTCGGCCTGCGGCAGGCCACCGCCCAAGGCGCTGGCGCGGATGCGGATCGGTCGCATCCGGGGCATCGCGGCCAGATCGACATCGATGCATCCGATCCAGCGGATGGGTTGGGGACCGTCGTCCAGCGTCACGACCCTGTCACCCACGCGCAGATCCTAGACGGCCGCCTGGCCATCGGCGGTGCGGATCATCACGTCATCGGCAAAGCAGACGAAATTCGTCACCGGGCGATCCTGCGTGAAGGACACCGTCGTGCTGTTGTTGATGCCGTCCACGCGCAGGGACTGGATCGGTTTGGCCTCCAGCTTGGCGACGTCGGCGGCGGGGACCGAGGGCGCAAGATAGGTGTCGCCATTGGTCATCTGGATCACCCGCGCGGCGATCGTCGTCGTCGTCCCGTCCAGATAGGTCAACGTGGCGTTGTAATAGACCGCCGCGTCGTGGGTATAGGTTTCGGCCGTGCCATCCTTGTTCAGGTCGATGCGATAGGTGTCGTTGGCGGCGGTGTTGTTGTTGTCCATCACCCCTGCGACCCCGCCATTGTTGATGGTGGCGACCGAGAAGATCTGCTTTGACAGGGGCTGGGTGCTGGAACCAAAGGTGCGGCCCACCAGCAGCGACGCATCTTCGGAAGCGTTGTTTCCTTCGGTCGGATCAAGGACCTGCGTCAGTCTTCCAAGATAAAGGGCGTTCCACGTCGTTGGCATGAGATCAATCCAGTCATGTCAGTCAGAAATATCGAACGAAATGCGCCCCCATCAACCAAGGCACGGAACGCGCCTATCATGCGACAACCCGTGAGTGAAACAACCTGGGGTAGAAAGCTTGAAATGTGCCGCGCATGCGCAACTTTGCGGCGCGGCTGCATCACAGCCTTGAGCGCGGCCTATTGGATGCGCGCGGCAGTCGGTGCGATGGCCCGGCGACGGCGGCGCGCCTGTCCGACCAACGTCGCCGTATAGACGACCAGCGCCGCCCAGATCATCGGAAAGGCGATCAGCCGCGCCCCTTCGAAGGGTTCGCGGAACAGGATCACCGCGCAGAGGAAGATCATCGTGGGCGCGATGTATTGCAGGATGCCAATGGTGGACAGGCGGATCAGCTTGGCCCCGTTGGCGTAGAACAGCAGCGGGATCGCCGTGATCGGTCCGCAGGCGATCAGCATCACCGTGTCGAAAGTCGTGGTCCCGAAATGCGCCTGCCCCTGCAGCGCCTGCCAGATCAGGAACCCGGCGGCCAAAGGGGTCAGCAGCAGCACCTCCAGCGTGAAGCCCTGGTTGGGGCCAAGCGGCAGGCTCTTCTTGAAATAGGCATACATCCCCCAGCTGAGCGTCAGCCCCACCGCCACGATGGGCAGGCTGCCCGCGCTGACCGTCAGGATGATCACCGCGCAGGCCGCCAGCGCGATGGCCGCGTTCTGGCCGCGCGACAGGCGTTCGCGCAACAGCGTCGCCCCCAGGAACACGCTGAATAGCGGGTTGATGTAATATCCAAGCGCCGCGTCCAGCGCGTGGTCATGGGCGATCGCCCAGACATAGATCGTCCAATTGACCGAGATCAGGACCGCCGTCAGCGCCGCCATGCCCAGCATGCGCGGACTGCGCAGGGCGGCGCGCACCTCGGCGGTGCGGCCCTGCCAGATCAGCACGCCCGCCGCGATGGGCAGCGACCACAGCACGCGATGCGCAATGATTTCCGCTGCCGGCAAATGCGACAGCGCCTTCATGAAGACCGGCAGCACGCCCCAGATGGCATAGGCCGTGATCGCAAAGATCAGGCCCTTGGGCGAATCGGTCTGAGGGTCGGGAATGCTGCTCATGGCATGTGCATATTCTGCAATATGCAGCCGCGCCAGAACTTAGAACAGGCCGTCCTGATCCAGCAGGGTCCGCCCTTCGCGGCTCTCGATCTCCAGCACCCATAGGTCGGGGTCGCGGGACCGCTGGCGGGCGATGGCGGCGTCGATGTCGCGTTCGGGGCCGCCATCGACACGGACCCAGGGGCGGGTGTCGCTATCCATGTCCCATTCGCGCATCCACAGATCCGCCTGCCCGTCCAGGCGCGCGCATTTCACCGCGACCGCGCCTGCCGTGTCGTCGCCCCGCGCCGTCACATAGGCGGGGATGTTGGCCTGCCCCAGGCGCGCCAGATAGGCCGCGACCCAGATCCCGGCCGCCAGTCTTGCTTCAGGCATTCCCGTCGCGGAAATTCAGGCCCATCTCGTCATAGCGTTCGGCCTCGTTCAGCCAGTTCTCGCGGACGCGGACCTGCAGGAACAGGTGGCAGCGACGGCCCATGAACTCCTCCAGCTCGACCCGCGCGGCCTGGCCCACGGCCTTGATCGTCTCGCCGCCCTTGCCCAGCACGATGCCCTTGTGGCCCTGACGCGCGACATAGACGACCTGTTCGACCCGGGCGCTGCCATCGTCCTTTTCCTCCCAGGATTCGGTTTCCACCGTCAGCTGATAGGGGATTTCCTCATGCAGGCGCAGGGTCAGCTTTTCGCGGGTGATCTCGGCGGCGATCATGCGCATGGGCAGATCGGCGATCTGATCCTCGGGGTAGAGCCAAGGGCTGAGCGGCAGCGTTTCCGACAGCCAGCGGCGCAAACCGCCGCAGCCATGGCCGCGCTCGGCCGAGATCATGAAGGTTTCCACGAAGGGGAAGGCCGCGTTCATCTTGGCCGACAGTTCCAGCAGGGCCTCGGCCTTGACGCGGTCGATCTTGTTGATGACCAGCGCGACGGGGGTGTGTTCGGCAACCTGCGCCAGCTGTTCCAGGATGGCCTGGACCCCGTCGGTCAGACCGCGATGCGCCTCGATCAGCAACAGGACGATGTCGGCATCCGATGCCCCGCCCCATGCGGCGGCGACCATGCTGCGATCCAGGCGGCGCTTGGGGCGGAAGATGCCCGGCGTGTCCACAAAGACCAGTTGCGCGGGGCCGTTCACGGCGATGCCGCGAATGCGCGCGCGGGTCGTCTGTACCTTGTGCGTCACGATCGCGACCTTGGCGCCGACCATCTGGTTCAGCAGCGTCGATTTGCCGGCATTGGGTTCGCCGATCAGCGCAATGAAGCCGGCGCGGGTCGGGCCGTGATCCTCGGGGGTGTCAGTCGGGTCCAGATCCTGTGTCATGTCGTTCCTTCCAGCCGGGCCAGCAACGCCTGTGCGGCGGCCTGTTCGATGCTGCGTTTCGTTCCTGCGCCCTGCGCCTGGGCGTGACGCCCATCGGCCAGGCGGACGGTGATGCGGAAGACCGGCGCATGGTCGGGGCCGCTGCGTTCGGTCTGTTCATAGACGGGGGGTGGCATGCCTTGGGCCTGGGCCCATTCCTGCAGGGCGGTCTTGGCGTCGCGGCTGTCATCCTCGACCGTGGCCAGGCGGCGCTTCCAGTGGCGTAGCACGACGCTGCGGGCCGCGTCATAGCCGGCATCCAGATAGACGGCGGCCAGCACGGCCTCCATCCCGTCGGCCAGCAGCGCATCCTTGCGCCGCCCGCCCGACAGCATTTCCGAACGACCCAGCTTCAGCACCTCGCCCAGGCCGATCTGGCGGGCAATGGCGGCGCAGGTCTCGCCCTTGACCAGGGCGTTGTAGCGGGGCGCCATCTGGCCTTCGCTGGCCTTTTCATCGGCAAAGAACAGCGCCTCGGCCATGACCAGGCCCAGGACGCGGTCGCCCAGGAATTCCAGGCGCTGGTTGTCGGGGCGCGTGACGCTGGCGATCGAGCCATGGGTCAGCGCGCGCAGCAGCAGTTCGGGCCGCGCAAAGTCGTGGCCCAAGCGGTCCATGAAGGCGCGGATGTCGGCGCCGGGGGTCACTCCACCGCCTTGAAGAAGCGGTCCGGACGCCAGGTCCAGAAATACAACAGCGATCGTCCCGCCGACGAGAACATGATCCGGTCGGCCCGCCCGATCAGATATTCGGCAGGAACAAAGCCCAGGCCGCCAATTTCCTGCGGGAAACGCGAATCCTCGGAATTGTCGCGGTTGTCGCCCATGAAGAAATACTGGCCTTCGGGGACGGTGAAGGTCGGCGTGTCATCGGCCACCCAGCCATCGACGATGTTCAGGATCGAATGGCTGGCCCCGCCGGGCAGTTCCTCGGTCGCGCGCTGCTTGACGCAATCGCCGCCCTGTCCCACCGGATCGTTGACGCAGCGCGGCACCAGGCCCTGCGGGCCCTGCTGTTCCTTCGTCTCGACGAAATCGGGGGCCGGGGTGACGGGGACTTCCTTGCCGTTCAGCCACAGGCGACCGCCGCGCATCTGGACGGTATCGCCGGGCAGGCCGATGACGCGCTTGATGAAATCGACGTTGCGGGTCGGGTGGCGAAAGACGACCACGTCGCCGCGTTCGGGTTCGGACCCCAGGATCCGCCCCGAGATCGGGCAGGCCGAAAACGGGCATGACACGGCCGCATAGCCATAGGCCATCTTGTTCACGAACAGGAAGTCGCCGATCAGCAGCGTGTCCTTCATGCTGCCCGAAGGGATCCAGAAAGGCTGGAAGAACAGCGTGCGGAAGATGCCCGCGATGACAAGCGCCCAGAAGACGGTCTTGATCGTTTCCCAGATGCCGTCCTTTTTCGGGACCGTACTGTCGGCCATGATGTGTCCGTTCCTTCCTGGCACTTGTGCAGCCTGCCCGCACAGGCGTGTTCTTGATCCCCGACGGGGGGCAAAGTCAAGTCTGGGCGGGTCCGGGGCGGGCTTCGATCACCACGAAGGCCTGGGCCCAGGGATGGTCGTCGGTCAGGGTGACATGCACGACCGCGTGATGCCCCGCGGGCGTCATCGCCGCCAGTTTTTCGGCCGCCCACCCGGTCAGGGCCATGACCGGCTGGCCGCTGCGCAGGTTCGTCACCGCCATGTCGCGCCAGCTGATGCCCATGGCAAGCCCCGTGCCCAGGGCCTTGGAGCACGCCTCCTTGGCGGCCCACCGCTTGGCCAGGGTCCCGGCCTCGTCGGCGCGACGGGCGGCCTTGGCCAGTTCGGTGGGCGTGAACACCCGGTTGCGGAACCGGTCGCCAAAGCGGTCCAGCGTTCCCTGGATGCGGTCGATATTGGCCAGATCGGTGCCGATGCCCAGGATCATGCCGCGGCTCCGGATGGGTATTTGATCAAAGGAGAGATCACGCCCGCGCCGCGTCCATGCGCGCGCGCATTTCCCGGATGGCACCCTCCAACCCCAGGAAGACGGATTCCGAGATCAAGAAATGGCCGATGTTCAGTTCCCTGATCTGCGGGATCGCGGCGATGGGGGCGACGGTGTCATAGGTCAGGCCATGGCCCGCATGCACCTCGAGGCCGAGGCTGTCGGCCAGTTCGGCACCCCGGCGCAGCGCGTCCAGTTCCACGTCGCGTTCGGCGTGGCGGCCTTCGGTATCCAGATCGCAATAGGCGCCGGTATGCAGTTCGACCACTGCCGCGCCGATGCGGGCGGCGGCTCGGATCTGGGCAGGTTCGTGGCCGATGAACAGCGAGACCCGGCAGCCCGCCTCGCGCAGCGGCGCGATATAGCCGGCCAGCGCATTGTCGTTGCCCGCGACATCAAGGCCACCTTCGGTCGTGCGTTCCTCGCGCTTTTCGGGGACGATGCAGACGGCATGCGGGCGGTGGCGCAGGGCGATGGCCTGCATTTCCATTGTCGCGGCCATCTCGAAGTTCAGGGGCCGGGTCAGGTTGGCCATCAGCGCGTCGATGTCGGCGTCACTGATATGGCGGCGATCTTCGCGCAGATGGGCGGTGATGCCATCGGCGCCGGCTTGTTCGGCAATGCGGGCCGCGCGCAGGGGGTCGGGCCAGGGCGTGCCCCGGGCGTTCCGGATGGTGGCTACGTGGTCGATATTGACGCCAAGGCGCAGCATGGGATCCTCCGCAAGAGTTCGGGCGCAGTCTAGCGGGCCGGGGGCGGGGATGCCAGTTCGGTCGGCACCGCCCACCAGCCTTTGCGCCCAAGCGTCGCAGCGGCGGCTTCGGCGCGGGCTGCGCTGTCGAAGATGCCAAAACATGTGGCGCCCGACCCCGACATGCGGCTGAAGCCTGCCTCCAGACCGTCCAGCGCCTTCAGCACTTGCCCGATCACCGGGGCGACGGACATCGCCGGGGCCTGCAGGTCGTTGCGGGTGTCGCGCAGCCAAGCGATCAGTTCCCGCGCATCGGCGAAGGTCGGAATGGCAGGCAGGGGCGGATTGTCGCGTTTCGTCATGGCCGCAAAGATCTGAGGGGTCGGAATGGCGATGCCGGGATTGACCAGAACCAGGTGCAGCGCGGGAAGGTCGGCCAGCGGGGTGACGATCTGACCCACGCCCTGCATGCGCGCGGCCCGTGATCCGATGCAGACCGGCACATCGGCGCCCAGTCTTTCGGGCGCATCGGGCAAGGGATGCCCCATCCGTGCCAGGCCACGCAGGACCGCCGCCGCGTCGGCCGAGCCGCCGCCGATGCCCGACGCCACCGGCAGGTTCTTGGTCAGCCGGATCGCCGCCTGCCCCCCTGCCATCCGTGCCGCGCGCAGGCACAGGTTGTCGTCCTCGACCGCCAGTCCCCCTGCGAAGGGCCCATCGATGGACAGCGACAGCGGACCGGGCGTCAGCGCAATCCGGTCGCCCACCGCCGCAAAGCAGACCAACGAATCCAGCAGGTGATAGCCGTCATCCCGACGCCCCGTCACATGCAAGGCCAGGTTCAGCTTGGCCGGCGCATCGCCCCACAGCGGCGCGGCTGCGGTCATTCCGAGGCTTCGGTGGCGGGTTCCGGGACGTCGGGCTGGGGCAGCGGGGTTTCGGCATCCTTGCCTTCGTCCTCCAGCACCGCGGTCAGCCCGCGGTCCAGCTTGTCGCGGATGCGGTCCAGATCGACCTCGCCCGATCCGGCGGGGGCCAGCGACAGGGCACGCTTCCACTGGATCTGCGCCTCGCGCTTGCGGCCCACCATCCAATAGATGTCGCCTAGATGATCGTTCACCACCGGGTCCGACGCCATGGTGCCGATCGCCAGTTCCATCGGGGCCACCGCTTCCTCATACCGGCCAAGCCGGTAATAGGCCCAGGCCAGCGAATCCTGGATATAGCCGTCATCGGGCGACAGCTTGACGGCCTTTTCGATCATGGCCAGCGCACGGTCCAGGTTCTCGTTCCGGTCGATCCAGGAATAGCCCAGGTAATTCAGCAGGCTGGCCTGATCGGGGCGGATTTCCAGCGCGGCCAGCATGTCGGCCTCGGCGCGGTCGAACCGGCCCGCACGCTCCAGCGCGATGCCGCGGGCGTACAGCGGGAACCAGCGCACCTCGGCGGGCGCATCCTCCAGCAATTTCAGGGCCTTGTCATAGCTGGGGGTCGCTGCCTCATAGTTTTCCTTCTGGCGCATCACGTCGCCAAGCGCGATCCAGGCGGGCGCCATGTCGGGGTAGGCGGCGGTCAGGGCCAGCGCCGCCTTTTCCGCGGCATCGGTGCGGTCGGCACGCGCCAAGGCATCGATGCGCGACAGTTCGGCCTGCGGGCGCATCTGGCCCATGCGGCGGACGGTCTCGAATTCATCCTCGGCCAGGTCGAATTGCTGACGTTCCTGCAGGAACTGGGCGACCATCAAATGCGCCTCGGGGTTGTCGGGGGCGATCCAGACGGCCAGCCGCGCATGGATCAGCGACAGCGGCTCGGGATCGGCGCCACCCGACAGGGCGGATGCGAAGGACAGCAGCAGATGCGCGATGCCGTCCTTGGGGCCTTCAACCACGTCGAAGGCGATGGGTTCGTCATCCTGCAACTGCTGGCGCAGGGCGGCCAGCTGGGGTTCCTGATCGGCGCCGTTCAGGGTGTCCAGCAGGGCCAGCGCCTCGTCGCGACGATCCAGTTGGGCCAGGATCTGGACCTGCGACTGGATGCCCAGCAGATGGCCGTTCGCCTCGGAATCCTGCATCAGTGTGCTGGCGGCCTCGTAATCGCCGACCAGGGCGCGGGCCAGGGCCAGGTGATAGTTCACGATGGGCAGGATGTTGGCGTTCTGGCCCATCTCCTCGAAGGCTTCGATGGCGTCGGAGGCGCGGCCCGCGCCCAGCATTGCCCAGGCCCGGATGATGCCGTCCAGCAGATCGTCCTGCAGCGCGACGTCGGATTGCCGGTGTTCGTCGATGAAGGTGATCAGCGCGTCCCATTCGCCATTGCGGACCAGCTTGGCGCGACGCACCAGCCCGGCCAGTTCGGTGTAATGGTCCTGTTCGATCAGGCTGTCCGACAACGCGACGGCCTTGTCCACATCGCCCGCCGAGGTCAGGGCGACCAACGCGCTGTCCTGCAGATAGGTATCAGAGGGGTCCTTGGCGGCGGCCTGCGCAAAATACCGGGCGGCAGCGCGGAAATCATTGTCCACAGTCGCCAGACGAGCGGCCAGATAGGGGCCGGCCAAACCGGCGGTCAGCGGGGCCTTCGCGTCCGCTTCCTCATGCTGGGGACGGGCAGCCGGGCGCGTCTCGGTCTGTGCCCAGGCTGGCATGGCCAGACCGCCGGTCATCGACATCAGGACAGCGATCAGTGCCAGCCGCGAGGAAACCGGGCGAATTTTGGTCAGGGTCACGAAGGCGCCTTCCGGAAATCACATTTGCGTTTCCGCAAGCCTATCGGTCCGACAGGGGCGTCGCAACGCCCCCGCCTTGAACTGTGCATCACATGTTCGGGTAATTCGGCCCGTCGCCGCCCTGCGGGGTCGTCCAGACGATGTTCTGGCTAGGGTCCTTGATGTCGCAGGTCTTGCAGTGGACGCAGTTCTGAAAGTTGATGACAAAGCGCGGGCCATCGGCATCCTCCACCACCTCATAGACGCCTGCCGGGCAATACCGCTGCGCGGGTTCGGCATATTCCGGCAGGTTGATCGCGATTGGCACCGAGGGGTCGCGCAGCTTCAGGTGGCAAGGCTGGCTTTCCTCGTGGTTGGTAAAGCTGAAGGCGACGTTCGTCAGCCGGTCGAAGGACAGCTTACCATCCGGGCGCGGATAGTCGATCTTCGGGTAATCCTTGGCCTTGCCGGTGGCGGCGGCGTCGGTCTTGCCGTGCTTCCAGGTGCCAAAAGGGTTAAGACCGGTGACATTGGCGACCCACATGTCGATGCCGCCAAGCATCAGGCTGGCCGACAGGCCCAGGCGCGACCACATCGGCTTGACGTTGCGGACCTTCTTCAGGTCGGTGCCGATCACCCCGCCGCGCACGGCGCTGTCGTAATCCTCCAGCCGATCGCCTTCGCGGCCTGCTTTCAGGGCGGCGGCGGCGGCGTCTGCGGCCTCGATGCCCGAATGCATGGCGTTATGGTTGCCCTTGATGCGCGGCACGTTGACCATGCCCGCGCTGCAACCCAGCAGAACGCCACCGTCGAAGGACAGCTGCGGCAGCGACTGCCAGCCGCCCTCGCTGATGGCGCGCGCGCCATAGCTGATGCGCTTGCCGCCCTCCAGCAGCTCGGCCACCATCGGGTGGTGCTTGAAGCGCTGGAATTCCATGTAGGGATAGAGATGCGGGTTCTGATAGTTCAGGTGAACGACGAAGCCCACCAGAACCTGGTTGTCCTCCATGTGATAGATGAAGCTGCCGCCGCCCGCGTTCTTGCCCAGGGGCCAGCCCATGGTGTGGATCACGCGGCCCTTTTGGAACTTCTCGGGCGAGACCTCCCAGATCTCCTTCATGCCCAGGCCGAATTTCTGGGGGTCATGGCCGTCCGACAGGTTCAGCCGCGCCATGATGTCCTTGGCCAGCGATCCGCGCACACCTTCGGCGATGAAGACGTATTTGCCGTGCAGCTCCATCCCCGGCTCATAGCCGTCGCCGATGCTGCCATCGGGGTTGCGGCCGAATTCGCCCGCAACCACGCCCTTGACGCGATCACCGTCCCAGACCACCTGGCTGGCGGCCATCCCGGGGAAGATCTCGACGCCCAATCCCTCGGCCTGTTCGGCCATCCAGCGGCAGACATTGCCCATGCTGACGATGTAGTTGCCGTGGTTCGACATCAGGGGCGGCATCGGCCAGTTCGGGACGCGCATCTGCCCGCCCTCGCCCAGCACGAAGAAATTGTCGTCGGTCACGGGCGTGTTCAGCGGCGCGCCCTTTTCCTGCCAGTCGGGGATCAGCCGCGCCAGGCCCGACGGGTCCAGCACCGCCCCCGACAGGATATGGGCGCCGACCTCGGAGCCCTTCTCCAGCACCACGACAGAGATCTCGGGGTCGATCTGCTTCAGGCGGATCGCAGCCGAAAGACCCGCAGGCCCCGCGCCAACGATCACGACATCGTATTCCATCGATTCGCGTTCGATCCCGGTCTGATCAGTCATCCGCTGGTGCCCTCCCTGGCAATCTGGCAGGGACAGGATTAGCGCGGCTTGCCGACAGGGGCAATCGTGACGCGGCGAAGTGATAGGCCTATTGCCGCCTGATTGGCCAAGCAGGCTTGCATTGCTGTCGCTTTTGGGGTCACGATGCCTGCGAACAAGGTTCAGCGCCCCTGCCATCCGAATGGCGGGGGCGTTGCCTTAGGTTTTGCACGGAAACCGCATCCCATAAGGACAGGGCAGCGATGGATAAGATACCGATGACCCGCAAGGGCTGTGAACGGCTCGAGCTTGAGATGGGCCACCTGAAATCCAAGGAACGTCCGGCCATCATTCGCGCCATCGCCGAGGCGCGCGAACATGGCGATCTGTCGGAAAACGCCGAATACCATGCAGCCCGCGAAAAGCAGGGCTTCATCGAGGGCCGCATCAAGGAACTGGAAGGCATCCTGTCGCGCGCCGAGGTCTTCGACCCCGCCAAGCTGTCGGGCAGCATCAAGTTCGGCGCCACGGTCGATCTGGTCGACGAGGATACCGACGAGGAGCGCACTTACCAGATCGTCGGAGAGGCCGAGGCCGATATCGAGAATGGCCGCCTGAACGTCCGATCGCCCCTGGCCCGCGCCCTGATCGGCAAGGACGAGGGCGACAGCGTCGAGGTCGTGACCCCCGGCGGCCAGCGCAGCTACGAAATCATCGCGATCCGGTACGAGTGACCCCATGTCGGTGATTGCACGCATCTCAAGCCTGGCGACACGCGATCGCATCACCACCGTCGGCCTTGCGCTGACGGCGGGCTGGCTGTTCCTGGTGGCCCTGTTCTGGCTGCTGGCCCCCGGCGGCGAAGGGTCGGCCGGCGGCATCGCGCGCCTGGTGTCCACGGTGGGCGTCGTATTGCCCGTCGCGCTGGTCTGGATGGGGGTTTCCCTGGCGCGTCAGGTCGCGATCCTGCGCGCCGAGGCCGATGAACTGCGTACGCGCCTGAACCGTATGCGCGGCACGCCCGAGCCGGTCGGCGATACCGCCGAACCCGCGCCCGCCCGTGATCGCAAGCCCGCCCCCCTCGCGTCGGCTGCAAGGCCCGCGGCCCTGCCGACGCGACCGCGCCCCACGGCGCCCGAACCGGCATCCGCCCGTGCCGAAACCCGCGCGGATGCACCATCCGGCCAAGCCGTGGATTCCATCACGCTGATCCGGGCGCTGAACTTCCCCGACGGCCCCGAGGATCAGGACGCCATCGACGCCCTGCGCCTGGCGCTGAAGGACCCTGCCAATTCGCGGGTCCTGCGGTCGGCGCAAGACGTGGTCACGCTGCTGGCGGGGCGCGATGTCTATATGGACAACCTGCCCCCCGAACCCGCCCGCCCCGAGGTCTGGCGCCGCTTCGCCGCCGGGGAACGCGGCAGCGCGGTCGCTGCCCTGGGCGGTATCGACGATCCCGAGGCCATGGAGATCGCCGTCGGCATGCTGGAACAGGACGAGATCTTCCGCGACACGGCGCATCACTTCCTGCGCCATTTCGACGGCCTGATCGGTCGCGTCGTGCCGGATCTGGACGACATGCAGATCTCGGTCCTGGCCGACAGCCGCTCGGCGCGGGCCTTCATGCTGCTGGGGCGCGTGTCGGGGATCTTCGGCTAGGGGGCGATGTCGCGGTGCAGCACATGGACCTGCCCCCACCAGGGCAGGCCATAGCGCCCGCGACATTCCAGCCCAAAGCCAAGCGCCCGATAGAAATCAAGCGCGCCGGGGTTCGACGACCGGACCTCGGCGCGCAGACCCGCAAAGCCGCCCTGCCCTGCCAGCGCCAGTGCGCCTTGCACCAGCGCCCGCCCCAGGCCCATGCGCCGGTCGATCACGGTGATGCCGTCGATCACCAGGTCGCCCGTCGGTGGCGCAGGCCGATAGAGCCAGTCGCGCCATCCCCCGTCCTGCCGCCAAAAGCCGCCCTGCGCATCGCGCAGTCCCATCACCCCCAGCACCCGGTCCCGCCCGTCCAGCGCGACCAGCCCGCGCGTCGGATCATACCCGCCCCGCCCCGTCAGGTGCCCGCCGAAATGCCCTCCGAAATGCTCACGCCACAGCCGCGCCGCCTCGGGCAAGGCCTGTGGCGGGATCGGGCCCAGAATGCGGGCCGGTTCGGCTTGCCATGGGTTGCGCGTCATGCAAGCAAGGTGCCGCGAACAGCGACCAGACGAAAGTGCCATGTCACCCACGCCCCATCCCCGGCCCGACAATGGGCAAGCGCCCGCCGACGCGACCTCGGCCAAGGCACTGGCGCGCAGCCCAAGGGCCGCGTTTCTGCACGGCGTGACGCAATCCCTGCCCTTTCTGGTCGTCATCCTGCCATTCGCGGTGCTGTTCGGTGTCGTCGCCACCGAGGCCGGCCTGAACATTGCGCAAGTGATGGGATTTTCGGTGCTGGTCCTTGCGGGCGCCTCGCAGTTCACGGCGGTGCAGCTTTTGTCCGACAATGCGCCGACCATCGTCATCCTTCTGTCGGCATTGGCCGTGAACCTGCGGATGGCGATGTATTCGGCATCCCTGCTGCCTTGGCTGCGCGAGGCGACGGCGCGTCAGAAGGCTTGGGTCTCTTATGTGCTGATCGACCAGACCTATGCGCTGTCGATCCAGCATTACGAACGGCATCCCGGGCTGAGCATGCGCCAGAAACTGGCCTATTTCGCCGGAACGGCGCTGGTCCTATGCGCGCCCTGGATGGCGGGGACATGGGCAGGTGCGGCGCTTGGCGACATGATCCCGGAAGATATCGCGCTTGATTTCGCGCTGCCCATCACCTTCCTGGCGATGATCGCGCCGATGCTGCGGACGGTGGCGCATCTGGCGGCCTGTTTCGTGGCCATCCTGGCGGCGCTGCTGCTGGCGGGGCTGCCTTCGGGGCTGGGGCTGCTGATCGCGGCGCCCCTGGGGATGGCGACCGGCGCCATCATCGAGGCGCGCACCGAAGCGCGCGCGACACGTCAGGCGGGGCAATGACCATGCAGGCTTCGGCATTTCAGATCTGGCTGATCATCATCCTGCTGGGCATCGGGACATACCTGCTGCGCTGGTCGTTCCTAGGCGCCTTGGGCAATCGTGAACTGCCCGGATGGGTGATGCGGATGCTGCGCTATACGCCAGTTTCGGTCCTGCCCGCACTGGTCGCACCGCTGGTCGTCTGGCCCGCGGCGACAAACGGCGAAACCGACCCGTCGCGCATCGCGGCAGCGGCGGCCACCGTGGCGGTTGGGGTCATGACGAAGAACGTGATGCTGTCGATCGTGGCCGGGGCGATCACGCTCTTCGGGATGCTTTACGTCCTGGGATAACCCGTGATCGTCCCGTCCTTCTGCTGCAGCAGGACGTCATGGTTGTTGGCCGGATCGCCGTCCATGTTTTGACGGGACTGCACGTTCGGCAGGGTCAGGAACCAGTTGCGCAGCTTCAGCGGTGAAAAGCCTCGCGGCGCACCCTGAAACCCTGGCACGCCCGACAGGACGGTCCCCGTTTCCACGGCGCAGAAGCTCTTGTTGGCGGCGCCGTTGGCCTCGGCGCGGCGGATGGCGATGTCGGCCACCTCGCGCGGGACGAAGACGGTGTCCTCGGCGACGTAATAGGTCTCGCGCGCGTGGTAATCGATATAGAAGTTCTTGAAGTTGTCCGTGATCCCGTAAAGCACGTCGTGGCGTTCGGGGATGTCGGGGTGGCGCCAGCTGCCCGCCGGATCATAGATGACGCGCTGGCTGCCATTAATCAGCAGGGCGGAATGACCACCTTCGCCACGCGGGATCCCGATGACGGTCAGCAGCGTGATCGAAGGCGGCTGGTCGGACACGAAACGCGCCGCGCGCACCCGTTCGTCGCTGGCCCAGATATTGTCGGCGCCGCAGGCAGCCAGCACCGTGGGCAGCGCGGCTGCCAGGAAGACGCGTCTTTTCATGGCGATCAGGCGTTCGTCAGGGCCATGAAGATCAGCGCGGCCAGCGACAGGCAGATGACCCAGATGGTCGCACGGATGAAGCCTGCAAAGGTCTTCTGGTGTTCGGTGATATCCATCGTTCCGGGCGTGCTATAGGAATTGTCGCGTTTGTTCGTCATGACGTCACCTCAGTTTGGCGTTTTTTCTGCGATAGCGGAAACTTGACCGCCTGTCACGCCCCAGAGCGTCGCACCCCGGTTTTCACCGACAGCCTGGATCACGCCGGCGCGGTGCAGATGGTTGATATGGGCCACGGCCTCGACCAGGGCCAGGCCGAATTCCCCATCGCCGATGCGGCGCTTGAACAGCAGGTCGAAACAGCCGACCGCAGTGCGGGGCGCGACGGCCAGCGCGGCGGTCAGCCGGGTCAGAGCGGCGTGGTGGTTTTCGGTCATCTGGCGCAGGCGGAAGGGCAGCCCGGTGAAGGGCAGCTTGTGCCCCGGCAGGATCAGCTGATCCTCGCGCGCAAGGGTGGACAGACGCGCACAGCTTTCTAGCCATTCGCCCACGGGATCGGCGGCGGGTTCGGTCGGATAGACCCCCAGATTCGGAGAGATCGACGCCAGCAGCTGATCCCCCCCGATCACCAGATCGTCATCCAACGACCAGAAGGTGGCGTGGCAAGGCGCATGGCCATGCCCCATCGCCACGCGCCAGCGGCGCTGGCCAAAGGTCACGATGTCGCCCTCGGTCAGGCGGGTAAAGCCGACGGGCATCGGATGCACGACATCGGCAAAGTTGAAGGGCCGCGCCGCCGCGCGTTTGTCCAGCATCTCGGCGGGCATCCCGGCCTTGCGCCAGAAATCGACCTGCTGAGGACTGGCGATGGCCTGTTCGTCCAGCGTCAGCATGCGCGCGGTCAGCCAGGCGGTGCGGCTCATCAGCAGCTCGGCCCCGTCGGTGTCCATGAACCAGCCGAGCAGGCCCACGTGGTCGGGGTGATGATGGGTGCCGATCACCCGGTTGATGCGCCGCCCCTGCAGGGGTCCGGCGCGCAGATCGGTCCAGATGGCGCGGGCGCGCGTCGTGTCGAAACCGGTATCGACGATGGTCCAGCCATCGCCATCATCCAGCGCATAGACATTGACGTGATCCAGCGCCATCGGCAGCGGCAGGCGCAGCCACAGGACGCCGGGGGCAACGGTGACGGCGCCACCCTCGGGGGGCGGCGCCGGAAAGGGGGTCCGGATCACGCGGCGAAATCGCCGGCCAGGGCGGCGTCGCTGATGCCCGTCAGGTCGTCCAGGCCAGCCAGCGCCTCGGCCAGATCACCGGCATGGCGCGGCAGGACGCGGGCCATGAAGACCTGCGCCAGCGCCACATGCGCGGCGGTTCCGGCCTGGGCCGCGCGCAGGTGGTAATGCCCGCCCAAAACCCGCGCAAAGGCGGTCAGATAGGCGACCGCCCCGGCAAATCGGACCGGCATCTCGGCCTCCAGCAGGTTCTGGGTCGCCTCGCGCAGGGTCTCGGCGGCCTGCCACAGCTGGTGGGCCATTTCGGGATGGGCCGATTGCGCGGCGCGGGCACCGTCCGTCACCTCGTCCAGCAGGCGCATGGCGGCATCGCCCCCGTCGGCCAGCTTGCGACCGACCAGATCCATCGCCTGGATGCCATTCGTGCCTTCATAGATGGACGTGATGCGCACATCGCGTAGGTATTGGGCCGCCCCGGTTTCCTCGACATAACCCATGCCGCCATGCACCTGCACGCCCATGTCCGACACGCGGATGCCGACATCGGTGCCATAGGCCTTGGCGATGGGGGTCAGAAAGGCCGCGCGGGCGTTCTGGTCGGCGTCGCCCGTGGCGCGCGCCATATCGATGGCGGTGGCGCAGGCCAGACCGATGGCGCGGGCGGCAAAGATCTCGGCCCGCGCGGTGGCCAACATGCGGCGCACGTCGGGGTGCTGGATGATCGGGCCCATCTGGTTGCGGTCGGTGGCATAGGCGACGGCCTTCTGCAGCGCGGCCTCGGCCACGCCGATGCCCTGCATGCCGACGCCAAGGCGGGCGCAGTTCATCATGGTGAACATCGCGGCCATGCCCTTGTGTTCGGCACCGACCAGCCAGCCTTTGGCCCCTTCGAAGCTCATGACGCAGGTGGGGCTGCCGTGGATGCCCAGCTTTTCTTCCAGGCTGACGACCTTCAGATCGTTGGCGACGCCAGGATTGCCCTGATCATCGGGCAGGAATTTCGGCACCATGAACAGGCTGATCCCGCGTGTTCCCTTGGTCGCACCCGGCAGGCGCGCCAGCACCAGATGGCAGACATTGGCAGTGACGTCGCTGTCGCCCCAGGTGATATAGATCTTCTGCCCGGTGATCAGATAGCTGCCGTTACCCTGGGGTTCGGCCTTGGTCACCAGCGCGCCCACGTCGCTGCCTGCGCCCGGTTCGGTCAGGTTCATCGTGCCGGACCATTCGCCGCTGATCAGCTTGGGCAGATAGGCGGCCTTCAGTTCGTCGCTGGCGTGATGTTCCAGCGCCTCGATCTGCCCTTGGGTCAACAGCGGGTTCAGCTGCAGCGCCAGGCAGGCACCCGACATCATTTCCGCGACCGCCATGTTCAGCGCCTGCGGCAAGCCCATCCCGCCATATTCGGGATCGGCGGACACGCCGACCCAGCCCCCTTCGGCAATGGCGCGGAACCCGTCGGCAAAACCGGGCGAAGACCGCACCACGCCGTTTTCCAACCGCGCGGGATGGGCATCGCCCGCCATGTTCAGGGGCGCCAGAACGTGCGTGGCCAGCTTGCCGGCCTCGGACAGGATGGCGCTGGCGGTTTCGGATGTCGCCTCGGCGAAGCGGTCGGTTCCGGCAAGCTCCGCGAAGGGCACGACATGGGTCAGGATGAAGTCGATCTGCTCGACTGGTGCCTTGTAGCTCATCGGGTCCTCCTCCAAGCGCCTTGGCATCCCGGGCCGGCGCGACTATCAGAACGGTCAGGCGGCATCTTGGGCCGCGATCCGATCAGGCTCAACCGAAACCCCGCGTCACGCATGTACACCCTTCGACTGACCCCGGATGCAGACGGCCTGTCGCGCGCCAGCGCGCTGCTGTCGGCTGGCCGGACCGTCGCCATCCCGACCGAGACCGTCTATGGCCTGGCCGCCGACGCCCGCAACGGCGAAGCGGTCGCCCGCATCTATCAGGCCAAGGGCCGGCCCAGCTTCAACCCGCTGATCGTCCACCTGCCCGACGCCCGCGCCGCGGCTGCGATCGCCACAATGCATCCGCAGGCGCAGGCGCTGGCCGATGCTTTCTGGCCCGGCGCATTGACCATGGTGTTGCCGCTGCGTCCCGACGCGGGCATCGCCTCGCTGGTGACGGCGGGGTTGGCGACCATCGGGCTGCGCGTTCCGGCCCATCCGACGGCCCGCGCGTTGCTGCGCGATTTCGGGGGCCCGCTGGCCGCGCCCTCGGCCAATGCATCGGGCCGTATCAGCCCGACCAGCGTCGATCATGTGCTGTCCCCGGATGGCGGGCTGGACGGGCGCATCGCGGCTGTTCTGGATGCGGGTCCCTGCGAAGTGGGTGTCGAATCCACCATCATCGGCTGGCCCGATGGCATCCCCACCCTGCTGCGCCCCGGCGGCATCCCCGCCGAGGCGATCGAGGCCGTCCTTGGCACCCCCCTGACCCGCCACGATGGTGATCCTGTCGCGCCGACCGCCCCCGGTCAGCTGACCAGCCATTATGCCCCGAACGCGGCCCTGCGCCTGGACGCGGACCCACGTCCCGGCGAAACGCATCTGTCCTTCGGGAGCCCCGGCCCCTTCAGCCTCTCCGATGACGGCGATCTGGCGCAGGCGGCGGCGCGTCTGTTCGACCTGCTGCGCCGGGCCGATGCCCTGGGACGGCCGATCTCGGTCGCGCCCATCCCGCGACACGGTCTGGGCGCGGCCATCAACGACCGGCTGCAGCGCGCGGCAGCCCCGCGCGGTTAGGTAGGGGCCGGACCCCGCCGCCCTTACAATCCAAGCGAGTTGTAGACGTTCGAGATCCGACGGATCGCCACCACATAGGCCGCGGTGCGCATGTCGTCGACCTTGGCGTTGTTCATCCAGACCTCCTTCATCTTCTTGAAGGATTCGCGCATCGTGTCGTCCAGCCCCGACCGCACCAGGTCCAGTTCGTCCGCGCCGTGCAGGAAGGATTCCTTGAACCCGCGCGCCAATTCGAAATTCGTGCCCGTATCGGCCGAGATCCGCTCCAGCTCCTCGATCAGCATGCGGGCGCGGGCTTCCTCGTGGCGGCGTTCCAGGCGGCCCAGGCTGATCTGGGACAGGTTCTTGACCCATTCGAAATAGGACACCGTCACGCCGCCCGCGTTGGCATACATGTCGGGGATGATGACCACGCCACGGCGGCGCAGGATCTCGTCGGCATCAGCGGTGACGGGACCGTTGGCAGCCTCGATGATCAGCTTGCAGCGGATGCGTTCGGCATTGTCGCCGTCGATGACGCTCTCGATGGCGGCGGGGATCAGGATGTCGCATTCGTCTTCCAGCGCGCGCAACCCGTCATCGCTGTAATCGCCACCGGCAAAGCCCTTGACGCCCCCAGTCGCGCGAATGTGGCCGCGCAGCGCGTCGATATTGATGCCCTGGGGATTGCGGATGACGCCGTCGCGCTCGATGACGCAGGTGACCAGGCACTGATCCTCGGCCGACAGGAACTGGGCGGCGTGATAGCCCACATTGCCCAGGCCCTGCACGACGACGCGCTTGCCCGCCAGAACGCCCGTCAGCCCCGCCTTGGTCATCACGTCGCCATGGCGGAAAAACTCGCGCAGCGCGTATTGCACGCCCCGGCCCGTCGCCTCGACCCGACCGTCGATGCCGCCCGCAGTGCGCGGCTTGCCGGTGACGCAGGCCTTGGCGTTGATGTCGTCGGGATGCAGGCGCTTGTAGGCATCGGCCATCCACGCCATCTCACGCTCACCCGTGCCCATATCGGGCGCCGGCACGTTCTGCGACGGAGAGATCAGGTTGCGGCGCGACAGCTCATAGGTGAAGCGGCGGGTGATCCGCTCCAGCTCGTCCTCGTTCCAGGCGCGCGGATCAATGCAGAGGCCCCCCTTGGACCCGCCGAACGGCACCTCGACCAGTGCGCATTTGTAGGTCATCAGGGCCGCCAGCGCCTCGACCTCGTCCTGGTTCACGTCCAGCGAATAGCGGATGCCGCCCTTGACCGGTTCCATATGTTCCGAATGCACCGACCGATAGCCGGTGAAGGTGTGGATCTGGCCGCGCAGCCGGACCCCGAAGCGCACTGTGTAGGTCGAGTTGCAGACCCGGATCTTCTCCTCCAGCCCCGGCGACAGCTCCATCAGACCGGCAGCGTGGGTGAACATCTTCTCGACTGATTCGCGGAACGAGATCCTGTGGGCCATGGCAGCTTTCCTCCTGAATGACGGCGTCATGTTTGCACTGCCCAAGGCTAAGGCAATCCGCCCGTCACCGCCACCACGGAACGGCCCGCGCGCGGGGCTGTGACATTCCTGCGATGATCGAAACGTGATTGACGCGGCGGGTTCTCATGCGCGGGGTTGGCGCGTAGTGTCGGGACAAAACAAGGGCCCGGTTTCAGGGCCGGCAGGGAACAGCAGGACATGATCCGTCACATCTGGATTTCGCGGGCCGCCGTTGCGGCCCTTGGCCTGGCCGCACTGGCAGGCTGCAATCGCATGCCGCCCATGGCACCCGTCCAGGGCGTGGCGCCGGTCCAGGGCGCTGCTCAGGCGCCCGGATACGGCTATGCCCCGGCGGCGGGCTATGGTGCGCCGCAACCCGTCGCGCCGGTGCCCGCCCCGATGCCGATCCCGGTTTCGGACCCCGCGCCCGCGCCCGCGCCTGCGCAAGGCATCAGCGGGCTGACCGAACGCAAGCCCGACCTTTGCGGGGCGGCCAAGATCGCGGATGCGGTGGGCAAGCCCTCCAGCGTGATCCCGACGCTTGGCTTGACGCGCGACTATCGCATCGTCGAATATCGCGGGATCGAGGCGCAGGTCTATGTCCCCAACCGCGTCGTCTTCCGTCTGGACGAGGCCGGCACCATCACAAGCATCGATTGCGGATGACCCCCATGACCCGATTTGCGACCACCCGTCTTGTCCTGGCCATCGCGGCCCTGCCACTGCTGGCCGCCTGCCAGCCCGCCCCCGAAACGCCCGATCAGCCCGATCTGTGCGGCGCGTCGGGGTTCCAAGGGCTGATGGGCCAGAACCGCACCGCGCTGGACCAGTTGACCCTGCCGCAGGGCACCCGCGTCGTCGGGCCCGACGACATGGTCACCGCCGATTACCGCACCGACCGGCTGAACATCGAATATGACCGCAAGGGCATCATCCACAAGATCGGCTGCTACTGATCGTTGATCTGCACCGGCGTGCTGTGCCACCATCGCGTGATGAACGCACAGCCGCCGATCCAGCCGATCCCCGATCAGGTCGTCTTCGACCGCAAGGAACTGAACCTGATCTTGTCCACCTATGGCCGCTTCGTGGCGGCCGGTGAATGGCGCGATTACGGCATGTCCTTCCTGCGTGACGTGGCGATCTTCAGCGTCTTTCGCCGCGCCGCCGAGCATCCCCTGTACCGCATCGAAAAACGACCGCGGCTGCGCAATGCGCAGGGGCAATATGCCGTCATCGCCATGGATGGCCGCATCCTGAAGCGCGGGCATGATCTGGCGACCGTGCTGCGGGTGCTGGACCAGAAGCTGATCCGCCCCATCGAATGAGCGCTACGTCCCGCGCGGCTTGGCGCGCATGGTGGGGTCGGCCTGTGTCGGGTCCTCGGGCCACGGATGGCGGGGATAGCGGCCGCGCATGTCCTTGCGGACGTCGTGATAGGAACTGGCCCAGAAGCCCGGCAAGTCCATCGTCACCTGCACCGGCTTGCCGCCCGGTGACAGCAGTGCCATCCGCAGCGGGCGACCGCCTACGACGGGATGGGTGGTGACGCCGAAAACCTCCTGCAGGCGCAGTTGCACCTCGGGGTGGTCGCCGTCGTAATCGATGGGCACCTTGCGGCCCAGAGGCGTCACGAAATGCGCGGGCGTGGCCTGATCCAGGCGGCGCTGGCCGTCCCATCCGATGCGGGCCTTCAGGGCCTCGGTCAGGTCCAGGCCGCGCAGATCCGACAGGCCGCGCGCCCGCCCCAGCCAAGGCAGCAGCCAGTCGCCATCCCCCAGCAGGCTGGCATCATCGACATCGCCCAGGCCGCCGACCAGTTCGATGCGCGCGCGGTATCGGGCGGCGGCGGGCGACCATGTCAGGCCGTTCAGGCGCAACCCCTCCAGCGCGGCGCGGGCAATGGCATCCTCGGGGGCGTCGCGCCAGATGCGGTCCGACAGCACCAGTGCGCCAAGGCGGTCCTGCTCGCGGGCCAGAACCCGGTTGTCGCGACGCGACCATTCGCAGAGCTGCACCTGTTCGATACGGTCGCCATGCAGCGCGCGCAGCTCGGCCTCGTCCAGCGTGGCGGCCATGCGGATGCGTGCCTCGCGCTGGTCGCCATCCAGATCGACAGCGACGATCAGGCGCTGGCCGGCCAGAATATCGGCGTTATCAATCACCGCCCCTTTGCCCCCCGACAGGACGAAGCGCGCGTCATCGCCCTTTCGCCGCAGACCGATCCGGTCGGGATAGGCCAGCGAGGCCATACCCCCCGGCGACAGCGCGGGCTTGTCCCCCACCATGCGGCGCAGGCGGGCGGCCTCGTCGCGGATGCGCTGGACGCCCTGACGGTTGACCTGTTCGGGGAACCGCTTGGGGTCGCGGATGGCGGTCAGGCGCAACGCCAGGTCCACCCCCACCCCGCGCAGGGGATCGCGGTCCGACAGCAGCGCCGCCAGATCGGCCGCCCCCCGTCCCGCCAGGATCAGCATATGCGCCAGACGCGGGTGCAGCGGCAGCCGCGCCAAGGCCCGCCCGTGATCGGTGATGCGCCCGTCCCGGTCCAGCGCCTGCAGGGCGGTCAGCAGGGCACGTGCCTCGGACAGGGCGCCTTCGGGGGGCGGGGTCAGGAAAGCCAGATCGGATGCCTCGGCCCCCCAGCTGGCCAGTTCCAGCGCCAGCCCCGACAGGTCGGCGACGGTGATTTCAGGGGGGGCATAGGCGGGCAGCGCGCCTTCCTCGACCCGTGCCCAGAGGCGATAGCAGACTCCCGGCGCGACGCGGCCCGCGCGGCCCCGGCGCTGGTCGGCCTCGGCCCGGCTGACGCGTTCGGTGACCAGCCGCGACATGCCGCTGCCCGGATCGAACCGTGCCCGACGCGCACGCCCCGCATCGACCACCACCCGCACCTGCGGGATTGTCAGCGAGGTTTCCGCAATGGCCGTGGCCAGCACGATCCGACGTTGCGCGCCCGGATCCGACAGCGCCGCCCGCTGCGCCTTGGCGTCCAGCGCGCCGTAAAGTGGCATGATGTCGTGATCCATGCTCGACAGCTGGGCCATGACGCGGCGGATCTCTCCCTCGCCCGGCAGGAAGGCAAGGATCGTGCCGCCGGTCTCGACGGTCTCGGCGGCGGCGGTCCGGATCAGGCGGGCCGCTTCGTCGACCAGCCGGATGCCCTGCGGCAAGGGCCGGTCCAGCCAGCGGGTTTCGACCGGGAACGCCCGCCCGTCCGACGTGATGACCGGCGCGTCATCCAGCAGCGCCGCCACCGGGCCCGCATCCAGCGTGGCCGACATGACCAGCACGGCCAGATCCTCGCGCAGGGCGCCGCGTGCCTCCCACACCAAGGCCAGGCCCAGATCGGCATTCAGGCTGCGTTCGTGGAATTCGTCGAAGATCACGCAGCCGATCCCCTCCAGCGACGGGTCGGACTGGATCATGCGGGTCAGGATGCCCTCGGTCACGACCTCGATCCGGCTGCCCGCGAGCGATTCGCCGCGGATGCGGTACCCGACGCGCCCGCCCACCGGCTCGCCCAGACTGTCGGCCATGCGTTCGGCGGCGGCGCGGGCGGCCAGGCGGCGCGGTTCCAGCATCAGGATGCGGCCCGGAACCTGGTCCATCAGCGCCAGCGGAACCCGTGTCGTCTTGCCCGCGCCGGGGGGCGCTACCAGCACGGCACGGCCCGCGCGGGCCAGCGTTGCGCAAAGGTCGGGCAGGATCGCGTCGATGGGCAGGGTCTGTGACATGGGGCGGTGATACCGCCCCCCGCAACCTGCATGCAATCGCGATGTGGGGCCGTGACTTTCCCCGCCCTGCGGACCTATTCTTGCGGCAAAGGCGTTAAGCCGCAGACAAGACACCAGAGGGGCAGTATGGGCATCGGCAGCGACGTGATCGAGGGGCTGGGCCTTGGCGATCCGGTCATCAGGATCGGCGTGACGGGACTGTCTCGCGCGGGCAAGACGGTCTTCATCACCTCGCTTGTAGCGAATCTGCTGGAACGCGGGCGCATGCAGGCGCTGCGCGGCGCCGCCGACGGGCGCATCAAGGCGGCCTGGCTGCAACCCCAGCCCGACGACACCATCCCCCGCTTCGATTTCGAACGCCACTTGTCGGCGCTGACCGGACCCGAACCGCATTGGCCCGACGGCACCCGCCATGTCAGCCAGCTGCGCCTGTCGCTGCGCATGGAATCGGGGGGCCTGTTCGGCAGCCTGCGCGGGCCGCGGGTGATGCATCTGGACATCGTCGATTACCCCGGCGAATGGCTGCTGGACCTGCGGCTGATGGACCGCGATTTCGCGCAATGGTCCGCCGAGGTCTTTGACCGCATCGACGGTCGCCCCGGCGCCGACCGTTTCCGCGCGGCCCTGTCGGCGGTGCAGGCAGCCGACCATTTCACCGAACCGCAGGCGCAGGACCTGGCCGACATCTATACCGCCCATCTGAATGCCGCGCGCGATGCGGGCTGGTCCGATTGCACCCCCGGCCGCTTCCTGATCCCCGGCGAGATGGCCGGATCGCCGGCGCTGACCTTTGCGCCCCTGCCCCCCGAACTGCAGGGCGGCAAGCTGGGCCGCGAATTCCGCCGCCGCTTCGACGCCTACAAGTCGCGCGTGGTGAAGCCCTTCTTCCGTGACCACTTTGCCCGCATCGACCGCCAGGTCGTGCTGGTCGACGTGCTGGGCGCGATCCATCAGGGCCCCCGCGCGGTCGAGGACATGCGCCGTGCCATGGCCGACATCCTGACCGCCTTCCGCCCCGGGCGCGCGGGTTGGCTGGCGCAGCTGCTGGGGACGCGCCGGGTGGAACGCATCCTCTTTGCCGCGACCAAGGCCGACCACCTGCATCACATCCAGCACAACCGGCTGACCGCGATCCTGTCATCCATGCTGCGCGAGGCCCGCGACCGCGCCGATTTCCAAGGCGCCCGGACCGAGGCCATGGCCATCGCCGCCCTGCGTGCCACGACCGAGGACATGATCCGCCAGGGCGACGACGAACTGCCCGTCGTGCGCGGTCGCCTGCTGGACGGGCGGCAGGCGGCGTTCTATCCGGGCGAGCTGCCGGCCGATCCCTCGATGCTGCTGCATCCGGCGCGGGCGGGGGCGGATGCCTGGCTGGACGCCGACTACGCGATCATGAACTTTGCACCCGCCCCCCTGACCACGCGCCCCGGTGACGGACCGCCCCATATCCGCCTGGACCGCGCCGCCGAATTCCTGATCGGAGACCGCCTGTGAGCGACCAGCCCAAGCGCCCCCGCGGCCCCGTCCTGATCCAGCTGGACGAACCAGTCCGCAATCAGGCCCGCGCCCCCCATGTCGACACATCGGACAGCGACGCGCCCAGCCCCGCCGACGCGCCGCCCATCGACGAACCGAATGCCCCCCTGCCCCGTCCCCGCACGATGGAGATGGTGACCCGCCTTGTCGGGCGCCCGCCGTCACGGATGACGCGGTTCTTCATCAACACGGGCGTCGCGCTCTTCACCTTTCTGCTGGGGGTGGCGGCGCTGGATTTCATCAACGGGCTGATGGTCAGCTATCCGTTGCTGGGCTGGATCGCGATCACGCTGTTCGGCCTGTTCACGCTGGCCTGCCTGGGGATGGCGCTGCGCGAATGGCGCGCATGGCGGCGCTTTGCCAAGATCGATGCCTTGCAGCGTCAGGCGGGCGCGGCGCTGGCCGATGACAGTTTCGACCAGGCCAAGCTGGTCACCGACCAGCTGGTCGGGGTCTATGCCAAGCGCCCCGAGATGGAATGGCAGCGCCAGCGCCTGGCCGAACGCCGTCACGAGACGTTTGACGCCACCGCCCTGCTGACCCTGGCCGAGGCCGAGCTGCTGGCCCCCTTGGACCAGCTGGCACGGCGCGAGATCGAGGCCGCCGCCCGCACCGTTGCCGCCACCACCGCGCTGGTGCCGCTGGCGCTGGCCGACGTGGCCGCGGCGCTGGCCGCCAACCTGCGGATGATCCGCCGCATGGCCGAGATCTATGGCGGGCGTGCCGGGGCCGTGGGCGGCTGGCGTCTGGCCCGCACCGTGATGACCCATCTGATCGCGACGGGTGCCGTCGCGGCGGGGGATGATCTGGTCCACACGGTCGCGGGTGGCGGCATTCTTGCCAAGCTGTCGCGCCGTTTCGGCGAAGGGCTGGTCAACGGTGCCCTGACCGCCCGCGTCGGTATCGCCGCGATGGAGGTCTGCCGCCCCCTGCCGTTCATCGCCCAGCCCCGACCCAAGGTCGGTAACCTTGTGACGCGCGGCCTGCGCGGACTGTTCGGGAATGACGATCAGGCGTGATCCTTCACAGGATCATCTTGTATCCCAGATGCGATTGTTCGAACCCCAGCCGGTCATAAAACCGGTGGGCATCGACCCGCGTCTTGTCGGTCGTCAGCTGCACCATCGCGCAGCCGCGCGTCCGACAGGTCGCCACCGCCCATTCGATCATCCGCTGACCGATTCCCTGACCGCGCATGTGGCTGGCGATCCGCACGGCCTCGATCTGGCCGCGAATTGCGCCGCCGCGTGACAGGCCTTGGGTGAAGGTCAGTTGCAGCGTGCCGATGACCTGCCCGCCATCCTCTGCCACGATCAGCAGCTGGTTCGGATCGGCGTCGATGCGGGCAAAGGCATGGGCATAACCCGCAGCCGACGCCGCCTCGCGTGCGGCGCCCAGCCGGTCATCGCTCAGCAAAGCGACGATGGCGGGCAGATCGCCGCCAAGGGCGCGGCGGAAGGTGACCGTCACGGTCGCGCCGCGCTTTCGTCCGGCAGCTCGGGCGCATCCTCTCCATCCGCAGGAACCTGCCCTTCCGAGGCATCGTCGGGCGTCACCAGTCGGTTGTCCCGCCATTCACCCGACGCGACCTGCCCCGTGGCATAGCGCATCACGCCTTCGCCCTGGCGCTTGCCGGCGGCGAAATTGCCTTGGTACCGGTCGCCATTGGCATAGGTGGCCACCCCGGAACCGTCGATCTCTCCGGCCTTCCAGCCGCCTTCATAAATGAAGCCGTCGGGCGTCGTCAGGCGACCCTGACCTTCGCGCACGCCATTGACGAAATTGCCGGTATAGACCGTGCCGTCGGGATAGGTCGCCTGGCCTTCACCGTGACGTTGGCCGTCCTTCCAGGCGCCGGAATAGACATAGCCGTCGGGATAGGACATCCGCCCCTGCCCGTCATTGCGGGCATTGCGGAAGCTGCCCTCATAGACCATGCCGTTGGCATAGCTGGCCTTGCCGTCGCCCTCGATCACGCCCTCGGACCACTGGCCCTCATAGGTGGAACCGTCGGCATAGGTGATCTTGCCGGTGCCGTCGGGACGGTCGGCGCGCATCTGGCCCAGATAGACCGACCCGTCGGGATAAGTGATCTGGCCGCGCCCCTCCATCCGGCCCTTGGACCATTCGCCGACATAGACATAGCCGTCGGCGCCCGTGAAGGTGCCCTGCCCGTCGCGGCGGTCATTGGCGAATTCGCCGTCATAGACATCGCCATTGGCATAGGTGGCGACACCCTGGCCCTGGCGGCGGCCGCCTTCCAGCGCGCCTTCGTACTTGTCGCCGGTGGACTGGATCAGCACGCCGGTGCCCGACATCTGGCCCGCAGCCCAGACCCCGTCATAGGTCAGCCCGTCGGCCATGGTCAGCTTGCCCTTGCCCGCGCGCTGCCCCGCCAGCATTCCGCCTTCATAAGTCGCGCCGTCGGGATAGGTGATCTTGCCTTGGCCTTCCTTGACCCCCGCGACCCAATCGCCCTCGTAGCGGTATCCGTTCGATTGGCGCAGCACGCCCTTGCCGTGATGCAGGCCCTTTTCGAACTGACCTTCATAGACGGAACCGTTGGCATAGGTGGCCTTGCCCGCGCCGGTGATCTCGCCCGCGGCCCAAGCGCCTTCATAGGTGCCGCCATCGGCATAGGTGATCTTGCCCTGGCCGTCGGGCTTTCCGCGGGCGAACTGGCCTTCGTAGACGGACCCGTTGGGGAATTCCGCGCGGCCCTGCCCCATGATCTGGCCTTCGACCCAGTCGCCTTCATAGCGATAGCCGTTCGGCAGGACATAGCTGCCTTGGCCATGCTGCAACCCGTTGCGGAAGGTGCCTTCATAGACGCCGCCGTCGTCATACTGCTTGGTGATGACCTGGGCACCCGCCTGCGCCGTCATGCCCATCACGGCCAGCGCCACCGCGCCCACTGCCGTCGCCGCCCGAGTTGCCGCCTTCATCGCCTCTGCCCTCATCGTGTTTTGACCGAAGGTTTACCCCAGCAAGGCCCCGCGCGCAAAGGCCGACTTTTCCTTGGCGCGCCGATCCTCTATCCCCTTGACCCAAGCCATTGCGCAACGCACCGGGGATCCGACCATGACCGAACGCTTCCGCCTGACCATCGGCCAGCTGAACGCCACCGTGGGCGACCTGCCCGGCAACGCCGCCAAGGCGCGCGAGGCGTGGGAACAGGCGCGCGACGCCGGTTCCGACATGCTGGCCCTGCCAGAGATGTTCATTACCGGATATCAGACGCAGGACCTGGTGCTGAAACCCGCCTTCACGCGGCAGGCGATCGAGGCGGTGATGGAACTGGGCACATCGCTGACGGACGGCCCCGCCATCGGCATCGGCGGCCCCTGGGCCGAGGACGGCAAGCTGTACAACGCCTATTGGGTCTTTCGCGACGGGGCGCTGGTCGCCCGCGTGCTGAAGCACCACCTGCCCTACAAGCAGCTTTTCGACGAATTGCGCCTGTTCGACAGTGGACCGATCAGCGGCCCCTATCCCGTCGGTCCCGCCCGCATCGGGTCCCCCATCTGCGAGGACAGCTGGTACCCCGATGTGGCCGAAACGCTGGAGGAGACGGGCGCCGAGATCCTGATCGTCCCGAATGGCAGCCCCTATCACCGCGACAAGCTGGACCTGCGCATGGGCCACATGGTCGGCCGTGTGGTCGAAACCGGCCTGCCGCTGGTCTATGTGAACCTGGTGGGCGGTCAGGACGACCAGCTTTACGACGGGGCCAGCTTCGTGCTGAACCCCGGCGGCAAAAAGGTCGTGCAGCTGCCTGCCTTCCAAGAGGCCATCGCCCATGTCGACTTCATCCGCGGGGATGATGGCTGGCTGGCGCAGCCGGGTGACATGGCGGTCCAACCCGATGCCTGGGAACAGGATTACTTTGCCATGATGCTGGGCCTGCGTGACTATCTGCGCAAGTCGGGCTTCCGCAAGGTCTTGCTGGGCATGTCGGGCGGCATCGATTCCGCGCTGGTCGCCACCATCGCCGCCGACGCCATCGGGCCCGACAATGTCCGCTGCGTAATGCTGCCGTCGGAATATACCTCGCAGACCAGTCTGGATGATGCCGCCGATTGCGCGACCCGTCTGGGTGCGCGGTTGGACACGGTGCGCATCGACGGTGCCCGCGACGCGGTGGGCGGCGCGCTAGCGCATCTGATGGAGGGGACCGAACCCGACATCACCGAGGAAAACATCCAGTCCCGCCTGCGCGGCGTGATGCTGATGGCGATTTCCAACAAGTTGGGGGAAATGCTGCTGACCACCGGTAACAAATCCGAGGTCGCTGTGGGTTATGCCACCATCTATGGCGACATGGCGGGCGGCTATAACCCGATCAAGGATCTCTACAAGACACGCGTCTTCGAAACCTGCCGCTGGCGCAATGCCAACCATCGCGACTGGATGCTGGGCAACCCCGGCGAGGTGATCCCGCCGCGCATCATCTCGAAACCGCCCTCGGCCGAACTGCGTCCCGACCAGAAGGACGAGGATTCGCTGCCCCCCTACGAGGTTCTGGACGCCATCCTGGAGGGGCTGGTCGAAAAGGACCTAGCGCTGGCCGATCTGGTCGAACAGGGCTTTGACGCCGAGACCGTGCGGCAGGTGGAAAAGCTGCTCTATGTCAGCGAATGGAAACGCTATCAGGCGGCGCCGGGGCCGCGCATCTCGCCCCGCGCCTTCTGGCTGGATCGCCGTTATCCGCTGGTCAACCGCTGGCGCGACACGCTGTAGGGGACGCTCACGGAACCTCGATCTTGCCGACCAGGGGCACGTCGTCGCGCGGTCCGACGCTGTGGCGTTCGATCATGCGATGGACCGCGGGATCGCCATCGCCGCGATGCAGGGCGCGCAGCTGGGTCGTCACCTCGGCGTCGGTCTTGGTGCGGCGCAGGTTGTGGCGGACATATTCGTCCCATGTGGCGATGTGATAGCTCTCGCTCCAATGGTCGGGATGTTCCAGATCGCGCAGCAGCGCCCAGCCCCGTGCCCCGTCGCGCCGGCGGATCATCCGGCGCTGCTGCATCAGGCGCAGGAATTCCGGCACGTCGTCGTGATCGATGCGGTAATCCACCATCACCATGACCGGCCCCGACCGCCCTCGCAGGTCCAGCTGCAGTGCCGGTTCCCGGAACCTGTTGGCCGGATCCAGATCGTGGCTGCCAAATTCGGGCGCCCGCAGCCAGATGCCCAGGGCACCCCCCGCCAGCAACAGCAGCCCCGCCGCCGTCAGCGCCGTCTGCACGCCATGCGCGCCCGCGACGCCGCCCCAGGCCCATGACCCTGCGGCCATTCCGCCGAAGGTCGCCGTCTGGTACAGCGCCAGCGCGCGGGCCACGACCCAACGCGGCGTGGACAGCTGAACCGTCACGTTGAACAGCGACAGGGCCAGCACCCATGACGCGCCAGCAGGCAGCATCGCCAGCCCATGCAGCCAGATCGCGTCGGTCAGGCCCAGCACCAGCGCCGCGAAGGCGAACCCGCCAAAGGCCATGCGCACGACATGTTCATTCGACATGCGCGCCCGGATGCGCGGGTTCATCAGCGCGCCGCCGATGGCGCCGACGCCATAGCAACCCAGAAGCCCCCCGAACAAAAGCGACCCGCCCTCGGGGTGGCTTTTCGCCACCAATGGCAGCAGAGCCAGAACGGCGATGGCGGCAAAACCGAACAGCGCCCCGCGCAGCAGCACCCGGATCAGGTTCGGCGACAGCACGACATAGCGCAGCCCCGCCCCCATCGCGGCCATGAAGGGCTCGGGCGTGGTGACGCGCGGGGCCAGCTGGGGCTTCCACCGCGCCATCGCCCCCAAAAGCGGCAGATAGCTGAGCGCGTTGACCGCAAAGGCCGCCGCCGCGCCGAAGGCCGCGACGATGAAGCCGCCCGCCGCCGGTCCCACGCTGCGCATCAGGTTGAAGCCGACCGAATTCAGGCTGACCGCCGCAGGCAGGTCCTGACGGCCCACCAGATCCCCGATGCTGGCCTGCCAGGGCGGGTTGTAGAGCGCCTGCCCCGCGCCCAGCATGAAGGTGAACCCCAGCAGGATCCAAGGCGTCAGCCCGCCCGCATAGGCCACCGCCGCCAGGGCCAGCGACACGACGGTCATGAAGCACAGCGCCGCCATCAGCAGGCTTTTGCGGTCAAAGATATCGGCCAAGGCTCCCGATGCGATGGCCAGCAGCATGATGGGCAGGGTGTTCGAGGCCTGAACCAGGGCGATCAGCGTCGCGCTGTCGGTCAGCTGCGTCATCAGCCAGGCCGCCCCCACGGCCTGGACCAGCCCGCCGAAATTCGAGACCAGCGTTGCGCTCCAGAGCAGGCGGAAATCGGGATAGGACAGCGGGGCCAAGGCGCCGTTCGGGCGCTTGCGGTCGGGGTCGGTCGCAGAGATGTCGGGCACAGGCTTTTCGTCTTTCAGATTGGCGGTCGGGCTTTCTTGGCAGGCGTATCGGGCTTGGCAGGCGTGTCGGATATGCCGCGCAGCCCCCACACCCTGCCGTTGAACCGGGCAGGGGGCGGCCCGGATCGCGGCGCGGCGATTCCCGGAATGTTTTATTAGGGGCATTTGCGTGGCGATGATGAAACCTTTCCACACGCCAAGTTGTTCCCACGGCAGCGAAAGTTGAACAGGCTGACGCCGTCGCGCAACAGGCGACGCGGCGTCTGCCTGCCAAGACCCGTTCGGAGGCCTGCAAGGCTTGACGCGCGAAGGGCCCTGTGCCCATGGAATGATGATGAATCACGGATCGGGGCGACCCTTTGCCGTGGTGAAATGTTTTTGCTGCCTCGGTGCGGGCTCTGCCGCCTGCCACCGACGATGAACAAGGAAATTGAAACGATGCGCCTCGCTTCTCTTCTCGCGGCGGCGGCCCTCGGGCTGGCGGCCTGCGGTCCCTCGCAGGAAACCGCCGCTCCGGCCGTGCAACAACCCGCGACCGTTCCCGACATCTACAAGGCCCGCACCGATACTGGTCCCGATGGCAACCCGATCCAGATCGCAGCCGTACGCGCCGCCTATCTGACTGACCGCAACCGCCGTCAGCTGGTCCCCTATAACGGCACCGAGACCCCCGGCACCATCGTCGTCGACCCCTATGCCCGCGTGCTGTATCACGTGCAGGACGGCGGTCAGGCCATGCGCTATGGCGTCGCGGTGGGCCGTGCGGGCAAGGGTTTCGAAGGCAGCGCGACGATCGCACGCAAGGCCGCATGGCCCAGCTGGCGTCCGACCGACAACATGCTGCGGACCGAACCGGAACTGTATTCCCAGTTCGCCGGCGGCCTGCCGGGCGGTATGCAGAACCCGCTGGGGTCGCGCGCGCTCTATCTGTATCAGGGCAGCGTCGATACCTATTACCGCATCCACGGGACGCTGGACCCGTCCTCGATCGGCAAGGCCACCTCGGCCGGTTGTATCCGCATGTTCAACCAGGACGTGATGGATCTGTTCGAACAGATACCGACGGGCACCAAGGTCATCGTGCGCTCCGAAGCTGACAGCCTGCGCATGGAAGGCCCCATGGCTGAAACCCCCGAAGGCTATGTCCAGCCCGCCGCCCAAATTCAGCCCGACATGCAGGCGACTGCCGTTTCGGGCGCTGCCACGGCACCCGTCGCGACCCCGGTCACCGGCACGGTTACGGCGGCCGATCCCTATGCCTCGACGGCGACGGTACAGACCGCGATGGTCACCGACCCCTTTGCCAATGACGCGGCCTTCGTGTCGCCGGTGGAAAGTGCCGTTCCGGGCCAGTGACGCGCCGCGCGCAACCCTGATCGCTCCTGCCCCATGGGCAGTTCGGCAACTGTGACAGACCCCGGTTCGCGCCGGGGTCTTTCCAATTGCAAAAACGGCAATCTGTGCGCAATGTCGGTCCAAGCCGTCCGACCATTCCGTCCAAGAGTTTTTGCCATGCCCAATTACGCAAGACGTGAACAGGAAATCCTGACCGCCGAACATCAGGCGCTGATGGTCAAGAGCCGCGCGCCGGATTTGGGGCTTCTGGCCGATGCCGACCTTCTGGCCCTGCTGGAACAGCTGCGTGTCGAAAAGGCTCTGGTCGCGGATGATCCCGCGGGCAATCCCGCCGATGGCGGTCTTGGACCCGCCCAACTGCTGGCCGCCGCCATCAAGCGGGTGGATCTGGAACGGCGCAAGCGCGGCATTGCGCCCGGCATGGCGGCAGGTTCGGCCAATGCCGGACGCACGCCTATTACGCCCAAGGCTGTTGCCACCACCCGGCGGCGTGCCGCGGCCACGCCCCGCAAGCCTGCCGGTCGCAAATCCGCCGAGGCGCGCAAGACCGACCTGCGCACCGAACCCCACAGGGTGCCGAAGCAGAAGGCAAAACGACCCGCCGCCCCCATCGAGGCGGATGCGGAAGACGCCATGGTAACGAGGAACAGCAAGATGCCGTTGACGGACACCGAGAAGGCCGCGAAGAAGGCCGCCCGCAAAGCCGAAAAGGAGGCCACCAAGGCCGCCGAGAAGGACGCTGCCCGCGAAGCCCGCCGCGCCGAGCGCAAGGCCTTGAAGGACGCCGAAAAGGAACAGGCCCGCGCGGAACGCAAGGCCGAGCGGAAGGCCGAAAAGGACGCGGCGCAAAAGGCCGAAAAACAGGCCGAGCGCGCCGAACGCAAGGCCGGGCGCAAATCCGCAGTGGGTGCCGAAATTACCCCTGCTGCCCTCAAGACGCAATCGGCTGAAAAGCCGAAATCGGACAAACCCAAGACAGACACCGCCAAGACCAAGGCAGCAAAGGCACCCAAGCCCAAGACGCCGAAGGACAAGCCCCCCAAGAACAAGGGTGCCGCAGCCAAGAAGGCCAAGTAGCGGCCGCGCCGGCGGCGGAAACGCATGATATGAAAAGACTGCCCGGATTCATTCTTTGCGGCGCGCTGGCCCTTGGCGCGACGCTGTCCACCGCGCCCGAAACCCGGGCGCGGCCTGCGGTCGATGCCTATCACGGGCTTGCCCCCCGCCCCCCGTCCGAGGATCGCCGCTGCACCGATGACGGGCGCGACTGCATCCTCAAGGCCAGCTATGCCGCCGATGTCTGCAAGCTGATCGAGCGCAACGCCAGCGAACAGGGGCTGGACCCGAATTTCCTGGCCCGCCTTCTGTGGAAGGAAAGCCGGTTCGAACCCTCGGCGGTCAGTCCCGCCGGGGCGCTTGGCATCGCCCAGTTCATGCCTGGCACGGCGGATCTTTACCGGCTGGACGACCCTTTCAACCCCGCGCAGGCGATCCACAAGGCGGCTTGGTATCTGGCGACGCTGTCGGATCGTTTCGGCAATATCGGCATGGCGGCGGTCGCCTATAACGGGGGCGAAAACCGCGCCGCGCGGTTCATGCAGCAGCAGACCACCCTGCCCTATGAAACCATCGACTATGTCGAGGCGATCACGGGTTTCGGTGCGCATCGCTGGCGTGACAATCCACCCGGCGACGACGAATTGAAGCTGGCGTTGGACAAGGATCTGGATTTCCGGCCCGCCTGCGAAAAGATGGCCGGCGATCGCAGCCTGCGCGAATTCGAAACCCAGCCCCGCGTCTTTCCTTGGGGCGTGATCGTGGCCAGCCATCCCAGCCGGTCTGGTGCCGCCCAACAGGTGGCCCGCCTGAACCGCACCCTGCGCCCCATCCTGGATCGGGGCGCGCAGGTCGGCTATGTCCGCAAGCGCATGAACGGCATGCCGCGCGCGGTCTATACCGCTCAGGTCGGCTACGAATCCAAATCCGCCGCCGCGACCTTCTGCAACCGCTTCAAGCGGATCGGCGGGCGCTGCATCGTCCTGAAGAACTGAGCCGTCACAGAAAGCTTTGCGGATCGATATCCACCGACAGCCGCAGGTTGGTCGGCGGCTTGGCCAACGCCAGCCAGTCGGCGATGGCGGTCTGCAAGGGCGCCTGGCGCGGCGCGCGGATCAGCATGCGCATCCGGTGGCGACCCCGGACCCGCGCGATGGGTGCAGGTGCGGGCCCCCATAATTCGGCCCCCGCCTGCGCCAGGGGGGCGGCCAAGGACGCCAGGTGGCGGGCGAAATCGCTGACGACGCCCAGGTCGGGATGCGACAGGATGACCCCCGCCAGCCGCCCGAAGGGGGGCATGCCCGCTGCCTGACGACCTGCGGCTTCGGCGTCCCAGAAACCCTCGTCCTGCCCCGACAGGATGGCGCGGATGACCGCGTGGTCGGGCTGATGGGTCTGCAGCATCGCAACCCCCGGCGCCGCCCCCGATTGCCGCCCCGCCCGGCCCGCCACCTGCCGCATCAGCTGAAAGCTGCGTTCCGCGGCGCGCAGGTCCGCGCCTTGCAGGCCCAGATCGGCGTCGATGACCCCCACCAGCGTCAGGCGACTGAAGTTATGGCCCTTGGCGACGATCTGGGTGCCGATGATGATGTCGGTATCGCCATCGGCGATCTGGGCGATCGCCTCCTTCAGCGCACGCGAGGAATGGAACAGGTCCGAGGACAGCACCGTCGCCTTGGCATCGGGGAAACGGGCGGCGACCTCTTCGGCGATGCGTTCGACGCCGGGGCCGATGGGGGCCAGCTTGCCCTCGACCCCGCAAGACGGACATGCGGCGGGGATGGGCCGGGTTTCGCCGCATTGGTGACAGACCAGGCGGTTCTGGAAGCGGTGTTCCACCATCCGCGCATCGCATTGGTGACAGCCGATCTGTTCCCCGCAGGCGCGGCAGACCGTCACCGGCGCAAAGCCGCGCCGGTTCAGGAACATCAACGATTGTTCGCCTTTGGCCAGCCTCGCCTGAACCTCGCGCACCAGGGTGGGGGAAATCCAGCGGCCCGGTTCCATCGCCTCGGCCCGCAGGTCGATGGCGGACATCTGCGGCAGCTCTGCCTCGCCATAGCGCGACCGCAGGTCCAGACGGGTGTATTTGCCGCTGGCCGCGTTTACCCAGCTTTCAAGGCTGGGCGTGGCGGATGCCAGCACCACCTGCGCCTTGTTGATCGAGGCCCGCATCACCGCCATGTCGCGGGCGCTGTAGAAGACCACGTCCTCCTGCTTGTAGCTGCTGTCATGTTCCTCATCGACGACGATCAGGCCCAGATCGGCAAAGGGCAGGAACAGCGCGGACCTTGCGCCCACGACCAGACCCACCTGGTTCGTGCCGGCCATGTGCCACAGGCGCCTGCGTTCGGTGCGGGTAATGCCGCTGTGCCATTCGCCGGGGCGGGCGCCGAAACGTGCCTCGACGCGGTCCAGGAATTCCGAAGACAGCGCGATTTCGGGCAGCAGGACCAGCGCCTGACGGCCCTGGGCCAGACATTCGGCGACGGCCTCCAGATAGACCTCGGTCTTGCCCGACCCGGTGACCCCGCGCAGCAGGGTGGTGCCATAGCTGCGGACGCGGATCTTGTCGCGCAGCGTATCGGCGGCCTCCTGTTGGTCGGCGGCTAGGGGCTTGCCGGACATCTGCGGATCAAGGCGCGGATAGGGCAGATCGCGCGGGGCCTCGATCTCGGCCAGCGCGCCCATGGCCACCAGCCCCTTGACCACGGATGTCCCCACCCCCGCCAGCTGCGCCAGCTCGGATGCCGCGAAACTGGCCCCGCCATGATCGGCCATCACCTGCAACACGCGGGTCCGCGCCTCGGTCATGCGTTCGGGCTGGCCCGATCCCGGCACGATCACCCGCCGCGCGGCGGGCGGCTGGTCCAGATCGGGCGCGCGGGTAGCCATCCGCAGCATCAGGGGCAGCGGCGTCAGGGTATAATCGGCGGCCCGCGTCAGGAAATCCAGGAAACCGGCGGAAAAGGGCTGCGCGTCCAGCACGCGCGCCACGGGGCGCAGCTTGGCCAAGTCGAAATCGCCCAAGCCCTCGCCCCAGACCAGGCCCAGGACGCGGCGCGGCCCCAGCGGCACCAGCACCAGCTGGCCTTGGCGCACGCCGCCCTCGGGCGACAGGTAGTCCAGCACGCCCACCGGCTCGCAGGTCAGGACCGCGATCCGGGCGCGGGACGGGAAAAAGGCGGACGTGTCCATCATCACCCGCGATAACTACGCCCCCCCTGCGCGGTTGCAAGCCCCGCAGCGGGGGTTGTTTCCGTTTCCGCCCTGCGCCACAAGTCGTATGACCCCGCTGAACCGAGCAAGAGGAGCCGGCCATGAAATTCTTCGTCGATACCGCCGACGTCGCCGCCATCAAGGAACTGAACGATCTTGGCATGGTGGACGGTGTGACCACCAACCCGTCGCTGATCCTGAAATCGGGCCGCAACATCGCAGAAGTCACCAAGGAGATCTGCGACCTGGTCGACGGTCCCGTCAGCGCCGAAGTCGTCGCCGAAAAGGCCGATGACATGATCCGCGAAGGCAAGCACCTTGCCCAGATCGCGGAAAACATCACCATCAAGGTGCCGCTGACCTGGGACGGCCTGAAGGCCTGCCGCGTCCTGACCGACGAAGGTTTCATGGTCAACGTGACCCTGTGCTTCACCGCGGCGCAGGCGCTGCTGGCCGCCAAGGCCGGCGCGACCTTCATCAGCCCCTTCATCGGGCGCCTGGACGACATCAACCTGGACGGCATGGACCTGATCGCGGATATCCGCGAGATCTATGACAACTATGGCTACGAGACCGAGATCCTGGCGGCATCCATCCGCAGCGTGAACCACATCGTCGATGCCGCCAAGATCGGTGCCGACGTGATCACCGCCCCCCCGGCGGTCATCAAGGCGATGGCGAACCACATCTTGACCGACAAGGGTCTGGCGCAGTTCAATGCGGACTGGGCACAGACCGGCCAGAAGATCGGCTGATCACCAGGGAACGGCGACAAGGGGCAAGGCATGAGCGACGGTCTGGAACAGGAACTTCGTGACAGGCTGCTGGCCAGCCCCCAGGACCTGCTGGCGGACCGTGATGTCATGCGCGCCCTTGTCGCCACCCACGAGGCCGAGACGGGTGCCAATGTCATCGACATCCGCGGCCGTGCCATGCAGGCGCTGGAAACGCGCCTGAACCGGCTGGAGGCGACGCATGAAAGCGTGATCGCCGCCGCCTATGACAACCAGTCCGGCGTGGCGATCGTGCATCGCGCCGTGCTGGCCCTGCTGGAGGCGGCCGACCTGCCCGACCTGGTGGGCCGCCTGCAATCGGACACCGCCCCCCTTCTGCGCATCGAAACGCTGCGCCTGGTCGTTGAGGGCACCCATGACATCGACTGGCCCGAGGACACGCTGATCACCCCCGAGGGCGCGATCGACAGCATCCTGCAGGCCGGGCGCCGCACCCCGCGCGGCGACGACATCGTGCTGCGCCCTGCCTTGGTGCTGACCCGTCCGCTGCACGGCCGCTCGGTCGGGTCCGAGGCGCTGCTGCCCCTTGACCTGGGGTCGAACATGCCGCGGGCCATGCTGCTGATGGGCAGTGCCGATGCCGCGCGCTTCATGCCCGCCCATGGCACCGACCTGCTGCGCTTTTTCGCGCAGGTCTTTCGGATGGTCCTGCTGGACCGCCTGCGGCGATGACCCAGTCCCCGCTGCTGGCCCTGGCGCCTGCCACCAGCCATGCCCTGGCCCGCTGGCTGGAGACCGAAGCCTCGACCCGGGACCGGTCCGACCACACGATCACCGCCTATCAGTCCGATGTGATCGCCTTCCTGCACTTCATCGGCCGTCATCACGGCGAACCCGCCACGCCCAATTCGCTTGGCACACTGAGACAAGCCGACATGCGCGCCTTTTCGGCGTCCGAACGCGCCCGCGGCCTTGGCGCGCGGTCGCTGGCGCGGCGGCAATCGGCGGTGCGCAGCTTCCTGCGCTGGCTGTCGGACCGCGAGGGGTATGACCTGTCCGCCGCGCTGTCCGCCCGCAGTCCGAAATACGCGCGGTCCCTGCCCCGCCCCCTGACCCCCGACCAGGCACAGGACACGCTGGCGCAAGTCGGGTTGCACGACACGCCTTGGATCGCGGCCCGCGATACCGCCGTTCTGACCCTTCTGTGGGGCAGCGGGCTGCGCATCTCCGAGGCGATGGCCCTGAACGGCAGCGACTGGCCCTTCCGCGAGGCGCTGACCATCCGCGGCAAGGGCGGGCGCGAAAGGCAGGTGCCGGTGCTGCCCGTCGCGCGTCAGGCCATCGCGGCCTATCTGGAACTGTCACCTTGGGGCCATCGCGCCGATCAGCCACTGTTTCGCGGCATGCGCGGCAAGCGCCTGTCGGGGGATGCCGTGGCGGGCGCGATGCGCAAGGCGCGGGCATCATTGGGCCTGCCGGCCACGGCCACGCCCCATGCGCTGCGCCACAGCTTTGCCACGCATCTGCTGTCGGCGGGGGGCGATCTGCGCACCATCCAGGAATTGCTGGGCCATGCCAGCCTGTCCACCACCCAGGTATATACCGGGGTCGATGACGCCCAGTTGATGGCCGTCTATCGGTCGGCCCATCCGCGCGGTTGAACCCGCGCCACATGGGCGGCGTTGTCCCGACAACATGTTGAAAAGAAGGCTTTCAGGATGACCAACCACGCGATCTTCGACCGCCCCTTGGGTGTCGCCCCGCCCCCGGGATACGATCAGGCCATCTTCGGGATGGGCTGCTATTGGGGGGTGGAACGCCTGTTCTGGCAGCAGAACGGCATCTGGCTGACCGAGGTCGGCTTTGCCGGCGGCGATGTTCAGAACCCGACCTACGATCAAGTCAAGCGCGGCGATACCGGCCATGCCGAGGTCGTCCGGATCATCTATGACAGCTCTCTGATCAGCTATGATCACCTGCTGCAGCTGTTCTGGGAAAACCACGACCCGACGCAGGGCGATCGGCAGGGCAACGACATGGGCAACCAGTATCGCAGCCTGATCATGACCTTTTCCGAAAGCCAGGAAGCCGCCGCCGAGGCATCCAAGGCTGACTACAACAACCGCCTGGCCGTGCAGGGTTTCCCCGAGATCACGACCGCCATCATTCCAGCCGGACCCCTTTGGCCCGCCCACGAGGACCATCAGCAATACTTGGAAAAGAACCCCGAGGGTTATTGCGGCCTCAAGGGGACAGGGGTAGAGGCGTCCATGCCCAACCCGGACCCCATCTGATGCCCACATATACTGCACTGACCCACCTGCAAGGCCGCGAAGCCGCCGAAGCCTTGGCAGAGGCCTGCGAGGATCTGACCCCCGAACCGGTCGGCACCGGCGTCTTCGAGATCGAGGACGGATCGGAGCGGTGGGAGGTCGGCGCCTATTTCACCGAAAGCCCCGACGAGATCGGTCTGGCCTTGCTGGCGGCGGCGCATGGCGCGAACCCCTTCGTCATCTCGGAACTGCCCGAGGTGGATTGGGTCGCGCATGTCCGCCGCGAACTGACCCCCGTCCATGCGGGACGCTTCTATGTCCATGGCAGCCACAATGCCGATGAGATCCCCGATGGCGTCGAACCACTGTGGATCGAAGCGGCGATGGCCTTCGGCACCGGCCATCACAACACCACCAAGGGCTGCCTTGAGGCATTGGACCGGCTGGCGACCGAAGGCTTCAAGGCCACGCGCATCGCCGATATCGGCTGCGGCACCGCCGTGCTGGCCATGGGCGCCGCGCGCCTGTGGCAGGTGACGGTGCTGGCCAGCGACATCGACCCGGTCGCGGTCGATACGGCCGCCGCCAATGTCATTGCCAACGGCCTGGACGGGCGCGTCGTCTGCATGGAGGCCGCGGGCTTCGAGCATCCGACGCTGGAACAGGCCGCGCCCTATGACTTGGTGTTGGCCAATATTCTCAAGCAGCCGCTGATCGACTTGGCGGGCGACATGGCCCGCAACGTCGCGCAGGCGGGTAAGATCATCCTGTCGGGCATCCTGACCACTCAGGCCGACGAAGTTGTCGAGGCATATGGCAAAACCGGCTTCACGCTGGATCGCCGCGACGATCAGGGCGACTGGACGACGCTGGTCCTGACCCGCGGCTGATCCCGCCCCACCGATCGGACATGAAAAAACCCCCGCGAGCCTCGGCTTTCGGGGGTTCGTTCGTCATTTGGACGGGCAGTGGCTTCAGAAGCCGCGCGCAATCCGCTCGATGTCGCCACGGCACAGACCGATATCGTCCAGCTCGCGGTCGGACAGGCGGCTCAGCTCGCGACGGGTCACGCGGGTATCTTTCCACGAGCCGAACAGCGAGATGATATGCGCGACGATGTTGCCCACGCCTCCGACAGCCATGCTGCGGTTCGTTTCGATCGTCGTCATCGTGTCACCTGTTTTCAGATTGCCCTATCGTCGGGCAGTTTTCGGATAGACAGGAGATAATTCGGGCAACCGACAAAGAGTAGCCGCCAAAGGGTCATTGCCGCTATGCGATGGCTGCAACAGCCACCGGTGATTTCGTTGCCGAAATGTCGCAAATTCCATGTAGGGGGTCGGTTGGCGCCAGGTTGACCTAACGCCAATCGCCCAAAGATGCCTGCCACAGGGCCATCGCCGCGACCGCTGCCGTATCCGCGCGCAGAATGCGCGGCCCGAGGCTGACCGGCGTGATGAAGGGCAGCGACCGCAGGCGGGCGCGTTCGGTTGCCGAAAAGCCGCCTTCGGGGCCGATCAGGATGGCCCAGGGGCCGCCCTGCAACCCGGCCAGGGTCTGGGCGGGACCGGCCAGCGCCTCATCCGCCCAGAGGATCCGGCGCGCATCGTCCCATCCGTCCAGCAGGCGCGACAGTGGCGTCAGGTCATCGACGGGCGGGACATAGGTGCCGCCACATTGCTCGGCGGCCTCGATGGCGTGGGCCTGAAGGCGGTCCTGGCGGATGCGTTCGGAATTGGTGTGATCGGTCTGCACGGGCAGGATGCGGGCCGCGCCCATCTCGGCGGCCTTTTCGACGATGAAATCGGTCCGCGCCTTCTTGATGGGGGCAAAGCACAGCCACAGGTCGGGCGGGTCCTGCTGGGGGGCGGATTGTTCCACCGGGGTGACGCTGCCGCCGCGCTTGCCGATCTGGTCCAGTTCGGCAAGCCATTCGCCGTCACGCCCGTTGAAGACCCGGACCCGATCGCCCGGCTTCTGGCGCATGACGCCCGACAGGTAGTGCGCCTGCCCCTGTTCCAGCGCAACGGGTTGTCCAGCGGCCAGAGGGTGATCTATGTAAAGTCTGATTTTCGCCATGATGGGTGCGACGCTATGCAAAGCCAGACCGAAAGGCCAGATGCCGTCATCGACGCGCCCAAGGGAAATTGGGTCGACCGCTATGCCCCGCCGCGGACGCGCCCCTGGCTGCGCATGTCGCGCGCCGACCGCCCCATCGGGACATGGCTGCTGTTGCTGCCCTGCTGGTGGGGGGTGGGCCTGGCGATGATGACGGATGCGCCGCGCTGGTTCGATCTGTGGATCGCGCTGGCCTGCGCCATCGGTGCTTTCGTCATGCGCGGCGCGGGATGCACTTGGAACGACATCACCGACCGTGACATCGATGCCCAGGTGGCGCGGACGCGGTCGCGGCCCCTGCCTTCGGGACAGGTATCGCTGCGGGGGGCCTATGTCTGGCTGGCGCTGCAGGCGCTGGTGGGGCTGGCGATCCTGGTGACGCTTGGGCAGGCGGCGGTCTGGATGGGGGTGGCGTCGCTTGTGCTGGTGGCGATCTATCCCTTTGCCAAGCGGTTCACTTGGTGGCCGCAGATCTTCTTGGGGCTGGCCTTCAACTGGGGCGTGATGCTGGCCTATGCCGCGCATATGGGCCGGGTGGATCTGGCGCCCGTGATCGCATGGCTGGGCGCGATCGCCTGGACGATCTTCTATGACACCATCTACGCCCATCAGGATGCCGAGGATGACGCCATGATCGGCGTGAAATCGACCGCGCGCCTGTTCGGCGATGCCAGCCCCCGCATCCTTGCGGGCTTTGCGATCCTGGCCGTCGCGGTGCTGGCCATCGCCACCGCCCTTCCCGGTCGCAATCTGTTGATGGCCTGGGCGGGCCTGGCCGGTTTCGCCGCCCATCTGGCATGGCAGCTGAAGAAATTCGAACCCGACCAAGGGGATGTCTGCCTGCGCCTGTTCCGGTCGAACCGCGATGCGGGGCTGATCCTTGCGCTGTTTCTTGCCGTGGCCGGCTTGGCGTGATTGCGCCAAGGGGGTCCGGGGGCTAAACGTTGCGCGCTTGCAACAGACCAAGGTTTTCACGCATGGCTTCCCCGCGCCGCAGATTTTCCACCACATTGGCAACCGTCCTGGTCATGGGCGGGGCGGGTGGACTCTGCTGGGTGGCGGCCGAAGCGGCTGCGACCTTCATCGAGGAACGCGCGGCGCAGGATGTCGGGCTGGCGCTGCAAAGCGGCGGCTTTGACTGGGCGACGGTATCGACCGATGGCCTGCGCGTCCGGCTGACCGGCACCGCCCCGACCGAGGTCGATCGCTTTCGTGCCATGACCCAGGCCACGGCCGTCGTCGATGCCAACCGCATCGTGGACCAGATGACCGTCGCCTCGGTCGAGGCAATGACGCCCCCCGATTTCAAGATCGAGCTGCTGCGCAACGACCAGGGCATATCGTTGATCGGACTTGTGCCGGCCGCGACGGACCGCGCGGCGATCCTGCGCACCTTGCGGGCCGATGTGCAGGACGGACAGGTGACCGACCTGCTGGAAAGCGCCGATTACCAGGTTCCCGACCTGTGGGACGCCTCGGTCGCATATGGCATCAAGGCCGCGCAGATGACCGATCAGGCCAAGGTCTCGATCGGGCCGGGACTGGTGGTGGTCGCAGCCCTTGCCAAGGACCGCGAGGACAAGGGCCGGCTGGAGGCAGCGTTGAAGCGCGACCTGCCCAAAGGGGTCCGGCTGGAGAGCAGGATCACGGCCCCCCGCCCGGTCATCGCGCCCTTCACGATGCGCTTTGCCATCGATGACAAGGGCCCCCGATTCGACGCCTGCGCCGCCGATGATGAAGCCGCCCAGGACCGCATCATCGCCGCCGCCCGCACCGTCGGGCTGGAGGGTGCGGTGGACTGCACGCTGGGGTTGGGCGCGCCATCCCCCGACTGGGGCACCGCCGCCGAGGCCGCCATCAAGGCCGTGGGCCAGCTGGGCGCGGGGCAGGTCACGATCCTGGATGCGGATGTGGCGCTGGTCGTGCCGCCGGGCATGGACCAAGGCCGCTTCGACGCCGCCGCGGGAGAGCTGGAACAGGCCCTTCCCCAAGGTTTCTCGCTGAAGGCGGTGCTGGAAAAGGCCCGCCCCAAGGACCAGGGCCCCGCCATCTTCGAGGCCACCCTGACAGAAAGCGGCAGCCTGTCGATGACGGGCCGCATCGCCGACCAGCAGATGCGCGAGGCTGTGGACAGCTTTGCCACGTCGCGCTTCGACGTGACCCAAAGCGGGCTGCGCAGCGATTCCGACGTGCCCGGCGGCTGGACCGTCCGCGTCGTCGCCGCGCTTGAGGCGATCGACGCCCTGCAATCGGGCAGCGTCCGCGTCACGCCCGACTTGTTGCAGGTCACCGGCATGTCGGGCGACCCCAATGCCACCGACCGCACGGCGGCCCTGCTGTCGCAGCGCCTGGGGACGGGGGCGCGCTATGCCCTGACGATCGGCTATGACCGGCGGCTGGACCCCGCGCTTGGGCTGCCGGATGGCGACGAATGCGTGGCGCAGCTGAACACCGTCATGTCGGAAAGCGAGATCGGCTTCGAACCCAGCAGCTCCTCGATTGCGGGGGATCCGGGCCCGACGCTGGACCGTCTGGCTCAGGCCATGGTCGAATGCGCCGATTTCCAGATCGAGGCGGGCGGGCATACCGATGCCCAGGGCTCGGACGGGTTCAACGCCGAATTGTCGCGCGGGCGCGCCCAAGCCATCGTTACCGCCATGAAGGATGCAGGGATCGACGTCACCAACATGACCTCGCGCGGGTATGGCGAAAGCCAGCCCATCGCCACCAACGACACCGAGGAAGGCCGCGAGGAGAACCGCCGGATCGAGTTCCGCCTGCTGTCCCCCCACCCGGTCCGCGCAGCCGCGCCGGCGGTCACGGCCGTCACAGGCATCACCGGCCAGCAGGCCGAACAGCCGGATGCGCCGCCGGTCCAGGGCCCGAACCTGCCGCAGATGCAGGGTCCGAACCTGCCGCCGCGCCCGGCTCAGATGCAGGGACCGAACCTGCCGCGCAGCAATGACGGGTCCAGCATGACCCCCCTGACCATCGGCGTCAGCGAAGAGTTCGAGTCGCTGGACGCGCGCGAGGAAAACCTTAGGGTGCCGGTGCAGACCCCCGACGCCGACACGCCGCGTCCGGGTCCGCGTCCCGATGATGTGGCCGAACGCGCTGCGACCCAAGAAGCCACGACCCAGGAAGACGAAGCGAAGACCCCATGAACCGATCCGAATTCATCGCCGTGACCTCCGTGATCCTGTTCGGGGCCTTTGTCCTTGGCTGGATCGCCAGCTGGCTTGTGCATCGCATCGCGCGTCCCGTGCGGTCGGACATGACCGAACTGGATCACATGGCCCAGAAGCTGCACGAGGCCGAGGAACAGCGCGACAGCGCCGTGGCCCTGCTGGAACAGCGCGAGGCCGAACTGTCGTCGCAACTGGCGGGCGCCCGTGCCGAGGCCGAGGCCGCGCTGGAGGGCCTGCGCGACAGCCGCACCGAGATCGAGGAATTGCGCGACTATATCGAGGCCAAGCTGGCCCGCCGTTAATCGCGCATGAAAAAGGGGCCGCATGGCCCCCCTTTCGCATCAGGTCGGTGGCGGGATCAGATCCCGGCTTCGATGATCGCCCGCGCCAGCACCGGCACCGTGTCGGTGTTCAGCCCCGCGATGTTCAGCCGCGAATCGCCCACCATGTAGATGCCCGCGTCGCGCTTCAGCGTCTCGACCTGTTCGGTCGTGGCCCCCAGGCGAGAGAACATGCCGCGATGATGTTCGATGAAATCGAAACGGTCGCTGCCCGATAGCTGGCGCAGTTCGGATGCCAGCTGCGTGCGCAGGCCCAGCATGGTGTTGCGCACCTCTTCCAGTTCGGCGGCCCAATCGGCACGCAGGGCGTCGTCGGTCAGGATGGTGCTGACGATGCGCGCGCCGTGGTCGGGCGGGAAGGAATAGTTCTGGCGGTTCAGATAGGCCAGCGAGCCTTGGGTCAGGTCGCGCGTCGCCGTGTTGTCGGTCAGCGCCATCAGGATGCCGGTGCGTTCACGATAGATGCCGAAATTCTTGCTGCAGGATGCGGCGATCAGCACCTGCGGCAGGCGCTTGGCGATCATGCGGGTCGCGGCGGCATCGGCGTCCAGGCCGTCGCCAAAGCCCTGATAGGCCAGGTCGATCAGCGGGATCGCCCCGGATTTTTCCAGGATCGCGGCGACTTCCTCGAACTGTTCCAGCGTCAGGTTGGCGCCGGTCGGGTTGTGGCAGCAGCCGTGCAGCAGGACGATGTCGTCCTTCTTGGCCTTCGAGATGTCGGCCTTCATCGCCTCGAAATCGACGCCGCGGGTTTCGGCATCGAAATAGGCGTATTCGACGAAGGGCAGGCCCATGAACTTCATGATCGACAGGTGGTTGGGCCAGGTCGGGTTCGACACGAAGATTGTCACGTCGGGATTGGCCAGACGCGCCAGTTCCAGCGCCTGGCGGATGGCCCCCGTGCCCCCCACCGTCGCGACCGAGGCCAGACGGTCGGCGGGCACGTCGCCCAGCACCATCTGCGCCATGGAATTGCGATATTCGGCTTCGCCCGCAAGGCTGGTATAGGCCTTGGTCGTCTGGCTTTCCCAGATGCGCTGTTCAGCCGCCTTGACCGCCCGCATGACCGGCGTCACGCCCTGCGGGTCCTTATAGACGCCGACCCCAAGGTCGATCTTGCCCTGTCGGGTGTCGGCCTTGAATTCCTCGATCAGCATCAGGATCTTGTCGGGGGCTTGGGCTTTGAGGTTGGACAGCATCTTCAGGCGTCTCCGGTTGCGATGTTCAGGTCGGCGAAGCTGCCCCATTCGGTCCAGCTGCCGTCGTAGAGTGAGTGAGTGCGATGCCCCAGCCGTTCCAGCGCCATCGACAGGATCGCCGCCGTCACGCCGCTGCCGCAGGTGGTGATGGCGGGCTGGGTCAGATCGACGCCCGCGGCATCGAAACGGGCACGCAGGGCGTCGGTATCGACCATCGTGCCATCCGCGTTGAAGAGCCGCGGCCAAGGCAGGTTGCGCGATCCGGGGATGTGGCCCGAACGCAGGCCCGCGCGGGGTTCGGGCGTTTCGCCGCGGAAACGGTCGGGGCTGCGGGCGTCGATGATCTGATGATCGCCCAGCTTGCTGGCCGCCGCCACCTGCGTTACGTCGCGTACAAGGCCCGCCTGACGCTGCACGGTGATGTGGCGGTCGCGCATGACGGGGGGCATATCCTCGACCGGGCGGCCTTCGGCGCGCCACTTGGCGAAGCCGCCATCCAGCACCGCGACGTCGGTCTTGCCCATCAGGCGCATGGTCCACCAGACGCGGAAGGCGCTGTGGACGTCGGAATTGTCATAGATGACCATCTGGTGCCCGTCGCCGATGCCCATCGCGCGCATGCGGCTGATGAACATCTCGACCGGGGGGGCCATGTGCGGCAGGGCGCTGCGCTTGTCGCTGATGGCGTCGATGTCGAAGAAACGGGCGGCGGGAATATGGGCGGCGTCATATTCGGCGCGCGCGTCGCGCCCGGCATCCGGCATGTGCCAGCTGGCGTCGATGATCCGCAGGTCGGGGTCGTTCAGATGCGCCGCCAGCCAGTCGGTCGAGACCAGAGTTTTCGGATCGTCCTGCATTGCGGCCCCCCTTGCTGCGCCGCCCCGATTTACAGGGCCAGCGCCTGCGCTGCAATGCCGCAAGGCCTACCCTTGCTTCAGAAGCCGCTGTTTCTGGCGTCCCCAGTCGCGTTTGGCGCTGGTTTCCCGCTTGTCATGGTTCTTTTTGCCCTTGGCGATGCCGATCTTCAGCTTCACCATGCCACGATGGTTGAAATACATCACCAGTGGAACAAGGGTCATCCCCTCGCGGCCCGTGGCCTGCCACATGCGGGCCAGTTCGCGCTTGCTGACCAGCAGCTTGCGGCGGCGGCGCGCCTCGTGGCCGAAGACCCCGGCGCGCAGCAGGGGCGCGATATAGCCGTTGATCAGCCACAATTCGCCATCCTCGACCGAGGCGTAGCTTTCGGCGATGTTGGATTGCCCGACCCGCAGGGACTTCACCTCGGACCCGGTCAGCATGATGCCCACCTCGAGATCGCTCTCGATGAAATAGTCAAAGCGTGCGCGCCGGTTCTCGGCGATCACCTTGTAGTTCTTGCTGTCATCGTCCTTGGCCATAGGGCTGTCAGATAGGGTTGCGGGCGGCCTGTGTAAAGATGGATGGAACGCAGAGGGGAAAAAGACATGTTCGAACAGATCGCCATCGGATCGCTGATGATGGTCGCCAGCGTCATCCTGTCGGGCATGACCTTCTGGCTGCTTGAACTGGCCTTCGCGCGGTCCACCCATTGGCTGGTCAAGCCGCCGCATCGGCTGAAGCTGTTCGTGGTGGTCATCGGAACGGCGCTTGGGGTAATGGCGATGGTCACGCTGTCGGTCTGGCTTTGGGCGGTGGTGCTGTACCTGCTGGGGCATTTTGCGGGGTTCGAGCTGGCGATGTATTTCACCTTGGTCACCTTCACCACGCTTGGCTATGGTGACGTGCTGATGCCCGCGGAATGGCGCATCCTGGGCGGGCTGGTGGCGGTGAACGGGCTGGTGGTTTTCGGCCTGACCACCGCCATGATGGTAGAGGCGCTGCGCCATGTCCGCATCCGGCAGATCGAGTTCCTGAAGGGATGACCCGCACTATGAAACCCGGACCGCGCAATCTGATCACGGATGTGGCGGGCCTGCGGGTCGGCCATGCTGCCCATGCCGCGCTGAAATCCGGCGTGACGGTGCTGACCGCCGACGCCCCCTTCTCGGCAGGGGTTCACGTGATGGGCGGCGCCCCCGGCACGCGCGAGACCGACCTTCTGGCGCCCGACAAGCTGGTGCAGGCGGTCGATGCGCTGGTCCTGTCGGGGGGATCGGCCTTCGGGCTGGCGGCCTGCGACGGCGTGGCGGATGCGCTGCGCCGCGCGGGACGGGGCCATGCGGTCGGACCGGTACGCGTGCCCATCGTGCCGGGGGCGATCTGCTTTGACCTGCTGAACGGCGGCGACAAGGATTGGGAGGAAAACCCCTATCCCGCCCTGGGCCGCCAGGCATGGCAGGATGCCGCCAGCGGTTTCGCCATCGGCAGCGTCGGCGCGGGCACCGGGGCGATGACGGGGCGGTTGAAGGGAGGGCTGGGATCGGCCTCGGCGGTGCTGGACAGCGGCATCACGGTCGGCGCGCTGGTGGTGGTGAACGCCCTGGGGCATGCCAATATCGACGGCAGTCCCCATTTCTGGGCCGCGCCTTGGGAACTGGATGCTGAATTCGGCGGGCTGGGCCTGCCCGCGATCTTCCCGGCCGCCATGGAACCGATCCTTGGCAAGACCCTGGGTCAGGCGACCACCATCGCCATCGTCGCCACCGACGCCGCGCTGGACAAGGCGGGGTTGCAGCGGCTGGCGATCGTGGCCCATGACGGCATGGCGCGCGCGCTGGTGCCCAGCCACACGCCGCTGGACGGGGATCTGGTCTTTGCGGTCTCGACCGGTGCGCGGGCCATGCGGGATGACGGGACCGATCCCTTTGTTTTGGGACACGCGGCTGCCTGCACCTTGGCGCGGGCGATTGCGCGCGCTGTTCATGCGGCGCGCCCCGCACCGGGCGACCTGCAATCCTGCTGGTGCGATCTGCCCGCATCCGATCGGTCGAATGACCCGGAAAAATGAAGAAAGGGGCAGCGCACCGGTAAATGCGCCGCCCCACACAGAGAAAGATCATCAAGAGGGAAGCCTGATGATTCCATCCCGAACGCATCACCCCGGCATCGGGTTTCATGCGAAATTGCACCCTGTCAGGCTAGGACCGCGTCTTTGGAACGCGCCGGGGCACCGACGGTTATGCATGACAGATATCTGCCCGAAACACTGCGCAAGGATAGTCCGATGACCTCTGGCACCACAGACCTAAAGACATTGCTGAAAGACCCGTCGCTTCTGGAAACCCGCGCCTATGTCGCGGGCGAATGGATGGATGCGCCCGACGGCGCGACCTTCGACGTCATGAACCCGGCGCGGGGCGACGTGATCGCCAAGGTGGCCGACATGGGCCGGGCGCAGGTCTCGCGCGCCATCGATGCCGCCGAGGCCGCGATGAAGGATTGGGCGGCGCGTCCGGCCAAGGAACGCGCCCAGGTGATGCGCAAATGGTATGACCTGATGATGCAGAATCAGGACGACCTGGGGACCATCATGACCGCCGAACAGGGCAAGCCCCTGGCCGAAGCCAAGGGCGAGGTCGCCTATGGCGCCAGCTTCATCGAATGGTTCGGCGAAGAGGCCAAGCGCATTTACGGCGAAACCATTCCCGGCCATCAGGCCGACAAGCGCTTGACCGTGATCCGACAGCCCATCGGCGTCGTGGGCAGCATCACACCCTGGAACTTTCCCAATGCCATGATCGCCCGCAAGGCCGGCCCCGCGCTGGCGGTAGGCTGCGGCTTTGTCGCCCGCCCCGCGCGGGAAACGCCGCTGTCGGCCCTGGCGATGGCGGTTTTGGGCGAACGCGCGGGCATGCCCAAGGGCATCCTTTCGGTCGTCACATCGTCGAAATCCAGCGATGTGGGCAAGGAATTCTGCGAAAACCCCAAGGTCCGCAAGCTGACCTTCACCGGCTCGACCGAGGTGGGCCGCATTCTGCTGCGTCAGGCCGCCGATCAGGTGATGAAATGCAGCATGGAGTTGGGCGGCAACGCGCCCTTCATCGTCTTCGACGACGCCGATCTGGATGCCGCCGTCGAAGGGGCGATGGCGTCGAAATTCCGCAACAACGGCCAGACCTGCGTCTGCGCCAACCGCATCTATGTGCAGGCGGGGGTCTATGACGCCTTCGCCGAAAAGCTGGCGGCGGCGGTGGCCAAGCTGAAGGTCGGCGACGGGCTGGAGGATGGCGTGACCACCGGCCCGCTGATCAACCAGGACGCTGTCGACAAGGTTCAGGAGCATATTCGCGACATCAAGGACAATGGCGGCCAGGTCCTGACCGGCGGCAAACCCATGGAGGGGCTGTTCTTCGAACCCACCGTTGTCACCGGCGTCACCGACAGCATGAAGGTCGCGACCGAGGAAACCTTCGGGCCCCTGGCCCCCCTGTTCAAGTTCGACACCGAGGAAGAGGCCATCGCCAAGGCCAATGACACGATCTTCGGACTGGCCTCCTATTTCTATGCCCGCGACATCGGCCGCATCACCCGCGTCCAGGAGGGGCTGGAATACGGCATCGTCGGCGTGAATACGGGCCTGATCTCGACCGAGGTGGCCCCTTTCGGCGGCGTCAAGCAGTCGGGGCTGGGCCGTGAAGGCAGCCATCATGGCATCGATGATTATCTGGAAATGAAATACATCTGCCTGTCGGTGTGACAGATTTCCCACAAAATGCCCGATCGCGAAATTTCACGGGAACGTAAAGCGCGGCCGGGACTTTTGACTCGGAAGGGTCACCAAATGTGGTGGTCGCAGATTTCTTGATCAAGGGGACTACTCATGGAAGGTATCGGCTGGATTCTCGCCATCATTCTGGGCGCGCTGGCAGGTTGGATCGCCGAAAAGGTGATGAAATCCAACATGGGCCTGCTGATGAACATCGTCGTCGGCATCATCGGCGCGCTGATCGGTAATTTCCTGTTCGACCTGGTGCTTGGCACCAGCGCCGAAGGCAGCATCATCGGTCAGCTGATCATCGCCGTCATCGGCGCCTGTATTCTGATCTGGCTGGTTCGCCTGGTGCGCGGCCGCACCTGATCGGCGCAGGATCGGAAACGACAAAAGGCCGGCATTGCGCCGGCCTTTTTCATGTCTGACTGCCTGTCGGCGGACCGGATCGCCTCAGCGATCGTCGTCCTCGTCGTCATCCTTGCTGTCGGGCAGGTTGAAGAAGCTTTCGGCATCCAGAGGCGCCTCGGGCTTTTCGTCTTCGTCGCGGCTGAGGCTGAAGTTTTCCAGACCCGCGATCGAGGACGGCAGGCGCGGTTCCTCGGACATTGCTAACGAGGTCTCGGTGCTGACCAGCTTGCGACGCTCGTCGTCGGTCATCACGATGCCCTCGGCTGCGCGCTTCTTGGCGGCCTTCTGGACGGCGGCGTCCAGTTCGGTCTGGCGGCACAGGCCCAGGGCGACCGGGTCGATCGGCTGGATGTTCTGAATGTTCCAGTGGGTCCGTTCGCGGATCGAACCGATGGTCGGCTTGGTCGTGCCCACCAGCTTGGCGATCTGGGCATCGGCCAGTTCCGGGTGGAACTTGACCAGCCACAGGATGGCCGCCGGACGGTCCTGACGCTTGGACAGGGGGGTATAGCGCGGGCCGCGACGCTTTTCCTCGCCTTCCGAGGCGGGATTGTGCTTGAGGCGCAATTTGTAGGTGGGGCTGGCCTCGGCGCGCTCGATCTCGGCTGCGTCCAGCTGCAACGAGCCGATCGGGTCGAAACCCTTCACGCCAGCTGCGACATCGCCATCGGCGATGCCCTGGACCTCAAGCTCGTGCAGACCGCAGAAATCACCGATCTGCTTGAAGCTCAGCGTCGTGTTATCGACCAGCCAGACGGCGGTGGCCTTGGCCATCAGCGGCTTGCTCATGTCAGTCTCCTTCGCATGTCTGTCCCGAACATAGGGGCTTACGCCGGAAAAACGGCTTTGGCGGACGCCATTCCTCGTTCTCGGGGGGGAATTGCCGCGTGATATAGCGTTTCCGGCCCCCGGAGAAAAGAGGATTCGCGCAGATCGCGGGTGCAACGCCCGCGGCACCGCGCTAACCTGCCCCCATGCGCGCCTTCATTCCCGCCCTTGTGGCCCTGCTGATCCCCCTGCCCCTGGCGGCCCGCGATATCGCCGGGCAGTTCGATTACTATGTCCTGGCGCTCAGTTGGCAGCCGTCATGGTGCAGCAGCACGGGCGATGCCCGCGACGCGAAGGAATGCGATGTGGGCACCGGGCGCGACTTCAGCGTCCATGGGCTTTGGCCGCAATATGAACGGGGCTGGCCCGATTACTGCCAGACGCGCGAACGCGACCCGTCGCGGCGCGAAAGCCAGGCCATGGCCGATGTAATGGGGTCCGGCGGGCTGGCCTGGCACCAGTGGCAGAAGCATGGCCGCTGTTCGGGGCTGTCGGCGGCGGATTATTTCCAGGCGACGCGTGACGCGCTGGACGCGATCACCATCCCTGCGGTCTTTGACGACCTGGCCCGCGACATCGCCGTGCCGCCCGCGGTCATCGAGGAGGCCTTCATCGAGGTGAACCCGGACCTGACGCGCGACGCGATCACCGTCGCCTGCCGCGACGACGTCCTGACCGAGGTGCGGATCTGCCTGACCCGCGACCTGCAGCCAAGGGATTGCGCCCCCGATGCCCGCCGCGACTGCAGCCGCCGCAGCGTCCTAATGGAATCGGTGCGCTGACCGCCGATCAGTCGGCTTCGGCGACCTTCAGGACGATCTTGCCGATATGGCCGCTGGATTCCATCCGGCGATGGGCATCGGCCGCGTCTGTCAGGTCAAATTCGCTGTCGATGGTCACCGCCACCGAACCTGCGGCGATCATCGGCCACAGCTTCTTGCGGATCTCGTCGGCGATCTCGGCCTTGGCGACGTCGGATTGGGGCCGCAGGGTCGAGCCGGTCACGGTCAGGCGGTTCATCATGATATGGGCAAAATTCAGTTCGACCTTGGGCCCTTCCAAAAAGGCGATCATCACCAGACGGCCATCCTTGGCCAGACTGGCAATGTTGCGCGGGATATAGCTGCCGCCCACCATGTCCAGGATCAGGTCTGCCCCGCCCGCGCCGGTCAGGATTTTGGTGAAATCCTGCGTCTTGTAGTTGATGGCCGTGGCACCCAGGTCCTCGACCGCCTTGCATTTGTCATCGCTGCCCGCCGTGGCAAAGACGCGCGCGCCAAGCGCATGGGCGATCTGGATGGCCATCATGCCGATGCCGGACGTGCCCCCATGCACCAGGAACCGTTCCCCGCCTGTCAATTGGCCGCGCTGGACGACATTCGACCAGACGGTGAAAGCCGTTTCCGGCAGGCAGGCACCCTCCCTCATCGACAGGCCCTCGGGGATGCGCAACGCGTGGTCGGCGTGGCAGACGGCGTATTCGGAATACCCCCCGCCCGGCAGCAGGGCGCAGACCTTTTCGCCCTTCTTCCAGCGCGTGACCCCGGCGCCCATGCCCACGATCTCGCCCGAGGCTTCCAGTCCCGGCAGGTCGGATGCCCCCGGCGGCGGCGCATAGGCGCCCGCGCGCTGCAGGCAATCGGGACGGTTCACGCCGGCATAGGCGATCTTGATCAGGATCTGGTCGTGGCAAGGAACGGGCACGGGACGCGTCACCTTGCGCAGCACGTCAGGGCCGCCGGCCGAGGCGATCTCGATCGCGGTCATCGAATCAGGGAACATGGTCTCTCCTTAATGGGTCTTGCCGGGCAGCGGTTTGGCGCGGGGCGCCCGGATCCAGCCGAAGGCGGCCTTGGTCAACGCCTCGGCCCCCGGCAGACTACGCAGACGCGCCTTGATGGTTTCAAAATTCATCACCCCGTCGATGCGGCGGTCGATGAAGGCGCGGGTTTCGGCATGGTCGGGCGAATCGTCGCCCAGCCAGAACAGCACGCTGGCCGAGATCACTGCCGAAAGCGTCGCCCGCTTGGAATACCAGTTCACGTCATCGGCCCGGTCGCCCAGCCCCGTCCAGATGACATCGGCGGTTTCCCAGACCAGCCGCGCGGCAAGGGCGGCGTTCTGCGGCAGGGCCAGCGTCGATGCGCCCGCCCGCACCAGTTCCGGGTCGACCAGTTGCAGCCGGCGCCAGACGGCCTGGGCCACGCGGTCGCGGAACCGTCCCTCGGGCGGGGATTCGGCCAGCGATTCCTGCAATTTGCGATCCGCGCGCCGGTGATAGGCGGCGGCAAGCCCCGCGCCCCCTTGGGGGAAATGCACCCGCACCAGCGCGGGCGACATGCCGATATCGCGGGCGCCCGCCATCAGGGCGATATCGTTCATGCCTTCGAAAGGGACATGGGTCAGGGCGGCATCAAGAAGGGCTTCGCGGTCGGTCTGGGTCATGGCACACCTATCTGGACAAACGCGCCCACGGCTGTTAGGGGGACGCTTCCTGCAATCTTGCAACTCTAACCTAGGAAGGTGGTGACAACCACATGCAGGTCAATGTTCGCGACAACAACGTCGAGCAAGCGCTCCGCGCCCTGAAGAAGAAACTTCAGCGCGAAGGTGTCTTCCGTGAAATGAAGCTTCGGCAACATTTCGAGAAGCCGTCGGTCAAGAAAGCCCGTGAAAAGGCCGAGGCCGTCCGCCGTGCCCGCAAGCTGGCCCGTAAAAAGGCACAGCGCGAAGGCGCACTGTAAGACGACGCGTTCAGCGTTATCGAAAAACCCCCGCGGCACCATGTCGCGGGGGTTTTACGTTGTGATCACAGCGCATTGCGGGGCATCGGCAGGGTACCGCGGTTGTAATCGGCCCAATCGGTGATCTCGGGATAGAACTGCTTGCGCCAGGCGCGCACGAGCGGGTTCATCCTGCGGCGCCACAGCGGCGGCACCATCGCGATGAAGGTCATTGTCGGATAGCCGCGCGGCAATTGCGGGGCCTGGTCCTTTCCATAGGTCTGCAGCAGGGGAAAGCGGCGGTCGGGCTTGTAATGGTGGTCCGAATGGCGCTGCAGGTTGATCAGCAGCCAGTTCGAGGCCTTGTGGCTGGCATTCCAGCTGTGCCGCGGCAGGATATGTTCATAGCGCCCATCCCCCAGATGCTTGCGCGACAGGCCGTAATGTTCGACGTAATTCGTCAGCTCCAGCTGCCAGACGGCGATGAAGGCCTGAAAGGCGAACAGCCCCAGCCCCGCCCAACCGCCAAGGATCAGCGCCAGCGCCAGCATGGCCAGCTGCAGCGCCGCATAGCGCCAGAACGGGTTGCGCCGGTCCAGGGGGCTGCGCCCCGCGCGGGCCAGCATCCGCGTTTCAGCCCGCCATGCGCTGCGCGGGCCATCGGCCAGAACACGGATGAAGAACCGATAGAAGCCCTCGTTATAGCGGGCCGAAACAGCATCGCGCGGGGTCGAGACCCAGGAATGATGCACCAGCAGGTGTTCCGTCCTGAAATGCGAATAAAGCACGCTGGCCAGCAGCAGATCGCCCAGCCAGCGTTCCAGCGCGGTCTTCTGGTGCAGCAATTCGTGGGCATAGACGATGCCGATGCTGCCCGACAGGACGCCGATGCCGAAGAACAGGCCCAGCTGTTCCCAGCCCGACAGATGGCCCGTCGCCCGGACATACCAGATCGATCCGAAGATCGCCGCGAATTGCAGCGGAAACCAGATGATGGTGATGGCGCGGTGCCAGAACAGCTGCGCCGTTTCAGTCTGCGGGTCGGGGTTCTCGTCGTTCGTCCCAAGGATGCCGTCCAGCACCGTGGTCAGGTACCAGGCATAGAGCGGCAGCAACGCCCACCACATGCCACCCCTGATGGCTGCCAAGGCCACCAGAGGGATCATCAGTGCCGACATCCAGAAAGGAGCGGCGGGGGGAAGGCGTCGGTCTGGTGAATCGCTCATGCCCGCGATGCTACGCGGCGATTTCGCTTTGCGCCATATCCCAGACCTTGCGCATCAGTCCCGGCAATGCATCGCGGTCGATCTGACGCAGGGGAATCAGCTGGCCGCGTTCGGGATTGCCGGTCAGATCGCCGATCATCACCGTCAGGGTCAGGCTGAAATGGGTGAAGACGTGGCGCACCTCGCCGATGGGGCGCCAATCCGCCGGGCCGGGGGGCGGCAGGTCGCGCCCGTCCCACCCCGCCGAGGGGAAGCCCGTCGTCCCCCCCAGCAAGCCCTTGGCCGGCCGCTCCTCCAGCAGGATGCGGTCGCCGCTGCGCGCGATCCAAGCGATGCCGCCGCGTTCGGGCTTGGGGGCCTTGGGGGTCTTGGCGGGCAGGTCGGCGGCGATGCCCTGCGCGCGGGCATCGCAGGAAGCGGACAGCGGGCAGATGACGCAGGCGGGCTTGCGCGGGGTGCAGATCGTGGCGCCAAGATCCATCATCGCCTGCGCGTAATCGCCGGGGCGGGTTCGGGGCGTCAGGGTCTCGGCAAGGGCCGTCAGTTCCGGCTTGGACCGCGGCAGCGGCGTGCGGACCGCGAACAGGCGCGACACCACGCGCTCCACATTGCCGTCCACCACGGTTTCCGGCAGGTCGAAGGCGATCGCCGCCACCGCCGCCGAGGTATAGGCCCCCACCCCCGGCAGTTCGCGCAACCCCTCACGCGTGTCGGGAAAACCGCCGCGTTCGCACACCGCCCGCGCGCAGGCCAGCAGGTTGCGGGCGCGGGCATAATAGCCAAGCCCCGCCCATTCGCCCATCACCTGTGCATCGGGCGCCGCGGCCAGGTCCTGGACGGTGGGCCAGATGCGCGTAAATCGAAGGAAGTATTCCTTGACGGCAGCCACGGTCGTCTGTTGCAACATCACCTCGGACAACCAGACGCGATAGGGGTCGGCGGGCGCGCCCCCCGGCGGCACGCGCCATGGCAAGACGCGGGCATGGCGGTCGTACCAGTCCAGCAGCGTTTCTGCGATCACCTTGCTGTCACGCAATTATGTGGCCTCGTGTGAATGGGTGCGCTTTCATCCTTGCCGTTGGCTGGCTAAGACTATGGGCGTGATAACAGATCATGGAACGATGGCACAGGCACCCGGACCCACATATTCCAAGACCCGTCGTCGCAGCCGCGGCTTTCAGGCGGCGTCATCGCTGCTGGCCACCCGTGTCCAGAAGGCGGCTGAGGGTCGCGGCTTTGCCGTTGCCCGCCTGCTGACCCATTGGCCCGAGATCGCCGGCCCCCAGCTGGCCGCAGCCACCCGGCCCGTCAAGATCAGCCACAGCCGCGGTGCCTTCGGGGCGACGCTGACCCTGCTGACGACCGGCCCCATGGCACCGATGGTGGAGATGCAGCTGCCGACGCTGCGCGACAAGGTGAATGCTTGCTATGGCTATAATGCCATCCAGCGCATCACCCTGACCCAGACCGCCGCCAGCGGCTTTGCCGAAGGCCATGCCAGCTTTTCCCACGCGCCGAAGCCCCCCAAGGCCCCCGACCCTACCAAGGTCGCCCAAGCTGACAGCATCGGCGCGCAGTTTACCGACCCGACATTGGCGCAGGCCATGGCCACGCTGGCCCTGAACGTCGCCACCAGACAATCCCGCAAGCCCTGATCCGACAAGACCCGAAAGGACTTCCCATGTTTCTCCGCTCTGCCGTGACCGTTTTCGCGCTGGCCCTGGCCGCCCCCGTGATGGCGCAGGATGCCCCCGAAACCCTGCCCGACATCGCCCTGGGCGCCGAGGATGCGCCCCTGACCATCGTCGAATATGCCAGCTTCACCTGCGGGCATTGCGCCAATTTCCACAAGGATGTCTTTCCGCAGCTGAAGGCGGATTACATCGACACCGGCAAGGTCAAGTTTGTCCAGCGCGACATCTATTTCGATCAGCCCGGCCTTTGGGCAGGCATCATGGCCCGCTGCGGCGAGGGCGAGAAGTTCTATCCCGTCGCCGACATGCTGTTCGATGAACAGCAGGAATGGCTGTCGGGCGGTTCGGGCGACGAAGTGGCCGCGAACCTGCGCAAGATCGGCCTGAAGGCCGGCATGACCGATGACCAGATGACCGCCTGCTGGGACGACACCGCCAAGGTGGAACAGCTGATCGCGACCTTCCAGGAAAACGCCAAGGCCGACGATATCCAGGCGACCCCGACCTTCATCATCGGCGGCGAGACCGTGCCGAACCAGGCCTGGGACAGCATGAAGGAGATCATCGACTCCAAGCTGGCCGAAGCCGACACCGGAACGGAAGCCGCCGACCAGTGACAGCACCACTGGCCGGCCTGAAGGTCGTCGAACTTGCGCGCATTCTGGCCGGCCCCTGGGCCGGTCAGATCCTGGCCGATCTGGGCGCGCAGGTCATCAAGGTCGAATCCCCCCAAGGCGATGACACGCGACGTTGGGGGCCGCCCTTCATCGACCATCAGGGCGACCGCAGTGCCGCCTATTTCCACGCTGCCAATCGCGGCAAGCAGTCGGTCATCGCCGATTTCACGACCCCGCAGGGGCAGCAGAAGGTCCGCGACCTGGTCGCCGATGCCGATATCCTGATCGAGAATTTCAAGGTCGGCGGACTGGCCAAATACGGGCTGGACCATGCCAGCCTGTCGGCGCTGAACCCCCGGCTGATCTATTGTAGCGTGACGGGGTTCGGGCAGACCGGCCCCTATGCCCATCGCGCAGGCTATGACTTCATCATCCAGGGCATGTCCGGCATGATGAGCGTGACGGGCGACCCCGCAGGCCAGCCCCAGAAGGTCGGCGTCGCGGTCACCGACATCTTAACCGGCGTCTATGCCGCGGTCGGCATCCTGGCCGCGCTGCAACAGCGCCAGCGGACCGGGCGCGGCCAGCACGTGGACATGGCGCTGATGGACGTGGCGACCTCGGTCATGGCCAATCAGGCGATGAATTACCTGACGACGGGGAATGTGCCGGGGCGGATGGGCAATGCCCACCCCAATCTGGTCCCCTATGCCGTCTTCGATTGCGCGGATGGCTGGATCATCATCGCCACCGGCAACGACGCGCAATATCGCAGGCTCTGCACGGTACTGGGCCTGCCCGCGCTGGCCGATGCCCCGGCTTATGCGACCAATGCCGACCGCATCGCCAACCGCGACACGCTCAGCGATCTGCTATATTCGGTCACCGTCACCTGGCCGCGCGACCGGCTGTTGGCCGCGCTGGAGGATCAGGGCATTCCCGCCGGGCCCATCAACGACATGGCCGATGTCTTTGCCGATCCGCAGGTGATCGCCCGCAAGATGCGCATCGATCCCCAGGGCGTTCCAGGCCTGCGCCTGCCGATCACCTTTTCGGATGCGGAACTGTCGCTGGACCGGGCATCACCCGGCCTTGGACAGGACGACTGACGGTCCCTTCCCGACGCGATCGTTGATTTCCGCCTGCCGTCGCGGCAATCTGCGCGTGCGGCATTGCGCCGCGAAGCTTGGCAGGGACAGGGGCAGCATGTTTTCGGAATTCAAGACCTTCATCGCCCGCGGCAACGTCATCGAATTGGCGGTCGGCATCATCATCGGGGCGGCCTTTACGGCCATCGTGAACTCGGTCGTGGTCGACCTGATCAACCCGATCATCGGCTTGCTGACCGGAGGCGTCGATTTCACCGACAAATACGTGGTCCTGTCCGGCGAGGTTCCCGCCGGTGCCAGCCTCGAGGTCGCGCGCACATCCGGCGCGGCCATCTTCGCCTACGGCGCCTTCGCCATGGCGGTCCTCAACTTCCTGATCATCGCCTGGGTGGTCTTTCTGATCGTGCGCTTGGTCAACAAGCTGCAATCGCGCATCGTCCCGGCCAAAGAGGCCGCCGAGGAAGCCCCCGCCGGCCCCAGCCAGGAAGAACTGCTGGCCCAGATCCGCGACCTTCTGGCCGCGCGGGCCTGATCAGGTCATCCGACCGGCAGGGGGCCGCGCCGCATGACGCGACGCGATCCCTTAACATCACTGATCCAACAGGGCTTCCGGCGTGATCGCGTCCAGCCCCAGGGCCTGCCCCACCGGGACGGATGTCAGCTGCCCCTCATGCGTGGACAGGCCAGCGCGCAGATGCGGGTCATCGGTGATCGCCTGACGCCATCCCTTGTCGGCCAAGGCCAGCAGATGCGGCATGGTGACGTTGCCAAGGGCCTGCGTGGCGGTGCGGGCCACGGCGCCCGGCATATTCGCCACGCAGTAATGCACGATCCCGTCGACCTCATAGATCGGGTCCTGGTGGGTCGTGGCACGCGAGGTTTCAAAACAGCCGCCCTGGTCGATGGCCACGTCCACCAGCACCGAACCCTGCGGCATCAGCGACAGCTGCGCGCGGCCGACTAGCTTGGGCGCGGCGGCACCGGGGATCAGCACCGCGCCGATCACCATGTCGGCGGTCGTGATGGCGGCCTCGGTCGCGGCGGCGCTGGCGAATTGCGTGGTCAGCTTGCCCATGAAGATGTCGTCCAGATAGGATAGCCGCGGCACCGACCGGTCCATGACCGTCACGTTCGCCCCCATCCCGACAGCCACACGGGCCGCCGCCGCACCGACGACGCCGCCGCCGATGATGACGACATTCGCAGGACGCACGCCCGGCACGCCTCCCATCAGAACGCCCCGCCCGCCATTGGCCTTTTGCAAGGCCCAGGACCCGACCTGCGGGGCCAGACGGCCCGCGACCTCGGACATGGGCGCCAGCAGCGGCAGCCCGCCGCGCGCATCGGTCACGGTCTCATAGGCGATGGCAGTGACGCCGCTGTCCAGCAGGTCGCGGGTTTGGTCGGCATCGGGCGCAAGGTGCAGATAGGTGAACAGGATCTGGCCCTTGCGCAGCATCTTGCGTTCACCCGCCTGCGGTTCCTTGACCTTGATGACCAGATCCGCTGCGTCAAATACCGAAGCCGCGTCGGGCGCGATCTTTGCGCCGGCTTTCAGGTAATCCTCGTCGGTGAAGCCCGCACCGATCCCGGCGCCGGTCTGGACCAGCACCTGGTGACCGCGGCCCACGGCCTCGGTCGCGGCGGCGGGGGTCAGGCCGACGCGGAATTCCTGCGGCTTGATTTCCTTGGGGCATCCGATCTTCATGGCACTCCTCCCAGAGTTCTTGATGATCCATCCTGCGACGAAGCCGCGCGAATGTGCTGCGAAGCTGTGGCCCATATGGCGACAACGCGCGAAGATTCCACTGGAATGCCCTGCCCTTATCGAAGAACCTGCGGCCATGGCCGAACTTGACGCAATAGACCGACGAATCCTTGCCCTTCTGCAATCCGAAGGGCGAATCAGCAATGCCGAACTGGCGCTGCGCGTTCACCTGTCGCCATCGGCCTGCCACCGCCGCGTGCAGCGGCTGGAGGAGGCGGGCGTCATCTCGGGCTATGTCGCATTGCTGGATGCGCGGGCGCTGCGCCGCCAGACGACCGTCTTCGTCGAAATCACCCTTTCGGGCCAAGCGGACGAGGTTCTGGACGCCTTCGAAAAGGGCGTGCGTGCCATTCCCGACGTGCTGGAATGCCACCTGATGGCGGGCACGGCGGATTATCTGCTGAAGATCGTGGTCGAGGATACCGACGATTTCGCCCGCATCCACCGCCAGCACCTGTCGCGCCTGCCGGGCGTGGCGCAGATGCATTCCAGCTTTGCCCTGCGGACCGTCTTCCGCACCACCGCTATCCCGGTCTGAAAGGACCCGCCATCCGGAGATGGCGGGTCAAGGTGGCCCCGCCAGAATGGCAGATGCGGGGCGTCGGCGAACGGGAATGGCTCAGTTCGGGCGGGCGGTGTCGCCCTCCATTTCGGCGCGGATCTGCTGGCGCAGGATGTCCAGCGGGATCATCTTGCCCTCGCGCCGGAAATGCCAATAGGTCCAGCCATTGCAGCTGGGCGCGCCTTCCAGCGCAGCCCCCACCTGATGGATGCTGCCCTTGACGTCATTGCCGATCAGGCTGCCATCGGCACGCACGCGGGCCTTGTGCCGGTTGCCGAGTGAAAACAGTTCCTCTCCGGCGCGCAGCATGCCGCGTTCGATCACTTGGCCGAAGGGGATGCGCGGTTCGGCCCGCTTGGCGCGCGTGGTCGCGATCACCTCGGCATCCAGGCGGCGGGTGCGTTCCAGACGCTTGGTCGCCGCCTCGCGATAGGCCTCCTCGCGCTCGATCCCGATGAAGTCGCGGCCCAGCATCTTGGCGACCGCGCCCGTGGTGCCGGTGCCGAAGAACGGGTCCAGCACCACATCGCCGGGATTGGTCGTGCCGATGATGACGCGGTGCAGCAGTGCCTCGGGCTTCTGGGTCGGGTGGGCCTTGTCGCCCTTGCCGTCCTTCAGCCTTTCGCCGCCATTGCAGATCGGGATGACCCAATCGCTGCGCATCTGCGTACCCTCGTTCAGCGATTTCAGCGCCTCGTAGTTGAAGGTGTATTTCGACGTCTCGGACTTGGCGGCCCAGATCAGCGTCTCATGCGCGTTGGTCAGGCGCTTGCCGCGGAAATTCGGCATCGGGTTCGACTTGCGCCAGATCACGTCGTTCATGATCCAGAAGCCCTGGTTCTGAATCTCGGCGCCGACGCGAAAGATGTTGTGATAGCTGCCGATCACCCAGATTGCCCCGTTGGGCTTCAGCAGGCGGCGCGCGGCGGCCAGCCAGTCGCGGGTGAAGGCGTCATAGATGGCAAAGCTGGCGAACTGGTCCCAATGGTCGTCGACCGCGTCGACCTTGGAATTGTCGGGCCGGTGCAGATCGCCCTTCAGCTGCAGGTTATAGGGCGGATCGGCGAAAATCAGGTCGACGCTGGCCTCGGGCAGGGCATTCATCACCTCGATGCAGTCGCCGGCCAGAATTTGGTTTAGCGGCAGCGACGGCGGCACGGAATCCGCGCGCGAGCTTCTGGTTTTCGTCATTTTCTGCCTCTGGGAACGCCGGCTTTGACCGATCTGGTGATCCCTCAAAATGATTCAGACGAGAATCGGCGTCAATTTGTTTTTTGAATCAATTGCTTGGCAGCGGGGATTTACACAAGATGTTGTGGACAGGCTTGAAGCTGCGCCGATGATGTGGGGTCACGCCCAAGTCCAGCAGCGCCTTTTTATGCGCCGGGGTGGGGTATCCGGCGTTCACCTCCCACCCGTAACCGGGATAGTGTTGCGCCAAATCCTCCATGATGCGGTCGCGCAGGACCTTCGCCAGGATGGACGCCGCGGCGATCGTCACGCTACGCGCGTCACCCTTGACGATGGCTTCGGCAGGCAGGCCCAGGTCGCGCGGCAGCTTGTTTCCATCGACCAACACGTGATCAGGCCGCTGTTTCAACCCCGCCACCGCCCGGCACATCGCCAGATGCGAGGCGTGATAGATGTTCAGGCGGTCGATCTCCTCGACGCCGACATGGGCCACCGACCAGTCGCAATTCTGCGTCAGCCAGTCGAACAGCTCGTTTCGGCGTTTGGCCGACAGCTTCTTGGAATCGTTCAGGCCGGGGGGGATCATGTCCGGGTCCAGAATGACCGCCGCCGCCGTCACCGGGCCGCACAGGGGACCGCGCCCGACCTCGTCCACGCCGGCGACGTGGCGCGCGCCCCGCGCGATGGCCGCGGCCTCAAAGCTGAAATCGGGGCCGCTCATCGGTAGAAGACCACCGGCGGGATGGTCACCTCCTGCAGGTTCACGCCGTCCCCCTCGCGGTCGACGACCAGGAAATCGGCGGCGTGGTCCAGCGGCGTCAGCACCCCGTGCCAGACGCCGGCGCGCAGGTTCACCCCCACGCCCGACGGCACCAGGAAACCGCGCGGCGTGCCGGGGTGGCCATCCACGTCCGGGGCCACCACCGACAGCCACGCCCCCTGCCCCATCGGCATGAAGGCCTGCGACCCGAACGGATGGCGTTCCAGCAGCGCGCATTCATAAGGCAGGCTGACCGGATCGGACCGGAAGATGCTGATGATGGCTTCGCCGCCGTGGCGTTCGACGGTGGCCAGCGCGTGGTGGCGTTCGCAGCGCCCCGCATTGATCATGCGATCGGGCGCGGGTTTCGGGGCCAGCACATCGCCAAAGGGGGCGAAGGCGTCGGCGGTCAGGGGTTCGATGCGGATCTGGGTCATGACATTCTCCTGTCGGCGGTCTATCGCGCCCCGGCCAGCCCGTCGAGGATATGCGTCATCATCTGCCGGCGCGCGTGGGCGTCGCGCAGATGGGCGGCCTCGGTCCGGGCGGCACGGGACATGGCCTTGCATTCGGCTGGATGGGACCGCGCCCAGTCCAGCTTGTCCAGGATGTCGGTGCCATGGCGCGCGACCGGGATGAAATGTTCCCAAGGGCGAAAGCGACCGGAATAAAAGACCTGCCAGCCGTCATCTTCGGCGAACAGCACCGACTGGCTGTCCAGCGCCGAGATGAAGTTCGACCCGTGATCATATCCGGTCAGGCACAGCTGGTACCGGAAGCGCTGGAAAAAGGTCCGCCCCCGCCTTGGCCCGCAATAAGGCGCCAGTAGCGGGTCCTGGGCGAAATGGCGATAGGCAAAGGCCATCACCACGCCGATGTCGAAATCGGGATGACCCATGAAACGTTGCACGAAGTTCAGACGGCTGGTGCGGCACAGGCCCTGCCATGCCGCGTCGCGTGCATCCGCATCCTCGCCCACCTTCAACAGCTGCGCCAGCCAGACATGGGATGCGGGGCCGGGGCGCACGCCCTCGCGCATCTCATTCCCCGAGATCATGCCCCGCCAGACGATCTGATCCTCCTTGTCGTCAAAGTTGGTCGGGTCGGGGGCGGCGGCCGGGTCAAAGCCCGCCAACCCGATCGCGTGCTGGTCGGGCAAGGGCCACAGGACCGGCCCCACCGCGCCAGCGCGCCGGTTGTGACACAGCACAGGCCGATCCGGGGCCGCCCCCTGCGGCGATCCCATCCAGCGCGAATCCTCCATGTCGATGCAGACCGGATCGCGGCGGCCAAGGCGCAGGATGTCGTTGATGACGCCCTCGGCGCGGATGACCTTGAAGTGGCGCCCTTCGGGGCCGGTGGCGACGGGGGTGCCGCCCTGCGGGGTGTGCACCGCAACCTGGCGCACGCCGCCCATGACCGGATCATGGACCAGCGGCCCGCCATCCCATGTGCAGGCATATCCCGAAAACCCCTGCGTGCCGCCACCCGGACCAGGCCGCCCACCCTGCAGGCAGAACGCGGCGACATCGGCGGCCCAATCCTTGGGGGCCCGGGGACGGTCCTGTGCGCGGTCGTACAAGGCCAGCATCGCCGTTTCGATCGGCGACCCCGCGCGGGCGGGCCATTGCGCGAAAGGCGGGTGCGGCATCGGCAGCATCGGATCGATCCGGGCGGCCAGCGTCGCGGGGTCGTTCTGCGGCAGATCGACCACGATCAGCCGGGGATCATCGCCGAAATGATCCAGCACCGCGCGCTGATGCGCCGCCAGTTCCGCCTGCCACAGATCCGGTAGGGCCAGTTCGTCGACATTGCGGTGAAAGGCGTGACAGCGCGCGACGGCGCCTTCGTCGCGGGTCAGGCGTTCGATCACCCATTGGTCGGGATCGGGGCGCGTCAGGATGAAGTGGGCATGGGGGATCCGCCGGGCCAGATGCGCAAAGCAGCGCCATGCCTCCAACGGGGGGCGCCAATGGGGGACGGCCCGCCACAGCCCCGCGAACAGGCGGATGCCCGGACGTTGGCGCAAAGGGCGCTGTTCGCGGCTTTCGGCAAAGATGATCTCGGACGCCAGGGCGCCCTTTTCGTGGCAGACGGTCTTGTAGCCGTTGGCCGCGAACAGTTGCACCAGCGCCTCATCGGCCACGCCGTCGGGGCCGATATGGATGAAGACAGGCTTGGGCATCGCCCTAATGTGCCATCTGCGCGCGCCGTGGCAGCAGGATGGTCAGCAGGCCCAGCACCGGCAGGACCGAGCAGAGCTGGAAGACGATCTGGATGCCGATGCGATCGGCCAGCAGGCCAAGCGCCGCCGCGGCGATCCCGCCCATGCCGAAGGAGAACCCGAAGAAGATCCCCGCGATGGTCCCCGTCCGCCCCGGCACCAGTTCCTGGGCAAAGACCACGATCGCCGGAAAGGCCGAGGCCAGGATCAGCCCGATCACCACCGCCAGCGCGCCCGTGGCCTGCTGCCCGACATGCGGCAGCGCCAGCGTAAAGGGCAGCACCCCCAGGATCGACACCCAGATCACTGTCAGCGGCCCAACTCGGTCGCCGATGATCCCGCCCAGCATGACACCCCCCGCCATGCCCAGCAGGAACAGGAACAGCATGATCTGGGACGCCTGGGTGCCAAGGCCAAATTTCTCGATGGTGAAGAAGGTGAAATAACTGCTCATGGATGCGGTATAGATGTTCTTGGTGAATACCAGGATCGTCAGCACCAGGATGGCCCGCATGACGACCGGCCGGGGCAGGCGCAGGGTTGTGTCGGGGCGGGCGGCGCTGGCTTTGCGGCGATCCTCGGCCCAAGCCCCCACATGCCACAGCATCGCGGCGCCCAGGGCCGCGGCCACTGCGAACCAAGCCACCGCGGAACGCCCCAGCGGCACCACGATGAAGGCCGCCAACAAGGGCCCCAGCGACTGGCCGAAATTGCCGCCCAACTGGAACAGCGACTGCGCCGTGCCGAACCGCCCCCCTGACGCCAACCGCGCCACGCGCGAACTTTCGGGATGGAACACCGCCGAGCCGATGCCGATCATCATCGCACCCACCAGCAACATCTGGTAATGTGTCGCGAAGGCCAGCAGCAACACCCCGCAGCAGGTCGACCCCATCCCAAGGGGCAGCGACCGGGGCTGGGGACGCCGATCGGTCGCGATGCCGATCAGCGGCTGCAGAAGCGATGCGGTCAACTGGAAGGCGAACGTCATCACCCCGATCTGGGCATAGCTGAGGTCGAATTCATTACGCAGCAGCGGATAGATCGCCGACAGCATGGACTGCATCACGTCATTGATCATGTGGCACAGGCTGATCGCCAGAAGAATGCCCCAGGCGGTGGGTGAACCAAATCCCGCAATGCCCGCGACGGGGGTTTTCGCCTGCTGCATCATGCCGCCTCCGATCCTGTGCAGAGCGCAAGGTATCGCGCAGCATTTAAAAATAAAAATGCAATTATCTTGGACTAAAACCGCTTTTTGTGCAAGTGCGACGATATGTCTTGTCTATTTTGGGGTCTTTAAGGTAACATTTGAGGTCTAGCGATTTTTTAAATGTGCCCTCCATCTCATTTTATGTTCGGGATGCTTATTGTGAACCACGAATCGTCTTCCTCGCTGAAATCCCGGTCTTCGAATCATCCAAAAAAGCGGCTGAACACGTGGCAGGCCATCAGGGCGGATGTCCTGGCCCGCATCAAATCCGGCGAATGGCCGCCCGGCGCCCTCATCCCGACCGAACAGGATCTGGCGATCGAGATGGGATGCGCCCGCGCAACGGTCAACCGGGCGTTGCGCGAACTGGCCAATAGCGGCATCATCCAGCGGCGCCGCAAAGTCGGTACCAGGGTCGCGTCAACCTCTTCCCGCCGCACCACGCTGAGCCTGCCGGTCATCCGCGACGAGATCGAAGCGCTCGGCGCGGAATATCTTTATGCCCTTATCGAGGTCGAGATGCTCACCGGAACCGAGGGCGCGATGCGCGCGCTGCAGGTCGATCAAGGCCATGTCCTGATGCAGGTCAAGACACGTTATATGGCCAATGGCGAACCCTATTGCTGCGAGGCGATCTGGCTGAACCCCCAAGCCGTCGATCTGCCCGACCCCAAGCTATTCGCGACCGAGCCGCCGCAGGAATGGCTGACCCGCCATCTTCCCGTCCAGCAGACCCGCTTCACGATCCTTGCCGACGAGGCGTCAGGCGCCTGCGCCGCCAGCCTGGGGCTGGAATGCGGCACGCCCGTCCTTGCGATCGAGCGCGTGAATTCGATGGATGCGGTGCCGGTCAGCTTTGCGCGGCAATTCTATCCGCCCCAGCATCGGCTGGTCTTCGATGATTAGCTGACTTTGCCGGATTTCAGCAGATCGGCAAAGTGCTCCATCAACTTGTGCTTCAGCACCTTTCCCGTCGCGGCCGCCGGCAGGGGGCCCACCAGCAGGATATGCGTCGGCCGCTTATAGGCTGACAATCGCTCGGCCGCATGGGCGGCAAGCGCCTCGGCGGTGGTGCCGCCTTCCTGCAGCAGCTGGCAGAAAGCCAGAACCTCCTCATCCCCGCCATCGCGCTTGCGCCCGATGACCGCCGTCTGCAGGACGGCCGGGTGATCGTTCAACGCGGCCTCGACCTCGGGGGGATAAACGTTGAAACCGCCTCGAATGATCAGCTCCTTGCAGCGCCCGACGATGTGCAGCCGGCCCTGCGGATCAAGGCGGCCCAGATCGCCGGTATGCATGAAGCCCTGATCGTCCAGCACCTGGGCCGTGGCCTCGGGGTTGCGGAAATAACCCAGCATCACATGCCGGCCGCGGGTCAGAACCTCGCCCGTGCCGGGTTCGCGTCCGACCGTTTCGTCCAGGCGGATCTCGACGCCCGGCAGGGGATGCCCGGCCGACGGATCGGGATCACCGATGCCATTGTCGGTGATGGTGACGCCCGCCGTGGTTTCGGTCATGCCGTAACCGTTCTGCAGGGCGATGCCATAAAAGGCCTCGGCCCGGCGTTTCCAATCCGGGTCAAGGGGGGCCGCACCGCTGCTGACATAGCGCAGGGGTCCCATCAGACGGGTCATGCCGCGTGCGGCGGCCTCGGCCATGATGGCAGCATGCATCTGCGGGACGGCGGGCAGGACGGTGACGCCCGCCTGCAGTGCGTCCAGCACGGCGGCCGCCGAAAAGCGCGGCACCAGCCAGATCTGCGCCGCCTTGCCGATCCCCGCACAGAGCATCGAGGTCAGCCCGAAGACATGCGTCATCGGCAGCACGCCATAGATCAGGTCCGACGGCACGATCCGCCGCAGCTTGGCCGACGACATCCCCCCGAAGACAAGGTTCCCGTGGCTCAGCATCACGCCCTTGGGCATGCCCGTCGTGCCAGTGGTATAGAGAATCACCGCCGTCATGTCACCGCCCGCCACGACGGGCTCGGGCGTGCAGTCGCGGGCGGCGCCGACGTGCAGAATGGCGCCGCCGATCGGGGTGGGCGCTGCCTTTGCCGCCATCGCATGGGCCAACGCCGGTTCGCTGACATCGGACAGATAGATCACCAGCCGCGGGTCGGTGTGGTCCACGATCTTGGCCAGTTCCGGCCCCGTCATCCGCGCATTGACCGGTACCGACACCGCATCCATCCGGCTGGTCGCCATCAGCAGCACGGGGATCGAGACCGAATTTTCCGACACGATCACCAACCTGTCGCCGGGCCGCACGCCAAGGGCGCGCAATTCGCCGATGGCCTGTTCAATGCGGCCGTCCAGCTGGGCATAGCTCAGCGCGTCGCCCGTTCCGTCGCGCAGGGCGGGACGGTCGGCATGGTCGGCCAGACTCTGGTCCAGCAGGTGGTGGATACGTGTCGGTGTCGTCATGTCGCCTCGCGCAATCTGCGGAAATCGGGGGGGCGCTTGGCCAAGAAGGCGCTGATGCCTTCGCCGGCCTCGCGGGCGGCCAGGGCATGGGCCATGGCATCGCGTTCGGCCGCCAGCTGCGCCTCGAAGGCGGTGGCGCGCCAGCCAGTCAGCAAGCGCTTGATCGCGGCCTGCGCCTCGGCGGGACCTTGGGCCAGGCGGTCGGCCATGGCCATGGCGGCCATGATCGCCTCGCCGGGTTCGGTCAGCTGGTTCACGACGCCAAGGGCGTGCAGGCGTCCGGCGGTGACGGGCTGGCCGGTCAGGCACATCTCGGCGGCGATCTGCGGCGGCAGGGCAGCCCCCAATGCGGCGGTCAGCCCGCCATCGGGCACCAGCCCCGCGTTCACATAGGCGGCGGTGAACTTGGCGTCATGCGCGGAAATCACCATGTCGCAGGCCAGCGCCAGCGACAGGCCGGCACCCGCCGCACCGCCTTCGACCACGGCGATGACGGGGCGCGGGCAATGCACGACGGCGCGGATCAGGTCGTTCAGCGCGTCGATCCGGGCGCGGCGCTGATCCTCGTCCATCTGCTGGGCGGTGATCAGGGCATTCAGATCGCCCCCGGCGCAGAAGAAGTCTCCCTCGCCCATCAGGATCACGGCCCCGATGCGCGGCTGTTCGGCGGCCATCTGCAACGCCTCGTGCAGGCCGTCATAGAATTCATGGGTCAGCGCGTTGCGCCGCGCGGCGTTGCGGTTCTCGACGACAAGGCGGTCGCCAAGATCGCTGATTTCACAATGAGGGTTCATCGGGCCTCCGGGGGTCTGGACTTGCGGAACACGCCGGTCGCGGTGGCGATCAGCGTGCCGTCCTGATGGCGCAATTCGCCCTCGACAAACAAGGTGCTGCTGCCGCCCCCGGTGATGCGCCCGATGGCCTGAACCTGGCCCGGCCGTCCCGGCGCCAGATAGTTCACCGTCAGGGCCAGCGTGGTGAAGGGATGCCGGCCAGTGTCATCGACCGACAGGCTGGCCGTCGCCCCCATCGCATTGTCCAGCAGCGTCGCTGCGATCCCGCCATGCAGGATGTCCTGGCGGTTCAGGTGGCGGTCGTCCAGATCCAGGCTGCACCGGGCGCGGCGATCATCGCCGCCCACGTCCAGCACATATCCCAACAGCCGCTGCGTGCCCGTTTCGTCGCGGATCACGCCCATCTCAGCCCCAAACCGGTTCGCCAAGCGCAAACCGCTCCAGATGGTAATCGGCATCTCCCATCGCCGTATCGGCGGCCAGCAGGCGGCGGATCATGCCTGCAAGGGCGTATTCCTCGGTCATGCCGATGCCGCCATGCAGCTGAACCGATTCCTCGGCCACCAAGCGGGCGACGCGGCCCACGGTCGCCTTGCAGGCCTGCACGTGGCGGTCGCGGATGGCCGGATCGGCGGTCAGGTGCCCGGACAGATTGGTGACGGCGGAACGGGCCTGTTCGACCTCGACCGCCATGTCGGCGACGCGATGGGCCAGCGCCTGGAATTCCAGGATCGCGCGGCCGAACTGCTTGCGGGTTTTCAGGTAATCCAGCGTCAGCTCGGTCGCCGCGATGATGCCGCCCAGTGCAAAGGCCGAATGGCCCAGCACGCCGCGCGACAGGGCACCGCCGAAATCGGACAGCGCGCCAAGGCGGGTGGCGGGGGTGGCCTCGAAGGTCAGATCGGCGCCGCGTCCGCCTTCCATCAGCGGATAGGCGTTCAGCGTCAGCCCCGAGGCATTGGCATCAACCAGCCACAGCGCATCGGCGGTGGTGACGATGATGGCGCGGGCATCCTCGGCCCCGGCCACCATGGTCTTGCGGCCCGTCAGGCTGTCGCCCTCGGCGCGGATCGCCACGCCGCGATCGTATCGCGTACCGGGCTCGGCATCGGCGAAGGCCACGCGCGCGGTGCCCTCGGCCACCTCGGCCGCCAGATCGCCCTGCCCCGCCGCGGCCAGGACGGATGCCCCGATCATCGCCGCGACCAGCGGGAGGCTGGCGCCCGCGCGGCCCAGTTCCTCGAAGGTCAGGGCGATGGCCGCACCGCTGCCGTCAAAGCCGCCCTCATCTTCCGTCAGCAGGGCGCCGATGACGCCGGCCTCGGCCAGCGCGGGCCACAGGTCGTCGCCCTGATGGCGGGTCAGCAACCCGCGCAGCGTGTCCTGAAGCATGCGGTGTTCATCGGAAAGCGCAAAATCCATCGCCTTATCCTTTCGCCAGAGTGCCGGCGATGATGCCGCGCTGGATCTCGTTCGAGCCGCCATAGATCGACAGCTTGCGGTTGTTCAGATAGCTGGCCGTGGCCGAAAGGACGTCATCGGCCTCCAGCGGCTGGCCCTGATTGCCCGTCTCCATCGGCAGGGCCTGCGCCCATCCGCCATAGGCGCGCCGCGTCAGCGCATCCAGCTGCTGGCGAATCTGGGTGCCCTTGATCTTGAGCATGCTGCTTTCGACGCCCGGTGCCTGCCCTTGAGCCGCGGCCGACAACATGCGCAGGTTCGTGGTGGACATGGCCATCAGCTCGATTTCCGTAGTGGCGATCTGAGCTGCGAACAGCGGGTCTTGGTCCAGCGGCTTGCCGCGATGGGTCTGCGCCTTGGCCACACGCTTCAGGTTGTCCAGCGCCGCCGTCGCGAAACCGACGCCCGCGATATTGGTGCGTTCATGGGTCAGCAGGTACTTGGCATAGGTCCAGCCTTCGTTTTCCGTACCGACCAGGTTTTCGACCGGAACCTTGACGTCGTCGAAAAAGACCTCGTTCACCTCGGCGGTGCCGTCCAGCAGCACGATGGGACGGACGCTGACACCCGGCGTTTCCATGTCGATCAGCAGGAAGCTGATGCCTTCCTGCTTCTTGCCCTCGGTCGAGGTGCGCACGAGGCAGAAGATCATGTTGGCGTGCTGGCCAAGCGTGGTCCAGGTCTTCTGCCCGTTGACGACGTAATGGCCACCCTGACGTTCCGCGCGACAGCGCAGGCCCGCAAGGTCCGACCCCGCCCCAGGTTCGGAATAGCCTTGGCACCACCAGTCATCGCCGTTCAGGATGCGCGGCAGCCAATAGTCCTGCTGTTCCTTGCTGCCGAATTTCTGCAGGACCGGCCCCAGCATGGCGATGCCGAAGGGCACGATGCGCGGGGCATGGGCCTTGGCGGATTCCTCCTCGAAGATGTGGCGCTGGATGGCGGTCCAGCCTGCGCCGCCGAATTCGCGCGGCCAGTTGCCCGCCAGCCAGCCCTTGGAATGCAGCTTGGCGTGCCAGCCTTCCATCTCGGCCTTGGTCAGGGATTTGTGCAGGCGGTTCTTTTCGGCCAGCGCCGGGTCCAGCTCGGCCTGCAGGAAATCGCGAACCTCGGCGGCGAAAGCCTGTTCGTCGGGGGTGAAACGCATATCCATCAGAAGAACTCCACAAGTCCGGCGGCGCCTTGGCCCCCGCCCACACACATCGTGACAACGCCCCATTTGGCGCGGCGACGCTGGCCTTCGCGCAGGATGTGCCCTGCGGCCCGCGCGCCCGTCATGCCGAAGGGATGCCCGATCGAGATCGCCCCGCCATTGACGTTGTATTTCGCCGGATCGATGCCCAGCACGTCGCGGCAATAGAGGCACTGGCTGGCGAAAGCCTCGTTCAGTTCCCAAAGGTCGATGTCGTCGACGCTGAGGCCCGCGCGTTCCAGCAGGCGCGGCACGGCGAAGATCGGGCCGATGCCCATTTCATCGGGCGCGCAGCCTGCGACCGCGAAACCACGGAAGGCACCAAGCGGAGTCAGCCCCTCGGCGGCCGCCAGATCGGCGTCCATGACCAGCAGCGCCGCCGCTCCGTCCGACAGCTGCGAGGCATTGCCTGCGGTGATGAAGTTGCCGGGCCCGCGCACGGGTTCAAGCTTGGCAAGGTTCTCCAGCGTGGTGCCGGGCCGGTTGCCTTCGTCGGCAGAGATGGTGACCTCTTCCTCGCGGGTTTCGCCGGTGGCCTTGTCGGTGACCTTCTTGGTGACGGTCATCGGAATGATCTCATCGTCGAAGATACCGGCCTGTTGCGCCGCGGCGGTGCGGGCCTGCGACTCGACGGCATATTCGTCCTGCGCCTGGCGGCTGATGTCGTAACGCGCGGCGACATTGTCGGCGGTCTCGATCATGGTGACATAGAGGTCGGGGCGGTTCGCCTCGATCCAGGCTTCGCGCGAATTGCGCACGGGGGGCTGAACCATGGAAATGCTTTCCACGCCACCGACCAGAATGGCGCGCGCATCTTCCTGCGCGACCATATGCGCGCCCATCGCCAGCGCCTGCAGGCCGGATGCGCAGAAGCGGTTGACAGTCGTGCCTGCGACGCTGTCGGGCAGGCCCGCGCGGATCACGGCCTGACGGGCGATATTGCCGCCCGTCACGTATTCCGGATAGCCGCAGCCCCAGATGCTGTCCTCGATCAGGGCGGGGTCGATGCCCGCGCGGTCCACCACGGCGCGCGCGACGGCACCCGCCATGACGGCCCCGTGGGTCATGTTGAAGGCTCCACGCCCGGCCTTGCCGATGGGCGTGCGGGCGGTCGAGACGATGACCGGCTGTTTCATGCGGGTTTCCCTTCGTTCAGTTCGGCAAAGCTGCCACCGCGCTGCGCCAGATCGCGCAGCAGGGGGGCCACCTGCCAGTAATGGTCGTCGGTTTCGGCAAAGCCTTCGATATCGGCCACGATGCTGGCCAGACCCTGCCGGTCGGCCCAATGCAGCGGGCCGCCGCGCCAGCGCGGAAAGCCGTATCCGTTCAGCAGCACCACATCGACATCCAGCGGGCGCAGGGCGGTGCCGTCCTGCACGACGCGGGCGGATTCGTTCACCATCGCCGCCATGTAACGGGCCACGATCTCTGCATCGGTGAAATCGCGCGGCGTGATGCCCAGATCGGCGCGGACCTGCGTCAGCAGATCCTCCAGCGCCGGGTCCTGCCGCCCGTTCGGGCTGTCCGCATCATAAATGTAGTAACCCTGCCCCGATTTCCGCCCCAGACGGCCCTGTTCGTACAGGCGATCGGCAAAGACCGGCACGCGGTCGCGCGGATGCAGATCGGCCGCCTTCCGCTGGCGGGTGAAATAGCCGATGTCCAGCCCCGCAAGGTCCGACACGGCATAGGGCCCCATCGCAAAGCCGAAATCGGTCAGCGCGCGGTCGATCTGATAGGGCGATGCCCCGTCCAGCACCATCGCATCCGCCGCCGCCCGGTAATGCGACAGAATGCGGTTGCCGATGAAGCCGTCGCAGACGCCCGCGCGCACGGCGATTTTCTTCAGCTTGCGGGCCAAGGCAAAGCCGGTCGCGGTGACATCGGGGGCGGTCTTTTCGGCGACCACCACCTCCAGCAAACGCATCACATGGGCAGGGGAGAAGAAATGCAGTCCGATCACGTCCTGCGGACGGCCGGTCACGGCGGCGATGCGGTTCACGTCCAGATAGGATGTATTCGTGGCCAGAATTGCGCCGGGCTTGGCGATGGCGTCCAGGCGGGTGAAGACCTCCTCCTTGACCTCCATCTTCTCGAAGACGGCCTCGATGATCAGGTCTGCCTGCGACAGGGCGGCGTAATCGCCCGCGGCGCGGAAGCGGCCCGACAGGATCGCGTCGCGTTTCTCGGCCTTCAGCTTGCCACGCTTGACGCTGCCCTCCAGCATCTTGGCCACGCCTTCGGCGGCCTTTTCCGCGGCCGCGTCATCGCGTTCGACCAGCGTGACGTCCAATCCGGCCAGCAGCGCCGACACGGCGATGCCCGCCCCCATCGTGCCGCCGCCGATCACGCCGATCCGGTCGATGGCGCGCGGCGTGACGCCCGCGATCTCGGGCAGTTGGGCCACGGCGCGTTCGCTGAAAAAGGCGTGGATCATCGCGGCCCGCTGCGGGGTCTGCATCAGTTCCAGAAACTTGGCGCGTTCCTGCGCGATGCCTTTGGCCAAGGGCAGGTCCAGACCCTCGATCACCGCATCGATGGCGCGGGCCTGCGCCACCTGTCCGGGGACCTTGCGCGCCAGCTTGGCCTTGATCTGTTCGACCAGCGCCGGATCATTGGCGGGGGCCGGCAGGTCACCCGTCCGGCGCGGCGCGGTGCCGGCCAGTTCGCGGGCCAGATCCATGGCATCGGCGGTCAGGTCGCCCTGCGACAGGCGGTCGATCAGGCCCAGATCAAGCGCCTCGGGGGCGGCGACCTGGCGGGCCGAGCTGACCATGTCCAACGCCGGGGCCAAGCCCGTCAGGCGCGGCAGGCGCTGCGTGCCACCGGCGCCCGGCAAGAGGCCCAACGTCACCTCGGGCAGGCCCATCCGGGCCTGGGGTGCGGCGATGCGGGCATGGGCGCCAAGCGCCAGTTCCAGACCGCCGCCAAGGGCGGTGCCGTGGATCGCGGCGACGACGGGCTTATCCACCGCCTCCAGCCGGTTGATCAGGTCGGGCAGATAGGGTTCGACCGGACGCTTGCCAAATTCGGAGATATCGGCCCCCGCCACCCAGGTGCGTCCATCGCACAGCAGCACCGCGGACAGCGCCTGATCGTCGCCGGCAAAGGTGTCGATGGCCGTGGCCAGACCTTCACGGACAGCATGGGACATGGCGTTCACGGGCGGGTTGGCAATGGTGATGACGCCGACCGCGCCATCGCGGTGATAGGTCACGGGCATGAGGCCTCCTTCAGTCATTGGGTGATCCAGACCAGGCGGGATGCCCTTCCTGTCCGATCAGACGTTGCAGCCGAGTCACGGCGTCGCGCAGCAGCGGGCCGACCTCGGCATGGATGCGGGCGTCGGGCAGGACATCGTCCAGTGCGCCGCAGGAAAAGGTGACCGGTCCCGCCAGACGCGACGACCGGAAGGGCACCGCCACCGCCGAGATGTTGCGCGAATAGCGAAGGTTGTTGCGCACCACGGCATAGCCTTGGGCGATCAGCTGGCTGCGCCCTTCCATCCGCAGGTCGGCCAGGCTGCCGCCATCCAAGGGCGGTTCGGGGTGATCGGCGTGCAACCCCGCGAATTCCTCGCGCGTGCTGGCCCCCAGCCAACCCAGCCCCGAGGACGACCCGCCGATGGGCAGCCGGTGCCCGACCTCGAGCCAGATGGACGCCGCGCGGCGCGGACGCCAGGTCCGCATCAGCGCGATCTTGTCGCGGTCGCGCACGGCGAACAGGACCAGCGTCCCGGTTTCGTCGGCCAGCGCCTGCATCATGTCATGGGCGGGGTCCAGGAAGGACAGCGACGCCGCCGCGACATGGCCCATCGCCAACAGCGTCGGCCCGGGGCGATAGCGGTCGGCCCGCTGCGGCTGCGTCAGGTAGCCAAGGCAACCCAGCGTGAAGGTCAGCCGCGACACGGTCGATTTCGGCAGGCCCGTGCGTTCCGCGATCTGGGCATTGGTCAGACCGTCATCCCCCGCCCGGAAGGCGCGCAGCACCGACAGCCCCCGCGCCAGCGTCGTGGCGAAGTTGCGGTCATCCGCGTAGTCGGGGCGGGGGTGTTCGCTCATGTCGTCACATCGAGGCCGGGATGATGATCGAGATGATCGGGAAGGCCAGCAGGATGATCAGCACCACGAAATCGATCAGCAGGAAGCGGCTGACCCCGGCAAAGATCTTGTCGATGCCGACATTCTTGGTGACGTTGCTGACGACGAAGACGTTCAGCCCGACAGGTGGCGTGATCAGCCCGATCTCCAGCAGCTTGACGACGATGACGCCGAACCAGATCAGGTCCATGCCATAACCCTCGACCAGCGGGATCATGAAGGGCAGCGTCAGGACCATGATGCCGATCGGGTCCAGGAACATCCCCAGCACCAGATAGATGACCACGATCACGAAAAGCAGCATGACATAAGAGAGCTGCGCATCCTCGACCATGCCGACGACGGCGCCCGCGACCCCGGTCAGCGCCACGAAGCTGACGAAGATCTTGGCCGCCCCCGCGATCAGGAAGATGGCCGAGGTCTGGACCAGGCTTTCGCGGATGGCGCGCCACAGCACATCCAGGGTCAGGCGGCGTTGGGCGAAACCGATGGCGGTGGTCAGCACGACGCAGACGGCCGCGGCCTCGGTCGCGGTGAAGATGCCGCCATAGATGCCGCCGACGATGACGACGAACAGCAGCAGCGCGGGCCACGCGGCGATCGCGGCCTCGGTCTTGCTGGCGCCATCCGACGATCCGCGCGGCGCGGCCGACGGATCGCGCGACACCCACCATGCGATGACCAGCAGCATCCCGGCCAGCGACAGCAGCCCCGGCAGGATCCCGGCCAGGAACAGCTGCGCGATCGAGGTCTCGGTGAAGATGCCGTAGAGGATGAACAGCACCGATGGCGGGATCAGCGACCCCAAGGTGCCGCCCACCGCCACCGATGACGTGGCCAGACGCGGGTCGTAGCCCATGCGCAGCATTTCCGGGACGCAGATGCGGCCCATGGTCGATGCGCAGGCGATGGACGACCCCGAGATGGCAGAAAACCCGCCGCAACCCAGGACCGACGCCATCGCCACGCCCCCCGGCACCGTCCGCAGCCAGACCGCCGCCGCGTCATAGATGCGCGTCGTGATCCCGGCATAGAAGGCGATATTCCCAAGCGCCACGAACAGCGGCACCATCGACAGGTCATAGGAATGAACCAGATCGAAGAAATTCGACAGCACGACCGAACTGGTCGGGTTCAGCGCCCGGTCCGGCGACCAGCCGCCGGTGCGAGTGGCATAGACGAGGAAGGTGCCAAGGCTGGCGACCCCCGCCAGCACGAAGGCGATGGGAACCCGCATCGCCAGCAGGATCAGGACCAGCGCAAGCGCGGCCAAGCCGATCGTCATGGCATCCATCAGTTCACCTCTTGTCCGTCAGCGTCCACGATGCGCCCCGTGGTCGCGACCTGCCGCAGGTCGCCCACCAGCAGGATGACCAGCCGCACCCACATAAGCGCCAGCCCCGCAAAGAACAGCGCCAGCCCCGGCCAGCGCGGCAGGTTCAGGTCGCCATAGTAGAATTCCCCGGACGTCCAGGTCTGGCCCAGCATCCGTTGCGCCGCATAGATCAGCGGCAACAGCGCCAGCACGCCCACAAGATGGCCCAGCACGATCAGACGCGCCTGCACCGCCTGCGGCATGCGATCGCTCAGGAAGGTGACGGCGACGTGGCTGCGCGCGGCAGTCGCCGCCGCCATGGGCAGCATCACGGCCGCGACCATCAGTTCGCGCACCATGATGATGGCATCGGGCAGACCCGTTCCGAAGGCCGCGCGCATCACCACGTTCACGAAGATGACGCCGCCCAGCAACACAAGGGCCAGCACTGCAAGGTCCAACAGGGTCCGCTCGATCAGTTTCATGGGATCACCCGCGTTCCCAGGGATAGCCCTGTTCGTCCTTCTCGGCGGCGTATTTGGCGATCAGATCCTGATATTCCTGCAGCAGCGCCTGACCGTCCAGACCTGCGGCGTCGGCGCGCCCGGCCCATTCGTCCAGGTATTTCTGGCCTGCCTCGGTCAGCTTTGTGCGGTCCTCGTCGGAAAAGCGGACGATTTCCTTGCCCTTGTCTTCCAGGATCTTGATGGATTCTTCATTCGCCTGGCCGATGATGCGACCAAATTCGTCGGCCAGCCCCTCGCCGGCGGTCATGATGACCTCCTGCTCCTCGGGGGTCAGGGCGTCGAACATCGACTTGTTCATCATGATGCCCAAGGCACCGATCTGGCCCCAGTCGATGAAGGTATAGCTATCGAAGACTTCGTCGAATTTCAGCGCCGCGACCAGATAGGAATAGGTCTGCGTGCAATCGATCAGCCCGCTTTCCAGACCCTGGTAGGCCTCATAGACGGACATGTCGACCAGGTTGGCCCCCATGTCGCGGAAGGTCTGGCCATAGGCGCCGACACCGCGGACCTTCTTGCCCGCGATGTCGTCGACCGTCTTCACGGCCGGGCCCTTGCAGCCCATCTGAACCGCCGAGGTGGTGTAGGTCCCGACATAGACCAGGTTCTGCGCGGCCAGGTTCGCCTTGATCGATTCGTTGTTGCGCATCAGATCGTCGGTGGCCTTCATGCCCACCCAAGGGTCGGGATTGTTCATCGGCAGGTCGGCGATGCCATAGGCGACCATGTCCTGCGGGAAATAGACGCCGATGACGCTGCCCAGATCGGCCACGCCGTCGCGCAGCGACTGAACGGCCGCCTTTTCGGAAAACAGCGCGCCCCCCCAGTTGATGTCCAGCCGCAGGTCGCCGCCGGATTGTTCGGCCACCTGGTCGGCGAACCATTGCGTTGCCTCGGCGCGCGCGCCGCGGTTCGGACCCGGTTCGCCATAGATCAGAACCTTTTCGGCAAATGACGGAGCGGCGAGCGCCAAGGTCAGCCCAGCTGCCATCAGCGCCGTCTTGCAAGACTGCGTGGTCATCGTGAAACCTCCTCCCTGTTTCAATATGCAGGCTGCCATTCCGCAGTGCGGAACGCAATCCCGAATTGACCGAAACGTGAGCAGCAATGTATCTGGCGGTCTTTCGCCTAATGGCTGATGTTGCATGCTGCATGATCGGAGCTTTCAGATGACCCCGCACCGCGCCACCTTCCTTGCGATGGCCCTGCTGACCGCAATGGCCCCGGCAGGCCCAGCTTTGGCCCAGGACGACACCCCCTTCGACGCGGCCCAGATCGAAGCCGCGCAATATGGCGGCGGCGACCTGCCCCGCGGGCGGACACCGCTGACCGCCAAGGTGCAGATTCTGCTGGACCGTTCGGGCACGTCGCCTGGCGTGATCGACGGTTTCAAGGGCGGCATGAGCCAGAGCGCGATCAAGGCATTCGAACGGCGCACGGGACTGCCCCAGGACGGCGTGATGGACCCGCATGTCTGGAACCTGCTGCAGGCCTTTGCCACGCGCCCCGTGACCCAGACCTATGTCATCACCCCCGAAGACGCCGAAGGGCTGGTCGATGCCATCCCCACCGACTATGCCGAAAAGGCGCAGATGGCGGCGATGGCCCATACCAGCGTGGCCGAACGCCTGGGCGAGCGTTTTCACATGGATGAAAAATTTATCCAGTTTCTGAACCCCGGCGTGCCCTTGGTTCCCGGATCGACCATTCAGGTCATGGCCCCCAACAGCCCGATTCGCGGCCAGGTCGCCCGCATCATCATCGACAAGGCCAACCGCCGCGTGGCCGGTTATGACGCCAATGGCCGCATGGTCGTGGATTATCCCGCCACCATCGGATCAACTGCCACGCCGTCGCCCGCGGGGTCGCATAATGTGAAGACCGTGGCGCTGAACCCGAACTATACCTACAACCCGGACGTCAACTTCAGGCAGGCCGGCAATGACAAGCCGCTGATCGTGCCGCCGGGGCCGAACGGTCCCGTGGGTACTGTCTGGATTGGCCTGACCAAGCCGACCTATGGCATCCACGGCACCCCGACCCCGTCGCAACTGTTCAGCAACCAGTCCAGCGGCTGCGTCCGCCTGACCAACTGGGACGCCCAGGAACTGGCCGGCATGGTCCGCATCGGCGGCACCTCGGTCGAGTTTCTGGAACCGGGCGTGACCATCGCGGATGTCACGGGCGCTTCGGGGGCCACGACGCCGCCGGTCGCCGACATCGCCATGCCCGAGGGCACGACCGAACCGACGCTGCCACAACCCGCCGAACCGCTGGCTCTGCCGGACCCGACGGCACCGGCCGCCGCCACCGCCCCCGAGGCGACGACCCTGCCCGCCCCGGCCACGCCCACCGATGCGGCACCCGAGCCTGAGGCGCCCGCAGGCGATCCCCTGACCGATGCCCTGGACGAGGTTCTGCCCCAAGGCTTCGTCGTGCCGCCCGTGTCCGAGCCCCAGCCGTGAGGAGCAAGGCGGTCCTGACGCCGGCCCTGACCCTTGCGGTCATGGCCTGGGCGGCGGGGGCGGCGGCGCAGGATGAACGCCCGCCGCTGCGCCCCACCCCGCCCGTCACGACCGGACAGATGCAGGGCCCGCCCGCCCCGCCATCCGCAACGCCGGACGGGGTGGGCGCGACCGAGGACGATCAGGACTTCGCCGCCTGCCGCCTGGCGCTTGCGCTTTTGGGCACCAGCTATACCCTGCTGCCGCCGCAGAGTGACGCCGATGACCCCGATTGCGGCATGGCGCGCCCGCTGCAGGTGCGGCAGATCATCCCCGGCGTTCCCCTGTCCGGAGAGCCGGTGATGCGCTGCGACACCGCGCGGGCCTTGGGGTTCTGGACGCGCGACTTTCTGCGCCCTGCCGCCGCCTTGCTGGATGATGCGCCGCGCCTCAGCGGTATCCAGACCGGACCCGGATATAACTGTCGTGCCAGGATCGGCACCGGCGCCGACCAGCCCAAGCAGTCGGAACACGCCTATGGCAGCGCCATAGACATCGCAGGTTTCGAATTCGACGACGGATCGGTGATTACGGTCGAACCGCGCACCGACAGCGGCAGCCAAGAGGAAAGCTTTCAGCGCGCCGCGCGCGGCACCGCCTGTCTGCTGTTCACGACGGTGCTGGGACCGGGCGCGAATGCCGCCCATGACAACCACCTGCACCTTGACCTTGCGTCGCGCAACGGCGGCTGGCGGCTTTGCGAATAGATCAGCGGCTCTGGCGTTCCAGATCCAGATAGGTGGGATCAAACCGCGCCAGGCTGGCCAGACCCTGCCAGTCGAGGATGGTGATGTCCGCCCCCGACCAACGGATCAGGTTCCGGTCGCGCAGATCGCGCACCGCCCGGTTCACGTGAATGGGCGAATATCCCAGAATATCCGCCAGTTCCCGCTGCAGCAGATTCAAGGAGAACTGATAATCGCTGGCCGCGCCCACGGCGTTCAGGCGGGTATAGATCTCGCACAGCAGATGGGCCAGATGGGCGCTTGAGCGCAGCGAGGCCGCTGCCACCAGCCATTGCCGGTGGATCGCCGCGTCGATCAGCGTCGCCATCCACAAAAGCCGCGTCAGGTGGGGAAAATTCTCGGTCATCTCGACCAGTTCGGAATGATCGATGAACTCGACCTCGACCGAACCGACAGCGACGACAGCATGCTCAAGGCCCGCCAGCACGAAGCCGTGCAGGTCGACGAAATCCCCCGGAACGTGCAAGGCGGTAATGACCCGTTCCTTGGGGCGACCGACCAAACTGTGGGACCGCGCCGAAAGACCGCGCAGCATCATGCAGCTGCGTGTGGCGGACCGATCGGCGGGAACGATGACCTCGCCCGGTGCAAAGCTGGCATGCTGGGTCGGAACGGCGCGCAGCCACTCCAGATCGCGCGGGGAAAGGGTGTCACGTCTTTGAAGAAAACGGATAAAATATTCAGTGATCGCCATTTTACCCACCTCCTTTCCAAGGCTTCGGGACACTTGCAAATCGCGATTCTGCGCGCAATAGCTCCCGCATGATGTTTAACAATGATTAAGCAGTTAAACAGTTTTCGCAGCGTTTGGTTTCAACGTCTTGGCCCCACTTGGCGCAGGGCCAGTTCCAGCGCGGTGAAGCTTTCGGCGACCGTAGCAGTTTTCTTCGTCGTGAAATCGTCCAATTTGGGGAACAGCCGGACGGCCTCGTCCAGTTTGGGGTCCGAACCCGGCGCATAAAGACCGGCGCGAATCATCAGCTCGGATTCGGCATAGGCGCCAAGGGCCGCGCGCGCCCGCATGATCAACGCGTTTTCCGGTGCGCTGGCGGCATCCGGCAGGGATCGCGACACCGATCTGACGACATCGACGGCGGGAAAGCGGCCACGTTCCGCGATGGCCCGGTCCAGGACCACGTGCCCGTCCAGCGTGCCGCGCAGGATGTCGGCCACCGGTTCCTCCATGTCGGACCCCGCGACAAGGACGCTGAAGATGCCGGTGATGTCGCCCGCGCCTTCGGGACCGGGGCCGGACCGTTCGGCCAGACCCATGATCAGCCCCGAGACCGAGGGCGGAAAGCCGCGGAAGCTGGCCGGTTCGCCCGCAGCCAGCGCGATCTCGCGATGCGCTTCGGCAAAGCGGGTGATGCTGTCGGCCAGGAACAGCACATGCTTGCCCTGGTCGCGGAAATGTTCGGCCACGCTCATGGCGGCCCAGGCGCAGCGGCGGCGCAGCAGCGGTGACTGATCCGACGTGGCAGCCACGATGACGGCGCGCTTCATGCCTTCGGGGCCCATCGTCTTTTCGACGAATTCCCGCAATTCGCGGCCCCTTTCGCCGATCATGGCGATGACCACGACATCCGCCTGAACCCCCTTGGCCATCATCGACAGCAGCGTCGATTTCCCCACCCCCGACCCCGCAAACAAACCCACGCGCTGTCCCGCCACCAAGGGCAGCAGCGTGTCAAAGACCGCCAGCCCCGTGTCCAGCCGCGCACCAAGCCGCTTGCGAGTGACGGCGGGCGGGGCATCGGTGCGAAACCCGCGTTCCTGCACACCCTGCGGCAGCGGGCGACCGTCCAGCGGCCGGCCAAGCGGATCGACGATGCGCCCCACCCAGGCATCGCAGGGCGCGATGCGCGGCGCGTGCAGCAATTCGACCTGCGCGCCGACCGACAGACCCTCGGTGCCGCCTTCGGGCAGCACCTCGGCATGGTCCGGGGCCAGGCCCACGATCTCTCCGGTCAGGGTGTCGGCGCTCAGCGTGATCGCCACCCGGTCCCCAAGCGAGGCGCAGCCGTTCAGACCCTCGACCCGGATCAGGCCCGCGCGGATCGACTGGACCCGCCCGTAATGGGTGACCAGCCGCATCCGCGCCAGGCGCCCCGCAATCGATTCCAACCTGTCCATCACTTCACCCCGATCTTTTCGTCCTCATGAAAGGGTTTCTAAAGGAATCGGGGTTAAGACCGGGTTTATCGTGAATGAGGAGAAGCCTCATGTTTGAGAAGATCGAAATGATGCGGATGGTCCATGCCATGGGCCAACACGTGTCGCAGCGCCAGCTTGTGGTGGCGCGCAACATCGCCAATGCGGACACGCCCGGATATCGGGCCGCCGACATGCAGGATTTCGACGAAAGCTATCGTCAGGCGTCCCTGGGCGGGGATCTGCGGGTCACCAGCCCGCGCCATCTGCCCAGCCCCGAATGGGCGCTGCAGGCGGGGCGTGTCGTCGATACCGGCCAGCAGGCATCCCCCAACGGCAACACCGTGTCGCTGGAGGAGGAGATGGTCCGCGCCGCCGAGATCAAGCGGGACAACGACCTGTCGCTTGGCATCTATCGGTCCGCGCTGGACCTGATGCGGACCAGCCTTGGCCGCCGATAAGGGAACGAAATCATGACCGAACAGATCAGCGCGCTGCGCCTTGCGGCATCCGGCATGCGCGCGCAAAGCGAACGCATGCGCCACACGGCCGAAAACATGGCCAATGCCGACACGCCCGGCTATCGCCGCAAGCTTGTCACCTTTGAACAGGCCACCGATTTCGGCCGCCCCACGGGCGAGGTTCAGGCAGGTCGCCTGCAGCTGGACCAGACCCCGCTGCCCAAGATCCACGACCCCAGCCATCCGATGGCCGATGAACAGGGCTATTTCCAAGGCTCGAACGTCGATGTCGTCATCGAGATCGCCGACAGCCGCGAGGCCGGTCGCAGTTACGAAGCCAACCTTCGCATGTTCGAACAGAGCCGCCAGATGGGCAGCGCGCTGCTTGACATCCTCCGTCGCTAGAAAGGCAACAGCAGATGATTTCCGGATTGAACGCCGCCAACGCATATTCCGCCGCCCGCAGCGCCGTGGCCCCTGACGGGCAGGCATCGGGCACCGCCAAGCTGGGCCAGATGGCGCAGGATTTCGCCGCCCACATGGACCAGGTCGACCAGGTCGCCACGGGCGCGATGACCGGCCAGGTCAACACCCACCAGCTGGTCCAGACCATCGCCGAGGCGCAGATGGCCATGGAGACGGTCGTGGCCATCCGCGACAAGGTCGTCGAGGCCTATCAGGAAATCCTGCGGATGCCCGTGTGATGCCGGAAACCATTCTTTTCGACATGCTGCGGCAGGCGCTGCTGATCGCAGTGCGGATCTCGGCCCCGCTTCTGGGGGTGGCGCTGATCGCGGGCGTGGTGATCGGCCTCTTTCAGGCGCTGACCTCGATCCAGGAGATGACGCTGACCTTCGTGCCCAAGGTGGGGCTGATGCTGGTCGTGTTCTGGGTCTCGATGAGCTTCATGACCACGGCGCTGTCGGATTTCTACCTGGGGCAGATCATCCCCCTGATCGCGGAAAGCTGACGCCATGGACAACGCCATCTATGCCAGCCTGACCCGCCAATCCGGCCTGATGCGCGAAATGCGCGTCGTGGCCAACAACATCGCCAATGCCAGCACCACCGGCTTTCGCCGCGAGGGGGTGATCTTTGCCGAACACCTGTCGGCGCTGGACCGTCAGGGCGGCACGCTGTCCATGGCCGATGCCCGCGGACGGATGCTGGACCTGAACCAGGGCGTGCTGACGCAGACGAACAACAACCTGGACCTGGCGATCGAGGGCGACGGCTTCTTCATGGTCGAGACCCCCGAAGGCATCCGCCTGACCCGCGCCGGGGCCTTCATGCCCGGCCCCGAGGGCGAATTGATGAATGCCGACGGCAACCGCCTGCTGGACGAAGGCCAAGCGCCGATCATCCTGCCCGCAGGGGCCAGTTCGGTGTCGATCGGGGCGGACGGCACGCTGTCGTCGAACGGTCTGCCCTTTGGTCGCATCGGGGTCTTCGCGGCGCCCGAAGGCGAAACGCCCACCCAGGCGGGCGGTACGCTGTTCAGCGTCCAAGGCGACCCGCAACCCACCGAGGAGCCCCGCATCCGGCAGGGTTTCCTGGAGGAGTCCAACGTCGACCCGATCATGGAGATCACCCGCATGATCGAGGTCCAGCGCGCATACGAGCTGGGCCAGTCCTTCCTTGACCGCGAAGATCAGCGCATCCGCAGCGCGATCACCTCGATGACCCGATAAGGAACCAGCCATGAGAGCCCTGCAGATCGCCGCCACCGGCATGAGCGCCCAGCAAACCCGCGTCGAGGTCGTGTCGAACAACCTCGCGAACATGTCCACGACCGGCTATAATGCGCGTCGTGCCGAATTCGCCGACCTGCATTACCAGCAGGCCGCCCGCCCCGGCAGCGTGACCGCCGCCGACGGGACCGTCATTCCCGCGGGCGTTCAGCTGGGCCTGGGCGTGCGCCCCACCGCTGTCAGCGTCAACCTGCAACAGGGCGCGCTGACCGCGACGGGTGGCGATCTGGACCTGGCCATTGAAGGCGACGGCTATCTGGAGGTCACGCTGCCCTCGGGCCTACCTGGATATACCCGCGATGGCGGGCTGAAGCGGTCGCCCGACGGGCTGATCGTGACCTCTGACGGCTATCCGGTCGTGCCGGAAATCACCATTCCCGATGATGCGCGGTCGATCTCTATCAGCGCAGGCGGCGAGGTGAACGCCTATTTCAACGACCGGGTCGAACCGGAACTGCTGGGCCAGCTGACCCTGGCGGGATTTTCCAACGAAAAGGGCCTCGAGGCGATCGGATCGAACCTGTTTATCGAAACCGCCGCGTCCGGGGGGGCGCAGGTCGTCAATCCGGGCCAGGACGGTCTGGGCACCCTGCGGCAGGGCTATCTGGAGGAAAGCTCGGTCGACGCGGTGCGCGAGGTGACCGAGCTGATCAAGGCACAGCGCGGCTATGAACTGAACGCCAAGGTCATCACCGCCGCCGACCAGATGCTTGGCGCAACCACGCAGGTGCGGTGATGCGCGCCCTGATCCTGGCACTGGCGCTGCTGCCCGCGGGGGCATGGGCTGGGGGGCTTGGCGCCGCCCACACCCTGCCCGCCGGTCATGTCATCGCGGCGGGCGATCTGCGCGTCATCGACACCGACCGTCCCGGCCTGACCGACCCTTCAGCCGCCATCGGCATGCAGACCCGCATCACCGTCTATGAAGGCCGCCCCCTGCACGCCAACATGCTGCGCCCGCCCCGCGTGGTCGCCCGCAATCAGGTCGTCCGCCTGTCCTTCCTGCGCGGCGGCCTGCGCATCGACACCGAAGGGCGCGCCATGGATGACGGTGCGACGGGCGACATGATCCGCGTGATGAATGTCGGATCGCGCAGCACCATCACCGCGCAGGTGATGCCCGACGGCACCCTGGCCGTCATCAACTGACAAGGAAATCCCCGATGAAACCCGCCCATCTTCTGTGCCTTGCCCTGTCGGTTGCCGGATGTTCGCGCGCCGCAAATGTCGGCCAGCCGCCCGAGCTGACCTCACCCCGCGAAACCGAGGAGTTTCTGGCGATGACCAACCCGCCGCTGGACCTGGTCCCCGATTCGGGCCGCCCCGAGGCCGCGGCCTCGCTGTGGGCGGGGACGCAATCCTCGCTGATCAGCGACCGGCGCGCGGCGGTCCGCGGCGATATCCTGACCGTCGTCATCCAGATCGACGACCAGGCCGAGATCAGCAACAGCTCGGGGCGCAACCGATCGGCGGGCGAGAGCGTGTCGATCCCGCATATGGCCGGCATTCCGCAGCGTCTGGCCGACAAGCTGCCCGAAGGGGCCAGCTTCGACGATCTGGCCGACGCCTCATCCTCTTCCAGCTACAAGGGCAGCGGCAACATCTCGCGCCGGGACAAGATGACCCTGCGCGTCGCGGCGACCGTCGTGGACAGGCTTCCGAACGGCACCTTGCAGATCGAAGGCACGCAGGAGGTCCGCGTCAATTTCGAACTGCGCGAACTGACCGTCAGCGGCTTCGTGCGCCCCGGCGATGTCGATCGCAGCAATGAGATCGCCTATGACCGCATCGCGGGGGCGCGCATCTCCTATGGCGGGCGCGGCCAGATCACCGACGTTCAGCAGCCGCGCTATGGCCAGCAGATCGCCGATATCCTGCTGCCCTACTGAGGAACGCCCGCATGATCCGCAAACTGATCCCCATCGCCCTGCCCGTCCTGGCCCTTGTCGGCGGTGCCTTCGGCGGCGACATGCTGCGCGCACCCGCAGACCCGGCCGCGCATGATGCAGCCGCCGCGGACGACCACGCCGCGCCCGCCGATGATCACGCCGCGCCCGCGGACGACCACGCCCCAGCCCCCGACGATCATGCCGCGGCCAGCGACGATCACGGGGGCGGCGATGACCATGCTGCCGCCGGCGAAGACGGGTGGTTCACCTTTCCCACCCAGTTCTTCGTCCCCCTGGTCCGGCAGGGCGACATGGGCGACCTGATGATCATCACGCTGACGCTGCAAACCGACGGCGCCAGCCTGGAGGCGCTGCGCAAGAAGGAACACGCCCTGCGCGACGCCCTGCTGCGCCAGTTGCTGATCCATGCCAATACCGGGGGCTTCGACGGCAATTTCACGGCCGACCGCAATCTGGTGGTCTTGCGTCAGGAACTGGCCAAAGCGGCGACGGGTGTGACCGACCTGCCAATCAAGGCGGTCCTGATCGAGGATATCGCCCGCCAGCAGGGCTAGGCCTTGCCCCCGGGCGGGTGACAGGTCAGAACCCAAAAGGCCGGGCGGCGTCCCGGCCTTTCCGCGTTCCGCACCCGAGGTTTCTCATGTCCGCCCATGTCGTGATCCTGCTGGCCAGCTATCAGGGCGGCGACCACATCGCCGCGCAGCTGGACAGCATCGCGCGGCAGACGCATGCGGATTGGTCGCTGATCGTGTCCGATGACGGTTCGCGCGACGACACCTGCGCGGTCGTGCGCGACTTTGCGGGACGCATGCGCCCGGGGCAGGTGCAACTGGTCCAGGGACCAGCGCAGGGGGCGACCGCGAATTTCCTGACCTTGCTGGACCATGCGCCGCGCGGGGCAATGATCGCATTTTGTGATCAGGACGATCACTGGCTGCCGCAAAAGCTGGAATGGGCCGTCGAATACCTGTCCCGGCAGAACGGCCCCGCGCATTACGCCGCCCGCACCATCATCACCGACCGGCAGCTGCGTCCACTGACCCAATCGCGGTACTTTCCGCGGCCCTTGGGCTTTCGCAACGCGGTGGTGCAGGCGATCATGGCGGGCAACACCTCGGTCTTCAACGCCGCCGCAGCGGATCTGCTGCGCCAAGGTGCGCCTTTCGCGCTGAAGGCCGGCGTCCTCTCGCATGACTGGTGGGCGTATCAGCTGACCTCGGGGGTAGGGGCGGCGATGTGGCACGATCCGCGCCCCGCACTGCTTTATCGCCAGCATGACCGCGCCGAGGTCGGACGCAACGATACGTTGCCCGCCTTGGCAGCCCGACTGCGCAAATTGCTGGTCGGCGATTTTGGTGCCTGGATGGCCGCCAATCACGCGGCTGTGGTTCCGATGCAGGACCATCTGACCGCGCAGAACCGTGACATTCTGGCTCGTGTCGACAAGATGCTGTCGCAACCAGGACCAAAAGCCCTGCTGACGATGCGTCAGGCAGGGCTCTATCGTCAGACGCGTCCGGGCAATGCGGCATTGGCCGCGACGGTGGCGGCAGGGCGGCTGCGCCGCCGCTGATCATTCGATGATCAGGTCGGCGTGCAGCGCCCCGGCCGAATGGATCGATTTCAGGATGTCGATCATGTCGCGCGGCCGCACCCCCAGCGAATTCAGCCCATCCACCAGATCGGACAGGTTGGTTTCGCCCGCCACTTCGACAAAGCCGATGCCGGGTTCCTGACGCAGTTCGACATTGGTGCGGGGAACGGTGACGGTCTCTCCTTCGGCGAAGGGATTGGGCTGCGACACCAGCGGCGCTTCGCTGACCCGCAGGGTCAGGTTGCCCTGGGACACCGCCACGCGCGAGATGCGCACCCGTTCGCCCACGACGATGGTGCCGGATTTGTGGTCGATCACGACCTTGGCGCGATCCTCGGGCTCGATCAGCAGATTTTCGATGCGGCCGACGACCCGCGCGGGGTTCACGTCGCCCAGGCTGCGGAAATTCACGACCACGGTGCCGCTGTCCAAGGTCACGGCCAGCGCCTTGTTGAAGTCGCGGTTGATCGCGTCCTCGACCCGGGTGGCGGTGGTAAAATCGGCGTTGCGCAGGGCGATGCGGATATCGTCGATGCCGGCAAAGTCGAACTCGACCTCGCGCTCGACCCGCGCGCCGACGGGGATGCTGCCGGTCGTGGGGACGCCTTCGACGACGCGGGCCGCGTCACCCTGGGCCGCGACGCCACCCGCGATGATCGACCCCTGCGCAACGGCATAGATGTTCCCGTCCGCCGCCTTCAACGGCGTCATCACCAGCGTCCCACCCAGCAGGCTTTTCGCATCACCAATGGCCGAGACGCTGACATCAATGCGGCTGCCCGATCGTGCAAAGGCCGGCAGGGCAGCGGTCACGATGACCGCGGCCACGTTCTTGGACCGCAGCGCCTCGTCGGTGACGTTGACGCCAAGGCGTTCCAGCAGGCTTGCCAGCATTTCCTCGGTGAAGGGCGCGTTGCGCATCCCGTCGCCGGACCCGTCCAAGCCGACCACAAGGCCATATCCCACCAAGTCGTTTCCGCGCACGCCGTCGAAATCGGCCAGGTCCTTGATACGGACCGGGATCGCCATGGCCGAGGTCGCGACGATCAGCCAGACCATGAAGGCTGTGACAAGGGCCCGCATCACAGGTAATCCACCAGGTTCAGGCGCGACAGGCGCGCGGTGACGGCAAACAGGGTTTCGATCTGGGTCTGGACCTCGGTCAGGGCGGTCGCGGTCTCATAGGGGTCGGCGCGCCGGATGTCGTTGCGCGACACTTCAAGCGTGCTGAGGACCGAGGCGTTTTCCGTTTGCGCCCGGGTCACGGCCTGCTGTTCCAATCCGACCCGGCCCATTTCGCCCAAGAGCCCAGCATCGGCGGCGATCAGGGCGTGACCGCTTTGCCGCAGCAACGCTGCTCGTTCATCGGTTTGGCCTGCCAACGCGCCACGATCCAGGATCGCCGCCGTCGCCAGCCCCTTGAGCAGATCGCGCACCGCAGGCGCGGCCGCCGAGGTCGTGACCTGCACGGTTTCGCGTTCAGTCACGGGTATGGTCGCGCCCTCGCCGGTCGTGCCGCGATAGGCATTGTCCAGAAAACCGCCCGCCCCTGCCGGTGCATCGAACCAATCCGCAATCGCAGCACCGATCTGATCGGCGGTGGTCAGCCCCGCCGTGACAGCCTCCAGACTGTCCAGCAGCTGATCGGCCGGAACCAGCGGCGGCTGGTCGCTGGCCAGACCCGACAGCAGATAGCGGTTGCTATCCATCCCGTTCAGGCGCTGGATGACGGTGTTCAGGGCATTGGCGACTTCGGTCGCGCGGGTGCCAAGCTGGGCGGTGCTGGCCGCAAAGGGATCGCTCAGCAGGTTCACGCCCAGATCGTTCGTGACCGAACGGACCCCGCTGAAGACATCCTGGATGGCCTGCAGCTGGACCGCCGCCTCGGCGGCGTTCTGCTGCAGTTGCGTGGTCCGCGACAGGCGGCCTTCGATCTGATGCAAGGCGCGGGTGTTCCCCTCCAGCCTTTGCCCCACATCCGCGACCTCGCCCGAGGACATTTCCTGCGTCAGGGTCGTCATCGTGGTCTTCAGCCTGTTGGTCGCCTGCTGCATCGCATAGTTGCGGGCCTGATCGCCGATACTGTTCAAGCTCATGATTCAAATCCCCAGAATCTGGTCTAGCATCTCGTCCACGGCACGCAGCACACGCGCATTGGCGGCATAGCTCTGTTCGTATTGCAGCAATTTCTGCATCTCGGCATCGCTATCCACGCCGTCGGCCAGAATGCTGGACTGGATGGTCGATTGGCGGCTGCTGCGAATGGCCAGGTCCGCATCCGAATTCACGCGGCCCGTCGACACTTTCGCCTCCAAGGTGCCAAAGCGCGTCCCCAGCGTGGCCGTGCCCTGCAAACCGTCGGATGTCGGTGCGCGCGTGGCATCTAAGGCGGCAATCATCCCGTTGAGGATGCCCGAAGCCCCTACCGGACCCTGCGTTGCGGCCTGCAGGCCGTCGCGCAGACGCCAGGCTGCACCATCAAGGGCGGCATTCAAGGTCAGCCGACCGGCAAGACCCGTGATCGTGGCGACGGCAGCCTTGGCGCCCTGATCCGTGAACAACCCCGCATCCCCTGCGGCAAGGGTGGGGTCAACCTGCGGTGCCGCCAGGCGTTCCTGAAGGTCGAAGGCCAGGGCGTCCAGGTCGGCTTGCAGATCCGGGCCCAGCTGGTCGCGGATCTGGAAATTCGCCTGCAACGAACCACCACTGAACAGGCGCATCTGGGCCTGGCTCAGGGGCGTGCCATTGAAGGTCAGCAGTTGAAGCGGTGCGCCGACCGTCTGGCCTGCCGTGACCTGGGACGCGCCTTGAAATTCGATCCGAGCCGGCAGGCTGCCATCCAGAAGCACCGCCCCTTCGGCGGTGAAAAGAGCCACCCGCCCCGCATCGCGCGTCACCTCCTGCACGGGAACGATGCCCGCAATGCGGTCGATCACCTGCTGGCGTTCATCCATCAGCGGAGAGGCGTCGGTCCCGTCCGCATCCAGCACCGCGATGCGCGCGTTCAGATAGGCCACCCGCTCCAGCGACGCATTCAGCACCGCCACATCCGAGGCGATCCCCTGTTGCGCGGTGCTGCGCGCCTCTTGGATGGCGGTCGAGGCATCGTTCAATCGGTTCGCCAGGCTGCCCGCCGTCGTGATGACCTGCGCCAGACGCAGATCATCATCGGGACGCGTCGCCGCCGCCCCCAAGGCCGCCTGAAAATCGTTCAGCGCCGCCCCAAGCGATCCGGTCTGTCCCGGCAGGCCGACCGTGGCCTCCATCCGAACCTGAAAGGCGTTCTTCGTACTGGCGGCCGACAGGGCGGATCCGGCCAGACGCGATTCCGTCAACAGGCTGGAGTTGACGATCCGGACGATGCCATCGACCCGGACCCCGCCCGTGACGGTCTGCGAACTGACCTGCATGTCGCGACGGGCATAGCCGGGCGTCATGACGTTCGACAGGTTTGCGGCCACCGTTTCGGTGCCGCGCGCCGTCGCGGTCAGACCTGACATGGCGCTGGATATGGCCTTGGCAATGCTCATTCATGGCCTCCTGCTGGCGACGATCAGCGTTTGATGTTGGTGGTTTCCTGCAGCATTTCATCGACGGTCTGGATGATCTTCGCGTTCGACGAATAGGCCCGCTGCGTGGTGATCAGATCCGTCAGTTCCTGCGCGATATCCGTGGTCGAGGATTCGCGCGCATAGCCCGCGATCGCCCCCGTCGGTCCGTCGCCCGCATTCCACAGGAAGAAGCTGCCCGAGGCCAAGGACGGCTTGAAGGCCTGGCCTTCCAGCGCGATCAACCCGTTGGGGTTCGACACGTTCACGACCGGCACCCGGTACAATGTCTTGACGAAGCCGGTGTCATAGGTGGCGTTCACCTTGCCCTCGGCATCGACCTCGACCGTGACCAGCTGCCCCACGGGAGAGCCGTTGCGCGAGATGTTCGAGGACGAGAAGCTGGTCGCAAGCTGCTTCAGCCCCGCATCGCTGCCCGGAATGCCGATGAACATGTCCAGCGCCCCGCCGCCGACCTCCAAGGGGACCGTTCCTGTGTCGACATCATAGGGCAGGCCCGAAATCTGCGTGACCTCCTTGATGGTTCCCCCGGCCTCCTGGCTGTCGTCGAATTCGATCTGGAAAGATGAGATAACCCCGTTGCCCGAGGCACTGTCGCGGATTTCGACCATCCAGGTGTTCGACAACTGGCCATTCTGACCTGCGACGGGCGTAAAGGACATGTCCAGCGATTCCGACGTCCCTAGGTTTCCGAAATATTCGACCTTGAGCGGCAGAGTCGCACCGGTTCCATTGGGGCCGGTATCGGTGGCCGGCAGGTTCGCACCGATGCGGACCTGCGTCGTCGGGTCGCCCACGGATTTGTTCGCGTCGATACGGATCGGTTCAAGCGCCGTCGGGGTGTCGCGCGACACCAGGGGCATGCTGCCATCCGACGCCGTGGGCCATCCCATCAGCACCAGCCCGCTTTCGGTGCGCAACAGGCCCTGTGCATCGGGGCGGAAAGAGCCGGTGCGGGTCATCAGCAGGTTGGGCTGGTTGCCGCTGGCGACATCCGCCACCCCGGCGACCGGCAGAAACCCGCGCCCTGTCATCGCCAGGTCCAGCGGATTCGAGGTCGTCACGACCGCCCCATCCTGAGAGATGATGCGCTGCGTGGCGCCCCTGACGCCCCCCGCCGTGTAAAGCCCGGTGCCCTGCCCCACGACCATCGAGTCGAATTCGGTTTCGACGCGCTTGTAGCCATAGGTCGAGGCGTTCGCGATATTGTCCGAGATGGTCCCGAGCCGCGACGAGTTTGCCGCCAGCCCGGCCACGCCGGCATTCATTGCAGAGGAGATGGACATGGACAGACACCCTTCCGGTTCAGTGTTGTCCACCAATCTGTCCGACAAGGCTTAAGATTCGGATAATGCCGGATCAGCGCAGCAGGATTAGTTCGATCCGGTTGTTTTCCGGGGCCATCGGATTGCCCGAACGGTTCTTGCGGTCGGCATATCCGCTGACCCGCTGGATTCGCTTTTCGTCAAAGCCCGCCCGTTCCAGCAGGTTGCGCACGGTATGCGCGCGGGCATCCGACAGGGGCCAGACCGGGTTCGCGACCATCATTTCGGGATAGGCGCGCACATGGCCCGACAACGCGATCTGGTTGCGCGTGCGGCCGATGACCCGGGCGATCACCGCGACCAGATCTGTCAGTTCGGGCATGGGCTGACCGGTATCCTCGACGAACAGAGGGGCGTCTGTCAGGTCGGTCAGCTCGATGACCAGCCCTTCGTCGGTCATGCGCGTCACGACATGCTTCAGCAGGTTGGTCAGTTGCATGGATTCCGCGCCCGTCCCGGTCAGGCTGTCCTGGACCGCCTTGGCGACCTGGTCGAAATCGCCGGCATTCTGACTATCGGGCAAGGCGGCCTGAATGGCGTGGCGAACGCCGTCTTCGGTGCCGTCACCGGCCGCACCCATGCTGCGGGCGACGCTTGGCGTGAAATACTGGGCCAGCCCCTTGCGCTGTTCCTCGCTGGTGGCGTTCAGCAGCCACATCAGCAGGAAGAAGGCCATCATGGCCGTCACGAAATCCGCATAGGCGACCTTCCATGCGCCGCCATGATGGCCGCCCTCCGGGGCGGCCTCGATCCGTTTGATGATGATCGGCGCACCATTTGCACCCTTGCCCCCAGCCATGTCGCCAACCCTTCCTAAATGTCACGGACCAATGTCGCCCCTGACAGGGTTGCAAACAAGTTAACGCATCAAATGCGCGCTATTTGGCGGGCCTCAGTCATAGCTGCGCCGGTCCTCGATCACCTTGCCATCATTGGGCAGGCTGCCGACGGGAACCAGCTGAACCTCGGCTTTCAGCTTCAGCGTATCCAGGATGCTTCCCTCGTATCCCGATGCGTTGTCCGAGGTGGTTTCCAGCTGGACCGTCATCACATCCATCTGGTCGCGCCGATCGGCGATGACGCGGGCCCGGGCGATGTCGGGATGGCGGGCGACCAGCGCCGCGACCTGTTCGGGGCGCACGAACATCCCCTTGATCTTGGTCGTCTGATCGGCACGGCCCAACCACCCCTTGATGCGCATATTGGTGCGGCCACAAGGGCTTGTGCCGCCCATCACCGCCGACAGGTCGCCCGTCGCAAAGCGGATCAGCGGGTAATCGGGGTTCAGCGTGGTGACCAGAACCTCGCCCACCTCGCCCTCCGCGACGGGGTCGCCGGTGCCGGGACGAACGATCTCGACGATGACCCCCTCATCGACGATCATCCCCTCCAGCGCATCGCTTTCATAGGCGATGTTGCCCAGATCGGCGGTGGCATAACATTGCCGCGTGACGATGCCCCGGTCGGCATAGGCTTGGCGCAGCGACGGGAACAGCGCGCCGCCACCGACGACAGCGCGGGTAAAGGACAGGACCTCGCCCATCTGATCGGCGCGATCCAGAATCACCTTCAGGAAATCGGGCGTCCCGGCATAGCAGGTGGTGCCGATATCGACCGCGGCGCGGACCTGCAATTCGGTCTGGCCGGTCCCCGCAGGCAGCACGGCGGCATCGACCGCCCGCGCCCCGGATTCGAACATCATCCCCGCAGGCGTCAGATGATAGCCAAAGCAGTTCTGCACGATGTCACCGCGTCCCACGCCCGCAGCATGCAGGAACCGCCCCAACCGCCACCAGTCGCCGTCGCGCCGCCCCGGTTCGTAAATGGGACCGGGGCTTTGAAAGACATGGTCGAATTCAGCCGCCAAGCGTGTCGTATAGCCGCCGAAAGGTGGCGATTTGCGCTGCGCCTCGGACAGTTCCGCCTTGCGGATCACGGGCAGGCGCGCCAAGGCCGCGCGGTCGGTCACCTGTGCGGGGTCCACGTCGCGCAGCAACCGCGCCAAGGCCGGCGCGGTCTTGGCCCGCGTGATGGCCAGCGGCAGGGCCACCGCCAATGCGCTGTCGCGTTCGCCCTGATCACGGGTTTCCAGTTCGTCGTAATATGATGCCATGATCGGATCCCCTCAGGCCAGCCAGCGCTTGCGGCGGCGATAGCTGCGCGTGTCGCGGAAGGATTTGCGCCCTTCGTCGGACATGCCCAGATAGAATTCCTTGACGTCGGGGTTCTCGCGCAGCTCGCTGGCCAGCCCCTCCATGACGACGCGGCCATTTTCCAAGATGTAACCCTCGTGGGCATAGCGCAGGGCGACGTTGGTGTTTTGTTCGGCCAGAAGGAAGGTGACGCCTTCGCCTTCGTTCACGGCCTTGACGATCTGGAAGATCTGTTCGACCAGCTGCGGGGCCAGGCCCATGGAAGGCTCGTCCAGCAGGATCATCTCGGGGCGCGACATCAGGGCGCGACCCATGGCGACCATCTGCTGTTCCCCCCCCGAGGTGTATCCCGCCTGGCTTTTCCGGCGTTCGCGCAGGCGCGGGAAATAGTCATAGACCATCTCCAGGTCGCGCTTGACCGCGGCACCGCCATCGGCACGGGTATAGGCACCGGTCAGCAGGTTTTCCTCGACCGTCAGGTGTTCGAAGCAGTGGCGGCCCTCCATCACCTGGATGACGCCCTTCTTGACCAGGGCGGCCGGGTTCTGGCGGGCGACCTTTTCGCCCTTGTAGGTGATGCTGCCCTTGGTCACCTCGCCCCGTTCGCTGGCCAGCAAGTTCGAAATGGCCTTCAGCGTGGTCGTCTTGCCCGCCCCGTTGCCCCCCAGCAGCGCGGTGATCCCGCCCTTGGGTACGGACAGGCTGACGCCCTTCAGCACCAGGATGACGTGATTGTAGATCACCTCGATATTGTTGACTTCCAGCAGCGTCTCGCGGTGTTCGGCGTCGAACATGGGGCGGCCCCTCTTGATGATGGGACCGGCGGCGGATGACCCCGCCGCCGGACAGGGATCAGTTGCAGCGCGGGGTCTTGCCGGCTTCCTTGGCATAGGCGGCGCTGTCTTCCTTGATCAGCGGATCCAGGATCTCGGCATCGGGCGCGATGAAGTCGGTGATCAGGTTCCACTGTCCGGCCGCGGCGTCCCATTGCTGGATACGGGAAAGGCCCTCCCCACCGTGGTTTTCGCAGGACAGCTGGATCGGCGCACCGAAGTCCGGCAGGCCCAGCTCGACCATGCGTTCAGCGGTGATGTTCAGCGCCTCGAAACCGTCGCGCATCTGAGCGGCGTTGATCTCGGCGGTGCCGGCCAGCTCCTGCGCCTTGGCGATCGCCTCGGCGATGACCAGCGCGGCATAGGCGCCGCGCGAATAAAGCACGGTTCCCGTCTGGTCGCCCGCCCCCGCGGATTTGCCCGCGTCATAGACATATTGCTTCAGATCGTCATAGAGCGGGTAGTCCTGCCCCACGCCGTGGAAGGTCAGCGCCTTGTATCCTTCCGCCCCGGCCCCTGCGGGCTTCACGTCGTTTTCCGAACCCGACCACCAGATGCCGATGAACTTGTCCATCGGAAAGCGGATGTTCACGGCCTCCTGGATGGCGACCTGGTTCATGACGCCCCAGGCATACATGATGACATAATCGGGCTTGTTGCGGCGGATCTGCAGCCATTGCGACTTCTGTTCCTGGCCGGGCGCATCGACGGGCAGTTCCGACAGCTCGAACCCGTGCTTCTTGGACAGTTCCTGCAGGGTGCGGATCGGTTCCTTGCCATAGGCGCTGTTGTGATAGACCAGCGCGATCTTCTTGCCGGTCAGGTCGCCCCCCTCCTGATCCAGGATGTGCTTCACCGCAACCGAGGCGCCGTCCCAATAGTTGGCGGGCGCGTTGAACACCCATTCGAAGACCGACCCGTCCTTGGCCGAGGTCCGGCCATAGCCCGGCGTGTAGAGCGTGATGCCGTCCACGCTGACCTTCGGGATCAGCTGATAGGTGATGCCCGTGGACAGCGGGTTCAGCACCAGCGGGTTCTGGGATTTCAGCGCCTCGTAGCACTCGACCCCTTTTTCGGTGTTATAGGCGGTTTCGCATTCGGGAACCTGGACTTTCTGCCCGCCGATGCCGCCGTCGCGTTCGTTCAGCAGCGTGAAGTAATCGGCAAAGCCGTCGGCATAGGGGATGCCGTTGGCGGCATAGGGACCGGTCCGATAGGACATGTTGGGCACGACCAGATCGGCCATGGCGGGCGCTGCGACCGTCAGGGCTGCGGCAACCAGTGCGGGGAACGTCAGTTTCATGCGGGTCTCCTCCCAGAGATATGCGATGCCGGTTGCCCGGTTCTTCGATGAAAACTTAGTGCGGGAACGGCCACAGCCGCAGCTTTTCCTTGGTCAGCGACCACAGACGGGCCAGCCCGTGCGGCTCGACGATCAGGAAGGTCACGATCAGCGCGCCGACGATCATCAATTCGATATGGGCGGCCAGATCGGTGGGCCAGCCAAGGTTGCCGACCAGCAGGTTCTTGAGCAGCACCGGCAGCAGGACTAGGAAGGCCGCGCCCGCGAAACTGCCGAAGATGCTGCCCAGGCCGCCGATGATGATCATGAACAGGACAAGGAAGCTCTTGTTGATGCCGAAGGCCTCGCCCACCTCGGCCGCGCCCAGATAGACCGCGAACAGCAGCGCGCCGGCGATGCCGATGAAGAAGCTGCTGACGGCAAAGGCCGACAGTTTCGCGCGCAGGGGGTTCACGCCGATGATCTCGGCGGCGATGTCCATGTCGCGGATGGCCATCCACTTGCGGCCGATGCTGCCGCGCGTCAGGTTGCGCGCCATCCAGGCCAGCAGGAAGGCGAAGACCAGGCAGGTCAGGTACTTCGCGGGGGCGGTGGCGGCGGGACCGCTGATCGCCTCGCCCATGAAGGTGCGCGTCGGCGCGGTGATCTGCCCCGAGGCCGAATAGTTGTAAAACCACGGCACCTTGTTGAACAGCCAGACCAGGAAGAACTGCGCGGCCAGCGTGGCGACAGCCAGATAGAACCCCTTGATGCGCAGCGACGGCAGGCCGAACAGCACACCCACGATGGCGGTGATGATGCCTGCCAGCACCACATGGATCAGCAGGCTGACATCGGGAAACGCGGTCATCATCTTATAGACCGAATAGGCGCCCACGGCCATGAAACCGCCGGTCCCCAAGCTGACCTGACCCGCATAGCCCGTCAGGATGTTCAGCCCGAGGGCCGCGATCGCATAGATCAGGAAGGGCACCAGGACCGCGCTGGCCCAATAGTCGTTGATGACGAAGGGCACGATCCCGAAGGCCACCGCGACCACCGCGTAGTAACCCCAGCGTTCCAGCTTGATCGGAAAGGTCTGGCTGTCGTCCCGGTAGCTTGTCTTGAAATCGCCTGCCTCACGATACAGCATCGCGGCTCTCCTCTAATGCGTCCTTTCGCAGGGGCGCATCGCCCCCGCAGCCCCGCGCGATATCCACCCTCACACCCGCTCGATGATGCGTTCGCCGAACAGGCCCTGGGGCCTGAAGACCAGGAACAGCAGCGCCAGCACATAGGCGAACCAGTTCTCGGTGGCGCCACCGACCATCGGGCCGATGGAGAATTCGAACAGCTTCTCGCCCACACCGATGATCAGCCCGCCGACGATGGCGCCGGGGATCGAGGTGAAGCCGCCCAGCATCAGCACCGGCAGCGCCTTCAGCGCGATCAGCGACAGGCTGAACTGCACGCCAGATTTCGTGCCCCACATGATACCCGCGACCAGCGCGACAAAGCCCGCGATCGACCAGACCATCACCCAGATGAAGCGCAGGCTGATGCCCACCGACAGCGCCGCCTGATGGTCGTCGGCCACGGCGCGCATGGCGCGGCCCTGCTTGGTGTATTGGGCGAATGCGACCAGGGCCGCGACCAGAAGCGCCGCGATCACCGTGGCCCAGATGTCCAGCCGGTCGATGAAGTAGCCATAGCCGAACCAGCTGTCCGTCACGCTTTCGATGCTTTCGGAAATGCCCTGCGGCAGGCCCACGTCCAGCGTCTTGATGTCGGCACCCCACATGACGTCGCCCAGCCCCTCAAGGAAATAGGCCAGGCCGATCGTCGCCATGAACAGGATGATCGGTTCCTGTCCGACAAGGTGCTGCAGGACCAGCTTCTCGATCAGGAAGGCCAGCCCCACCATGACCAGCGCCGTCAGCGCGACGGCCAGGATGGATGGCACCGTCCAGCCGAAATGATGCAGGCTGGTGCCGAAGGCCGCGTTGATCAGATGCGCAAAGGGCACCTGCCCGTTCTGGATGCCCACCAGCGTCAGCGCCGCGAACAGCGCCAGCACCCCCTGGGCATAGTTGAACACCCCCGAGGCCTTGAAGATCAGGACGAAGCCAAGCGCCACCAGCGCGTACATCACGCCCGTCATCAACCCGTTCAGCATCACCTCGGATGCGAAGATCAGCTGCTCCATCAGAGGCTCCTTTTCATGCGGGGTTCGATCGGGCGGGGTTCGGTGCGGCGGTCATTCATGGGCCACCCCCAGATAGGCGTCGATCACCTGCTGGTTGTTGCGGACCTCGTCGGGGGTGCCGTCGCCGATCTTGCGGCCGTAATCCATCACGACCACGCGGTCCGAGAGGTCCATCACCACGCCCATGTCATGTTCGATCAGGCAGATCGTGGTGCCGAATTCGTCGTTCACGTCCAGAATGAAGCGGGACATGTCCTCCTTTTCCTCGACATTCATGCCGGCCATCGGTTCGTCCAGCAGCAGCAGCTGCGGTTCCGCGGCCAGCGCGCGCGCCAGTTCGACCCGCTTTTTCAGGCCATAGGGCAGGCGACCGACGGGCGTCTTGCGGATGTTCTGGATTTCCAGAAAGTCGATGATCCGTTCGACGGCGGCGCGGTTCTCGTTCTCCTCGCGCTCGGCCGGACCCCACCACAGGGCCTGGGACAGAAAGCCCGCCTTCATCTTCTTCAGGCGGCCGGTCATGATGTTGTCCAAGACGCTCATCCCGTCGAACAGGGCGATGTTCTGAAAGGTCCGCGCGATGCCCAGGCCCGCCACCTGGTGCGGCTTCATGGCCTGACGACGCTGGCCCTTGAACCAGACCTCGCCCTCCTGCGGGTGATAGAAGCCGGAAACCACGTTCAGCATGCTGGACTTGCCGGCGCCGTTCGGGCCGATGATGGCGCGGATCTCGCCCTGGCGGATGTCGAAGCTGATATCCTTGATGGCCACCACGCCGCCGAAACGCAGGGTGATGTTCTTCAGCTCCATCAGCTTGCCGCCGATCTGGCGCCCGTCAGCGGTGATATAGCCGTCACTGGTCATGCTGTTCATTGCGCCGCCACCTTCGTTTGTGCCGCATCGCCAAAGACCGGCACGTCCATGATCTGCAGCGTCGCGCTGATCTGCCCCTTGCGGCCGTCTTCGTAGGTGACTTCGGTACGGGTATGGATGCTGTCCGATCCGTCATAGAGCGCGCCCACCAGATCGGCGAATTTGTCGTTGATGACGGCGCGGCGGACCTTGCGGGTGCGGGTCATCTCTCCGTCATCGGGGTCCAGTTCCTTGTGCAGCACCAGAAAGCGATGCACTTGGCAGCCCGACAGCATCGGGTCCTGCGCCACCGACCGGTTCACTTCCGTGATATGCTCGCGGATCGAGGCATAGACCTGCGGATGCCCCGCCAGTTCCTGATAGCTGGAATAGGCGATGTTGTTGCGTTCCGCCCAGTTGCCCACCGCCGACAGGTCGATATTGATCATCGCCGTGCAGAAATCGCGCCCGTTGCCGATGACCACGGCCTCCAGGATGCTGGGATAGAACTTCAGCTTGTTCTCGACATATTTGGGCGCGAACATGCTGCCATCGGCCATCTTTCCGACATCCTTGGCGCGGTCGATGATGCGCAGATGGCCGGTCGCCTCCTCGAAGAAACCCGCATCGCCCGTTGCGACCCAGCCTTCGGGGTCCTTGGTCGATGCGGTGCTGTCGGCATTCTTGTAATATTCGACGAAGGTGCCGGGGCTGCGGTAGTAAACCTCGCCGTTGTCGCCGATGCGGACCTCGACGCCGGGGCTGGGCACGCCGACCGTGTCGGACCGCACCTGCCCGTCGGGCTGCTGGGTGATGAAGACCGATGCCTCGGTCTGGCCGTAAAGCTGCTTCAGGTTGATGCCCAGGCTGCGATAGAAATCGAAGATCTCGGGGCCGATGGCCTCTCCGGCGGTATAGCCCACGCGGACGCGGCTGAGGCCCAGCGTGTTCTTCAACGGCCCGAAGACGAAGATGCGGCCCAGCCCATAGGCCAGCCTGTCCCCGAAGGACACCGGCTTGCCGTCCAGCATCGCGGGTCCGGCGCGGCGCGCGACATCCATGCCGCGCTTGAACAGCCATCGCTTGATGCGGCCCGCATCCTCCATCCGGATCATCACCGATGTCAGCTGGGTTTCGAAGACGCGCGGCGGGGCAAAGAAATAGGTGGGCCCGATCTCACGCATGTCGGTCATCATCGTATGCGCGCCCTCGGGGCAGTTCACGGTGAAGCCCGACCAGACCGCCTGTCCCATCGAGAAGATGAAATCGCCCACCCAGGCCATCGGCAGATAGGCGACGATCTCCTCTCCCTCGGTCAGGTGGTCGAATTCACTGCTGTTCTTGGCGGTTTCGATGATGTTGCGGTTCGATAGCACGACGCCCTTGGGCTTGCCGGTGGTGCCGCTGGTGTACAGCATGACGCAGGTGCTGTCGTAATCCAACGCCGCCGTCCGCGCGTCGAGTTCCGCCCCCAGACGGCTGGCTCCCTTGCGGCCCCGGTCCTGCAGGTCGGCCACGGAAGTCATGCGGGCATGGTCGTATTTTCGCAGACCCCGCGCGTCGGTATAGATGATGCGGTCGATGGCATCGATGGTGCGTTCGACCTCAATGACCTTGTCCACCTGTTCCTGATCGCCGCAGATCACCATGCGCGCGCCGCAATGGCCGAGCACATAGGTCATCTCCTCGGCGACGGCGTCCTGATACAAGGGCACGGGGATCGCACCACACATCTGGGCCGCGATCATGCCCCAATAATGGGCCGGACGGTTGCGTCCGATGATGGCCACGTGGTCGCCGGGGTTCAGCCCCAGGTCCAGCATCCCCAACGCCATGGCACGGATTTCATCGGCGGCTTGCGACCAGGTCCAGCTTTGCCAGATCCCGTATTCCTTTTCGCGGTAAGCCGGCCGGTCGCCGAAACGGGCCACATTCCGCGCCAGAAGCGCGGGAATAGAACGCAATTCGCCCGAAGGCGTCTGCCGGTCCGTCATGTCTCCTCCCTCGTTGCGCGTCAGGCGCAATGTCGCCCGTGACCTCCTCCGCCACGGCGACGCGTTCACTGTCACGGCCAATCTTTGCCGCAGTTTGTCCCAATTCCAACAAAATGTTACGGCGCTTCCGCAGAAGACGCCCCGATGCTATCGATATGCATGATCATCCGTGGGGGGCTGATGCATCACGAGGACCAGCAGGCGGGCGCCCTGACCAAGGCGCGCATCCGCGCCGACCTGACGCGTTCGGGGCTGAACCTGATCGGACAGGCGCTGTCGATCTTTGATGCCGACCTGCAGCTGGCGGTCGCCAACAACCAGTACCAGGCGATGTTCGACCTGCCCAACGCGCTGACCCGGCCCGGTGCCAGCTTCGAGGAGACGATCCGCTTCCTGGTCCTGCGCGGCGAATATGGCCCCCAGGACGACCCCGAGGCCTCGGTCGCCTATCGCGTGGCCCAGGCCCGCCAGTTCCAGCCGCATTACTTCGAACGCGAACGCGCCGATGGCCGTTGGGTCGCGGTCGAAGGCGCGCCCCTGACCCAGGGCGGATGGGTCACCGTCTATACCGACATCACCGAGATCAAGCGCCAGGAATCGCTGCTGCGCGCCCGTTCGGCGGAACTGTCCGACCAGGTCCTGCAAAACGCCGAACGGCTGGCCGCCGCGAACCGCCAGCTGGCCGCGACCAACGCCGCCCTGTCCGAGGCGCAGCGCATTCTGACCCGGACCGAGGCCCGCACCCGCCAGGTGACCGAGATGGTCCCCGCCCATATCGCCCATATGGATGCGCAGTTCCGCTATACCTTCTCGAACCGCAGGCTGCCGTCGATCTTTCCAGGCGCGGCGGATGACATTGTCGGGCTGACGGTGGAACGCGCACTTGGGGCGCAGACCTTTGCCACGCTGCTGCCCTACATGACCCGCGCGCTGGCGGGCGATCCGCAGGTTTTCGAGATCACGCATCCCACCTCGGGGCGGCGCATCCGCATCGCCCTGACGCCCGACCGGCAGGGGGCGGGCGTCTATATCCTTTCGACCGATGTCAGCGCCGAGGTGCAGGCGCGCGAGGCGCTGGCCCACGCCGGCAAGCGTAGCCTGGCCGCGCAGCTGACATCGGGGATGGCCCATGATTTCGGCAACCTGCTGACGATCATCCTGGGGCTGCAGAGCCGCCTGGCCGCCCGCGACCTGCCCCCGGATGCGGCCCAGGACGTGCAGGCCACCCTTGCCGCCGCACGCCGCGGGGCCGATCTGCTGAACCGGCTGGCGCGGATCAGCGGCGAACGCGACCTGTCGCTGCACCCCGTGGACCTGCCCGCGCTGTGCAGGCAGGTGGCAACCTTGGCGCGCCCGTCCCTGTCCGACGGGACGCGGCTGGACCTGCGGCTGGCGACCATCCCCGGCCCCCTGCTGCTGGACCCCGACGCGCTGCAGGATTCGCTGCTGAACCTGATCCTGAACGCCGATGCTGCGACCGGCCCGGGGGGCTGCATCACGCTTGCCGCGGGGCGCAGCGGCGACTGGCTGCAGATCGCGGTCAGCGATACCGGCCCCGGCTTCACCCCCGAAGCCTTGATCCGCGCCACCCAGCCCTTCTTCACCACCAAGGGCGGACAGGGATCAGGGCTGGGCCTGTCGATGGTCTATGACCAGACCAAGCTGGTGGGGGGCACCTTGCGGCTGGAGAACACCGGGACGGGTGCCCGCGTGACACTGCGCCTTCCCTGGCGTCCGGTCGTGCCCCAGATGGTGCTGCTGGTCGAGGATGACGACGCGATCCGCACGCAGGTACGAGACCAGCTGACGGGGCTGGGCCATGCCGTGATCGAGGCCGCGTCCCTGGCCGAGGCGACCGCCCTGACCGACCTTCCCGGCCTGACGCTGATCCTGTCCGACATCCAGCTGGGCGACGGGCTGGGGCTTGACCTTGCCGCGCCGGTGCCGATCCTGCTGATGACGTCCTTGCCGCCGGGCGACGCGCTGCGCTGTCGCAGCGCCGGGCCGGTGCTGACCAAACCCTTCACTTCCGCGCGCCTTGCCGCTGCGCTGGCCCTGGCCACGAAAGACCAGCCATGACCGATGCCCCGCTGATCGCCATCCTGGACGACGAACCCCAGATCCGGCACCTGCTGTCCCAAGCTCTGGAACAGGCGGGCTTCCGCACCCAGTGCTTTGCCCGCGCCACCGAATTCGAGGCGGCGCTGCGCCGCATCACCCCCGATGTCTGCCTGATCGATCTGGGTCTGCCCGACCGCGACGGGTTGGCTTTGGTGCATCGGTTGGCGATGGATTCGGGGGCGGCAATCATCATCATCTCGGGTCGGTCGCAGGTGCAGGACCGGATCACCGGGCTGGAGCTGGGCGCCGACGATTACATCATCAAGCCCTTCGAACCCTCCGAGGTCGTGGCCCGCATCCGCGCCCGCCTGCGCAAGCCCGCGCAGGCCCAGACCCGCAGCGCCCGCACGCTGCGCTTTGCCGGGTGGAGCGCCGATTTCGACCGGTACCTGCTGACATCCCCCGAAGGGGTGGAAACCCCCCTCAGCCATGCCGAGGCCGAGGTGCTGCGCATGTTCACCGACAATCCACGACGCCTGATCACCCGCGCCCAGATGCTGGAGACGCTTGGCGGTTCGGCGGGCGACAGTTTCGATCGGGCGATGGACGTGCGCATCTCGCGGCTGCGCACCAAGCTGTGCGAGGATCCGAAAAACCCGCGCCTGATCAAGACGATCTATGGCGCGGGCTATATCTTCCTTGCGGAGCTAGATTGAGGTCAGAGATGTTGGGGGGGCCGGCCCCGCACGCCTCTGACCCTCGGAACAGGCCGTGATCAGGCGTCGCGGTCCCAACCGCTGATGGCCTTGCTGTCCATGAACTCCTCCAGCCCCATGATCCCGCCTTCGCGCGCACGGCCCGATTTCTTGACCCCGCCAAAAGGCGCCCCGGCCCCGCGCGACTCACCGTTCATCTCGACCATGCCCGCGCGCAGCTGACGCGCGACGCGGTTGCGCTTGGCGCCGTCCTGCGACTGGACATAGTTCGTCAGACCATATGGCGTGTCATTGGCGATGCGGATGGCCTCCTCCTCATCCTCGAAGGGGATGATCGACAGGACGGGACCAAAGATCTCCTCGCGCGCGATGGTCATTTCGTTCGTCACATCGGCAAAGACCGTCGGGCGGACGAAATAGCCGCGGTTGACGCCTTCGGGCAGGCCGGTGCCGCCAGCGGTCAGGCGTGCGCCTTCATCGATGCCCTTCTGGATCAACCCTTGGATCTTGTCCCATTGGCCCTTGCTGATGACGGGACCGATATGGCGGCCATCGGCATGGGCGCTGGCGACCTTGGTGTCGTTGGCGACCTGCGTGGCGACCTCGACCGCGCGGTCATAGGCCGAACGCTCGACCAGCATGCGGGTGGGTGCGTTGCAGGACTGACCGGTATTGTTGAAGCAATGCTTGGCGCCGCGGGCGACCGCCGCATCGTCGGCATCGGCAAAGACGATGTTGGCGCCCTTGCCGCCCAGTTCCAGCACCACCTTCTTCAGGCTGTCGGCGGCCGCCTTGGTGATGGCGATGCCCGCGCGGGTCGATCCGGTAAAGCTGATCATCTCGACATCGTCATGGGTGGACAGTTGCGTGCCGACGCCCGGACCATCGCCATGGACCATGTTGAAGACGCCCTTGGGCAGGCCCGCCTCCTCCAGGATCTCGGCGAAGACGATGGAACTCAGCGGCGCGATCTCGGATGGTTTCAGCACGCAGGTATTGCCCGCCAGCAGCGCCGGGATGACCTTCAGCGTCACCTGGTTCATCGGCCAGTTCCAAGGCGTGATCAGCCCCACCACCCCGACCGGTTCCCAGGATATCATCGTGGTGGGCGCATGATCCCCCAAGGGCCGCACGAACTGGAAGTCGCGGAAGGCGTCGATGAAATTGGTGATGTGGAAGGTGCCGCTGGCGACCTGGTTGTTCAGCGACATCTCGGCCGGCGCGCCCATTTCATGGCTGATGGCCCAAGCCATGTCCTCGGCCCGCTTCTGATAGATCTCGAGGATCTGCTCGACCTTCGCCAGGCGTTCGGCGGGCGGCGTGGCGGACCATGCCGGGAAGGCACGCTTGGCGGCGGCGACGGCGGCGTCGGTATCGGCCTGGTCGCCCAGGCTGATGACGGCGACGGCTTCCTCGGTCGAGGGGTCGATCACCTCGAGGTCGCGCGCGGTCGCGGGGGCCACCCATGCGCCGTCGATAAAGAATTTGCGCTTGTCCAGAACCTGGGACATCGGACTCTCCTGCTCCATGATTGGGGCACAGCCTGTCACCGCCGCCCCGCCGCCGCAAGCCCGCGATGCAGGGCGGATCGACCACTGGCATTCCCGAAAGGGCTGCTTATGTTGAAGCCAACGCAACCCATGGAAAGGACACCGCATGTCCCTGCGCATCAATGACATCGCCCCCGATTTCACCGCCGATTCGACCGAAGGGCAGATCAGCTTCCACGACTGGATCGGCGACAGCTATGCGATCGTCTTCAGCCATCCGCGCGACTTCACGCCGGTCTGCACCACGGAATTCGGCGCCGTCGCCCAGCTGGCACCCGAGTTCGAGAAGCGAGGCACCAAGGTTCTGGGCGTGTCCGTGGACAGCGTCGATGACCACCAGAAATGGAAATCCGACATCTCGAAGGTCGCGGGTGCACCGGCCAATTTCGCCATCATCGACGACAGCGACCTGACGGTGGCCAAGGCCTATGACATGCTGCCCGCCGAATACTATCTGCCGACCGAGGGCCGCACCCCCGCCCATTCGGCCACCGTGCGCACGGTCTTCATCATCGGGCCGGACAAGAAGGTCCGCCTGACGATGACCTATCCGATGTCGGTCGGCCGCAACTTTGCCGAGATTCTGCGGGCGCTGGACGCGGTGCGCAAGACCGATGGCGTGCCGATCGCGACGCCGGCCAACTGGGTGCCGGGTCAGGACGTGATCGTCGCCCTGTCGCTGGACGACAAGGCAGCCGAGGAAAAATTTGGCCCCCTGGACATCAAGCTGCCCTATCTGCGCTATGCCAAGGACCCGGCCTGATCACGGCCAGCCATATTGACCCAGCAGGGCGGCGATGGCACGGTCATTGCCGCCCTGCCCTTGGGCGGGGCGGTTCACCGACCGCAGGCTGACTGCTTGGCTGCTTTCCCATTCCAGGATCCGGGCGCGTTCCCCGATCTTGGCGGGCCGTGAACCGGCCATCCGGTGCATCCAGTACAGCCAGATGTCATCGGCCCCCGGCGCCAGCCGCATGAACAGGTCGTCGCGCGTTACGTCCGGGTGAAACACCCCCGGCGCATAGATCACCCCCGACACGCCGGTTGGAAAGACCAGCGGCCCGGTTTCGGGCGATTGCAGGTTGTGATCCCAGTCTTCGTATCCGGCGGGCCGGCTACCCGTCATCGTCACGCGATGGGCGCGCAGGCAGGCGACGCCTGCCCCAGCTTGCGCGGCAGCCACCAGCCGCTCCAGCCAGTCGGCGGGATAGTAGAGGTCGTCATCCGCCGTCGCGATGAAGGCGTCAGGATGGGCCAACAGCGTCGGCACGATCTTCTTGTAGGACCGCCAGGACGCGCAGGTCCGGATCTCCAACCGGTCCATCCCGGCAATCTCGGGCGGAAGATGGGCATGGTCTTCGTCGTCCAGCCACAGGATCACCCGGTCCGGCTGAACGGTCTGGCGCGTCAGGGCCTGCAAGGTCGGTGCCAGTGTCCCAAAGCGCGCGGGATAGCTGGTCAATGACACGATCAGCGGAGCGGGTAAGCCATGCGGACGACCCGCACGATCGGGCCGCCCGTCTATTTCGGCCACGGCGCGGGCTTGGCGGCGGCGCCGCTTGAAGCGGCGGAACGCATCGCGGATCATGGGTTTTCCCACGCGCGGCGCAGCCAGCCGATATCCCCGATGCGGCGGTACCATTTGTGGCCGCGCCCGGCAAAGACGTCCTCCATCTTGGGGGCGCCCGCGAACAAGACGATCTTGGCCCCTTCGGGCATGGCCGGATCGCGCAGATAGGACAGAAGATTGCGCGGCACGCAGTCGTTTTTGAAGCTGACGCACCAACCCTTGGGCCAGTAATGCAGATGCCCACGCGCGGCCAGCTGCGCCGACTGGAACTGCTGGCTGATTTCGTATCCTGCGGTCGCTGCGGCGGGATCGGCCAGATAGGCGTCCAGGACATAGGCATGGTCCCCAATCCGATACCGGAAGACGCTGGAATTGCCGACGCTGTGCAGAAACCGGTCGCGCCCCGGATTGATGCGGCGCAGGGGCTTTGCCCGGAACAGGTCGTCGTCGCGGATGATGAGGAAATCGCCCGGCAGGTCGAAGAACGGCGCCAGGTCGTCCACCACCACCAGGTCGATGTCCAGAAACAGCGCCGTCCCCGACAGGGACGCATTGGGGCCGCCCAGATCGCGCCGGAACAGCCCGAGCTTGCGCCAGCGCGTGTCGGAATGCCCCTGCGGCAGCCCCAGCTCGGGCAGCGGCAGCGCCTCGACCTGCGGATCAAGGCCCGTGGCGTCATCGGTGAAACAGATGAAGCGATGCGGGCGCGCCAGATGCCGCCGGACCTGCGCCGCCAGCCGGTTCACATCGTCACTGCTGTAAAGCGTGCCCCATTTCATCGTCAAAATCAGGAGGGGATCATCTGTCATCGCAAGGGACTCGTGTTCGGGTCATAGATAGGCGTTCAGGATCTCGGCATAAAGGCTGCCTGCGGGAACCTTGCCGTCATGGTCCTCCTGCAGGGTCTTGCGGATTCGGCTGCCCCACAGATGCAGGCAGATGGTGTCCGTGCCGAAATCGGACAGTCGCCACCGCCCGGGCTCCAGGAACTGACCATGATCATGCACGTCGATGGGGTAGAATGCGGCCGGTGGCAGGGCATGGTGCAGTTCGTCATGCTGGGTCAGATAGATCGTCAGCGCCTTGGGGCCCGTACTGCCCCAGGCCCATTTCTCGATCGGGTAACCCTGCCCCAGGGTGCGCACCCAGTATTTCAACCGCCGCGCGCCGGTGATGTGGGGGGCGACGCCGCGGGTCGACGGCGAAAACCGACACAGATCCTGCAATGTGGGCGATCGGCGCGGAAGTCGCAGGACGGCATTGTTGACCGAGCGACCGGTCTCGAACCCCATGACATAGTCGCCGTCGGGCATCGGGCGCAGGCCAATGATGTCCAGATCGACCCAGGTCGCATCGGTCGTCTTCAGCAGTGCATAGCGGAACAGGTTGGCGTGCAGGGCTGGACTGGGCTTGCGCTTGTCGCGATAGACCAGGATCCTGGACCCGGACATGACTTCGGCCGCGTCGCGCGTGGTCACGCCGTCGGGGACGTTGGGAATGGGGGCATAGCTGTAAAGCGTCACGGGGTGCCCCAGACGCATCAATGAATTCAGGCTGGCAATCTCCATCAGGCCCAAGGCCCCGCCGATCCACAGGGTAGCGAGTTCACGCAAAGTCATGATCCTTGCTCGCTGGATGAAAAAACGGCCGGCCACGATGTGGCCGGCCGTATCTTGCAGATCAGGCGTTCGCTTCTTCGGCGTTTTCGTCGATCTCGGCGCCGGTTTCCTGGTCGACCATCTTCATGCCAAGGCGGACCTTGCCACGATCGTCGAAGCCCAGCAGCTTGACCTTGACCTCCTGACCCTCTTTCAGGATCTCGTTGGGGTGACCCAGACGACGGTTCGCGATCTGGCTGACATGCACCAGCCCGTCACGCTTGCCGAAGAAGTTCACGAAGGCACCGAAATCGACCAGCTTGACGACCTTGCCGGTATAGATCTTGCCTTCTTCCGGCTCGGCCACGATCGAATAGATCATGTCATAGGCCTTCTTGATCGACTCACCATTGGCCGAGGCGATCTTGATGATCCCTTCGTCATTGATGTCGACCTTGGCGCCCGAGACTTCCACGATCTCGCGGATGACCTTGCCGCCCGAGCCGATCACTTCACGGATCTTGTCGGTCGGGATCTGCATCGTCTCGATGCGCGGGGCGTGGGCGCTGAATTCCTGGCGACCTTCGGTCAGGGCCTTCGACATCTCGGACAGGATGTGCATGCGGCCATCCTTAGCCTGTGCCAGCGCCTGTTCCATGATCTCGGGCGTGATGCCCGCGACCTTGATGTCCATCTGCAGCGACGTGATGCCGTTTTCGGTCCCCGCCACCTTGAAGTCCATGTCGCCCAGGTGGTCTTCGTCACCCAGGATGTCGGTCAGAACGGCGAAGCGGCCGTCGTCTTCCAGGATCAGACCCATGGCGACACCGGCGACCGGTGCCTTCAGCGGAACGCCCGCATCCATCATCGACAGCGAACCGCCACAGACCGAAGCCATGGACGACGAGCCGTTTGATTCGGTGATCTCGGAGACGACGCGGATGGTATAGGGGAAGTCCGTCGCCGCCGGCAGAACCGCCTGCAGGGCGCGCCATGCCAGCTTGCCGTGGCCGATTTCGCGACGACCGGGCGAACCCACGCGACCGACCTCACCGACCGAATAGGGCGGGAAGTTATAGTGCAGCATGAAGTTCGAACGATAGTTGCCGTGCAGCGCGTCGATGATCTGTTCGTCATCGCCGGTGCCGAGCGTGGTCACGACCAGGCCCTGCGTCTCGCCGCGGGTGAACAGCGCCGAACCGTGGGTGCGCGGCAGGATGCCGACTTCGCTGACGATCGGGCGGACGGTCTTGGTGTCGCGGCCGTCGATGCGGGCGCCGCCGCTGATGATGTCACCGCGCAGGATGCCCGATTCCAGCTTCTTCAGCGCCGAACCGAGGTTGGCGTCGGCCAACTCGTCCTCGGAAAGCTGCTCCTTGACCTTTGCCTTGGCAGCGGCAATCGCGTCCTGACGGTCCGACTTGTCGCGGATCGCATAGGCGGCGCGCATGTCGGCCTCGCCGATGGATTTCACGCGGTTGTAGAGCGCGCTGTAGTCCGGCGACTGGAAGTCGAAGGGCTCTTTCGCGGCGTCTTCGGCCAGATCGATGATCAGGTCGATGACCGGCTGGATGGCGTCATGACCGAATTTCACGGCGCCCAGCATTTCGGCTTCCGACAGCTCATAGGCTTCGGATTCGACCATCATCACGGCGTCCTTGGTGCCGGCGACGACCAGATCCAGACGCTGTTCAGGATTGTTGCGCAGCTGGTCCATGTCCTGAACCTCGGGGTTCAGCACGTATTCGCCATTGGCGAAGCCGACGCGGGCCGCACCGATGGGGCCCATGAACGGCACGCCCGAGATCGTCAGCGCAGCGGATGCGGCGATCATCGCGACCATGTCGGGATCATTGACCAGATCGTGGCTCAGCACGGTGCACATGACCAGCACTTCATGCTTGAAGCCGGGTGCGAACAGCGGGCGGATCGGACGGTCGATCAGGCGCGCGGTCAGCGTTTCCTTTTCGGTCGGACGTGCCTCGCGCTTGAAGAAACCGCCCGGCACCTTGCCGGCGGCATAGTATTTTTCCTGATAGTGAACCGTCAGCGGGAAGAAATCCTGCCCGGGCTTGGGTTCCTTCGCGAAGGTGACGTTGGCCATGACGCTGGTCTCGCCCAGGGTGGCGATGACGCTGCCGTCGGCCTGACGGGCAACCTTGCCCGTTTCCAGCGTCAGGGTTTCCTGGCCCCACTGGATCGATTTCTTCACTACATCAAACATCTGATTTCCTCTGGGAGTGTTCCGGCCCTCCGGTCACCCCGTGTCATATGGCGGCCCCATTGCCGCCGCCCCTATCCTTTGCATGTGCCCCGGGGCTGGACCTCACGTCGCAGATGGACGGCAGATACAGGAAAACGCGCTGTTTGGGAAGTGGGTGGCAGGGATGGGCCAATGAAGAACGCCCGCAGCTTTCGCTGCGGGCGTTCCCCTTCCGAATGATCGGAAATGATTAGCGGCGGATGCCCAGCTTGCCGATCAGGTCGGTATAGCGTGCTTCTTCCTTGCCCTTCAGATAGTCCAGCAGCTTGCGGCGCTGTGCGACCATCATCAACAGACCACGACGCGAGTGGTTGTCTTTCTTGTGCGACTTGAAATGCTCGGTCAGGGTGGTGATGCGCGAGGTCAGGATCGCGACCTGGACTTCGGGCGAACCGGTGTCACCTTCCTTGGTACCGAATTCCTTGATCAGGCGGGCTTTTTCTTCGACGGTGATCGACATCGGGATCTCCTTCCGGATTAGGGGTGATGGCGCAGGCCGGGATGTCGTCCAGCACAGGCCCATGAAGTCGTCAGCCGGACACGGGGTGCCCGGCGGATGCGCGCGTATAGGACAGGCCCGGCAAAAAGGAAAGCCCCGGCGTGCACGGGTGCGGAAAATCAGCCCAAGGGTGTGACGATCCGCACGTCGGCTACGTCCAGCCCGCCATCCTGCAACAGCCGTCCAACCGGATGGCCATTGACCGATAGCAGATAGGTGCCGTCCTGATCCCGCTCCAGCGTCACTTCGGCATTCTGGGCGTCATCGGCATTCAGGTGCAGTTCGATCTGGTCCCGGTCGGCGTCGAAATCGGCGATCGTGGGGAAACCTTCGGGGGTGTCGCGCAAAACAAAGCTGTCGCCGCCATCATTGCCCGAAACGAAATCATGCGCGCCCGGCATCAGCGTGTCGTCGCCATCGCCGCCATTCATCCAGACGGTTTCTGGACCGTCATGGCCGATCAGCACGTCATTCCCCGCCCCGCCATCCAGATCATCGCCGCCCCCGGTCGAAACAAGCAGGTCATCGCCTTCGTGTCCGGCCAGGATATCGTCGCCCGCGCCACCGAACAGCGTGTCCCGCCCTTCGCCGCCAAACAGCGTGTCGTCGCCCGAATCACCATAGATGAGGTCGTCGCCCCCCTGCCCCGCCAGCATGTCGTCGCCCGCACCGCCCTCGATCGTGTCGGCTCCGCCCAGGCCATAGGCGCCGTCGCCCTGCACCCAGTCATCCCCGTCACCCCCCTGAATCAGGTCGTCGCCCAGTCCCCCGCGCAGATCGTCATCACCGTCATAACCGCTGATCACGTCGCCCAGCGGCGTTCCCATCAGCATGTCGGCCTGATTGCTGCCCAAAGCCTGCGCGGGTTCCTCGACGGGGGCCGGATCGACAGGTTCGGGTTCGGGCTCTGGTTCGGGCAGGATGGGGGGCAGTTCGCCGTCATCCTCTGGGGTGGCATCGGGGTCCTCGTCGTCTTCGGCGGTGGACGAGGTCAACGCGCTCAGATCCACCATCAGCCCCGCCATCATCAAACTGAGAATACCACCTATGAACAGCATCGACACGGACCCCACACACGACCGGCAACATGCCGATGCCTTGCATGATACGCAGCGGAAGCCCGTCCCAGAACCGAATAATTAATAAAAACTTAACGCCATGCCACCGGACCCTGCCGATAGGCAACGTAGAGCGGATGGCGGGGCATGCCGTCCCGGGTCAGACCCAGATGACAAAGAGGCACCCCCGTCGCCCGCAGCAGTGATTCGACCCGGTTCCCACGCCCCAGATGCGCGCCATGTACACCCCAGCCGCACAGGACGGCCTGCGACCATGCGGCGGTCTCTTGCAGGACATCGTCATTACCGGGTCCCACCGGCGCATCGGCACGGCGCAGATCACGAGGATCGGTCGCGCAGAAGGCAAAAAGGTTTACCACCCGAAAGGCGCCATAGCCCAGGGCGCGCGCCCGACGCTCGCAGCGTTCGACGGTGGGATCGTTGCGAAAGGCGTCGGCGGTCGAGGGGTTCAGCATCACGATGCCCAAGCCCGGCCCGTCACTCCATCGCCGCGTCAGCGCATAGCGATAGGTCCGGCAGGGCGACCAGATCGCCTCGGACCGGGTGGCTGCGACCTGATGGGTTTAGCGAATCATCCGCGATCCTTTCCGGACATGAAAAAACCCGCCTTAAGGGGCGGGTCTGTTCGGATCGTTTTCCGCGATCTGCCGGTCATCCCGGCAAGACCCGCGCCGATCAGCCCTGGCGGGCCTTGAAGCGGCGGTTGGTCTTGTTGATCACGTAGACGCGGCCTTTGCGGCGCACGATTTGGCAGTCACGGTGCCGGCTCTTGAGCGAGCGGAGCGAGTTGCGAACCTTCATCGGTCTTCTCCATCATCGCGGCGCATCGCAGCCGCCAGGAAAACGAATGCCCCCGACGCTTGCCAGGGGCGGCGAAAAATTTATGGTGGGCGGTACTGGGATCGAACCAGTGGCCACTACGATGTCAACGTAGTGCTCTACCGCTGAGCTAACCGCCCACGCTGCCGTGAAGAACCGGTCCCGCTTCCGTCTGGATGCCGTCTCAGCGCCTCTTGGTCCGCAGGTCTATAACGGGGGTGCCGGGGGTATTCAAGACCTATCGGCAGCAAGTTTTTCAGGTTTATATAGTTTATTGCGACTGATGACGAGGTCTGTCCCGTGTCACAGCCTGAACCGCCCTTTGTTCTGACCCGCCCCGATTCGTGGCTGAGCGGGGTGATCTTCGCCTCTCCGCATTCGGGATGCGACTATCCGGACTGGTTCCTGAAAGATACCAGGCTGCCCGTCAGCACCCTGCGGTCCTCGGAAGATGCCTTTGTGGACAGGCTGATAGCACCTGCATCGCGTTACGGCGCGGTGACGCTCGCCTCGCGCGTGCCGCGTTGCATCGTGGACCTTAATCGCGGCGCGGATGAAATCGACCCGGTGATCGTGCGCGGCGTGCCGCGTCATCCGCTGAACCAGCGCACCCTTGCGGGTCTGGGCGTGATTCCCCGTGTCGTGTCGCAGGGCCGGGTGATTCATGACGCGCCCATGGACCGCGCCGAGGCCGAACGCCGCATCGATCTCTGCTGGCGGCCCTATCACCAGGCGCTTGGCGCGCTGATCTCGGAGGCGCGGACGCGATTCGGACAGGCGATCCTGATCGACATGCATTCCATGCCCCATGATTCCCTGACCCATCTGCAGGGCCTGCGTCCCGACATGGTGCTGGGCAACCGCCACGGGCTGTCCGCCTCGGCCCGCGTGTCGGATGCGGTCTGCCGGGCGGTCGAGGATGGTGGCTGGCGCATCCGCCGCAATTCGCCCTTTTCCGGCGCCTATATCTGTTCGGCCTATGGGCGGCCTGCGCAGAACATCCATGTCGTCCAGCTGGAGATCGACCGCTCGCTCTACATGAACGAACGTGCAATCACGCCGCGCCCCGATTTCGACCTTTTCGCCGCGCGGATCGAACAGGTCATCGCGCGGCTGGCCAGCCTGACCACCGATCTCAGCGGCGGGCGCATCGCGGCGGAATGACCGGAACCGGCAGCCCCCCATTCCACGGCGCCAAGCTGCTGCTGACCCATGGGGCCTCGATGCTGGTCTATCTGCGCGACGACGACGCTGGCATCCCCTTTCCCGCCCATTGGGACCTGCCGGGCGGCGGGCGGGAAGGAAACGAAAGCCCCCTCGCCTGCGCCCTGCGGGAACTGCACGAGGAATTCGCCCTGCACCTGCCTGCGGATGGGCTGACCGGCCACGCATTCGCATCCTTCCAGGACCCGCGCATGCAATCCTGGCTGTTCACCGGCACCCTGACCGCCGCACAGATCGCCGCGATCCGATTCGGCGACGAGGGACAGGAATGGCGGATGATGCCCATGGCCGATTACCTGGCCCATCCCCGACGCATCCCGCATTTCTGCGACTGGATCCTAGGGTCGGGCCATGCCCCGCACCAGCGGCCCTAGGGCATCGCCCTTGACCGCCCAGCTCGTCGCAAAGGCAAAGGTCGCCGCGGTTTCCAGCACGAAGACCGGCCGCAAAAATGCCAGTCGCTGGTCCAGCCCGGTCAGGAACATCACCCCGATCAGGCCGATGCTGACCAGGATCACCCAGCCGCACAGACGATAGATCCGGTTCGAGGCCCGCTTTTCGGCGCTGTCTTCTTGGCCCCTGACGAACAGCACCAGGCAAAAGACCGCCAGCGCCAGAAAGAACACCGCCGCGGCGACAAGATGCAGCCAACCCGCGACGACCGGACCCAGCACGCATTGCAGCAGGGTGCAGGGGATATCGGGGCCGCTGGTCGGGGACAATGCGATCAGGGCGGCGGCGACGGCCGCAACCCGCGCCGTCAGCCAGTCCGAGACGATTTCACCCGCGCGGGGGCGGAAACCCTCATAGCTCCACAAAAAGACCGCCTGCGCGATCAAGGTGCCGACAAAGACGTCGCGCATGGGGGAATAATAATAGGCAGAGATGCTGGTCCCCAGCCCTCGCCCCGTCAGGATGGCAAAGACCATCAGCGAGACGGGCAGGAAATAGCCAAGACCGCCGATGGCGCGGCGCACGGCCAGAAAGGACAGGACCAGATCGTTCTGCGCCTTCTGCGCGCCGCCATCATCCATGCCCGTCCCCCTTGCCATGGCGCGATGGTGGCAAAGGGGACGGACGGGGTCAATGCGCCCGGATTTCCGACAGGATGGCCTGGGCGGCGGCACGCGGATCGGCGGCCTGCCAGACGGGGCGGCCCACCACGATGTGATCGGCGCCGGCAGCGATGGCGCTGGCCGGGGTCTCGACCCGTTTCTGATCGCCCAGCGAGGCACCGCTTGGCCGCACGCCCGGCGTGATGATCAGCCGCGCATCCGGCAGGGCGCGGATGGCCTGCGCCTCGCGCGGGGAACAGATGATGCCATCGGCCCCGGCCTCGAAGGCGCGGGCGGCGCGTTCGACGGTGATGTCGTGCAGATCGCCCGCCTGCATCATCCCCGCGTCCAGATCGGCCCGTTCGAGCGAGGTGAGGATGGTGACGCCCAGAATCTGCATCTTGCTGCCCGCGGCACCTTGCTTGGCGGCGCGCACCACATGCGGGTCCCCATGCACGGTCAGGAAGTCGATGTCATATTGCGCCAGACCGCGGACCGCCGCCTCGACCGTGGCGCCGATGTCGAACAGCTTCATGTCCAGAAAGATGCGCTTGCCGTGTTCCTGCTTCAGCTCGTTGGCCAGCGCCAAGCCACCGCCGGTCAGCATCCCCAGCCCGATCTTGTAGAAGCCCACCGCATCGCCCAGCTTTTCTGCCAGCGCCAGCCCCGCCAACGCGTCCGGCACGTCCAGTGCCACGATCAACCTGTCATCCATCGCCTGTCCCCTTATTTCCGCAAAATCGCGGCGTTATGACATGAACGCGGCGTTCTTGAAAGCGTCCGGAAATATCCCATTTCTTATCGTGAAGACCCGAACGGGGACGTGCCGAACGCGGGCGTCCGGCACTCGGGGGCTAACCAAGAATGGAGAATGCCCGATGAACATGGAAAAGTTCACGGAACGGTCGCGCGGCTTCCTGCAATCCGCCCAGACCATCGCGATGCGCGAAGGCCAGCAGCGCGTCATGCCCGAACATCTGCTGAAAGCCCTGATGGATGACGACCAGGGGCTGGCCTCGAACCTGATCACCCGGTCGGGGGGGGATGCCCAGGCCGTGCGGGTTGCCGTCGATCAGGCGGTGGCCAAGCAGCCCAAGGTATCGGGTGGCAGCGGCCAGGTCTATGTCGATCCGTCCATGGTGCGTGTCTTGGACGAGGCCGAAAAGCTGGCCAAGAAGGCCGGTGACAGCTTCGTGCCCGCTGAACGCGTGCTGATGGCGTTGGCCATGGTCAACACCTCGGCCCGCGATGCGCTGAGCGCCGGTGGCGTCAATGCGCAGGCCCTGAACGCGGCCATCAACGACATCCGCAAGGGCCGCACCGCCGACACGGCATCCGCCGAGGACAGCTATGAGGCGCTGGAGAAATACGCCCGCGACCTGACCCAAGCCGCCCGCGACGGCAAGATCGACCCGATCATCGGCCGCGACGAGGAAATCCGCCGCGCCATGCAGGTCCTGTCGCGCCGCACGAAGAACAACCCCGTGCTGATCGGCGAACCCGGCGTCGGCAAGACTGCCATCGCCGAAGGGCTGGCCCTGCGCATCATCGACGGCGATGTGCCCGAATCCCTGCGCGACAAGCGCCTGATGGCGCTGGACATGGGCGCGTTGATCGCCGGTGCCAAATATCGCGGCGATTTCGAGGAACGGCTGAAGTCGATCCTCAAGGAAATCGAATCCGCGGACGGTGAGATCGTCCTCTTCATCGACGAACTGCACACCCTTGTGGGTGCCGGCAAGACCGATGGGGCCATGGATGCCGCCAACCTGATCAAGCCTGCGCTTGCCCGGGGGGAACTGCATTGCGTGGGCGCCACGACGCTGGACGAATACCGCAAGTATATCGAAAAGGACGCGGCCCTGGCCCGTCGCTTCCAGCCGGTGATGATCGCAGAACCCACGGTCGAGGACACGATCAGCATCCTGCGCGGCATCAAGGAGAAATACGAGCTGCACCACGGGGTTCGCATCAGCGATGCCGCGCTGGTCGCCGCTGCCCAGCTGTCCCACCGCTATATCACCGACCGCTTCCTGCCCGACAAAGCGATCGATTTGGTGGACGAAGCCTCGTCGCGCTTGCGGATGGAAGTCGACAGCAAGCCCGAGGAGCTGGATCAGCTGGATCGCCAGATCCTGCAGATGCAGATCGAGGCCGAGGCCCTGAAGAAGGAGGACGACGCCGCGTCCCGCGATCGTCTGGAACGGCTGGAAAAGGACCTGTCCGACATCCAGGAACGCAGCGCGGAAATGACCGCCCGCTGGCAGGCCGAACGCGACCGGCTGGAAGGGTCGCGCAACCTGGGCGAACAGCTGGACCGTGCGCGGGCCGAACTGGACCAGGCCAAGCGCGAGGGCAATCTGGCCCGCGCGGGCGAACTGTCCTATGGCATCATCCCCGGCCTGGAAAAGCAGCTGGCCGACGTCGAGGCGACCGACGGCCTGATGGTCGAGGAAGCCGTCCGCCCCGAGCAGATCGCCGAGGTCGTCGAACGCTGGACCGGCATCCCCACCGCCAAGATGCTGGAGGGGGAACGCGACAAGCTGCTGAAGATGGAACAGCAGATCGGCAAGCGCGTGATCGGCCAGCAGGAGGCCGTGACGGCGGTCAGCAATGCCGTCCGCCGCGCCCGCGCCGGGCTGAACGACGAAAACCGACCGCTTGGGTCCTTCCTGTTCCTTGGCCCCACCGGCGTCGGCAAGACCGAGCTGACCAAAGCGCTGGCCGAATACATGTTTGACGATGACAGCGCGATGGTCCGGATCGACATGTCCGAGTTCATGGAAAAACATTCCGTGGCCCGGCTGATCGGCGCGCCTCCGGGCTATGTCGGCTATGACGAAGGCGGCGTCCTGACCGAGGCGGTGCGTCGGCGTCCCTATCAGGTGATCCTGTTCGACGAGGTCGAAAAGGCGCATCCGGACGTGTTCAACGTGCTGCTGCAGGTGCTGGACGACGGCGTTCTGACCGACGGCCAAGGCCGGACGGTAGATTTCAAGCAGACGCTGATCATCCTGACCTCGAACCTCGGGTCGCAGGCGCTGTCGCATCTGCCCGAGGATCAGGACGCCACCGAGGCCCGCCATCACGTCATGGAGGCCGTCCGCAGCCATTTCCGCCCCGAGTTCCTGAACCGCCTGGACGAGATCATCATCTTCCGCCGCCTGTCGCGGTCGAACATGGACGGGATCGTCACGGTTCAGCTGGCCCGGCTGGAACGGCGCCTTGCCGCGCGCAAGATCACGCTGGATCTGGACGATGCCGCCCGGACCTGGCTGGCCGATCAGGGCTATGACCCGGTCTTCGGGGCACGCCCGTTGAAGCGCGTGATCCAGCGCGCCTTGCAGGACCCCTTGGCGGAACTGCTGCTGTCGGGCGAGGTTCTGGACGGTGCCACTGTCAAAGTCAGCGCCGGTCCCGACGGGCTGATGGTGGCCGACCGCATCGGCAAGGCGGGCGCGCGCATCGGCGCGGTGGGCGAAGGTCCGCGCCCCGACGCGCCCATCCACTGACGGGCGGCCCCCGCCAGCATCGAAAGGCCCCGGATCGCATCCGGGGCCTTTTGCCATCGCGCAGGCCCCTGCCCTGTCGCCGCGTCACGGCTTGCCCCCCACCGGGTCGCAGGTCATCGTTGCGCAAACCTTGAGGGAGGACCCAATGCTGCCACCGATCCTGCAGAACCTGCGCATTCCCGTCGTCGCGTCGCCCATGTTCATCGTTTCCGGGCCGGAACTGGTCATCGCGCAATGCAAGGCGGGCATCGTCGGCAGCTTTCCCGCCCTGAACGCGCGCGAGAAGGAGGGCGAGCCGTCGATGCTGGACGCCTGGCTGACGCGCATCACTGAGGAGTTGGACCGGCACAACCAGGCCAATCCCGACAGCCCTGCCGCCCCCTATGCGGTGAACCAGATCGTCCATCGCAGCAATGCGCGGCTGGAGCGCGATCTGGAAACCTGCCACCGCCACAAGGTGCCGATCTGGATCACTTCGCTTGGCGCCCGGGTCGAGGTCAACCGGGCCGCCCATGACTGCGGCGGCATTGCGCTGCATGACGTGATCAACAACATGTTCGCGAAGAAGGCCATCGAGAAGGGCGCCGACGGGCTGATCGCGGTCGCCGCAGGCGCAGGTGGTCACGCAGGCCCGCAATCGCCCTTTGCCCTAATACAGGAGATCCGCGAATGGTTCGACGGGCCGCTGCTGTTGTCAGGGTCCATCGCCACCGGGCGCGCGGTGCTGGCGGCGCAGGTGATGGGGGCGGATCTGGCCTATATCGGCAGCCCCTTCATCGCTACCGAGGAGGCGAATGCCCAGGATGACTACAAGCGGATGATCGTGGAAAGCGGGGCGATGGATATCGTCACATCATCACTGTTTACCGGCGTGTCAGGCAATTATCTGGCACCGTCGATCCGCAAGGCGGGGCTGGACCCCGACAATCTGGCGGCGGCGGATGCGTCGTCGATGAACTTCTCGGACGGGTCGTCAAAGCCCAAGGCCTGGTCCACGATCTGGGGCGCGGGTCAGGGCATCGGGGCGGTTCGCGCGGTCGAACCGGCAGCCACGCGCATCGACCGGCTTGCGACCGAATATCACGCCGCCAAAGAGGCAGTTTCGCGCCTCTGACCTTTGCGGAACGGCAGTTCGGTCCCCATATAGGGGGCCGAACGCCATCCATCCGCGGAGGACAACTTGGCCTATCAGAAAAGCCAGGACGCGATTGACCGGCTGACGCCGGAGCAGTATCGCGTCACGCAGGAAAACGGCACCGAACGGGCCTTTACCGGCGAATACGACCATCATTTCGAACCCGGCATCTATGTCGACATCGTCTCGGGCGAGCCGCTGTTCGCCAGCGGCGCGAAATACAATTCCGGCTGCGGCTGGCCGGCTTTCACCAAGCCGATCCAGCAGAACGTGACCGAACATCGCGATGTCAGTTTCGGCATGGTGCGCACCGAGGTGCGGTCTACCCATGGCGACAGCCATCTGGGCCATGTCTTCCCCGACGGCCCACCCGAGGCGGGGGGCCTGCGCTATTGCATCAACTCGGCCTCGCTGCGTTTCGTGCCGCGGGACCAGATGGAGGCCGAGGGTTACGGTGAGTACCTGGACCAGGCAAAGGAGGCATAAGATGAGCGAACGCGCAGTATTTGCAGGCGGATGTTTCTGGGGCATGCAGGACCTGATCCGGCGGTTGCCGGGCGTCCATTCGACCCGCGTCGGCTATAGCGGCGGCGACGTGCCCAATGCGACCTATCGCAACCACGGCACCCATGCCGAGGCGATCGAGATCAATTTCGATCCCGATCAGATCAGCTATCGCCGGTTGCTGGAGTTCTTCTTCCAGATCCACGACCCCACCACGCCGAACCGGCAGGGCAACGATATCGGCCTCAGCTATCGCTCGGCGATCTATTACACGTCCGAGGATCAGAAGGCCGTGGCGCTGGACACGATCGCCGATGTCGAGGCGTCCGGCATCTGGCCGGGCAAGGTCGTCACCGAGGTCGAACCGGTCGGCGATTTCTGGGAGGCCGAACCCGAGCATCAGGATTACCTGGAACGGTTCCCGAACGGCTATACCTGCCACTTTCCGCGCCCCGATTGGGTTCTTCCCAAGCGCGACGCAGCCGAGTGACAGCCACCCTCTGAAGGAAAGGCGCCCGGAACCATGTTCCGGGCGCCTTTTGCGTCCCGCGACGGCCGGGGGGCGCCGCCCCCCGGACCCCCCGAGGGTATCGCCCCCGGCATGGACGCCATCACGCCGCCTGGTCGCCCTTGGGGGCCCGGACGCGGAACACCGCACAATAAAGCGCGGGAACGAAGACCAGCGTCACCAGCGTCCCCGCGATGATGCCCCCCATCATGGCGAAGGCCATCGGACCCCAGAAGACCTGGCGCGAGATCGGGATCAGCGCCAGCGACGCCGCCGCCGCCGTTAGCAGGATCGGGCGGGCACGACTGTCCGACGCTTCGAATACGGCATCCCAACGGGTCTTACCCTTGTGCAGCAGTTCCTGGATTTCATGCACCAGGATGATCGAGTTGCGGATCAGGATGCCGATCAGCGCCAGGATCCCCAAAATGGCCACGAAGCCCATCGGCACGCCGAAGGGCACCAGAACCGCCACCACGCCGATCAGCCCCAGGGGGGCGGCGGCAAAGACGATCAGCGACAGGCGGAAGCTTTGCATCTGGGCCATGACCAGCACCGCCATGATCAGCAGCATGACCGGCACCACCGCCGCGATGGGCGCCTGGCTGTCGGTCGAGCTTTCGACCGTGCCACCGACCACCACCTTGACGCCCGGAGGCAGGGTCGCCTGATATTCTGCTACGCGGTCGGCCAACGCGGTGACAAGGGTCGCGGGCTGGTCCTTGGTGGCGATGCCCGCCTTGACGGTGACCGTGGGCAGGCCGTCGCGTTGCAGGATCAGCGGCTGTTCGGTGCCGTATTCCAGCGTGACCAGCGCGGCCAGCGGGATGGTGCGCCCATCCGCCAGGTTCATCTGCAGGTTCCGGATCGAATCCAGCGACTGGCGGTCGTCGGCCTGGCCGCGCGCGATCACGTCGACCAGGAAGATGTCGTCACGCAGCTGGGTGACCTGCACGCCGTTGAAAATGGCCGAAAGCGCATCCGAGATGTCGCCATTGGTCACGCCCAGCTGGCGGGCCTGATCCTGATCGACGTTCAGGCGGACCATGCGCGCGGGCTCGTTCCAGTCCAGCGCGATGTCCTGCAGGCGGGATTCGCCCGACAGGACGGTGGCCAACCCGCGCGCGGCATCGCGGGCGGCATCGGGGTCGGGCGCGCTGACGCGGTATTGCACGGGCTTGCCGACCGGCGGCCCGATTTCCAGGTTCTTGATATAAATGTCGACGCCCGCGAATTCGGACCGCGCCAGGTCGGTCAGCCGCGCCTTGACGCGGTCGCGCGCCGCCAGATCGGGGGTCTGGATCACGATCTGGCCCATATGCGGGCCGGCGGTCGGGACATCCATCGACAACACGAAGCGCGGCGCGCCCTGTCCGACATAGGATGTCCAGAACAGCACGTCTTCGTCGCCCGCCAGGGTTTGTTCCAGCCGGTCCATGTCGGCAATGGTCCGCGCGATCGAGGCGTTCTGGCGTTCGTTGATGTCGATCAGCACCTCGGTCCGGTCCGAGGTCGGGAAGAACTGCTGTTCCACGAACTGCATCCCCCAGAGCGACACGAAGAACATGGCAAGCGTCACGGCGATGGTGATCCACTTGAACCGCATGGCCTTGCGCAGAAGGGCATGGAAGGCGCGGCGCAGGCGGCCCGGTCCGCTATGGGCATGGGCCATCTTGGAGGATAGGAAGGTCACCCCCAGAAGTGGCGCGAACAGCACCGCCACGATCCATGAAATCGTCAGCGACACCGCGATCACGACAAAGAGCGAGAAGGTGAATTCCCCCGCCGCCGAATTGTTCAAACCGATGGGGATGAAGCCCGCCACCGTCACCAGCGTCCCCGTCAGCATCGGAAAGGCGATCGAGGTCCAGGCATAGCTGGCCGCATCGGTCAGCGTCTCGCCGATCTCCAGCCGCGAGATCATCGTCTCGATCGCGATCATCGCGTCATCGACCAGCAGCCCAAGCGCGATGATCAGCGCCCCAAGCGAGATCCGCTGCAGCGTGATGCCATAGACCTCGAGGATGACGAAGGTGATCGCCAGGCACAGCGGGATAGTCAGCGTCACGACCAGGCCCGCCCGCAGCCCCAGGCTCACGAAGCTGACGATCAGGACGATGCCCACGGCCTCGGCCAGGGCCTTGACGAAATGGCCGACGGCTTCCTCGACCACGTGGGGCTGGTCGGCAAATTTCGACATCTTGATGCCGATGGGCAGGTCGGCCGCGATCTGGTCCATCAGCGCGTCCAGTTCCTCGCCGAATTCCAGGATGTTGCCGCCCTTGCGCATGCCGATCTGCAACCCGATGGCCTGTTCCCCCTGATAGCGGAAAAGCGATTCCGGCGGGTCGGCATAGCCGCGGGTAATGGTGGCCACGTCGGCGAGGTTGAAGAACCGTTCGCCGACGCGCAGGTTCACGGCCTCGATGGCGCTGGCGTCGTCGAACTGGCCGCCGACGCGGACCAGCACCCGTTCGGGACCGGACTGGATGACGCCCGAAGGCGCGATGGCGTTCTGCTGGGCCAGCGTTCCCAGAACCTGCTGCTGGTTCAGCCCCAGGGCCGCCAGGCGCGCGGCGGAAAACTCCAGAAAGACCTCCTCCTCCTGTTCGCCCAGCAGTTCGGTCTTGCCGGCAAGATCCAGGGCGGCGACCTGCTTGCGGATATCCTCGACCCGGTCGCGCAATTCGCGCGGGGTAAAGCCATCGGCGGTGAAAGCATAGATGTTGCCGAAGACATCGCCGAAATTGTCGTTGAACTGAAAACCCGCAAATTCCTGAGGGAATTCGGGCCGGATGTCTGACATCATCTGGCGGACACGCTTCCAGACCTCGGGGACGACATTGGCGCGGGTGGTGGGGTCCAGTTCGACATAGACGACCGCCTGCCCCGGCATTGTGACCGAGCGGGTGAAGTCCAGCTCGTCCAGCTCCTCCAGCTTGGTCTCGATGCGGGTGGTGACCTGCTTCAACGTCTCGTCGGTGGTGGCCCCGGGAAGGGCCGCGCCGATGATCATCGTCTTGATGGTGAAATCAGGGTCTTCTTCGCGCCCTAGGGACTGATAGCTGAGAAAGCCCGCGAACATCGACAGCAGCAGCAGGAACCACACGAAGCTGCGGTGATGCAGGGACCAGTCGGACAGGTTGAAACGCTTCACGGGGTCAGCCTCCGGCCCACGGCCTGGTCTTGGGTCAGGGAATTCACGCCGCGGATAACGATCTCGTCGCCGGCGGTCAGCCCCGAGGTGATCGAGACGCGGCCCTGGAACGGGGTCGCGGCCTGGACGGCAACCTGTTCGACATGGGCCGTGTCGCCGTCGCGGCGCACGCGCCAGACGAAGCTTTCATCATCGACGATGACCAGCGCCTCGGATGGCAGGGAAAGCGACGGGTTGTCGACGCTGCCGAACCGTGCGCGCACCAGCGACCCCAGCCGGAAGCCCGCCTCGGGGGGCAGGCGCAGATGCAGACGCCGCGTGCGGGTCGCGCTGTCGGCCACGGGGTCGATGCGGTCCAGCACGGCGGGAAGCTGGGTTTGGGGTTCGTTGCGATGCCATACGGTGAAGACGGCCTCCTCCTCCAACCCCAGCAGCGCCGATTCGGGCAGGTCAATGACGACCTCCTTTTCGTCCTGCGCCGACAGTTGCAGAACCTGCTGGCCAGCGCTGACGACCGCGCCCGGCTCTTCATAGACGGCGCTGATCACGCCGTCGAAAGGCGCGGTCATGCGGGCGAAGCCTTCGGAATCCTGCGCCTGCACCAATTCCGACCGCGCCTGTTCGGCGGCGGCGGCGGCGGCGGTCGCGGCCTGCTGGGCCTGTTCCAGCTGCGCGTCGGATGCGACGTTGCGTTCGGCCAGTGCGGTGGTGCGCGCCAGGGTCGCCTCGGCGGTGCGCTGCTGGACCTCGGCCGCGTCAAGCGCGGCGCTGGCGGCACGAGTGTTGGCGGCCAGGTCGTCGGTGTCCAGTTCGGCCAGGATCTGGCCTTGGGTCACAATGGCGCCCAAATCGACCGGGCGCGCGATCATGCGGCCCAGCGTCTGGAAACCAAGCGCCACCTGGTCGCGCGACGTAACCAGACCGGGGATCCAGCGCGCTTCGGCGCCCTCGTCCTGCACGATCACGCTGACGACGGGTCGCGGGGGACCTTCGGGCTCGGCCTGAGCATGGGCGCCGCCGCCCAGCCAAGACGGCAGGGACAGCGCGGATGCGGGCCCCGCCAGCAGGACTGCCGCGCAGATGATGGCCAGGTATCTCATTCCCGATCCCCTTCCGGCACCATGTCGGCGGCCATGACCTGCCGACCGGGGTAAAGCAGCTGCGATCCGGCGCCCACGACGCGCTGCCCGTCCTGCAACCCGTCCGAGATGAAGACCGAATGATCGCCGAAATGGCTGACGGTGACCGGCGACAGGGTGACGCGGTCATCCTCGTCCACGGTCCAGACCGCGGGCTGATCGCCGCTGCGCATCAGGGCGGTCCAAGGAACCTCGGTCCCGTGATCCAGCGCCACGTCCAGATAGCCCCTGACCGACGCCCCCAGAAGCGATGTCCCCATCTGCGCCGCCTGCAACCGCGCCCGCACGGTGACGGTGCCGGTTTCCGGATCGACCAGCGGCGAGACCTCGGTCACCTTTCCGGTCATGGAAGGGCGGTCGATGTCCAGTGTCTCCAGCCGGATCGTGGTGCCGATGATGTCGCGCAGGATCGGATCGTCGGCGACATGAAAGATCGCCTCCAGCCCGGTCAGCGCCGCCAGGCCGAAGACCGGCTGGGCGGCCGCCACGACCTGTCCCGGCGCGACGGATTTGGTGGTGATCACGGCGTCCTGCGGGGCGCGCAGAACGGCGTCCTCGACGGCGCGCCGGGCCTGGTCCACCGCCGATGTCGCACGCTCCAAGATGCCGTCGGCCTGCGACAGCGCCTGTTCGGCCTGATCGGCGGCGGCCTTGGTGCCCACCCCGCGCGACAACAATGCGGCGGCGCGTTCGCTGGCCTGCCGGGCCTGGTCCTGACCCGCGCGGGCCGACAGCAGCCCGGCCTCGGCCACGTTCAACGCCTGATCCTGCTGGACCGAGGCCAGACGCGCCAAGGCCTGTCCGGCGACGACGCGGTCGCCCTGATCCACCAGGACCTCGGTCACGCGACCGCCCTGACGAAAGCCCAGCTGCAGCGCATCGATGGCCTTGATCTCGCCCGAGAGCTGCATGTCGGTGTTCAACTGGGCGGTCTGGACAGTCTCGATCTGGACGCGGATGACCTGGTCGGGGTCATCCTGCGCCAGCACGGGAAAGGCGCCCAGCCAAGCCAGAAGGGCAGTTCCAAAGATCTGTTTCGACATGATCGACCGATATGTTGCGATACCAGACGTTTCCTGCCTTTCGGGCTGTTTGGGAACCCCCTTTCCCTCAGGTCACCGCAGCTTTTCGATGGAAATCCTCTCTGTCCCAAGTTCTGTTGCGCAGGATTGCGGCAAGGACATCCACCGCGCGGGCCACATCGTCCAGATCGTTATAGAGCGGCGCAAAACCGAATCGCAGCACATCGGGCGCGCGAAAATCGCCGATGACCCCTTGCGCAATCAGCGCCTGCATCACGGCATAGGCTTGGGGATGGCGGAAACCGACCTGCGATCCGCGTTGCGCGGGGTCGCGCGGCGAATGCAGGGTGACAACGGGGCAATGCGCCTCGACGCCCTTGATGAAGGCCTCGCTCAGCTCGATGGAACGGGCGCGCAGGTCGGCCATCTGCACGCCGTCCCAGACATCCAGCGCGGCCTCCAGCGCGGTCATGGCGATCACGGGGGGCGTGCCGACGCGCATCCGGTCGATGCCGCCCGCGGGGCGATAATCCAGATCAAAGGCGAAGGGCGCGGCATGGCCCATCCAGCCTTGCAGGATCGGCTGCGCGGCCTCGGCATGGGCGGGGTTGATCCAGATGAAGGCCGGCGCCCCCGGCCCGCCGTTCAGGTATTTGTAGGTGCAGCCGACCGCAAAATCGGCATGGGCCCCCAGCAGGTCGACATCGACCGCCCCCGCCGAATGGGCCAGGTCCCAGACCGTCAGCGCGCCCGCCGCATGGGCCCTGGCGGTCAGCGCCGCCATGTCGTGACGGCGTCCGGTGCGGTAATCGACCTCGGTGATCATGGTGACGGCGACCTCGTCGGTGATCGCCTCGGCGACATCCTCGGGGGCGACGACGCGCAGTTCGGCATCGACGGCCCGCGCCAGCCCTTGGGCGACATAGAGATCCGAGGGGAAATTCCCGCTATCGGACAGAATCACCCGGCGGTCGGGACGCAGGGCGCGCGCGGCGCTGACGGCCTGAAAGACCTTGATCGACAGCGTGTCCCCCATCACGACCTGCCCCGGCCCCGCGCCGATCAGCTGGGCGATGCGATCGCCGACCTTGCGGGGCTGGTCGAACCATCCGGCCTTGTTCCAGCCGGTGATCAGCATTTCCGACCATTCGTCGGTCATCATCGCGGAAACCTTGGCCGCCGCCGCCTTGGGCATCGGTCCAAGCGAGTTGCCGTCCAGATAGGTCACCCCCTGCGGCAGGTGGAATGCGGCGCGCGTTCTGGCGAAATCTGTCATCGTGAAGCTCCCTCTTGACGGCACGCTAGCAGGCGGGTCACCTGCCGGAAAGAGGGGCAAAACCATGATCTATCAGGTGCATGACTGGGACGACGCCTATGCCAATGGCGCCCATATCGCGGGTGCGGAGGGCATCGCCGACAGCTGGCCCCACAGCGCGGCGGCCTTTCGCGACCGGCATCCGCCGCTGGAGTTGGGGCGTGGTCATCTGTTCATGCCCCAGGATGCGCCGCGCGGGCTAATGGTCTTTGTCCATGGCGGATACTGGATGCGGACCGACCCCAGTGTCTGGTCGCATCTGGCCCAAGGCGCGATCGAGGCCGGGTGGGCGGCACTGCTGCCGGGTTACGTGCTGGCGCCGGATGCCCGCATCGCGCAGATGACGACCCAGGTCGCGGAACAGATCGCACTGGCCGCCGACCGCATTGCGGGGCCCATCGCCATCAGCGGCCATTCGGCGGGCGGGCATCTGGCGGCGCGGATGATCTGCGATGACGGGACGTTGCCTGCGGCAGTGTTGGCGCGCGTGACGGCCTGCGTGCCGATCTCTCCGCTGACGGATCTGCGGCCCCTGATGCGCACGCAGATGAACCAGACGCTGCGGATCGACGCCACGGAGGCCGCGTCCGAAAGCCCCGCCCTGCTGACCCCGGTGCTGGGCATTCCCGTCACCACCTGGGTCGGCGGGTCCGAACGGCCCGAATTCCTGCGCCAGGCGCGGCTTCTGGCCGATATCTGGGCGGGCCTCGGGGCCGCGACGGATTGCGTCACGGCCCCGGGCGATCATCACTTCAGCGTGGTCGAGGCGTTGCGCCGCCCCGACAGCCCGCTGATGGAACGGCTGCTGGGTTACAGCGGCTCGCGATAGTCGAACTCGTCAGGGTCCGGGCCGGTGCGGTGGTTGTTGTCCAGCCGGTCCAGCGCGGCCATATCATCCGCGGTCAGTTCGAACTCCAGCGCGGCAAAGTTCTGCGCCAGGCGGTCGGCATGTTCCGATTTCGGAATGACCGAAAGCCCGTGCTGGATATGCCAGCGCAGGATGACCTGCGCGGGGCTGCGATCCAGCCGCTCCGCGATCTGGGTGACGGCGGGGGCGTCAAAGCTGTCGCCGCGACCCAAGGGGGTCCAGCTTTGGGTGACGATGCCCAGACGCTTGTTCACCGCGCGCATCTTTGTCTGCGCCAGCGACGGATGCAGCTCGATCTGGTTCAACGCGGGCGTGACGCCGGTTTCGTCGATCAAGCGCTTCAGATGGTCTTCGTGGAAATTCGCCACCCCGATCGAGGTGACGCGGCCTTCCTCGCGCAGGCGGATCAGCGCCTTCCAGGTGTCGACATAGGCGTCCAGCCGGGGCAGCGGCCAGTGGATCAGGAACAGATCCAGTTTTTCCAGACCCGTGCGCGTCATCGTCTGGTCAAAGGCGCGCAGCGCCTGGTCGTAACCTTGCGCGTCGTTCCACAGCTTCGAGGTCACGAAGATCTGGTCGCGGGGCACGCCGGATGCGCGGATCCCCTCGCCCATGCCGCGTTCGTTCTTGTAGGCGGCGGCGCCGTCGATCAGGCGATAGCCGGTCTTCAGCGCCTGCGCGACGACCTCGGGGGTCTTGGCGTCGTCGATCTGCCAGATACCGGTGCCCAGCTGGGGCATCTTGTGGCCATCGTTCAGTGTCATCATCGGTTGGGTCATGACGGCTGCTCCTTTCGTTGCCGCAGACAACGCGCTAGGCAGGGTTGGGGTCCAGCATTTCCCCTGCAGCAATTTTCCGCGACCCCCATCCTTGCACGGAACCCCCGACCTCGGCCCAAGGTTTTCCGACGCGCGCCACGAAAGGCACATCATGGACCAGCCGGTCATCCCCTTCGATCTTGCCCGCATGTTCATCGGCGAACAGCCGCCGCTTTTTTATGCCGAGATCCTGTTCCGCACTGTCCTGATCTATCTTTATACCCTGGTCATGCTGCGCTGGATCGGCGGTCGAGGCGTGGCGCAGCTGTCGCTGGTGGAATTCTTGCTGGTCATCGCGCTGGGTTCGGCGGTGGGCGACGCGATGTTTTATCCCGAGGTGCCGCTGCTGGCTGCGATGGCGGTGATCACCACGGTCGTCTTCGTCAACAAGGTGCTGGACCGCCTGATCGTCCGCTTCGACCGCGCCAAGCGAACGTTGGACGGCTGCCCCATCGCCTTGGTTCGCGACGGGCACATCCTGCTGGACGCTATGAAACATCGCGATCTGGGCATTGCCGAGATCAAGTCCATGCTGCGCCTTGCCGGGGTCGAGAACCTGGGCGAACTGCGCGTCGCCTATCTGGAGGCGGGCGGCGGTCTGTCGGTCTTTCGCGCCCATCCGCCGCGCCCCGGCCTGTCGCTGGTGCCGCCGCAGCACCTGCTTAACCCCGCACCAGCCGAAGACAAGCCACTTGCGATGGACGGCCAGACATGTTGTGGCATCTGCGGCGTGTCGACCGGCGCGCAGATCATCGCCACCCGTGGCCGTTGCCACAACTGCGACGGACAGACATGGCTGGCACCGGAATGGCCCCCGGGCACCGATGATGAATTGAAGGGCGGCAGCAAGCCGATGGAGTGACGCATGAAGGTCTTTACGCTTGTGGTCGAACTGGGACGCCGGACCGGTGACGGCCTGCCCAAGGGCGCGACGGGGGCGGGTCTTGTCTGCTTCGCCGCAGGCACCGACGAGGCCGAAGCCGTCCGCGAAACCGTGGCCATCCTCAAGCAGGCCGACATGGCACCGCTGGACGTCACCGGATACGGCACGCTTGAGGAACGCTTGGCCGAGGGCCACGAGATCGACCAGGACGAACGCGACCTGATGGATCGCGCGCTGGCCGAAAACTCGGTCATCATCGCGCAGATGACACCCTATTTCGGCGACGAGGCCGCGCAGGACAAGCCGCGCCACTGACGGCTACTTGCCCTACCCATGGGTATCGCCTTCGGTTAGACTGTTCACAACAATAACCCGAGCAGTCACGAACAGGCGATCATCCATGAGCATTTCCCGCATTTTCCTGTCCACCGCCCTGATCGGGGCCTTGGCATCCTGCGCATCGCCGGTGTCGCGCATGCCCGCATCCGGCCCTTCGGCGGGATATTCCTCGGTCACGCCGACGGCAATTCCCGCAGCCTCGGCCGCCGACGAGGCCGGTTTGCAGCGTTTCGTCCAAAGCTTCCGCCCGCGCGCGCTGTCCTCGGGCATCTCGCCTGCGACCTATGATCGCGCCATGCGCATCGCCCAGTACAATCCCGACGTGATCCGCCTGGACCGCAAGCAGTCGGAATTCTCGCGTCCGGTCTGGCTCTATCTCGACAGCGCCGTGTCGGATGTGCGCATCAGCACGGGGCGCGAAAAGAACGCCCAGCTGTCCTCGACCTTGTCGCGGATCGAATCGCAATACGGCGTCCCGCGCGAGATCGTGCTGGCCGTCTGGGGCATGGAATCCAATTTCGGCGGCAACCGCGGCAAGATGCAGATCATCCCCTCGCTGACGACGCTGGCCTATGACGGCCGCCGCGGAGAGATGTTCCAGAACCAGCTGATCGCGGCACTGCAGATCCTGCAGGCGGGCGACACCGATCCCGAACACATGCTGGGCAGCTGGGCTGGCGCGATGGGCCACACCCAGTTCATGCCGACATCCTATCTGGAATATGCGGTCGATTTCACCGGCGACGGACGCCGCGACATCTGGTCGGACGATCCGACCGACGCGCTGGCATCGACCGCCGCCTATCTGGCCCGCAGCGGCTGGCAGCGCGGCCAGACCTGGGGCGCCGAGGTGCAGCTGCCCGCGAATTTCAACATGGGCCTCATCGGCAAGGGCACGCGCCGCTCGGCCGGCGATTGGTCGGCACAGGGCGTGCGCACGATGTCGGGCGGCGGCCTGCCGGCGGGCAACGGCTCGATCATCATGCCTGCGGGGGCACGCGGCCCGGCCTTCTTCATCACCGACAACTTCCGGTCGATCCTGCGCTACAACAACTCGGACAATTATGCGCTTGGCGTGGCCTATCTGGGCGAACGCATCGCCGGCCGTTCGGGCATCCAGGGGAACTGGCCGCGCAGCGACCGTCCTCTCTCGACCGCCGAACGCCAGGAAATCCAGGTGCTGCTGAAGCGCCGGGGCTTCTATGACGGGGAAATCGACGGGCTGTTCGGGTCGGGCACGATGGAGGCCGTGGCGGCGTTCCAGCGTTCGATCGGAACGACGCCCGACGGCTATCCGACCTCGATCCTTCTGGGTCAGCTGCGCGGTTGACCATGACGGACGATACCGGCCCCGCACCTGCGGGGCCGTTTTCCGACAGCGACCGCGCCGCCGTTTATCGCGCGATCCGCCTGCGCCGCGACGTGCGCAGCCAGTTCCTGCCCGATCCGATCGAGCCCGACCTGCTGCTGCGCCTGCTGCAGGCCGCCCATGACGCACCATCGGTCGGCCTGTCGCAGCCCTGGAACTTCATCCTGCTGCGCGACATGGCCGTGCGCCAGCGTGTCCACGATGCTTTCACCCGTGCCAATGCCGAGGCCGCGGACAGATTTCCCGACCGCAAGGCGCTCTATTCATCGCTGAAGCTGCAGGGGATCCTGCAGGCGCCGGTCAATCTGTGCATCACCTGCGACCGCAGCCGCGGCGGCGACCATGTACTGGGGCGCACCCATGACCGGGCGACGGATCTTTACTCCACCGTCTGCGCCGTCCAGAACCTGTGGCTGGCGGCACGCGCCGAAGGCGTCGGCGTCGGTTGGGTCAGCATCTTTCGCGAAGACGACCTGCGGTCCATCCTGCGCCTGCCCGACCATGTCGTGCCGGTGGCCTATCTGTGCATCGGCCATGTGGCGGAGCTGTATCAGGAACCCGAACTGCAGGCGCGGGGCTGGGCCGAACGCTTGCCTTTGGGCGACCTGGTGCTGGAGGACAGCTGGGACGGCCCTCAGGCCAGCTTGTCACGAAAGATGTCCAGCACTTCGGCATAGACCTGCCGCTTGAAGGGCACGATGCTGTCCAGCAGTTCTTCGGGTCGCATCCATTGCCAGCGGTCGAATTCCGGTTGGTCGGTGGCGATGTTCACGTCGCCGTCCTCACCCGTGAACCGCAACAGCAGCCATTTCTGGCGCTGGCCGCAGAACCGCCCTTTCCAAGCCTTGCCCAGCAGATGCGGCGGCAGATCGTAATAGACCCAGTCGGGCGTCTCGGCCAGGATCTCGACCTTGTCGGTGGACACGCCGGTTTCCTCGACCAGTTCGCGCAGGGCGGCCTGATGGAAGGTTTCGCCCGCGTCGATGCCCCCTTGGGGCATCTGCCAGGCATCGGGCGTGTCGATGCGCTGGCCCGCAAAGACCAGCCCGTCACCATTGATCAGCACCACGCCCGCACAGGGCCGATAGGGCAGGCCCATCGGCCCCGTCCGGTCATTCATCACGCTTATCCCTTGTCCGCATCTTCGTTTGCGGCCGGATCGGCATTGGCGGCCGGGGTTTCACCGGCGGGCACATCGTCGGCGCTGAAGCTGACGGCGGCCAGGCCCTTCAGGATGTCGACGGCATAGGCCAGCTGATAATCCTCGTCGCGCAGGGCGGCGGTCGCCTCGACCTCGGCGGCCTCGTTCTCGATCTGCTCGCGGTCCTCATCGCTGATGTCGTTGCCCAAGGCACCGCGCAGATCCGCCTCGGAGCGGCTGAAGCTGCTGTTGGTGCGCGATTCTTCCTCCTCCGTGGGCTGGGCGGGGGTGGGCTGGGCGACCAGGATGTCGGGCTGGATGCCCAAGGACTGGATCGACCGTCCCGACGGCGTATAGTAACGCGCCGTGGTCAGCCGGATCGCACTGTCCGAGGTGACGGGCATCACGGTCTGGACGCTGCCCTTGCCGAAGGATTTCTCGCCCACGACGATGGCGCGGCGGTGATCCTGCAGCGCACCAGCGACGATTTCCGACGCGCTGGCCGAGCCGCCATTGGTCAGAACGACCATCGGCTTGCCTTCGGCCAGATCGCCCTCCTCGGCGTTCCAGCGCTCGCTCTCATCGGGGTTACGACCGCGGGTGCTGACGATTTCGCCCGCATCCAAGAAGGCGTCGCTGACGCTGATCGCCTGATTCAGCAACCCGCCGGGGTTGTTGCGCAGGTCCAGGACGAACCCCGTCACCTTGTCGATGCCGCCCGCTTCCTCAACGGCCTTGGCCAGTTCGGTCTTCAGCGCATCATAGGTCTCGTCGTTGAAGGTCGAGACGCGCAGCACGACGGCATGGCCCTCGACGCGCGACCGCACGACGGTCAGCTTGATCGTGTCACGGGACATGGTCAGATCGAAAGGCTCGGTCTCGCCCTCGCGCAGGATCGTGATGGTGATCTCGGACCCGACCGGGCCGCGCATCATCTCGACCGCCTCGTCCAGGTTCAAGCCCAAGAGCGATTCGCCGTTCACATGGGTGATGAAGTCGCCCGACTGGACGCCCGCCTCGGCGGCGGGGGTGTCGTCGATGGGGGACACGACCTTGACCATGCCCTCCTCCTGGCTGACCTCGATGCCCAGGCCGCCGAAGCTGCCGCGGGTCTGGGTCTGCATGTCGGAATAGGCATCCGCCGACAGGAAACTGGAATGCGGATCAAGCGAGGTCAGCATGCCGTTGATGGCGGCCTCGATCAGTTCCTTGTCGTCAGGCGCCTCGACGTAATCGGCGCGGATGCGTTCGAAGATGTTGCCGAACAGTTCAAGCTGTTCATAGGTTGCGGTGTTGCGCCCGGATTCCTGCGCCATAAGCGGTCCGGCGATCTGGGTCGTTGCCAGCGCCCCCGCAAGCACGCCCCCCAGTCCTGCGATCAGATAATGTCTCATGGCGGCCTTTCCTGCCTCAGTCCTGTTGCGGGTCGACGAATGGATTCAGCACGAACCAGTCTGCCGGGTCCAGCGTTTCATTGCCCTGCCGCAGTTCAAGATACAGCGATTCACTGCGTCCGGCCTGATCGCCGCGGGCGGCATCCGCGACGAATTGCGACCCGAATTCCTGCGCGGGTGCCTCGGCACCGCCCATCAGGCCGACGGGATCACCGGCCTTCAGGACATCGCCCACCTCTCCGAAGACCTGGGCGAGCCCCGCGAAGATCATAAGATAGCCGCGCGCGGGCTCGACAATCATCACATTGCCGTAATCCAGAAACGGTCCGCGATAGCGAATCGTCGCAGGCCAAGGCGTCTGGACCAGCGCGGCGGGGGCGGTGGCGATGACCCAGCCCGGACGCGTGACGCCGGCGGCATCGGGTTCGTCATAGGGCCGCACCACCGATCCCACGACCGGCAGGCGCAGGCTGCCTTGCGCGCTTTCGAAATCCTCCATGGGCGCGCCGACATCCTTTTCCATCTTGGCGATGCCGGTGGCGAAATCGTCCAGGGTCTGGGCGGCCTCGCGCAGGGCGCTCAGCTCCTCGGGGTCCTCGGCAAAGCGCACCGGCATGGAACTGCGGTCGGTGACGGCGCTGGACAGCAGACGGCGTGCCTCCTGAACCGAGGCAAGCCCCGATCCCAGCATGCCCGCCGCATTGGCCTGCAATTCCCGCACCGTGGCGATCTCGTCCAGATCGCCCTGCAGGGCCTCGGCCTCGGCGCGCAGGCCCGGGGTGACACCCGACAGCAGCATCGCCGACCGCGCATTGGCCAAGGCCCCCGCCGGATGCAGCAGCATCGTGCTTTCTGGGCTTTGCTGCAGGGCGGTCATCGCCCCCAGCACCTGCCCCAGCTGGTCACGCTGCGCATCGAAGCGGGCGCGCAATTCCGCCTCGCGGGCGCTGGCCTGGCGCAGGCCGTCGCGCAGGGCGGCAAGGCCCATCTCATATCCGCGGATCACCTCAGTCAGGGCGACAACCTGGTCATCGGCGGTGACCGCATCGGCCAGTTCCCCGATGGATGCCCGCAGCATGGCCGCGGCACCTTCGGCGTCGCGCACCGCCTGGTTGGCCGGGTTGATCCCGTCCTGTGCATGGGCGGGCGACATCAGCGCCATGGCGCAGGCCAGGACGGCGGCAAGGGCGCGGGGCATCATCGGGTGATCAGGCTTTCGCCGGTCATCTGCGGCGGAAGGGACAGCCCCATCAGGTCCAGGACCGTGGGCGCCAGATCGGCCAGGCGACCGGCGCGCACCGATGCGCCTGCGGGACCGCCATAGACGATCACCGGCACGGGGTTCAGCGTATGGGCCGTATGGGCATTGCCGGTTTCCGGATCGATCATCTGTTCGCAATTGCCGTGATCGGCGCAGATGACGGCGGCCCCGCCGACCTTGTCCAGCGCCTCCAGCATGCGTCCCAGACCCTGGTCCACGGCCTCGCAGGCGCGGGCGGCGGCCTGCAGGCTGCCGGTATGGCCGACCATGTCGGGGTTGGCGAAATTCACCACGATCAGGTCATAGCCCGCGCCGATCACCTCGACCAGCTTGTCGGCAACCTCGGCCGCGGCCATTTCGGGGGCCATGTCATAGGTCGCGACCTTGGGGCTTTGCGGCATGTGCCGATCCTCGCCCTCTTCGGGGGTTTCCTTGCCGCCGTTCAGGAAGAAGGTGACATGGGGGTATTTCTCGGTCTCGGCCAGGCGGAACTGGCGCAGACCCTTGCTGGCGACCCAAGCCCCAAGCGTGTTGACTACCTGCGTCTTGGGATAGGCGGTCTGCATGAAATCGGTATGGCGGCTGCTGTAATCGACCATGCCAAGTACGCCAGCCCATTCGGGACGGTCGCTGGCGTCAAAGGCGTCGAATTCGGGATCGGCCAGCGCCGACAGGATTTCCCGCGCACGGTCGGCGCGGAAGTTCAGGCAGAACAGCCCGTCCCCGTCCTGCGCGCCGTTATAGCCGTCGATGACGAAGGGCGGGATGAATTCATCGGTCTTGCCGTCGGCATAGGCGGCGACGACGGCATCCTCGGCCCTGGGAACGTCCTGCCCCCGGCCCGCGACGATCGCCCCGAAGGCGCGCTCGACCCGGTCCCAGCGGTTGTCGCGGTCCATCGCGAAATAGCGTCCGATCACGGTGCCGATCCGCGCACCCTTCGGCATCGCGCCCTGCAATTCGGTCAGATAGCCATGGGCCGAACTGGGCGCCACGTCGCGCCCGTCGGTGATGGCATGGATGACGACCGGCACGCCCGCCTCGCTGACGATCTTCACCGCCGCCAGCATGTGCTGCAGATGGCCATGCACCCCGCCATCGGACACAACGCCCATGACATGCGCCGTCCCGCCCGAGGCCTTCATGCGGTCGATGAAATCCAGCAGCGCGTCGTTCTTGCCAAAGCTGCCTTCCTCGATGGCCAGATCGATCTGGCCCAGATCCATGGCGACCACGCGCCCGGCACCGATATTGGTGTGGCCGACCTCGGAATTGCCCATCTGGCCGCGCGGCAGACCCACGTCGGGACCATAGGTCACCAGCGTGGCGTTGGGACAATCGCGCATCAGACGGTCGAAGTTCGGCGTCGCGGCCTGGTCGGGTGCGCTCTGCTCGGGGCGGTCGGACAGGCCCCAACCATCCAGAATGCACAGGATCACGGGTTTGGTCATGATTGCCTCGCGGTTTTCCCCCTCATACGCGGGCGAAGGCGGGACGGCAACCAGAGGCGGTTGGCATCAGGCACGGTGATAAGGCGATCCCGACAGGATGGTGGCAGCCCGGTACAACTGTTCGGCCAGCATGACGCGCACCAGCATATGCGGCCAGACCATGCGCCCGAAGCTGATCGACCAATCGGCACGCGCCCGCAGATCGGGGTCCAGCCCGTCCGCACCGCCGATGACAAAGCACACGTCGCGGGCACTGTCGCGCCACCCCGCGATGCGGGCCGCAAAATCGGGCGACAGGGGCTGATCGCCGCGTTCGTCCATCATCACCAGCGCGGCCCCCGCAGGCAGAGCACGGCTCAGCAATTCGGCCTCGGCTTTCATGCCTAGACCGCGCTTGTCCTCGACCTCGACGACGGAAACGGCCGGCAGCCCAAGGCTGCGGCCGGTTTTCGCGAAGCGGTCAAGATAATCGGCGATCAGCGCCGCCTCGGGGCCCTTGCGAAGCCGCCCGACGGCGGCGATGTCGATCCGCATCGGCTCGCCTTACGGCTGGTGGTGATGGTCGTCACGCACGCGGGACAGCGCGTCCGCAGGCATCCACATCTTCTCCAGCTGATAGAAATCACGGACCTCGGGGCGGAAGACATGGACGATCACATCGTCGGTGTCGATCAGCACCCAGTCGCCAGCTTCCTTGCCTTCGATGCGCGGGCTGCGGCCCGTGGCATGCTTGACGCGTTCGGCCAGCTTTTCCGCGATGGCACCCACCTGCCGGCTGCTGCGCCCCGAGGCGATCACCATGTGATCGGCCATGGCCGAGCGGCCCCGCAGATCGATGCTGACGACCTCTTCGGCCTTGTCATCATCCAGCGAAGTCATAACAAGCGAAAGAACCTGGTCGCTGGTCAGCGAGCCTTTCGCAGCGGTCGTGGCCGGCCCTTGGGTCGACGGGACGTCTTGTGACAGGGTTATATCCTCCGGTCAGCGCGCCGATGACCCCCGGCGCAGGGGTCCCTTCAACATAGCATCTTTTCGCCCCATCTCAATCGCTGGCGGGCTTTTCCTTTCGGCAATCTTCCTGACACGCCCCGCAGGGCGCAGCGCGGGCCTTGCCAGCAAGGCGCCGAATGCCTAATCTTGCGGAATGATGCGTTTCTTCGACATTCATGATCGTGCGCGACTGCCGCAGCGATTCTATGGCGAAACGCTCTGCGTGACCGCGCGGGGCTGATCGGCCCGCGGGACATCCCTGTCCCGCCGCTTGTCCATGCCCGCACCCTGCATCACAGCCGAAAGACATCAGCCATGACCATTCCCGCAGCCGCCGCGCCGCGCACGCTTTATGACAAGATTTGGGACGCCCATGTCGTCGAACGCCAAGACGACGGCACCTGTCTTCTGTATATCGACCGCCACTTGGTCCACGAAGTGACCAGCCCGCAGGCCTTCGAGGGTCTGCGCATGACCGGCCGCACGGTCCGCGCCCCCGAACGCACCATCGCGGTGCCCGATCACAACGTGCCCACCACGCTGGACCGCCAGACCGGGATCGAGAACCCCGAATCCCGCATCCAGGTCGATGCGCTGGACAAGAACGCCCGCGAGTTCGGCGTGAACTATTACCCGGTAAACGACATCCGCCAAGGCATCGTGCATATCGTCGGCCCCGAACAGGGCTGGACCCTGCCCGGCATGACCGTCGTCTGCGGCGACAGTCATACGGCAACACACGGCGCCTTCGGCGCGCTGGCCCACGGCATCGGCACGTCCGAAGTCGAACATGTGCTGGCCACCCAGACCCTGATCCAGGGCAAATCGAAGAACATGAAGGTAGAAATCACCGGCCGCATCGCGCCCGGCGTCACCGCCAAGGACATCGTCTTGCGCATCATCGCCGAAACCGGCACGGCGGGCGGCACCGGCCATGTCATCGAATATTGCGGCGAAGCGATCCGCAACCTGTCGATGGAAGGCCGCATGACCATCTGCAACATGGCGATCGAGGGTGGCGCCCGCGCAGGCCTGATTGCGCCGGATGAGACCACCTTCGCCTATGTCAAGGGACGCGCCCACGCCCCGAAAGGCGCCCAATGGGAGGCCGCCATCGCCTGGTGGAAGACGCTGTTTTCCGACGAAGGCGCGCATTTCGACAAGGTGCTGACCATTCGCGGCGAGGACATCGCCCCCACTGTCACCTGGGGCACCAGCCCCGAGGACGCGCTGCCCATCACCGCATCGGTCCCCGCCCCCGAAAGCTTCACCGGCGGCAAGGTCGAGGCCGCGCGCCGGTCCTTGGACTACATGGCGCTGACCGCCGGCACGCCGCTGACCGACATCGCCATCGACGCCGTCTTCATCGGCAGCTGCACCAATGGCCGGATCGAGGATCTGCGCGCCGCCGCCGAAATCCTGCAGGGCCGCAAGCTGGCGCCGGGCGTGCGCGGCATGGTCGTGCCCGGATCGGGCCTTGTCCGCGCCCAAGCCGAGGAAGAGGGCCTAGACGTCATCTTCACCGACGCCGGTTTCGAATGGCGCCTTGCGGGCTGTTCCATGTGTCTGGGCATGAATCCCGACCAGCTGGCGCCGGGCGAACGCTGCGCGGCCACCAGCAACCGCAATTTCGAAGGTCGCCAAGGCTACAAGGGGCGCACCCATCTGATGTCGCCCGCCATGGCCGCCGCCGCCGGTGTCTGCGGGCACCTTGTCGACATCCGCGAATTCGCCAACGAACCCGCATAAGGACGCCCATCATGGATAAGTTCACCACCCTGACGGGCATCGCGGCCCCCATGCCGCTGGTCAATGTCGACACGGACATGATCATCCCCAAGCAGTTCCTGAAGACCATCAAGCGGTCGGGCCTTGGGGTGAACCTGTTCGACGAGATGCGCTATGACCGTGACGGCAACGAGATCCCCGATTTCGTCCTGAACCAACCTGCCTATCGCGATGCGGAGATCCTGATTGCGGGCGACAATTTCGGCTGCGGGTCGTCGCGCGAACACGCCCCTTGGGCACTGCTGGATTTCGGCATCCGCTGCGTCATCTCGACCAGCTTTGCCGACATCTTTTTCAACAACTGCTTCAAGAACGGCATCCTGCCCGTCGCCCTGCCCCAGGACGCCGTCGACGCCCTGATGGCGGATGCGGGCAAGGGCGCGAATGCCCGCGTCACCGTCGATCTGGAAAGCCAGACCGTCACCAGCCCCGACGGCACGGTCTATCACTTCGAGGTCGATGCCTTCCGCAAGCATTGCCTGCTGAACGGGTTGGACGATATCGGGCTGACGATGGAAAAGGCCGCCGCCATCGACACCTTCGAAGACCAGATGGCGCAGGCGCGCCCTTGGATCTGAGGATCGCCGCGGCGCTGTGCCTGCTGGGCTTGCCCGCGCAGGCGGACACGTTGCGTCTTGCCACATGGGACCCGGGCCTTTCGCGAAAGGGCCCGGGTCTTTTGCTGCGCGACATCACCAAGGGCGATCCGCAGGTCCTGGCCGCGGCGCAGGTGATCGCGGCGACCGCCCCCGACGTGATCCTGCTGACCGCGTTCGACTGGGATTTGGAAGGTCGCGCCCTGGCGGCTTTTCAGGCTGTTCTGGCCGATCAGGGCCATCCCATGCCCCATGCCTTTGCCGCCTTGGGCAATCGCGGCATGCAAGTGGGCCGGGATCTGGACGGCGACGGACGCATGGGACGGCCGCGCGATGCGCAGGGCTATGGCGATTTCACCGGCGGCGCGGGACTGGCGATCCTGTCGCGACTGCCCATCGGGGATGTCGCGGATCACACGGCGACGCTCTGGCGGGACATGCCGGGCAACCGGATGCCCGAGGGCGGTCAGGCGGATGTCCAGCGGCTGTCATCGTCGTCGCATTGGGATGTGCAGGTCGGGCCGCTGCATCTGCTGGCGATGGCCGCAACGCCCCCCGCCTTCGAGCCGCGCAACATCGCCCGCAACCACGATGAGGCTGCCTTCTGGCTGGATCACCTGCCCAACGCACCCTTTGCCATCATCGGCAACCTGAATGTCGATCCGCAGGACGGCGATGGCGACGCCGCTGCACTGCGCGCGCTGCAGAAGGTCACGCAGGACAGGCAGCCGCGCGGGACCTGGCAGCCGCCTCAGGACGGCCCGAATGCCGGGCAGAAGGGCGACCCGGCGCTGGATACAGCCAAATACGACCGTGACCCCGGCAACCTGCGGCTGGATTACATCCTGCCCGCGCAGGGCCTGACGGTCACCAGTTCGGGCGTCGTCTGGCCCGCCCCGGACGATCCGCTGGCCGAGGCGGTCGACACCGCCTCGCACCGTCGCCTTGTCTGGCTGGATCTAGACCTGGAATGAGGCGATGGCCCCCCAGGCCTTGTCCAGATCCGCCGCCGTCACGCAATAGGGCGGCATGACGTAGACGGTGTTCCCCAAGGGTCGCAGCAGCACCCCCTGGTCGATGGCATGGGCGCGCAGGCGGGGCCCGACCTCGGACAGATAGCCGCCTTCGGGGACCTTCAGGTCGATCGCGGCGATGGTGCCGCATTGGCGCGGGTTTTCGAACCGGGGATCTTCAGCCAAGCCCGCCAGCCGTTCGCCCTGCATGGTCTCCAGCGCGTCCAGACGATCCTGCATCGGGCTGGCCTGCCACAGCCGCACCTGCGCCAGCGCCGCCGCACAGGCAATCGGGTTCGCGGTATAGCTGGAGGAGTGATAGAAGGTCCGCCGCCGGTCCGTCGAATGATGTGCCCGGAACACGCGACCGCTGGCCAAGGTCGCCGCCAGCGGGATCACACCCCCGGTCAGCCCCTTGGAGGTGCACATGATGTCGGGGCTGATCCCCGTATGGTCACAGGCCCAGAGCCGCCCCGTGCGACCCCATCCTGTCATCACCTCATCTACGATCATCAGCACGTCATGGCGGTCGCAGATCGCCCGCAGCCCTGCCAGCACATCGGCGGAATAGACCCGCATGCCGCCCGCGCCCAGGATCAGCGGTTCCAGGATCAGCGCGGCCATCTTGCCGGTCGCGGCCAGTGTTTCAAAGGCGTCCAGCGTGTTCGACCTGTCGCCCACGGGGAATGGCAGGCGGTCCACGCCGAACATCAGCGGGTCGTAGGCGGCGTTGAAGACGCCACGCTCGCCCACGCTCATCGTGCCGATGGTGTCGCCGTGATAGCTGTCCTCGATGACGGCGATGCGGTTGCGGCCGTCGCCTTCGTGTTTCCAATAGCCAAGCGCCATCTTCAGCGCGACCTCGACCGCGGTCGAACCGCTGTCGCTGAAGAAGACGTGATCCAACCCCGCGGGCGCCATGCCGACCAGCGCGCTGGCCAGATCCTCGGCTGGCTGATGGGTCAGGCCGGCGAAAATGACCTGGTCCAGATGCCCCGCCGTGTCGCAGATCGCCTGCACGATCTGGGGCTGGTTGTGGCCATGCGTGACCACCCACCAGCTGCTGACTGCATCCAGCAGCGGCCCGCGATCTGTCCGGATATAGGCACCTTCGGTGCTGATCGCGCGGACCGGATCGGGTTCGGTGGCATGCTGGAAGAACGGGTGCCAGACGGCGCTTGTCATGCGAAATCCTTCGGATCGAAATGTTCGGTCATGGCGGCGGACAGGCTGGCGCGGTCCAGAACCGGCAGCACCGGCAGGCGGCCCAGCACCTTGACCTGGCCGATCTGGCCGATCGTCGCCATGTTGTCGGCATTGTCATCGCCCACGAAGGCCACGCCCAGCACGGGAACCTTGCGGGCGCGCAGGCTCTCCAGCGCCGAAAGGCTGTGGCTGATGGTGCCAAGCCCCGTCGAGGCGACCAGCACCACCGGCAGCTGCCACGTCGCGAACAGATCGGCAAACAGCATCCGCCGCGTGATCGGCACCAGAGCCCCGCCCGCCCCTTCAATGACCAGGCGGTCCGCATCGGGCGGCGTCAGGCGGCTGGCGTCGATATCCACACCGTCCAGTTCGGCGGCGCGATGGGGCGACAGGGGCTGGGCCAGCATATAGGCCTCGGGGTGGGTGCGGGCGCCTGACAGGCGCGCAACCTCGGCACGGTCGCTGTCGGGCGATGGTTCCGCGTCGGCGCGCGGATCAAGATTGGGCAGGTTTCCGGCCAGGCCCGATTGCAGGGGCTTCCAGTAATCCGCGCCGATCAATCCACAAAGACCGGCCGAGAACACCGTCTTGCCGACATCGGTGCCGGTGCTGGTGATCACGATTCGGGCCATAATTCCTCCAGCGTTTCCGCCAGTCGGATCACGTCATCCGTGCTGGCATTCAGGTTCAGCGACACGCGCAGGCGCGACGTGCCCTGCGGCACGGTCGGGGGTCGGATGCCGCGTACATCGAAACCGCGTGCCTGCACTGCCTGCGCCAGCTCCATTGTGGGCGCATTGCCCCCCACGATCAGCGGCACGATCTGGCTGCCGCTGACCGGCACCTGCGGCAGGCGCTGCGCCATCTGCGCGCCAAACAGGTCCACATGCGCCTGCAGCGCCGCCTGACGCCAAGGTTCGTTGCGCAGCACGGCCAGCGCTTCGGCGCCGACCGCCGCCATCAGGGGTGACGGCGCGGTGGCAAAAATGAAGGGCCGGCAGCGGTTGATCAGGAAGTCGATCAGAACCCGCGACCCGCAGATCAGCGCACCCGAGCCGCCCAGGGCCTTGCCGAGCGTATGCAGGGTCACGACATTGTCGCGCCCTTCCAGGTGATGGGCCAGACCGCGCCCTTGCGGACCATAGACGCCGGTGGCATGTGCCTCGTCCACCATCAGGAAGCCGTGGCGGTCGGCCAGCGTCATCAGGTCGTCCAAGGGCGCAACATCGCCGTCCATGCTGTAGAGGCTCTCGACCGTGATCCAGACGGCGCCGGTATTGCCCGCCGCCCGCCAGTCGTCGATCACGTCGGCGGCATGGCCGACATCGCCGTGCCTGAACTGCGCCACCTGCGCGCGCCCCGCCCGTGCGCCTTCATGGGTGCTGGCATGGGACAGCGCGTCCATCAGCAACAAATCGCCACGCTGCGGAAGGGTGGTCAGGACGGCAAAATTCGCGACATAGCCGCCGCCGAAACCCAAGGCCGCCTCGGCGCCAAAAAAGCGGGCCGCCGCGTCTTCGAATTCCTGCTGGGGGTCGGTGTTGCCGCGCAACAGCCGCGATCCGGCCGCGCCCACGGGAACGCCCTGATCCAACGCCCTGCGTGCGGCCTGCACCAGCCGGTCGGATTGCGCCAGCCCGATGTAATCGTTCGAGGAAAAATCGATCCCGCGACGCGGGGCCAATCCCCGCAATCGCGCGTCGGTGGCCAGACCCTCAAGGTCGCGCCGATAGCTTGCCAATCGGTCCAAGATGCCCTGCCCCATCATTCTTGCCTCGCTTTGCCGGGGTCCGGGGGGCGACCCCCGGCATCCCTCAGCGCAGGATCGGGATGGCGGGATCGCGCGGGGCCGCGGCCTCGGCGACAGGTTCGGGCAGGTGTTCATGGGCGCGCATCGGCTCAAGACCCAGCTTGGCGAACAGCACCATGTCGGTCTCTTCCTCGGGGTTGTCCTTGGTCAGAAGCGTGTCGCCCACGAAGATCGAGTTCGCCCCCGCAAAGAAGCACATCGCCTGCATCTCATCGGACATCGCGGTGCGCCCTGCCGACAGGCGGACATGGCTGGTCGGCATCATGATGCGGGCCGTGGCGATGGTGCGAACAAAGTCGATCGGATCGACGGGGGCGGCGTTTTCCATCGGCGTGCCTTCGACGGGGATCAGCATGTTGATCGGCACGCTGTCGGGCGCCTCGGCCAGGTTGGCCAGCGTCACCAGCATGTCGACGCGGTCCTGCTGACCCTCGCCCAGGCCCAGGATGCCGCCCGAACAGACCTTCATGCCGCTGGCGCGGACATTGGCCAAGGTCTCCATCCGGTCGGCGAAGGTCCGCGTCGTGATGACGTTGCCGTAATGCGCCTCGGATGTGTCGATGTTGTGGTTGTAGTAATCCAGCCCCGCTTCGGCCAGCTGCCTGGACTGGTCGCCGTCCAGCATGCCAAGCGTCATGCAGGTTTCCATACCAAGTGCCTTAACGCCTTCGATCATCGCCACGATCTGCGGCATGTCGCGCTGCTTGGGGCTGCGCCAAGCGGCACCCATGCAATAACGGGTCGCGCCTGCATCGCGGGCGCGGCGCGCTTCGGCCAGCACGCGCTCGACCTCCAGCAGCTTGGAGGCCGACAGGCCCGATGCATGGCGGGCCGACTGGCTGCAATAGGAACAATCCTCGGGGCAGCCGCCGGTCTTGATCGACAGAAGGCGGCTCATCTGGATGCGGTTCGGATCGAAATGCTTGCGGTGAACGGTCTGGGCCTCGAACAGCAGATCCATCAGCGGCTGGTCAAAGACGCGGCGGGCCTCGTCGGCGGTCCAGATCTTGCGGCGGTTTTCGGTATTCGGATCGCTGTGCAGCATGGCTGTCCCCTTGGCGTGCATGCCGTTCCCTAGCATTCCGCATCCCGCCTGTCCAATGGCAGGCTCAGTACCGTTCGCGGTCGCGCCACTGCCTTTCCTTGTGCCCCAGACCCAGCAGGGCCTCGGCGCGGCCGAACTCGGTCGCGGCCACCTTGCGGGCGGCCTCGAAGCGGGGCTGCAGCTGCTGCATCTCGCGGTCGGCATGACGCAATTCGCGCGCGGCGCGACCGGCCTGGGCATTCGCGGCGCGGGCCTCGGGGATGGTCAGCGGGGCGACGCTGGCATAGCTTTGCGCCAGCGAATTGCGCAGGGCCTCGGCATGCTGATGCGCCGCGGTCATATGCGCCGCGAAGGCCGCAAAGGATTTCAGCTGGCGTTCGGCGCGGATGCGCGCCAGGGCCTCCAGCTGGGCCAGTTGCTTGATCCTGTCTACCACCCTGCCCTCGCTTTCTGACGCATCTTCTCGGCAAATCTGATGGCCGCGGCGACGGCGGCGAAATGATCGTGGCCGATCTCGTGGCCGATCTTGACCTGCGCGTGGATCGCGCGGGCGCAGGAGGGGTCGGACCAGATCGGCACCGCATGTTCGCGCGCCTTGGCGCGGATCCGGGCCGCGACCTCGTCGGTCCCCTTGGCCACGCAGACCGGGGCGCGGCCCGATCCGCGCTTCCATTGCAGCGCGACGGCGTAATGGGTCGGGTTCACGATCACCACATCTGCCTTGCCCACGTCGGTCAGCATCTGCTGCATCGCAATATCGACAGCGCGCTGGCGGCGGGCCGCCTTCAGATGCGGGTCGCCCTCGGATTCCTTGTATTCATCCTGCATTTCCTTGCGGCTCATGCGGTTCTTGCGGCGATGGTCGAACCATTTCCACAAGATGTCGGGCACCGTGAACAGGATCGACACGATCAGCGCCAGGATCAGAACCTGTCCCATGATCGCGCCAAGGGCGGTGGTCCATTGCGCGCCCGACAGGGCACTGCCGGCGATCCGGTCCAGCAGGCTGGCGAACAGGAACCATCCCCCCGCACAGACCAGCCCCGCCTTTCCCAGAGAGATGCCGAAGGTCACCATGCCGTTCGCCCCGAATTTCTGGCCCACATTTTTCATCGGGTTGATCCGCTTGAAGTCGGGGGCCAGTTTCTCGGGCGAAAAGATCAGTCCCCGCGTGGCGACCAGCCCCAGCAGGATCGCCGCCACCAGCAACGCGGCCAGCCCCACCGCGGCCACCGCCGCATAGGCTGACATGTCGCGCGCCGTCGCCGCGACATCATCGGGCCAATCCTCGGACCCCAAGGCGCGGCTGGCCATGGCCAGCCATTGGCGGACCGCCAGCCCCGCCGCCATCGAAAAGGCCAGGAAAGCACCCAGATACATGGTCGCGGCATTCAGCTCGGTCGATCGCGGGATGTCGCCCTTTTCGCGGGCCTGGGTCAGCTTCTGTTCGCTGGCCTCGAACTGCTTGTCATCGCTGTCCTCGCTCATGGTGCCACCGGCAGCATGAAGGACAGGACCGCATCGGCCCACAGCCCGATCAGCATCGGGGACAGGATGGCCAGTCCCATCAGCGCCAGAAAGATCGCGGCAGGCGCTCCGATGAAGACCACCGGCAGCGCCGGCATGACCCGGTTGATGACGCCGGTCAGCGCCTGAAACAGGAAGCCGCCCAGCGTGAATGGCGCCGCCAGCATCATCGCCAGCAGAAAGCTGTCGGCCACCACGCCGACGATCCCCGTGGCAAGCATTTCGGCGTCAGGCCATTGCGCGGGCGGCCAGATCCGCAGGCTGTCGGCAATCAGGTCAATCAGCATGGCCGGTAACCCCAGTGCCATCAGGATCGCGATGCCCGCCAGATGCAGCATGTTGCCGATGGGATGGGGGGCGGCCTCGTTCTGGATGCCCATGATCTGGGACAGCGACGCCGTCGCCGCAATGGCCGTGGTGGCGATGTCGATGGCCAGCGCCATCAGCCGCAGCATCGTGCCGGTGGCAAAGCCCAGCAGGATTTCGGGGGTGATCTGGGCGACCAGGCCCATGGGTTCGTCGGGGATGGTGGCCAGGGGAACCAGACCGCCCAACAGGGGCGTGATGGCCAGCGCGATGGCAACCTTGACGCGGGCCTGGATGACCCGCTCGCCCAGGCCCGGCAGGATCAGCACGCAGGCCTGGACACGGGCATAGACCAGCACCAGCGACCAATCCAGACCCGGAAAGATCGCCTGCAGCTGCTGCCACATCACGCGGCCTCGATCGTGCCAAGCAGCCTCAGTTCGGCGGCGGGATCGACCTCTTCCAGGCCCAGCACCGGAACGGACATGCCGTTCGCGCCCAGAACCGCGCGGATCATCCGGCGCCGGTGGTCGGGGGCCACGATGACGGTCCGCGCCACGGGTTCGGCCAGCGACACCGCCTTGCGCGCGGCTTCCAGAAGGCGCTTGGACAGGTCCGGCGTCATCGCGCCACCGCCCGCACGCCCGGTTTCGGCATCGGCGCGGACGAACTCGGCCTCCCATGCGGGGTGCAGCTGCAGGGCTGCGATGCGGCCGGCGTCGTCGGAATATTGCTGGGTGATCTGGCCGCGCAGGCGTTTGCGGACCAGTTCATAAATCATCTCGGGGGATTCGACGTTGCGGAATTCGCAGATGGCATCGACGATCAGCGGCAGGTTGCGGATCGAGATGCGCTCCTCCAGCAGCGCCCGCAGGATCGCCAGCAGGGTTTCGGGCGTGACCTTTTCGGGGATCATGCTGTCGAAATACTTGCGGTTGCGTTCGGCACGATTGGTGTCGGACAGCGTCTTCAGTTCCTCGATCTGGCGCTGCATGGCACCAAGGGTCAAAAGCGCCGGTAGGTTGGATTTCACGACTTCCATCAGATGGGTCGAGAGAACCTCCATCGGGGTGACGACGGTGGCGCCCATGACCGAGGCGTCGTCCTGATCGTCCGGCGCGATCCATCGGGCGGGGCTGGAATAGACAGGTTCGCGCACGCTGGTGCCGCGCAGTTCGGACAGAACTGCATCGGGCCCCAGCGCCAGAACCTGCGACGGGTGCAGCGTGCCGCGCCCCCGCACGACGCCCTGGATGCGGATCTGGTAATCGCCGGGTGGCAGATCGTCGGTATCGGTGATTCGCACATCGGGCAGCACCATGCCGAAGCTGCGCGCGATATGGATGCGCAGATTGCCGATCCGGCTGCCCAGACCGCGCGCTTGATCCAGCGCGACCAGGATCAGGTCGGACCCGATCTCGACGCTGACATCATCGGTGTCCAGCACGTCGCCGATGCGGGCCGCGGGGGCGGGATCGGCGGCAGGTGCATCCGCCATGTCGGCGGGCTTCTCGGCCCTGTTCGCGATGCGCCACGCCATGAAGGCCAGAGCCAGCGCGATGCCCATGAACAGCATCTGCGGCATACCCGGCACGAAGGAGATCACCACCATCGCGGCGGCGACCATTGCGGCGGGCTGCCAGCTGCGGGTGAATTCGGCCGACAGCAGGTCGGCGGTCGTGTCCGTCGCGCCCCCGCGCGACAGCAGCAGCGCCGCCGCCATCGAGGTGATCAACGCCGGAATCTGGCTGACCAGCCCGTCGCCGATCGTCAGGTGGGAATAGGTCGATGCCGCCTCGGCCAAGGGCATGCCGTGGACGACGATGCCGACGGTCAGGCCGATCATCAGGTTGATCAGCGTGATGACGATGCCCGCGACCGCGTCGCCCTTGACGAATTTCGAGGCCCCGTCCAGCGAACCGAAAAAGCTGATCTCGGTCTGTTCGCGGATGCGGCGGCGCTTGGCTTCGTGGTGGTCGATGGCGCCCGCGTTCAGGTCGCCGTCGATGGCCAGCTGCTTGCCCGGCAGCGAATCCAGCGCGAAACGGGCAGCGACCTCGGCCATGCGCCCCGAACCCTTGGTGATGACCATGAAGTTCACGACCGAGATCACCGCAAAGACCGTGATCCCCACCAGGATCGACCCGCCCGCCACAAAATCGGCAAAGCCGTTGATCACATGGCCCGCGGCCTCCTTGCCGTTCTGCCCCTCGGTCAGGATCAGGCGGGTAGAGGATACGTTCAGCGACAAACGGATGACCAGGCTGACCAGCAGCAGCACCGGGAAGGCTTGAAAATCCGTGGGTTTGTCCACCAGCGACGCCATGACCAGCACTAGGGTGGCCATGGCGATCGACACCGCGATGCCGAAATCCAGCACCCCCGCAGGCAGGGGGATCACCAGAGAGATCACCACCAGCACCAGCCCCCCGGTGATCAGCAGCGGCGCATCGACGATCTTGCGGGATTTCGCGATGGTCATCGGGCTGGCTCCTTGGCGGGTCGCAGAAGATCGTCAAGCGTCCAGGGGGTGTCGTTCAGCAGGCCGATGCGGCGCAGATAGGCGATGGCGCTGATCCGGTCGGCGCTGTCCATCTGCATCAGGGTGACGCGGTAATCGCGCGGCAGGCCCTGCCCCGACAGCAGCCAACCATTCGCATCGGCGGCGAATTCCTCGAAACCCGCAGGGGCGGCTGCAAGTGACGCCGCCAGCATGATCACGCCCATGCCCATCACGCGGCCTTCTTCAGGTCGCGCAACGCGCCTTCCAGCGTGTCAAAGCTGGGGCGGACATGCTCGGGGACGGACTGGCGACCCACCTCGACGCAAAGGGGCGTGGCGTGCTGGTGCAGACCGGCGACCAGCACCGACTTGATCACGTCGTAAAAGCCCATGTCCTGCTTGACGACACCGCCAAGCCGGTTGGCCAGCGGGGCCACGAAACCATAGGACAAGAACACGCCCAGGAAGGTCCCCACCAGCGCGCCGCCGATCATCTTGCCCAGTACGGCGGGCGGCTGGTCGATCGAGCTCATGGTCTTGATCACGCCCAGAACGGCGGCGACGATGCCCAGTGCGGGCAAGGCGTCGGCCATGTTCTGCAGGGCGTGTGGGACGTGCATCTCCTCCTCCTTCATGGTGGCGATGCGGCGGGTCAGCATGTCCTCGACCTGATAGGGATCGTCATAGTTCAGGCTGGCAGAGCGCAGCGTGTCCGCGATCAGCGAGACGACGTTGTGGTCCGCCAAAAGCCGCGGATAGGCCGAGAAGATCGGCGATTCGGCCGGCGTCTCGATATGCTGTTCCAGCGCCACGGGGTTTTCCCGCGCGATCTTCAGCAGCTGGAACATCAGGCACAGCACGTCCTGATGATCCTGCGCGGTCCATTTGGGACCCTTGAAGGCCCGCACCAGCCCGCCCACCGTCGCTTTCAGCGTGTGGCTGTCATTGGACAGCAGATAGGCCCCGATGGCGGCGCCCATGATCATCATCATCTCGAACGGCAGGGCGTGGGTGATGACGCCCATCTTGCCCCCCGCCAGCAGATAGCCGCCAAAGACCATGACCATGGTGAGGATGATTCCGACAAAACCGAACATCTGTGTTTCCTTATGGTTTGCGGACGCTGCGCGCGCCCATCTGCGCGGTCAGCAAGGCGGCCTGGCGCGGCTCGACGGCGGCGATGATGCGGGCGCCGGCCTCGGGCTGGACGCGCATCAGGATCTCGGCGGCGAAATCGGCGGGCAGGTTGGTCAGAATGGCGGCCGCCTCGGCGGGTTTCATCTGATCGTAAAGGGCAATCAGACGGTCGATATCGGTGCGCACGGCCTGGGTCGTCCCATCGCGGGTGGCCTTGATGGCGCCCTTGCTGGCCTGCAGCTGTCCCAGCCGGGTGCGCAGCGTCGCCTCGGCGGTGTCCAGATCGGCCTTCCGCTGATCGAGCGCCTGCATGTAGCGCTCGATGCGCAGCGCCCGGTCGCGCAATTCCTCGGCCAAGGCGACGGCTTCGGGGACGTCTGTGCACCCTTCCAACAGGTCGGAGGGGCCTGCGACGGCCTGAAAGACCTGGGCGAAATCCTGGCCCTTCCAGATCATAGCGCCTGCGGGCAGGGCAAACAGCACGGCCAGGACCGGCAGGATTTTCCTAGACATCGGCCACCTCGGCGCGCTTGCGCAGGCGGCGCGCGGCTTGCGGCCGGGGCGCGGCATCGGCGGCCAGGCCGATCCGCTGGCGCAGGTCCCAGATGGCGCGTTCCCGGCGCGCCGTCTCGATCTCGTCCGCCAGCAGTTCGCTGGCGGCGGTCGCCTCGTCGCGGGCCGAACGGATGGCCCGTTCCAGCCGGTCCACCTCGGCGGCCATGACGGCGATCGCGCCGCCCAAACCGCTTTCCAGATCGTTCAGCCGGCGCAAGCGGCGGGTCAGCGTGATGCAGAAGAAGGCAAGGCCCACGCAGGCGATCAGCAGCAGGGCCTGCAGCACATGGTCGGTGGTCATTTGAATCTGAACTCCGTGATCAGCAGGTCTTTGACGGCCTCGTCGCCCAGCACCAGACGGGTGCGGCCGACCAGTTCGGTGCGGATGATTTCCAGCACGCCGCGCTTGTCATAGGCGGACGGGTCCACGTCCGAGAGGAAGGTCGTGAAGGCGTCCGACACGCGCGGCATCAGGTGCTGCACCTGGGCCTTGTGCGCGGCGTCGCTTTCGATGGTGGCCGACAGGATCAGGCTGCGGGCGCGACCGCCGGGGATGATGATCTCGATCGTCGGAATGTCGACGAATTCCGCCTGCACCCCGACGGGGCCGGCCTTGGCTTCGGCGGGGGCCGACAGCATGGCCGCGGGCGACCACAGCCCCAGATAGGTCGATGCGAACCCCGCCCCTCCAAGGATCAGCGTCGCCGCGATCGGGATCAGCATCCCTTTCTTGCGGGGCTTGGTTTCGGCGGTTTCGGTCATCGTGATTCTCCGTCCTGACAAGACCGAAATATCAGAACGCGACTAACCGAATCTTAACGTGGGCCATGTCAATCAGGGTCACGACGACAATGAAGCGATGATTCGAAAGGAACGGTTTTGCAAAAACTGCAGGATTACTGGAACGAGCGAACGTCCGCCCAGCGGATGATCCTTGGTGGTGCTTTCCTGGCCGCCTTCCTGGTCATCGCGGGCTTTGGCTGGTTCGCCAGCCGGACCAACATGGCGCTGATCTATGGTGGCCTCGACCCCGCCCAGGCCGGAGAGGTCGTGGCGGGCATCGAACGCGCCGGCGTCCCCTACGAGGTGCGTGGCGATGCCATCTGGGTCGATGCCGACCAGCGCGACCGCCTGCGCATGGACTTGGCGGCGCAGGGTCTGCCGGCGGCCGGCAGCACCGGCTACGAATTGCTGGACGGCATGTCGGGCTTTGGCACCACCTCGCAGATGTTCGACGCCGCCTATTGGCGGGCCAAGGAGGGCGAGCTGGCCCGCACCATCCTGGCCCTGCCCAATGTCCGCACGGCGCGGGTGCATCTGGCCATCGAAACCGGGCGCGGCTATCGGCGCGATCAGAATGGCAGCGCCTCGGTCACGCTGACGACGGCAGGCGGGGCCATCACCCGCGAACAGGCGGCGGCGTTGAAATACCTGGTGTCGTCGGGTGTGCCGGGCATGTCGCCCGATCGCGTGACGGTCATCGACAGCAAGAACGGCATCGTGGCCAGCGATGACGACCGGACCGGCGCCGACCGCGCCGCCGAGATGAAGCGCAATGTCGAACGCATTTTGGAACCTCATGTCGGCATCGGCAACGCCATCGTCGAACTGAACCTGGATCTGGTCACCGATACCGAACTGCTGACCGAACAGCGTTTCGATCCCGAACAGCGGGCGATGATCTCGACCGTGACCGAGGAGACGTCGGATACTAGCAACTCGACCGGGGCTGGGCCGGTGACCGCCGCATCGAACCTGCCCGACGCCGAGGAGCAGGAGGGCGACAAGTCCCAGAGCGCGCGGTCCGAAAACCGCCAGCAGACGAATTACGAGGTCAGCCGCACCACCCGCGAGGTGTCGCGCCAGCCCGGATCGACCCGCCGCATGACCGTCGCCGTCCTGGTCAACGGCATCCCCCAGACCGATGCCGAGGGCCAGACGACGCTGGTGCCCCGGTCTGACGCCGAACTGCAGACCCTGCGCGAACTGGTGGCATCGGCCACCGGCTTCGACGAGGCGCGGGGCGATCAGCTGACGGTCAAGTCGCTGGCCTTCGCCGACCTGACCCAGGACGGCAGCCTGGCCGCACCGGGCCTGCTGGACCGTCTGGCGCTGAACGACCTCGCCCGGATCGCGCTGATCGGCATCTTTGCGCTGGCGGTGATCCTGCTGCTGCTGCGTCCCGTCATGCGCAACCGGACGCCCCCGGTGCCAATGCTGGATGACAGCCTGCCGCCGCCCGTCCCGGCCCCTGCCCTGACCGGGACCATCGACGACGAACCGGTCGTCGTGCAGACCGCGCCGCCGGCCCTGACGGATGAACGCCCCGAGCCCGCCGCAGCGCCCCTGTCCCTGCCGCCGGCCGATCCCGTCGCGCGCCTGAAGTCCATGATGAAGGAACGCCACGACGAAAGCGCCAAGATCCTGTCGGGCTGGATCGACAACAAGGAGACCGCGAATTGACCCTTGCCATGTTCAAACTGGAATCCTTTTCCAATGCCGCCGTCGAACAGGCTGCGCCGATGATCTTCACCCAGGCCGACCTGGACCGCGCCTTTGCCGAAGGCGCCGAAGAGGCGACGCTGAAGGCTCAGGACGATCAGCTGCGGGCGCTGGATGCCGCCTTGGTGCAACTGGCCCGGACCATGGCCGATGACGAAACCCGCCGTGCCCGGATCAGGTCCGAGGCCGTGCAGGCGCTGGCTCCGATCCTGACGCAGGTTTTGGACCTTGTCGCGCCATCGGCCAGCGCTGGCCGGATGGAACAGGCGTTGACGCGCGAGCTGGCGCGCTTGGCGCAAGAGGCCACGCCGCTGGTCGCCCAGATCGCCTGCAGCGACCGGATGCGGGCCATGGTCGACCGCTGCCTGCATCAGACCGGCCTGCACTCCATCGCCATCGGCCCCGCCGCGACCGACACCATCACCGTCACCCTGCAGGGGGGCCGGATCACCTTGGACCCCGACACCATCACCCGCGATATCCGCGCCCTGATTTCCGAGATCACAGAGGACGACACGACATGGACGCATTGATGCATCTGATCGACACCGACAACATCCAGGTCGAGGTGACCATCCGCCTTGGCCGCACCCGCCAGACCGTCGCGCAACTGTCGGCGCTACGCACCGACGACGTCTTGGTCCTGGATCAGGCCATTGAGGACGGGGTCGAGATCTGCGTGGGCGACAAGGTCATCGCCCGCGGCGAACTGACCAGCGACGGCAGCGCCGAGGACCGGCTTTGCGTGCGGGTTCTGGGCGCGACGGGGGCGGCGTGATCCGGCTGGCGATTGTATTGGCGCTGTTACCCCACGCGGCAGCGGCGCAGGATCTGGGCGACGCGCTTGGCGCGGGTCTGGGCGACAACGCTGTGCTGCTGGTGCTGGCCCTGACGGGCCTGTCGCTGGCGCCGGGCATCGCCATCATGGTGACGGCGTTTCCCTTCATCGTGACGGTGCTGTCGATCCTGCGCCAAGCCATCGGCCTGCAGCAGTCGCCGCCGAACATGCTGATCGTCAGCCTGTCGATCTTTCTGACCTGGTTCATCATGGACCCCGTCCTGCGCGAGGCATGGCAGACCGCCGGGCTGCCCCTGCAGCAGGGCCGGATCGAGATTGCCGAGGCCTTCCAGCGCGGCATCATTCCCTTTCAGGGCTTCATGTCCGCCCGCACCGACCCCGACACCTTGGCGGCCATGGCCGAGATCGCCCCCGGCGCAGGCGGGGCCGCCGACCGCCTGTCGGTGCTGATCCCGTCCTTCATGCTGTCGGAAATACAGCGCGCCTTCGAGATTGGCTTCCTGATCGCCCTGCCCTTCCTGATCATCGACTTGGTCGTATCGGCCGTTTTGATGTCGATGGGCATGATGATGGTGCCACCGGTGGTGGTGTCGCTGCCTTTCAAGCTGGCCTTCTTTGTCGTCGTCGACGGCTGGACGATGATCGCGGGGGCGCTGGTGCGCAGCTACAGCTGATCCCCGCGGGCCCGGCGCGCGTCCAGATCGCCGATGCCCAGGACCGACAGGACCTTCGCCTCGATATGTTCGGCGTTCAGCGCGCTGGTGTCGTACATCGCGCGCGGCGCATCGTGATCAACGAATTCGTCCGGCAGCACCATGGAACGGAACTTCAACCCGGTGTCGAAGACGCCTTCCTCGGCCAGAAGCTGCGCGACATGGCTGCCGAAACCGCCGACGGCGCCTTCCTCGATGGTGATCAGCGCATCATGATCGCGGGCAAGCCTCAGGATCAGGTCGCGGTCCAGCGGCTTGGCAAAACGCGCGTCCGCCACGGTCGGCGTGATGCCGCGTGCCGACAGCGCCTCGCAGGCGTCCATCACCTCGGACAGACGGGTGCCGAAGGACAGGAGGGCCACGGTCTTGCCTTCGGTGATCATGCGTCCCTTGCCGATGGGCAGGATCTGGCCACGCTCGGGCATTTCCACGCCTGTTCCCTCGCCGCGCGGAAAGCGGAAGGCGATGGGGCCGCTGTCATGGGCGGCTGCGGTGGCGACCATGTGGACCAGCTCGGCCTCATCCGCGGCGGCCATGACGGTGAAGCCCGGAAGATTGGCCAGGAACGCAATGTCATAGGCGCCCGCATGGGTCGGGCCGTCCTGTCCGACCAGCCCGGCCCGATCGATGGCGAAACGCACGGGCAGGTTCTGAACCGCGACGTCATGCACGATCTGGTCGTAGCCGCGCTGCAGGAAGGTCGAATAGATCGCGCAGAAGGGCTTCATGCCGCCCGCCGCCAGACCCGCACAGAAGGTCACGGCATGCTGTTCGGCGATGCCCACGTCGAAACAGCGGCGCGGGAAGCGTTCGGCGAACTGCTTCAACCCGGTGCCATCGGGCATGGCGGCGGTAACGCCCAGGATGCGGTCGTCGCGCCCTGCCTCGTCGATCAGCGCCTTGGCGAAGACGGCGGTATAGCTGGGGGCGTTCGATTTCGCCTTGGCCTGTTCGCCCGTCACCACGTCGAAGCGGCCGCGGGCGTGGCCGCGGTCGGCCGCATCCTCGGCGGGGGCATAGCCCTTGCCCTTCTTGGTCACGACGTGGATCAGGACCGGACCGGTCGCCCGCGCCTTCAGCGTCCGCAACAGCGGCAGAAGCTGCTCCATGTCATGCCCGTCGACGGGGCCGATATAGGAAAAGCCCAGCTCCTCGAACAGGGTGCCGCCGACGGTCATGCCCTTCAGCATTTCCTTGGCGCGGCGGGCGCCTTCCTGGAAGGCGTCGGGCAGGAAACCGACCGCGCCCTTGGCGGCGGCCTTCAACTCCTGGAAGGGACCACCCGCGTAAAGCCGCGTCAGATAGGACGACATCGCCCCCACCGGCGGGGCAATCGACATTTCGTTGTCATTCAGGATGACGAACAGGCGGCGGCCTTCGTGACCTGCATTGTTCAGCGCCTCATAGGCCATGCCCGCGCTCATGGCGCCGTCGCCGATGACGGCGATGGCATCGCCCGGATCGCCGCCCAGATCCCGCGCCGTGGCAAAACCCAATGCGGCCGAAATCGAGGTCGAGGAATGCCCCGCCCCGAAGGGATCGTATTCGCTCTCGGCGCGCTTGGTGAAACCGGCCAGACCGCCGCCGGTGCGCAAAGTGCGGATGCGGTCACGGCGTCCGGTCAGGATCTTGTGCGGATAGCACTGATGCCCCACGTCCCAGATGATCTTGTCGCGCGGCGTGTCAAAGACCGCGTGCAGCGCCACGGTCAGTTCCACGACGCCCAGTCCGGCGCCCAGGTGGCCGCCCGTCACGCTGACCGCGCTGATCGTTTCCGACCGCAGCTCGTCGGCGACCTGCCGCAAGTCGTGATCGTCGAATGATTTCAGGTCGGACGGAAGCGTGATCCTGTCCAGCAGCGGAGTCTTGGGGTGGTCTGTCATGGCTGGCCCTCCTCCGGGGCGGGCGGCGTTCAGGTGTCGCGCTCGATAACGAAACGCGCCAGCAGGCGCAAGTTTCCCGCAGCCTCACCATAGCCGGTCAGCGCATCGGCGCCTGCGGCGACAAGTCGTCGCGCCTCGGCCTCGGCTCCGTCCAGTCCCAGAAGCGACACGAAAGTGGCCTTGCCGGCATCGGCATCCTTGCCGACGCGCTTGCCCGTCACGGCTTCGGAGCCGGTCACGTCCAAGATGTCGTCGGCGATCTGGAAGGCCAGTCCCAGTGCATCGGCATAGCGGTCCAGCGCGGTCGGGTCATCGCCCGCGATCAGGGGACCGGCGGTGGCGGCAAAGCGAATCAGGGCCCCGGTCTTGCCGCCCTGCAGCCGCGTGATGGCCGCCAGGTCCAGGGGCGTTCCGGCGGTTTCGGCGGCGATATCCAGCGCCTGACCCCAGACCATGCCCTGCGCACCCGCAGCCTGCGCCAAGGCCGCGACCAGCCGCAGCCGGGAGGGCGCGGCCCCGATGCGGTCGTCGGTCAGCAGGTCGAAGGCCAGCGTCTGCAGCGCGTCGCCCGCCAGAATCGCGGTGGCCTCGGACCATTTCACATGCACGGTCGGTTGGCCGCGACGCAGGTCGTCGTCATCCATCGCGGGCAGGTCGTCATGGACCAGGCTATAAGCGTGCAGGGCTTCGACCGCCGCCGCGGCAGGCAGGGCGGCATCGTCGGAAACGCCATGCAGGCGCGCCGATTCCATCACCAGAAACCCGCGTAGCCCCTTGCCGCCCCGCACCGCATAGGCCATCGCGTCGCGCAGATCGCCCCCCGGCAGCGCCCCTATCGCGCGGGCCAGTTCGGCCTGGACCATGTCCTGAACCTGCGCAAGCCGCGCCTGCATGGGGTCGGCCAACATCACAGCCCCTCGGCAGGCGTGGTCCCCGTCGGCTGGCCATTGGCGGCCAAGGTGATCTTTTCGACCCGCTCCTCGGCCTCGCGCAGGCGGGTTTCGCAATGCGCGCGCAGGGCGGCGCCCCTTTCGTAAAGCGCGATCGATTCCTCCAGCGTGGCCTCGCCGGTTTCCAGCTTGCCGACGGTCGCTTCCAGTTCCCGCATCGCCTCCTCGAAGGACAGGGTCTTGATATCGCTCATTCTGCGGTCTCCATCAGCACTTGCACATGGGCACGCGCCGCGCGTCCCAGAGCGTCCAGATCATAGCCACCTTCCAAGCAGGATACCACCGGGGCCCCGCAGGCCGCCGCCATGTCGCAGATGGCGCGGGTGATGGCGGCAAAATCATCCTCGTCCCAGTTCAGCTGCGCCAGCGGGTCGGCGGCATGGGCATCGAACCCTGCCGAGATGATCACCAGCTGCGGATCATGGGCGCGGGCCTGCGACAGGATGTCGTCCCAGACCGCACGGGCCAGCGCCCCGTCCGATTCGGGCGGCAGGGGTGCGTTCACCATCTGCCCATGCGCGCCCGTTTCCGACGCGGCCCCCGTCCCCGGATAGAGCGGCATCTGGTGGCTGGAGGCGAAGAAGGCGCGCGCCTCGCTCCACAGCAGGTCCTGTGTGCCATTGCCGTGATGGACGTCGAAATCCAGCACCGCCACGCGATCCAGCCCGTGATGGTCCAGCGCGCGCCGCGCCGCGATGGCCGCCGTTCCCAGAAGGCAGAAGCCCATCGCGGTTTCGGTTTCGGCGTGATGACCGGGCGGACGCATGGCGACAAAGGCATTCCCGCCATCCTGCAGCACCGCATCGACCGCCGCGCAGGCCCCGCCCACCGCATGCAGCGCCGCCGTCAACCCGCCCGGCGACAAAAAGGTATCGGCGTCCAGCATGACCGTGCCGTGCCGGGGGGTGCGTTCGCGCAGTTCCTGCAGATAGCTGGCCGGATGGCAGCGCAGGACGTCGGCATCTGCACCCAGCGGCGCCTGCCTGCGGTCTAGGTCCAGATCCGCCAGTGCGTCCAACACTGCCTGATGGCGGGCCATCTGTTCGGCATGCCCGTCCGGTGTCTGGTGCCCCGCCCCCGATGCGTGCGTGTAAAGAATGGTGCGAGCCATGCTGTTCCCCCTGCGCCCTTTGCCCGAAGGCTAGGGGCAGCGCGGTCGCATCGCAAGCAGGCTTCAGATGGTCAGGTGCTGGCCGTCATGCCCCTTGATGGTCAGATCCATCAGCGTGCCTTCGGGCTGATCGGCATCGAAGGACACTTCGGTAAACTGCTCGGTCCGGCCAAGACGAGGGCCTTCGGTCAGCACGCGGTGGGTCTTGCCGATCTGGGCGTCCAGGTGGCGGCGCAGGGCCGCATCGCCCGCCGCACGCAGTTGCGCGGCGCGGTCGCGGATTACCGGGCCCTTGACGGCGGGCATCCGAGCAGCAGGCGTGCCCTGACGCGCGGAATAGGGGAAGACATGCAGGAAGGTCAGGTCGCAGTCGCTGACCAGCTTGACGGAGTTGGCAAACATCTCGTCGGTCTCGGTGGGGAAACCGGCGATGATATCGGCGCCGAAGACCATATCGGGGCGCAGGCGGCGGGCCTCTTCGCAAAACGCGATGGCGTCGTCGCGCAGGTGGCGGCGCTTCATGCGTTTCAGCACCATGTCGTCACCCGCCTGCAGCGACAGATGCAGATGCGGCATCAGGCGCGGTTCCGTCGCGATGGCCAGCATCAGGTTCTCATCCGCCTCGATCGAATCGATGCTGCTGATGCGCAGGCGCGGCAAATCGGGAACAAGGCGCAGGATGCGCATGACCAGATCGCCCAAGCGCGGCGTGCCGGGCAGATCACCGCCCCAGCTGGTCAGATCGACGCCGGTCAGCACGACCTCGTTGAAGCCGCGACCGACAAGGCGCTTGATCTGTTCGACCACGACGCCCGCCGGGACGGACCGCGAATTGCCGCGCCCGAAGGGGATGATGCAGAAGGTGCAGCGGTGGTCGCAGCCGTTCTGGACCTGCACATAGGCGCGATGGCGCCCGAAACCGTCGATCAGGTGGCCTGCGGTTTCCTGCACGGACATGATGTCGTCGACCAGCACCTTTTCGGTCTCGCCGATCAGGTCGGGGGCGCGCAGATCTGCCCAGGTCTGGGGCTGCATCTTTTCATGGTTGCCGATGACGCGGCTCACCTCGGGCATCGAGGCGAAGGTCTCGGGCTCGGTCTGGGCTGCGCAGCCGGTGACGATGACCGGCACGCCGGGGTTTTCGCGCGACAGGCGGCGGATTTCCTGGCGGGCCTTGCGGACGGCCTCGGCGGTGACGGCGCAGGTGTTGACGACGACGGCGCCGGACAGACCGGCGGCATCGGCCATCTCGCGCATCGCCTCGGTCTCATAGGCGTTCAGGCGGCAGCCGAGGGTGGAGAAGACAGGCGCGCTCATGACAGCCACTCGGGCGTCAGGGTGCCGCGGAAGACCAATGCCGTCGGTCCCTCCATCCAGACGCCGTCATCGCGCCAGTCGATCAGCAGCTGCCCGCCCGGCACGTTGACGGTCACGCGCCGCCCGGTCAGCCCGCGCCGCGCGGCCGCGACGACCGCCGCACAGGAACAGGAGCCCGATGCCAGCGTCGGGCCGGTGCCACGTTCCCAGATGCGCAGCAGGATTTCACTGTCGGACAGGATCTGCACGATCTCGACATTGGTGCGCTGCGGGTAAAGCGGATGATGTTCATGGTCGGGGCCGAAGCGGTCCAGATCGACCGCCTGCGCGTTATTCACGAAGAAGGTGATGTGCGGATTGCCCATCCCCGTCGCCACCGGGTCGCCGTCGATCGGCAGGTGGTCGATGTCCACGTCCCGCGCCAAGGGGATCGCCTGCCAGTCCAGCACCGGCGGGCCCATGTTCACCCGCGTCATGCCGCCACCCGCATCCTCGGCCAGCAGCATCCCGTGATCGGTGCGCAGGGTCAGCGCGGTCTTGCCCGTTTCGTCCATCAGCAGCCGCGCAATGCAGCGCGTCGCGTTGCCGCAAGCCGCGCTGAGCGAACCGTCGGCATTCCAGAACACAAGGCGCGCATCGGCATCATCGCAGTCCTCGATGGCTGCCAGCTGGTCGAAGCCGACGCCGCGATGGCGGTCGGCGATGCGCGCGACCAGACCCGCGTCGGGACGTGCCATCCCGCCGCGCAAGTCGATCACTGTGAAGTCGTTGCCCAGCCCGTGCATTTTCAGGAAGGGCATTCCGGTCGGGGATGCATGCGTCATGCCGCGCGATATAGTCCCCGTGAAATGAATTTGCCAGCATCCAGTTTTTTCCGCTTGACGCCACCAGCCACCCCTCCTAGTAACCGCCTCGTGTTGGGCCCATAGCTCAGTTGGTAGAGCAACTGACTTTTAATCAGTGGGTCACAGGTTCGAATCCTGTTGGGCTCACCACTGAAATTCCTATAGTTTCAAAGAGATGCCTTGACCCTCCGGGCCGGTGCCCTTATGAGACTTTTGTGTGGGCCCATAGCTCAGTTGGTAGAGCAACTGACTTTTAATCAGTGGGTCACAGGTTCGAATCCTGTTGGGCTCACCACTGAACATCAGTTTTCCTTTCCCAAAGGTGGCCGCAGGAATTCGGACCGGTCGCTAAGCCCTGGCGATTGACGAAGGACTGATCTGCATAACGAAACGGAAGCGCTATTCGGCGGAGTTCAAGGCGAAGGTGGCTCTTAAAAGCCATTCGCGAGGAGCTGACGACAGCTGAACTGGCAAAGAAGTATGACATCCACCCCACCATGATCACGGGCTGGAAGAGAACAGCAATCGAGAACATGGGCTCGGCCTTTGGCAGTGGTGCGCCCGCCGCACCGCAGATTTCTGCGGATGAGGTCGAAAAGCTGCATGCCAAGATCGGCCAGTTGGTTGTGGAACGCGATTTTTTGTCCGCAGTCTCATTCTCGGCACTGGAGGCAAAAAGCGGTGAATCAGGATCACCCCGATCTCAGCGTCCGGCGGCAATGCAGCCTGCTGTCACTGGCGCGCTCTGGTCTTTATTACCAGCCGCGCGGTGAAAGCGCCGAGAACCTGAAGTTCATGGAGGTCATCGACCGGCAGTTCCTCGAGACGCCGTGGTATGGCTCGCGGCAAATGGCCCGCCATATGCAACGAGAGGGACATCGATGCGGACGTCATCGGGTCCGTCGGTTGATGAAGCTCATGCGGCCTGTGCCAATCTATCAGGAGCCGAAGACCAGCAAGAAGCATCCAGAGCACAGGATTTACCCTTGCCTTCTTAGGGGCCTGTCCATCACCCGCCCCAATCAGGTCTGGTACACCGACATCAGTTATATCCCCATGCGCCGGGGGTTCCTCGATCTGGTCGCCATCATGGACTGGCACAGTCGCAGGGTGCTGAGCTGGCGGCTGTCGAACTCCATGGACGCAGGTTTCTGTGTCGAGGCCTTGAAGGAAGCACTGGCCAAATACGGGCCGCCCGAAATCTGTAACTCCGATCAAGGTTCTCAATTCACCAGCACCGAGTTCACCGAGGTGCTGCTGGATGCAAAAGTGAAGATTTCCATGGATGGGCGTGGCCGCTGGATCGACAACCGCATGATCGAAAGGCTGTTGCGTTCCCTCAAATACGAATGCGTCTACCTGAACGCCTTTGAGGCCGGTTCCGAGGCCCGCAGGGGGATCGGCGCCTGGATCAGTTACTATGACGAAAAACGTTCACACTCATCGCACGGGTTGCTGACGCCCACTGAAACCTATGATACTGCCAACCCGAACCTGAGAGCCGCCGCCTGACATGAAACCCATGCCAAAGCTTAGCGAGGCGGCAAACTGGTCGAAAACTCCAGACCACCTCTGTTCGAGATGGTCCGCTTGAAGCTGGTCTCGCTCAGCTCCGTGTGGCGCCGAACGAACCCCTTGGAGCACCAGATGCCCGAGCCGTCATCGCTGGCATTGTTGGCCAGGAACATGGTGATCTGCTTGCGGACGGCACTGCCGAAACGGTACTCATGGCAATGGGCCTCTACGACGTAGCTCATGGCCGGTCCTCCGTGAGGCTTGCGCCAGTGGCGGAGGGGGCGTAGGCTGTTGATGTCGAAAGACATTCTTTGTTGTCGGGTGGAGTGCCAGCTACCCCGGCAATTTTGTTTGGGGCTCCGGGGGCGTCCGGATGGTTCGTCAGACCCTGAATTTCGTCAATAAAATCAAAGGAAATGTTGTGGGGGTCCGCCAGAGTAACCCCTTGATTTGCAACAAAGCGCAGACTCCTGTTGGGCTCACCATCTAATTCCTCGAATTGTCGATCGTCTGGCTGCAGACGACGCATGGTTCGCCACCTGTTCCGCCGCAGGGTCGCCCTTGGCACCTTGGCGCTCTGCTGCAAAGTAGAAAAAACTATCCCAAAAGCCATGATGTCCATGACCCGCGTTTGGCCTATTGTGGCAGTGTTGGGCACCTGATCAGGGTGTGAGGGCCTTGATCTTGTCGCTCATCGCAGTCGCAACGCAATCTGTCTTCCGGCATGATATATCTGTAAAGATATGTTGATGTATCCGTAAGGCCATATGTAAAGCGTCCTAAATTGTAAGTGGTGACCAGGTTATGCAGGATAAGAAGCAAGTAAGCTTCAATACCCGTTCGTTGAATGTCCTTCCGTCGGGGGGGATCGAATACAACGAAAGGGTCTGGCGAAAATGGGCGGTCCAGCTGAGATCGGACGGGCTGCTCAGCGTAACCATCTCCGATGCGCTACATCTCGAGGCCGCCGAGTAGGTCCCGATCATGTCGGCATCCTGGTCGCGGGGCGCGTGTCATCCTGAATAGCACGCGCCCCGTGCAGTTGATCGTCTAGGCTCCAGACCCATTGATTTCAGTCCGTTGCGGTGATTCAGGCTTCGCAAGGAGACCTGCTCTATGAGCAATCTTTACTGGCTGGCCGAGGCGCAGATTGAGCGCCTGAAAC
>NZ_QJPK01000040.1 GCF_003259195.1 Paracoccus sediminilitoris
TCTCCGCAATAGCTCTCGCAGCAACAATCCTCTTCTGGCTCTGAAAATCAATGAGGCTGGAGCCTAGATCGATTGCATCTGTCAAATCGACTTTAACGCAACAGGGCTCGACGCCGCCACGCTTTTAAAACGGCCCACCGAAGCATTCGCATCCAGCGCCAGTTCTTTCCCCCGGCCCCGCCATCGTGCGGGGCTTTTTCATGTCCGGAGGTCCTCATGAGTTACCAGATCCGCGCGCGGCAGGCGCGCTGCGCCGCCTTGGGCTTCTGGCCCGGTCCCATCGATGGCATCGACGGCCCGCGCACCCGGGCAGCCTATGCCGCAGCCTGCGCCGCGCAGGCGGCCAATGGCAGGCCCTTCGCGCACCCGACCGGCATCACCCGCATCCACTGGCACTGGACGGCGGGCAACCATCAGCCGAACGCCACCGATCTGCGCGCCTACCATTGCCTGATCCCCGGGGAGGAAGCGCCACGTTGGCCTGTCGATCCGACCGCCGGTCGCTCCCACACTCTGAACGCCAATGGTGGTGCGATCGGGGTCTCGCTCTGAGCCATGGCCGGGGCGCGGGAACGCCCCTTCGAACCCGGCCGCGCGCCGATCACCCCTGGCAGGTCTGCCAGCTGGCCCGCGTCACCGCGCGGCTCTGCCGGGACTACGACATCCCCGTCTCGCGCTGGTCGACCCTGTCGCATGCCGAGATCCAGCCCGCCCTCGGCATCGCGCAGCGCCAGAAATGGGACATCACCTGGCTGCCGGGCATGGCGGGCCCCGCTGATCCGATCGCCGTGGGCGACCGCCTGCGCGACCTGGTGTCCCGCGAATTGCAAACCCACTGATCCCATGGAGATCCTGATGACACGCATCACCCCCACGCTGGCGGCGCTGGCCGCCGCCCTGATGACCGCCCCCGTCGCAGCTTTGGCCGCCGAGGGCATTCCCCAGCTGGTCGACCAGGGCATCGCCTGGCTGGCCGCGCTCTTCGCCTCGGCCGTGGCCGGGGTCATCGCTGCCGCGGTGACCAAGGTGACCGGCGCGGCACTGGACGCCAAGGCCCGCGACACCATCCAGACCGCCATGGAGCGTGCCGCGCGGCTTGGGCTTGAATGGCTGCTGGACCAGGCGGCCGACCTGCCGATCGGCCAGCGGCTGAGCGCCGCCGCCCGCGCCATGCTGCCCTATGTCGATGAAGGCGCCGGCGATGCGCTGAAACGCTTCGGTCTTGATCGGACGCAGGACGCCCGGCAGCACCTGCAGGACATGGCCCGCGCCGAGCTGATCAAGCAGCTGAGCAGCGTCGCGCCTGACAAGCTGAGCGCAGCGCTGGCGCAGGCCACGGCCAACGCCGCGCGCTGAGGCAGACACAGATCCCGAAAACCCAGACAGGGATGGCGGGCGATACGCTCCGCCATCCCGGCCCTTTGCTTGCCCCTCCGCGTCGCGGCAGGGGACCGGACCTTGCGGTCCGATCCGTGCGGCTGCTTTTCGAGGGCCAACCGCACCGACCAGCACGAAGCTTATGGTCGCCTGCACCCCGCGCGGGGCAGGTGCCGCCTAAGCGAGAATCACACTGTGAAACAAGTCAAACCCGCCGCACCTGTCGCACCCTGGCTGGGGGGCAAGAAGCGCCTGCACGGCCGCATCATCCAGCGGATCGAGGCGATCCCGCACCGCACCTACATCGAACCCTTCGTGGGAATGGGGGGCGTGTTTCTGCGCCGCCGGTTCCGCCCGACCCTCGAGGTGGCCAATGACCTGAATGGCGAGATCATCAACCTGTTCCGGATCCTGCAGCGCCACTATCCGCAGCTGATGGAAGTGATGCGCTTCCAACTGGCCAGCCGGCGCGAGTTCGAGCGCCTGCGCGCCACGGATCCTGCCACCCTGACCGACCTGGAGCGGGCCGCCCGGTTCCTCTATCTGCAGCGTCTGGCCTTCGGCGGTCAGGTTGGCGGCGTCTTCGGCGTCGCCGCCACAAACGGCCCGCGCTTTTCCTTGGCGCGTCTGGAGATCATCCTCGAGGAGGCGCGCGAGCGCTTGGACGGCGTGGTGCTGGAAAGCCTGGACTGGGCCGACCTGATCGACCGCTATGACAGCGACCGGGCGCTGTTCTATCTCGACCCTCCCTATTTCGGCGGCGAGGCCGATTACGGCAAGGGCATGTTCGATCGCGGCCAGTTCGCGAAGATGGCCGACCAGCTGGCGCAGATCAAAGGCGGCTTCATCCTGTCAATCAACGACACGCCCGAGATCCGAGAGACCTTCGCTGCCTTCCGCTTCGAAGAGGTGTCCCTGACCTACACCATCAGCGCCGGTGCGGGCACGCAGGCCAGGGAGCTGATCATCTCGAACCGGGCTGAAGAGGCGCGGCTCATCTGACAGTCACCCGAACGCTTGACTGGGCATGGTGCGTTCTTCATATGTTCTTGCCATGTCCAGACGAAGTGACCCGTGACCTGCCCCCCGTTGGTCCCTCGGTCATAACGACAGTCTGCCGGTTTGAGATTGGTAGTCGGCGAATGGTTTCAGGGCAAGCGCGCCGGGCGCGGAGCCCTCGGGTGGCGCAATCGTCCGGCGCGCTTCTAGCGGCGTCAGGTTGCCGAGCGAGGAGTGCGGCCTGACGGCATTGTAGTCATAGCGCCAGAGGGCAATCTTCCGGCGGGCGTCATCCAAGGTGTCGAAGAGATCCTCGTTCAGCAGTTCGTCACGCAGGCTCCCGTTGAACGACTCGATGAAGGCATTCTGCTGCGGTTTGCCGGGATCGATGTAGTGCCAGGCGACGTCGTTCTGCTCGGCCAAGAGCGTCTACCGCTCCGCATCCACTTTTCCGGCTGCCTTCAGCATTTTGTCCCAAGATGGCATCATGCCTCCGAACCTGGCTCTTCACTTTTGCAAAATCGCGTTCCGACATTCCGTGTTCGCAGCATGAGCCCGCGCTGTTCTTGCAGGCCTCATGCTTGTCTGGGATGCCGATGATCTGTTCATCCGTAAATTTTGCTCGCTCCGCTGTTCGTCATCAAATAAATGCGGATTCCAGTTGCCTATGAAGGAAGAGTCCACTGGCAGCTGAATACCTTTCCGCTATCGTTTTGGCCCTTTTCGTCTTATCCTGCCCGCCTCTAGAGAAACCCCGCCACCACCGCCAGTGACGTGCCTGCCGTCCAGATCAGGGCGACGCCGATGCTGTAGCTCCAGTTCCAGCGCAATCCCACGGTGAAGGCCGAGCGCCCCACCAACGATGCGGCATAGGCCACCGTGGTGATGAAGGGCGAAAAGCACATTACCGCCGACCAGATGCCGATCAGCTGAACCGCGGTGGCGGTATCCGACAGCCCCGGGATTGCCAGCTGGCTGCCAAGGCTTCCCAGCACCGATGCCGTGATGATCGGATTGATGCCGATGCAGCCCAGCCCGAACAGCGATCCCGCAAAGATCCACAGCACCGGCAGGGCGGTCAGTTGCAGGTCGATGGCCAGCAGGCGGATCGCCTCGGTCGGCATGACCTCGACCACCAGCACCGACAGAAGCCCCGCCGAGGCAAAGACCGCCAGTTCCGAAGCCGCCAGCGGGAAGCGTGATACCGCGTCGCCCATGACTTGCGTGGTGACCATCGCGGCATCGCGGCCCCCGGTATCGCGGCTGCCGGTCCAGGCGGCCCAGCCCAAGCTGTAGCTGGGCACCACCAGAAGCAAGGATTGCTGGAAGGACAGCGCCGTCAGCGCGTTCAGCGCGATGACAGCCACCCCCAGCAGTGCGACATGCAGCAGCAGCAGCCAGACCGCACCTCCGTCGGCGGGGTCGGGGGGCGATGCTGGCTGCGCCACGATCCTGCCGCGTGGGGCCGTCACCCTGTCCAGCATCCACCCATAGCCCATGCACAGGAACGACAACACAAACCCCAAGGGCGCGAAATCCAGGTAATCCAGCGACGGCATCGAGATCAGCAGCGAATTGACCGCGAACCCCATCGGCGACCACAGCGCCACCAGCGAGAATCCCCGCGTCACGGCCAGCGTCATGCGGCGGAACTTGACCTCTTGCAGGTCGGGCGGCAGATGCCCCGATCCGGTCGCCATTGCCCGCATGGCCATGTCCAGCAGGATCGCCAGCCCGCCCAAGTTGATCAGCGTGCCAAAGATATGCCCCCCGAAATTCAGCGCCAGATAGCGCCGCCCCGGTGGCTGGGCTGTCAGATAGCGACCGGCACGCGCGATTTCCGGGGCAGCCGCCGCGGCGGTGCGCAAAAGCCCCAACAGCGCCAGCAGCGAGGACAGGAATACCGCTCGTTCCAGCGCATGGCCGAAGACATGCACCCCGACCCCTTGCGCCAGGGCAACCCCGACCAGCGCCGCGGCGAGCACCATCGGCACGATGCTGACCGCCGTCAGTTGCCGCCATGTCACGGCAAAGAACACCACCAAGGCTGCGCCCGCCGCAAAGGCCATCCATTCGATCGGCCAGAAGATCTGGATCAGCCCCGTCGCGATCACGACGCAGATGCAGATGCGGGCGATCATGACGGGCAGGGCAGAGGACGGTGGCATCGGGCAGAATTCCTGATCGGGCGGCGCGGACCACCATGCAGCTTGGCCCGCAGCCTTTCAGACCCGCCCGGAAAGGTGAAGGGCTGTTGGAGACGATCATGGCGCTCGACACGGTGTGGGCTTTACCTTCATCAGCCTGCTTTCAACTGTTGGCCCTGCCAACGTTGCCATGAAATAGAGCCCGCTGAGGCCTTGGCTGACATCAGGCGCTGGCCCAGGCTGCACCAGCACCGGCGTCGACGGTATGATGCGCATGATTGTCCGGCTTTGGGTGCCTGCGTCGTGCAGAAGGCGATCGCATCCCCGGGCAAAAGAAATCGGGCGATTTGTGACATTCGGACATGTTGAACGTCAGCGCTGGCCCATGGCGGGTAGCCTGCCATGGGCCAGTGGGCGCTGGATCAGCGGGAATGGGATTTGACGTGAAGTTCGCGGACCTGCTGCGCGAATTCGTCAAAGGGGCCCTGAACCGGTGTGTCGCCGATGACATCGGTGATCGCTAGCGGGCGCACTCGGAACGCAGGCACGCCCAGCTTGGCAAGCCATTCCGTCATCTGTGCCGCCGAGCTTGCATAGACGATCCGACCAAGACCGACCCAGCCATGCGCGGCTGCGCACATGGGGCAGTGCTCACCCGAGGTATAGACCGTCGCCCGGGCCCGATCCTGGGCAGTCAGGTTTTCGGCGGCCCAGCGGCAGATGGCGAATTCCGGATGCCGGGTGTGGTCGCCGCTGCCGATGCGGTTGTGGTCTTCGAACAGGACCTTTCCTTCGTGGGACACAAGCACCGACCCGAAGGGTTCGTTGCCGCTTTCCAATGCTTGGGCGGCAAGTTCGATGCAGCGCTGCAGATGCTGCCGATCCGTATCGTCAATCATGGGAACCTCTTTCCAAGTAGACATGCCCGACCGTTTCAGGATGCGGACCGTGGCGCAATGATCCCCCCACATGGGGCCAGGCAGGGCCAACCTGTCAGCAAGCGTCTTATGACTTGCACCAGTTCTCGTAGGGGCGGCACCTTCCCCTACAAATCCTTGAGCGGCATTGGCGATCACCCGGCAAACGGCCCCCGGTTCGGCACCGGGGGCTGGCCATCACATCGTGCAGTCGGCGGCATAGTTGTCCGCGTAATCTTCGAAGATGGGTTGATCGATCGAGGTCGAATAGAGGCCGTCATCGCGCTTGACGACCTTCGTCAGATAGAAATCCTGGATCGGGTAGTGGTTCGGGCCAAAGTCGAAATCTCCGCGCAGAGAGGTGAAATCGGCGGCCTTCAGCGCCTCGCGCAGGGCGTCGCGATCCGACAGGTTGCCATCGACCGCCGAGACTGCGCTGTCGATCAGCATGGCGGCGTCATAGGCCTGCATCGCATAGACCGCTGGCACGCGATCATAGGCCGCGATGAAGTTTTCGACGAAATCGCGGCTTTCGGGCGTGTCCATGTCGGGGGCCCAGTTCGACCCGCCCGACAGGCCAAGGGCGGCGTCCTGCTGTGCCGGCAGGGTGGTTTCATCGACCGTGAAGGCCGACAGGAAGGGCGTCCCGGTCATGCCCGCCTGGTTGAACTGCTTGACGAGGTTGACGCCCATGCCGCCCGGCATGAAGGCATAGATGGCATCGGGCTGCATCGCGGCGATCTGCGCCAGCTCGGCCGAGAAATCCAGCTGGCCAAGGGGCACCATGATCTCTCCGGCGATGCCGTTCGTATAGGAATGCTTGAAGCCTGCCAGCGCGTCCTTGCCTGCCTGATAGTTCGGCGCCAGCAAGAAGACGTTCTGGAAGCCTTGGTCCTGGGCGTATTTGCCCGACACCTCATGCATCTGGTCGTTCTGATAGGAGGTCACGAACAGGTCCGGGTTGCATTCCGCCCCCGCCAGGTTCGACGTCCCGGCATTGGTGGAAATCAGGAAGGCGCCCCCGTCGGTGACCGGCCCGACGATGGCATTGACGATGTTCGAAAACACCGGGCCGACGACGAAATCGACCTCCTTGCTTTCGACGAGCTCGCGCGCCCGGCTGACGGCGATGTCGGGCTTTTGTTCGTCATCGACGACGATGATCTCGACCGGCTTGCCGCCCAGCTTGTTGTCCAGCTTTTCCATGGCCAGCAGAAAGCCGTCGCGGGAATGTTCGCCCAGGACCGCCGCCGGCCCGCTGAGCGTATAGACCAGCCCGACGCGCACCACGTCGTCATCGGCATGCGCCATCGGCGCCGCCCCGGCAAGGATGCTGGTCGCCAGCAGCGCGGATTTCAGATGTGTCATTCTACCTCCTTGCAGCCTTTTGGCGGCTGCTTGTTGAACCCGTGTGACGTCGGATGGCGCAGCGGTTCGCGCGGTGGCGGTGGAACAGGCAGCGCGACGGGGCGTCCATCCAGCCACGATGACCGCACATCAAAAACGTTGCAATAAAATCCTTCATGCTTGAAACATATTGGCAGGCGATCACGACCAAGGGGGCATGACGCGCATGGGAAACCTTCTGCTGCTTCAGGTCCTGAACGGGGCGCAGTTCGGCATTCTGCTGTTTCTGGTGGCTGCCGGGCTGACGCTGGTCTTCGGCATCATGGATTTCATCAACCTGGCGCATGGCGTGCTTTACATGGTGGGGGCCTATCTGATGGTCAGCCTGGCGGCACTGACCGGCAGTTTCTGGTGGGGGCTGCTGCTGACGCTGCCCGCGACGCTGCTGGTGGGGCTGGTGCTGGAGGTCGCGATCTTTCGCAGGCTTTACGACCGGCCGCATCTGGACCAGGTGCTGGCGACCTTTGCACTGGTGATGATCCTGTCCGAAGGGGTCAAGATCATCTGGGGCGCCGCGCCGCTGAACGTGTCGATGCCGGACCTGCTGTCGGGGTCGATCCCGCTGGCGGGGCCGATCCGTTTCCCCATCTATCGGCTGGCGATCATCGCGGCGGGGCTGGCGACGGCTTTCGGGCTGTGGTTCGTGATCGGGCGCACTCGCATCGGCATGCTGCTGCGGGCGGGGGCGCATGACCGGGCGATGGTCTCGGCCTTGGGGGTCGATATCAGGCGGTTGTTCATGCTGGTCTTTGCCTTCGGGGCGATGCTGGCCGGGTTTGCGGGGGCCATGGTGTCGCCGATCCTCTCGGTCGATCCCGGCATGGGCGACCAGATCCTGATCTTGGGCTTCGTGGTCATCGTAATTGGTGGGGTCGGGTCCATCCGCGGGGCCTTCGTTGCCTCGCTGCTGGTGGGCATCATCGACACGGTCGGGCGCATCTTCGGCCCCATCGTGCTGAAGATGGTGTTGGAACTGGACGCCGCCACCCAGGCAGGCCGCACCGTCGCGCCGATGCTGGTCTATATCCTGATGGCGGCAATTCTGTGCTGGCGCCCCAACGGTTTGTTCGGAAGGGCGGCCTGATGACGCGTCGTGATAGTGCCGCGCTGATCCTGTTCCTGCTGCTGGCAGTCACGCCACCGGTGCTGGAGTTCATGGGACAGGGGTTCTTCGCCTCGGTCGTGACGCGGATGATGATCTATGCCATCGCGGCGCTGTCGCTGGACCTGATCCTGGGATACGGGGCGCTGGTGTCATTCGGCCACGCCGCCTTTCTGGGGATTGGGGCCTATGCCGTGCTGGTCCTGAACAGCATGGGCATCACCGAGATCGCCCTGCAATTCGCCGCGGCCGCGCTGGCGGCGGCGGTCTTTGCGGCCATCACCGGCACCATCGCGCTGCGCACGCGCGGGGTCTATTTCATCATGATCACGCTGGCCTTCGGGCAGATGCTGTATTTCTTCCTGATCTCGCTGTCGGTTTTCGGCGGCGATGACGGGGCCAGCCTGCCGGCGCGGTCCACCATCGCGGGGCGGGGCTGGCTGGATCACGATCTGGCACTGTTCTATCTGGTGCTGGGCATTCTGGTTCTGTGCTTCTGGGGCCTTTCGCGCCTGACCGCATCGCGTTTCGGCCGTGTCCTGATCGGCACCCGCGAGGACGGATTGCGCATGCAGGCCATCGGGTTTCGCATCCTGCCCTATCAGCTGACGGCCTATGTCATCTCGGCGGTGATCTGTTCGGTGGCGGGGGTGCTGCTGGCGAACCAGCTGGAATATGTCTCGCCGCAGCTGGCCAGCTGGCAGCGATCGGGCGAACTGATCATCATGGTCGTTCTGGGCGGCATCGGCAGCCTGACGGGCGCGGTCGCCGGCGCGCTGTTCACCATCGGGTTGGAGGAGGGGATGGCGCGGTTTTCCGAACATTGGAAACTGTATTTCGGGCTGTTGCTGCTGGCGGTGGTGCTGTTTTCGCCGGGTGGGCTGGCGACGCTGGCCGCGCGAATCACCGGAAAGGGGCGCCCGGAATGAGCGACGCGCTGTTGCAGGTCCGGGGTCTGCGAAAATCCTATGGCGCGCTGGCGGTGACCGACGACGTGTCGCTGGATGTGCAGGCCGGACAGGTTCATGCCATCATCGGTCCCAATGGCGCGGGCAAGACGACGCTGATCGCCCAGCTGTCGGGCCAGCTGGCCACCGATGCGGGGCAGGTCATCTATGACGGGGCCGACATCACCCATCTGGACATGCCGGGGCGCGTGCGACGCGGGCTGGCGCGATCCTTCCAGCTGACGCGCATCCTGCCGCAGTTGAGCGTGCTGGAAAACGTGGCCATCGCGGTGCAGGCGCGTTCGGGATCGTCCTTCCGCTTCTGGCGTCCCGCCGGGTCCGAGGCCGCGCTGAACGACCAGGCGATGGAATGCCTGTCCGAGGTGGGGCTGGCGGACAAGGCGCATCGACCCGCGCGCCTGATCTCTCATGGAGAAAAGCGCCAGTTGGAACTGGCCGTGGCGCTGGCCACGGGTCCGCGCCTGCTGCTGCTGGACGAACCGCTGGCGGGCACCGGACCGGACGAGGCCGCGATGCTGGTCGAGCTGCTCTCGCGCCTGCGGTCGCGGGTCACGATGATGCTGATCGAACATGACATGGGCGCGGTCTTTCAGCTGGCCGACCGCGTTTCGGTGCTGGTCTATGGCCGGATCGTGGCCAGCGGCACCCCGGATGCCATCCGCGACGACCCGGCCGTGCGCACCGCCTATCTGGGCGAAGAGGAAGGGACATCCTGATGTTGCTGGTCGAGGATCTGCAGGCCGCCTATGGCGACAGCAAGGTACTGTTCGGCATGTCGCTGGCGGTCGAACGTGGCCAGGTGGTGACCCTGCTGGGGCGCAACGGCATGGGCAAGACGACGACCGTGCGCACGATCTTTGGCCTGTTGAAGCCGCGCGGCGGGCGAGTCAGCATCGACGGGGTTGATGTGACGGGTGCCGCGCCCCACCGCATCGCGCGGCTGGGGTTGGGGCTGGTCCCCGAAGGCCGGCTGATCTTTCCAAATCTGAGCGTTCAGGAAAATCTGCAGGCGACGGCGCGAACTGGCAAATGGGATCTGGCCCGCATCTATGCGATGTTCCCGCGCCTGCAGGAGCGCGCGCGCAATATGGGCAACCAGCTGTCGGGAGGCGAACAGCAGATGCTGGCCATCGGACGCGCCTTGATGACCAACCCCGACCTGATCGTGCTGGACGAGGCGACCGAGGGGCTGGCCCCCCTGATCCGCGAACAGATCTGGGACTGCCTGATCCACCTGAAATCCGAAGGCGAGGCGATTCTGGTGATCGACAAGAATGTCGAGGCGCTGGCCCGCTTTGCCGACCGCCACTACGTCGTCGAAAAGGGGCAGGTCGTCTGGAACGGATCGACGGACGACCTGAAGTCGAACCCCCAAGTCAAGGACCGCTTCCTGGGGGTCTGATTCCGATTGTCACCGCAGGTCGGGGCCATGATCCAAGTTCAGATCTCTGGTTTCCTTCAGTTCGATCTCCAGCTCATCGCGGCTGAATGTGCCGTCCAGCACCAGCGTTTCGCGGTCGCCGATCATGACGCTGGTGGTCTGGCCGTCTTCATCCGCGGCAACGGTGATCTGGGGCGGGTTTTCGGGGTCGAACTCGGTATAGAAGGTCAGCCTGTCTTCGGCCGGAACGAAATCGGTAACATGGCCCGGCCCCTGATCCGGAGAGATGACCATGTTGAAGCTGTCAGACCCTTCTCCACCGGTCGCCAAGTCATCACCCGAGAAATACAAAAGGTCGTCCCCCGCACCGCCCGACAAGGTTTCGGCCCCGCCGCGATCCCATTCGGCATCCGCATCCAGACGGTCGACGCCCAGAACATCATTGCCTGCGCCGCCCAGGATGTCATCGATCCCGCCGCCACCGGCCAGCGTATCGTCGCCATCCCCGCCCATCAGCCGATCATCACCGGTATTTCCTTCGACGTAATCGTCGCCCGCGCCCGCCGTGATCGTGTCACTGCCGGCAAGGCCCAGCAGGATGTCGTCACCTTCGGACCCGGAGATCTCCTCATCCGCATTCGTTCCCACGACGCGGATGCCATCAATGGGGTTGGGATCGACCGCGTCATCGTCCTTGTCGTCATCATCGCTGCCGAAGATGTCAAAGGGGTCCATGTAAAGCAGGGTCAGGCCCGCAAAGATCAGCCAATTGGCAAGGAATGCCCATTCGTATTGCACGCGGATGCCCTTCTTGCGACTGCCCCAACAGGTCCATGCGAAAAGACTATCTAGGCAGGGTTAACAATCAATGAATTTGTCGCAAGGCGCCGGGATGCGCCCCTTTCGGGGCGCGATGCGGGTCACCCTTGCAACAGGACCGGGCTGTGATCGCCTGTGGCGAACTTGCGCAGTACGGCGGGGTAAAGCCGGTGTTCCTGCACCAGCACCCGGGCGGCCAGGGTTTCGGGCGTATCGTCCGGCAGAACGGGCACGCGGGCCTGTCCCAAGAGGGGGCCGTCGTCCAGCACCGGGGTGACCAAGTGGACGGTGGCGCCCGCCTCGGTGTCGCGGGCGTCAATCGCGCGGGCATGGGTATGCAGGCCCGGGTATTTGGGCAAAAGAGAAGGATGGATGTTCAGCATCCGCCCTTGGAAGCGCGTGACGAACGCGGGGGTCAGGATGCGCATGAAGCCTGCAAGACAGATGATGTCGGGATCGGCAGCCAGCAGCGGATCCAGCAGGGCGGACTCGAAGCCGGCGCGATCACCCGGAAAGTCGCGGTGATCGACGGCGGCGGTCGGGATACCCAGATCGGCGGCGCGGGCCAGCCCGGCCGCATCGGGGTCGTTCGACGCGACCAGAACCGGCCGCGCCGGATGATCGCCGGTCATGTCCTGGGCCAGGCGCAGCATGTTCGAACCGCCCCCCGAGATCAGGATGGCGACGCGTTTCATGCAAGCTGGCCCGAGTAGCGCATGCCCGCGCCTTCGGTGACGGTACCAAGGCGGTGGACGATTTCGCCTTCTTGGGTCAGCAATTCGGTCAAGGCGTCGGCGCGGTCGGCAGCGACGGCCAGGATCATGCCGATGCCGCTGTTGAAGGTCTTGAGCATCTCGGCCTGCTCGATGCCGCCTGCTTCGGCCAGCCAAGTAAAGACGGGCGGCAGGGACCAGGCGGTCAGATCGATATCGGCGCCCAGATCCATGGGCAAGACGCGGGGCAGGTTTTCGGTCAGGCCACCGCCGGTGATATGGGCCAGCGCATGCACGCCACCCGCACGAACCGCAGCCAGCGCCGAGGTGACGTAGAGCCGCGTCGGGACCAGCAGGTCCTGACCCAGGGTGCCTTCGCCAAAGGGTGATGCGTCGTTCCAGTCCAGGCCCGCATGTTCGGCCACCTTGCGGACCAGCGAATAGCCGTTGGAATGCACCCCGTCCGAGCGCAGGCCCAGCAGCACGTCGCCCGCCACGACGCCCGCGGGCAAGGCCGTGCCACGCTGCATCGCGCCGACGGCAAAGCCCGCCAGGTCGAAATCGCCGTCATGATACATGCCGGGCATTTCTGCGGTCTCGCCGCCGATCAGGGCGCAATTGGCGGCCTTGCAGCCGCGCGCGATGCTTTCGATGACGCGCGCGCCTTCGTCCACAGACAATTTGCCAGTGGCGAAATAGTCCAAGAAGAACAGCGGCTCGGCCCCTTGGCAGACCAGGTCGTTCACGCACATGGCGACCAGATCCTGGCCGATGCCGTCCAGATGGCCGGTGTCGATGGCAATGCGCAGCTTGGTGCCCACCCCGTCGGTCGCCGCGACCAGGACAGGATCGTCAAAGCCCGCCGCGCGCGGGTCGAACAGCGCACCGAAACCACCCAAGGCGTCCATGACCCCCGGCCGCTTGGTGGCGGCCGCAGCCGGTTTGATGCGTTCGACCAAAGCGTTCCCTGCGTCGATATCGACGCCTGCATCGCGATAGCTGATCCCGTTCTGTGTCATGGCGGCCCCCGGCTGATGTCGGCTTCCCGATAACGGAACTGCGCCCATCAAGCAACGCCCAAGCGCTTGACCGTCCCGCATGGCCGCATTACGCAGAAACCTGCTGCAGGGGCCTGTAGCTCAATTGGTTAGAGCAGGGCGCTCATAACGCCTTGGTTGGGGGTTCGAGTCCCTCCGGGCCTACCAAACCCCATCATTTTCCCTTTTCCTTCCAGTCATTTAGTCGTTATTCCGGTGAACCTTGCAGGAAGGTTCACCGCCGTTTGTTCCCTGTTCGGCCTTGCAAGCAGCTTCGCAACCGCCGAATCTGCCAAACCTTCCCGAAGGGCGGCCTTGGTGTAGTGCTGCACCTCGGCCAAAGTTTTATGCCCAGTCACGGACATAATTTCATGCGCCGTTGCCCCAGCCTCTGCCAGTCGTCTGGCACACGCCTTCCGCAGACCGTGAGCCGTGCATTCCGGCAAGTCTGCCGCATTACACCACTCACGCATAAGATTGCCAAGCCCGTTCGGCGACCGGCCTTTGCCATAAGCCGTTGCCAGATATGGCCTATTCTTCGCAAGGTCGGCCAGCACCGCCGCCAAATCCGGATGCACCGGAATGCTGATCAACATGCCGTCGCGACCCTGCATCTTTTGGCGGCTTTATCCGCCCCTGCCCCGTCTCTTGTCCGCCTCCACCCGAACCTGTCGGAGCTTTACCCGCGCAAGGTCACCGAGCTGGCGGATGCCCTGACCAACCCGGAGATCCGGATGTCGGCTCTGGAGATCATCCGTGGGCTGATCGAGGTGGTAACCGTCCATGTC
>NZ_QJPK01000041.1 GCF_003259195.1 Paracoccus sediminilitoris
TCGGAACGCAGAAAGCCTCCCGTGCGGGAGGCTGATAAGCTGGTGATATCGTTATTGGATCTGGTTGCGGGGGCAGGATTTGAACCTGCGACCTTCAGGTTATGAGCCTGACGAGCTACCGGGCTGCTCTACCCCGCGCCAATTTTGTCCTGATCGGTTTTGGGAACGTCGTTTCAGAGAGATTTGCGTCTCTTTCCAGGTCTGGCGGTGACCTACTCTCCCACGTCTTGAGACGCAGTACCATCGGCGCAGCGGCACTTAACGGCCGAGTTCGGGATGGGATCGGGTGTTTTGCTCGCGCTAGGGCCACCAGACCAGGAAAGAGACGCTCAGCGTGGGCTGTTGCCCATGTTGTCCAAGGATGCATTTGGATGAAGACGAGAAGTCTGTCTTCTTCCGGATCAAATCAAGCCTATCGAGCCATTAGTACCGGTCAACTGAATGCATTGCTGCACTTACATCTCCGGCCTATCGACGTGGTGGTCTTCCACGGCTCTCAAGGGAGACCTTGTTTTGAGGGGGGCTTCACGCTTAGATGCCTTCAGCGTTTATCCTGTCCGTTCATAGCTACCCAGCACTGCCGTTGGCACGACAACTGGTCCACCAGTGGAACGTTCACCCCGGTCCTCTCGTACTAGGGGCAACTCCTCTCAAGTCTCCAACACCCACGGCAGATAGGGACCGAACTGTCTCACGACGTTCTAAACCCAGCTCACGTACCTCTTTAAACGGCGAACAGCCGTACCCTTGGGACCTGCTCCAGCCCCAGGATGAGATGAGCCGACATCGAGGTGCCAAACGATGCCGTCGATATGGACTCTTGGGCATCATCAGCCTGTTATCCCCAGCGTACCTTTTATCCGTTGAGCGATGGCCCTTCCACTCGGGACCACCGGATCACTATGGCCGACTTTCGTCTCTGCTCGACTTGTCAGTCTTGCAGTCAGGCTGGCTTCTGCCATTGCACTCAACGACCGATTTCCGACCGGTCTGAGCCAACCTTCGCGCGCCTCCGTTACTGTTTGGGAGGCGACCGCCCCAGTCAAACTACCCACCACGCAGGGTCCCGGACCCGGATAACGGGCCGCGGTTAGACATCAAGAGTGCGAAGGGCGGTATCTCAAGGATGGCTCCACGAGGACTAGCGTCCCCGCTTCAAAGCCTACCGCCTATCCTGCACATCGCAATCCTGATGCCAGTGCGAAGTTGTAGTAAAGGTGCATGGGGTCTTTCCGTCTAACCGCGGGAAGTCTGCATCTTCACAGACAATTCAATTTCGCTGAGTCCACATTTGAGACAGCGGGGAAGTCGTTACGCCATTCGTGCAGGTCGGAACTTACCCGACAAGGAATTTCGCTACCTTAGGACCGTTATAGTTACGGCCGCCGTTTACCGGGGCTTCAATTCAATGCTTGCACATCTCCTTTTAACCTTCCGGCACCGGGCAGGCGTCAGACCCTATACGTCGTCTTACGACTTCGCAGAGCCCTGTGTTTTTAGTAAACAGTCGCCACCCCCTGGTTTGTGCCCCCGGCCTCTACTTGCGTAAAAACCGGGCCTCCTTCTCGCGAACTTACGGAGGTATTTTGCCGAGTTCCTTAAATGTGGTTCTCTCAAGCGCCTTGGTATTCTCTACCAGTCCACCTGTGTCGGTTTAGGGTACGGTCTTGTGGAGGGCTATTTCCAGGGACCCCTAAGCAGCCCGATCAATCCGTTAAGATCGAACTACCCTCGGGATCCGTCACCATCTCCTGGCCCAGGAATATTAACCTGGTTCCCATCGACTACGCCTTTCGGCCTCGCCTTAGGGGCCGGCTTACCCTGCTCAGATTAGCTTTAAGCAGGAACCCTTGGACTTTCGGCGACAGGGTCTCTCACCCTGTTTGTCGCTACTCATGTCAACATTCTCACTTCTGATCACTCCACCGGTTGCCTCACGGCCCGGCTTCACAGTCAGAACATTGCCTCCGTTGCATCCGAGGACGCAAAAGAGGCAGCGTTCTATATCACAGAACGCTCCGCTACCACGCACAACAAGTGTGCATCCAAAGCTTCGGCTCGTGGCTTGAGCCCCGTTACATCTTCGCCGCAAGACCTCTTGATTAGACCAGTGAGCTGTTACGCTATCTTTAAAGGATGGCTGCTTCTAAGCCAACCTCCTGGTTGTTTTGGAAGTCTCACATGCTTTCCCACTTAGCCACGAATTGGGGGCCTTAGCTGTTGGTCAGGGTTGTTTCCCTCTCCACGACGGACGTTAGCACCCGCCGTGTGTCTCCCGGACAGTTCTCTTGGGTATTCGGAGTTTGCTTAGACTCAGTAAGGCTGTGGGCCCCCATCATCCATGCAGTGCTCTACCCCCCAAGGAATACATCCGAGGCGCTACCTAAATAGCTTTCGCGGAGAACCAGCTATCTCCGAGTTTGATTGGCCTTTCACCCCTAGGCACAAGTCATCCCGACCTTTTTCAACAGGTGTGGGTTCGGACCTCCAGTACGTGTTACCGTACCTTCATCCTGCTCATGCCTAGATCACTCGGTTTCGGGTCTGATCCGTCTAACTCTGTCGCCCATTTAAGACTCGCTTTCGCTGCGCCTACACCTAACGGCTTAAGCTTGCTAGACAGACCAAGTCGTTGACCCATTATACAAAAGGTACGCCGTCACCCCTCAAGGGGGCTCCGACTGCTTGTAGGCGTCCGGTTTCAGAAACTGTTTCACTCCCCTCGTCGGGGTGCTTTTCACCTTTCCCTCACGGTACTGGTTCGCTATCGGTCAGTAAGGAGTACTTAGCCTTCGAGGGTGGTCCCCCGATCTTCAGACAGGATTTCACGTGTCCCGCCCTACTTAATGCGTCCCATCGAGCTTCCGATACGGGGCTGTCACCCGCTATGGCCAGACTTTCCAATCTGTTCTCGTCACTCTCAAGGCTCGGCTGATCCGCGTTCGCTCGCCACTACTAGCGGAGTATCTGTTGATTTCCTTTCCTCCGGGTACTTAGATGTTTCAGTTCCCCGGGTTTGCTTCTTTAACCCTATGTATTCAGGTAAAAGATACCTGGTTA
>NZ_QJPK01000042.1 GCF_003259195.1 Paracoccus sediminilitoris
CACTGCCGCGCGGCATGGGCAAGATCGTGAATATTGCCAGCCTGCTGTCCTTCCAGGGGGGCATCCGTGTGCCTTCCTATACCGCCAGCAAGCATGGCGTGGCGGGGCTGACCAAGCTGATGGCCAACGAATGGGCCGCCAAGGGGCTGAACGTCAACGCCATCGCGCCAGGCTATATCGAAACCAACAACACCGAGGCCCTTCGCGCCGATCCCGACCGGTCGCGGGCCATCCTGGACCGCATTCCCGCGGGCCGTTGGGGCAAGGCCCAGGATATCGGCCAGACCGCCGTCTTCCTGGCAGCGCCTGCATCCGATTACATTAACGGCGCGATCCTAAACGTCGATGGAGGCTGGCTTGCAAGGTGACAACTGTCGCCCCTGTCTGCCAGTGACATTGCACTCGTAGCGTAGGTGATGCGTCTTCCGGAACGCAGATGTCGTGTCGTCTGTGCCATCTATGGGTTCTTAAAAAGCTTAGCGACAGATCCGTCCGGAACGGGCCGTGGCGGTGTAGAAACAGTCCGGCAGGGTCTGTCGGTTTGGCTGGTTGCTCGCTTTCAGCTGCTTCCGATACCCTTTGCGCGCGTGACGGCACGGTGATCCCGTTCAGGCAAAGCGTGACGTCTGCGCTTGGGGCGCGACAGCCTCCCAATCAGGCGGCAATGGTCTGCATAACGCCTTGAATGCCGATCAATGTGACCACCCGCTTGATGTTGTAGGCGAGGACATTCAGCGCCATCTCGGTGCGGACATTCTTCAGCCTCCGGGTCAGGAAATAGGTGTACCCCACCCAAGCCTTGAGGGTGCCGAACGGGTGTTCGACTGTGCAGCGGCGCAGGGTCATTGGATCCTTCTCCCACCCAGCCTATCGCGCATCGCATCGACCAGATGCTCATGGTCCCACCGGATGATCCGGCGTTCCTTGCGGGTTGTGCAGCGGTGACGAACCGGACAACTCTGGCATTCATTGGTTCAGTAGCGGCCGACCCGCAGACCGTTCTCATCGCGCTTGTAGCGGTAGGTCAGATCTTCGCCTGCCGGGCAGACATAGACGCCACGGGCCGTATCATAGGCAAAATCGGCCTTCACATACATGCCCTTGCCGCGGTTGCCAGATGTCTGGGCGCGCGCGAGACGGTCGTGGTGATACCGGCCTCGTGGCAGGCCTGGATCTAAGACCCGCGGAAGTATCCGTTGTCGGCGATGGCATGCAGGTGGTTGTGTTGAATAGCCTCCTTGGCCGCGGCTGCCATCGGGCTCAGCTGGTCGCGATCAACGCCCTGATTGGTTACGTCATGTGCTAAGATCAGATGCGCCTCGGTATCGACCGCGGTCTGGACGTTGTAGCCGACCATGCCACTTTGCCGAGCGCTGGTCGCCATGGCGCGTGCATCGGGATCGGTCAGGGAGAGCCGCCTGTCGGGCGTATCGGCTAAGACTTGGTCTAGTGCTTTCAGCCGCGTAATCTCCTGCCGGATACGGCCATAACGGCGGGCGAGATCGGCGACCTTGTCAGCTTGGACTCTGCCCTCTTCTTGGCGGTCGATACGGGCCATGTCATCGACATACCGCGAGACATCGGCCTCCAGATGGGCTAGGCGGTTGGCGATCTTGTTCTTCGTGAAGTTCCAGTCGCGATTGTTCACCGCCTTGAATTTGGCTCGCCGTCGATGGCCACGCAACCGCCTTTCAGCACCCTGATCCGCCGACACAGCTGCACGAACTGCGCGCAGGTCCTGCATATCGCCGCCCCGTTATCGCGCCGAAAATCGGAGATGATCTTGTGGTCGGGCATAAGGCGGCCGGTCAGCCACATCAACTCGACATTGCGACCCGCCTCACGCTCCAGGCGACGGCTGGACGGGATGCAGTTCAGGTAGCCGTAGATAAAAAGCTTCAGCAGCATAGCCGGATGGTAGCCCGGGCGACCGGTTCAGGCAGGCATACAACTCTCAAAGCCGAGCGCCAAAAGATAGAGCTCTTCGACGAAGATGTCGATGATGCGGACCAGGTGATCCTCGCAAATCCAGTCATCGAGACGATCGGGAAAAGCGTGACCTGGTCTCAGTCGATGCCATCGATAAAACCCGCCATCTTGGTCTCCCGCTGACTTGCGGAAGCTTACCACGAGACAGCGATTCGACACAGCCTCGGCCGAAAACCTACATACTGGCGATCTCGATGGCGGTGGTGGCCGTGGGCGTCCTGATGCTGGGGCTGGCCAGTTCGTTCGGGCTGCTGCTGGCGGCGTCGGCGGTGCTGGGTATCGGATCGGCGCTGTTCCACCCCGAGGCCTCGCGCGTTTGTCGCATGGCGTCGGGCGGCCGTTACGGCTTTGCCCAGTCCAGCTTCCAGGTCGGCGGCAACACGGGCACCGCCCTTGGTCCGCTGGCGGCGGCGCTTATCGAGCCGCCCCTTCGGGCAGTTCAGCACCGTCTGGTTCGGCCTGCTGGCCGTCGTCGTGGTGATGATCCTGATCCGCATCGCCGCCTAGTTTACCGATCACCAGAAGGCGCTGAAGGCTGCCGGGACGCCGATGGCCGCAGGCCCCCGGCTGCCACGGTCGCGCCTGATCCTGGCCTTCGCTGTCATCGGCGCCCTGCTGCTGAGCAAATTCGTCTAAATCGAGACCTTCAAGAGCTATTACGCCTTCTTCCTGATCGAACGCTCCGGGCTCGGGATGCGGCAGGCGCAAACCATCCTGTTCATCTTCTTGGGCGCCGTGGCGCTTGGGACATTCGCCGCCGGTCCCATCGGCGACAGGATCGGGCGGCGCAGGGTGATTTGGGTGCCCATCGTCGGCGCCCTGCCGTTCGCCCTGCTGTTGCCGCATGCGAACCTTGCCGGGGCGGTCGTGCTCAGCATTGCGGTCGGGCTGGTCCTGTCTTCGGCCTTTTCTGCCATAGTGGTCTATGCACAAGAGCTGGTGCCGCAGAAAGTGGGCATGGTAGCGGGCTTCGTCTTTGGCTTTGCCTTCGGGGTCGGCGCCTTGGGCGCGGCCGCCTTGGGCGGGCTGGCCGACATGATCGGCATGCAGCAGGTGTTCAACTATCTGTCCCTGCTGCTGTTTCTAGGGTTCCTGACCGCGCTGCTGCCCGAGGTCGAATGACCCGCATCTCGCGATGCCCCGGACAGGCATCGCGGCAGGCTAGCGAAAGCGCAGCATCTGCGGGATCAGCTCGCGGATGTTCCTGACCCCCATCAGGCGCATGTCGCGGGTGATCTCGGCAGTCATCTGCGCCAGCATCCGTTCGACCCCCGGCTGCCCGGCCGCCGCCAGCGCATAGAGATAGGCGCGTCCTAGCCCGACGGCCTTGGCCCCAAGCGCCAGCGCCTTGAGGACATGGGTCCCGCGCTGGACGCCGCCATCGATCATGATGTCCATCCGGTCGCCGACGGCCTGCACGATCTCGTCCAGCTGATCGAAGGCGGTGCGCGACCCGTCCAGCTGGCGTCCCCCGTGGTTTGACAGCACGATCCCCGCGCATCCGATGTCAGCGGCACTGCGGGCGTCCTCGACGCTCATGATACCTTTCAGGCAGAAGGGGCCGCCCCATTCCGCGACCATGCGGGCGACATCGTCCCAGTTCATCGACGGGTCCAGCATCTCGGTAAAATAGCGCCCGATGGTCAGCGCGTCGCCCTTCATGTCGATATGCGCATCCAGCTGCGGCAGGGAAAACTTTTCCCGTAACAGATAGTTTAGGCCCCATGCGGGCTTCAGCCCGAACTGGGCGATGCCTGCCGGCGTCAGACGGAAGGGGATCGAAAAGCCGCTGCGCAGATCGCGTTCGCGATTGCCGCCGGTAATGCTGTCCACCGTCAGCATCATCACATTGATCCCGCTGTCCTTGGCCGCCTGCATCATCGCGGAATTCAGCCCCCGGTCGCGGTGGAAATAGAACTGATAGACCTGCGGCGTGGAATGCCGCGTCGAAAGCTCGGCCATGGACACGGTCCCAAGCGAAGAGACCCCGAACATGGTCCCGAAACGCTCGGCCGCGGCAGCGGTGGCGCGTTCGCCCCAGTGGTGAAACAGCCGCTGCAAGGCGGTCGGCGACAGATAGACCGGCAGGTCGATCTTCTGGCCCATGACCGTGGTCGAGAGATCGACCTCGGACACGCCGCGCAGGACGTTGGGCACAAGATCGCAGCGTGCAAAGCTTTCGCTATTGCGGCGCAGGGTCAGTTCGTCGTCGGCACCGCCGTCGATGTAATCGAAGATGGGCCGGGGCAGGCGGCGGCGTGCAAGACGGCGGAAATCGTGGAAGTTGTGGCAGTCATTCAATCGCATTCGCGTTCCTTTACATGCCGCGCCCAAATCGCCGCATAGGCGCGCAACAGCGCAGGGTCATCGCAAGCAACGGGCGTGGTTTCAGGCAGCGGCGCGTCAAGACCCGCCAGCAACGCGGCCCCGACGCTGGTCCCCGTGGCCGAGGCCGCGATGCGGACCCCGGGTCGCAGGGCGGCCAGCATGGCGGTGAAATCGGTGTTGCGGGCAAAGGGGCCCTCGACGATGACCGGCCCTTTTGCGCCGACCAGCGACAGGCAGGCGTCGGTGACCAGCGCCAGATACCACGACAGCGCCAGCATCCGCGCACCATCAGTCGTGGGTTGGCGGGTCCAGACATGGTGGCGGGTTTGGAACGGCCCGCTGTCATTCACGACCGAGGGCAGCAGGGCGACACCCGCCAGAACTTCAGTGCGGTCGTCGGGCGTAGGGATGGCGTCGCAGCCGTCGCGGATGATCTCGTATTCGCGCCCCCCCATGAAGCGGGCCGAGGGCACGGGCTGTCCAAGCGCATTCACGTTCACCAAGGTGTCGCGGGCGGGGTCCAGTACCGGTGCATCGCCCCCCACCGCCATGGCGATCACCCAGGTCCCGGTCGAGACGACGGAAAATGGTGCCTTCTGCGCCAGAACATGCGGATAGAGCGAGGCATTGCTGTCATGGATCCCGCAGGTAACCGGAACCTGCGGCGACATCCCCGTGCGCGCAGCGATATCGGCGCTGATGACCCCCAGCACCGCATCCGCGCGACGGGCAGGCGCGATCTTGCGGGCCAGATCCAGCCGTTCGACCAGCGTGGAAAACGCGGCCGCCTGCGGGTCCCACAGATCGGTATGACACCCAAGCGAGGTCACATCTGTCGCCAGCTGCCCCGTCAGGCGAAAGCCCCAGAACTGCGGATAGGTCACGATATGCGCCACCCGGTCCCGCAGCCCGGGGTTGCTTTCGAACTGCCAGAACAGCTGCGCACCAAGGTTCAACCCAAGCGGCAGGCGCGGGGAGCCGGTCTGGGTGAAGGGCGGGCGAATGGCGTCATAAGCTGCGGCCATGCCGTCCGGTCCGTCGTGTTCGTAATCCAGCATGGGCAAGGCCAGCCCGCCATCGCGATCCAGCAGGACCGCACTGGCGCCATGGGTCGTGACCGCAATGGCGTCGATCCCGTATTCGGCCTGAAAGGCGCTCAGGTGGTCAAGGAAGAAGGCCCAATGCCCCTCCAGGTCAAAGCTGGGCCAGGGCGGGCCGGGCAGGACGCGGTTGGGGCGCGTGACCACCGCGATTTCGTGCAGGGTCCGGCCATCGACCAGCGCCAGCTTGGCATTGGTCTTGCCGACGTCGATCACCGCGACATGGCGGGCATGGGGTTCGGTCATGGCATCATGAAGACAGCTTCAAGGTCGACCTGACGCGGGCGATTGTCTGGATGCGTCTGCATCAGGTCGGCCATGTGATCCCACCAGCGCCGCATCACCGGCGCGTCGGCCAAAGCGGCCATGCCGTTGTCGGACTTGCGCCACAGGACGCCGAACAGCGCGTTGCTTTCGGGGTCGTGGTGGATCGAGTAATCCTGAACCCCGGCATCGTGCAGCAGCGCGACCAGTTCCGGCCAGATGGCGTCATGGCGTCGGCGGTATTCCTCAAGGCAACCGGGGTTCAGGACCATGCGGAAGGCGTATTTCTCCATCACGACCTCCTCAGTCTGGACCACAGCCGCGGCAGGGCGATCACCCCAATCAGCAGCAGGCCGATGAATATCGACATGACGATGCCCGGCACGTTCAGCAATCCCAGCCCGAAGGTCACCAGCCCCATCACGAATGCCGCGATCACCACGCCGCCGATGGTGCCCGACCCGCCCAGGATGTTCACACCGCCAAGGACGACCATGGTGACGACCTCCAGCTCCATCCCGCTGGCGATGGACGACCGGGTCGATCCAAGACGCGAGGTCAGGCAGACCGCCGCCAGCCCTGACATCAGGCCGGTCAGCAGGAACAGGATCATCTTGACCCGCGCCACCCGGATGCCGGAAAACAGCGCCGCCGTGGGGTTGTTGCCGATCGCAAAGACCGCGCGGCCGAAATTCGTCCGGTGCAGGATGACGGCATAGACCACCGCCAGCAGCGCGAAGATCACGAACTCTACCGTGATCACCCAGAAGGCATAGCCCTGACCGAAGACCGCGAAGCTGTCGGGATAGCCGCGGAAAGCGCCATCGCCCAGGATGATGAAGCTGATGCCGCGAAACAGGCTCATGGTGCCGATGGTCACGACAATGGATGGCAGCCCGAGGCGCGTCACCATCAACCCGTTGAAGCCGCCACACAGCAGGCCGGTCGCCAGCCCCGTCAGGACGATGACCGGCGTTCCGAAACCCGCCTGCATCACAAGACCCATTGCCGTGGAGGCCAGCGCGATGATGGCGGCGACCGACAGGTCGATCTCGCCCGCGATGATCAGCAGGGCCATGGCAAAGGCGATCATCGCCTTTTCGGTAAAGTTGAAGGTGGCGTCCGACAGGTTCCAGGGATCAAGGAAGTAGGGCGAAGCGAAGCTGTTCAGGATGAAGATGCCAAGGGCCACCAGCAGCAGCAAGCTTTCCCAGCTTTTCAGCACGCGGCTGATGGGCGTGGACAGCTGGTCGGGGATCTTGCGGCCGGTATTTGTGGTGATGCTGCTCATGTCGCCTGTCCCGCTGATTTCAGGATGATCCGACCGCGCGAACGGCCCGACCGTGAATTGAAGGTCACGGCGACAAGGATCGCGGCGCCCGAGATTGCCAGCTGCCAGAAGGGTGAGATGTCGACCACCGGCAGCGCGTTCTTGATCACCCCAAGGAACAGCGCCCCCAGAATGGTGCCAAAGACCGTGCCGACGCCGCCCGCGATGGATACGCCGCCGATGACGCACGCGGCCACGACGTCCAGTTCGAACCCGCCGGCGATATCGACATAGGCGACCGCATAGCGCGAGATCCACAGATAGCCCGCCAGCCCCGCCAGCGTCCCCGAGATGACGAAGGCTCGGAACTGCGCGCGCCCCACGTCGATCCCGGTATAAACGGCGGCATGGGGGTTGTTGCCGGTGGCATAGAAGCTGCGGCCCATCGGCGTGCGCGACATGATCAGCGCCATGCCCGCCGTCACAAGGATCGCCAGCCATCCCAGCACCGGCAGCCCAAGGATCAGGGTGCGCGGAAAGCCGGTGAAACCCGCCGACATCTCGTGGCTGTTCACCCATGCGCCATCCGACAGCAGGAAGATGATGCCGCGATAGATGGTCATTGTCCCAAGGGTCACGACGATGGGCGGGATGGCCAGCTTCCAGACCAAAAGACCGTTCACCGCGCCCATTACCGCCCCGCAGGCCAGTGCCACCATCAGGATGACCGCGACGGGCAGGCCCGGAAAGGCGACGTTCAGCATGGCGCAGATCATGCCGGTCAGGGCCAGATTGGCTGCCACCGACAGATCGATGCAGCGGGTCAGGATGACGACCATCTGGCCAAGCGCCAGGATCATCAGCGGCGAGGTGTCGTTGAAGACGGTCATAAGGTTGGCCGGGGCGACAAAGCCGGGGAAGCGCGTTGCGATCAGCGCCAGCAGCAACAGAATGGCGCCCGTCAGGATCGCTTCGCGTGATTTCAGCATGGTCATGCGGCTTGCCCCCTAGCGCTGTCGGTGATGCCCGCCGCGTGGCGGACGAGGGTTTCGGGGGTCAGATCGTCGCCCTGCAGCTGGGCAGCGATCCGGCCTTCGCGCATGACGATGACCCGGTCGGACATGCCCATGATTTCGGGAATTTCCGATGACACCATGATCACCGACAGCCCCTCGGACGCCAGTTCGGACATGAAGTCGTGAACGGCGGCCTTGGAACCGATGTCGATGCCTTTGGTGGGTTCGTCCAAGATAATGACCTTGGGACGCGTCGCCAGCCATTTGGCGATGACGACCTTTTGCTGGTTGCCGCCCGACAACGCGCCGACGCGCGTATCAAGCGAGGCCGCGCGCAGGTCCAGCCGTTCGGTATATTGCCGTGCCAGCGCGAATTCCTGCGCCATTCGGGTAAAGCCCGACCGCGATGTCTGTCCCAAAGACGGCAGCGTCACGTTCTGAAAGATGGGCATGTCCAGGATGGCCCCCTGTTTGCCGCGGTCTTCGGGCACATAAACGATGCCGGCGGCGATCGCGTCGGCGGGTGAGCGGATCACCTTGATGGCACCTTCGATCCGCGCCACGCCTTTGGCGGGCTTTGTGATGCCGATCAGGCTTTGCATGAATTCCGACCGGCCCGCGCCGACCAGACCGTAAAAGCCCAGGATCTCGCCCTTGCGCAACGTAAAGCCGATGTCGTCGAATTCGGTCGGATGGCAGTATCCCACGACCTTCAGAACCTCGTCGCCGATCACCGAGGCGCGCTTGGGATAGATCTGATCGACCGAACGGCCCACCATCAGCCGAACAAGTGTGCTTTCATCCATGTCCGACATCAGGCCCTGCCCGACGAACTGCCCATCACGGAAGACGCACCAGCGGTCGGCGATGCGGAAAATCTCATCGAACTTGTGGCTGATGAACAGGATCGCCTTACCCTGCGCCTTGAGCGTGTCGACCAGAACGTAAAGCTCTTCGATCTCCTTCTGGCTCAGCGCGGCGGTGGGTTCATCCATGATCACCACGCGTGCATCAACTGACAAGGCACGCGCGATAGCCACCAGATGCCGCGATGCGATGCCTAGGTCCTTTAGTCGGGCGCCAGCATCGATCTCGGCGCCGATGCCGTCCAGCAGGCCTTTGGCCTTTCGGCGCATCGCCTTGTTGTCGATCAGGCCAAAACGCCCGCGTGGGGCATGGCCCAGAAAGATGTTCTCCGCTACGGTCAGCTCGTCGAACAGCACAGTTTCCTGATGGATGGCGGTGACGCCCTGATCGGCCGCCGCCTGCGCCGAGGGAAAGGTGACCTCGGCCCCGTCCATCAGGATGCGCCCGCCGTCGGGCTGATAGATGCCGGTCAGGGTCTTGACGACCGTTGATTTTCCAGCCCCGTTTTCACCGACAAGGGCGGTGACCTGGCCCGCATGCAGTTCAAGATGCACGCCGTCCAGCGCCTTGACGCCGGGAAAAGTCTTGGTGATGGCATCAAGCGCCAGCACGGGCCGCCCGGTCGCTGCCACAGAGCGTTCGTTCATCTGAACCTCGCCTACCGTCAGGAAACAAATTTGGGAAAGGGCGGCGCGGGGATGCGCCGCCGCGACGCAAGAATCAGAAGATGTCCTTGAATTCGTCGATGTTGCTTTCGTCATAGACGAAGGGGTCCGCCATCGGGGCCGAGTTGGTCTCGTCCAGCGTCACCGATCCCATACGCCCGATCGGTATTTCGGCGCCGGGTTCGGCTTGGGCATCGCCCTTGGCCAGGTGATAGGCCATCATCGTGGCAGAATACCCCAGATCGATCGGGTTCCAGATCGCGAAGCTTTTCGACGCGCCGCTTTCGATGGCTCCGGCCATTTCCGAGGGCAGGCCCAGACCGGTCACGTTCACCTGACCGACCTTGCCCGCATCCACCACCGCCTGCGCGGCCGCCACGATCCCGACCGAGGTCGGCGCGATGATCGCGTCCAGATCGGGGTGAGATTGCATCAGGCCCTGCGCCTCGCGATAGGATTTATCGGCCAGATCGTCGCCATAGACGGTGCCGACGACCTCGATCCCCGGATAGTCGCCCATCACCTTCATCATCTCCTCGATCCAGATGTTCTGGTTGGTCGAGGTGGTGGTGGCCGACAGCAGACCGACCTGGCCGCCCTCGGGCAGCTCGTCCGCCGCCAGCTTGATGATCATATTGCCGATCAGCGGGTTCGACGAAGGGTTCAGATGCGCCATCCGCCCGTCTTCGGCCACGCCGCTGTCCCAGCTGATCACGGTGATGCCACGCTGCATCGCCTTCTTCAGCGTCGGCACCAGCGCATCGGTGTCATTGGCGGAAATCGCGATGGCATCGACGCGTTGGGCGATCAGCGAATTGATCACCTCGATCTGGCCTTCCGCAGTGGTGTTGGTCGGGCCGGTATAAATGATCTCGACGTCGCCCAGTTCTCTGGCGGCTTCCTCGGCGCCGTTCGCGGCTGCCTCAAAGAAGCCGATGCCAAGCGCCTTGGCCACCACTGCGATCCGCATGTCTTCTGCGGCGGCGCCTTGCGCCATCAGTCCGGTTGCCATGGCAGCCGTCATCGTCAGTTGCAAGATACGGTTCATTGTGTCCTCCCTTTGAACCTCACAGTTCGAAAGCCGGTCAGCCGGCTGTCGTGCTCTCCCTTGTCGGGGCGGATGTCGCCACGATCAGCTTTACGTCCGAGCTCTCCACCATCGCGGCGGCGCGGTCGCTGATCCCCTCGTCGGTGATCAGCACGTCGATCCGGTCCAGCCCGCACAGCACCAGCGAGGACCGATTATCGAATTTGGTCGAATCGACCAGCAGCACCAGCTCATCCGCCTGACCGATCAGCTTCTGTTCCGCCTGGATCAGCAACGGATCGGCCTCCATCAGCCCAAGCGGCCCGACGCCCTGCGCGCCCATGAACATGCGCCGTGCATAAAAATTGCGGGTCACGTCATTGTCGAAGGGCGACAGGATGATGTTCTGTTCGCGATAGATCGTGCCACCCGACAGGGTGATCGTATTGCGCGAATGCTTCAGCAAATGTTCCGCAATGGGAAAGGAATTGGTGAAGACCTGCAGGCGGCGCGATGCCAGCGGATGCACCATCTGGAAGGTCGTCGTCCCGCCGTTGATGATGATCGGGTCGCCGTCCTGGCACAGTTCGACCGCCGCACGGGCGATTGCGCGTTTCTGCTCGATCATGATCGTTTCGTTGATCGAGAAGGGCTTGCCTGCCAGCGCCGGAACATCGTTGGGGTTCAGCGCCTCGGCGCCCCCCCGGACGCGGCGCAGCTGTTTCATCGTGTCAAGCGCACTGATATCGCGTCGGATCGTCGCCTCGGATGCGCCTGTCAGGGCACAGAGTTCCGCCACCATGACGACCGGCCGGTCTTCGATGGCTGACAGAATGATCCTCTGGCGTTCTTTCTCGTGCATTGCGCTCCTCCTTTGGGAACATTGCGAACATATCCGCTCATTGTCAATCATTTTAAATCAATAAATGATCATTATATGGAAATATGATTGTTGATGACCGAAACTGATTGACATGTGGTGGCATCGGCTTCAGTTTCGCGAAGAACTGTTCTTACAGAGCGCCCACCCGGAGGAGAATACCGATGACAACCGTAGATCAGAAGTTGCACAGCCAGTTGCAATCGCTGTGGGACGACAAACGTGCCGCCGGCATGAGCGAACCTGAGAAGCTGCTGTATCGGTCGAACCTTCTGGGGTCTGACAAGCGCATCACGAATTACGGGGGCGGCAATACCTCGGCCAAGGTCATGCAGGCGGATCCGCTGACGGGCGATCAGACCGAGGTGCTTTGGGTCAAGGGGTCGGGCGGGGATGTCGGCTCGATCGCGATGGACGGGTTTTCCACGCTGTACATGGACAAGCTGCGCGCGCTGAAGGGCAAGTACCGCGGCGTCGAACATGAGGATGAGATGGTCGCCCTGCTGCCGCATTGCACCTTCAACCTGAACCCCCGCGCGGCATCCATCGACACGCCGCTGCACGCCTATGTGCCCAAGGCGCATGTGGACCACATGCACCCCGACGCGATCATCGCCATCGCAGCCTCGAAGAATTCGCAGGAACTGACCCGCCGCGTCTTTGGCGATCAGGTCGGCTGGTTGCCTTGGAAGAAGCCGGGCTATGAACTGGGGCTGTGGCTTGAGAAATTCTGCCTCGACAATCCCGAAGCCAAGGGCGTCATCCTTGAATCGCACGGGCTGTTCACCTGGGCCGATGACGCCAAGGAATGCTATGAGCTGACCCTAGCCATCATCAACCGCGCCATCGATTTCTTCGAGGGCGAAACAAGGGGCAAACCGGCCTTCGGCGGGGCGGTCCACGATGCGCTGACCGCCGATGCCCGTCGCGCCGTGGCGGCCCGGCTGATGCCCGCCATCCGCGGCTTCGTGTCGGGCAACCAGCATATGGTCGGCCATTTCGACGACAGCGATGCGGTGCTGGAATTCGTCAACGCCCGCGATATGCCGGATCTGGCCGCCTTGGGGACGTCATGTCCGGACCACTTCCTGCGCACCAAGATCCGTCCGCTGGTCGTGGACTTCGATCCCGCCCGCGAAAATCTGGATCAGGTGTTGGCGGGGCTGTCCGATCAGATCGCGACCTATCGCGACGACTACGCGGCCTATTACGACCGCCGCAAGCATGACGACAGCCCGCCTATGCGCGATCCGAATGCGGTGGTCTACCTGGTGCCGGGCGTGGGCATGATCACCTTCGCCAAGGACAAATCCACGGCGCGCATCTCGGCCGAGTTCTACGTCAATGCGATCAACGTCATGCGCGGTGCCTCCGGCGCGTCGGAATATTGCGGCCTGCCCGAGCAGGAGGCCTTCGACATCGAATACTGGCTGCTCGAGGAAGCCAAGCTGCAGCGGATGCCCAAGCCAAAATCGATGGCGGGGCGCGTAGCGCTGGTCACGGGCGGGGCGGGCGGCATCGGCATGGCCACCGCCGAACGCTATCTGTCCGAAGGTGCTTGCGTGATGCTGGCCGATATCAACGAAGACGCCTTGGAAAGCGCGGCGACGGCATTGTCGGGTCGCCATGGCGCGGACGTTGTGCGGACCGTCCAGATGAACGTTACCAGCGAAGCGGCCGTTGCCGCCGCCTATGACGATCTAGCGGTGGAATATGGCGGCATGGACATTCTTGTGTCCAACGCTGGCATCGCCTCATCGGCCCCGATCGAGAAGACCACGCTGGAGCTGTGGAACCGCAACATGGCGATTCTGTCGACCGGGTATTTTCTTGTCTCGCGCGCGGCCTTCGGCGTCTTCCGGACGCAGGGCATCGGCGGCGCGGTCGTCTTCGTCGCCTCGAAGAACGGTCTGGCCGCCAGCCCGAATGCTGCCGCCTATTGCACCGCCAAGGCATCCGAGATCCATCTGGCCCGCTGCCTGGCGCTGGAAGGTGCCGAGGCGGGCATCCGCGTCAACGTCGTCAACCCCGATGCAGTCCTGCGCGGCAGCCGCATCTGGGAGGGTGAATGGCTGGATCAGCGCGCCTCGACCTATGGCACCGACAAGGACGGCCTCGAGGAGATGTACCGCCAGCGCAGCATGCTGAAACGCTCGGTCCTGCCCGAGGACATAGCCGAGGCCGCCTATTTCTTGGCATCCGACCGTTCGGCCAAATCGACCGGCAATATTATCAACGTGGACGCGGGCAACAAGGAAGCCTTCACGCGCTAGGCCGAAAAGCCGCAGCGGATGGGGGCAGGGAGGCCACGCCCATCCGCGCCGTCGCATGATACGAAATAGGGCCGGCGCACCCGCAATCGCGCCGATGGGAGGATCACATGATTTCCAAGGACATCATCGCCGCTGAAAACGCGGCCCGCAGTGCCGATCTGCGCGCAGATTACGACGCCTTGGGCGCAAGGCTGGCGCGCCGCGGCGTCGATATCGAGGCCTTGACCGAAAAAGCCGGTCGCTTTGGCGTGGCCGTTCCCAGCTGGGGCACCGGCACCGGCGGCACACGCTTTGCCCGTTTTCCCGGTGAAGGTGAGCCTGCCAACATCTTCGACAAGCTGGATGACTGCGGCGTTATCCACCAGTTGACGCAGGCCACCCCCACCGTTTCGTTGCACATCCCTTGGGACAAGGCCGAGCCTTCGGACCTGCTGGCCAAGGGGCAAGAGGTCGGGCTGGGGTTCGACGCGATGAATTCCAACACCTTCAGCGACACGGGCGATGCGCAAAGTTACAAGTTCGGATCGCTGTCCCATGTTTCGGCGGAAACGCGGGCGCAGGCGGTGGAGCACAACCTTGAATGCATCGAGATCGGGCGCAAGCTGGGGTCCAAGGCGCTGACCGTCTGGATCGGCGATGGGTCCAACTTCCCCGGCCAGACCCATATGGGGCGGCAGTTCGACCGCTATCTGGCGTCGATGAAGCAGATCTATGCCGGCCTGCCCGAGGATTGGCGGCTGTTTTCGGAGCACAAGATCTATGAACCGGCGTTCTATTCGACGGTGGTTCAGGACTGGGGCACATCGCTGCTGACCGCGCAGGAATTGGGCGACAAGGCGATGTGTCTGGTCGATCTGGGACACCACGCCCCCAATGTGAACATCGAGATGATCGTGTCGCGACTGCTTCATGCCGGCAAGCTGGGCGGCTTCCACTTCAACGACTCGAAATACGGCGACGACGATCTGGATGCCGGCACGATCGAGCCCTATCGCCTGTTCCTGGTCTGGAACGAATTGGTCGATGCCGAAGCCAAGGGGCTGGACCTGTCGCATATGATCGATCAGAGCCACAATGTGACCGACCCCATCGAAAGCTTGATGATTTCCGCCATCGAGATCCAGCGAGCCTTTGTGCAGGCATCGCTGGTCGACCGTACCGCGCTGTCGGGGTTCCAGGACGACAACGACGCATTGATGGCCTCGGCCACGCTGCGGGGTGCCTTCCGCACCGATGTCGAGCCGATCCTTGCCATGGCGCGGAAACGGGCGGGCGGAGCAATCGACCCGGTCGCGACCTATCGCGCCGCCGGTTATCGGGCCACGGTGGCTGCAAAGAGGCCAAAGGTGCGGAGCGGGGGCGGGGGCATCGTCTGAAGAAGTATGGGAGAGACATTTGTCCGAGGTGGCGTTTCCCGCGGTTGCAATGTTTTCGGGGCCTTAAGGTAATAAGGGGAACAGGATTGACAGCAGGGTCGTAATGATGATGGGGATCTGTCGCAAATTTTTCGCAAAATCCAAGCCGGAAAGATAGAATGGTGTGAAGTCGGCCATTTGGGCGAGGATTGAGCAATGAGCGTGTCATTCAAAGGTGCCCACTTTCCGAAGGACGTGATCCTGTACGCGGTCTTCTTCTACCTTCGCTACGGGGTGTCCTACCGAGACCTTGAGGAGATTATGGCCGAGCGGGGTGTCACGGTTGACCATGCCACGCTCAACCGATGGGTGGAGCGGTACGCGGGTCAGGTCGCGGAAAATGCTCGCCGGCGCAAGCAACCTACTGACACATCCTGGCGCATGGACGAGACCGACATCAAGGTGAAAGGCCAGTTGGTCTATCTTTACCGCGCCGTCAATGAGTTCGGAAAGACGCTGGACTTCATGCTCTCGGAGCGCCGCAACAAGCCTGCGGCGATCAAGTTCTTCGCCCGCGCGATGGAGGTGAACGGCCTGCCGCGCGATATCGTCATCGACAAGAGTGCAGCCAACACCGAAGCCATCAAGAACATCAACCGGATGTTAAAGCGGTTCGGATGCCCGGACCCGATCGAGATGGTGCGGATCAAGTATCTCAATAATCTTGTCGAGCAGAACCACCGCTTCATCAAGCGCGGGGTAAGACCAATGCTCGGCTTCAAGAGCTTCAAGTCAACTATCGCCTGCATCGAACTGGTCAACATGATCCGCGCGGGGCAGTTCAGACCAGAGCTTCGCCCATTTCAGACGTTCTGTCAGATTGCCGCCTAAAGTCGAGGCAGCTATCGGCGCCCTGCGTCTCGACGCACAATTTGCTGTTTGATCCCACGGTTTGATGGTGTGATCCTTTCGAAGGAATGGAAGGATGCCCTATGGGACAAGT
>NZ_QJPK01000043.1 GCF_003259195.1 Paracoccus sediminilitoris
AAAGATAATCAGGTAGTTGTTTTGGGAATGCGGAGAGACTTTGAAGAAAGAGCTCAGGTAATTTTCTCAAATTCATTGATTAATTTCGCTACGCCAAGCACAGAGATATATGAATTTTTAAAATTAGCCGTACAGGAAGTTAAAGATAGGCACTCGAAAGAGATTGATAGACCAATTTCCCTAAGAGTGCTTAATGGTGAAAAGCTGTTGCGAGTTAGGATTGATCTTTAAGGAGAGGGACTGAGAAATTTACTTTATAAGAGCTATTTCTGGGGCTAACTACCGACTGCATATTGTGCAATCGGTAGTACAAGATTTGTGTATAAACTATTAGTTTTGTATATTAAGCGATTTGTTACTCTCTGTGTACCTGGGACCAACCGTAATACTGTCTTGATCCAGCGACGATTCAGGCATGGATGTGGTAAAGATTATTTGGTGTTCTACGTCAGTACTCTTGCTCAGTTGCAAAATTATTTTTTGAAAATTCTTACTTCTTTCTTCGGTCATTCCTTTGTCTTCAATATTATCAAGAAGCAAGAATTTTGGATATTTCATTCTTGCATCAACACAGGATGCAAAAAGGAGCGCTAGGTGGAATGCGTTCTTTATAACAGTGAGGGAGCTTGCTGAATAACCGCGCTTTTCGTTTACAACAATAGAGTTGTCTCCGAAATGAAATCTGACACCTTCTCCAGAGACGTCTTCTATATCGCTTGGAAGATCGGACGATATTATTTCAGCGGTTATTTTAGAAATTAAAGAATATACGGAAGATTGCCGCTGTTCTTTTTTTGAAATCCAGTCGGAAATATTATTTTTAAGATTCGACAATTGTTCGTTTAGAAGCTTCTTTTGTTCTGATAGCTGGGTAACCTCATCAGCAAGCCTTCGTTCACGATCTAAGTCGATCAATTCACGGTCTAGATAACCAAGCGAGCGGGTTAAGGATTCGATTTTTGAATCAGCTTCCGTCAGGTAGTGTCTGGATTGATCAAGCAACGCATCAGAGAGAAGGTCTCTTATGCGATGCATCCCATCTAAATTTTCTTTTAAATCACTAAGTTCTTTGGCTCTAATTCTTTGTAATGTTCTTGATTCCTTAAGTTGCATTTCAAGCTCATTTCGAAGCCGGGCATATCGAGAGGCTTCGTGGTCCTCTTTAATTTCTTCTTTGCAGAGATGGCAATGGCCGACTATTGAAGGAGTTTGAGTAGGTAAAAAACAACTTGGACAAAAAGAAAATACTAAAGGTCCAAGTGCATCCCCAGTAGCCTGCGACTGAGAGATTTGGACGATGCTTTTTTCTAAGTCTTCAACTAGTAAAGAGGAGTCTTCAATCAAAAGAACGAGCCTGTCATGATCGAGTTGCACTCCTACAATATCACGACTCACTTTATCCAGGTCATTTCTTAGAGAACTCAGTACATCAGAATTTTGAGAGTAGCTTTGTCCTGTTTTGTATCGCTCGCTACGGAGTTTTTCGATGTCATCGACAGTTCGTTGTCTCTTCTCTTCGGTAGAAGAAACCTTACTAAGCAAATCTGAGAAGTCCAAATTTTCATCTACTCGTTGTAAGACACGAGTAAGGCCTGCAAATTGGCTAGCAACCTCGGTGTACTCTTTATCGAGTTGTCGCGCACGAATTTGACTAGGATAGATCCTGTCATCAAGTACGCCGCATAAAAGATCGCCTACGGCTTGGCGTCTGTTGGGCGAATCGCGCTCTTCCATTCTAAAAATAGCATTAACGGGCGTCATTTGATCCACATACATTAGGCGGAGCAACTGATGCATAGTTATGTTTGATTCATCGGAAGGAACATCAGGTAAATTTAATGCTCGGAAAAGAACTTGGCTAAACCCATCTTTGTCCCCATATCGGGAGTAAGAATATTTACTCCACCCTTGCGGCCCACTTTTGCTAGATTCTTCTAGGGTTCCAAAGTAGATCCACATGGCAACCTGCTTTGCATCTTTAGAGATATCTCGCCGGAGTGTTAAAGTTGATCCATTAAGAGACACTTCTGCAAGGGTTTGGTCACAGATCCCAGCTTCAATCTTCCACGTTGTCAGATCTCCTCCTAGCGCAAAGAAAATCAGCTCCGCAATTGTTGACTTTCCGCGACTATTGCCTTGGCTTCTGATCATATTAACGCCCGTATGGAACGACTGATCGTAGGCAACTTTTCCGGATTTGGTGACCAGAAGACGAATTAAACGCAATGATGGATCACGCCGGATCATAACGAAACTCCATTAGCTTAGAACGTTCTTTAAGTCCGCGTTTCCCAAAAATTGGGATTGTTGCAATAGAGTTTCCAAGGTAACTTGCAAGTTCTATATCTTTTGCTGTGGCACTCTTAATTATTTCAAGCGGCACCGATTTTTCTGTTCTTTGTACGACGGCGACTTTTAAAGCTTCAGATGATATAAATCCATGGCCCTCAAGGCCTGCAACAACTAACATGTGCAGTCCTTTTGTCTGCTCAAGAAATAATTTAGGTGATGGTAAAGTGTTAAATTTAGAACGATCACCAGCAAGTTTCCGTCCTTTTGATCCTGCACCCCGCGGGAAGTCTAAATGGTGAAGCAAGTAAGGAAACATAAAATATAAGTCGACGATACGAAGCGTATCGGCGGGCATGGATTTTGTTGGTGTATTTTCAAGAAGCAGAACTGCCCGAAAAAATCCGTGATAAATATCGAATGCCGGGTGGTAAACTAGCATTTAATCCCACCTTATATGGCAATTGCCAGTCAAGAAATATACCATGCCTCGAACATAGTCCATTGCTACACTGTCAAACTGAGGGCATTCATCCAATTCGTTTGATATTGGAACTGTGACTATTTCGGAGAACAGCCTATCAATTTCCCCATTGCTGATGCCATCCTTTATTCTTGGCCGGATCTGGGATTCAAATCTTTCATGTATTTTTGACATAAGAGTAGCAACAATTAGTTGGTATGCCGGCGAAAAAATATTTGACTTCAAGTCTGAATATACATTTTCTTTTAACGCCATGCCAATAGTTATTTGATGATCTCTTCCAGCAAGCTTTAGTTTTTCTTCAAGCCCGATAACGTCTTCGTTTTCAACGCGACGAGTGTAAATCTCCAGCTGCATTATGTAGGTAGTAAGCACCTTGCTCTCAGCAGCCTCATTTTCTAGGCGAAGATACAATTTTCTAAACGGATTGGGAGCCTGAGGTATGCTTGGATAAGCAAAAATTACGTTTCCATTGTGAATAGTCTGGTTGACGTCACGACCAGCCAAGTTTCCTTCTACGCGGTTGTCATTCTGCGTAGCAGAAACGGAATTATTTATAGGCAGTGCTATTTCTGTTGTTCGCTTTGGCTCATCAGAATCATTGGCCATAGTTACTGATCCCGTGTCACATTGACATCGCGACCACTTAAATTGCCACCTACGGTGTTGTTGTATTGGTTGACAGATCCCTGCCTATCATTGGAGCTATTAACGACAGAGTTATTCTTTTTGCTGGCGTCTATTCTAATTTTTATAACTATGCCGGCGCCCAAACCGGCAAGGAACGTCACGAGATAAGAGAGCAAATCAAACATTTTATTTCCTTATATTCTAATTTTATTGTAAATTTTTCGAGTATGGCTGCTGGCTTCTCGGTGTCTTTACGACGTTCACAAGGTCATTTCTGGTCACACTACACCCTAAGAGAACGCAACATGACAACCCTGCGCTGATCTCTACCCCTCCCTTCGCTCCGGCGCATAACACCCATTACGGAGAACAGGGCAGGCTCAGGGTTGAGTGGGGGAGCGGAGCGGACGGCTACAAGGCAAGCTGCTAAATAATTAGGGCTACATGAATGGGAAGCTATCAAAAAATTTTCTAATTGCCTCTATTATTGTTGCTATATTTTTCGCATTCCCTGCGCCACGCTCTACAAGCCTCTCTATTTCAGTTGTCTTGTTCTTCACCTCTAAAAGAGCCGTTCGTGCTACAGGTTCGCTCTGAGTTTCAGCAGCTTTACTCAAAGATTTTTGAATTTCTTTAATATCGAAATCGCTTGTACCTACCTCACGGGCTAACTGTAGAAATAAAAGACCCAGTTCCTCAATTATTCTAGGCTCAACTAGCTGCGAGCTTGAGTCTGAATATAGCATGCAGTCACAGGTTTTTTTGCCGCAAACGGGACATCCGTTGAGGTAAAAAGATATGAATTGTTCATCAATTGCTTCATTCGGAAATGAAATTCTCCAAGCAGATAGAACCCATGCTAGTAGGTCGGAAAATTCCTCTGATACAGCATTTAAATTTTTTCTCTGGCTAAAAAACCTAGTTGCTGCTTCATGAACCTCGGCTAATTCCTCTTGCATTTTTGATGTGTGCATCCAAGGTCCGCTGAAGCGCCAAATGTATGCATTCCCTGGATATATAGCAGCTAGACGTTTGGCATGTTCAGCTAAGGTAATGCTTCCTTGCAGTTTGATTACTGAGGCTTGATATGTAAGTTCTTGAGGAATATTGTAAGCTTTTATGTCTATGTAAGGTTTTTTATTTGTCTCAAGGCATTTGCAAGGGATCGTCACACAATATGGGCATATGCCAGGGTGACGCTCAATAAGAGCATTTTCAATATCAATATTCAGCTTGTTGGCTAGTGCAAATATCCAAGATGTTGTTCTGACAAATTCATCGATACTTGGTCGTCTTTGGTTGAGTGATTTTCCCAAATAACCTATATGGCGCGCGGTATAACTAAATATATATGAAAAATCTCGGTCTGTATTTGGGTACATATTTGAAACAAAAAGTTGAATATCCTTTATGTCTTTTATATTTTTTGCTTCCATTTCGTAAATCCTTCTGATTAAATTAATATGATCTGGATTTGCTTAATCGCTGTATTGCGGTCGAACCGTAGCGACATTTGTCGGCCGTGCTACTTATTTTTCCAAGGCCACCAGCTTCGACTTGTATGGTTTGATGGTTTTAATGGCAAAGACTTCAAGCCCTGAACAATATTGTATAGCCTATCGCGCTCTGCTTCAGTCGCGGCCAGCTTTCCGCGTAACTCTGCTGCTTCAACTTCTGCTAATCGTCGCGCATCACGCTCCGCTTTCAACTCTTCTACTTCGCTCGCGCGGGCGGTGTGGGCAGATGGCGGATCAGGAACAATAAATGGAGAGATTTGTTCACTGGGCGCGCACTGGGCAGATGCCCACATTTCAACGGCTTGAGCGGTGATTTTCCAGTGATTTCGATTATCGCGAAAAGCTTGTAAATCCTGAGCATCTATCGCGCGCATTACTGTGCGGCGACTGGTGTTAGTAGCCTGCGCAACCTGGGCGGGCGACATGGGCGAAGAGGTGTGGAGATGTGTGGGCGCGCGCACTGGGCATCAATCCTTGCGCCCAGTGGCAGGCAAGTCCGGCTCTAGACCATCGAAGTACGGTTGAGAAACTGGTGGCAGACCCGTGCCAGAGGGCAGTTGTGCCTCGCCATCGAACAATGCGGGCAAGCGATGAAGTGACGGCAGACTGTGCAGCTGGTCTTTGTCAGGCTGCTCCTCTGCGTCCGCAATCACGGTTGCGGAGAAGATAGACAGGCGCAGATTATCTCGACGGTCGGCCCAAGCGACACGATCATTGATCACATAGGCATTTACGGTTCCATTGGGGCCAATTTGCCGAATATCTATCCAGTTGCCATCACGCAAAACAGTAAGTGCCCGTTGAACAGTTCGCCTCGATGCCTTTGCAAGTTTGGCAAGGGTATCTTGAGAGACGACGACTGCGTTGTGATCCTCTATTCTGGCGGTCAGAATATGCATGATCTTAGCAGCCTGTGGCGACTGGTCGATTAAAGCTGCCCAAGCTTCATGCGCGGCCCTTTCGGTCTGCACCCAAGTGCCACGCGAGGGTTGGGGGGCTGGCATCATCTTCATGGTCGCTCCGTCTTTAATCCCGCCAATCTTGTCACGATTCACGCCAAGCCTGTCAACTATTGCGTCGCTCTTGGCGCAAGGGTGCGCCACATATGTGGTGCACGAATGTGGCATAGCGCGCGCCATCTAAATGACGCAGGGGTGCGTCATAGCTGGTGACGCACCCCCCCTAATTTTAGCATTATAAAACAGGCTATTATTTTTTCCCCTTCTAATGATCTACAGGTGAGAACCGGGACGGGCCGTGTCGGGCGAAGCAGCCCTCCAGGTAGCAAGCGCCGACCGGCGCGGACTGGCCCGGTTTTTACCTGTCAGCGAGGTTTCGTTTTTCGCCTGGTTCACGATGCTCGGAACAGGTTGGCTCAGAGCCACGCGGGTATGGGGATGATCAGGCAAGAAGGGGAAAGGGTTATCCACAGAACGGCCTGAAACGACCCCTACGGCACGTAGTCCCGACGGCTCAGTGCCCCCAGTCATCGCCATGATCGCGACTACGGCTCTTCTCCTCGGCCACTGGCTTAGGCGTTTCCTCGACCACAGCCGTTTTGCGTTCGTGGACAGGTTGGACATGCTGGGGAAGATCGAGGCCCAGGTGGCGGTTGTAGCGCTCCACCAGTTCCGATGAGTTCTGGGGCCACATCTGGTCGGTGGCGTAGTGCTTCGAGCGGTCGGCAATGGTCAGGTTGCAGATGAAGGCTTCGGCATAGGCGCAGAACCGGGCGCATTTCGCTACCACCGCGGCCAGGTGCAGCCGATCGGCCAGGGCCGGGAACCACTGCCGGCCGTTCTCGTGCCCGTTCGACTTGGCCAGGTCCTCCGGTCCCATGCCGTAGTCATAAGCCGCATCCACGACTCGGTGGGCGCCGCTGCGCAGGGCATCGATCAGGGGCCAGCGGCTGGCGCCCTTCCGGGTGGCCTGCTCTGCGTCGATCCGGTCGATGGCGCCCTTGGGCGGCGTATAGCCATAGGGGTCCTGCTTGTGGCGGCTGATCTCGCCCCTGAGCAGCAGGTAGTCCCGCAGCGCGTCTGCATCATCCCAGGACACCTCCGCGGCCTGTAACACCCCCAGGAGGCTCTCAGCGGGCCGCTGGACGGCCTCACGAGCCTTGTCCATGAACCATGCCATAGGTTTCCGGGGAGAGGTGTTTACGGGCCGTCAGCTCGCGTCTGAGGCCCCGTTCGATCTTTGCGTCGAGATTGGTGGCGCACCAAGCCGCCCAGGAGGTCTGCAGGGCGGAGTATTCGTTGTGCTCCCCCATGGCCCCCTTCAGCTCGGTCAGAGGCTTCTGGGTGGAGATGACGGGCTTGCCGCGACTGTCGCGCACCGGGGCGATCATCAGATCCACCACCGCACCGCCCTTCTCGTCCAGATCGAGCCGCACCCCGAAGACCGCGCCCTTGCCCGCCCAGCTTTCCGCCCAGGCCTTCGCCTGGTCGAAGAGCGCCACGTTGCGGGGATTGGCGCGGTCATGGAGGTCGCCTGCCTGCTGCACCCATTCCGGGGAGACGACGCAAAGGGCCTGCATGGCGATGGGGGCATTCTTGCGTTCGCCCGCCCTCAGCTCGACCTTGTGCGCTTTGAAGGCCGCCACATAGTCCCGATCCTCCTCGGCTTTGGACCAGGCGAGGGCATCACCGGCCACGGCACCCTCCCGAACACGAGCGCGCCCAACCTCGTCGGCCCGCTCGGCATGGTGGGTCAGACCGCGCAGCTGGGCGATGGTCTTGATCTTGTTGACGCGGATGGCAGCCTTGAACATGGCCCTAGGATAGAGGCGAAGGGCAGAATTGTCATTTGAAATGACAACCCACTAGGCAATCCACTCCGGCTGCGCCTTCATGCCGCTCCGCTGATTGCCATGGGCCGGAGGCGCTGCGCCCTCCTGGACCTCCAACCCAAAGTATTTCTTGACGTCGTATCTCATATGAGATACAAACTGCTTTTGCACCTATAGGAGAGATCTTGATGGCTACGACTACTCAAATGCTCCATGTGCGCTTAGACCCAGAACTGAAGCATAACGCTGAGCGCGCATTGGAAAGTGTCGGCATATCGCTATCCGAAGCGGTGCGTGTATTCCTACACCGAGTCGTTCGCGACAATGGCATGCCTGTTGGGATTGGTTCTGATCCTGAGGCATATGATCGGTGGATCGAGGATCGTATTGAGAAAGCTCTTTCCGAAACACGCCCTATGGTTTCTCAAGCAGATGCCAACGACAGGATTCAAGCCGTTTTGAACCGAAAACGCTGATCGTAGCGTGGGGACCGGGCTTCCGGCCCCCACGCATTTTTACGCTCTGAAGGTCGCCTTCCAATTTGAAGTAGCATGGAAAGCACCGAGAATCTCAATTCTCGTATCATGTTCTTTATAAAGAACAATTTCTCCGTCATCACTGAACTTGCGAATTCCACGTTGCTTGTCATGATACTCGTGACGTCGCACTGCTTCCGGGAGCCTCTGAATGATACTCTGAACCTTGGCGTCCGTAGTCTCAGCCGCCTTGGCCGACTTCTTACCCAAGCGTTCCTCGTAATCCTCAAGGCTAAACTGGTTCCAAAAAACTTCTTTGTATTTCATGCACATACCTCTCTGTTGGGTGCGTTTTTTTAAAAAAACACTTGACCCGTTTTGCCAGGTGGCGTATGCATATTTTGGAACAAGCATAGCTACCATACGAATCAGTGTGGGCAAATGAGCCCGTTTGTGATTATACGTGTAATCACAAACGGTTCAATGGCTTTGTTCCGTCATCACGAAAATTTGATAACGCGCGTGAATCCTGCTTGGAGTTCCGCCTTCTCCGTATGCTTAGCCAAAGGCTTCAGAAGCGTTCTGGCTAGGTTCTTGGGGCAAAACTCGTTCTCCTATCTCTCCCTCCGGGATTGCCTCATGCGTCTCTCTTGGCGGGCGGTTCGTGCCGTCTGGCACCCTGTCGCGGGAGGATGGGGCTGCGCCATGGGACCACCATGCGCTCTGCCTTTTCGCTGTCAACGCCCCACAACCCCTGGCTGATCCCCGCCCCCCTAGTCCTTCCGGCGCATAACACCCATTACGGGGAAATGGGCAGGCCGGAGGTTGAGTGAGGGGAGTGTCAGCCGCTGTCAGAAGCCTACCAGGACCATGTCCAAAGCCGCCATGATCTCGCTGTCACGATCATCAAGAGTGGTGACGGGATTGCGCAGAAGGGCCCGCGGGATCGCCGCCATGAACTGGGTGACCATGACATGCGGCTCGATTCCAATGTCGAAGACGGGATTGAGCCGCTTCGCCGGGATCGGAGCATCCGCGACACGCAGGAGCGGCACCACGATCCGGGTGTTCAATCCGCTCAGCACATCGGCCTGCACATCCAAGACATAACCTGCCGCCCCACCGGGGCGGGCGTAGACGTCGAAACGGGCCATCAGAACTGGCGGTATTGATCGAGGGGCAGACCCTGCGCGTCGATCCAGGCGTTCGAGCTGGTCAGAGCGGCGGCGTTCTCGCGCTGCCAAGCCTCGGCTTTAGCAGCGGCTACGGCACGGCGCAGACCCGCCTCGGCGGCCTTGGACAGGTTGACACCAAAGGACCGGGCCTCGGTCAGCAGCGCCGGGTCCAAGGTCAAGTTAGTGGGCTTTCGGAGGGAAGTCTGGGCTTGCATAATCCACCTCGATTCATGCGCATAATATATGCGCATTGGGATGTAGGCAAGCTTAGGTTTAGAACGGCCACCATCGCCGGGGGCGACGTCTCGCTAGGCTTTGTGCCTGCTCTTTCCAGCTATCGCGATCATGCTCTAGATCCGAAATCCGCTGATCTTTGCTCTTAAGTTCGGCCTCTAAGACTGCAATTCTGATCAGATTTTCCTCAGCGCGAGGCGGCAAGGAGCTGTCAACGCTGACAGTGGCAATGTCAGATCTTTCTGACATCCATTTTGACAGTTCCTCAACAGGTATCTGCCAGCGATTACGGTTGTCTCTGAACGCCGAAAGACTACTGTCTTTGATGGCATTCATGATGGTTCCGCGTGAAACGCCTGCGCGCTCTGCTGCCTGTTGTGGTGTCAGCCTTGTCAGTGTCATGACAGTGACAATATCAGACATTTTTTTGATGGGAATGACACTTTTACAGTTTTCCCACCTGCTTGCAGAAGTCGGAAAACAGCTTCTCAATGTTGCTTGCGTCACAAGAGATGCCGCGCTCGTTCAGGAAGCGCCGGAAGTCGGTCGCAATCTTGGCGTTATCTGCATTGCAGCCAGCTTTGCGCTTCAGATCGATCCAGTAGGGCGAATAAGCAATGCTGCCAGTTTTGGGAAATGCAGTGATCGATATCGCTGCCTTTCCTTCCCGCCTTGCTTTCCGGCCTATCTTGGAGCTGTCTAGCTCGCGCTTGGCGTCTTGTTTGCCTTTCTGGGGCTTTTCTGTCCAAGAAATCGTGATGTTGGTGACAGTGCGCCCGACCTTTTTTGGCGTAGCTGTTAAGATCATTCTGGATGTCTGATTGATTTCAGAAATGGCTGGTTGGATTACGTCTCGGTTCAGGTTGGCAAACCGTTGAATTTTTTCTTCTGGCACCCCCATCACAGCCCGCAGCTCAGCGACGGTGAAGGTTTTGCTCGTAACGTGATTGAGGTTCACGAGGCTGGCGACATGTTGGAACAGCAGAATCGAGTATTTCGAAGACAGAGCGAACACTGTTTGTCGGTCTAGGATAGCCCAGTGGCAGGACTTTTCGGCCATCTCACGAAAGGCTCTGCCAAACCACCAGGCGACCAGGAGGTCGTCGCTGACCTCACGGCGGTAATCCAGCGTCGCCTGATCCAGAAACCCGCCGATGATCTCGCATTGAGCTTCAGTGTCATCAAAGACAATCACCGCTCCCCGCAGTTCGACGAAGAGCTTCCGCATCGTGGCGCGGGTATGGTTTCGCATACCATCGATCTTCTTGATATCTGCCAGCCGCAGTTCGTGGCGCACATCATCGGCCATGCGTCCCCCCGCCGTGCCGATCAGCAGGTGCATCAGCTTGAGAGCTTCGGCACCTGGTGGATTCTCGATGTAGACCCCGCGCGCTACCTCGGCGGGCAGCACAGTCTTGGTCTCATCATGGGCGCGGTCTGCCGCGATTTGCAGGGTCTTAATCATGGTAGATTTTTAGGTGCGTTAAAATCTACCTGTCAACCTGTGATTCAGTCCCCATATCCTACTTATCAGTCCCCATATCCTACTTATCGGTCCCCATATCCTACTTATAAACTCATAACTAAATGAATTTATTCATTAATAATGACCATGAACTAAGAAGAACTTAGAACAAGAAGGGCTTCGCCCATTTTGCTTCTCATTTTCTGACTGAAAAGGCCGCTTTACCACCTCATCCGGCTCCCCTGACAACCCCGTCGCGATGCTGAGAACAGGCTCAGTGCCCGTCATCCCAGGCATCATCCTTCGGCTTGATCCGATGCTCTGCCACGGGTTCATCCCGGACCTGCTCTTGGATGGTCGGTTTCTTCTTTGGCGCATGCGCAGAAGCCTCGACCGCCGCCTTGGCCTGCGGCGTCACCCTGGTCCTGGTCGCGGTCTTCGCCTTGACCACTTGCTTCGCCGCCGGGGCATCGAAAGCGTCCAGCGCTTCCTTGGCCGCCGTCTGCAAGCGGGTCACCAGTGCTTTTTCGTCCAAACCCTTCTCCTTTGCGAAGGCCCGACCACCCGCGACCATGCCGTCCTGGACGGCGCGCAGGCGGCGGTTCTCCTTGGCGATCAGCTCGGCCCTGGTCTCGGTGGCCTTCAGCTCGCGTTGCAGCTTGCGGTTCTGGTACTGAAGGTTGCTGACCTCTTCCCGCATCTTCGGGGTACCGGTGACCTGCTGCTTGAGAGTGAACAGCTCGACGGCGTGAGCGCGGTTCTCGCGATGCCGGGCCGCCTGGACGCCCCTGAGAGCGTCTGAGACGTCCTGTGAGGCCCGTTCCCGCCATTCCGCCTCCGTCTCTCCGCCGATGCCCAGAATGGCGCCTCTGCGCCGCTCAGGGAGGCTCACGGCGGCATCGGGGTCGGTGAGATGGGCATAGGCCCTCTGGACGCGCTCATGGCGTGCCGGAGAGCCCTGCAACCCGCGTTCCAGACCGTGGGTCTTTCCGACCCGTTCCGCGAAGTCGGTCTGCATGGCAGAGAGCTGTTGCCGGCTGCCGACGATGGCGCGGGCGTTCAGCTTGCCGCGTTCGTCCAGGGGAATGGTCATCACCGTCATGTGGGGCGTGCTCTCATCACGGTGGATCACCGCGGAGAGGACGTTTTCCGCCCCGTGGCGGGCCTTGAGCCAATCCAGGGCATCGGTGAAGTAGGCGTCCTGCTCCTCCCGGCTCATGGTCTTCAGGGCTTCGGGAGAACCGCCGACGAAATACTCCAGCCCATGGACAGCATTGCTGCGGATTTTCTCGGGGGCGCGGTCCTTCCAGGCATCGAGGACGGCGCGGCTGGTATCACCCCCGACCAGGATGGTGTTGTCGGGGGTGCGCCGGGTATCGGCATTGGGCGTGTCGCGTTCCCGGAAGGTGTGCTGGAGGCTTGCCCCCATGTTGCCCATGGTCTTGATCTTGGCACAGCGGAGGATGGCGAAGCTGCGCGGGGTGGTGAGATGGAGCATCCTGCCGCCGATGCTGCGGTCCGCTCGGATGCGCCAGGCATCATCGTCATCGTTGCGCGCACCCATGAACCGATCTCCGAAGGAAGATTTATGTGTACTCACTAGACAATTTGGCACAAGGCCAAATTGATCGCTCGCTCCCTCAGTGAGGGGATAGGACACATAAATCTTCCTTCAGCGGCTCATGTTGGGCCTAACAGCACTGCAACAGCGCAGTGTCGATCTTAGCCACAAGCAGGTTGACCATAGAATTTCATCGGCTTTGATTTTATCAAGAGCAAAGTTAGCTAGAGCAATAACCACGTAAGGAGTTAATTGTGACATTAATTATAGCCGGTTATGAACATCTCACTGATGATAATATATTTGGCGAGCTTCAGCCAAGTGCAACGCCCAGAAATATGGAAGTACGTGGTATATTTGTGGCCGCAGACAGTGCTATTACCTCAGGCGCTGAAAAAAGAACACTGCTTAATGGCTTCAGAAAAGTTTATGAAGTAGAAGCTGTGCTGTGGAAGCCTGACTTCACCCCTGGGAATAATTTTTTAGGTTACAGAAATATTTTTAGCAGGCAAAAGGGATTTATCGCTTTTGCCGGCAGCACTTTGACGGCTCAGCACATACTTAATGTAATTAATGTTCATATGGAAAATCTAAGAATTACTTGCGTCTGGGATCCAGAAAGAGAACGCCATATTTATATGGCAGCAAGAGATTGCCAAAGAAATATTCTGCGTGATGAACAAAACGCAATTTGGGGAGAGGATACTTTTACCGACAATGACTTTATAGGAATTCTGAGCGGTGATGTTGTATCCAATTGCATAGAGCACTCTATTAACGTCGCTCTTAAATCTGCGGCTCAATATAAACTAAGCATGGAGGGATTCCGTGAAATGCACACAGAGCTTATTTCAGGGTTCTGGTGTCCAGTGCACAACCGATATGAGCTCTATGTTTACAGAATGCTTTCCAAACGGGATGAAAACGACGCGCTGGTACCATACACTAAAAAAGAACTTGTAAAAGATAATCAGGTAGTTGTTTTGGGAATGCGGAGAGACTTTGAAGAAAGAGCTCAGGTAATTTTCT
>NZ_QJPK01000044.1 GCF_003259195.1 Paracoccus sediminilitoris
ATGGACATCAGAGCCAGACAGATTCATCCTCGACCCGATCCACCAGATGCCGGGACTGAACACCTAGATCGAGATTGATGCTGCAAGGAGAAGCATTTCCATTGCCACATCATCATCCCTTGGCTAGCCTCACGACAACCCAGAAAATGGGCGCGCATAGTTACCATGCGCATCAGGGGGCTGGGAGGCCACGGTGGACAACGAGAGGTCCGAACTTCGCTGGGGAGTCGAGCAGCGTCTCGAGTTCATAGAGTTCCGCCTGTTCTGGGAGGGACATGTGAACCGCAGCGACCTGATGAACCAGTTCGGGGTCTCGGTGAACCAGGCGTCCACCGACCTGAACCGCTACATCGGCTTCGCACCCGACAACATGGTCTACGACAAGAGCGCGCGGACCTACGTCCGTGGCCCCGAGTTCCAGCCCCGGTTCCTCGAACCCGACGCAAGCCGCTACCTCGCCCAGCTTCGGTCGGTGGCGGACGGGATCCTCGACCGCGAGGACTCCTGGATCGCCGATCTCCCACCCTACGCCTCGGCCCCGACGCCGGTGCGCGGCGTCAACCCGGTGACGCTCCGCTCCGTGGTCGGCGCCATACGCCGGTCCGATGCGATCGAGGTGAAGTACCAGTCCCTGTCCAGTCCGGAGCCGCGCTGGCGTTGGATCGCTCCGCACGCCATCGGGTTCGACGGGTTCCGCTGGCACACACGGGCGTTCTGCCTGACCGACGAAGCGTTCAAGGACTTCCTGCTTTCGCGAATACTGGAGATTCGCGGGTCGCGGGAAAGCGAAGTGCCTTCAGGGCACGACGGCGACTGGAATACCGAGGTTACCTTGGAGATCGGGCCCCACCCCGCCCTGTCGGAAACTCAGGCAAAGGTCGTCGCGCTTGACTACGGGATGCGCGGCGGCAAGGCGAAGATCAAGGTCCGACGTGCGCTGTTGTACTATGCGCTCAGGCGTCTCGGCCTCGATACTGATCCCAACGCAAGGAAGCCGCAGGATCAGCAGATCGTGCTCTTGAACCGTGAGACACTTGGGGATTCAGCGCGATCAGCGTCAAACGCAGATCTGAATACGACAGCAACACAAGACATTGTTCGGTAGGGAATTCTGTAGCCATGAATATTGCCGGGAAAGCTCCGCAGGATACAGGCTGGGATGCAGATCAGCGCGCGGTAATCGAGGCGGAAACGGATGCCCGGCTAGTCGTTGAGGCGGGGCCCGGAACCGGAAAGACAGCCGTCGCCTGCGCGCGCCTCGCGCACCTGATCAACGAAGAGGATATCGAGGCCAGCAATACCTGGATGATCAGCTTCACGCGGACAGCGGTGGCGGAAATCCGTGCACGGCTGCATTCCTACGTTGGCGATGCATCCTTTGCCATCCGGATAGCGACCATCGATTCCCATGCGTGGTCCATCCACTCCGGGCACGACCCGAATGCGAGGCTGACCGGTTCCTACGAAGAGAACATTGCCCGCGTCATCGAGCTGTTGAAGTCTGATGAGGACGTGGCAGACGAACTGGCGCAGATCGAGCACGTCGTCATTGACGAGGCACAGGACCTCGTTGGGCAGCGAGCGGATTTGATCGAGGCTCTGGTGAATCGGCTGCCTTCGGACTGCGGAGTCACGGTGTTCGCCGACGAGGCCCAGGCGATCTATGGCTTCTCCGACGACAGCATCGGACGTCGCAAGGGGGGAGCCTCAAAGCCTGGCATGCCGCTCCTCGACCGCTTGCGAGGCGTGAAGGCACTCGGCTTCACCACTTTTGTCCTCAAGGAGATTTATCGCACGTCCTCCCCCGGGCTTCGCAAGATCTTCTCCGAGTTACGGAGTGATGTGCTCGACAAGCAGAAACATCGCGACGGGTTGCACGGCCAGACAGCGGAGAGAATCCGGGCGCTGGCGGACCAGCAAGGGCTGAAGTGGACGCAAATGAAAGTTGCGGACTTCACGAGCGATGACCTCTTGCTCTTCCGAACTCGCGCCGAAGTCCTGATGGCATCGCAATTCTGTGACCTTCCACATCGGCTGCGCCTGTCAGGATATGGGGTAACGCTGCCGGCATGGCTGGCGATCTGTTTCGCGGATTTTGTTGATCCGTTTATTGCCGAGCGACGCTTTCTGGATCTCTGGGCGGCGCGCATCGAGAACAAGGCTGCGCCGCATTATGGTCCAGCTGAAGCCTGGCAACACCTCATGCGCGTTGCCGGCCGCAAGGACGGCTCTGTCGATATGCAGAGGCTGAGAAGGCGCCTGGGCCAGACCCGCCCCCCTGTCGAGTTGACGCTCCCCGAATACGGTCTCCACGGACCGATCGTCGGAACGATACATGCCAGCAAGGGTCGCGAGGCCAGCAACGTCGTTCTGCTGCTGCCGAACGGCGCGGAGTTCGAGAGCATCGAGGACGAAATAGAAGAAACGCGTGTGCTCTTTGTCGGAGCCACGCGTGCGCGCGCATCCCTGATTGTCGGGGAGAGCAACGCGTTCAGAGCATCAACATTGGCATCAGGACGGGTTCATCGTTCGGCCAGAAACGGCAAATCGACGATGGTTGAGATCGGCCGTGATGGCGACATCACTGCGCGCGGTCTCGTCGGTCGCAGTGAATTCAGTGCAGCCGACGCCTCGGCGGGACAGGCATTTCTCACCAAGGTCGCCGATGTCGTCACGACCTACAAGCTGGAAGCGGATGCCGATCTCGATTGGCGCTACAGGATCCGAGCTGGCAACGAGGGCCCTCGCGTCGGTGCCCTGTCGCGCAACCTCACGTACGACCTGTGGGAGATACTGTCGAACAGGAACCAGAAGAACAGCCACAGGCCGCCGGGCTACGTAAATCACGTCAGAGGTCAGGGCTGTGCAACAATTGTCTTGAGTCCGGACGACAATGACCTCGAGACATTGAATGAACCATGGGCTTCCTCCGGTTTCATCCTGACGCCGAGAATTGCTGCGTTCCCCCCCTTCTTCTTTTCAGGCCGGAGGTAGCCGCAATGCAGGACAAGTCACTCGATAGGGATACCGTCGCCTGTCGGCTTGCCGAGGATCTTATCGGGCCGCGTGCAGAGGACGAGGAACTGACGGCACGCCCGTCGGATGTCTACCTCACCGGCATCCTATGGCCCCAGCGTACGGCGATGTCGGGCGAGGATGATGAACGCCTCGGGACCGCGGGCGCTGGCTCGGGCGAGGAGAGCGACGGCGAGAACGACGCAGTCAGGACCGGCTCGATCCAGAAGCCCTCCGTGGCAGGCATATCATTCAGCGTTTTTGCGTCCAGTGGTATCCCGCAAGTTCGGGTTACCTGCAGCTTCGCCACGTATCGGGTCGAAAAGCGCGACGACGTCGACATCTGGGTCCGCCAACCGCACAGGGTTGAGATTCCAGTTCTTGATTTGCCGCCCAGCCCTACGCGTGAGCTTGCGCTTGCGGAACACGGTGACGGGCTGCCCAACGTCTCGCTCAGTGTCAGATGCATAAATGCAGGTGGGTCCGTTCTCGTCACTCTCTCACTCGTGAATTCGATAGTCCCAGAACAGGGTCGAAACGAGATCGAGGCTGCGTCGCTGTTCCAGACGGCTCTTCGCGTCGAGCCCTGTGATGGCACTCTGCTGGTGCCGAAGCCCCCCCGGCGCGCGGCGTCGCGGCATCAAGGGGGGGCCGACGTGCCCGCCGCCGTGAGTGACGAGGAAAGCGGAGCTCTGCTGTACAGGAACGTGGCCGAGTTTGCCGTCGGACATGTCTGCTCCGCCGAGTGGGAATCCTTGGACCACGCAGCCGGAACCCGCCCCACTGCACGATGGGTCGGGACGACCTGGCTCCCTTCAGCGATCGTCGAGGGCGTCGATCCGAATGGCCACACATTCTTTTCCGAGCTTGGCAAGGACAGCGGGGGTTTCGATCCGCTTTCGGCTGAGGCACTGGCCTGCGCCGATGCTGCGAACCTCGAGCAGGGGTTGCAACTTTTCTGCGATGCCTACGACCGTTGGATAAAATTGCAGCGGAAGCGCCTCGACGACACGTCGGACGTGGGATCAGAACTGAGAGCGGTGGCTGAGGCGCATCTAGCCCAATGTGATCTGGCGCTTGGGCGTATGCGGGCATCGGTCGACCAGCTTGGCACCGATCCGCGCCTGCGCCGCGCTTTCCAGCTGGCAAACCTTGCCATGCATCTGCAGCATTCATGGGACAACTCAAAGAGCCGCCACGGCCCCCTGCGCTGGCGCCCGTTCCAGCTGGGGTTCCTGCTCCTCAGTGCACCATCCTCGGTCATCCGTGATCACATGCACCGGGGCGTCATGGACCTCCTCTGGTTTCCCACCGGCGGTGGCAAGACCGAGGCATACCTCGCGCTGATCGCGTGCATCGCCGTGTATCGTCGGCTCTCGGATGATCCGAGTGACCACAGCGGTGTCTGTGCCCTCATGCGCTACACGCTGCGACTTCTCACGACCCAGCAGTTCGCACGCTCTGCCGCGATGATCGTGGCCTTGGAGGCGATACGCTCTGGTCGCGAGTCGGCACCCGACGGCTTGCCGCTTCAAGGTGACGAACCTTTCTCTATCGGCCTGTGGGTCGGAGGAGACGCTACTCCCAACAAGCGTGCCGACGCATTCGCTTCCCTCCGAGGGTCTTCGGAGGTGGCTTCGCCAAAACAGCTCGCCCGCTGTCCAGCATGTGGCGAGAAACTGACCTGGTCGATGGCGAGCGCCACTTCACCCGTTGATGCCGAATGCACGAACAGCACGTGCAAGATGCACGGGAGACTACCTGTCTTCACTGTGGACGAGGATGTCTACGACAACCGGCCGACGTTGCTCATTGGAACTGCCGACAAGTTCGCTCAGATCGTCCGCGAGAAGAGAACCAACGGCCTGCTTGGAGTTTCGGATGGCTCTCCACCTGACCTCGTCATCCAGGACGAGCTGCACCTAATCTCCGGGCCTCTGGGGACGATCGCGGGCGCATATGAGGCGGCATTCGACCTGATGTTCGCCGTGCGCGGACACCGGGCAAAGGTCATTGGCTCGACCGCTACGATCCGCAGAGCGTCGGAGCAGGTGTTGGCCCTTTTCGATCGCGAAGCATTCCAGTTCCCACCGCCAGCGATAGATCACGACGATTCCGGTTTCGCGGTTCGTGATCGGCGGCCGAAGGCCGTGGGGAGACGCTATCTCGGTGTCACAACGGCCGGTCGATCGGCTAAGTTCACGTTGCAGGCAGTTGCGGGCTCCCTGCTGCAAACGGCGTTCGGGGCATTCAGCGATGATGTTCGCCGGGATGCCTACTGGACGCTTGTCGGGTACTTCAACTCGCTTCGCGAGCTTGGAGGTGCGCTCGTCCTCATGCAGGACGACGTCACCGACAGCATCGCGCTTTATGCTGATGCTCGCGCCGAGGAGAGAAGACCCCTCAGCGACGTCGAGGAACTGACATCCCGGCGAACGCAGGAAGAAATCCGCGGAATGCTCGACCTGCTCGACATCAAGGTAGGTTTCCCTGGCGCTGTTGATGCCGTTCTTGCGACCAACATGGTCAGCGTCGGCGTGGACATTTCGCGGCTGGGACTGATGCTGGTCAACGGACAACCCAAGACCATCGCCGAGTACATCCAGTCGACCAGCCGCGTCGGGCGGGGAGACGTCAGCGGCCTTGTCGTCTCGGTTCTCAACAACGCGAAGGCGCGCGACCGTTCTCATTTCGAGACGTTCTGCAGCTGGCATCGCACGCTCTACAGGGATGTTGAGGCGACCAGCGTTACTCCCTTCGCGTCACGGGCTCGCGACAGGGCGCTGCATGCGGCACTGGTTGCCGCAGTGCGCCACCTTGTTCCCGACATGCTCGACTCTCCCAGCATGGACGACGACGCGGAAGATCTGGCGATGGACCTCATCGACCTGCTCGTCGAGCGGGCGAAGCGGGTCGATCCGGAAGAGACTGCAGTCCGAAGAGAGCTTGAGCGCCGTCTCGACACGTGGCGGGCAAGGTCCCCCACAGTTTACTGGAGTGACCACAAGGGAGGGAAATCCCTTCTCCAGAGTGCCGAGCGCGCTGCCGCTCGCCGGGCCGCCGGCCGCGACGCCGGTGCCGCCTGGCCCACCCTCAACTCCATGCGGACCGTCGAGGCTGGAACTCCCTTCAGGATGGCCCCTGTCCTCAGGGCAAAGGATGATACGCATGAAGAATGACCTTCAGGATTTGCGTCGCAGCGCAGTCGTTTCGACATTTGGCCCCGGCTCGGTGGTGGATTTCAGGGCGGGTGGAGGAGCTGTTTCGGGTATCGCAGCGGGCCTAGAGGAATGGGATCGCTCATTCCCTCCGGCTGGTCTTGCCCACCCGCAGGTCATACGTGAGACACGCTTGCAGAAGAAGCTGGGCGTGAAAGGATTCAGGACACCCCCTGTGACGCTGGAGCGGGGAAAGGATGACGATCCGGATACCCGGCGTCTCGTCGCCGTGCGCTTCCCGAAATGGCTGCAGTGTCCCGGCTGCGATGTCATCAGGCCGGAACGGCGATGGAAGAACGATCCGGGCAAAGCCTATCGCTACTGCGCTACGTGCACGGAAAAATCCCATGGTGACAGCAAGGTCTTCGTCATCCCCGTCCGCTTCGTAATGGCCTGCAAGCATGGCCACGTCGACGAGTTCCCCTGGGACTGGTGGGTGGGGCACAAGCCGGATTGCACGGTTTCGAGGCGTGACAATGCGGAGCGTCATCCCGGCCTGATCCTGCGGTCCGAGAAACCCGGCCTTGCCGGCCTCATCCTCAGTTGCCCCAAGTGCGGCGCGCGTCGGTCGATGGACGGCGTTTTCTCGAAGAAGACCTGGGAACGTGGGCCGAAATGCCGGGGGCACAGACCTTGGCTGGCCGATGGCGATGAAACTTGCGGCAAGGAGCAGTACGCGGTGCAGCGAGGTGCGTCCAACCTGTACTTTGCCGTGACGGAGTCAGCCCTCAGCATCCCGCCCTGGTCCGACCGTCTTCAGGAAGTTCTGGGCGACTGGTGGAGTTCGCTGACGAATCTCGATGACCTATCCAAGCTTGAGGAATACATCGGATTCTTAGCTAAAGGTGACCTGGAGAGCATCCTGAAGGAGCTCGAGATGTCACCTGCCGAACTGGCAGAGGCGATCCGTGCGCGCCTCACGTCATACGGACAGATGCGGACCGACGACCTGCGTCCGGCAGAATACCGACAATTTGTCACGGAGCCTGGTCGGAGTCGGACCCCCGACATCGACTTCGAAACCCGAAGAGAAACTGTATCTCCTGATATAGCTCCGTGGATCTTCAGAGTTGTACGGGCTGTCCGCCTTCGCGAGGTACGTGCCATCAAGGGATTCACCCGGATCAATCCGCCTGGGGATCCCGACTCGCCCGAAGTGGCACGGCTCTCCAAGGCTCCGCTTGAGTGGCTGCCGGCGGTTGAAGTTCGAGGCGAAGGCATCTTCCTCGCACTGAACGAGGAACGGCTGGCGACGTGGGAAGCCCGACCTGATGTCATCGCGCGCGTATCCGAGTGCGAGACGCGACACCAGGCGGACTGGAAGGAGCGCTATGGCGACGATGCAAAGCCGCCGCAGGCAATTACCCCGCGCTACATGCTCTGTCACACCCTCGCGCACGCGCTCATGCGTCAACTGACGCTTGAGTGCGGATACTCCTCCGCGTCCCTTCAGGAGAGGATCTATGCCGGGACGGGCGATGAGCAGATGGCTGGACTTCTGATCTATACCGCAACACCGGACTCCGATGGAACGCTCGGCGGGCTCGAACGGCAGGGAAAGGCGGGGCGCATCGAGGGCATCCTGCAACGTGCTATCGACGCGATCGAGTGGTGCTCATCCGATCCGCTCTGCATCACGGATATGATGGGAGCGATCAACAGCTACTCCCATTCGGTCTGCCACGCATGCTGCCTTGCTCCCGAGACATCATGTGAGGCCTTCAACAGCTTCCTTGACCGCGCGCTGCTGACCGGGGACGGGACGGGTTCGGGGCTCGGATACTTCGAAGACATGCTTCGGAGAAGCTGATGGCGGTGCTCTGGCCAAGGAAACTCCCCCGCTCGGTCCTCGATGATCCCAGACGCCGGGCTGAGGTTCGCGTTTACGATCGCCTCGCTGACGTCCTCGACGACAGTTTTCATGTCTTCTACTCGAGCCCTTGGCTGGGCACTGACAGTCTGGGTAACGAGAGGGACGGTGAATGCGATTTCCTGATCGCGCACCCCATCGATGGCATCCTCGCCATCGAGGTAAAGGGCGGGAAGGAAATCTCGTTCGATCCGAGGGACGGTCAGTGGCGCAGCACGGATCACGGCGGTTTCGTCCACAAGATCAAGGATCCGGTGGCACAGGCGCGAAGCGCAAAGCATGAGATCCTGAAGCGGCTCAACGAGTCAGCAAGATGGCCCAAGCGCTTCATTCATTCTGCCCATGGAGTGATCTTCCCCGGTACAGGCTCGCCTCCCGGCAACCTCGGAGCTGATCGCCCGGCCTCGATCTTCTGTTGTTCGCGCCAGTTGCAGCATGGACTTCGCGGATGGTTGGACGACCGACTGAAGGCAGGGAAACGGCCAGACAATTGCGAGGCTCTGGGCCACGACGGCATCGCCGCGCTGGAAAGGCTGCTGGCGCATCCTTTCACGCTCAGCTTCCGCATCGGCGCTGCTCTTGCAGAAGCCGACACGGAGTTCCGCGTTCTTGAACCGTCCCAGTACCATATCCTCGACGTCATCGCCGATATCCCCCGGGCGCTTATCCGGGGAGGCGCAGGGACTGGCAAAACGGTGGTGGCAATCGAGGAAGCGATCAGGTCTGCCGCGGCTGGACGGAAGACCCTTCTGACCTGTCACAGTCGGCCGCTCGCAACGAACCTCGAGCGGAAGCTGAAGGGCGTCGAGAACCTTACGGTGGCCGGATTTCACGCCCTGTGCGGGCGCATCTCGCATCAGGCTGGTGTTCCGCCACCTTCCAATATCAGTGAGCGGGAACTTTATGAAACAGCGCTTCCCCACGCGCTCTACCGAGCGGTGGAGGTTCAGCCCGCACTCAGGTGGGACACGATCGTTGTCGATGAAGGTCAGGACTTCAGCGCCGACTGGTGGATCGCAATCGATGCCTGCCTGACCCATGGTGGACACCTACGTGTGTTCATGGACAGCAACCAGAGGGTCTACGAGAGCGCGGGGGTTAGCGTTCACGACCTGAGTGTCATTCCGGTTCGGCTTTCCCGAAACCTCCGAAACACAAAGAACATCCACAATGCCGCTTCAGTGCATTATTCAGGTCCCGAGATAATCGCAGATGGACCCGATGGTCTTGATGTCTCTTGGATCGCTGCCGAAAATGCTGATCAAAAAATCGAAGCGGCATACAGGGAGCTTAGACGGCTCGTGTTCAAGGAGGAAGTTGCCCCTGGCGACATAGCCGTGCTTGTCAACGGACCAGCCGCCCGAACAAGTTTCGTCGAAAGAAGCAGCGGGACCAGCATCCCACTCACAGATGCAGAAACGATGGCGCTCGAGGATGTGGTGGTGGATACCGTGCGGCGGTTCAAGGGTCTGGAGCGCCCGGCAATAATCCTGATTGCGACCGGTGATGACATGGACCACCGTGAACTGGCCTATGTCGCGTTCTCTCGTGCGCGGGCCTACCTTTGCATCGTGTCATCCCGAGGCGAGGCCAAGTGGCTGTCGGAAGGGTTGCCGGATACCTGAGATCGCAGGGTGAATGATCACCAGGATCAGTTCACTGCTTTCAGGACCAGCATGGCAATCTGCTTCGCAAGGAACGGCGGTACGGCATTGCCAACCTGGACATACTGCTGCGTGCGGTTGCCGAGGAACAGGTAATCGTCGGGAAAGGTCTGCAGACGAGCAGCTTCGCGAACCGTCAGGCTCCGGCACTGGATGGGATCGGGGTGAATGAAGTAGTGGCCATCCTTCGAGATGTGGCTCGTGACCGTGGTCGATGCCTCGTCCGCCAGCTGAACCCGGAAGCGGTCATTGAACACACCGCTGTGCCAGTTGCGGTGATCGGGGCTGAGCACCAGAGGAAAATCGGCGGCCTTCGGGCTGTAGCCACGGACGGTCCCGAACACGGCAGCAAACAGGTAGCGACCCAGATCCGATGCCATGTGCCCGCGCGTCTCGTGCTGGGCGATCGCGCGGAGTTGCGGTCGCTCGATCCACTGCAGCAACTCATCGTTCGAAGTGCCATAGCCGTCAGGCAACCGTGACGCAGCCCGAACGGTAGGCGGATTTTCCTTCACCCGCTCCGAAACGGTCAGGAACGCTTCACGGAGCGCCCGGTTGTCCTTCCCCTTGGAGATGCCGGCCAGCAGCTTCGCGGCGTCGAGGACTTCTCCTCGCCAGGCAGCCGCGTCGTCGCGCCCGCGGCTGATGCCGCTTCGCAAGACGGGCATCGTTTCGATGACATCGCGGACGGTCCGCGCCATCCCGGATACAGCGATCTCCGCATCGGCGGCCCGTCCTGCGAGGTCCGAACGGATACCGACGATGATCACTCTGTGGCGACGCTGCGGGACTCCGAAGGCCTCGGAGTGCACGATGAAATCCGAAGGCTGTGCCGCCTCCTGCAGGCTGGCCTTGCCATCCTCGACCCGGACGGCACGAAGTTCGTAGTGATGGGCATGACCCGTGCCGAGCGACGACAGATCCTCCATCAGCATCTCGAAGACAAGTCGGCTCTCGACGGTCGACGAAAGCATGCCTTTCACGTTTTCCATAACGAAGGCAGCCGGGCGAAGCTTGTCGAGGACCCGGATGTACTCGCGAAAGAGATAGTGCCGCGCATCCTCCTCCGGGACGTAACCGACCTTGCCTCTGGAGCGAACGCGTCCCACCAGGGAATAGGCCTGACAGGGCGGGCCGCCGATCACGATCGTGTCGTCGTACTTTGGACTTGCCCGGAAAATGTGGAGAGCACCAACTGAGGAACCAGGAGGTGTTCTA
>NZ_QJPK01000045.1 GCF_003259195.1 Paracoccus sediminilitoris
GGACGACGGCGCATGCGTGAAATGGCTTGACTGAGACGAACCCGTTACCGAAGTCCTGAGCCTAGGTGATCGGGTTTCTCAATAATTTGGTTTCAGATTATCCCGAATGATGGAACCGTCGCCCGTCCCGATCTGCCGGAAGTAACCTGACCCGATGAACCTAAGACAGCTGAAGTTTTTTTTGGCCACTGCTGAGTTGGGGCAGGTCAGCCGAGCCGCTTCAGAGCTGTCAGTCTCTCAATCCTCGGTTACATCGGCCATCCGTGAACTGAACAGAGCTTGGGTTCCACGCTATTCACCCGCACGGCCCATGGCATGGACCTGACCCCAACAGGCCGCGATCTGCTGAGCGCGGCGCGCGAGGTGGTGGAGAAGGTCCAGATCGCCCGCGATATCGGTCAGAACCATTCCGAGGTTTCCGGGACAATCAACATCGCCGCCACCTATACCGTCTGCGGTTATTTTCTGCCCTGCCACCTAGACCGTCTGTCTCGCCGATTTCCCAATCTGCGGATCAATATCAGCGAGATGAACCGCGAGAGCATTGAAGAAGGGCTGATCTCGAACCGCTTCGACATCGCGGTGATCCTGACTTCTAATACCGCGAACCCGGAACTGACGACGCAGACGCTGCTCCGGTCGCACCGACGGCTATGGGTGCCGCAGAACCACCCACTGGCGGGCCGCGAATTCGCCTCGTTCGAGGAGGTCGCCACCCATGACTACATCATGCTGACGGTGGATGAGGCGGCCAATACATCGATGAAATACTGGGGGCCGGCAGGGCTTGTGCCAAAGGTCCGTATACGCACCTCCTCGACCGAAGCCGTGCGGTCGATGGTGACCAACGGGCTGGGAGTGACGATCCTGTCGGATATGGTCTATCGTCCGTGGTCACTCGAGGGGCGGCGGATTTCCACCGTGGTTATGGAGCCAGAGATCCCGTCGATGGATGTCGGCTTGGCCTGGCGGCGCAGTCAGGCCAAGCCGGATCCCGTCAAACATTTCGTTGACTATTTCGGCCAAGCCTATCTGTCGCCGCAGATCGCGAACACCGTTTGGCGGGGCTGACTGTTGGATGACACCAAGAAATGACCCGGCAGCTTTCGGAACTGTTCGCGAGATATAACCCATAGGTAACGTGACCTTGAGGGAGTTTGCAGCTAGTGGCAGGCAATATTGCGCTTCTCCAAACACCCCTCGAAGATCCTGCGCGGCTCCACCATCTCAGGTGTTTGATCCCACGGTTTGACGGTGCGATGTATTCCGGAAGGTTCGACCCATCCAGTACTCTATCCACAGTTCGCCAGCTTGTGGGAACACCGCGCGGTGCAGGCTTGGAAACCGGCGGCTCTTGATGCTTGTCGGCAGGATGCGCCGGAGGTACGCAGGCTCAATGAAACGATCCGATCTTTTTCTGACGACCGCCCGCCGCGCCTTCCAATTGCTGCGATCGGCAATCGAGTCTCTCATTCTTCTGGCCATCTTTCTGGCGTCGATGGCGGCTTGGGGTTTTGTCGAGTTGGCTAAGGAAGTGACACGGGGATCGACCGAGGCCTTTGATACCGCCGTCATGCTGATGATGCGCAACCCCGCTGATGCCTCGGATCCGCTTGGACCGAAATGGCTCGAGGAGATGGGGCGGGACTTCACGGCGCTTGGCGGGGTCGGGGTCCTGGTGCTGCTGACCGTTTTTGCCGGTTGCTTCATGTGGCTGAGGGGGCTCTATCGCACGGCTCTTTTTCTAGGCGTCGCCATAGGCGGGGGTCTGGTTGCCAGTACGGCCTTCAAGAATTTCTTCGATCGTCCGCGCCCCGAACTGGTCCCGCATGGTTCCATCGTCTATTCGGCCAGCTTCCCAAGCGGCCATTCGATGATGGCAGCCATCACCTATCTGACCCTCGCCGTGCTGCTGGCGCGAACCCAGAGCAGCCCCAGGATCAGGACATTCTTCATCATGGCCGCCACGCTGATCGTGTTTGGCGTCGGGGTCAGCCGGGTCTATCTGGGGGTTCACTGGCCGACGGACGTACTTGCCGGGTGGGCCGCAGGCGCAGCCTGGGCGCTTGGTTGCCTGGCGGTCGCGCATTGGATGGGGAGAAATCGCACGATCGAGCCCGACCTGAAGGACAACGTCGCGCCGCCGGAAGACCAGAACCCGGGGACCCACGCCTAGTTGTTTGATCCCACGGTTTGATGGTGCGATCCTCTTCAAGGGATGGGAGGAAGCATTATGGGCTAGAATCGTCGCGGAAGCGCCAAGACCACGCACGCTGTCAGAGCTGCAATGATTAGGGTCGGCCCGCCAACGGCATCGCGTTGTGCCAAGGTGGGTCCGAGAAGCACGCACCCGAGGGGAACCATCCGTGGACAAGCCGATCACCATCGGACTCGATCTGGCCAAGAACGTCTACTACGTTGACGGAGTGTACACGGAAGGTTCGATTGTGTGCCGGCGGAGATCGCAGATGTTGGCTTTCTTCTCAAGATTGGAGCCCTGTCTCGTCTTCATCGAAGCCTGCGCGGGCACTCATGATTGGGCGCGGAAGCTTACGACGGTCGGGCATGAAGTGCGGTTTAAAGGGACGACCTAGAGTAATTGTTCCAGGAACTCCCAAGCTGTCTTGAGGCCTGTTTTGTCGACCAACTGCTTAACTGCGTACTTGCTGGTCAGATCAATGCCGACGAAGAGGTAGAGCTTGCCTGCGGCCGTCTGAACCTCGGCGATATCGATATGGAAGAACCTGATCGGGTAGCGCTTTAACTGCCGCCGCTATGGCTTTTTCCCTCGATGTCCGGCAGGCGCGAGATCCCATATCATTGCAAACACCGGTGCGGCGCCGACCGCGTCAGGTGCAGAATTGAGGGTTGAAAAGCATAGGCGACAAGCATCCATTGGCAGCAACATGTGACGTCGGAACGCAACAATCATAGCTTCCTCGGCCACGGTCAAAACGGTTAAGCGCGGCTCGCTCGGCCCGATTTTGCGGTCGTTGACCGACTGCACCTTCGCGACTGTCTTGGGGTTAATTCCCAGCTATTTGCTCAGAGGCGCGAGCGAAGCTTGCGATCGGTGTATTGCTCCTCTGACAGCGTGCGTGGTCGTGGCGCTCCTATGACGAACTTGTCCCATAATGCTTCCTTCCAAGCTTGAGAAAGGATCACACCATCAAACCGTGGGATCAAACACCTAAAGCCTGATGTGGATCCTTTTTGGTAACATGGCCCAAGACGCAACTCTTGGATCAAAAGGCGGCCCAATGTGCTGATGCGCAGCCGGAACAAACTGCAATCGCAGCTTGCGGAACTCCTCAACCATCCTTTGATTTGGCGATCTTGGGCAGCTCGATATTGATTTCCAGGCTGGACATCTGATCACCACGCTCCATGCGAACGTCGACATCCGTCTCTCCGATCGGGACGTACTTCCTGATCGCTGCGACGATGTCGCGCTGCAGCATTGGAAGGTAATCAACCTCGGCCTTGCCGCTGCTGCTGCGTTCGTGCGCCAACAATATCTGCAGACGGTCTTTGGCCGTCTGCGCGCTTTTGGGCTGCTGCTTTTTGCGGGTGAAACTGAACAGGCTCATGATGCACGTCCAAACAGTCGCTTGAACAGACCGGCGCGACGCTCTCCCTGGATGCGCATCTCGACCTGTTTTCCGGTCAGGCGCAGAACCGCATCCTCATAGGCCTGGGCCGCCGCCGACGGACCATCCAGCACGACCGGCGTGCCGACATTCGAGGCCTTCAGGATAGCCTTACTTTCCGGAACAACGCCCAGCAGCGGCACTGCCAGAATTTCCAGAACGTCCTCGATCGTCATCATCTCGCCGTTCTCGACACGGGTCTCATCATAGCGCGTGATCAGAACCTGCGCCTTGATCGGATCGGAGCCTTCGGTTTCGGCCCGTTTGGTCTGGCTGCTCAGCAGGCCCAGCACGCGGTCGCTGTCGCGCACGGACGACACTTCTGGGTTGGTGACGACCACGGCCTCATCGGCGAAATGCATGGCCATCTGCGCGCCGTGTTCGATGCCGGCGGGGCTGTCGCAGATGATATAGTCGAACTCGGACCGCAGTTCGGTCAGCACTTTTTCGACGCCGTCCTTGGTCAGCGCATCCTTGTCGCGGGTCTGCGAGGTCGGAAGGATGAACAGGGTATCCAGGCGCTTGTCCTTGATCAGCGCCTGCTTCAGCTTTGCATCACCCTGAATGACGTTGATGAAGTCGAAAACCACGCGGCGCTCGCAGCCCATGGTCATGTCCAGGTTGCGAAGCCCCACGTCGAAGTCGATCACGACCGTCTTGAAGCCCTGCTTGGCAAGCCCTGCCGAAATTGCCGCCGAGGATGTGGTCTTTCCAACGCCACCCTTCCCCGAGGTAATCACGATCACCCGACCAAGTGGCGGGTTGCTCTTCGGTTCTGTCGTCATGCGATCACCTCCATGCGAAGTTTTTCATCCTCGAGATAAATATGTGTGCAACCTTGGCCTACAGCAGCGTCAAGCGTCTCGCTTGTCTGGTAGAGCCCGGCAATCGCGACCAGTTCGGCATTCAGGCTCTGGCAAAAAATATGCGCGGTTTCGTCGCCATGACAGCCCGCCATGGCGCGACCGCGCAGGGGACCGTAGACATGGATGTTCCCTGCCGCGATCAACTCGGCCCCCGAGGCGACCGATCCGATCACCGTCAGGTCACCATGTTCCGCCACGATCATCTGACCAGAACGAACCGGGGACCTGATCACCTTGTTTTCTGTTTTTCGCGGAGCAGCAGGTGCAGTCACGGGGCCCGTGTCGCGCGGCAATGGCGCATCGCGCCCCGTCGTCACCTTGATCAGACCCAGATTCTGCAGCATCGCTGCATCAAGACCGTTTGCATTCTGGACGCCAAAGACACGCAATTCGCGCCGGCGCAGATTGTCCACCAGATCACGGATGGCGTCGGCATCGCGAAAGCCTTCGGAATTTCCAAGATCCAGCACCATGGGTGCGCCCAGGAAGAATTGAGGCGTTTTCAGCAGCTGTTCGTCGATCTGCCCATAGAATTGATCGCCCGCGCTTTGGCTGTCGATGCGCAGGACCAGTGACGTCAGGAAGCGGCCGCGCACCTGAAAAGCGGCGACGCTGGTTGGCATTGGGTTATGCGGCGACCGTGGGTATCGACCTGACACGGCGAACTCTGCTCCTGCTCTCGGGGCGGATTGCGACCAAAGGGTGCACCGCTCTTGTTTCATGTTCTTTTTCACGATCTTTAGTCGGGCGAAAGAGCAGTTCGCATCATCAGCAGGAACTTGCCTTTTTAGATCGTCGAAGGTCCTTGAACAGCCTTGGCACCTGATAGGCCATGAAAATATGTCTCGTCCGCAAGATGGTTTGATGAAGAACGAAATCAGTGATCGGGGTTGAATTAATGCAAGAGATCCACAGGGCGGTCCAATCTTGATTCAGACTGGTGTCCTAATGGAGATCAGTTTGGCGCGGACCCTGCTTGAACTGGCCCTCGTTTTGACCAGAAACTTAGCCACATCCATAGAGGTTTACGTATATGCCTAAGCAATTGCTTAGCCTCCAGACTCATAAAGTATCGAAGCCAGCTCAAGACGGTTGCGGCGAGCAGGCTGTCTTTATGCCCGGCATTGTGGGTGGCTAAGTCCACCCTGATCCCGGCAAAGACATCGTGTTCGTGGCTGCACTCGGACCATGTATGGATGGCCCCTTGGCAAGAGCTTTATTTGATCTGGCAACTGGTCGGTCGCGGCCATGTATACGGTGTCTAAGATGCAGCGAGTTTACAGCTGCGCGCCCTGATGAAGTCAGCCGGCGGTCGGGTCCCGATCAATGGCACGCGCTCGGAGGCGCTCCGGTCCGAACTGGGTGGCCGTGGCAGCGATCAGAAGGGCGGTGGGCAGGCGCATGGGGAACCTCATCTGCGGAACTCGGGGGTGCGGGGCCGGACAGCAGCTGCGCCGGGTTGCGGCGCAGGGTCGAGACAAGCTGGTCCATGCTCTGGACCAGCGCGCGCATGTCCTGCGACAGGCGGATTATCTGGGGCAGCGTGTCGCCGGCAAAGGATTGGACCGGTCCGCGCGCCCCGTTCAGCACGCCGCGCAGGGATGCGAATGCCGCCGCCGCGTTGTCGGATGCCGCGCGCAGGCTGGCGCTGATGCGGGGCAGATCCTTGGGCAGGCCGGCCATCGCGGTGGTGACCGCGCCCAAGGTCGTACGCAGGTCGGCTGCGACGGGCGTCAGATCACCCATCAAGCGTTGCGCGGTGTCGAAGGCCCCGGTTCCGGCAGCCAGCGTCCTGTCCAACCCGTCAAGGCTGGACCGCCCCTGATCGGCCAGATCGCCCAGGCCCGCCGCGCCGCGCTGCAACTCCTGCGTCAGCGTGGCCAGGTCGCCCTGGACATAGCCGTCCACCCGGTCCAGCGTCGCCTGCGCCTGCACGGCGGCGTCTGCGAAACGCTCCAGCGTGATTGTCGCGCTGTCGCCCAAGCCGCCCATCTGGTCCCCGAATGCCGCGATGCCCGTCGCCGCGACCGCAATCGCATCGGTCGCCGCCGCAACATCCGCCAGCGCCTGGTCCAGATTGCCGCTGGAGCGTTCGACATTGTCGAGGATCGCAGCCACCCGCCCCTGGTTCTGCGGTCCCAGGATCTGGGTCAGTTGTTCGGCCACCAGGCTGAGGCGGGCGATGATCCGTGGGCCTTCATCCGTCAGCATCTGCAGGGCCGACCGGCTGGAGGCGATGACCGGCACTTGGGACCCGTCGGCGTCGCGCAGCAGGGGTGCGCGGGCCGACCCCGCGGTGATCGCGACCAGCGCCACGCCGGTGACGCCCTGCACCTCCAGCGCGGCCAGGCTGTCGCTGCGGATCGAGGTTTCCAGAATCTCCTCGATGCGGACGCGGACCGGCAGGGGGTTTCCCGGCGCCAGCCGCATGTCGACGACCCGCCCGACCGGCAGGCCCGCAAAGCGGACCTCGGAAGCGGGACCAAGGCCCGACACCTCGGGGAAATACACGTCGTATTAGGCGAATTGCCGGTCCGGCTGCAGCTGCGCGAACCACAGCACGAACCCCAAGATCCCCACGAACCCCGCAATGGTGAAGGCGCCGATCAGCGCGTAATTGGCCTTGGTTTCCATGCGCCTAATCCTTGGCCGTAACGGCGCGCGCACGCGGTCCGTGAAAATATTCGTGGACCCAGGGGTCATCGACATCCAGCATCTGCGCCATCGTGCCGGTGGTCAGCACGCGGCATTCGGCCAGAACCGCGACCCGGTCGCAGCAGGCATGCAGCGTGTCCAGATCATGGGTGACCATAAACACCGACAGGTTCAGCGCGTCGCGCAGCGTGACGATCAGCCGGTCGAAGGCCGATGCCCCGATCGGGTCCAGCCCGGCGGTGGGTTCGTCCAGAAACAGGATCTCGGGGTCCAGGGCCAGGGCGCGGGCCAGGCCGGCGCGCTTGCGCATGCCGCCCGACAGGTCGGCGGGCATGTCGCCATTGGCCTTCCACGGCAGGCCCGCCATGGCGATCTTCAGTTCCGCCAGACCGCGGCGCTGCGCGTCGGTCAGGCCGGGAACGGCGCGCAGGGGAACCTCGACATTCTCGCGCACGGTCAGGGACGAAAACAGCGCGCCGTCCTGGAACATGACGCCCCACCGCTGTTCCAGTGCGCGGCGGTCGGGGCCTGACAGCGTGCCGATGCGGTTGCCCAGCACGTCGATGGTCCCGGCCCGAACCGCGTCCAGCCCGAAGATGGCCCGCAGCAGGACGGATTTCCCCGTGCCCGACCCGCTGACGACGCCCAGGATCTCTCCTCCGTTCAGGTCCAGATCCAGGCCGTCATGGACGACGTGGGTGCCGAACTGCATGCGCAGGCCCCGCACCCGGACGACGGCGTCGCTCACAGCCCCACCCGCGCGAAGAAGATGGAAAACGCCGCATCCGCGATGATGACAGCAAAGATCGCGCTGACCACGGCGGACGAAGTCATTCGCCCCAGGGATTCCGCGTCCTTGCCCACCTGCATCCCCGCGTGACAGCCGATCACCCCGATGATCAGCGCAAAGACCGGCGCCTTGGCCAGCCCGACGATCACATGGGTCACGCTGATATCGGCCAGCCGGGCCAGGAACACGGCAGGCGATATGCCCAGCTCGACCTAGGACATCACCGCGCCGCCCAGCAGCCCCGCAATTGCCGAGATCAGCCCCAGGATCGGCAGCACCATCACCAGCGCCAGGATGCGCGGCAGAACCAGCACCATGTCGGGGTCCAGCCCCAGGGTGCGCATGGCGTCCACCTCTTGCCGCATCTTCATCGACCCGATGGACGCCGTCAGCGCCGAGGCCGTGCGTCCCGCCACCACGATCGCGGTCAGCAGGATGCCCAGTTCCCGCAAGATCGAGATTGCGATCAGATCCACGACAAAGACCTCGGCCCCGAACTGGCGCAGCTGGTCGGACCCCTGAAAGGCCAGCACCACGCCGATCAGAAAGGACATGACCGTGACGATGGGCACCGCGCGCAGGCCGGTTTCCTGCGCGTGATGGATCAGCGCCGTCAGCGGAAACCGCGTCGGATGGCGCAAGGCACGCGCCAGCGCGGCCAGGGTTCGGCCCAGATATTCGGCCAGCTGGGCCAGATACAGGCCCGCGCCGGTCACCCGCCGTCCCGTCGCCTGCAGCACGCGCCGCCAGGGGGGCACGGCGGGCGGTTGCGGATCAGCCACGGTCAGCGCGGCCGTCACCGTGGCCAGCAGGTTGGCATGCCGCGCAGACAGGCCGGTCAGCGCCGCCCCCGCCGCGCGCCGTCGCGCCAGCTCCCACGCGCCGGCGGTGTCCAGGCGGGCAAGGGCGGCCAGGTCGATCCCTGTTGCATCCAGCGCGGACAGCCGTTCCAGCGTCCAGACGACCAGATCGCCCGACAGGGTGACACGGTCACTTCGTGCATCGATGGACAGACGCATCGAAGGGCGGGTCATGCGCGCCCTGCGGCGACGAGTGGCGGGGCAGCATCCATAGGGGTCGTTCCGGTGAGATCTGTCTGGCCCGGACCTTGGCCCCGAAATGCCATACTCGCTTTGATCTAGATCAGTCCGCCTGGCGATGAGTGCCGCGCGAGAGCGCAAGCCTCGATTGGTCAATGGCCGATAACGCGATAACATGCGGTCAGCGTGCGAGAAGAAACTCCATAGATGCGATGTCGACCTTTTTCGCAAACTTTGCCGGTGACTTCCTGACCTATTCTTGAACGATCAGTGCGGCAGAATGGGAGAGAAGCCGGTGACAAGACTGTTCAACTTGCATATCGGCGCATGCAACCCGATACCAATTTCTAATGCATAAATAAGACCTGCATCAAATTGAATGCCATTAGGGTTATCTTGATCGCGACGCTGAACAACTCGGAAAAAATTGATTTCTTTCTCTCAATTTTTTGGAAGCTTTAAAGCAGCGTCATCAACCATCACCTGCATCGCAACGGGTATCATGCACGCAATGGTAACGGCGCTGACTTCGTAAACACCACCGTCCCGCAGCCGAAGCCATGGAATTTGCCGATTTGCTGTTCCACGTGGTTTGATTGGCGACGGATCCGCCAGGTCGGTCTGCATGTCGGCACCCGCCGGTCCCCGATCAGTGGCACAGCAGAACGGGACAGTCGCGCTGTTCGATCAGCACTCGTGTGGTTCCACCAAAGATCACCTCTCGCAAACGAGAATGGTCATAGGCCCCCATGACGATCAGATCGCCGCCGGTTTCCTTCATGCGCTGTATGATGACCTTGCCAATTTCCTCGCCACCGCTTGGATATTGCTGGACCGTAACATGGCAACCCTGATGGGTCAGCCAGGCGGCAACATCGGAACCGGGGTTTTCCCCGTCGCGCGCCTTGGTCGTCACCGGATCGAACAGCGCGACGGTGACATTTCGGGCATCGCGCAGGATCGGCATGGCAGCATGCACCGCCCGCGCCGAGGGAATGCCCGCCTTCCATGCCACGAACACCGACGCGGGTTGCAGCGCCTTGACCGACCCCATCGCGTTCAACATGACCCCGCCTGCTGACCGGAACAGGGCGGCGCGTATGACATCGTCGAACACATACGCATCCTGGCGCAGATCGTTGCCGATAAGGATCAGATCGCAGGTCAGCGCAGCGTGCGACACGGCACCGGGCAGGATTGCGGCCTGACCGCTGGCGACGCGGACCTCGGCGCTGGTGCCCTGATCGGCCAGATAGTCAGAGATCTGGTTGCGCAGCACCTCCAGCTTGGCATTGGCTTCATCCACCTCGGTCTGCCAACCTGGGGGCAGTGAATACACTCCTCCCTCGCCGATGCCATAGGTATAGATCGGAATTTGCGGCATCACCCCAAGGATCAGGATGATCAGGTGCAGGTTGCGGTCCCGCGCTGTCTGAGTGAGCGGTTCAAGATCGGTTGGCTTGGCGGTACGCCCAAGCACCACCAGAACAGTTGCGTTCTTCATCGACGTCATCCTTGACCAGATTGCCGACCAAGTATAGCGCACCGCCATGCTTCCATATTGATTTGTATCAACTGAGGTAGGGTTTTGCTTCCATAACTTGATGGTGCGATCGTTTTCTGAGGAATGAAGAAAATTGTTGGCCAAGTTCGCTACAAGAGCGCCACTATCAGTTCCGCACCTACCTGGCGACCTTCATGGCAGCCTACTACTTCGCTCGCCGCTGACCTGCCACGGGATTTTTTCTCCACCGCTGATTAGAGCCCGGCCCAACTTGAGGACGGACAATGA
>NZ_QJPK01000046.1 GCF_003259195.1 Paracoccus sediminilitoris
GATCACCCACGCAAAACCCAAGCGGAATTCGAGGAGTCGAACCAGCATATCGACTGATACGCCTAGCGCCCGGTTACAGCAGATAAACCCGTCGCTGATAGTTACTTCGGCACTGACGGGCGGCTATGGGCTCTTCGCGTCGATCTGCCGCCCCTAGTGACCGCACGGGCACGCGGCGTCTTTAGATTGGCACACTCGGCCCATTGCCGCCGGTCGGCCTCTGACTGGCGCTGCGG
>NZ_QJPK01000047.1 GCF_003259195.1 Paracoccus sediminilitoris
ATTGCCGCCGGTCGGCCTCTGACTGGCGCTGCGGTGCAGCTTCCCCAGATCGGACGTTCGTGTCTAGCGAAGCGAGATCGGCGGGTCACAGTCTGCTATGCGGGACAAAGCGGAAATTCCGCGAGACCCAACTGTATGTTGGCTTCCAGCACAAAACCATTCGGTCACATAACGAACCAATTCCGGCCGTCGGCCAAGTCAGTTGCTACTCGCCTGATATGGCGTCGAAAATGTGTGGCATGCAGAAAGCTACTCGTTGCGCTGATAGGGCGCAACAGCTTCGTTCTTCAGGTCATTGAGCGCTTGAAGCTCCTCGATCAGACGCTTTACCAAGTCATCGCCAGGATCGAGATCGGGACCGGTAAGGGCGATCATGCCGATAATCGCAAACCCGAAATCGAGGCAGGCACAAAGGCTGCGCACAGTTTCGCCGTGCGCCGATCCATACAGGGCAACGAGCGTTACTGCGGTCATGCCGTCCGGACGGTTCGCGTTGATCGAGAGGTGGCTGGCGACTCCCTTCAAATTCGGATGCGCACCGTAGTCAATCGCGCCTTCATAGGCGAGTTTAGCGAGGTCATAAACGTCGGGCGCCATGTCCTTCAGGTGGACTATTCCCTGGTCAAAGGTGAAGGCTTTGCGGCAGGCCTTCTTGTCAGCCTCGCTGCGATGGCGGTGTGTCCATATGTCAGCGAGGCCGGGATCGCGCTCGATTAGCAGACCGTAGGAAGCGGATTCTAAGGCGGTTCGGAGGAGGGGATAGACAGCGGCCGCATGGCCGCTCAAGGCCATCCGCACGCCGGCGAGAAACACCATGTAAGCGTTCATTTGTAGGACGAAGCCAATGGCAGACGATCGTGGCACATGCGCCCAAAGCCCGCTGCGCAGATAATCGTCATAGTGCCGGAGCGCGGCCACCAGGCTGTTGTCTCCCCGCAGCAGCTCAGCCGCGGTTTCGTCGGCCGAAGCCATATAGCTGTCGAGGCCTTTGCTTATTTCCAAAATCGGGCTGGCGTTCAGGTCATTCATGGTGTCCGCCGGTCCCGTGCACGGCACGGACGAAATCTTCCCGCAATAGCTGGGAATAGGCAAAATAGCCTTTCTTCAGCGGAAGACCGCCATTGACCCGCGCTGCAACGCTCTCGTTGGCGAGGTAGAAGATGTAGCCCTGATAATCGAAAAAGACGTGCGCGCTTGATCGCTTCCACTTTTCGATGAACTGGCTGCTGCGCGACGCGAAGTGCACGATCTCGAAATTATGGCCGTCAACGGTTGCAGTGCGTGCGCCGAGGCCTAGCGACAGGCGGAAGTTAGTGCCGGTGAAGCTATGCTCGTCGTGCAGGTGGACAAGCCAGAACATGCGATGCTGCTGGAGGTAGAAGGCCTCGCGTTCCCTGCGCTCCTGCTCGCTAATGCTGGAGTGTTGCAGCTCAAGCACGGTGGCGATTGGCGTGCCGGCACCGCACAGCACATCGGCGCGGTGCCACTCACCGGCCGCAGCGTCATAAAGACCAATTTCGCGGCATCCCGTGTCGAACTGCTCTTTCCAGCCTAAATGCCAAGGGCCTTCGACTTCGCTCCAGCGGTCGCAATCGCCCGCTTTGTGCCGCCAGTGGGTGACGCTCTGAGCGGGCATGACGGAGGTGAGGAGCCCGCCACAATCCTTGCAAACGGTGCGCTCGCCCTTGGCGATCGGTTGCCGCTTTACGCCATCAATCCAAGCGTAGATCATGTAAATAGTCTCCGCGCGCGATGGCGCTATAAGGTTCAGATCATAATATCCTGACGTCTAGATTATCAGCTTAACCTTGGCACACAAATGACCACTTCTGTCACATTCGGAATGCCGGGGAGCTTTAGATGAAAGGCGAGATTGGACTCTTTTCGTCGATCTGCCGACCCTGGTGCCAGGACCGGCACGGCGCCGCCCCTGCTCGCGCACTCGGCCCAAGCCTGCCGCTCAGACCCTGGCTGATCGCTGCGGTGCAGCTTCCCCCGAACGGGCCATCCGTCGCATCTTGCAGCATAAAATACGGAAAGCTAACTTGGAGTGGTAGATAAATTGCAGCTTCGCAACCGGCGAAAAACTTTAGGCCTATTCGGCCTACTTGGAAGCCCCTCCCTTGGCGGTGAAGGGTTTTTTCTTGGGGTGGTCTTCGGAGGTGCCAACTCGAGGCGATATCGCCGCCAATCCATAGCGCGCCTGTTTATAGCGCGTAACGGGTCGTTGAGGGCTGGAAAGTTTTGAGGGATACTTCTTAAAGATGCTGACCTTTGTTGAAATTCGTTCTGAAGCCTCTTTTTCCGATACTGGTATCCGGCTCGACGACCTTGGGCATTGCAACGTCATTTTCGGACCCAATGGTTCGGGTAAATCGACCATCAGTCGGGTGCTCGCAGACTTGATGTCATATCCATCGTGCGCCACTGGATGGGCTTCAGGACCCAAGGAGGTGATCGTTTTCGGGCGAGACTATATCGCCCGAAACTGCCATCCATCACGGGCGATGCCCGGAATCTACACTCTCGGTGATGACGCGGTTGCGGCGCGGGAGGTGGAGCAGAAGGAGGGAGAGCGAGATGACCAAAATGAAAGATTGGGATCTGCAAAGGTGCACTTGGAGGGACCAGAAGGTGAACCTGCACTTAAAGCTGAAAATGCGGATTTTAGTAAGAAAATCTGGAATAAGAGAAAGGAAGTATGGACGCCGCACAAATCTTTGACGTTCGTCGGCACATGGAGCGCCGAGGCCCGCTTTGCAACCGAATACTATGACCGTGCGGAGAGGTGGTCTGGCGAAGAACCAAAGTCTCTCGCCGACCTTCTCGAGCAGGCGCAGACCTTTGCTGGCAATCCACCAGCGGTAGCCGAGCGCCTGCCTTTTCCACCCAAGCCGTCGGCCGAAGAAGTCATCGAAGAGCGCCTACGCAGACCTCTTGTGCCGGCGAGCGACCAGCCAATCGCTGAATTGGTCGCAGAACTCGGAAGTGCTGACTGGGTGAAAGCGGGCCTCCCCCTTTTGCGGCAGTCTTCCGGCCGGTGTCCATTCTGCCAACAGCCTGTCGACCACTCCCTTTCAAATCGCATCGCTGCGATTTTTAACGCTACCTATGAGAGCGGGATTGAGGCGATCCGTCGGGACAGAGACATCTACGCTAAGGATATCGAGGCTATTGACGGATGGATCGCCGAGGTGGCTGGCTCGCCATTTTTGGATGCAGATGCCAGCAAGGCATTTTCCGCGTGGATAGAACTCCACCGTCGTAATCTCGAAGCCATTGATCGCAAGCTGTCGGCTCCATCGTCTGAAATCGATTTGGAAGCGGATGATGACGCTTTTGAGATGATCCTGTCATTCATACATGGGGCTAACGCCAAGGCTGATCATCAAACGAATCTATCCAAGAATTTCGCCCGTGAGCGCTCTGCGTGGCAGGAGGAGGTATGGTGCCGTTTCCTCGCAGACACGCGGTCCGAATACATAGGTCACGATGCGCGCCGAGAGCCGCTTCTGAAAAAGGTCGAGGGCCTCAATAATTCAATTGAGCAGCGCAAAGCCAAAATCGCACAGCTGAATGGAGAAATATCTGAGCTTCGGCGCGGCATCACGGGCATTGAGGCAACCGCCGACGCGATCAATGAACTGCTGCGACTACAGGGGCATAATGGCTTTCACCTTCGGCCCACATCGGGTGATGGCACCTACTCGGTTCATCGCGCCGATGGGTCGCCGACTGGCGACACGCTTTCGGAAGGTGAGCGTTCCTTCCTTGCCTTCGTATATCTCTACCACCATTTGGCGGGCGACCACGACGAAGCGGAAAAAAATTTAGGACGTGTCGTGGTGATCGATGACCCGATGACAAGCCAAGACGCCGCCGCAGTGCATACGGTTGCAGCGATGGTCCGAAAACTGTTCGAGGACGCGTGTGCGTCGGGTGGTCGGATCTCTCAAGTCATTGTGCTGACACACAATGCACATTTCCATCATGAGATCAGTAGCTATTGGAAGGGTAAAGCCCCAGATCCAAAGCATTGGATCCTCCGAAAGCCCGCTGGAGTTTCGTCGGTGACGAGTCACGGGACGAATACTCCGATCATGACAGCCTATCGTGCGCTTTGGGACGAGGTGAATGATCCAGCGACAGTCCCGGTGGCTCTCTGCAATGCGATGCGGCGCATCTTGGAACACTACTTCAAGTTTATCGGCGACAGAGATTGGATGTCAGGCCTCGACAACCTTGATGGAGCGGACGCCTTTGCCTTCGGCGCACTTCGACGCTCTCTCAACGACGGGTCACATGGCTACCTTGGCGCGGAGGAATTCTACTTTGATGCAGATGCGGGCGACCGCCTTCGCAGTGTTTTCCGTCGCGTATTTGAATTCCACCAACAGGGTCCACATTATGAGATGATGTGCCGTGACAGCCATCTGCTCGCGCCTGATTTATAGGTGGAAATGCCCATCCGGGCGTGGAAACTCTTTAAAACTGCAGAGCGTTAGAAACTTCGATTTGGGGCAACTCTGAACGTCTGCTTCCATTGTTTTGGCCGATCTGATTGGAAGCGCAGCGAAGTTCCGCTCTCCGCCCTTCGTGACTGACTTGGCGCCGATCGTGCTGCGGCGGCGCCGAACGTCCGCTCCTGCATCCTGAGACCCTTGGTATGCTGCACCGCGGTCAGGCCGCCCACCGCCCTTCATGTATATTGCATGCCTCCAAGCTCCGTCGTTTGTACAGAACATCCCCATTCAATCGCTTGCTATGCGTGGGAACGACTAGGCGCGGTGTAGGTGGACGAAAGCGTTCCATCTGCCAGCTTTAGATTGGGAAAGGCGGACAAAAGACCGACGCCGAACTTCGGATGCTTCAGGTAGATCGCGATCCGATAGATGATGCCGTTCTGCCCCGGCGCGCGTCCTGCGCTGTGGATGGCATACTGGTCTCGCCCCACTTCCTGGTTCAGCCAACGATAGATGGCGTCGATATCGCTGCCAAACCCGCCCTCGGGAGTGACGAAGAGCATCCGCACCGGAAAGGCGCCATCATCAATCTTGGATTGCGGGTCACTTCGTCTGGACATGGTGAGAACATATGAAGAACGCACTATGCCCAGTCAAGCGGTCTGGTGACTGTCAGATCAGTCGCGCCTCCTCGGACCGGTTCGAGATAATCAGTTCCCTGGCCTGCGTGCCGGCGCCGGCGCTGATGGTGTAGGTCAGTGACACCTCCTCGAAGCGAAAGGCAGCGAAAGTCTCGCGGATCTCGGGCGTATCGTTGATCGACAGGATGAAGCCGCCTTTGATCTGCGCCAGCTGGTCGGCCATTTTCTCGAACTGGCCGCGATCGAACATCCCCTTGCCGTAATCGGCCTCGCCCCCGAAATAGGGCGGGTCGAGGTAGAAGAGCGCGCGATCGCTGTCATAGCGGTCGATCAGGTCCGCCCAGTCCAGGCTTTCCAGCACCACGCCATCCAAGCGTTCGCGCGCCTCCTCGAGGATGATCTCCAGCCGCGCCAGGGAAAAGCGCAGGCCGTTCGTGGCGGCCACGCCGAAGACGCCCCCGACCTGGCCGCCGAAGGCCAGGCGCTGCAGGTAGAGGAACCGGGCGGCCCGCTCCAGGTCGGTCAGGGTGGCGGGATCGGTGGCGCGCAGGCGCTCGAACTCGCGCCGGCTGGCCAGCTGGAAGCGCATCACCTCCATCAGCTGCGGATAATGGCGCTGCAGGATCCGGAACAGGTTGATGATCTCGCCATTCAGGTCATTGGCCACCTCGAGGGTCGGGCGGAACCGGCGGCGCAGGAACACGCCCCCCATTCCCACGAAGGGTTCGATATAGGTGCGGTGCGGGATCGCCTCGATCCGCTGGATGATGCGCCCGTGCAGACGCTTCTTGCCCCCCAGCCAGGGTGCGACAGGAGCGGCGGGTTTGACTTGTTTCACGGTGTGATTCTCGCTTAGGCGGCACCTGCCCCGCGCGGGGTGCAGGCGACCATAAGCTTTGCGCTGGTCGGTGCGGTTGGCCGTCGAAAACTAGCCGCACGGATCGGACCGCAAGGTCCGGTCCCCTGCCGCGACGCGGAGGGGCGAAGACGTCGGGGCGGTCGCCATGCGGCCGCCCCGATCAGGATGTGCGATCAGGGTTTGGGATTGGGCTTGGGGTTGGCACCTGCCGGAGCCGATGCTTGGGGTCGGGATCCGCTCTGCAGCAGCCGTTCACCGAAAGCCTTGCCTGCCTCGAAAGCGCTCTTGCCGTCCTCGATGGTTCGGACCAGATCCCGTTCTTTCGAAGGGCTGCTGGTATAGGGGCGGGCCAGACCCGACCGTTGATGCGCGACGATCAGGGCGCAGAGCGGTGCCACTGCCAGCATGAACGCGTGGACCTCTGCTGCCGTGACGCCAAAGAAGGGTCCGAAGATAGCGGCGATCGCGCCGGCAATCGGCTCGGCCGTACCGTCGGTGATCGTGCCGGCGATGATGTCGATGAGGGTCAATACGGCCGGCACGATACCGAGCCAGAAACTGCGTGTCTTGGTGATCAGGATCGGGGCGATCGTCTTGATGCTGTTCATTCTCGTTATCCTTTGCGAGTGCGGCCAGAGTGGCGGTGGTTCATTCTGTTCGGGTGTCGGCGGGCTCAGAGGATCTGAAGCTCGCGGGACGTGAGGTCACGCAGGCGGTCGCCCACCCCGACGGGATCGGCGGGGCCGGGCATGCCCGGCAGCCAGGTGATGTCCCATTTCTGGCGCTGCGCGATGCCGAGGGCGGGCTGGATCTCGGCATGCGACAGGGTCGACCAGCGCGAGACGGGGATGTCGTAGTCCCGGCAGAGCCGCGCGGTGACACGGGCCAGCTGGCAGACCTGCCAAGGAGTGATGGGCGCGCGGCCGGGATCGAAAGGGCGCTCCCGCGCTTCGGCCATGGCGCAGAGCGAGACACCGACGGCACCGCCATTGGCGTGCAGGGTGTGGGACCGGCCGGCGGTCGGATCGACCGGCCAGCGCGGGGCGCCCTCGCTGGGGATCAGGCAGTGATAGGCCCGCAGGTCGGTGGCGTTCGGCTGGTGATTGCCCGCGGTCCAGTGCCAGTGGATGCGGGTGATGCCGGTCGGGTGCGCGAAGGGCCTGCCATTGGCCGCCTGCGCGGCGCAGGCTGCGGCATAGGCCGCCCGGGTGCGGGGGCCGTCGATGCCATCGATGGGACCGGGCCAGAAGCCCAAGGCGGCGCAGCGCGCCTGGCGCGCGCGGATCTGGTAACTCATGAGGATCTCCGGACATGAAAAAGCCCCGCACGGGGGCGGGGCTGGGGTTGAATGACTGCGCGGGAGGGCGTTGGGTGTGCTTAACGCTGGCACGGGCGATATCCCGGCCATGTCAGCGAGGCGGCCCCTTGCTGTGAGGGTATATGGTTCGCCGCTCACCCCGGGTGGTTCAGCAGCATCCGCGTGACGGTTGGGGGTAGCGGCACACCTCCGAAGGGATGAGGAGCCTTGATCGAACTGACGTTCGGAAGTTCGCCATGGCCTTGCCGTTAAGCGATTTTTTACAAATCACTTGTACATTCCCGTGGCTTGTCCTTTTGGATATGTGGCCTTCTTTTGGATTGCTGGTATTTCCAAGCCAGTAATTGGTATCGGATCTTTACTGTGACCTTCAAAATCATTGTCCCCTGCGCGAGCTTTGTCAGCGGCGGCCGAATTGCCCATGACGATCAACTGCTGGAATGCGTCGCGGCGCGCCTGGTCGGGGAGGGCCAGGTCGAGCTGGAACTTCGAACTGCAGCTCCCGAAGAGCAGTTCGAAGTTCCGCGTGACCAAGTGCTTCGCCAATCCGCGGCTTGATCACCCCGGCTTTCTCAGCAGCATGAAGGCCACGGGGCGGGTGGCGTCATAGACGGCGCGGCCGGCGCAGTCGAACTCGAGGCTCAGGTAGACGGTGACCCGCCCCGGGGCGACCTGGGGCGGGACGTCCATGCGCAGGCGCAGCGGCGTCTCGTTGGTGCCGACCTGACGGGCGGGCTTCTGCGCGGGCCCGGCGCTGGCGATGTTGGCCTCGTCGGTGAAGATCGCCGTGCGGCTGATCAGCGTGCAGGCCGCCCCGGTGCGGGTGCGACGCACGACCAGGCTCAGGGTGATCGGATCGCCTTGGTAGACCGGCTCGCGGACATAGCTGAGGCCCGCCACCTCCTGAATGACCCTATCCTCGCCCGTGGCCCGCATCACGTCCTGCGAGAGCTGGTCGAGCTTTTCCGAGATCTCGGCCAGCCGGTCCGGCCCGTGCCAGATCAGCGTCAGCCGGTCGCGCAAGGGCGAGAGCAGGTAGACCAGCGACATGGCCACGGCCGCGAAGATGACCCGGGTGATCCATTTTTGCGCCTCCTCGAGGATGAAGCGCGGCAGGGGCGGCTTCTCGGCCATCATGCACCCACCCAGGCCTTGGCGTTCGCCAGGTGCTGGCCCGCCAGCGCCGCGCGCCAGACGCCGAACTTGCCATAGCGCAGGAAGCTGTCCGGCGCGGCGCTGGTGGTCTGCGCGCCGATCACCAGCGAGACCAGGGCATAGCTTGCCGCGGTGCCGGTCCAAGTCACCGATTGCCCGCCCGTGTGCAGGGTGATGGTGGTGCCATCGACCACGTAGACCACGCCCAGGGGCACGGGCGGCGAGACGATGTCGCGCAGCGCCGAGGCATCCCCGAACCGGGTGCGCAGGGTCGATGGCTGCCAGAAGGCCCGGGCATAGACGCCGTTGCCGCTGCCCGCGAAGATGGTCTGCATGGCAGCGTCGCTGCGACTGGCAAAGCGCGTGGCGATGGTGAAGGCGGGCACGGTCCCGAAGCCCGGCAGCTCCATGCGGGAACTGCCCCCCATGGATACCCGGCCATCGCTGTCGATGGTCGGCCGGGCCCCGGCATCGGGCTGGACCCACGCGCTGGTCAGCCCCCCGCGCGAGGCCCATTCCGCCACCCCGCCGCCCGAGATGGTCAGGCTGGCGGGCGTGGTGTCGAAGATCCCGAAGACCCCGGGGGCGGCCATCAGCGCCGGCAGGGCATCGACGAAGGTCCCCAGGGTGGCGGCGGCGGGCAATGTCGCATTCAGCGTGATCGGCATGGTGGCATTCCTCAGATGGCGGCGTCGAAGCCGATGGCAAAACGGTGGACCCCCTCGCCGGGGAAGAAGAGCGAGGGCGCGCTGAAGGTGTCGCGCAGCGCGCCGTTGCCGAAGGGGCGCCCGGCCAGAAGGGCGGGATCGGTGGATTGCGGCGCCCGCCAGGCATAGCGCAGCCGCATGTCGCTGCCCGAAGGCTCCTCCGACAGGGTGACGGTGATCCGGCGCGGCCCGGTCTGGGCGACGCTCTCGATCACCGCGCCGCCCGCGATGCCCGAGAGGCTGAAGCCCCGGACGCTCTCATGGGTGGGAAAGGCGAAGTCGTCGAAGACCAGCGGCAGGGCCGAGGTCCAGTCGAGGACGATGAC
>NZ_QJPK01000048.1 GCF_003259195.1 Paracoccus sediminilitoris
CCCGTTTCCCATAGAACACCTCCTGGTTCCTCAGTTGGTGCTCTCCACATTTTCCGGGCAAGTCCAATGCATTCCAAGCCGAGTACGGCCGCAGCGCGACGGATGATATGGATGCTGCGATCTCCAATCCTGCCGTCGATGCAGTAATCCTGCTGACACCGCCCAACAGTCACCTCGAGTTGGGGGCTCGCATTTTGGGAGCGGGAAAGCACCTGATCATTGAAAAGCCAGCTGGGTTGAGGACCGGTGATGCTCGCGCGCTGTTCGCGATGGCGAGGAACAGGGGATTGCTGATTGCGCCGGTTCTACAGCATCGCTTCCGGCCCTCGGTCCGGGCCGCCGTAAGTCTTGCTGCTTCAGGGGAATTGGGCAAGCTCTGTGGGGTGAACTGCCTCATCCCTTGGTGGAGGTCGCAGTCTTACTACGATGAACCAGGTCAGGGCAGTTTCTCGCGCGACGGTGGTGGTGTCTTGCTGACGCAGGCGATCCACACATTGGATGTGCTACGCGCCCTATGCGGGGAAATAGAGATCAAGGCCGCCCAAGTCTCGACAAGTGCCCTCCACAGCATGGAGGGAGAGGATACGGCTTGCGCCTTGGGTGAGTTCGGCGTTGGCGCCGCCCCGGGTACGATCATGGCGACGACCGCCAGCTTCCCCGGATTTTCGGAGATCATGACGCTGATTTTCGAACGCGCTACGGTCCGTCTGACCGAGCAGGGAATGCAGACATTTTACCAGGATGGTCGCACGGAGGAGTTGATGGATTTCAGCGGCGGCGGCGGTGCAGATCCCATGGCGTTTGATCACGCAAATCATCGAAAGCTTCTCTCGGCCTTCCTCGATGCGCTGGAGGGAAAAGTTTCAATGGAAGTTGATTTGTCAGAGCTGATTCGCACCCGTGACGTGATCGACAAGATACTTGCGTTCCGGCTTGGTAATCCAGTTTCTTAAACATGAAGCTCAGCGCTCCGCCGTGCCGCTAGACTCCCTGACGATCAGCTCAACACCGATTCCAATCCGGCGGGCGGGACCGCCGTTTGTGGCGAAGTCGATGAGGGTATCGATGGCAGTAATGCCAAGGTGCCGACGGTCGATCTGCATGCTGGAAAGTGATGGTGAAGAATGGGCCCCCACGGGTAGCCCATCGAAGCCTATGAGTGAGATGTCCCCGGGCACGGACAATCCGCGTGCCTGAATGGCCTGAAGCGTGCCGAGCGCCACAGCGTCAGATACGCAAACGAAAGCAGAGGGAAGGTGACGGCGCTGACTCAGGAACGTCTCGACCATGCCTCTCGCCTCGATCCCGAAGCGAGCAGGCGAGCCGAGATCCAGCAGGTGGTTGTCTGGGTCGTATACAATCCCCGCCTCTGCAAGCGCATCACAGAAGCCTTCCAGCCGGCGGCGGATTGACTCGCGATACACGTGCGTGACGTGCACGATGTCACGGTGCCCGAGGTCGATAAGATGTCGAGTCGCGGCCCACCCCCCGAAATGGTAGTCGGGTGACACACTTGGAATGAGCATCCGGCGGTCCATGCCATTGACAATGACAGCGGGCAGTCCCGAAGCGGTGACCTTTGTCAATAGCTGCGGATAGTCTATGCCCATCATGATCACAGCGTCGGCCTCAGCCGGTAGATCGGGCGTATGACGCTGTGGATCTTCATTGACCATCTGGACGATGATCTTGATGCCCTTGGCCTCGGCCTGCTGCAGAATGCCTTCAACGATCTCATGATAGAAAGCGTCATTGCTGACCATTCGTCCTAGCGTAATCAAGGCCGCGCAGCTGACCTGACCAGACTGCCCTTTCCCGCTGCGATCAAGATAGCCGAGTTCCTCGGCGGCCTTCAGGACACGCTGTCGGCTTCGGGCGCTTACCCCTTCGCGCTGATTCAGGGCTTTGGACACCGCAGCAACCGACACACCTGCCGCAGTCGCAATATCGCGAAGCGTCGGCCCCTGAAATCGTCTCGGAGTGACTACTGCCCCTTCCTCCGCAGCACTGCCGCGGTTAACGGACGTTTGCGTTTCACCTTCTTGGTTCATCTTCACGGGCTCCGGACGGCTCAGCCCTTTTGCCAGCCATTACTTATCATAGCACCGACAGCACCCACCGCAACTCGACTGGAAATTAATAACGAAATTATCGAAAGTTTCTTATTTTTCGAAAATTTGTTGACACTTCCTGAATGTTTGGCGTAACTCTCTTTTTAGAGGAGGAGATAGAGGTGTGCGGCTTGAGCCGTCGCCCGTGTTTCCCACAACAGTATCAATTCTGCTCTTCGCGAACCGGGAGCAGCCAATGAAGGGCCGGAGATTTCCGTCTTCGCCCCACGCCTGTCAATTGGGGCGGATCAGGAGGAGCTTTCTGCGTGGACCGACTTTTTCCTCGTCGTGATGATGCAAAGGTGTCGCATGTGCCGGCAGCCGATAACGCTGGCTTCGCCTCGACCATTCTCGAAGACATCCTGTCCAGCTTGTCGAGAAACAGCCGCATCATCGGGACGCGTAACCCCATGGTGGGCGGCCACAACGACTCGATTTGGCGCTACCCAGACAACGGCTATTTCTGGACTGACTCGTTTTTCACAGGAGAGTTGTGGCTGGCCTTCATGGTGACTGGTCAATCCGAGTTTCGCAACTTCGCGCGCATGCGGATTACACATCTTGAGCGTTTGCTGCACACTCCTCTTTGGCTCAGCCATGATCTGGGATTTCTTTATAGTCTCAGCGCCGTGGCGGACTTCAAGTTGACACGTTCGCCCGAAGCTCGACGTCTTGCGTTGCAGGCAGCGGACGCGCTGCGCGCCCGGTTTAATTGGGCCGGCAATTACATTCTCGCGTGGACCGCCGACGGTCAATCGCCCGAACATGCATCCCGCGTACAGGCGAAGATGATCATCGACTCGGTCCAGAACCTGCCGCTGTTGCTGTGGGCATACGAAGAGACGGGGATCGATTCTTACCGCGACGTGGCGCTGCGGCATGCGGATTCGCTGACGAAGTACATCGTACGGTCGGACTTCAGCACCTATCACACCTTCGACTTCGATCCCGCCAGCGGCAGGCCAGTCGGCGGCAAGACTTGGCAGGGCCGCGCTGACGAGTCCTGCTGGAGCCGCGGGCAGGCTTGGGCGATCCACGGCTTCGCCCAGTTGGCTGAAATCACCGGGGATCTGCGCCTTCACGACTTGGCTGCTAAGCTGGCCGATCATGCCTTGGCCCAGTTGGGCCCGGACCATGTGCCAGTTTGGGATTACCGTCTGCCGGAGGGTGCGGAGCCGATCAAGGACAGCTCCGCCGGATCGATCACCTCAGCAGGACTTTTCATTATCGCCGATATCTATCAGCGCACCGCTGATGTCGAACGGGCCAGCCATTATCGCAACGCCGCTCTGGGCATGCTGCAGGGCCTGCGCGAGAACCACGACCTGACTGGCGATCCAGCGGCGCAGGGCCTCTTGGGCGCTGGCGCCTCGGACGTGCCGCGGGCCGAACGGTCAGGTGACATGTACCTGACCAGCGCCATGCTGCCCTACGGCGACTACTACTACTTCGAGGCGGTCCTGCGTGCGCTCGGGCATCGCGAATTTTTCTGGCACTGACCGTGCCGCATTTCTGAGGGAGGAAACGACATGACGATCAAGGCGACCTCGGCAGCCCTCGCTGCCGCCATCGCGCTCATCGCGGGCACGGCCAGCGCCGAGACGTTCCGCATCGCGACGAACGCGCCAGAGACCGCAGGTCCCGGCCAACTTCTACAGGCATTCGCGGATGCCGTGGCCGAGCGCACCGACGGGCGCGTCAGCTTCGAGATCTTCGCAAACAGTGTTTTGGGGGATCAGACCGAATATTTCCAGCAACTGCAATCCGGTGTCGTCGATCTTGGCTTGGTCAACAGCGCAACGCTCGAGAACATCCTGCCCGCCATTGGCGTGGTCAACCTGCCCTACATGTTTCGCACGAAGGAAGAATACGGCCAAGTCATGTCCGATCCGGAGCTGAGAGAATTGCTGTTTGAGGGCGCCGAGCAGCAGAACTTCCTGCCGCTCGGCTTTTTGTCGAACGGGTTCCGCAGCCTTTACACCACGCAGCCGGTCACCTCGATCGAAGATCTGCAGGGCATGAAGATCCGCACCATGTCGAGCGACACCTATATCGAGATGCTTACGCTGTTCGGCGCAGCGCCGACCCCGATGGCTTTCGGGGATGTCTATCCGGCGCTTCAGCAGGGAGTCATCGACGGGGCAGAGGGTACGTTGAGCACGCTCTACGACCTCAATTTCGGTCAGGCGGCGAAATACGGCATCAAGACCGAGCAAACGCGCCTGACTGACTTTGTCGTCACCAGCGTGGACTTCCGCAATGCCATTTCGCCCGAAGACTACGAGATTGTGCGCGAGGAGTTCGCTAACATCAGCGAGAAGTCGCTCGAGGTGATTGACGAGGCGTTTCAGGCCAGTGCGCAGCGCGCGGTCGACGAGTTCGGCGTCACAATCACCGACATCGACAAGACGCCCTTCATCGAGGCGGTGCAGCCGATGTACGCTGAGGCCGCTGAGAATGAGACCAAGCGGGCCGTGATCGAAAAGATCTTCACGATGACCGGACGCGAACTCCAGTAAGACAAAGCCGCGCCCGTGAGGGCGCAGCCACTTAGCATGCGGCGCCCTTTTACGGTCGCCACATCCCAGAACGTCATCACCAACAGCACCGCTTGAGCGTCGGGCTAGGATTCAGCAATGAGCCAGGACAATATTCTTGCTAACACGGATCGCCGCAGGCCTTGGCTTTCAGCTTACATGACTTGCAGGAACGCCCTCGAAGTACTGCTGATTGCCGCTGTCATGATGATGGTGGTTTTGATTGGCTACCAGGTCGCCTCCCGCTATCTGCTGAACGCGCCGAGCGTACTGACCGAGGTCCTGCTCCGCTATCTCTTCATTTGGGTTGGGCTTCTTGGTGCCGGCTTGTGCTTCATCGACGACCGGCACCTCAATCTGCCCATCGTCCTCGACACGCTCTCCGAGCGAAAGGCCGCACGCGTCCGCGTAATCATTGCGCTTCTGACGCTGGCCTTCGGGATCGGCCTGACCTGGGCCGGCTATCTCTTCATCAGCCGCAATCTGGTTATGAGGGTGCCAATCCTCGACATCCCCGTCGGCTACCTGCAGAGCGTCCTTCTGATTTGCGGCTTCTTGATCACGCTGTCGCAGATTGTGTGGCTCGCGTCCGGGCTGGTTTCAAGTCGCTTGGTCGCGGCCGATCTGGCAATTGCGGTAGGTACTATGGCGGTTGCTGTGGGGGCCGGTTGGCTGCTGACGCAGAGCGCGATCTGGCAGCAATTCGTGTCGGACGCGCCGCAGCTGGTGGCTGTCCTTGTTCTCTTCGGCACGTTCGCAGTTTTCCTGATTCTTGGTGTGCCCATTGCCGTCGCGCTGGCGCTGTCGGGCATCCTGACCCTGGCGCTGCAGATCAGCCTGACCCGGCTGGCGCCGACGATTGGCGGGCGACTGTTCAGCGGCCTCGACAACTTTGGTTTTCTGGCGCTGCCGTTCTTCGTGCTGGCAGGCAACATTATGAACCAGAGCGGCATAGCCCGCCGCCTGGTAGATTTCGCGATGCTGGTCGGGCGCCGCATTCCGGGGAACCTGTGGCAAACGAATGTCATCTCGAACGTGTTCTTCGGCTGCTTGTCTGGATCGGGCATCGCCACCGCGACCGCGGTCGGCGGCATTATTGCGCCCATCGCGCGCGAAAAGAATTACGACCCGGCAATCAGTACAGCTATCAATGCGGCCTCGGCGCCTGCCGGCATGCTGATCCCGCCGTCGGGTCCGGTCATCATCTACTCTCTGATCACGGGCGGCAGCGCCTCGATCGTCGCTCTGTTTTTGGCGGGCTACCTGCCGGGGCTCATCATGGCGGTGGCCGTGATGATCGCGGCCTATTTCTATGCCAAGAAACTGGGCTACAGTGCCGAGCGCTCGAGGATTGGGACGGCTGAAGCCGCGCGTCTCTTCTTCCGGGCAATTCCTAGCCTTCTTCTGGTCATTGCGGTCATTGCCGGTATCACCGGCGGGGTGTTCACCGCGGTCGAGGGTTCCGGCATCGCTGTCATCTACAGCCTCGTCTTGGCCCTCTGCTATCGCAGCATCAGCTGGAACCAGTTTGTCCAGGCATCACGCGACACTGTTGTCACGACGGGCATCATTGCATTCCTTATCGCCTGTTCCGGCTTGATGAGCTGGAGCATGACTTTCGCAGGCATTCCTGCGACCATCGGGTCGATGCTGACGGCGATCAGTGACAACCGGCTGGTGGTCCTTCTGATCATTAACGTGACACTGCTGATCATCGGCGTCTTCATGGACATGACGCCTGCATTGCTGATCTTCACACCAATTTTCTATCCCATTGTCACCGAACTGGGCGTCGATCCAGTGCATTTTGGGATGATACTCATCTATAACCTCTGCATGGGCGTGGTCACGCCTCCGGTTGGTACCGTCCTGTTCGTGGCCTGCGGCGTCTCGGGTGAGCCCCTCAGCCGTGTGATCCGGCCGCTATTGCCGATCTTCGCCCTGCAGATCCTGGGCCTGCTGCTGGTGACCTACATCCCTGCACTCAGCCTGTTCCTGCCCCGTTTGTTCGGTGTTTGAAGCCGCCGAACCGAACCTGAAACGTCGAAAGAGCTCCTTATGCCCTTCTACCAACGCTTCCAGGCCAACCCGATGCAGAGCCGTGCCGACTTTCAGGAGGCCGCGCTGGCATTGTTCGAGCCGCTGATTCCCTATCTGCAGCGGCAGGGCGCGCGGATAGACTTCGACGAGGGCGGGGCGTCTTTCGACATGCAGTCAAGCTCTGTCGAGGGCGTGGTGCGTCCACTCTGGGGACTGGTCCCGCTGGCGATGGGCGGGGGCGAGAGGGCGCATTGGCCATTGCTTCGGCAAGCCCTCTCGGAAGGCGTCGATCCCGCGCATCCGAACTATTGGGGGCCGGTGCACGATTACTCTCAGCGTGCGGTGGAGATGGCCGCGATCGGCATGATGCTGATGCTGCTTCCCGAAGAAGGCTGGTACCCGTTGGAAGACAGCGACAAGCACAACCTGGTTGCATGGATCGATGGGATCCAGCGCGTCGAGCTGGTCGACAACAACTGGCTGTTTTTCGCGATTCTGGTACAGGAGGGACTCCGTCGCATCGGCAAGGCGGACTTGGTCGACGAGACCCTGCAGGAGCGCTACCTCGCACGCATAGAGGAATGGTATCTCGGCGACGGCTGGTATGGCGACGGCCCCGAATTGCCGATCGACCACTACAACGGATTTGCGATGCACTTCTACGCTTTGCTCTATGTGCAATACGGCGCAGATGCGGATAGCGCGCGTTGCCGCCGTTTCCGCCAGCGCGCCGGTCTTTTCGCTGTCGAGTTCGCGCAGTGGTTTGCGGAGAGCGGAGAGACAGTCATGGTTGGTCGTTCGCTGATTTACCGGTTCGCGACCGCCGCCTTCTGGGGCATCGCAGCAACGGCCGAGCAGGACCAGTTGTCCATCGGCGCCATCAAGGGTATCTGGGCACGCCAGATCCGCAGTTGGCGAAACTTGCCGATCTTTACCAGCGATGGCCTTCTGACCCGCGGATACAGCTACCCTAACCTCATAATGTCCGAGGAATACAATTCCCCTACCTCGCCCTACTGGGCGATGAAAGCCTTCTTTCCCCTTGCATTCTCTGAGCATTCGGATTTCTGGCACGCTGAGGAAGAGCCGTTGCCGGTTTCTCGCGAGCTAATCCCGATGCAGGCGGCGTCCAGCATCATCCAGCGCAGCGGCGACCATGCGATCCTGCACTACGCCGCCCCGGTGCGGTCGGCCCTCCAGCGCGACAAGTACAACAAGTTTGCCTATTCGACCCTCTTCGGGCCCGACATGGCGTCGCTGCATTACTCCGAGCGGTTCAGCTTCGGCGACAACATCCTGGCCTTCAGCTTCGACGACGGACTGAACTGGACGATGTGTCACGCCCGCCAGCAAGTTCGGATCACCGACGATCGGGTCAGGATGCGTTGGCTGACCGGTCGTCAAGAAGTCGACACAACAGTGACTCCCGGCAGCTCAAGCCGCTTTCAGCGACGCCACAGCTTTACACTGGACGCACCGGCTCTGGTCGTCGAAACGGGCTTTGCCGTCAGCGAATGGTATCACGCAGCCCAAGTCTTGGACCCGCAAGGAGTGTTCCACCGTTCTGACCAAGTAAGCGAAGCCATAAAGGAACAACGGGGGCGTGTCGGCATGTCGCTCACTGTGCGGGGTGAGAACGGCATTTCGGGTATCGAAAGCCTCGATGAGCTGCCAAAGATAGCCGTCCTCGGAACGCGCATCCACACCAACATCTCCTCGCCAAAGACTGTTGTCCCGTTCCTGTTGGCCCAGCTTGAGCCCGGTTCCCATGAGCTGAATCATGCTTTTACAGCCAAACCTGCCGATGCATATCGATAAACCCGCCACCTGATCGACAGCTTTACCCCCCGCCGCGACGATTTTCTGTGAAAGGACCCTCCATGACCCATGTCGAAACCCGCCACGCCATTCATCCGTACCACGCGAAGGGCATGGACACCGCCCAGCTGCGCCAGCATTTCCTGGTCGAGGGTCTGTTCGCCCAAGGAGAGATCCGCCTGACCTATACCCATTACGACCGTTTTGTCGTGGGCGGCGCGGTGCCGAACGGCGCCCCCCTGACGCTGGATGCCATCGAGGAGACGAAGACCCCCAGCTTCCTGGACCGCCGCGAAATGGGCATCGTCAATATCGGCGGTGATGGCCGGGTCGAGGCGGCGGGCGAGGCTTGGGACATGGCCGCGGGCGACGTGCTCTATCTGGGCATGGGCGCTGGGGCCGTGACGTTTTCGGGGCAGGGGCGGTTCTACATCACCTCGGCGCCCGCGCATCGCGCGCTGCCGCATCGGCTGGTGACCGTGGCCGAGGCCAAGCATGTCCAGATGGGCGCGGTCGAGACCAGCAACAAGCGCACCATCAAGCAGTTCATCCACCCGCTGGTGATGGAAAGCTGCCAGCTGGTCCTGGGCTATACCACGCTGGAGGACGGGTCGGTCTGGAACACCATCCCCAGCCATGTCCACGACCGCCGGATGGAGGCATACCTCTATCACGGCATGGCGCCGGAATCGCGCGTGCTGCACCTGATGGGCGAACCTCAGGAAACGCGCCACCTGTTCGTGGCCAATGAACAGGCCGTGCTGTCGCCGACCTGGTCGATCCATTCGGGCGCGGGCATTGGCGGATATACCTTCATCTGGGCGATGGCGGGCGACA
>NZ_QJPK01000049.1 GCF_003259195.1 Paracoccus sediminilitoris
CATCGCCTTCGAGCGAAAGGCACGGGAAGTGAGCTAAACGCTCTCCACAAAAGCCGGGCAAGTCCAGGGACAGCGGAAAAAGGAGTAGGGTTGCTTGAACCGCGACTGGCTGGATAGGCTCCAGCCTCATCGATTGGCAAAGCCAGAACACAAGGGAGGCAGCGAGCGCGACGGCTGAGAGGAAGGTCTTTGCGCACCTGTCGTAGCGGGTGGCAATGCGGCGCCGGTCCTTCAGGCGACCGAACATGATCTTAATCCGATTGCGCCGCCTGAATTTTCCCTTGTCATAGCAGAGGACCGTGCTGCGCGACTTCCGGCCCGGGATGCAGGGGACGTATCCCCTCGTCCTTCAAAGTTTCCCGAACCAGCCAGCCTCATAGCTGCAGTCAGCACCAACAAAACTATCCTAAGGCTATTACAGCACTTCGATACATGCTCTAGTTGTATTGCAACACTTGTGCTGGGGAAGTCGTTATGGTCGGCTGTTTGAAACTCAAGGTCGTAACAGGGATTGCCTTGTGCGTCTGTCTATCGCAGCAGGCGGCTGCAGACGGGTACTTCCTGCAGGCTGATCTCGGGGGGAAAACCCAAGGCCTTGTCGCTGCCTCCAGCACGGGAGCTATCGGTTATGGCTTCAACGCGGTGAAATATGAAGGTGGGCGCGCGGGCGCCATCAGCGTGACTCATGCTTGGCCTCTTGGCGACATTGCGACCATCAAGGCGGGGCCAACCATAGGGTTCGAGAGAGAAGACGGGCAGGGCACCGATATCGCTGGAGGCGCCAAGGCATCGATAGAACGGTATAGCCCCTCCTCGTTCGGGGCGACCTATGTCTTGGCCGACTTCAGCACCGTCAACGATTCATGGTTCCTGTTGACACAGGCGACATTCCAAGCCCCAGGGGTGAGTGTGGAACTGTCGCGGGGTGGCAGCAACTCCTACCATGAAACGACCGTTGCTCTGCAGAAGAACCTCTCGGATAGCCCTGTCAAACTGCGTCTTGGCTACAAGGTAAGCTCAGAAGAGCTGTTCGCAGGCATTGCCGTAAATACGTTCTGAGGCCTGAAATGACCGCAAAGCCCACCCTGACACTACACCGTTCCGTGATCCTGTTCTGCCTCTCCTGCCTGATGGCGGTGACCGTGGTCTGCGCCAGCTTCGTTCTGCTGCGGGGGGACCGGTTCACCGACAGTACCTTAGCTTTCGCCTCGCGGTTCCGCACGACAGCTGCTGCAGGTGAGCTAGCACGTACGTTGGAACGCGATTGGCACAATCTGGTCTTTTTGACCGATCGGGCCGGAACCCTTGGCCCGCAAGAGCTGTACTATCTCCTGGCCGGGGCGGGGGGCGACGGTACGCGGATTTCTTGGGTCGGATATGCTGATCTTGGCGGCACAGTAGTCGCAGCAACCGACGACCTGCTGGTTGGTCAGGATGTCAGCGCAAGGCCATGGTACCGCAATGGTCTGTCAGGCGGGTTTGCGGGCGATGTCCACGATGCAGTTCTATTGGCGCAGCTGCTTGGCGGGGACGCAGAACAGCCGTTGCGCTTCATCGACCTGGCACGACCGGTTCTGGATCAGAACGGCGACGTGGCCGGTGTCATCGGGATGCACATCAATGCCGAATGGTTGGCAGACTATCTTGCGGGCACGGCAGAGAGGTTCGGTATCGACCTGTTCCTGATCGACCCGAGCGGAGCGATCTCGGCCTCGTCCTCTGAGCAGGCACCGACCGAAGCCGACTTGCAGATCTTGCGCTCGGCGCAGGCGGGGATCGGCGCCGAGGGGCGTGAGACATGGCCCGACGGGCGCGACTACTTCTCGACCGTGGTACCGCAGGTCACATCAGGTGACCTGCCCAGCTTTGGATGGCGGATGATCGGTCGCCTTGATGCCAGCACGGTCCGCTTCGGGGTCGATCTTGTCCGAAACGGTGCGCATTATGCGGCGCTTCTCGCCTTGGCGCTGGTGACGCTGATCACACTTATTTATGCGCGTGTCGTGCTGGCGCCGATCGCGCGCCTAGCCGCATCGGCAGAGCAGATCTCTGAAGGCTCACAGGACTATCCCGCCAATAGCCGCATCACGGTTGAGGCGGCACAGCTGTCAACAGCGCTGGCACGCCTCCAGCGCGATCCGGTCAGCGGCGAGAGCTGAACGACAGTCGCCGACCTATACCCGAAAGGATCCCGAGCAACTGAGCGCGCCCCGTACCCGGGGCCGCACCCTCGGCGTAGAACCGCAGCATTAGGGCTTCGCGCTGCTCTGGGGTTGGCATAAGGCGGATGCGGTTGCCATCCACCGTCTCGGCGATGACAGTGGCGGGAATGTCGCCGATCTTGGCGATCCGCAGTTTGGCCTCGGTGCCAGCGGAATAGATCTTTCCGCGCAGTCTGGCCTCATCCATGTTCATCGCGCTGATCCACTGACGCCGGATATCACCCTCAACCACGAAGACGGCGCGATCTGGCAAGTCGGCGATATGGCGTTCCCGGCGCGGTAGTTCGATGCAGGCAAGAACGGTCAGTGTCAGGACGAAGACGTTGTAGATCGTCCAGAAGATTACGACCCATTTGCCGTCGCCTGCATCGTTGAACGCGAACCGGTCAGACAGGATGCCGATGGTCAGGCCAAGAAGGGTCAGCACCAGCAGGATCAGGAACGGTCGCATCAAGGCCCACTGGACAGTGACCCGGGTGCGGTCTCCCCCCTTTGCCGTCACTGAAAATGGATGGCCCTTGGGTCGGAACATGCCAGTAAACGCCGCGCGGCTGATCGCAATCGCGCCGATCAGCTGGCTGACATCATGCAGGATGGGGACAAACATTCCCGGCATCAGCGTTCGAAGAACCAGAAATGACCACAGGAAATAACACCCAAAGAATGTGATCACGTCGGGCAGGGACGCGTCCACCACGATTATGTTGAAGAACCAGTACAGCAACGGATAGACGACCACCGCGATGCGGAACGGAAAGCTGGTCATCCAGAAGAAGATCGAATCGATGATGCTCCAGCGATCGCGCAGGCGTAGTTTGCTGGCCGACAGAGGGCCCAAGCTGGAGCGGGCAATCTGCATCAGGCCGAGGCACCAGCGCGCGCGCTGCGTTACATATTCCTTGAGCCCTTCAGGGGCGAGCCCCTCGGTCAGGGGTTCGGACAGATAGACCGTCTTGAGCCCGCGTTCCTGCAAGGCCAGTGTCAGCATGAAATCTTCGGTCACGCTTTCCGTTGGAAAGCCGCCGATCTCGCGAAGCGCGGACCAGCGGCAGATGGATGACGTACCGCAGCAGATGGCGATCCCCCACCCGTCACGACAGGGCTGCACGTGATCGAAGAAGAACCGCTGTTCGTCGGGATAGGACTGGCTGATCCCGAGATTGTGCTGGATTGGGTCGGCGTTGAAAAAATGCTGGGGGGTCTGGACCAGTGCCACGTCGGGATCATGAAACAGCGCCAGACTGCGCCCTAGAAAGCCGCGATGTGGAACGAAGTCAGCGTCCAGAACAGCCACAAAATCTGGTGGAACCGGGTCCTCGGCCAGACGATCAAGTGCGTGGTTGATGTTGCCTGCCTTGGACCCCTTGTTGTCTGGGCGACGCATGTATCGGACCTGCTGTTGCGCGCAATAGTCGCGAAGCCAGTCCCGGCGGCTGTCGTCAAGAACCAAGACTTCCTTGTTGCGATGGCGCAGGAACTTAGCGCCGATGATGGTGCGTTCTAAAACCTCCAGGTCCTCATTATACGTGGCAATCAGGATGGCGACCCGTGGTTCGGTTCCACCCCACCAAGTCTCATGGGCGTCCGCTTCGGCGCTGCGGACCTTGATGCGGGACATGATCACGAAGGCGCTGACCGATCCCATCAGCGCGAAAAATTCAAGACCGAACAGCGACCAGCTTGCAAGCATGTCCAAGGTCAAGCCTGGTGGTGCCAGCGTTTCGGTTCCTCTCCACCAGATATAGCGAACGGCCAGCAGAAAGCCGGTCCCCAGCAGGATCGCGCGGTGCAAAGTGCTGTACACATCCACCCAGGACCTCAGCGTCAGCCCAACACCCATGACCAGAAGCAGATGGATCGTGCTAGACCCTAGCTGGCTGAAAAGCAGGACGTCCGGCATCTCAGTTGAATAGCCCGCGGAGGCCATCCAGCGGGCGCGTCTCGAAAAAGGCGCGTCCCGTTTGGCCGATGACACAGTTGTCCGCCCCCCCGTCGCGCAGTGCAGGAACGATCAGTGCCACGTCGAAACGCTCCAGGTGTTTCTGGCTGGGAGGGACCGCCATCGCTTGGTAGATGGTAGCGGCGCCGCTTCCGGCAAGGCGGGCGACAGTAGCATCCTGGACTTCAGAAGAACCCGCAAGTCTGAAGCGCGCGGACTGGCCGACAGCCAGATCATTGTAGGTGCGTTCAGTCACCGACAGGGTCACCATCGTGGCGCTGCAATCCACGAGCCGCAGCAGCGGATCGCCGCGCTGAACGTTGACTCCGTCGGCCTGAAGCACGTCCCAGAAGATCCCGGTTACTGGGCTTTGCAGATCGCCCCCGATCTGGCTGTTGACCCGCAGACGTTCTCGGTTGGCACGCTCACCGACTGCGGTCAGCCTAGCATCGGCTTCGGCCAGACGCGTGGTAAGTGTTGCGATTTCGCTGCGCAATTCGACGCTGCGCTGTTCGGCATAGGGTGCGTCGTTGTAGCCGTCGCCCAGAAATACCCCCTCTTGCGCAGCGCTTAGCGCGATCTGCAGGATCGCCACGCGTTCGCGCGCATGATCAAGCGCCAGCGCATCTAGCCGCGGTTCGGCAGGCAGGCGCTGGTCGTCCTCCTCGACCGCGTCCAGCAGGCGCGGGTCGGATACTGCGGCTTGCTCTTGCTCCAGAATGGCCAGACGCGATCGGGCGTGCATCAGGCGCGTTCGCAGCTCCTCCAGCCTGTTCGTGTGAAAGATGTCAGCGCGTCTGTCCAGATCATTGCGGATGGCATCGGTTTCCGCCAACAGCGACGCGATTTGGTCACGCGCAGCCTCTTCAAGTCTGACTTCCATCAGCAAATCGTTCAGTTTGACGCGATCGGCGATCGGGTCCTCGATGCTGGCCAGCACTTCGCCTTGCGTGACCCGTCCGCCCAGCTGTCGCTCGGGGATTGTCAGGTTTCCGGCAACCGGCGCCCGGATCGTAACTACCGGCGCGTTGACAACCGCATCCGCGCTTGCCCCGGACATCTGTTCACCCACAATGACCCAAATCGACAGGATGATCAAAAGGATGCCGATAATTGGTCTGCTGTATCTCATAAGGCCTGCGATCCAAATCGATGACTCCCATAAAATCATCTTAAGGGAGTAATACATGCCGGTCACTACCATCTAGGGGTGTATCGACTTATTGCGCCGGCGTGTTGCATCCCCCTTCGCGGAAGGCCAGATCAATGAGCATCAGCAGGGTATCGGAATAGTAGTCAGTACCAATGACGGCCGATGCAGCATCAATAGATGCACACTCTATCAAGCGTCGAATGGCAGTGAATCCAAATCGGTCGCTTGCCTGAAGCACCTCCCCTTGCGGTGCCGCCTCAACGACGACATGTCCCGGCAAGGCACCGTCGCTCATCAGGCTCACTGCCGAACGCACTGCCGGGTGATCGATTCTGTTCGACCAAGCCAAATAGAGAGGGATACGGAGAGCGTCATATCCCCATCGAAAGTCATGCTCTAAAGGCTTTGCGAAACCTGCCCGTGTTACATCCACCCAGTTGGGCAGGAAGCCAGTGGCTGCCAGTTCGGCAAGTACGGTTTCTCCATGATCGGCTGCCTGAACGAGCGCAGGCTCATCCGCAGCTTCCCCCAGCTCACGTAGGGCACGTGGCATGATGTAGGATGGGTTGATCAGCACACGATTTTTGGCATGCCTTGCTTCGGCGCCTGGCAGAAGCAGGGGTCCATTCACTGCCCTTGGATCGGAAGCAAGACAGAGGCGTGCAATATCTCGTGCAATTCTGAGACCGGCGTCAGTATGCTCTGTCCACCCAGAGTCCCGTCCGGCTCGAAGCAGTGCCCAGGCACGAAAAAGATCGCCGTCGGTGGCATTGTGCCAGTCAGGAATATTGTTGCCCGCACCTGGCTGCCATTTCCATGCCATCAGGCTATCATCGCGGACCGACAGATGATTGGTCGTCCAACGTTCTATCTGCACAAAAACGTCGCGATCTCCGTGAGCCTGCGCGAGCAAAAGGCCATATCCCTGACCCTCCGAGTGAGAAATCCCCCTTCGATGCTCGTCTACAATTCTGCCGGACCGGACATAACTTTGCACCCAACGTTCCCAAAGAGCGCGGGTGGCACCGGAGTAAACAACATCAGGTTTCGCGATGACGGCTGAAGCGGCCAGTTTTACCAGATGTCGGCGTGTTATCAGCATACCCTCGTCCACCACGCTATCGGGTCAAATTTTTTGGTTGGTATCGCCCAAGGTGTAACTTCAACCACTTTACGTGGAGCGTCTTGAAATATGATAGAGTTTAGGCCGTCATGGCCGGATGCAGAGGTTCTAGGGTCCAGACTCATTGCCTTTCACAGCCAGAACAGAACGGTTGCGGCGAGCATGATCGCTGAGAAGAAGGTTTCCGGGCATCGGTCGTATCGTGTTGCGACGCGCCGCCAGTCC
>NZ_QJPK01000005.1 GCF_003259195.1 Paracoccus sediminilitoris
CGGCGGTGGTGGCGGTGTAATCCAGCGACGGCTCGATGTAATCGGGCACCAGCGTGGTGATCCGGTCCGCGCCCATGGCAACGACGGACGACCGCTGAAATACAGCCCCGCATCGCAAGCTGTTCGTGATGTGAGGCACGCCATCGGCGCATGGGAATACGATATTCACGGCCGGAGCTACTCAGCGGCCGCCGAATTGGTGGAAACTGGCTGCAGCGATGAACTGATTGCCTCAATCACCGGGCACAAGACCATCGTGATAATCGCCAAGTATCCGGGACCAGCGCGGCGGAAGGCCTGCGCGAAAGAGGCTCAACGGCTATGCGGGACGAATGCGGTTCGAATCAAGAATGCTGCGAATGCCGTTGATAAATCAAACGATGGCAAGTCGCGCGACCTCTGCACATGCTAGAATATTAAAACGAAAGAGCGTGGTAGGGGCGGCCGGACTCGAACCGGCACTCATTGCTGAAACGGATTTTGAATCCGTCGCGTCTACCATTCCGCCACGCCCCCGATTAACCGGCGCTCTTTCGGCATGACCCATTCGGGTCTGACAGACGAATATTTCCGTCCGCAGGGATATGCAAGAGGAAGAAACAAGGCAGGGTCGCGATGCCCTGCCCTATTTCCTCAGGCGCGGCCCAGCTTGGCAAGGCGTGCGTCGCGCAGCTGCGCGAAATCGTCGCCCGCGTGATAGGATGACCGGGTCAGCGGCGTTGCCGAGACCATTAGGAAGCCCTTGCCATAGGCCGATTTCTCATAGCCCTTGAATTCATCGGGCGTGACGAAGCGGTCCACGCGGTGGTGCTTGGGCGTCGGCTGCAGGTACTGGCCGATGGTGATGAAGTCGATATGCGCGGCCCGCATGTCGTCCATGACCTGCAACACGCCCTGACGGTCTTCGCCCAGACCCACCATGATGCCGGATTTGGTGAACATCGTCGGGTCCATTTCCTTGACCTGCTGCAGCAGGCGCAGCGAGTGGAAATAGCGCGCGCCGGGACGGACCATCGGATAAAGGCCGGGGACCGTTTCCAGGTTGTGGTTGAAGACGTCGGGACGCGCCTCGACCACGATCTCCAGCGAACCGGGCTTGGATTTCAGGAAATCCGGGGTCAGCACCTCGATGGTCGATCCCGGCGAGCGATGGCGAATCGCGCGGATGGTCTGGGCGAAATGTTCGGCTCCGCCGTCGTCCAGATCGTCGCGGTCCACGCTGGTGATGACGACATGGTTCAGGCCCAGCTTCTGCACGGCATGGGCCACGCGGCCAGGCTCGAACGCGTCCAGGTCCTGCGGGCGGCCCGTGGCCACGTTGCAGAAGGTGCAGCCACGAGTGCATATTTCGCCCATGATCATCATGGTAGCGTGGCCCTGGCTCCAGCATTCGCCGACATTGGGGCAGCCTGCCTCTTCGCAGACGGTCGATAGGCGGTTTTCACGCAGCAGGTCACGGGTCTGTTTGTAACCCTCGGAGGTGGGTGCCTTGACCCTGATCCAATCGGGTTTCTTGGGCTGTGCCTGGTCGGCGCGATGCGCCTTTTCCGGGTGACGCTGGTCCGGCATCCTGAGGTCGCGCAAGGTCTTGGTCCTTTCGATCGCGGTTCCCGCAGAATTAGGCGAAATTCGCCCGATTGGCAACGCGTTGCCGATGCGCGCGACACATGGCTGTCATGCCGCGCCCATAAGCTGCGTCGCGGCATTGCCCTTGCCGCGTTGCAGCGTTACCACGCGACCCAATGGGAGGAAGCCGCAGGCATCGCATCGGCGGTGCCCCTTCATACAGACAGGAGCCCTTATGAAACCCGGATCGCAACTGCCCGACGTCACCTTCCGCACCCGCGTCCGCGACGAATCGATCGGTGGGTCCAACCCGTTCCGCTGGCAGGACAAGACCACGGCCGATTACTTTGCCGGCAAGCGCGTCGTGCTGTTTTCGCTGCCCGGCGCGTTCACCCCGACCTGTTCGACCTATCAGCTGCCCGGCTTCGAAGCCGCGCATGAGCAGCTGAAGGGTCTGGGCATCGATGCCGTCTATTGCATGTCGGTGAATGACAGCTTTGTCATGAACCAATGGGCCAAGTCGCAGAACCTGAACCATGTGACGGTCATCCCCGACGGTTCGGGCGAATTCACCGACAAGGTCGGCATGCTGGTCCGCAAGGACAATCTGGGCTTTGGCGCGCGCAGCTGGCGCTATGCGGCGATCGTCGACGACGGCAAGGTCGTCGCCTGGTTCGAGGAGCCCGGCCGCTGTGACGACTGCGCCGATGATCCCTATGGCAAGACCTCGCCCGAGACGATCCTGGCATGGCTGCAGAACGCCAATGTCGAGGAAATGGCCTGATCCTTGCGGCGGGGCAACAGGATTGCCCCGCCGGTCCTTAGACCAACAGTGGCTGCGCCGCGTGGCGCAGCATCCCGGCCAGATCCTGAAACCAGCCTTCGGCAGGTGTCGATCTGCGCCGCAGCAACATGATCTGACGCGCGGGCTGCGGATCGGGAAAGCTGATCGCCGTCAGACCCGGCGCGGCCGCGGTTTCCTGGCCTTTGGCGATCTGCGGCAGAAAGGTCAGGCCCATCCCCTGCGCGGCCAGGCGACACAGGGTCGACAGCGACGCCGCCCCCAGATCCAAACGGCTGCTGCGACGGCTGAGGCCACAGACCTCAAGCGCCTGATCGCCAAGGCAGTGCCCCTCGTCCAGCAACAACAGCTGGCCCGGATCAAGCGATGCGGGCGCAACGGCCTTGTTGCCCAGATCCGCGATCCGCGCGGCGCTGCCCGCCAGCAGGAACGGGTCCTGAAACAGCACGACCCCGTCCAGCCCCTGATCGTCCGGCGGACTGGCAACGACGACCGCATCAAGGCGGCCCGCCAGCAATTCCTCCAGAAGCGTATCGGTCTGTGCCTCGCGCAGATGCAAGTCGCGACCGATGTCGCGCGCGCGCAGGATCGGCAGCACCTCGGGCAGTAGATAGGGTGCGACGGTCGGGATCATCCCCAACATCAGCCGACCGCCCTGCCCCGGTTGACGCAGCCCGCCTTCCAGATCGGCCATCGCCCCCAGCACCCGTTCGGCGTGCAGGGCCAGCGCCCGCCCCTGCGGGGTCAGCACGACACCTTGGGGCGTGCGTTCGACCAGCCGGGTGCCAGCCTCCTCCTCCAGCGCGCGGATCTGCATCGAGAGCGCGGGTTGGGTCACATGGATCGTCTCGGCGGCGCGGGTGAAGTTGCCGGTCCGCGACAGGGCCAGGAAGTATCGCAATTGGCGCAGGGTGATGTTCATAAGGTAATCTAATCGCAATCAGCAGAAAATGCAATTTCCGTTTATGCAAATCAGGCGACATGGTGGCGGCAATCAGCTGACCCAACCAAGGATCGCATTGCATGAATGACCAGACCCCCCGCCCCCGGATGACCACCACGGCCGGCGCGCCGGTAGTTTCGAACCAAAACAGCGAAACGGCCGGCCCGCGCGGCCCGCTGCTGATGCAGGATTATCAGCTGCTTGAAAAGCTGGCCCATCAGAATCGCGAACGCATTCCCGAACGGGTCGTCCATGCCAAGGGCTGGGGTGCCTTCGGGACCTTCACCGTCACCCATGACATCAGCCAATACAGCTGTGCATCGATCTTTGCCGAACCCGGCAAGAAAACTGAAATGCTGGCCCGCTTTTCCACCGTGGCAGGCGAACAGGGCGCGGCCGACCATGAACGCGACGTGCGGGGCTTTGCGCTGAAATTCTATACCGATCAGGGCAACTGGGACGTCGTGGGCAACAACACGCCCGTGTTCTTCGTCCGCGATCCGATGAAGTTTCCGGACTTCATCCACACGCAAAAGCGTCACCCGCGCACCAACCTGCGCAGCCCGACGGCCATGTGGGACTTCTGGGGGCGTCATCCCGAATCGCTGCATCAGGTGACGATCCTGATGTCGGATCGTGGCTTGCCGCAGGACCCGACCTTCATGAACGGCTATGGCAGCCACACCTATTCGCTGTGGAACCGGGACGGCGAACGCTTCTGGGTCAAGTTCCACTTCAAGACGAAACAGGGTCACCGCCATTATACCAACGGCGAGGCCGCCGAGATCATCGGCCATTCGCGCGAAGGCTATCAGGAGGCGCTGTTCGGCAAGATCGAGGATGGCAATTTCCCCCGCTGGACAATGTTCATCCAAGTCATGCCCGAGGCCGAGGCCGAAACCACCGCATTCGATCCCTTCGACCTGACCAAGGTCTGGTCGCACAAGGATTATCCGCTGATCGAGGTGGGCGAGATCGAGCTGAACCGCAATGCCGACAACTATTTCGCCCAAATCGAACAGGCGGCCTTCAGCCCGTCGAACAAGGTGCCGGGGATCGGCTATTCGCCCGACAAGATGCTGCAGGCCAGGGTCTTCAGCTATGCCGATGCGCATCGCTATCGGCTTGGCACGCATTACGAACACCTGCCGGTGAACGCGCCGAAATGCCCGGTCCATCACTATCACAAGGATGGCCAGATGAACTTCTTCGGGCATCAGTCGGGCAGCATCGACGCCTATTACGAACCCAACAGCTTCGGTGGCGCGGTTGAGGACGCCAGTTTTGCCGAACCGCCGCTGCGCATCTCGGGCGAGGCCGGGCGTCATCCGCACCAACAGCAGATGGATGATTATACCCAGCCCCGCGCCCTGCACGACCAGGTGCTGAACGATCAGGAACGGGCGCGGCTCTACCATAACCTTGCCGCCGCGATGGAGGGTGCCGACGATGCGATCATCGAGGTCGCACTGGGCCATTTCGACCGCATCAGCCCGGCCTATGGCGCCGGTATCCGTACCGCCCGTCAGGAAATCGCCCGCAAGCACGTGTAAAATTGAAGGGGGCGCCGGTCAGGCGCCCCTTTTCGCATGTCAGCCGATCAGCGGCGACCCCTTGCCGTAATTTTCGGCATAATGCCGTTCCAGCCGCATCAGCGCCAAGCGCAGCACGATCTTGCCGGAACGCGCCGACCAACCCAAGCGCCGCTCGGTCATCTCGATCCCCTCCAGAAAACAGCAGACGCGCAGCACGATGTCGCCCATACCCGGGCCCAAGTCGCGCAGCGCCAGCGCAACGCGATCGCGCGCCGATTCCGACCCGCCGCGATAGCCCGACGCGTTATACGATACATCGATCCCCGAGGTCATGAAGCCGTCCCAGTTCTGCGTCACGCGCGGCCCCATCTGGGCCAGTTCGAAATCCTCACGCAGGCGTTCTCCGGCGGTGACCATGCCGGGCGTCAGGAAAGCCTCGCCCTGATGGTCGCGGCGCCGCGCCAGAACCAGCAGCGGGCTCTCGGCGATGTTGACGCGCATGCGCTTGCGGCGACCGTCTTCGGGGTCCTGCAGGACGCGGTCCTCATAGACGCGGTGCTGGTCGGCATGCTTGAAGGGCGCTGCGGCCTCGGCCATGCCTTGCGGTTGGACGGGGCTGGCATCGGCGAAGGAATCCGGCCCCATGGCGGCGTTGCGCTGCCGCGGAGAGCGCAGCATCTGGCGCAACGCCTCGCGTCCCGCGGGCGCGATGACATAACGCTGGACGCGGCCACTGTCGCGGGTCTGGACCACCCAACCGTTCAGCGCCATCTTTTCGGCCAGCTGGCGTTCAAGAACCACGGTGCGGATGTCGTCGCGTGTAACGATTGCCTTGTCCATGCCCGGCGCGGTGACCATGACGGCCCCCGCCTCGGCCAGGCGACGCAATACGCGCAACGATTGGCGGTCGTCATCAGGTTTGGGGTTCGCCCCGGCCTGCGCCAGCGCGCCGTCCACCAGCGGGTCGTCGCGGCGCGCTTCGAAGCGGCGAATGCGGCGCAGGATGGTCGAAGCGTGGCAGCCTGCTTCGCGCGCCAAGGAACGGATCGTCTCGCCATGTTCGACATGGCGCAGATAAAGGCGGGCATCGTCGCCCAGTGTGTCCCCGCATGCGGCTTGTCGTCCTTCAGAACGGTGCTCCGCGATGGGGGTGTCGAGTGCGAAATCACCGGTCAATATGGTCATGTCAGGCCCCTTGTCTTCCTCGGGTCGCCCGGCAGTTGACCACCCTGGGTTGAATTATTTCCCTGTGGTTAACAGGGTATTACTGCACATAGCCGCAACATTCCCTAACAATTCCTAAAGATTTCTTGCGCAACCGGACGCTGCGTCCACCCTTTTGGCAACACGCCCACAGGTTGTGTGATGGTGGCTTTGCGTCAAATTCCAAGGATCAGAAGAATGACCCAAAGCTCGAATGTCATCGCCTTCCCGCCGCGCCCCGCCAACCAACCCTTCCGGCGCCCGGCGGCGCTGATCCGCGCAGCCCGCGAAGGGCAGCGCGCCTGGAGGCGAGAACGCGATCTGGCCCGACTGCTGCGCGCCGACCGCTGCCCCGAACCCGCCCGCGCTCTGTCGCGTCTGCGCGCCGAGGAGGAGATCCAGAACGATTTCCGCCTGAACCGCCTGGCGGACTACGACATGAAGCGGCATGTCCTGCTGATGATCGCCATCATGGGCGAGATGCGCGCCGCATTGGAGGCGCATCCCGCGCCGCTGGCGACCGCGCTCTAGGTCTTGCGGCCTTTCAGCAATGATCCAAGGACACCCCGGACCAAGGCTTGGCCGGTCCGGGTTCCCAACTGCCGCGCAAGGCTTTTGCCGAAGGTGTCGATGACGCTGTCGGAACGCCGGCTTGCGGTTTTCCTTTCCGGTTTGGGCGCCTCATAGCGGCGCGCCTGGCGATGACCGTCACCCGACGGCATGTCGAAAAGGTCATCATCGGACCGCGGTGTGGACTGCGCTTGGCTTGCAGAATCCGCAGTGCGCCTGGCCAGGATCTCGTGGGCCGAGTCGCGATCCAGCATGGCGTCGTATTTCGCCCCCTGCGGCGACGCCTTCAGAATTTCGGCCCGTCTGGTTGCGTCAATCGGTCCCAACTGGCTGAACGGAGGCCGGATCAGCGTCCGCTGTGCGATGCCTGGCGTGCCCTTGGGCCCCAGAAACGATGTCACCGCCTCACCCGTGCCGACCTGCTGGATGGCATCGGCAATGTCGAATTCCGGGTTTGGACGGTAATTCTCGGCGGCCATCCGCAAGGCCTTCTGATCCTTGGCGGTAAAGGACCGCAAGGCATGCTGCACACGGTTGCCCAGCTGCCCCAAAACGTTTTCAGGAATGTCGGCGGGGTTCTGGCTGACAAACCAGACGCTGACACCCTTGGACCGGATCAACCGTGCCACCCGTTCAACCTTGTCGATCAAGGCCTTTGGGGCATCGTCGAACAACAAATGCGCCTCGTCGAAGAAGAAGGCGATGCGCGGGCGATCAGGATCGCCGACCTCGGGAAGCTGCTCGAACAGTTCGGACAAAAGCCACAGCAGGAAGGTCGCGTACAGCTTGGGCGCGTTCATCAGGCGTTCGGCGGCCAGAATGTTGATCACCCCCCTGCCCTCGGCATCCTGCCGCATCAGGTCGGCCAGCTCCAGCGCGGGCTCTCCGAACAAGTGGTCGCCACCCTCGTTTTCCAGAACCAGCAGCGCACGCTGGATGGCGCCGACGCTGGCGGGGCTGACATTGCCATAGCGCAGAGACAGTTCTTGCGCATTTTGACCCACCCAGATCAGCATGGCCTGCAGGTCCTTCAGGTCCAGCAATGGAAGGCCGTCCTCGTCAGCGACGCGGAAGGCGATGTTCATCACCCCCTCCTGCGCCGGCGTCAGATCCAGCAGGCGCGACAGCAGCAGCGGCCCCATCTCGGCCGGAGTGGTCCGGACCGGATGGCCCAGCTCGCCCCAGACATCCCAGAAGGTGACCGGAAAGGACTGATAGTCCAGCGGACACCCGATCTGTTCGGCGCGCTTGGCAAAGGCATCGTGCAGCTTGAAATCCTGCCGCCCCGCGCAAGCCAGGCCCGCCAGATCACCCTTGATATCGGACAGAAAGACCGGAACCCCGGCCAGCGACAGGCTCTCAGCCAGCGTCTGAAGGGTCACGGTCTTGCCCGTCCCGGTCGCACCGGCGATCAGCCCGTGGCGATTGGCATATTTCAGCAGCAGCGTTTCGGGCGTTGCATGGTCCTGTCCCGCCCCACCGACGAAAATCGTACCCGTATCCGGATCCAGAACTGACGACATGGCGACCCCCGATTATTTGCCTTGGCGCAACAGCAACGCGCCCTTTAAAAAGACAATCTTAACCCATTTGGTGCAAGGTCAAGTTGTTCGGGATCGCTGGTCGCGGGTCGAACCTTCCTCCCTGTTGGACTGCCGCGCCTTTCGAGGCGCGGCTTTTTTTGTGATCCGACAAAAACGCATCAACAGTTGACGGATCACGGCAGCGCGATTAGCGTGCACACCAATAAAGACCGGCCAGTCCGGCAGGGAGACTACGCAAAAGCGTCGGGGCCGTGGTAAAGACCACGGCCTTTCGCATTCAAGCGGCCTTGCGTTTTCATAGACAGCTTGCGCAGCATGGCGGCTTGTCGCAACCATTCCGACATCAATGCGCGGATCACCGCCGCCGGGCCCCGTTTCACCAGATGCTCAAATCAAGGTGAAGCTGGCGGGGTCCGGTGGCACCTGACAAGGTCACGGCAGCATGCTAGATCGGCGCCAATGCTTTGAGCAAAGGGAAGAAACATAGATGTCCATCAAACCCTCGCACGCGCTGCTGGCCGCATTGGCCCTGATCGCCGGTCCGGCATTCGCCCAAGAGGCCGCGACCCCGGCCCAGCCCGAAGCCAGCTCGACCGAGCAGCCGGCCGACGCGGCACCCACCACCGAAGCCAGCCCGACCGAGGCCACCCCGACCGAGGCTCCTGCGGAAACGACCCCTGCCGTGGATGACGATGCCGCGCCCGCGCAGACCGATACCGAAGCTGCCACCGAAGCACCGCAAGCCGAGGCGGCGCAGACCGACGCTGCCGATACGCCGACCGATGACGCCGATGCAACGGCAGCCGGACAGCCGGCAGCCAATGATCCGAACCGTCCCGGAACCTATTACGCCAAGTCCGAACATGGCGATTGGACCATCCGCTGCATTCGCGCAGGCGAGGGCAAGGACCCTTGCGAAATGTACAAGCTGCTGAACGACCAGGAAGACAATGCGGTGGCCGAACTGACGCTGGTCCCCTTGTCGAATGGCAATGTCGCGGCCGGTGCCACTCTGGTGGCTCCGCTGGAAACCGACCTGATCGAGGGCCTAGGCTTCCAGGTCGACAGCGGCGAGATGCGCGGCTATCCCTTCAGCTTCTGCGCGCCCGTGGGCTGCATTTCGCGCCTTGGTTTCACGCAGGCCGAACTGAACGGCATGAAGCGCGGCAACAAGGCTTCGGTGCAGCTGCTTCCCTTTGGCGGCGATCCCAAGCAGCCCGTCAAGCTGGACATCTCGCTCTCCGGTTTCACGGCCGCCTTTGACGAACTGGTTGCCTATGCCGCCCTGCCCGCCGATGAGGCAACGGACGAGACCGCACCCGCCGAATAATCCGATAGCGACTTGACGAAACCGCGCCCCAGTCAGGGCGCGGTTTTTTCATGTCCGCCTTGGGTTGATCAGACCCGGCGCAGCGCGATGACGGCGTTCAGGCCGCCAAAGGCGAAGGCGTTCGACAGCACCGCCTCGACCTCGACCTCGCGCGCTTCATTGGGAACCACGTCCAGTGCGCATTCTGGGTCAGCTTCCTGATAGCCGATGGTCGGGGCGATCACCCCGTCGCGCAATGCCATGATGCAGGCCAGCAATTCGACCGCGCCCGTGCCGCCGATCAGGTGGCCGTGCATGGATTTGGTCGATGACATCATCAGCTTGTCGGCGTGATGCCCGAAAGCATGGGCCACGGCCGCGCATTCCGTCTTGTCATTGGCCGCCGTCCCGGTGCCATGCGCGTTGATATAGCCGATCTGGTCACGGTTCAGACCGCCATCAGTCATCGCGCCGGTGATCGCGCGCTCAGCCCCTTGGGCCGAGGGCATGACGATATCCTGCGCGTCCGAGGACATGGCAAAGCCGACCACTTCGGCCAAGATGTCGGCACCGCGCGCCTTGGCGCGGCTGTACTCTTCGAAGACAAAGACGCCCGCACCTTCGCCCTGCACCATGCCATTGCGGTTGGCGCTGAAGGGGCGGCAGGCGTCCTTGGACATGACCCGCAGACCTTCCCAAGCCTTGACGCCGCCAAAGCACAGCATCGCCTCGGACCCGCCCGAGAGCATGACGTCCGCAGCCCCAGACCGCACCATCTGGAAGGCCAGACCCATCGCGTGGTTCGAACTGGCGCAGGCAGTCGCCACCGTAAAGGCGGGCCCCCGCAGGCCGAATTCCATACTGACATGGCTGGCGGCGGCATTGTTCATCAGCTTGGGGACGACAAAGGGGTGAACGCGGTTCTTCCCCTCCTCATAGACGGCGCGATAATTCTCGTCCCAGGTGTTCAACCCGCCGCCCGCCGTGCCCAGGATGACCCCGGACCGCAGCCCAAGCGCGCCTTCGAAATTCAGCCCGGCCTGGGCCACGGCCTGTTTCGCGGCCAGCAACGTGAACTGTGTGAACTTGTCATAAAGCAGGATTTGCTGGCGGTTGAAATAAGTCTCAGGGGTCCAATTATGGATCTGGCCGCCGATCTGGATCGACAGCCGTTCGACGTCCCGGAAATCCAGCTGGGTGATCCCGCAACGCCCCTCGCGGAACGCCTCAAGCGTGGATGCGACGTCGTGGCCCAGGGCGTTGATGGTCCCCGCCCCAGTGATTACCACGCGGCGCAGGCCGTCGCGCCCGGCCTTGTCGCCACCCTGCGACACCGACGGCGCCGCAAGCCCCTGATCGATCCTGTCAGCCTGCTTGCCGACCGAAAGGCCCTTCTTCTTGCTCATCCGTCCTTTTCCGCGACTAGGCGCTCGACGGCAGCAATAATGGTGCCCATGTTCGTGATGTCGAAATCCGACTTCTCGGGCTCGTTCGCATTGAAGGGGATGGTGATGTCGAACTCCTCCTCGATCGCGAAGATGGATTCGACCAGGCCCAGGCTGTCGATGCCCAGATCCTCGGGGGTTGCGTCGTCGGTCACCTGTTCGGGGTCAAGCATCGCCTGTTCGGCAATGATGGCACGAATTCGGGTCTTGATGTCTTCGGTCATGTCGCCTCCTGCCTAGCCCTTTTCCAACAGACGTGTAACGGTTTCCTGAAGCTTTGACAGCTGTTGTGCGAAACGCGGCAAGCGCCGCATCGCCTTTTGGATTTCCAGCTGGGTTTCCATCTTGACCGCCGGATTGCCCAAAATAACGCGACCCGCCGGCACGCGGGTGAAGATCTTGGTCGCCCCGCCCGCGATCACGTCATCACCGATGGTGATGTTGTCCGACACGCCAACCTTGCCCGCCAGCACGACCCGGTCGCCCACCGTCGAGGACCCGGCAATACCCACCTGGCTGCACAGCAGACAGTCTTGGCCGACCACCACATTGTGGCCCAGCATCACCAGGTTGTCGATCTTGCTGCCTGACCCGACGCGCGTCGCGCGGATCGTGCCCCGGTCGATCGTGGCGTTCGACCCGATCTCGACATCGTCGCCCAGTTCGACCGTGCCAAGCGAATGAATGCGTGTCCAATGCTGGGTGGTGATGTTGGCGCGCGCGCCCAAGGTGCGCCGGATTTCCTCGATCCCCGATTCCTCGGGGGTGACAAAGGAAAAACCGTCGCCGCCGATGACCGCGCCCGGCTGGACGAACAGCCGGTCACCCGCGATCACGTCATGGCCGATGCGCACCCCCGCATGCAGGACCGCGTCGCTGCCGATGCGCGCATTGCGCCCGATGCTGACATGCGAGGCGATCCGCGCATTCGCGCCGATCACGGCATCGCGTCCGATGACCACGAAGGGCGCGATGGCGGCACCCTCTCCGACTTGGGCCGTGGGGTGAATCACCGCCGTGGGGTGAATGCCGGGTTCGATGTCGGGCCCTTGGTCGAATGCCCGCGTCAGGCCCGCCATCACCAGGCGTGGGCGCGGCGCAAAGATCGCGGCCCGGACGCCATAGGCTTCCGGCTCCATGCCCTCGGCCAGAATGGCGATGCAGCCCGGACGCAGCGCCTCGGCATATTTGGGTGCCATGGCAAGGGCAATCTGCCCCCCCGTGGGACCTACCGGTTCAGTCTGGGCAGGTTCGCCAGCCCCGGTGACCTGCAGATCGGTTTCGCCCCAGGCGCGCGCATCCAGTGATTGCGCCAGTTCCTTGATCGTGACGGTCATGTTGCCCCCTTTTGGCCAGGGGCTTAGCGCGTTTGCCGGCGCCCTTCCAGCAAAACGAGACCGCCCGGGCTTATGATGCCGTGTCGATCTGACCCACGCCCTGCGCCTGCAGGGCCTGCCAGATGCGACCGTCACGTCCATAGATGTCACCGTAAAGCCTGACCTGTCCGGTCTGGTCTGGCCATGCGGTAAAATAGACCAAGTGAACCGGAACGGCAGGACGCAGGGTCAGCCAGGTTTCGCGCCCACTGTCCAGGGTGCGCTGGAACAGCCCCGCCGGATCATCGCTCTGCGCGGACAACAGTTCGCGCGCCAGGTCCCGCGGATCGCCGATGCGCACGCAGCCATGCGAATAGGCGCGGGTCGAGTTGGCGAACAGGTGCTTGCTGGGCGTGTCGTGCAGATAGATGTTCCACTGGTTCGGGAAGATGAATTTGACGATCCCCAAAGCGTTGTCTTCGCTTGGCTTTTCACGCATCCGATAGGGAAAGTTGCTGGCGCTGTAGCGGTTGAAGTCGATGCTGTCGCGGGACACCACGTTTCCACGACCGTCCACCACGTCCAGATGTGACACTGCATTGCGATTGGCCTGCAGCTTGGGCAGGTATTCACGCGTCGTGATCGACCGCGGCACGTTCCATGACGGATTCACCACAACATTCGACATCATGTCCGAAAATTCGGGCGTGCGCATGTGTTCGTCATTCTTGCCCACGACGCTACGGGTCCGAAAGACTTCTTGCCCGTCTTGGAAGATGGCGGTTTCATATTGGGGGATGTTCACCCAGATGTAGCGACCGTCGAAATCATCCGAACCCATCCAGCGCAGGCGCTCCATGGCAACCAGAATTGCGCGCTGGCGGGCATTCTGTCCACCAGCCGCCTCGCCATTCAGCAGCCGGATGGTCTGCGGGCCCGCGATGCCGTCGTCCCTCAGCCCGACCGCACGTTGGTAATCCGCCACGGCCCGGGACATGGACGCATCATAGAGCGTCGGATCGGCACTGTCTGCGGCAAAGCCGATCGCGGCCAGTCGGTCGCGCAGCGGAACGACGCCGGGACCCGACTGGCCGACACGCCAGACGGCCTCGGGTGCTTTGGCCAGTCCCTGCGGCACGGTCAGCCTTTCGGGGCCGAACAGCGCGTCCTGAAGCGTCTTGTAGGCGGGATGACTGGGGCCGGCGTTCATCAGCACCGCGGTCGGATCGGCCGAGGTCTGAAATTCACGCAACGACGCGACGATGGCGGGACGAGTTGGCGCACGCTTGATGTCGGGTTCGACAGCAGAGGGCGACAGGATTCCACTTTTCAGATCGCGCAACAGGCGTGCGGCGCGGGTGGCATAGGCCACCTCGTCCATGACGCTGCGGGGATGATCGGGCAACGATGCCGCATCATAGCGGGACGCCGGAATGCCGTGGCGTGGCATCGCTTCGATCGCCAGCTTGACCGCTTGGCGGCGGGCCTCGGCATCGGGGCCGATGAAGACCGGGGCCAGCCCGTTGCCGCCATAAAAGGCCGCCAGGTCGGAATCACCCGCGACGGCCCGGGCCAGATCCATCTGCGCCGCCGAAAACTGCAGCTTGGGTCCTGGCACCGACATCAGGGCGGCGACCCTTTCCTGCGCCGCGACCGGTGCGGACATTGCCGCAGCACCCAGCAAGATTGCAAAAACCGAACCCACACGCCAAGCGGACATGACACACCCCAATTCAACAGTTACCGATTGTCTCATACCCTGATGACACAAGCCACCAGCCATCCCACTGGTACCGCGCGAGAAAAAGGTGCGTTGCAACCAGGTCACAGGGTTTCGTTCGATCTGCAACAACCGCTAAATTGGCGGTTTCTTGCCGAAATACAACCTAACATGGAATGCAGGGGCAGAATCCGTTTCTCAACCTCAAGGTATTTTGACACAATGTTAGCAAGTCGAGGATAAACCACGACATGCCGCGAAAGTTTCGCGGATCCAAAAAACGAAGCAGGACAGGCGATCTGACATGACAATGGACCTCATCTCCCGTCGCGGCGTGCTGGGCGCATTTGCAGCAACCAGCGTCGTGGCTGCTCCGGTTATGGCCAACGCTTTCGGGTTCCTTCGCGGGGCCGGCGACATGCGCCGCGTGCGCATGTATTCGGGACGTACCGGCGAAAGCATCGACACCGTCTATTGGGTCGATGGCAAATATATCCGCGAAGCCTTGAATGAAATCAACGTCTTCATGCGCGACTGGCGCACCGGCGAAGTGATCGGGATCGACCCGCGCACCATCGACGTGGCGGCCGCATCCTCGCGCCTGCTGCAGACGAACGAACCCTACATGATGCTGTCGGGATACCGCTCGCCGCGCACCAACGCGATGCTGCGTCGCAATTCCAGCGGTGTCGCCAAGAATTCGCTGCACATGACGGGCAAGGCTGCCGACCTGCGGCTGAAGTCGCGTTCGGTCGCGCAGATGTTCCAGGCGGCTTCGGCCTGCCGCGGTGGCGGTGTCGGACGCTACAGCCGTTCGAACTTCGTGCACATGGATTGCGGCCCGGTCCGCACCTGGGGCAGCTGATCTCGGGCATCTGCCTGCATGGATATGACTTGCGCCCTTGCCCATCGGCAAGGGGCGTTGCCCGGAAACGGGCCTTGTCTCAATTCGGGCTTGCCCTTCATCCCGGCTGCGGTCAGCCTTGCAGGAATGATCCATGCTGAAGAACGGACCTACATGAGCCCCCAGAACACGCGTCGCTTTCGAACCGCCAAGATCATCCAGGCGGCCGCCGTCGAACTTTCGGTCCGCGATGGCATTGCCAATGTCACGACCGAAGCGATCGCCCGCCACGCGGGAATCAGCACGCGCACGTTCTTCAACTATTACCCCTACAAGGAAGCGGCCCTGATGGGACCGCCGCCCGACTATCCGCCCGAAGCTTCCGAAAAATTCGTGGTCGGCAAGGGACGCCTGATCGATGATCTGCAGACGCTGATATCGGCCCATCTGGAACGCTATCTGGGTGAGCGAGAGATGATCGGCCACATGCTGGCTCTCTCTGACAGCGATGCCAAGCTGGAGGCACTGCGCAACAGCGCCATGCTGGCGCGGCGCGCGCAGATGCGCGGCCTGCTGCACCGCCGCCTGCCCGGATCGGACGAACGCGTCATCGAGATCCTGGCCGCCGCGATCATCGCCGCCACCAATGCCGCGACCAAGGATTGGGTGGCCGGAACGCGCGATGACTTCATCGCCTCGGCCCACGAAAACCTTTCCTTGATCCTGACCGCCGCCGAAATGCTGGGCCGGGCCTCCGACTAGGGATCAGGCTCGGCTAGGGCGTCAGCAGCTTGCGGTACATCTGATCCAGAAAGGCCTGCCCTTCGTCGAAAGGATCGCGCCCGCGACCCAGCACGGCGCGCACCTGAATCTCGAAATCGGCATAATGCTGGGTCATCGACCAAATCGAGAAGATCAGGTGGCGCGGATCGGTCCGCGCCAGCCGCCCGTCATCCATCCAGCCCTGCAGCACCATCACCGTCCGGTCGACGATCTCGCGCAGGCCGCCCCCCAGGATCTGGGTCAGGTGCGGCGCGCCTTGCAGGATCTCATAGGCGAACAGGCGCGATTCGCGGGGATAGTCCCGCGACATGCGCATCTTGGCGGCGACATAGCCCAGGACCTCGGACATCGGATCACCCGCCGGATCGATCTGCTGCATGGGGGCCAGCCACATGTCCAGCAGTTCCGTCAGCAGGGTCTTGTGGATGTCGTCCTTGGACGAAAAATAATAAAGCACGTTCGGCTTGGACAATCCTGCCGACCTCGCGATCTGGTCGATCGTCGTCCCGCGAAAGCCGTTTGCCGAAAAAACGTTCAACGCCCCATCCATGATCAAATCGCGATTCTTCTGCTGAATCCGGGTCATTCGGGGCATTTTCGCGTCTGTCATCGGTGCCTCCGCTCTGGCATGATCTGATTTTGAGCAGTCCGGGGGGAAATGTCACGCAAGGGTTCACCGCGCTTGACTGGTATCCGACCCGTGCTAGCTTGATCCTGACCGTTTGGTCAATAATTCAAAAGGGTTCCCACGATGCCGCTTGACCGCAAGCCCGCCCCGAATGATCTGCGCGCCTTCTGGATGCCGTATACCGCCAACCGGCAGTTCAAGTCGGCGCCGCGGATGCTGGTCGCATCAAAGGACATGCATTACACCGCGTCGGATGATCGCCAGATCCTGGACGGAACCGCGGGCCTGTGGTGCTGCAACGCCGGCCATTGTCGTCCCCGCATCACCGAGGCCGTGCAGAAGCAGGTGGCCGAGCTTGATTATGCCCCCGCCTTCCAGATGGGCCATCCGCTGGCGTTCGAACTGGCAAACCGCATCGTCGACATCGCGCCTGACGGCATGGAGCACGTCTTCTACTGCAACTCGGGGTCCGAGGCCGTCGATACGGCCTTGAAGATCGCGCTGGCCTATCACCGCGCGCGCGGTGACGCATCGCGCACCCGGCTGATCGGGCGTGAACGCGGCTATCACGGGACGGGTTTCGGGGGCATTTCTGTCGGCGGCATCGTCAACAACCGCCGCCATTTCGGAACGTTGCTGGCGGGCGTCGATCACATGCCCCACACACACCTGCCCGAAAACGTCTTTACCAAGGGCCAGCCCGAACACGGCGCAAACCTAGCGGATGAGCTGGAACGCATCGTCGCGCTGCATGGCGCCGAAACCATCGCCGCCGTCATTGTCGAACCGATGGCCGGATCTACCGGCGTGCTGATGCCCCCCAAGGGATACCTGCAACGCCTGCGCGACATCACCCGCAAGCACGGCATCCTGCTGATCTTCGACGAGGTGATCACCGGCTTCGGCCGTTTGGGCAGCCCTTTCGCCGCCCAGCATTTCGGCGTCATTCCCGACATGATCACCTGCGCCAAGGGCCTGACGAACGGCGTCATCCCGATGGGCGCGGTCTTGGCGACGGCGCAGATCCACGACGCCTTCATGCAGGGCCCGGAACATATGATCGAACTGTTCCACGGCTATACCTATTCCGGCAATCCGATCAGCTGCGCGGCGGCCTTGGCCACTCTGGACACCTATGCCGAGGAAGGGCTGCTGACCCGCGCGGCCGATCTGGAGATCTACTGGCAGGAGGCGCTGCATGGGTTGCGCGACCATCCCAATGTCATCGACATCCGCAACATGGGCCTGATCGGCGCGGTCGAACTGGCCCCCATCACGGGGGAACCCGGCAAGCGGGCCTTCGACGTCTTCGTCAAGGCCTTCGAGGCCGGCATCCTGATCCGCGTCACCGGCGACATCATCGCGCTGTCGCCGCCGCTGATCATCTCGGAGGCGCAGATCGACGAATTGATCGGCACATTGGGCCAGGTCCTGAAACAGGCCGCCTGACCGCCAAGACACCCATCAAGCCGACCCCGCATCAGAACGGGGCGGCCAGACAGGAAGGACAAAACATGACCGTTGCAAGCGGGGTGGTTTCGGCTGCCAACATGAAGATCGATGGCGACCGGCTGTGGGACAGCCTGATGCAGATGGCCAAGGTGGGTCCGGGGATTGCCGGCGGGAACAATCGCCAGACCCTGACCGACGCGGATGCCGAAGGCCGCCGCCTGTTCCAGTCCTGGTGCGAGGATGCGGGCATGACCATGGGTCTGGACCGCATGGGCAACATGTTCATGTACCATGAGGGCACCGAACCCGACTTGGACCCCGTCTATATCGGCAGCCATCTGGATACCCAGCCCACCGGCGGGAAATATGACGGCGTGCTGGGGGTCTTGGCGGGGCTGGAGGTGGTCCGCTCGATCCGCGACATGGGCGTCAAGACGCGCCGCCCCATCGTGGTGGTCAACTGGACGAACGAGGAAGGCGCGCGTTTCGCGCCGGCCATGCTGGCCTCGGGCGTCTTTGCGGGCGTCCTGACCGAGGATTACGCCAACAGCCGCAAGGATGCCGAGGGCAAAAGCTTTGGCGAGGAACTGGATCGCATCGGCTGGCGCGGGACCGAGGATGTGGGCAAGCGTCCCATCCACGCCATGTTCGAATACCACATCGAACAGGGCCCCATCCTGGAGGCCGAGGGCAAGGATATCGGTGTCGTCACCCATGGTCAGGGCCTGTGGTGGCTGCAGGTCACGCTGACCGGCAAGGACGCCCATACCGGATCAACCCCCATGACCATGCGCGTGAACGCGGGCCTTGGCATGGCACGCATCACCGAGGCCGTGCATCGCATCGCCATGGATCACCAGCCAGCTGCCGTGGGCGCCGTGGGTCAGGCCAACCTCTATCCCAACAGCCGTAACGTGATCCCCGGTAAGGCGGTCTTTACCATCGATTTCCGCTCGCCCGACCTGGAAAAGCTGACCTCGATGCGGTCGGTGCTTGAGGCAGAAGCCGCTGATATCGCCAAGGAACTCGGCCTTGGCATCGAAATCGAACCCGTCGGCCATTTCGACCCGGTGACCTTCGATCCGGCGCTGGTCGCATCGGTCCGGCAGGCGGCGGAACGGCTGGGGCACAGCCACATGGACATCATCTCGGGGGCGGGTCACGACGCCTGCTGGATCAACAAGGTCGCGCCGACCGTGATGATCATGTGCCCCTGCGTCGACGGCCTGTCCCACAACGAGGCCGAAGAGATCACGCCCCAATGGGCGGCTGCGGGGGGTGACGTGCTGCTGCATGCGGTGTTGGACGCCGCCGAAATCGTCCGCTGAACGCAACATCAAGAAAGGGCTGGAGAGATGAGCACTGTCATCAGGAACGGCACCATCGTCACCGCAGATCTGACCTATAAGTCCGACGTCCTGATCGAGGGCGGCAAGATCACCGCCATCGGCGAGGGGTTGATGGGCGACACGGTTCTGGACGCCACGGGATGCTATGTCATTCCAGGCGGCATCGACCCCCACACCCATCTGGAAATGCCCTTCATGGGCACCTATTCGGCCGATGATTTCGAAAGTGGCACCCGCGCGGCGCTGGCCGGCGGCACGACGATGGTGGTGGATTTCGCCCTGCCCTCGCCCGGCCAGGGCCTGCTGGATGCGCTGCAGATGTGGGACAACAAATCGGGCCGCGCGCATTGCGACTACAGCTATCACATGGCGGTGACGTGGTGGGGGGAAAAGGTCTTTGACGAAATGCAGGCGGTCGTCGATCGCGGGATAACCAGCTTCAAGCATTTCATGGCCTACAAGGGCGCCTTGATGGTGAATGACGACGAACTGTTCGCGTCCTTCCGCCGGGTCGGCGATCTGGGCGGTATCGCGATGGTCCATGCGGAAAATGGCGACGTGGTGGCCGAACTCTCGGCCCGCCTGCTGGCCGAAGGCAATACCGGCCCCGAGGCTCATGCCTATTCCCGCCCGCCCCAAGTCGAGGGCGAGGCCACCAACCGTGCCATCATGGTCGCCGACATGGCGGGCGTGCCGCTCTATGTGGTCCATGTCAGCTGCGAGGACAGCCACGAGGCCATCCGCCGCGCCCGCCAACAAGGCAAGCGCGTCTGGGGCGAACCGCTGATCCAGCACCTGACCCTGGACGAAAGCGAATATTTTAACGCCGATTGGGACCATGCCGCCCGCCGCGTCATGTCGCCCCCCTTCCGCAACAAGCAGCATCAGGACAGCCTCTGGGCCGGTCTGCAATCGGGCAGCCTGTCGGTCGTGGCGACGGATCATTGCGCCTTCACCACCGAACAGAAGCGCTATGGCATCGACGATTTCACCAAGATCCCGAACGGCACCGGCGGGCTTGAGGATCGGATGCCGATGCTGTGGACCCACGGTGTCGAAACCGGCCGCCTGACGCCCAATGAATTCGTGGCGGCGACATCCACCAACATCGCCAAGATCCTGGGGATGTATCCGCGCAAGGGGGCCGTGCTGGTCGGTGCCGATGCCGACCTGGTGGTCTGGGACCCCAAGGCCAGCAAGACGATCAGCGCCGGCAGCCAGCAATCAGCCATCGATTACAACGTCTTCGAAGGCCAACAGGTGACCGGCCTGCCCCGCTTCACGCTGACCCGCGGCGTCGTCGCCGTGACCGAGGGAAAGGTCGACAGCCGCGAGGGCCATGGCGAATTCGTCGCCCGCGAACCGCGCGGTCAGGTGAACCGCGCGCTGAGCGCTTGGAAGGAACTGACAGCCCCGCGCCCGATCGCGCGTGGCGGCATTCCGGCAAGCGGGGTCTGACGATTGGACGACACTGTCATCAAGGCGCAGGGCGTCGGCCTGACCTTCCAGACGGCCGACGGCCCGATTCACGCGCTGAAGGATGTGGATCTGGACATCAATCGCGGCGAATTCGTCAGCTTCATCGGCCCTTCGGGCTGTGGCAAGACGACCTTTCTGCGCAGCATCGCCGCGCTGGAAACCGCCACTGCGGGGCAGATCAGCGTGAACGGCATGACGCCCGACCAGGCGCGCAAGGCACGGGCCTATGGCTATGTCTTCCAGGCGCCGGGGCTTTATCCGTGGCGCACGATCAGGGGCAATATCTCGCTGCCGCTGGAAATCATGGGGTTTTCCCGCGAAGAACGCGCCAAGCGCATCGCCCATGTCCTGGAACTGGTCGAACTGGACAATTTCGGCGGCAAATATCCCTGGCAGCTGTCGGGCGGCATGCAGCAGCGGGCCAGCATCGCCCGCGCGCTGGCCTTCGACGCCGATATCCTGCTGATGGACGAACCGTTCGGGGCGCTGGATGAGATCGTCCGCGACCGCCTGAACGAAGCGCTTCTGAACCTCTGGGCCAAGACCGAAAAGACCATCGGCTTCGTGACCCATTCCATCCCCGAGGCCGTCTATCTGTCCACCAAGATCGTCGTCATGTCGCCCCGTCCGGGCCGCATCACGCGGGTCATCCACAGCACCCTGCCCCGCAAACGTCCGCTGGACATCCGCGACACGCCGGAATTCATCGCGCTGGCGCACGAGGTCCGCGAGGGTCTGCGCGAAGGGCACAGCTATGACTAGGGTCTGGCGCGCAGGCGCGCCCATCCTGACGGTGCTGCTGGTCATCATCGCCATCTGGTATCTGGGCGCGGTGCGCATGAACGCGACATGGGAACGCGATCAGGCCGCCCGCGCGGGCGAGGAACTGACCACGTCGCAGATGATCACCCGCACCCTGACGCAAGACCGCCCCATCCTGCCTGCACCCCATCAGGTCGCGATGGGTCTTTATGACGGGATCGCGGGTCAGGCCATCACGTCGCGGCGCAGCCTGGTCTGGCACGCCTGGGTGACGCTGTCGGCCACGCTGGCGGGCTTTGCAATCGGGGCGGGCGCGGGCATCCTGCTGGCCGTGGGCATCGTCCACAGCCGCAGCATGGACCAGTCGGTCATGCCCTGGGCCGTGGCCAGCCAGACCGTGCCCATCCTGGCCATCGCACCGATGGTGATCGTGGTCTTTGCCAGCGCGGGCATTACGGGTCTGCTGCCCAAAGCGATCATCGCGGCCTGGCTTTCCTTCTTTCCGGTGCTGGTCGGCATGGTCAAGGGGCTGCGCACGCCTGACGCCATGCAGCTGGACCAGATGAAATCCTGGAGCGCCAGCGACAATCAGCAGTTCTGGCGGCTGCGCCTGCCTTCGTCCCTGCCCTATCTGTTCACCAGCCTGAAGGTCGCCATCGCGGCCGCCCTTGTCGGCACCATCGTGGGCGAATTGCCCGCAGGCGCCACGGCGGGACTGGGCGCGCGGCTGCTTTCAGGCAGCTATTACGGGCAGACGGTGCAGATCTGGTCGGCACTGTTCGCCGCGGCCCTGCTGGCGGCGGGACTGGTGGCCATCGTCGGCATCATCGAAAAGGCGACGCTGCGGCGCATGGGGTTGGCACGATGAACGCATTGCCCATCATCGGTGTCTGGCTGGGCGGTTGGGCACTGAACATCTGGCTGGCCCGGTTCGACACACGCCTCAGCCGCATGGCGGTCGCTGTCGTCTTTGGTGCCACCCTGCTGATCCTGTGGGAAATGGCGGTCAGGATCTATGCCATCCCCGCCGTCATCCTGCCCGCACCCAGCCAGATCGCCACCAGCTTTGCAGCCAACCGCAGCATCCTGTGGACCGATTTCGTGCAGACCATCCTGCGCGGCGCGCTGACGGGCTGGCTGATCGGGGCGCTTGCGGCGATGCTGACCGCCATCGCCATCGACCGCAGCCCATTCCTGCAGCGCGGGCTGCTGCCCATCGGCAATTTTGTGGCCGCCCTGCCCATCGTCGGCATCGCGCCGATCCTGGTTATGTGGTTCGGTTTCGATTGGCAGTCCAAGGCGGCGGTGGTCGTGGTGATGGTCTTCTTCCCGATCCTGGTGAACATGGTTGCGGGGCTGAAGGCCACCGACGCGATGCAGCGCGACCTGATGGCCAGCTGGGCCGCGCCTTATGCGGCGTCCCTGTGGAAGCTGCGCCTGCCTGCCGCGATGCCTTTCCTGTTCAACGGGCTGAAGATCACAACGACCCTTGCCCTCATCGGCGCCATCGTGGCCGAGTTCTTCGGCAGCCCGACGCGGGGCATGGGGTTCCGCATCTCGACCGCCGTGGGACGGCTGGATCTGCCGCTAGTCTGGGCAGAGATTGTCGTGGCGGCCATCGCGGGAACGCTGTTCTATGGACTTGTTGCGCTGATCGAAAAGAAGGTGACGTTCTGGCACCCGTCACAGCGCAAGTAACGGGGCACGCCCCACCAACAGGAGAGTTTGGGATATGAAACGACTGATGATCTCGGCCGCGGGACTGGCTCTGATGGCGGGGGCAGCCCATGCGGGCGATCTGACGCTGCAGCTGAAATGGGTCACGCAGGCCCAGTTCGCGGGCTATTACGTGGCGCAGGAAAAGGGCTTTTACGAAGAAGAGGGCCTGAACGTCACCATCAAGCCCGGCGGCCCCGATATTGCCCCCACGCAGGTGCTGGCAGGCGGTGGCGCGGATGTCGTCGTGGAATGGATGCCCGCCGCGCTGGCCGCCCGTGAAAAGGGCCTGCCGCTGGTCAATATCGCGCAGCCCTTCAAAGCATCGGGGATGATGCTAACCTGCCTGAAGGAAAGCGGCATCAGCGATCCCAAGACCGATTTCGCGGGCAAGACGCTTGGCGTCTGGTTTGCGGGCAACGAATATCCCTTCCTGTCATGGATGAACACGCTTGGCCTGTCGACCGAAGGGGGCGAGGACGGCGTCACGGTCCTGAAGCAGGGCTTCAACGTCGATCCGCTGCTGCAAAAGCAGGCGGCCTGTATCAGCACCATGACCTACAACGAATATGGCCAGGTGCTGGATGCAGGGCTGACGCCCGAGGATCTGGTCACCTTCAAATACGAAGACCAAGGCGTCGCCACGCTGGAGGACGGCCTCTATGTGCTGGAAGAAACGCTGCAGGACGATGCCAAGGTCGAGGACCTGGCCAAGTTCGTGCGCGCCAGCATGAAGGGCTGGACCTATGCCGCCGAAAACCCCGAGGAAGCCGCCGAGATCGTCTTGGAAAACGACGAGACCGGCGCGCAGACGATCGAACACCAGACCCGCATGATGTCCGAGATCGCCAAGCTGCTGGAAGGTTCGGACGGCACGCTGGACGAGGCCGATTACCAGCGCACGGTCGACATCCTGCTGTCGGGCGGGTCCGACCCGGTGATCGCGCAGGCGCCCGAAGGCGCATGGGTTCCGACCGTCACGGACCGCGCCTTCCAGTAACCACCGGCGCGGGGCCGATCCTTTCCGGCCCCGCCCAGCTGCCGCAGGATAATATGTCCTGTTATTGGCAAAAATCGTCTATTCCTGGCGCGCCCAATCCCGCCTTACATCCTTTGCAACTGGTCCCTGAGGAGATGTGCCGGTCACATGGGAGGATATCATGATCAATCGACGGCAGATCCCTGCCAGCGGTGCGGCTGCGGTCGCCCTGCCGGCCTGTATGCGCTAGGCCTGGGCACAATCCCAGCAGGTCGACCTGCAGCTCCGCCATTTCCTTGCGCCCCGAGCAGCTTACAAATTCAGGATACTGCAGCCTTGGGCCGACCACATCCAGGAACAACCCGGAGACCCAATCCGGATAGAACTGTATCCCGCCATGTCGCTTCACGGTGCGCACCCGCAGCTGTTCCGTTAGGTGGCCGATGGCGTCGTCGACATCGTCTGGACAGTGAAAGGCAATATCCCCGGTCTTTTCCCGCAGGTCGAGATCTTAAAATTGCCGCCGATTTTTCCGATGTCCATTGTTGTTCCTACATGTGCATGCGGGTCAGGCGATCCGGATGGCGCAAAAGCTGGTCTGCGGCTCGCCAATACCAAGAGTCTGAAACTGCGCGTTCCCGGCCCCACCGAAAATGCCGTGGTCGAGGCGATGGGCGCCACTGCGGTCACCATGCCCGTTCCCGACCTGCCGCAGGCGCTTGGGACCCGCGGCGTCAACCGTGCCCTGAGCTCGTAAGACATCATCCCGCCCCTGCGGCTGTTTGGATCGAGCCCATACCAAATCGAAGACCACGACCGGAACTGCTTTGGCACCACCAACTTCCAGATGTCTTTGAACAAGGTCCGGTGGGACGGCATTGGCCCCGAGCTGCAGCAGATCTTGACCGACAACAGCGGCGAGGACTGGCTGCGAGAGGTCGCCGAGATCCGGCGCGCCGCCGATGATGTCGGCATCCAGATGGCGGTGGACAACGGCAACGACCATGTCGTCCTGACCAAAGGTGAAATGGCCGCCTTCAATCAGGTTTTGGCCCCCGTGGTCGAAGACTGGGCCGCCGCGCAGTCGGGTTTTGACGCCGATGCCCTTGTCACCGCCACCCGTCAGGCGATCGCGAACCCGCCAGGGTTGAGCATGGTGGAAGAAGGCAGCGTTCCCCCCCGCGGGTGGATCTTGCGGATCATCCGCGGATGGGCGCTGTTGGGCGGGGTCCTGACCATGGGGCTGGCGCTGATGACGTCGGGCAGCGCGGTGTCGAACCTGCTGATCGGCAGGCTTTTTGCGGCAAAATACCAATTGGTCAAGCATGTCATCGCCATCGCGATCTTCATGTTCCTGCCCTATTGCCAGATCACCGGCGCGAACGTGTATGTCGACATCTTCACCGAACGGATGGGCCGCCGACAGAAGGCCGCGATGGCGGTTCTGTTTTCGGTTTTGGGGCTGGCCTTCGCGGTTCTGATGCTGGTGCTGATGGCGCGCTGCAAAGCTATCTGAAATACTTCAAGGTCACGCCCGTCCTGAACCTGCCCGTGTGGACGGCCTTTCCGCCGATGCTTCTGTCGCTGGCGCTGCTGGCTCTGGCGGCCCTCGCGACACTGATGGCGCAGGTGCGCGCCGTCAGATCGCCCCATGATGACGGGACCAGCGCATGATCGACAACTTCCTGATCGGCTTTGCGGGCATCTGCCTGCAATCGGGACCGGCCAACATCCTGAATCAGCCGCGGGATCTGGACTACGCGCAGTTTTCCAATTACGACGTGTCGGTGCTGCCGATGTTCATCCTCATGGGTTGGCTGGCGGCACGGTACGGGTTGTCCGCCGATATCTTCCGGTGCGCGAACGCGTGGCCGGGCCGATTTCAGGGCGGCGTCGCCGCCTGCGCGGGCTTCGGGGCGGTCTGCGGGTCATCGACCGCCACGGCATCGACCATGGGTCAAGTCGCCATCCCTGAACTGTGCAAAGACCGCTATAGCGGCGCGCTGGCGACCGGCTGCATCGCGGCGGGGGCACGCTTGGCATCCTGATTCCGCCCTCGGTCGTGCTGAGCGTCTATGCCATCATCGTCGAGATCAACATCATCACCATGTTCGCCGCCGCCCTGAGCCCCCGGATCATGGCGACGCTGATGTTCATCGCGGTGATCTTGCTCTATGTGCGGTTGGTGCCGGGTTCGGGCCCCAAGGCGCAGCCCGTCGGCCGGCATGATCTGATCGGGGCGACCGTGGCCATGCTGCCGGTCGTCGTGATCTTCGGCGTGGTCATCGGCGGCATCTACAGCCCGACCGCAGCGGCGGCGATCAGCGTGGTGATGGTGGTGGCCTATGTCGTGGCACACCACAGGCTGGGCCTTCAGGACATGGTCGAGGCCATGCTGGAAACGGCGCACAACAGCGGCATGATCTTGCTGGTCGTCTTCGGGGCGGAACTGCTCAAGATCTGCATGTCGCGCGCAGGCGTCCCGCAGGCAGCGGCCGACCTGCTGGAGAACAGCGGGCTGGCGCTGATGACGATCATGGTGCTGATCATCGTGACCTTCTTGGTGCTGGGCTGCCTGATGGGCAGCCTGTCGATGGTGATCCTGGCAATCCCCTTTTGCTGGCCGGTCGTCGCGGGGCTGGATTACGGCCTGACACCGGACGAAACCAAGCTGTGGTTCGGCATCACCATTCTGGTGGTGGTGGAACTGGGCCTGATCATGCCGCCAGTCGGGCTGAACGTCTTCATCATCAATTCCGTCGCCCGCGATGTACCCATGCGCGTAACCTTTCTCGGCGTGATGCCGTTCTTTGCCTCGGAAATCATGCGCATCACCCTGCTAGTGCCGTTTCCGGCCATCGCGCTGTTCCTGCCCCGTATCCTGCAATGAGGCCACTATGTCTGACCCCTGACCATGACCGCCGGCGGCGCGCTGCTGGCTCAGCTGAAACGCATCGGCGTCGATTATGTCTTCGCCAATTCGGGCACCGACTTTCCGCCCATCATCGAGGGCCTGGCCGAGGCCGCCGCCAACGATATCGACCTGCTCCAGGGCATCGTCATTCCAATGAAGGCGCCGCGATGGCCATTGCGCATGGCTATTACCTCCACGGGGCGATCGCAGGCGGTGATGGCCACACCAATGTAGGGCTGGCCAACTGCGCCATCGGGGCGATCAACGCGGCGGTCGAACATATCCCAATGCTGCTGTTTTCCGGCCGCACCCCCACGACGGAACGCGACCTGTTCCGGGCGTGGACCGTGCCCATCGGTTGGGGCCAGGAAATACGCGACCAGACCGCCCTGGTCCGCGAGGCCGTCAAATGGGACTATGAACTACGCTTTCCCGAACAGGTGGCCGAGGTCGTCGACAGGGCCGGGGCCTTTACCAATTCCGCGCCGCGCGGCCCGGTCTATGTCAGCCTGCCGCGAGAGGTTCTGTGCCAGGCCGCCCCGTCCGATGGGCTGGACCAGCCACCCCTGATGCAACCCACCCGCGCCCATACCAGCGCGGACCAAATCGAACAGGCGGCGCAAATCCTGGCCTCGGCTCGAAGTCCGGTCATCTTTGCCCAACACGGCGCGGGCAGCGCCGAGGCTTTTGCCGCCCTGTCGGAACTGACGCAGGATTGGAGCATTCCGGTCTGCCAATACTGGGCCTTGGGCCTGGCGATCCCGACCGATCGCCCGATGGCGGCCGGTCCCGACCCCGCGCCCCTGCTGGAACAGGCCGACGCCATCCTTGTGCTGGACGCGCTGGCCCCTTGGTCGCCTGACAACCACAGACCGGACGCCGCCTGCCGGATCATCCAGATGGGGCCGGACCCGCTGTCGACGCGTATCCCCGTACGCAATTTCCAATCCGACCTGTTGATCGCCTGCGATACCACCGACGGCATCCTTGCGCTGAAGCGTGCGATAGATGCGCATCGGCCTGCGGATGTTGCGGACCGGGCCAGACGAGTGGTCGATGTCAATGCCCGCGACCGCATGCAGGTGCTGGATCGCGCCGGGACGGGGGGCGAAGGCGCGATGAACAAGGATTGGGTCAGCCTGTGCCTGTCGTGGGCCATCCAAGGGCGGGACGCGTCGGTGCTGCCCGAACTGGGCTGCCCGATGGCGCCGATGACGCTGGACCATCACCGGGCCTGGTATCAGGAAACCCATGCCGGCGGGCTGGGCTGGTCCTTTCCCGCCGCATTGGGCATGTAGCTGGCCGACCGGGACCGGCTGATCGTGGCGACGATGGGGGACCGGTCATGCATGTTCGCCAATCCCGTGGCCTGTCACCAGATCGCCGAGGCCTTGTCGCTGCCCTTGCTGGTGGTGATCGCGAACAACCCCGAATGGGGGCTGTGCGGCAATCGGTGCTGGGCCTCTATCCCGATGGCCCCGCCGTGCGCACCAACGCCATGCCGCTGACGCAGCTGTCGCCCGCGCTCGACTTTACGCTGGTGGCACAGGCCAGCCGGGCCTGGGCACGCAGCATCTCGGACGGCCGCCCAGCAAGATGCATTAGACCATATCCGCACGTCCCGCAGCCTTGCGCTGCCGGATGTGCGGGTGCGGCCCGCCTGACCGGTCAGATGGGATAGTGCAGCGGTCCGTCCTGGATCGTGATCCACCGCGTTTCGGTGAATTCCTGGATCGCCGCCTGGCCCCCGAACCGGCCATAGCCCGAGGCCTTGGTACCACCAAAAGGCATCTGCGCCTCGTCATGCACGGTGGGACCGTTGATGTGGCAGATGCCTGATTCGATGCGCCGCGCCACCGCCATGGCCCGCATGGTGTCACGTCCAAAGACCGCGGCGGAGAGGCCATATTCCGTATCATTCGCGACCTGCACGGCCTCGTCCACGCCCGAAACCCGGACGATGGCGACGACGGGGCCGAAGGATTCCTCGGAATAGATGCGCATCGCCGGGGTGACATGATCCAGCGCGATGGCCGAGATCAGCGTTCCGTCGTGATCGCCACCGGCCACCATCCTGGCCCCCTTCGCCACGGCATCCTTCACCAGGTCCTGAATGCGCCGCGCGGCTGTGGCATCGACGACGCTGCCCAGGGGGGCCTTGCCCTGCGCGGGATCGCCCGCGGTCAGCGTCCTGACCTTGGCGGCCAATGCCTCGACGAATTCATCGGCGACGCTGTCATCCACCACCAGGCGTTCGGTCGCCATGCAGATCTGGCCCTGGTTCATATAGGCCCCGAAGGCCGCTGCCGCGACGGCAGCTTCGATATCGGCGTCGTCCAGAACGATCAACGGCGCCTTGCCCCCCAGTTCCAGCAGGGCGGGCTTCAGATGGCGCCCCGCCAGTTCGGCGATGATCCGCCCCACCCGGGTCGAACCGGTGAAGTTCACCCGGCGTATCGCGGGCTGGGCGATCAGCGCCTCGACGATGGCCGGCGCATCCTCGGGCGCGTTCGAAATGGCATTCAACACCCCCATGGGCAGGCCGGCATGATTCAGGGCATCGATGATCAGGCGATGGGTGCGGGGGCAGATTTCGGACGTCTTCATAACCACCGTATTGCCGCAGGCGATGGGCATGGCGATCGACCGCACGCCCAGGATTACCGGCGCATTCCACGGTGCTATCGACAGCACGACCCCCGCCGCCTGTCGCGTGGCCATGGCCATCGTTCCGGGCCGGTTAGACGGGATGATCTGACCGGTGATCTGCGTGGTCATGGCTCCTGCCTCACGCAGCATATCGGCGGCCAGGTTCACGTTGAAGCCGGCCCAGCCTGCCGTCGCGCCGATCTCGGAGGCCATGGCGTCGACGAATTCCGGCATCTTGTCCATCAGGATATCGGCAGCCTTGTGAAGGATCGTCCGCCGGACCTTGGGTGAACTTTGGGACCATTCCGGAAAGGCTGCGGCGGCGGCATCGACGGCACTGATCGCATCGTCGATGCTGGCTGCGGCAGCGCGCGTCGCCGTCTTGTTGGTCAGGGGGTTCAGGCGCTCGAATGTGGCGCCATCCATGGCGTCCATATCCTTGCCGCCGATCATCAATCCCAGTGTCTCCAAGCTCAAAGCTCCTCCTCCAAATACCGTCGGGTGCCGTTCGCGGAACATCTGTCTGACAATCCGGCGTCATCGACACGCCCCCCCTTCGTGGTCCCTGCCCGCCGATGCCTTCCGCCATTGACCGTCCGTCATCTTACAGATGCGACCGGACCGACCTATCGACTGACGCATCGACCGTTCACAGGGGCTGCATCGTCGTCAAGTCACCACGCATGCGCGTTCCATCTATACAAAGCTAGATTTTATATAGCGAATTGATCTTGATTGTTATTTTTCCGAAGAGACGTCTTGAATCTGCGGGCGGTCCATGGAATGTGAACTGTCACGATCCCATGGACCACCCGACGACGCTAGGGTCTATCCAGATTGAACTGAATAGACATTCTTGTCAATTTTTTGCACTTTTCCTGGGCGTTGATCAGGGCCGAATATGAAAATGGCGACCCTTTCCGGGGCCGCCATGCCATAACCTTGACGACATCAGCGCCTCAATGCGTCCAGGGCGCGCGCCGGTCGGTGGCGAAATTCTCGCCATATCCGCGCGGGCGGATGTTGGCGGCCCGTTTGTGCGGCTGCTGGACGACGAAATCATAGCCGTGTTCGCGGGCATAATCTTCGGCCTGCTTGCAGGTGTCAAAGCGCAGGCGGACCTGGCTTTGCGTGTCGCTGCTGCTGGTCCAGCCCATCAGCGGATCAACCTCGCGCGTGCCCGATGGCGGAAATTCCAGAACCCAGCCTTTGGTCTTGGCCGTGCCCGATTGCATGGCGTTGCGGGCAGGTTGATAGATGCGCACGAGCATGGGAATTTTCCTCGACCAGATGTTGGGGGTTTATCGCCAAATCCAGGCAGCGGTTCAAGCCCCGGAACGTCGATGCGGCCTATTCCTCGGCTTCGGGAAAGGCCGTGGTCAGCTGCGCCTGCCCGGACTGCTTGTCATAGACGCAGACCGAAAGCTCTGGCCCGGCCGAGTTTTCCATCGTGACCAGGGCCACCGCATAGTTTTCCGACCCGAATTCGTTCAAGCGCAGACTGATTTCCGCATTGGGCGCGATTTCCCGGGCGAGACGTTCGCAAGCGGCAGCCAGATCCTGGCGCAACAGATCCCACGCCGCTTCGCTGGAGGCATGGGCGGCCATCGGTGCACCCAGGCAAAGATAGAACAGCAGCGTTGCGGGATAACCATGTTTCAAGACTGTTTTTCCTTTCATGGGAACGCTTCGGGGATCATCATGTTTGGTGACAATGGCCCCATCGGCCGATCAAGTCACATGAGAGAACCGTGATATGCAAAAATTCAACCGCGCCACGGCATTCGCCCTTCCCGGACTGCTTTTGACCCTGTCCGCATGCGCCACCACGAATTACACCGTGAGCAGCCAAAGCTGCGACCTGCGCAGGCATCAGGCGCTGGTCGGCCAGAATGTCGGGGGCATCACCCTGCCGCCCACCCTGCGCCGCCAAGAGGTCCCCTTCGGGTCATCGCCCAGTATGGCGAACGACGCTTCACGCCTGACGATGTTCGTCGACGTGAAGGGCTGGATCGTTCAGGTCGCCTGCGGCTAGCCGCGCTTTGACCGCTTGTTGCCGCCCCGCTGACCGGCGCGGCCGGCGGTCGATCGCCCGGACGATTTGACCGCCGCCTCGGCCGCCTGATCGATCGCGGATTGCCGTGCCATCGGATCGTCCGAAATCGCCAGATCGACGGCCTCCAGCCGCTTGACCTCATCGCGCAGGCGGGCGGCCTCTTCGAATTCCAAGTTCTCGGCGGCCTTGCGCATCTGCGTGCGCATCGCGTCCAAATGAGCGGCCAAATTTGCCCCGATCATCGGCTTGTCGACCTTGGTGGTAACGCGCGACTGGTCCGTATCGCCCTGCCACAGGCCTGCCAGAACATCCTCGACATTCTTGCGCACGGTCGTGGGCGTGATGCCATGTTCCTCATTATAGGCCATCTGGCGTTCGCGGCGCCGGTCGGTTTCGGCCATGGCGCGTTCCATGCTGCCGGTGATGCGGTCGGCATACATGATGACGCGACCATCGGCATTGCGCGCCGCGCGCCCGATGGTCTGGATCAGCGACGTTTCCGACCGCAGGAACCCTTCCTTGTCGGCATCCAGAATGGCCACCAGCCCGCATTCGGGAATATCCAGCCCCTCGCGCAGCAGGTTGATGCCGATCAGCACGTCGAATGCCCCAAGCCGCAGATCGCGCAGGATCTCGATCCGCTCGATCGTGTCGATGTCGCTGTGCATATAGCGGACCTTGATGCCCTGTTCATGCAAATACTCGGTCAGGTCTTCGGCCATGCGCTTGGTCAAGGTTGTGCACAGGGTCCGCATGCCGGCGGCGGTGACGCGGCGCACTTCGTCCAGCAGGTCGTCGACCTGAGTCTCGACGGGGCGGATTTCGATCACCGGGTCCAGAAGCCCAGTGGGGCGGATGATCTGTTCAGTGAAGACGCCGCCGGTCTGGTCCATCTCCCACTGCGCAGGGGTCGCCGACACGAAGACGGACTGGGGCCGCATCGCGTCCCACTCCTCAAACTTCAGGGGCCGGTTATCCATGCAACTGGGCAGGCGGAAGCCATGCTCGGCCAAGGTGAACTTGCGCCGGAAGTCGCCCCGGTACATCCCGCCGATCTGCGGCACGCTGACATGGCTTTCATCGGCAAAGACGATGGCATTGTCGGGGATAAATTCGAACAGCGTGGGGGGCGGTTCGCCCGGCGCGCGCCCGGTCAGATAGCGGCTATAGTTTTCGATGCCATTGCAGACCCCGGTTGCCTCCAGCATCTCGATGTCGAAGGCGGTGCGCTGTTCCAGGCGTTGGGCCTCCAGCAGTTTGCCCTCATCGGTCAGCTGCTTCAGGCGCATGGCCAGTTCCTGCTTGATGCCCTTGACCGCCTGCTGCATCGTCGGGCGCGGCGTCACATAGTGGCTGTTGGCATAGATGCGGATCTGCTTGAAGCTGTCGGATTTCGCACCGGTCAGCGGGTCGAATTCGGTGATCGCCTCCAGCTCATTCCCGAAGAAATCGAACCGCCAGGCGCGGTCCTCCAAGTGGGCGGGCCAGACTTCGACCAGATCGCCACGCACGCGGAAACCCCCGCGCTGGAAACTGGCGTCCAGACGCTTGTACTGCTGCGCCACCAACTGGCCCAGGAATTCGCGCTGGTCATAGCTTTCGCCGACGATCATGTCCTGCGTCATCGCCGAATAGGTTTCGACCGAACCGATGCCATAGATGCAGCTGACCGAGGCCACAATGATCACGTCGTCGCGCTCCAGCAGCGCGCGGGTGGCGCTGTGGCGCATCCGGTCGATGGCCTCGTTGATCTGCGATTCCTTCTCGATGTAGGTATCGCTGCGGGCCACATAGGCTTCGGGCTGGTAATAGTCGTAATAGCTGACGAAATACTCGACCGCGTTGTCGGGGAAGAACCCCTTGAACTCGCCGTAAAGCTGTGCGGCCAGCGTCTTGTTGGGGGCCAGGATGATCGCGGGGCGGTTCGTTTCCTCGATCACCTTGGCCATGGTATAGGTCTTGCCGGTGCCGGTGGCACCCAGCAGCACCTGGTCGCGTTCGCCCGCCTTGACGCCCTGCGACAGTTCTGCGATGGCCGTGGGCTGATCGCCCGCCGGCTTGAACTCGCTGTTCATGACAAAGCGCTTCCCGCCCTCCAGCTTGGGGCGGGTCACCTCGGCAAAGCGCGTCACGGGCGCGCTGGTGTTGTTATGACCCATGAGGTTCCTGATCCGTTCGTGCTTGCCCCCAAGATGTGTGCGGCAGGCCCAAAGATCAACAGCCGCGCGTCACCCTTTGCGGGCTTTCAGGCGGGCGGGCTGCAATGCCTCCCAGCCTTCGCCGCCATCCAGTTCGTCGGCCAGGATTTCGGCGGTCACGGGACCCAAGGTAAACCCCTGATGCCCATGCCCGAAATGCGCCCAGAGGTTCGGCTGATCGGGAATACGCCCCACCAGCGGCAGCATGTCGGGCATGCAGGGGCGCCGCCCCGTCCAAGGCTCCGCCTCGACCGGCGATCCCAGGTCGAACAGCTCGCGCGCGGCTTCCTCGCCGTGGCGCAATTGCGGCGGCGTGCTGCGCGGGTGCAAGGTCAGTTCAGCCGCCGTGGCAATCCGCAGGCCGCGCCGCATCGGCGAAAACACGACAGAATTGCCGAAATCCGCGATGGGGTGATGCGGCGCGGCCTCCATCCGGTAATGGCGGTGATAGCCGCGCTTGTAGACCATCGGCACCTTCAACCCGAAACGGGCCGTCAGCATCGGCGACCAGGGACCAAGCGCCACGACGGCATGTTCGCCCGTGGCTTCGTCGGCAACCCAGGCATTGCCCTTGCGGTGCAGATCGCCCGCATCGCCATTGACAATCCGTCCGCCCTGTCTTTGGAACAGCGCCGCATAAGCCGCGACCAGAGCGCCGGGATCGGAGGAATTCCAGCTGTCTGACCAATGGGTTGCGCCCAAGATGTCAGCCTTGATCGAGGGTTCCATGGCGCGCAGTTCGGCCCCGTCGATCAGACGTGCCTGAACCCCGAACTCGGTCATGAACCGCTCGGCGTTCTTCTGCGCCTTCTGCAGCTTGGCGGCCGTGCGGTGCAGTTCGATATAACCGTCGCGGCGAATGATGTTGTCGGCGCCTGCCGCCGCAATCAGCGGCCCGTGGCGCTCGGTCGATTGCCGGATCAGCTTGCCCCAGGTGACCGAAGCCCGCCGATGCGCCGCCGGAAGCGAATTGACCGCGTATTTCCAGACGGCCCCGACCTGTGCGGCCAGACCCGGCACGTTCCATTTGACGTCATAGCCCCGCCCCATCGCGATCTGGATCAGGGCGGCGGGCTGCAGCGGCATCGCATAGGGTTCGACGGCTTCGGTCTGGATCAAACCGGCATTGCCATAGCTGGTTTCACGACCGGGCGACCCGCGATCGATGATCGTCACCTGATGACCACGCGCCTGCAGGGCCAGCCCGGTCGTCACGCCGACCATGCCTGCACCCAGAACCAGAACCTCTGCCATGACGGCCTCCTGACTTGCTTTGGGTCAGGGATGCCCAGATCAATGGTGTGGGGCAAGATTTATCGGGCAATCTTCGACGACCGCCGGAAACTTTGCAAGATTCAGGCGAAAAGCTCGTGGCAGAAGCTCAATCCTTCGACCAAGGCGTCCACTTCTTCAACAGTGTTGTACATCGCGAAGGATGCACGTGCGCTGGCATTGACACCAAAGAATTCCATCAAGGGCATGGCGCAATGGCTGCCCGCCCGCACCGCGATTCCCCGCTTGTCGAGAATGGTCGAGATGTCATGCGCATGGGCACCCTGCATGACCATCGAAAAGATCGCCCCCTTGCCCGGCGCATCGCCCTGAATTTGCAACCAGTTCAGGTCGCGGAACCGGGCGCGGGCGTGGTCGCGCAAGGTGCGTTCATGGGCGGCGATGTTTTCCATCCCCAGCCCCATCATGTATTCCAGCGCGACCCCAAGGCCGATCTGGTTGACGATGCCGGGGGTCCCTGCCTCGAAGCGCAAGGGCGGGTCGTTATAGGTGATCTGGTCGCGGGCGACGGTCTTGATCATGTCGCCGCCGCCCAGGAAGGGCCGCATCTCGGCTTGGCGGTCGGCCTTGATCCAGATGGCGCCCGAACCCGAGGGCCCGTAAAGCTTGTGCCCCGTGATGCAGTAGAAATCGACGCCAAGCGCCGCGACGTCCACGGGCATGTGGACCGCAGCCTGGCTGCCATCGACCAACACCGGTACATCGGTGCCCGCGGCGATGGCGGCCACGTCGACCACGGTTCCCGTCACGTTCGACATATGGGTGACCGCGATCAGCTTCGTGCGCGGACCGACCGCCTCCAGCACCTTTTCGGGCGACAGGCTGCCATCGGGTTCGGGTTCGACCCATTTCAGAACGACGCCCTGACGTTCGCGCAGAAAATGCCACGGGACGATGTTCGCGTGGTGTTCCAGCACCGACAGCACGATTTCGTCGCCTTCGCGCAGCCGGGGGGCGGCCCAGCCATAGCTGACCAAGTTCAACGCCTCGGTCGAACCCGAGGTGAAGATCACCTCGTCCTGATGGGGGGCGTTCAGAAAGCGCGCGATGATGCCGCGCACGCGTTCGTAATTGTCCGTCGCCAAATTAGACAGATGGTGCAGGCCACGATGGACATTGGCATATTCGCCCTCATAGGCGCGACTGATTGCGTCGATCACGACCTGCGGTTTTTGGGCGCTGGCACCGCTGTCCAGATAGACCAGCGGCCTGCCGTTGACCTGCGTGGACAGGATGGGAAAATCGGCGCGGACGGCGTTCACGTCAAAACTCATTGCGGCATCTCCGGCAGCAGGCCAAACGAGGCGGCGAAAAATGACAGCAGAAAGCCCATGGCCAAAAGTGTCGCGAAAAGACCCAGCATCACCTTGGGGCCGCTGGCAAAGCCGTGCAGCGCCTTGGTGAACTGGACCGTCAGCCAAAGGAACATGGCGATCGCCAGCAAGCCCAGCAGGCCCGACAGCGCAGGCAGCGCCAGCGACAGGATGATCTGCGCAACCTGGATCAGCAGCAGCATCACCTCGATCCAGACGGTCAGCAGCAGCGCATCGGCGAAATTGCCCTGCCCGCCAAACATCCGCCCGACGCCGGTCATCAGTCCGGCGCCGATCACGATCGCCACCATCTGCATTCCGGCCATGACCAGCGGTTGCTGAACCATGGAATACATGGGCGGGGTTTCGGCCTCGGGCACAGGAAACAGCATCGCCGCCAGATAGGCCAGCAGCCCTGATACCGACACCGCCAGCAGCAGCGCCATCCAGCGCACCGCCATCGGCAGGTGCAGCCCCATCAGCATATGTGCCCCGCGTTCGGGGTCGCGAAGGGTCAGACGCACCAGCGCCCTGAAGTCGTCGAAGGTCATATGCGTCTCGCCAATGTCGAAATCCCGGCGGCCCAGATGAACAGGAACGCCAAGCCGGAAACAGTCTGCGTCAGGGTCAGGGCAGGCCCCGGCCCGATGAACCCGGCCACCATGCCGGAGAGCAGCATCGCCGGCGATACCGCCAAGAAGGCCCAGAACAGCGCCAGCCGCGCGTCCAGCGGATCCAGCCGCCAGCGCGTCAGCCGTGCCAGAAGCGACGTCAACGCTGCGACGCCATAGGCCAGCAGCGGCATCATGAAGATCGTGCCCATGACCGCACCGCCGATACGCGCCTCGAGCGGGACCGAGGGGTCCAGCGCCGCAGCCCGCGCATGGCCCGGTGCCTGCGCGATCAGCGAAATCAGCATCGCCACCATCAGCACCACCAATAGCACCCTGTCGGGCATGCCGGACAGGCTCCGCACCACCCGGCGCGGAGCCCACCAGCTCTCGATCACGCGCAGCACCATGCCGCCGCGCGCGGATCTCAGATCTGCGGGCGCGTTGTCAGCCACGCTTCCAACCGATCATTGATGTCGTCGCGCAGGTCGTCATCCTCAACCTCGGACAGGGCGTCGGCCAGGAAGGACAGGACCAGGAAGACGATGGCGCGGTCATGCGGCACACCGCGCGAGCGCAGATAGAACAGCGCTTCCTCGTCGATGGCCCCAGTCGTCGACCCGTGCGAACATTTGACGTCGTCGGCATAGATCTCAAGCTCTGGCTTGGCCAGAAACTGGCTGTTTTCGTCCAGCAGCAATGCTTGGCTGATCTGATAGCCATCGGTCTTCTGCGCGCCCGGCTTGACCAGGATCTTGCCTTGGAACACCCCGGTCGCGCCGTTCTTCAGCACCTTCTTGAAGACCTGACGGCTTTCACCGCGTTGGGCCCCATGGGTGATGAAGACGGTATCGTCATGGTGGAACGAACCATTGTCGCCATCGCCCAGCACGGCAGCCGCGATATGGGCTACCGCGTCATCGCCGACCATGTCGATGGCGCCTTCGTTGCGCATCAGCGTGCCATTGACAGCCAGGGTAAAGCTTTTCAGCTGAGCCTCGGCGCCGACGCGGGCGAAGATATGCGACAGGCCGACCTTGGGGTCGACGGCGCGTTTGGCGGCGATGTGATGCAGCTTGGCGCCGTCGGCCAGATCGACCTCCAGCATGCCATTCGACCGTGCGCCCGCCATGCCGCTTTCCAACAGGGTCATCTCGGCCCCCGCTTCGACGCGGATGACGTGGTGCCAGACGGCGTCCGCGTCGTCCGCGCCGCGACGGTACAGCACGTGCACCGGCTTGGAGGGCTTGCCCGTCACACGGATCAGCAGACCGTCATGGGCGACGGCGGTGTTCAGCGCCGCGAACGGACGCTTGACCGGGGTCTGCCCTGCCAGTTCCAGCTGGCCGTATAGATCCGCGGACCAGTGGTCACCAGCAGCGTCTGCCTTGGCAAGGGTCGTGATCTCGATCCCTTCCAGCGACAGATCGTCGGATGCGGCTTCGTCGAAGGCACCATCGACAAAAACCAACGTCAGCTTGTCACGACCGGTGAACAGCGGCGATTCAGCCCCATTCGCGTCGAAGCGCAGCGCCGCCGGCCGGGGCGCGTTGAATGCCCGCGGGTCGGTATAGCGCCAATATTCGTCCCGCGGCGCAGGCAGGCCCATGGCACGCAGACGCGCCATCGCATCTGCGCGCGCATCGGCGCTGAAGCCCGCGTCGGGCATGGTGATCGCGGCCAGGCGATCTTCCAGTGCGCTGGCAGCCTTCGGATTGCCCGAAACCTGCGGCGTCACCTCATTGATGGGTTTCACGGCGGTATCGGACATCAATCGGCCTCCGCCAGCAAATCGCCGTAACCGTTATGTTCGACTTCCAGCGCCAGTTCCGGGCCGCCGGATTTGATGATGCGGCCGTTCGACATGATGTGGACGACATCGGGTTTGATGTGGTCCAGCAGGCGCTGATAATGGGTGATGACCAGGAAGCTGCGATCCGGCGAACGCAGGGCGTTCACGCCTTCGGACACCAGACGCATGGCGTCGACGTCCAGACCCGAATCCGTTTCATCCATGATGCACATGCGCGGCTGCAGCATGGCCATCTGCAGGATCTCGTTGCGCTTCTTCTCACCACCCGAGAAGCCGACATTGACCGGGCGCTTCAGCATTTCAGGGCTGATCTGCAGCTCGGCCGCCTTGGCGCGGACTTCCTTCAGGAACTCGCCCGCGGTTAGCTCAACCTCGCCGCGCGCCTTGCGCTGCGCGTTCACGGCGGTGCGCAGGAAGGTCATGTTGCCGACGCCGGGGATTTCCACCGGGTACTGGAAGGCCAGGAACAGACCGGCAGCGGCGCGAACCTCGGGGTCCATGTCCAGCAGGTCTTCACCGTCCAGCGTGGCTTCGCCGTCGGTGACTTCGTAGCCGTCGCGGCCCGACAGCACATAAGACAGCGTGGATTTCCCCGACCCGTTCGGGCCCATGATGGCGTGAACCTCACCTGCGGGCACTTCCAAAGACAGACCTTTCAGGATCTGCTTGTCCTCTTCTTCAAGTTTGACGTGCAGGTTGTTGATTTTCAGCATAATTCCCTCAAACGGCAAAGACGCCCCTTGGGCGCCGTGATATCAGGTGGCCGGGTCCCGAAGACCCGGCCGAATGTTCAGCCCACCGAGCCTTCCAGCGAGATGGCGACCAAGGCCTGGGCTTCCATGGCAAACTCCATCGGCAGCGCCTGAAGCACCTCGCGGCAGAACCCGTTGACGACCAGGGCCACGGCCTCTTCCTCGTCCATCCCGCGCGAACGGCAATAGAACAGCTGGTCGTCATCGACCTTGCTGGTGGTCGCCTCGTGCTCGACCCGGCTTGAGGTGTTCTTGACCTCGATATAGGGCACGGTATGGGCGCCGCACTTGTCGCCGATCAGCAGGCTGTCGCACTGGGTATAGTTGCGGCTGTTGACGGCGCGCGGATGCATGCTCACCAGACCGCGATAGGTGTTCTGCGCCTGCCCCGCCGAGATGCCCTTGGACACGATGCGCGACTTGGTGTTCTTGCCAAGATGGATCATCTTGGTGCCCGTGTCGGCCTGCTGCCAGTTGTTGGCGATGGCGATCGAGTAGAACTCGCCCTGGCTGTCATCGCCGCGCAGGATGCAGGACGGGTATTTCCAAGTGATCGCGGAACCGGTTTCGACCTGGGTCCACATGATCTTGGCGCGCGCCCCGCGGCAATCGGCGCGCTTGGTCACGAAGTTATAGATGCCGCCCTTGCCGTCTTCGTCGCCCGGGAACCAGTTCTGGACGGTCGAGTATTTCACCTCGGCATCTTCCAGCACCACGATCTCGACCACGGCCGCATGCAGCTGCGCGATGTCGCGCTTGGGGGCGGTGCAGCCCTCAAGATAGCTGACCGAACTGCCCTTTTCGGCCACGATCAGCGTGCGCTCGAACTGGCCGGTGTTTTCGGCATTGATGCGGAAATAGGTCGACAGCTCCATCGGGCATTTGACGCCCTCGGGGATATAAACGAAGGACCCGTCCGAGAAGACTGCGCTGTTCAACGTGGCGAAATAGTTGTCCGAGGCCGGAACGACCGTGCCAAGGTACTTCTTCACCAGTTCGGGATGTTCGCGGATCGCCTCGCTGATCGAACAGAAGATGACGCCTGCCTTGGCCAGTTCATCCTTGAAGGTCGTGCCGACGCTGACGCTGTCAAAGACGGCGTCCACAGCGACCTTGCGGCCTTCGGCAGGCGCGTTTTCAGCACCCTCGACACCGGCCAGGATCATCTGTTCCTTCAGCGGAATGCCCAGCTTTTCATACGTCGCCAGCAGCTTGGGATCGACCTCGTCCAGCGATTTCGGCTTTTCCTGCATGCTTTTGGGGCGCGCATAGTAATACTGATCCTGATAGTCGATCTCGGGATAGTTCAGCATCGCCCATTTCGGCTCGGTCATGGTGACCCAACGGCGGTATGCTTCCAGCCGCCAGTCGGTCATCCATTCCGGTTCGCCGTTCTTCTCCGAGATCAGACGGACGATATCCTCGTTCACGCCTTTCGGCGCGTATTCCATCTCGATCTCGGTGTTCCAGCCGTATTTATAGCTGCCCATGTTCTGCACGGTCTCGACCGTTTCGCGGTCGACGCCTTCGCGCACGTCAAGATCGGTGGTACCCGTCATCCCTTATCCTTCCTTGGTGGCGGGCCCCTGCCCAGCCATTCCCGTCACGCCATGTCTGTCGCGCCAGCGTGAATACGACTTTTCCCAGGCATCCGCAAATCGGTTGATCTGATCATCGCCCAAAGCTGGGCTTATCGATATCCGGATCGCCGATTGCGCATGCTGATCATCAAAACCCATCGCCTGCAGCGTGCCACTAGCGCGAACCTTGCCAGACGAACAGGCCGAACCTGCCGAAATCGCAAAGCCCGCCAGATCCATCTGCATGACCTGGGTCTCGCCCTTCCACCCCGATGTAAGAAGGCAGGTGGTGTTCGGCAAGCGCCGCGCGCCTTTTCCCGCGATGACAGCCTCGGGCGCGATGTCGCAGAGGCGCGCCTCCAGCAGGTCGCGCCGTGCGGCCACCTGATCCCACAATCCGCTTTCCAAATCGCGCTGCGCGGCCTCAGCGGCGGCGGCGAAGGCCAGGATGCCGATCAGGTTCTCGGTCCCCGCGCGGCGTCCCTGTTCCTGGCCGCCCCCGCGCAGCAGGGCAGGAACATCAGTGCCCTTGCGCAGGATCAGCGCACCGATACCCTTGGGGCCGCCCAACTTGTGCGCGCTGACGAAGCCCGCCGTCACTCCCAGCCAGTTGAAGGCAAAGGGCACTTTGCCGAAGGCCTGCGTCAGATCGCTGGAGGCCAACCCCTGCGGCAGGTCCTGCATCACGCCGGTTTCGCTGTTGGCCAGTTGCAGGCTGCTCGTCGCCGGATCATCCACGGTGACGATGCCGTCCGCATCCACCGGCAGCGTGGCGTCGCACCAGACCTTGATGGCGCTGTGTTCCACCTCGGCGCAGCGGATGCTCCGGCCCCCCAGCACCATCGCCGCCGCCTCGGTCGTCCCCGAGGTAAAGACCACATCCGCCCCTTCGGCGCCAAGCGCGACCGACACCCGTTCACGCGCGCGTTCCATCGCCATCTTGGCGGCGCGTCCCTCGGTATGGACCGAGGACGGGTTGCCGGAAATCTCCAGCGCCTCGACGATCGCGGCCTTGACCTCGGGGCGCAGAGGGGTGGTCGCGTTCCAGTCCAGATAGGTTCTCATGTCGTCTTTCCGTTCAGATGGGCTGCGATGCGGTCGGCCAGGCGGGCGGCCACCGCGTCCTTGCCCATGCGGGGCCATTCTTCGGCACCGTGTTCACCGATCAGAGTAACGGCGTTTTCGGTCCCACCCATGATCCCCGTCGCCGGGCTGACATCATTCGCCACGATCCAGTCACAGCCCTTGCGCAGCCGCTTGGCGGTCGCGTTGGCAATCACGTCGTCGGTTTCGGCGGCAAAACCCACCACCAGGGCGGGCCGTTCCTCCGCGCGGCTGATCCATGCCAGGATGTCGGGGTTTTCGGCCATGTCCAGCGCCGGTGGCCGGCCGCTGCCGTCCTTCTTGATCTTGCTGTCGGATGCGCCGACCACATGCCAATCGGCCACGGCGGCAGCCATCACGGCGGCATCGGCAGGCAGGGCAGCCCCCACCGCATCGCGCATCTGGCGGGCGGTTTCCACCGCGATGACATCGACCCCCGCCGGGGGCGGAACCGCCGCAGGCCCCGTCACGAAGCTGACCCGCGCGCCCAGATCCCGCAGCGCTGCCGCGATGGCCGCTCCCTGCACCCCGCTGGAGCGGTTGGCGATATAGCGCACCGGGTCGATGGGTTCATGCGTCGGCCCCGATGTCACGATGACATGCCGCCCCGACAGTGGCTGCGCCTCAGGCGTCAGCGCATCGCGGATCGCCGCGATGATCGCATCGGGTTCGGCCATCCGTCCCGGGCCGTATTCGCCGCAGGCCATGTCACCGCTGTCGGGTCCCACGGTCAGGATGCCGTCGCCCCGCAGGGTCGCCAGATTGCGCCGCGTCGCCGGGTGGTCCCACATCCGCACGTTCATTGCCGGCGCGATCAGCACTCGCTTGTCCGTCGCCAGCAGCAGGGTCGAGGCCAGGTCGTTGGCCAGCCCCTGCGCGATCCTGGCCATCATGTCGGCCGTGGCGGGGGCGACCACGACCAGATCGGCGTTGCGCGACAGCTGGATATGGCCGATCTCGGCCTCGGAATTGCGGTCCCAAAGGGTGTCGTGCACGGGTTCTCCGGCCAGGACAGACAGGGTCATGGGCGTGGTGAACTGCGCGCCCGCCGCCGTCAGCACAGGGGTCACCGACGCGCCTTGGGCGCGGATCGACCGGATCAGCTGCGGGATCTTGTAGGCCGAGATCCCCCCGCCGACGATCAACAGAATTCGTTTGCCCAGCATTGCATCGCCCCGCTTCCTTGCGCCCTGCACAGATAACCGCCATCCCCCCCTGCCGCAAGGAAGCGGCTGATTGTTAACTCCTCCTTAACCCTGCCACGTTAACCATTCCGCGACATCGTGGGAGGATGCATGGTCGCCACCGCCTATTCCGTTGCCTTCGACGGCATCGAGGCCCGCCTGGTCGAGGTGCAATGCGCCGTCGCGGCCGGCCTGCCGGGCTTCTCCATCGTCGGCCTGCCCGACAAGGCCGTCAGCGAGGCGCGCGAAAGGGTCAAGGCGGCCTTTGGCGCGCTGTCGATCGCCATGCCCAGCAGGCGCATCACGGTGAACCTGTCGCCCGCCAACCTGCCCAAGGAAGGGTCGCATTTCGACCTGCCCATCGCGCTTGCGGTTCTGGCCGCCCTGCAGATCGTCCCCTCCGAGGAAGTCGCGCGCTGCGTCGCCTTGGGAGAGCTGTCATTGGACGGGCGGCTGGTGACGGTGACGGGCGCCCTGCCTGCCGCGATGGCCGCCTCGGAAGACGACCGCGCTCTGATCTGCCCCCGCGATTGCGGCCCCGAGGCAGCCTGGGTCGGCGCGGTGCCGGTGCTGGCGGCGGAGACCTTGAAACAGGTCGTCGACCACCTGACCGACCGCAGCCCCATCACCCCCGCCCGTCCCGGCCTGGTCGGCGATGCGCCCCCCGTCGGCTGCCTGTCCGAGGTCAAGGGCCAGGAACGCGCCAAGCGGGCGCTGGAAATCGCCGCCGCCGGGCGTCACCACATGCTGATGGTCGGTCCGCCCGGCGCGGGCAAATCCATGCTGGCCGCCCGCATCCCCGGCCTGATGCCGCCCCTGTCGGCGCGCGAGGCGCTCGAAACTTCGATGATCCATTCGCTGGCGGGCACGCTGCCCGATGGCGGCATCACCCGGCACGCACCCTTTCAGGAACCCCACCACACGGCATCGGTCCCGGCCATCGTCGGCGGCGGACGCGGCGCCAAGCCCGGCCAGATCAGCCTTGCCCATAACGGCGTGCTGTTCCTGGACGAATTCCCCGAATTTCCACGCCAACTGCTGGACACCCTGCGCCAGCCCATCGAAAGCGGCGAGGTGATGGTCGCCCGCGCCAACGCCCATGTCCGCTATCCCTGCCGCTTCCTGCTGGTCGCGGCGGCGAACCCCTGCCGCTGCGGCTATCTGGCCGATCCGGCGCGGGCCTGTTCGCGGGCGCCTGTCTGCGGCGGGGACTACATGTCGAAGATATCCGGCCCGCTGATGGACCGCTTCGATCTGCGGCTCGAGGTGCCGGGCGTCACCTTTCAGGATCTGGACCGCGAGGCGGGGGGCGAGACATCCGCCACGGTTGCGGCCCGCGTGGCGCAGGCGCGGCAGCTGCAGGCCGAACGCTATGCGGACCATCCGCAGGTGACGGTGAATGCCGATGCTTCGGGGACGCTGCTGGAACAGGTCGCCGCGCCCGACGATGCCGGGCGGGCGCTGATTTCCAAGGCGGCGGACAGGCTGGGGCTGACGGCGCGGGGCTATCACCGCATTTTGCGCAGCGCCCGCACCATCGCCGATCTGGAAGGATCGGACCCGGTGCAGGTCCATCACTTGGCCGAGGCGATCAGCTATCGCCTGCCCTTCGTCGCGGGCGGTTAGGCCTTTTCGGCCACGCGACGCTCGATCGCTTCCCACATGGCCTCGGCGGCGTTGATGCCGTCGAAACGCTCCAGTTCCTGGATGCCGGTGGGGGATGTCACGTTGATCTCGGTCAGCCAGCCGTCGATCACGTCGATGCCGGTGAAGATCAGACCCTTTTCGCGCAGAACCGGGCCGATGCGCTTGCAGATCTCGTATTCGCGTTCGGTCAAGCCGATCTGTTCGGCGCGACCGCCGACATGCATGTTGGACCGTGCCTCACCCTCCAGCGGGACGCGGTTGATCGCGCCGACGGGTTCGCCATCGACCAGGATGATACGCTTGTCGCCCTCGGTGACCTTGGCCAGGTATTTCTGGGCGATCATCGGTTCGCGGTTCATGCCGGCAAAGGTTTCCAGCAGCGAAGACAGGTTCGGATCACCCGGCTTCAGATGGAACACCCCCGCGCCGCCATTGCCGTAAAGCGGCTTGACGATAATCTCTCCGTGGCGCTGGCGAAAGGCGCGGAAGGCGGCCGGATCGCGGGCGATCATGGTGGGCGGCGTCAGGTCGGGAAAATCCAGCACCATCAGCTTTTCGGGGCAGTTCCTGACCCAGAACGGGTCGTTCACGACCAGCGTGCCCGGATGCACCCGGTCCAGCAGATGGGTCGAGGTGACATAGCCCATGTCGAAGGGCGGGTCCTGACGCAGCCAGACGACGTCGAACTCGGTCAGCTCGACCTCGGCCCAATCGCCGAAGGTGACGTGGTCGCCCTGCTTGCGACGCAGGGTGACGGGGCGCCCGCGCGCGATGACGCGACCTTCGTCATAGCGCAACTGGTCGACGGTATACTGGAACAGCCTGTGGCCGCGGGCCTCGGCCTCCAGCCCGATGCGGAACGTGCTGTCGGCGTCGATCGAGACATTTTCGATCGGGTCCATCTGCAAGGCGACGTAAAGGCTCATGCTGCCCCTCCTGAACTTTGAGGTTGTTGTGACCTGCGCCTGTCGCGGATGCAAGCCCGAGGGGGTTCAGGTGGCGTCGAAGGCGTTCGCGATCAAGTCGATGCGGCCCATTTCGTCCACCAGTGCCGCATCGAACCGCATGGGTGCGTCCTGCCCCAGCCCCGCCTGCCCGCAATAATCCTGCGCCGCCTGCATGATCCGCCCCATCTGGGCGGGCAGGATGCGCAGGGCGGCGGCGGCGTGGGTCGCGGCGGCCTTGACCTCGACAAAAACCAGATCGTCGCCGTCCCGCAGGATCAGGTCGATTTCGGCCCCCGCGCCGCGCCAGCGGGTTTCCAGCACCGTGGCGCCGCGCGATTGGTAGAGGCGTGCGACGGCTTCCTCGGCCATCTGTCCCGACATGGCCGCAACCTGACCACGACGGCTGCGCATCAGCGCTGCCCGGCCAGCGCTAAGGCGCGCTGATAGACGTCGCGCTTGGGCAGGCCCAGTTCCTGCGCGGCCTCGCGCGCGGCATCCTTGACGGACATGCTGGCCATGTGGCGCTGGATGACGTCGTCCAGCTGCGCCTCGTCCACGACCGTTTCGCCGGGGCGGTCCAACACCATCACGACCTCACCCTTCAGGGTCGCCATGCGCGGGTCGGCGGCAAGGTCCCGGGCGGTGCCGCGGATGACCTCCTCGAATTTCTTGGTCAGCTCGCGGGCGATGACGGTCATGCGGTTCGGGTCGATGGCGGCCAGGTCGGTCAGGGTGCGGTTCACCCGGCGCGGGCTTTCGAACAGGATCAGCGTCGAATCGACCGCCGTCCAGGTCTTCAAAAAGGTCTGCCGCGCCGTGGCCGTCGAGGGCGGAAAACCCAGGAACAGGAAGCGATCGCTTGGCAGCCCCGACAGCGACAGCGCCACCAGCGAGGATGACGGCCCCGGCAGGGCATGGACCCGCGCGCCTGCCTCGGCCGCGTCAACGGCAAGGCGATAGCCGGGGTCGGCCACCAGCGGCGTTCCCGCATCGGAACAATAGGCCACACTGGCCCCATCGGCCAGGGCCGCCATCAGCGCCGGGCGGGCCCGGTCGCCATTGTGGTCGTGATAGGCCAGGATACGCCGCCCGCGCAGCGGAATGCCGTGGATGTCCAGCAGGTGGCGCAGGACGCGCGTATCTTCGGCGGCCAGCATGTCGGCGCTGTTCAGCACGTCCAGCGCCCGCAGGGTGATGTCGCGCGCGGCCCCGATGGGGGTGGCCACCAGGTAAAGACCGCCGTCCAGGCGCGCGGCCTCGACATGAGCGGTCAGGCGGCGCGGAGATTCGGCATCCAATCGGTCGTTGCGGTCGGTCATCGAACCCTCCTGTCGTCGCGGTTGCGGGGTGGCGCTGATTGCCAATCACGGGCTCAGGTCCTAGTCTGCCACCATAAGCGCGCCGCGTATCATCTGACAGGGAAGTTTCACATGTTTGCATCCGCCACAACCCGGCCCGGACAGCGCCTGCGCCGGGCCGCAATCCGCACGACCGCCGTGATCTCGGCGCTGTTCCTGGCCGCCTGCGACCCTGTCGCCATGACCGAACGTGCCAGCGGCCCCGAGATCGGGCAGATGATCGAACCGGGCCAGCCGGTTCGGGTCGCGCTGCTGGTTCCCGGCGGCACGTCATCGCAAGAGATGGAATGGCTGGCGCGCAGCCTGCGCAACTCGGCCAAGATGGCGGCGGCGGACGCCCAGGGTGCCAGCATCGACCTGCGCATCTATGACACCGCAGGGTCCGAGGCACAGGCTGTCGCCCAGGCCAATGCGGCCGCCGATGCGGGCGCGCAGATCATCCTGGGGCCGCTTTTCGCGGGCAATGCAAACGCCGTCGGCAATGCCATGCTGTCGCGCAACATCAACGTGCTGACCTTCTCGAACAATACCGAGATCGCGGGCGGCAACGTCTTCACCTTGGGCAACAGCTTCGACAACATCGCCGATCGGCTGGTGCGCTATGGCGTCCGTCAGGGTAAGCGCAACGTCCTGCTGGTGGCCGAGGATGACGTCGCGGGCCAGTTGGGCGCACGCGCCATCCAGACCGCCATCGCCCGCAATGGCGCGCGTCTGGCGGGCCGAGTCAATCACCCGGTGTCGATCTCGGGGATCGATGCGGCGACCCCGCGCGTGGCCGAGGCTGTCCAGTCAGGCCAAGTCGATTCGATTTTCATGACGGCCAACAACCAGGCCGTGCTGCCCTATCTGACCGAAAACTTGGCCAAGGCCGGCGTGCGCTCGCCTGTAACCCAGATGATGGGCCTGACCCGTTGGGACCAGCCGCGCGACCGCTTGGGCATGCCGCAGCTGGCCGAAGGCTGGTTCGCCATTCCCGACCAAGGCCTGCAACAGCAATTCGAGGCGCGCTATGCCCAGACCTATGGCGAGGCGCCGCACCAGCTGGCATCGCTGTCCTATGACGGGGTCGCGGCCATCGCGTCGCTGGTGCGCGCGGGCAAGCGCAACGCGCTGACCACGACCGGCCTGACCCAGCCCGCGGGCTTTTCGGGCGTGGCCGGCATCTTCCGCCTGAAGCGTGACGGCACCTCGCAACGGGGCCTTTCGGTCGCGACCATCCGCGATGGCAGGCTCGTCATTCTGGACCCCGCACCGCGCACCACCCGCGGGTTCGGATCGTAAACGGGAACGGCACGACAAGACATGGCACTGAACGGCGTCACCGACGGCGCCCGGGACATGACCGGGGCGCAATTTTCCCGTGACGGGGACGAGCTTCTGCGGGCGCTGGATGCGCGCCTGCAGGATATCGACGAACCCCGCCGCATCCGCAGCGAAACCGTCACCCTGCTGATGCAGGCGCGCGCCGACGGGATGCAGGCGATCGAGGCATCCTTCGCGACCCATCCCCGCGCTGCCCGCGAAACGGTGCGTGCCATCGCCAACCTGACCGATCAGATCGTCACCGCCGTCCATCATGTGGCGGTCACGCGGCTTCACCCGCTGGATGCCCCATCCGAAGGCGAGCGGCTGGCCGTTCTGGCCGTGGGCGGCTATGGCCGGGCCGAGATGGCCCCCGCGTCCGACGTCGATCTGCTGTTCCTGACGCCTTGGAAGATAACGGGCTGGGCCGAAAGCGTCGTGGAATCGATGCTTTACATGATGTGGGACCTGAAGCTGAAGATCGGCCATTCGATCCGCAGCGTCGACGATTGCCTGCGTCTTGGCGAAGGCGACATGACGATCCGCACATCGCTGGTGGAACACCGGCTGGTGACCGGCCACGCGCCGCTGGCCCAGGAGTTGCGCCAGCGCCTGTGGGACGAACTGTTCGAACGCACCGTGCCCGAATTCATCGAGGCAAAGCTGGACGAACGCGCCGCTCGCCATGCCCGCCAAGGGGGCCAGCGCTATGTCCTGGAACCCAACGTCAAGGAGGGCAAGGGCTGCCTGCGCGACCTGCAGACGCTCTACTGGATCGCCAAATACATCCACCGCGTCGATCGCGCGGTCGAACTGGTCGATCTGGGCGTCTTTTCGCGCGACGAACATCTGGCCTTCTGGCAGGCCGAGGATTTCCTCTGGGCCGTGCGCTGCCATCTGCACCTGATCTCGGGGCGTCCGGTGGATGTGCTGTCCTTCGACATGCAAGTCGAGGTCGCCCGTCGGATGGGCTATGCCGATACGACCGCGCGGCGCGGCGTCGAATATTTCATGCAGGATTATTTCCGCCATGCCACGCGCGTGGGTGAACTGACCCGCGTCTTTCTGGCCGCGCTGGAAACCCAGCACGTCCGCACCGCCCCATTCCTGGGTCGGCTGTTCCGTCGCAAACGCAAGATGAAGCCGGGGTTTATCGATCAGCAGGGTCGCCTGTCCTATGAATCCGAAGCGACCTTTCTGGCCGATCCGCTGAACCTGCTGCGTATCTTCGAAGAAGCCCTGAGGACGGGCGTGCTGATCCATCCCGATGCGATGCGTCTTGTCGCCGCCAATCTGGACCTCATCGACGAGAAGGTTCAATCCGACCCCGAGGCGATCCGCATCTTCATGGACATGCTGCTGAAGCATGGAAACCCCGAACGCGCCCTGCGCCGCATGAACGAGCTGGGCGTTCTGGCCGCCTTCATCCCGGAATTCGAACCGGTGGTGGCGATGATGCAGTTCAACGTCTATCACCACTATACGGTCGACGAACATTCCATCCAGTGCATCGCCGCCCTGGCCGAGATCGAGCGCGGCGAACACCCCGAAAACCTGCCCCTGTCCAGCCAGATCATCGAGGACGGAGTGAACCGCCGGGTGCTGTATCTGGCGACCCTGCTGCATGACATCGGCAAGGGCCGCCCCGAGGATCATTCGATCCTGGGCGCCCGCATCGCGCGGCGCATCGCCACGCGTTTCGGCTTCAATCAGGAAGATATCGACACGGTCGAATGGCTGGTGCGCAACCACTTGCTGATGTCGGACGTCGCGCAGAAACGTGACATCAGCGATCCGCGCACCCTGCGCGATTTCGCCAAGGCGGTGAAGACCCGCAAGCGGCTGGACAAGCTGCTGGTGCTGACGGTCTGCGACATCCGCGGCGTGGGCCCCGGCACCTGGAACAACTGGAAGGCGGCGCTTCTGCGCACGCTGCACCAGGAAACCGCCGCCGCCCTGGAAAACGGGCTGGAGGAGCTGAACCGCGACAAGCGCCAGAACGAGGCCAAGCGGTCGCTGCGCCACATGCTGGTTGCCAAGGGTTGGGATGCCCGCGCCATCCGCGCCGAGATCGCCCGCCATTACGATGCCTATTGGCCCGGCCTGCCGACGCAATCCCACACGGTCTTTGCCGAATTGCTGCGCGGCATCGGACCGGATGAAATCCGCATCGACCTGCGTGCCGATCCCGATCGCGACGCGACGCGCACGGCCTTCGTGCTGTCGGACCATCCCGGCATCTTTTCGCGGCTGGCCGGGGCGCTGACCCTGACGGGCGCCAACGTGGTCGATGCGCGGACCTATACGACGCGCGATGGCTATGCCACCGCCGTCTTCTGGGTCCAGGACGCCGAGGGTCACCCCTTTGCCGAAGACCGCCTGCCCAAGCTGCGCCAGACCATTCTGCGGACGCTGAGCGGCGAGATCGTCGCGCGTGAGGCTTTCGCGACCCGCGACAAGCCGAAAAAGCGCAACCGGGAATTCAAGTTCCCGACCCATATCACCTTCGACAACGAAGGCAGCGACATCTATACCATCGTCGAGGTCGATACCCGCGACCGTCCGGGTCTGCTTTACGACCTGACGCGGACGCTGGCCTCGAACCATATCCAGATCGTCAGCGCGGTGATCGCCACCTTTGGTGCGCAGGTCGTCGACAGCTTCTATGTCAAGGACATGTTCGGTCTGAAACTCCACAGCGCCTCGAAACGCGAGGCGCTGGAAAAGAAACTGCGGACGGCGATCGCCGACGGCGTGAAACGGGCAGAGGCAGAACAGGGATGAAATCCGGACTGGTGCGTGGCTTCCTGGCAGTGGGAAGCTGGACGCTGATTTCGCGTGCGTCGGGCTTTGTGCGCGACATCCTGATGGCGGCGTGGCTGGGCACAGGCCCCGTGGCCGAGGCGTTCCTGATTGCGCTGTCGCTGCCCAACATGTTCCGCCGCTTCTTTGCCGAAGGGGCGTTCAACACCGCCTTCGTGCCGATGTTTTCCAAGAAGTTGGAGGATCACGCACAGGCGCAGCGCTTCGCCTCAGAGGCGTTTTCGGGCCTGCTGGCAGCGGTGATGGTCCTGTCGGCCGTGGCGATGATCTTCATGCCGGGTCTGGTCTGGCTGATGGCGTCGGGTTTCGCTGGCGATGAACGCTTTGATCTGGCGGTGGAATACGGGCGGATCACCTTCCCCTATATCCTGCTGATCTCAATGGCCTCGATGATTTCGGGGGTGCTGAACGCAAATGGCCGCTTCACGGCGGCGGCGGCGGCGCCGGTGCTGCTGAACCTGCTGTTCATCGTGGCGATGGGGCTGGGGCAGTGGCAGGGTTGGGACTTGGGGCTGACGTTGGCCTGGGCCACGCCGGTCACGGGCATCGCCCAGTTGGCGCTGGTCTGGTGGGACGCGCATCGCAGCGGCTGGACCTTCCGCCCGCGGCGCCCGCGCCTAACCCCCGATATGCGCCGCCTGATCGCCGTAGCCCTGCCCGCGGCCTTTGCGGGCGGCGTGGTGCAGATCAACCTGCTGGTCGGTCGCCAAGTCGGATCGCGCTTTGACGGGGCGATCGGCTGGCTGTCCTATTCGGACCGCCTGTATCAGCTGCCGCTTGGCGTGGTGGGGGCTGCGGTGGCGGTGGTTCTGCTGCCCGAACTGGCCCGCCGCATCCGCGCCGATGATCACGCAGGCGGCCAGTCGGCCTATAGCCGCGCGACGGAATTCGGGCTGTTCCTGACCCTGCCCGCCGCATTTGCCATCGCCGTCATCGCCGAACCCATGGTTTCCACCCTGTTCCAGCGCGGCGCTTTTTCTGCCTTCGACACTCAGCAGACGGCGGCCGCGCTGATCGTCTATGCGATCGGTCTGCCGGCCTTCGTGCTGCAAAAGATCCTGCAACCGCTGTTCTTTGCGCGTGAAGACACCCGCACGCCGCTGCGCTTTGCCGTCATCTCGATGGTGGTGAACGCGGTCGCGGCCTTCAGCCTGATGCCGTTCCTGGGCTTCCTGGCGGCGGCGCTTGGCACGACCATCGCGGCTTGGGTCATGGTCGCCCAACTGTGGCTCGGGACGCGCGAGATGGGTCAGGCGGCACGGGCGGATGCACGGCTGGTCCGGGCCTTTCCGCGCATCCTGACGGCCTCGGCGCTGATGGCCGCGGCCCTATGGGGGATGCGCGAATGGCTGGAGGCTGCGGGCACCGGTCGGGGCGTCGGGCTGGCGATCCTGGTCTTTGGCGGGGCGGCGATCTATTTCTCGCTGGCGTTCATCACCGGGGCCTATCGCCTGTCCGAACTGAAGGCCGCCATCCGCCGGGGTCAGCGCTGACGCATCTGCGTCAGCGCCCGCTGCAACCCGCCATCGACCAGTACGAAGCTGAGCAGGAACCCGGTGGCAAAGCCCGCCACTTCGGCGATCCAGCCGGTTCCTGCGCCGCCGAAGACCAGGCCGAAGACCAGCTGGAAGGCCAGCAGGACGCCGATCAGGCTGAAGGCCCGCAGGCGGTTGGCATTCACCGCCGCCAGCTTGGTCCACAGCAGGAAGGTAAAGGCGCCCACCAGCCCATAGACGGCTGGATAGCCCCCGATCAGCAGTGACGGCCGCGCACCGATGACCTGCAGCACCGCCGCATAGATCAATGCCCCCCCGATGGCCGATCCCAGGAACAGCGCGACCACGGCCAAGGGCCGGAACTGCTGGGCCACCAGGTTGCCAAGCGCCAGCGTGAAGACCACCACGAACAGCGCATGCGTCAAGGACGTGTGGACAAAGTTGAAGGACAGCGCCCGGTACATCTGGTCGATGTCGAAGGCACCAAGGCTCCAGATGCGCTGGAACAGTTCGGGGGGCAGCGCCGTCATGCGGATGGCGTTAAGGCGCAGGCCCACGCCCTCGGCACCGCCCAGAAAGCCCGCCTGCGCCAGGGCAAACGCCGCCTCGGAGGCGATGACGGGCAGGGTCAGCAACCAGATCACGGGCGGCAGCGGGTTCAGCGGAGATTCGGTCAGGCCTTGACGCATGGCGTTTCCTTGGCGGTTGCGGAAGTTTCCCCCAACCGCTAAGCCAGCGGCCAGGAAATTCCAAGGCAGGCCGGTCATGTCAGAACCCACCAACAGCACCTTCCGCCCGCGCATCTTTTCGGGGATCCAGCCCTCGGGCGGGTTGACGCTTGGCAACTACCTGGGCGCGCTGAAGCGTTTCGCGGCCCTGCAGGGCGATCAGGCCGAAACCGTCTATTGCGTAGTCGACCTGCATGCGATCACCGTCTGGCAGGACCCCCAGGTGCTGTTGTCGCGCACGCGCGAGGCGGCGGCGGCCTTCATGGCCTCGGGGGTGGACCCCGCGCAATCGATCCTGTTCAACCAGAGCCAAGTCAGCGCCCATGCGGAAATGGCGTGGCTGTTCAACACGGTGGCCCGCGTCGGCTGGATGTACCGGATGACCCAGTTCAAGGACAAGGCCGGCAAGAACAGCGAAAATGCCAGCCTGGGCCTGCTGGCCTATCCGGCGCTGATGGCCGCCGACATCCTGACCTATCAGGCGACCGCCGTTCCCGTGGGCGAGGATCAGAAGCAGCATCTGGAACTGACCCGCGATATCGCGGCCAAGTTCAACCACGATTACGGCGTCAATCATTTCCCCATCACCGAACCTCTGATCGAGGGCGTGGCCACCCGCGTCATGTCCCTGCGCGACGGGTCCAAGAAGATGTCGAAATCGGATCCGTCCGATGCCAGCCGCATCAACCTGACCGACGATGCCGACACCATCGCCCAGAAGATCCGCAAGGCGCGGACCGACGCCGATCCCCTGCCCGGCCAGATGGACGGCCTGAAGGACCGCCCCGAGGCGCGCAACCTGGTCAACATCTATGCCGCCCTTGCCGATGAAACCCCCGACCAAGTGCTGGGGCGGTTCGAGGGTCAGGGCTTTGGCGCCTTCAAGCCCGCCTTGGCCGAAGTCGCGGTCGAGGCGATGGCCCCCATCACCCGCAAGATGTCGGAATACATGGCCGACCCGGCCCAGATCGATGCGGTTCTGGCGGATGGCGCCGAGCGTGCCGACGCCATCGCCCGCCCGATCCTGGACCGCACCAAGGAAATCATGGGCCTGCTGCGCACCCGCCGCTGAAACCTGCCCATTGCCCGAAACGTGACCGCCATTCCGCAAGGAGTGGCGGTTTCGTCCGTTTCAGGCGGGATTTTTGCCCGGAGGGTTGCGATCACGCACAGGTTACGGCTATCAGCCAGTCAAACGACTGGACCCGGTGAGAATCCGGGTGGCTCTTCCGGCCGCCGATCCGCCGGACAAATCGAACCTTGCAGACTTGCACGACGGACCCCGGCGCGAATGGCGCCGCAACGGTCAGGAACGGATGATCCATGTTTTCAATCGAACGCTACAAACAGGAATGGTTTGGCAATATCCGCCCCGATATCCTTTCGGGGCTGGTCGTCGCGCTTGCCCTGATCCCCGAGGCCATCGCCTTTTCCATCATTGCGGGTGTGGACCCCAAGGTGGGGCTTTATGCCAGCTTTTCCATCGCGGTGATCACCGCGATCACCGGCGGCAGGCCGGGGATGATTTCCGCCGCGACTGCGGCAACGGCGGTTCTGATGGTCACGTTGGTGGCCGATCACGGGCTGCAATACCTGCTGGCGGCGACGGTGCTGGCCGGCCTGATCCAGATCGCCTGCGGGATGCTGAGGCTGGGCTTCGTGATGCGCTTCGTGTCAAAATCGGTAATGACCGGCTTTGTGAACGCGCTGGCGATCCTGATCTTCATGGCGCAGCTGCCGGAATTGAACTTCGCGACGCCTGGCGTCACCTGGTTCACCTATCTGCTGGTCGCGGCTTCGTTGGCGATCATCTATCTGTTCCCCTATCTGACCAAGGCGATCCCCTCGCCGCTGGTGACCATCGTGGTGCTGACGGCGCTTGCGATGCTGCTGGGCTGGGACGTGCGGACCGTGGGCGACATGGGCGCGCTGCCCGATACACTGCCGATCTTCCTGCTGCCCGATGTGCCGCTGAACCTGGAAACGCTACGGATCATCCTGCCCTATTCGGTCGCGGTGGCCATCGTGGGTCTGCTGGAAAGCCTGATGACGCAGAACCTGGTGGACGAACTGACCGACACCCGGTCGAACCGCAACCAGGAATGCATCGGCCAGGGCCTGGCCAACACGGCCACGGGCTTCATCGGCGGCATGGCGGGCTGCGCGATGATCGGGCAGTCGATGATCAACGTCAAATCCGGCGGCCGCGGGCGCCTGTCCTCTTTCGTGGCGGGGGTCTTCCTGCTGATCCTGGTGGTGGGCTTGGGCGATCTGGTCAGCCAGATCCCGATGCCTGCCCTGGTCGCGATCATGATCATGGTGTCGATCGGCACCTTCAGCTGGTCGTCCATTGCCAACCTTCGCTCGCACCCGCGGTCATCCTCCATCGTGATGCTGGCGACGGTGGCCGTGGTTGTCTGGACCCACAACCTGGCGATCGGCGTGCTGGTGGGCGTGCTGTTGTCCGGCATCTTCTTTGCCGCCAAGATCGCCCAGCTGTTCCGCGTCCGCTCGACCCTGTCCGAGGATGGGCGCGAACGCCGCTATATTGTCGAGGGTCAGCTGTTTTACGGCTCGGTCGAGGATTTCATGGCGGCCTTTGACTTCTCCGAGGCGCTGGACCGCGTGATCATCGATGTCAGCGGCGCCCATATCTGGGACATCAGTTCGGTGCAGGCGCTGGACATGGCCATCCTGAAATTCCGGCGCGACGGGGCCGAGGTGCAGCTGATCGGCATGAACAAGGCATCCGAAACTATCGTCGACAAGCTCGCCGTGCATGACAAGCCCGGCGCAATCGATAAACTGATGGCGCATTGAGGGGGATGATCATGACCGACAATATCATCGCGCTGGTCGACGACTCGGGCTATGCAACTTCGGTCTGCGAACATGCGGCCTGGGTATCGCATCTGACCGGCGCGCCGGTCCAGCTGTTGCACGTGATGGGGCGCCGCGAAGCGGCCGGCCCGCAGGATCTGTCCGGTGCGATCCGACTGGGTGCCCGGACCGCACTGCTGGAGGAACTGGCGACCCTGGACGCCCAACGCGCCCGCATCGCCAACGAGGCCGGACGCGCCTTGCTGGAGGATGCGCGGCAGCTGACCGAAGGCGCCGGCGCAACTGCCGTTACGACCCGACTGGAACAGGGCGACCTGATTGACCGGGCCGTCGGCCACGATGCCCCCGACACCCGCCTGATCGTCATCGGCAAGCGCGGCGCAGCTGCGGATTTCGCCGAGAGCCATCTGGGGTCGAACCTGGAACGGATCGTGCGTGCCGCGCGTAAGCCGGTGCTGGTCGCGTCCCGGTCATTCAAGCCGATCCGAAAGGTGCTGGTGGCATTCGACGGCGGCAATTCGGCCCTGAAGGCGGTGCAGCACATCGCCACCAGCCCCGTCTTCAAGGATCTGCAGATCGAACTGGCGATGGCTGGCAACAGCGGCAACAACGCCCGCGATACGCTGGACGAAGGTTTGCTGCGCCTCAGGGCCGCGGGCCTGAGCGCCGATGCCTGCGTTCTGGCAGGGTCTGCCGAAACCGCCCTGGCGGAACGGATCGAGACCGAGGGGCATGATCTGCTGGTCATGGGCGCCTATGGCCACAGTCGCATCCGCAGCATGATCATCGGGTCGACAACGACGCAGATGCTGATTGCCTGCAAGCTGCCCGTGCTTCTTTTCCGCTGAAAACCTGATTCTCAGCAGCTACCCTTATGCTGCGCCCCTGATCGGGCGCGGCTTTTTTTCGTCTGCGAACGGCAAGCCGCAGTTTGCGTTCAGGCGATCTGCCGCGCAGGCTGTAAACGGATGAAGACATAACTGGTGCCGAAATATCGATGGCGCAGCGCCCGAATATCGGCAACCCAACCGCCAGTCAGCCCAACCAAGGGTCGTACCTGTCACCAAGATTGCCCGCGGCAGAAACCTGGATCAGCCGCCCGCGCTAACCATCAGACTGCTGCTTCCCTTGCATACTGTAGGGCTCAAGGGACTGGCTGCAGACAGGTCATCTGAGCCGTGGCCTCGAACGGCTTCGCAGACCTGTTCAGGGCGGGTTGGAAACAGGCGGCCGCGCCATCCGCCTAGGCGATCGTCGCGCAACCCCGACCTTTCCGCTTGGATGCATAAAGCGCCGCATCTGCCATATCCAGCAATGTTTCGGGTGTTTCAAAGCGGTCGTGATGCCAGATCACGACGCCGATACTGGCCGAAACATGCAGGTCGGTCAGCTGAGGAGGCGACAGGTCACGGATGCTGCCGATCAGGCGTTCGGCCACCTGCGCGATGGCCGCCGGGCAGACCATGCCACGCAGAATCAGCACGAATTCATCGCCCCCGATGCGCGCCGCCATGTCCTCCTTGCGGACGAGGCCGTGCAGGACCTTGCCCACGTCGCGCAACAGGTCATCACCCGCCTTGTGGCCAAGGCGATCGTTGACCTGCTTGAAATGGTCCAGATCCATGTGCAGCAAGGCGAATGGCGTGGGCCTGTCCTGACGTTCGTCGCCGCTGCGGCGCACGGCGATGGCCAGCGCGCCTTCCAGCGCACGGCGGTTGCCCAAACCGGTCAGGGGGTCGGTCTGCGCCTGCAGCAACGCCACTTCGCGGGCGGCAGCCAGCTGATGATTGAAGCGCGACAGCTCGTTCAGGACGCCGCGATTGGCTTCCTGCAGAAACAGCAGTTCCATCGCCAGGTCGCTTGGTGCAAAATCGGCATCGGTCAGATGGGCTTTGCGAATGGCGCGGGTCAGACCGATACCGAAGCCCAGATTGACCAGCATGGTCCCGTCCGACAGACGCACGCCATGACCCCGCAGCACCAGATCGGCGATATGCTGCACGCGCAGGAACAGACGCAGACCGCGGTCGACCGCGTTGCGGATGGCGTCGATCGCCTCGGCCCCCTGTCCGGCCCGGCCACTGACAAGGCAGCCGTGCAAGCCCGACCCAAGGCCCGGTACCAGCTTTAGCAATGTCGGCCCAACCGAGAGCACCGCCCCGCGATCATTCACGATCATATGCATCGGCATCAGTTGGGCCAACGCCTTGACCGGCAAGTTTACGACCGGGTTTCTCATGCCCGCCCCTGTTCTGCTGTGCCGTGCTGGATCGAGAACAGGCGCCCTTCGGCAAATTTCTCGTCCCAAACCTCGATCCGGATTGCCTGATCTTCGACTGAAATCAGGCAAAGCGCCCCGTAATCATCCGCCATTCCCCGGATCACCCCAACCAGAAGAAACTGCCATGTCCTGTCGTGATCCAGCATCAGGACCCAGAACGCCTGATCATTCGCATCGACCTGCAGGCGCGGAACCCGCAGGCTGGGCAGCACCAGATGCGCGCGGCCCGGCAATTCTTCCAGGCGCAACAGGAAATCCTTGAAATCGCGGCCCGAAAATCGAAGCAGTCGCCGCACCGCCTCGATGCGGGTCATCCAGGCGCCCATATCCTCCAGCATCTCGCTATGTGGCTTGGACATCCGAAACGCGGCGCGCTGCAGGGCATCGGCACCAAACCCCGCCCCTAACGGCGCCACGGAAGCCTGGGCTACATAAGCTTCTTCCGCGACCGCCTTGACCAGATCATCGCCATAGGTCGTTCTGAGGAATTCCTCGATCCCGCGGTTTATCAATGAATTCATGCCACACCTCGATTCGCATCGACGCTAGCAAGAGGGGGTGAATAAATCGCAAACGGATCAGTCCATGTCCCATCCATAGCTGCCAGGCCCGGCCAATGCCGTGCGCGCCGCCATCACGTCCTGCGGTCGCAGCCGAAGGGCGTCGGCAAATTCGTGGATGCGTTCATCGCTCTCGACGACGAAATCCAGCAGGAAAACGGCGATGTCAGGACGCTGCGACAGCTGACGCAGGTCATCGGCCTCCAGCCCGCTTGCCCCCATGAAATGGGCCAGATCATCAGGACGCTCGGCTAGCGCCAGCAGGATTTCGGTCGCCAGTTCGCGGGCCTGTTCGGGGGTATATGCCATGTGGATGCTGTCCTTTGGTCGAAAATATCCGCCAGCCACCCAGGCGGAAACAATTTGTTAAACATTTGAGACGAAATTGAAGCTCTGATGTCGAGACTCGCTGGATGGGTAGATGACGGCTCGTATCCTTGTCGCAGATGCCGTGGCAACCGCCCGCATCACATTGAAGGTCCGGCTTGCGTCGGTCTGCTATGAGGTCGAGGCTGTCAGCAGCATCGCCGAAATTTTCATGGCCGTCGAACGGTCGCGGCCGGGACTGATCATCCTGGGGGGGGAACCGGGCGATGAATCGCTGATCGAGACATGCCGCGCGCTGACACGCGATCCACGCACAGACGACATCCCCGTGATGATGCTGGTCCAGGGGCCGCAGCGCCTGGCAGCCCTGCAGGCCGGTGCGATTGCGACCCTTTCCCCGCAGGTCGAGGATCAGATGCTGATGGCCCGGGTCCGGGGCATCCTGCGCGATGTCGAACCCACCCACAGCCCCGAGCTGGGCATGGCGGAACCTGTGGCGGCCTTCATGCATGCCAAGAAGCCCCAGATCGTCCTGATCGCCGATGCCCCGGCGCGCGCCCAACGCTGGCGCCAACTGCTGGCCGAACGCATGTCCTGCCGCTTTGACATCATGGACCCGGACGAAGCCTTGGCGGCAGCCACCGCGGGACGCAATGCCGACGTCTATCTGATCTCGGTCGATCTGCGGACACAGGGTGACGGATTGCGCCTGCTGTCGGAACTGCGGTCGCGACAGGGATCGCGCGACGCGGGTTTCGTCATTGCCATCGGCCCCGATTGCGAGGAACTGGCCGCTTTCGCGCTGGACCTGGGCGCCAGCGACGTCGTCCCCCACGATCTGGGCGGCCCCGAGGCGGCGGGCGCCGCCGCCATGTCCCTGCAGATGCTGTTGTCGCGCAAGACGCGCGGCGACGAACGCCGGGCCGAGGCGCAGCGCAATATGGTCTGGGCCATGACCGATCCGCTGACGGGACTTTACAACCGCCGTTATGCCATCCCGAAACTGTCGGCGATCACCCGCGATGCCCTTCTGGGCCACCAGGGCTTTGCGGTCTTCGTCATGGACCTGGATCATTTCAAACAGGTCAATGACGGGTACGGCCACAGCGCCGGCGACGCCGTCCTGACTGAAATCGCAGTAAGGTTCCGTGCCGCCCTGGGTCCTTCGGGCCTGGCCGCGCGCATGGGCGGAGAGGAGTTCCTGGGCGTCATTCCCGATTGTTCGCAGGACCATGCGCTGATCGTGGCCGAACGCCTGCGCAAGGCCATCGCCCGACGTCCCGTCACCCTGCCCCAGATCACCGGTGGCGGCCAGATCGCGGTCACGGCCTCGATCGGAGTGGCGACGGTGGCGCCGATGCAGTGCGACGGCTGGCCAGACCAGGTCGCCCGCATGACGCTGGAACGTGCCGATCAGGCCTTGCTGGTCGCGAAGGGCTCCGGGCGCAATCGCGTCATATGCTCGCGTCCCGATCAGGCCGCTTGACGGGCACTTTCAAAGCCGGCCCCGAATGCCTAGATTGGCGACACCGGGCAGACGGTCCGGACCCAAGCAGGAGCATCGGCATGTCCCAATCCGAAAGCCTCGCGTCCGACGCGATGGACCGTTCGACGAAATCCGCCATGTTGCGGGGTGCCATGTGCCGCTGCCCCGCATGCGGCGAGGGAAAGCTGTACAAAAGCTATCTGAAGGTGAACGACCACTGCCCCGCCTGCAACGAGGCGCTGCACCACCAGCAGGCCGATGACGGCCCGGCCTATCTGACGATCCTGCTGGTCTCGCATCTGGGGGCGCCGCTGCTTCTGGCGATCTTCGTGGCCTATCGCCCCAGTGCAATGACCCTGCTTTTGTCCTTCAGCCTTGGCGCGATCGTCATGTCGCTGCTGCTGCTGCCGGTGATCAAGGGCGCCATGGTGGGCTTTCAGTGGGCACGCCGGATGCATGGCTTTTCCGCATGACGACCCCGCCCCCGATCCGGGACGCGGCCACGGTCATCATCCTGCGCCGAGGGCCTGAGGGCAACCGCGTGCTGATGGGGATGCGCGGCGCCAAGGCAGTTTTCATGCCGTCGAAATTCGTCTTTCCGGGCGGGGCTGTCGACCCAGATGACACGCAGATCACGCTGGCCGCCGATCTGCGCACGGAATGCCAGCGCCGACTGCAAGATCCGCAGGGAAGCGTCGCCCCCACGACAATCGCCGCCGCGGCCTTGCGCGAACTGGCAGAGGAGACCGGCCTGTTGATCGGGCAACCGGGACCTTGCGACATCGCGGGATATGCCGAAGCCGGGCTGATGCCCGATGCCTCGGCCCTGCGATATTTGTTCCGGGCGATCACGCCGGCCGGACGCCCGCGCCGGTTCGACGCGCATTTCTTCATTGCGGATGCGGCCAGCCTCAGTGGCGATCCCGACGATTTCAGCCGCGCCTGCGATGAACTGTCCAATCTGCATTGGGTCGCGCTCTCCGAGGCACGCGACCTTGACCTGCCCTTCATCACCGAGGTGGTGCTGGCCGAACTGTCCCAGCTGATCGAGGGGCTGCCCCATGACAGCCCACTGCCTTGCCCTGCGACGGTGCCCTTCTTCGACAACCGCACAACAACGCCGACCTTCAGACAGATCCTCTGATCAGCGGCCCGTGAACGCGGGGCGGCGCTTTTCCAGAAAGGCGGTCACGCCTTCGACGAAATCGGCGCTGCGGCCCGCCTCGCCTTGCAAGGTTGCCTCCAGCGCCAGTTGCGCGTCCAGATCGTTGCCCGACGATGCGGCCACCGCCCGCCGAATGGACAGATATGCCCCCGTCGGCCCATCGGCCAAGGCCTGCGCGCGCGCCGACACGACGTCCCTGAACCGGTCATCGGGAACGGATTGCCAGATCATGCCCCATTCCTGCGCCTGGTCGGCGGTCACCGGCTCCGCGAACAGCATCATGCCCATCGCGCGGGCGGAACCGACACTGCGCGGAATGATCCATGTGCCGCCTGCATCGGGGATCAGGCCGATTCGCGTGAAGGCCTGGATGAAACTGGCGCTTTGCGTCGCGATCACCACATCCGCCGCCAGCGCAAGATTTGCCCCAGCTCCCGCCGCCGTTCCGTTCACCGCTGCGATCACCGGCACCGGACAATCGGTGATGGCCCGCAGCATCGGCTCGTATTCATCGCGCAGGGTCGCTTCCAGGTTTGCGGCCGCCGACCGATCGGTCAGATCCTGACCCGAACAGAACCCGCGCCCTGCCCCTGTCAGGACGACGCAACGGACCGCAGGGTCCAGAGTGCTCAGAGCCTGCGTGATGTCCTTGCGCATCTGCGTATTCAGGGCATTCATCACCGCAGGCCTATTCAGCGTCAGCCACGCAACGCCATTCCGGATGTCCAATTCGATGGTCTGGAAACTCATGTGCCCCTCCTCCTGGTTGGGGCGATCATGCAGCATTGGCGCGGCAGGGAAAGCGCGACCCCGCGTCAGTCGCCCCTGTCGGGTTCCATGATCCGGGCCAGCCTGCGCTGTTCGTCTTCGGACAGTTCGGGAACGTCGGGACCGGCAATGTTGCGGGTCCGCAGGAAGCGCAGGCCCAGAAAAAGGCCCAGCAACGCCATGACGGGGCCTGCCAACCACAGGATCAGATTGCCGCCAGTCGCGCGCGGCTCGAACAGGACGAATTCTCCGAAACGTTCGACGACATTGTCCATCACCTGATCGTCGGTATCACCCGCGACCAAACGCTCTCGGACGTAAAGACGCAGGTCCCGGCTGATGGCCGCGTTCGAATCGTCGATATTCTCGCCCTGGCAAACCGGGCAGCGCAGCTTTTGCGACAGCTCGCGGGCGCGGGCTTCCAAAGATGGGTCGGACAGGATCTCGTCCGGCTGGACGGCCAGGACCGGTGTCGCCAAAGTCGCCAGCACGACCATCATCCGGATCGCGCCCTTCATTCCGCGGGCACCGGCTTGGCGACATGGCTCTTGGTGCTGCCTGCGGCCACGCGATAGCGGCGGTCCGTCAGGCTGATCAGGCCCCCCAGGGCCATCAGCAGCGCACCGCCCCAGATCCAGTTGGCGAAAGGCTTGATATAGCTGCGGACAGCCCAACCGCCATCCGGCTGCTCATCCCCGATCACCACGTAAAGGTCGCGCAGGAAGCCGTAGTCGATGGCTGCCTCGGTCGTGGGCATGTTCTGAACAGGATAGACCCGCTTTTCAGGCTGCAGCACGGCCACCACGCGTCCGTTGCGGCTGGCTTCGATCGTGGCCTTCTGCGCGTAGAAGTTCGGACCGTCATGGCGTTCGACCGATCTCAGGACCAACTGATAGCTGCCGACATCGAAGGGTTCACCAATCTGGGCCACGCGGACATCCTCGACCTGCCAGGCCTGGATCAGGGCGACGGCGATGAAGGTCACGCCAAGGCCAGCATGGGCAATCGCCTTGCCCCAATCGGCGCGCGGCAGGCGCAGCAGGCGCGACGGGCCCGACTTGCCGGTCCGCGACCACAGCTCGGCCAAGGCTCCAAAGATCAGCCATGAGCCGAGACCGGCACCGATCACCGCCAGGGCGGAATGACCCGTCGATACTGCAAAGACCAGCATCATCACCGCTGCACTGAGGATCAAGGCGGCGCGCAAGGGCCTCAGCGACCGACCCAAGGTCGCGCGTTTCCAAGGGATGATCGACCCGATGGGCAGCACGATGGCCAGCACGATCATGAAGGGCGTGAACGCCTGATCAAAGAATGGCGGCCCGACGGACAGAACCCGGCCCCAGACCATTTCCGCTACCAGCGGCCAGATGGTGCCGACAAAGACCACGAAGGCCGACACGGCCAGCAACACGTTGTTCAGGACCAAGGCGCCTTCGCGCGACACGGGCGCGAAAACCCCCTTGGCCATCATGGTCGTGGCACGTGCCGCATAAAGCGTCAGGGCGCCGCCCACGAAAAACGCAAGGATCGCCAGAATGAATACACCCCGCTCGGGGTCGTTGGCAAAGCTGTGGACCGAGGTGATGACACCCGAGCGCACGATGAACGTCCCGATCAGCGAAAAACCAAAGGCCATGATTGCCAGAAGAATTGTCCAGCTTTTCAGCGCCTCGCGCTTTTCGACGACGATGGCGGAATGGACCAGCGCCGCGGCCAGCAGCCAGGGCATGAAGCTGGCATTCTCGACCGGGTCCCAGAACCAGAAGCCGCCCCAGCCAAGTTCGTAGTAAGCCCACCAGGACCCCAGGGCGATGCCGATGGTCAAAAACACCCATGCCGCCAAGGTCCAGGGGCGGACCCAACGCGCCCATGCCGCATCCACGCGCCCTTCGATCAGGGCAGCAACGGCAAAGCTGAACGCCATCGAAAGGCCGACATAGCCCAGGTAAAGAAAAGGTGGATGGAATGCCAGGCCCGGATCCTGCAGCAGCGGGTTCAGGTCCTGCCCGTTGAAAGGCGGATTCCCCAAGCGCCAGAACGGGTTGGAGGTGAAGATGATGAAGGCGTAAAAGGCAGCACCGATGGCCGCCTGCACGCCCAAAACCCGCGCCTTCAGGCTGGGCGGCAGGTTTCCCCCGAAAAGCGCCGCCGCGGCGCCGAACAGCGCCAAGATCGTCACCCACAGCAGCATCGATCCTTCATGGTTCCCCCAGACACCACTGATCTTGTACAAAAGCGGCTTGGACGTATGCGAATTTTCATAGACCAGCTGCACAGAAAAATCCGACGTCACGAAGGCGATCGTCAGAGCGCCGAAACTGATCAGCATCAGGATCAGCTGCACCAACGCCGCGGGACGGGCGCTGTCCATCCAGCCATGCCAGCCTTTCGCAGCCCCCACCATGGGCACCGTCATCTGGTAAAGCGAGACCATGAAGGCCAGGATCAGTGCGAAATGGCCAAGTTCTGCGATCATGAGGGGGCATCCTTTGTTGCCCGCAGCATAGGGGCGGGACGAAGAAGGGAAAAGTCCCCCCTTCGTCCCGCAAGGTCAGTTTTGCGTGTCGTCCCTGCGTCCTAATCGCGCAGCGACGCCACCCAATCCCTCAGCGCCGCATTGTCGGCAAAATCTTCTGACGGAACCGCGACCACTTGCTCGACTGAGGTGACGACCTTCTCGACGGGTTTGGGACGCCAGACGCGGTCGCGAAAATGATGCGCCTCCCGCGCGCCGAAATAGAAACCGACGATGGCTCCAAGCAGCCACCACAAGGGTTCCGGAACCAGCTGCAGGCCCTGCATCCGCAGGCCGAAACCGTCAGGATCGACCATGGAATAGATGAACAGCCCCAATGTCCCCAATGCCAGAAGCGGTCGAGGAACCCGGTTCAAACCATTGACAAAGCTATCAAACCATCCCGTCGGCGCCAAGGTGAATTCCTGGCCGTACTGGGAGATTGCCCGGGCATAGGCCTCTTCGTCCAGCTCCATCCGTCGGGTGGCATTCTGGGTAAAGACCTCGGCCATGCCGGTCGCGGCACTGCCAAGCGCAGTGACGGTCGGCGCGACGCCGATCAGGCGATCAATCATGCCCATTTGACGGTCCTCGTGCGATGTTCAGCTTGGGACAGATGATATTTGGGGGCAATGAACTCCTCGGCTCGGGTGATCCACCCGCCCTTGCCGCCATCCTTGCTGCGAGCATATTTCCGGCTGGAGGGGCGCTGATCCGCCAGGTTGTAGTAATAATTGCGCCGCTCGATCCCATAGGCATCCGCCAGATGCAGCGGCGCGGCGGCCGCCGCCTTTTGTGCCGCGGCAATCGTGTTCGGTCCCACCGAACCATCGGCTGCGGTCGCAAACCCCATCCGCGTCACCAGTCGTTGCAGGATCTTGACCGCATTCGTGCCCGCATTGACATACATGTCGAAGACACTGGCCTGCACGGGTTCGGGCAATTCGGCCAGGCGCGGCTTACGGAAATAATGCTCGACAAAGATCTGCTGGGCTTGGGCGCGGGTCAACGCACGCACGTCGCCCGCGTCGACGCGTCCATCCTTGTTCAGATCCAGACCCAAGGCCTTCATCGTCCCAATCGTGACACCGAAATTCGTCGCCCCGCCGGGATCGTCGGGGTCATTGACATAGCCCCCTTCCCGCATGACGATCTGTTGCGCAATCTGTTCGACGCTTTGCATGGCACCCCCGTATCCGGCAGCATACCTGTGCTGCCCAGCTTGGGGAGGCTGCGCCTTGGCGGTTAATCTTCTCTTAACCCTGCGCGCGTTGCGCCATCAGCTGTCCGGTTCCTGATAGACGCCCGATGCCTTCAGCGTATCGACGACCTCTTTCGGCATATAGGTCTCGTCGTGTTTGGCCAGCAGCTCGCGGGCCTCGAAACGGCCTTCGCGATACCAGCCCTTGGCGATGGTGCCCTGTCCTTCGCTGAACAGGTCGGGCTTGGGATCATTGCCGACATAGCTGACCGGGATCTCGGCCACGCCGTCGGTGATGACAAAATCGAAGGCCACGCCTTCGCCCATGGTCATCGACCCTTCCTTGACCAGACCACCCAGCTGAAAGAATTCCTCGGGTTCGGGCGCGACTTCACTGACCTGCGTGGGTGAGCGATAGAGGTTGATCCCGTCGTTGAAGCCATAGCCGATCAGCGCCACCGCAATCACCATTGCGACGGCTGCGGCCGCAACCACCTGGATGCGCCTTTGCTTCTTCAGCGACTTCATGCCCGCCATCGTTCTTGATCCCCCTTCAGGCCGCCTCGAACCGGATCGAGCGGCGCAGGAATTGCGTTGCCTTGCCGGAAACACGCACCGGATCGCCCGTGGTCATGTATTTCGACACCTGCCCGGCCCCAATGAATTCCGGCCTGCGCTGCAGATAATCCGCAAGGCTTTCCGCCACCAGCCCTGCCTGGCTGTAAACCTTGACCCCCGGGCCAAGCGCGGCTTGGAAAGCCCCCTCCATCAAGGGGTAATGCGTGCAGCCCAGAATGGCGGCCTCGGGCGATGGCATGCGGCGCAATAAGGCCTCGACATGGCTGTGAACCAGCGCTTCGGCTAGAATTTCATCACCCATTTCAATGGCATCGACCACACCACCGCAAGGCTGCGCCTCGACATCGACCCCAACCGCACGAAAGGCCAGTTCGCGCTGAAACGCCCGGCTGGCCACGGTGGCGGGGGTTGCGAACAACGCCACGTTGTTGACTGCCACACGACGGGGCGGCGAATTGTCGCCCCACCCACGTTCCGTCAGGGCCTCGATCATCGGGACGAACACACCCAGCACCCGCTTATCCTTGGGCAGCCAGGTTTCCTGCATCCGTCGCAGGGCGGCGGCGCTGGCCGTGTTGCAGGCCAGAATGACCAGATCGCACCCTTCATCCCACAGCCGTTCAACCCCGGCGCAGGTCAGGTCAAAGATGTCGTCCGAGGTCCGCACCCCATAGGGCGCATGCGCGTTATCGCCCAGATAGACCAGCGGCAGGTCCGGCAGACGCGCCGCAATCGCCTGATGAACCGTCAGCCCGCCAAGCCCTGAATCGAAAACCCCGACTGCCATTGCCCGCTCCCTCGTATCGCGTGTCGCCCTTCATAGGGCGACACGTCGCTTTTGCAAACGGTCCCGTTCACTCGGCCGCTTCACGGATCGGTGCATGCCCGTCGCGGAATTGCCGGAACAGTTCGGCACGTCGGGCGGCTGCCAGATCGGCAGCCTTGTCCTTGACCGGACCGTAACCCCGCACCGACATCGGCAGTTGTGCCAGTTCGACGGCGATCGGCATGGTGGCATCGTTCGCGGCAGCAAAGATTTCGGTCATGTCACGCTCATATTCGCGGATCATCGCGCGTTCCCGCCGCCGTTCCGCGGAATATCCGAATGGGTCCAGCGGCGTGCCGCGCAATCCCTTCATTGCGGCCAACACCTTGAATGCCTTCAGCACCCAAGGACCGAACTCTCGCTTCTTGGGGCGGCCGTTGGCATCCTTTCCGGTCAACATCGGCGGCGCCAGATGCAGCGACAGCCTGACATCGCCATCCCATTTCTGCGCCACCTGCTCGGCGGTCGTCAGGTGAAGCCGCGCGACCTCATATTCGTCCTTGTAAGCCAAAAGCTTGTAGTAGCTTTCCGCGACGACTTCGCGCATCGGCGCGGGCGCTGCCTGAACCAGCTTGACGAACCGCTTGGCCAGCCGCTTGCCCTGGTACCCGACCAGCCGCTCTGCGCGCAGGGCCACGGGATCGGTCGGCAAGGCCGTGACGGTCGCCGGCTTGCGGGTCTGTTCGGGAAAGGCCATGGCCCAACGCCCGATCTGGAAAGCACGCTGGTTTTCATCGACCTTCGCGCCGTTCAGCCGGATCGCCTGCATGATCGTGTCCAGCTGCAGCGGGATCAAGCCGCGCTGCCAGCACGCCCCCAGCACCAGCATGTTGGAATAGATCGAGTCCCCCAGCATCCGCAGTGCCAGATCATTGGCGTCAAAGAAGGCGACCCGATCCTGCAGCCGCGCCTGCAACGACACTTTCAGCCGGTCCGAAGGCACCTGGAAATCCCGGAAGCGGGTGAAATCGCCGGTGATGATCTCGTGATCGTTGACCACGGCACCGGTCCGGCCCTGGGTCATCAGCCCGATGGTTTTGGCGCCGGCCGTCACGACCAGATCGCCACCGATGACACAGTCAGCCTCGCCGACGGCGACACGGATGGCGCTGATATCGCCCGGCTTTTCCGCCAGGCGCAGGTGGATATGAACTGCGCCACCCTTCTGGGCCAAGCCCGCCATCTCCATCATCCCGGCGCCCTTGCCGTCCATATGCGCGGCCTGCGCCAGAACGGCGCCCACGGTCACCACGCCAGTGCCCCCGACGCCGGTGATGACGATGTTATGCGTGCCGTCGATCGCCGGCAGGTCGGGTGTCGGCAGGTCCGGCAGCTCGAATGCCTCGGCTTTGGGTTTGCGCAGCGTGCCGCCACGGACGGAAACAAAGCTGGGGCAGAAGCCCTGCACGCAGCTGTAATCCTTGTTGCAGCTGGACTGGTCGATCTGCCGCTTGCGCCCCAGTTCGGTTTCCAAGGGCACGATCGACACACAATTCGACTGAACCGAACAATCGCCACAACCTTCGCAGACTTCGGGATTGATCCAGACACGGCGATCCGGGTCGGGGAACTGACCTTTCTTGCGGCGGCGGCGTTTTTCCGCGGCGCAGGTCTGGATATAGAGGATCGCGCTGACCCCCTTGCTGCCCTCGATCTCGCGCTGGACCTGCGGCATCTGGGCACGCTCCTCAAAGCGCAAGGCCTTGGGGAACTGGTCGCGATCGACATCCTCTTTCTCGTCATAGACGACGACCACCGGATCAACGCCCATCGCGACCAGCTCACGTGCGATCTGGGGTGCTGACAGACCGCCCTCGTTCGGCTGGCCGCCCGTCATCGCGACCGCATCGTTATAGAGGATCTTGTAGGTAATGTTCGTGCCCGCAGCCAGTGCCGCGCGAATGGCAAGGATCCCGGAATGATTATAGGTTCCGTCGCCAAGGTTTTGAAAAACATGACCTCTTGTGCTGAACGGCGCTTCGCCGATCCAGTTCGCACCTTCGCCGCCCATATGGGTGAAACCCTCGGTGTCGCGTCCCATCCACTGAACCATATAGTGGCATCCGATTCCCGCATAGGCGCGGCTTCCCTCGGGCACCTTGGTCGAGCTGTTATGCGGGCAGCCCGAGCAGAACCACGGCGTGCGCGTGGCGATCTCGGGCGCATTGTCGTTGCGGCGCACCTCGGTCAAACGGGCCAGACCGGCGCGGACGTGTTCGGTGCCGCGGCCTTCCTCGATCAGGATGCCCCCGATCTTCTGGGCGATCATCACCGGGTCCAGCGCGTAGCGGGTCGGGAACAGTTCCTCGCGTGTGCGGTCATGCTTCCACCCGTGGACGCGGCGACCATGGCGGTTGTCGAAGATAGCCTCCTTCAGCTGCACTTCGATCAGCTTTCGCTTCTCCTCGACGCAGACGACCAGCTCTAGGTCTTCGGACCATTCCTGGATGGACTTCATGTCCATCGGCCAGGTCTGACCGACCTTGTAGGTGGTCAGGCCCAACCGCTCCGCCTCGGCCTCGTCGATGCCCAACAGGGACAGCGCATGCACCAGGTCCAGCCAATTCTTCCCGGCGGCCACGAATCCGATCTTGGCGCCGGGCTTGCCCCAAACCTTGCGATCGATGCGGTTGGCGCGCGAAAACGCCTCGGCGGCCCAACGCTTGTGGTCGATCATCCGCGCTTCCTGCGCGACCGGCGTGTCGCCAAGCCTTATATTCAATCCACCCTCGGGCATGGCAAAATCGGGCGTCACGAAGCTCAGGCGGTGCGGGTCGCCGTCGACCACTCCCGTCGCCTCGACCGTGTCCTTCATCGTCTTCAGGCCCGTCCAGACGCCTGCAAAGCGCGACAGCGCAAAACCGTAGAGGCCGTAATCCATGATCTCCTGCACACCAGCGGGCGACAGGACCGGGATATAGGCGTCGATCATCGCCCAATCGGACTGATGCAGCACCGTCGAGCTTTCGCCCGTATGGTCGTCCCCCATGGCCATGACGACGCCGCCATGCCTGGACGAACCGGCCATGTTGGCGTGCTTCATCACATCGCCCGTCCGGTCCACGCCCGGTCCCTTGCCGTACCACAGGGCAAAGACGCCATCATGGCGCCCCTCGCCGCGCAGTTCGGCCTGCTGGCTGCCCCAGATTGCCGTCGCGGCCAGGTCCTCGTTCAGTCCAGGCTGGAACAGCACGTTGGCCTCGGCCAGACGCTTGGCCTCGCGCGTCATCTGAAGGTCGACCGCCCCCAACGGCGACCCCCGATATCCCGTCACCAACCCGGCCGTGTTCAAGCCGGCCAGTTTGTCGCGTGCCGATTGCATCAGCATCAGGCGCACCAATGCCTGCGTTCCGTTCAACAATACATGACGCTTAGATAAATCGAGGCGGTCCGCTAGCGAAAATTCCTGCTTGCTCATCCTGCCTATCCTCCAATGCCTGATGACCTTTAAGCCAGTATAGGTCAGAATTACTGACCGACGAAGACAAAAAACTGTCCGTGAGCTTATCTTGCGGGAAAACCGCCATCGGGTTAGGTCTGCAATAAGCGCATGGCTGATATGGCAGGATTGTAATAACGATGGACTGGGACAAGCTCAGAATCTTTCACGCGGTCGCGGATGCGGGCAGCCTGACCCATGCGGGGGACGTGCTTCACCTGTCCCAATCCGCCGTCAGCCGCCAGATCCGCGCGCTCGAGGAAGGGTTGGGCACGACCCTGTTTCACCGCCACGCCCGCGGGCTGATTCTGACCGAACAGGGCGAACTGCTGTTCGAGGCAACCTCTTCGATGGCGCGCAAGCTGGACAGCGCCTCGGCCCGCATCCGCGACAGCGAGGAGAATGTCTTCGGCGAATTGAAGGTCACGACCGCCGTGGGCTTCGGCACGCTGTGGCTGGCGCCGCGCCTGGTCAAGCTCTATGAAAAATACCCCGACCTGCGCATCGACCTGATGCTGGAGGAACGGGTTCTGGACCTTCCCATGCGCGAGGCTGACGTAGCCATCCGCATGAAGGAACCCAGCCAGTCCGACCTGATCCGACGCCGCCTTCTGAACATCCGCATGCGCCTCTATGCCAGCCCCGGCTATCTGGAGGCGCGCGGCATGCCTCAATCGCTGTCCGACCTGACCGATCACCGCCTGATCTGCCAAAAGCCGGACGTGCCGCAGGTAACCGCCGGTGCGCGGCTGGTGCAGGACCTGATGGCGCAGAATGTCGGATCGACGCTGACGGTGAACAACTATTTCGGCGTCCTGCAGGCGGTGTTGGCCAATCTGGGCATCGGTGTTCTGCCCGACTACCTGACCGCCAGCCACCCCGATCTTGTCAGGGTCTTCCCCGATCACGAATCAAGCGAGGTTCCCGTGTTCCTTGCCTATCCCGAAGAACTGCGTCAGACCCGCCGTGTCGCCGTCTTCCGCGATTTCGTGCTGGAGGAAATCCAGGCCTATCGGCGGCATCAGAGCCAGGCTGGCGTCGAATAACGCCACTCGCCCGCCAAACAGGCACCTTCGCTTTGTAGCATGCTGAAATCTTCGGCATTTCAACCCACAGGTGCAGCCATTACACCACTGCATGGCCGCTATGCTGCAATTGCAGCATCAAAAAGCTTGCGGAGTTCACATCATGCACATAAATCAGGCTCAGAAGGCGATGTTCAGCGTAATCGCTAATCACCTTCTACCTCCCTGTTGGACTTAGGCCGGGCCTTGTGCCCGGCTTTTTTTTGTCCCGACGATGGCACGGCCACCCTTCCCATGACCGCGACTAGGGCCTAAAAGGCCCGTGATTTCATGCGCAGGAAGGGCCCAACCATGCAGGAACCGTCGATCACCCCGGAACTGATCGCCGCGCACGGGCTCAAGCCCGAAGAATATGACAGCATCCTGCAGATCATCGGCCGCGAACCGAGCTTTACGGAACTGGGCATCTTCAGCGCCATGTGGAACGAACATTGTTCCTATAAGTCCTCCAAGAAATGGCTGCGCACGCTGCCCGTCGACGGCCCGCAGGTCATCTGCGGCCCGGGCGAAAACGCGGGCGTGGTCGATATCGGCGACGGCCAGGCGGTGGTCTTCAAGATGGAGAGCCACAACCACCCCAGTTATATCGAACCCCATCAGGGTGCGGCCACCGGCGTGGGCGGCATCCTGCGCGATGTCTTCACCATGGGCGCGCGCCCGATTGCCGCGATGGACGCCCTGTCATTCGGGCGTCCCGAACATCCCAAGACCCCGCATTTGGTCAAGGGCGTGGTCGAGGGGATCGGCGCCTATGGCAACGCTTTCGGCGTTCCGAATGTGGGTGGCGAGGTCCGCTTCCATGCCTCTTATGACGGCAACTGCCTGGTCAACGCCTTTGCGGCGGGCCTGGCCGATGCCGACAAGATCTTCTATTCGGCAGCCTCGGGCGTCGGCATGCCGGTCGTCTACCTGGGTGCCAAGACGGGCCGCGACGGCGTCGGCGGGGCCACCATGGCCAGCGCCGAATTCGACGACACCATCGAGGACAAGCGCCCCACCGTTCAGGTCGGCGACCCCTTCACCGAAAAATGCCTGCTGGAGGCCTGCCTTGAGCTGATGGCCTCGGGGTCGGTCATTTCGATCCAGGACATGGGGGCCGCGGGCCTGACTTGTTCGGCCGTGGAAATGGGCGACAAGGGCGGCTTGGGGATCAAGCTGGTGCTGGATGACGTCCCGCAGCGCGAAACCAACATGACCGCCTATGAAATGATGCTGTCGGAATCCCAGGAACGGATGCTGATGGTGCTGAAGCCCGAAAAGGAAGCCGAGGCCCGCGCCATCTTCCAGAAATGGGACCTGGACTTCGCCATCGTCGGCGAGACCATCCCCGAAGATCGTTTCCTGATCGTCCACCGCGACACCGTCATGGCCGATATCCCCCTGTCCAAGCTGGCCTCCAGCGCGCCGGAATACGACCGCCCCTGGGTGGAAACGCCCCCTGCCGGCGATATGCCGACCCTGCCCGCGATCACCCCCATCGAAGGCCTGAAGGCGCTGATTGGCAGCCCGAACCACGCGCACAAGGCCTGGGTGTGGCAGCAATACGACACGCAGGTCGGTGCCGACACCATCCGCCGTCCCGGCATGGGCGCGGGCGTGGTCCGTGTTCACGGCACCCGCAAGGCGCTGGCCTTTACCAGCGACGTCACCCCGCGTTACGTCAAGGCCAACCCCTTTGAGGGCGGCAAGCAGGCCGTGGCCGAGGCCTATCGCAACCTGACCGCCGTGGGCGCTCTGCCCTTGGCCACCACCGACAACCTGAATTTCGGCAATCCGGAAAAGCCCCAGATCATGGGGCAGCTGGTCGGCGCCATTAAGGGCATCGGCGAGGCCTGCCGCGCGCTGGACTTCCCCATCGTGTCGGGCAACGTATCGCTTTACAACGAAACCGACGGCAGCGGCATCATGCCCACCCCGACCATCGGGGGCGTAGGCCTGATCGCGGATCTGGACGACCTGATTGCTGGCCTGCCGGACAATGGCGACGTGGCACTGGTCATCGGCACGACGACCGGCCATCTGGGCCAATCCGCGCTGGCAGCCGAAGCCTTCGGCATCGAGGCCGGCGACGCTCCCCATGTCGATCTGACGGCCGAACGTCTGCATGGCGAATTCCTGCGCGCCAATCGCGGGCTGTTCAGCTCGGCCACCGACCTGTCCGACGGCGGCCTGGCCTTGGCGGCCTTCGAGATGGCCGAGGCTGCCAACCTAGGCGTCACGCTGGACAGTGCCGACATCGCCCAGCTGTTCGGCGAGGATCAGGCCCGCTATCTGGTGGCCTGCACGGCCGATGCCGCCGAACAGCTGACGGATGCTGCGCGGAAAGCTGGCGTTCCCGTCGCGGTCATCGGCCGTTTTGGCGGTGACAAGATCACAATGGGTGACGACAGCGCCGATCTGGCCGACCTGTCCAGTCTCTATCGCACTGCCTTCGCCAAGGCGATCAAGGGCGACATGCCCGACCACGCATGACCGTCACGGCCCCCGCGGGTTACGCCGCCATCGTCACCGCGGCCGGTCGCGGCACCCGTGCCGGGCCGGGCGACCCCAAGCAATGGCGCGAAATCGCAGGGCGCCCGGTTCTGGATCGGGCGCTTGCGGCTTTCGCGGGCTTTCCACGTGTGGTTCTGGTCGTCCATCCCGATGACATGGGCGCGGCGATCAGCCGCTATGCCGGTCCGGTTACCATCGTCACGGGTGGCGACACGCGGTCCGACAGCGTCCGCGCGGGCCTTGAGGCCCTGGAGGGTCAGGCCAGCCACGTCCTGATCCACGACGGCGCAAGGCCGCTTGTGGGCGACGATGTCATTTCTGGCGTCATCGACGCCCTGCAGGCGGGATCAGCCGCGGCGGCACCGGCCCTGCCCGTGTCCGATGCGCTGTGGCGCGCGAATGGCAAGCGGGTTGCAGGGGCTGCCCCGCGCGACGACCTCTATCGCGCGCAGACACCGCAGGGGTTCCGACTGGACGCCATTCTTGCGGCGCATCGCGCCCACCCCGAAGGCGCCGCCGACGACGTCGAACTGGCACAGCGTGCCGGGCATCCGGTGGACATCACGCCCGGATCGGAAGACAATCTGAAAATCACTTGGCCCGCCGATTTCGCGCGGGCCGAACGCATCCTTGGGGGTCGCATGGATATTCGCCTTGGCAATGGCTATGACGTTCACGCCTTCGGACCGGGCGACCATATCTGGCTGTGCGGCGTGCAGATCCCGCATGACGCGGGTCTGGTCGGCCATTCCGACGCCGATGTGGGAATGCACGCCCTGACCGATGCCATCTATGGTGCGCTGGCCATGGGCGATATCGGGCGACATTTCCCGCCTTCGGACCCGCAATGGAAGGGGGCTGACAGCCGCATCTTCCTGGAGCATGCGGCGAATCTGGCGCGCGAACAAGGGTTCCGCTTCGGTAATGCCGACGTGACCCTGATCTGCGAAGCGCCCAAGATCGGCCCCCACGCCGGCGCCATGCAGGACCGCCTGGCCGCCATCATGGGGCTCGAGGGCGGACGCATCAGCGTCAAGGCCACCACCTCGGAACGGCTTGGCTTTACCGGCCGTCGCGAAGGGATCGCATCGATCGCCACCGTCACCCTGATCAAGGATTAGACCATGGAACGCCTGCTTTGCATCTGGTTCGGCGCGGGCCTGCTGCGCCCTGCACCCGGCACCTGGGGATCGGCCGTCGCGGTGGCGCTTGGGCTGCTGTTGCACCGGATCGGGCATTTCCCGCTGCTGGCGGTGGCGACCGTCGCCGTGACGGCCACCGGCTTCTGGGCCATCGGGCGCCACACGCAAGGCATGACCGACCCCGACCGCAGCGAGATCGTCATCGACGAGGTCGCGGGCCAGTGGATCGCCCTGCTGTTTCCGTCCTTCGGCTTCTGGATGATGGGCCTGCCAGCGGAAAACTTTCCCTATCCGGGATGGGTCGCCGCGTTCCTGTTCTTCCGGATCTTCGACATCTGGAAGCCGGGCATCATCGGTCGCGCCGACCGTCGCCATGACGCCAAGGGGGTGATGATGGACGACCTGTGGGCCGGGCTTTTCGCAGGCATCGCCACGATGATCGCCGCCGCAGCCTTTCACATTCCGCTGATGCTGTGATGCAAGCCGCCGATGTCTTGCAGGCCGCGCGCGACCGCGGTGTCATGATCGCCACTGCGGAAAGCTGCACAGGCGGCCTGATCGCGGGCGCCTTGACCGAGGTGCCGGGATCGTCGGATGCATTCGATCGCGGCTTCGTCACCTATTCCAACGGCGCCAAGCAGCAGATGCTGGGCGTGACGTCGGATACGCTGGCCGAATTCGGCGCTGTCAGCGAAGAGGTCGCAGCCCAGATGGCCGCGGGCGCGCTGCGGAATTCCGATGCGGGCATCACCGTGTCGGTCACGGGCATCGCGGGTCCCGGCGGGTCGGAACACAAGCCCGAGGGCCGCGTCTGCTTCGGCATCGCCCAGGTCTATGGCACGCGCACCGAGACGATCGAATTCGGGGCGATCGGCCGCCACCGCGTTCGTGCCGCAACCGTCGAACACGCCCTGCAGCTGTTGCTGGACGCGCTGCGCGGCTGATCAGCCTGCCAAAATGTCGGACATTGCCCTGATCTGGCCGTCGGGCGTATCCCAGGCACAGACCAGACGGATGGAAATCAGATCAGGACCTTCGACCGACGGGTCCGGCCAAAGATAGTAGTAAGCCCCCGCTGCCTGCGCGCGCTGATGCGCCTCGACCGGAATTGCAGCAAAGACGCCGTTCGAATGAACCGGCTGCAACAGCCTTCCGCCACCGGCCTGCACCGCCTGTCCCAACAAGGTGGCCTTGGCATTTGCCTGCCCCGCCAGGTCGCGCCACAGCCCATCCGTCGCCAGCGCCAGCATCTGCGCCGCCAGGAAACGGTTCTTGGAAAACACGTGACCCGCCTGCTTGCGCCGATAATCGAAGCCGGCCGCGCGGTCAGGGTCGAAAAAAACCACCGCCTCGGCCCCCATGGCACCGTTCTTGGTGCCGCCGAAGCACAGCGCATCGACACCCGCGCGCCAAGTCAGATCGGCGGGCGAACAGCCAAGATGCGCCGCGGCGTTGGAAAACCGCGCGCCGTCCATATGCAGCGGCAAGCCTGCGTCATGCGCAACCTTAGCCAGCACAGCCACCTGATCGGGCGTGTAGACCGTGCCCCATTCGGTCGCGTTGGTGATCGAGACCATGGCGTTCATGCCGCCGTTCAGACCTTCCTCGGCCCCTTCGGCGATGGCGCGCGACAGAACATCGGGGGCCAGCTTTCCACCCTGACCAGGCAACGTGACCAGTTTGGCCCCATGCGAAAAGAACTCGGGCGCGCCGCATTCGCTGGTTTGGATATGGGCGTCGTCGTGGCAATAGATCCGGCCATAGGGTGGCGACAGCTGCGCGCAGACCAACGCATTCGCCGCCGTTCCCGTCGCCACGAAGCGGACTTCGGCATGAGGCGCTTCCAGCAACTCGCGGATGGCAGCACGGGCCTGATCCGTGACGTGATCGGCGCCATAGCTTTTCGCCGCACCCGAATTGGCGCGCACCAGTGCCTCGATCACCGCCGGATGGGCGGCGTGCACGTTGTCGGATGCGAAATTCATGACAGGTCCTCAATGATGTGATCTTCCCAGTCATCCTCGTCGACCGAAAGCTCGTTGACGGTCCAGCCGCGCACGCTGGCCCCGGCCTGATGCACTGTCTCGCGGTCGCCCGAAATCAGGTAGTGCCAGTCGTAAAGGGGCTTTCCTTCATGGCGCAGGCGATAGGCGCAGGTGGCAGGCAGCCACCAAGCGATCTCCTTGATCTTTTTGGGGGTCAGCACCACGCAATCGGGCACATAATCATGCCGGTTGGCATAGCTGCTGCATTGGCAGGCCTGCCCGTCCAGCAGCTTGCAGGCGACGCGGGTGAAGGCCAGTTCGTTCGTATCCTCGAACTCGATCTTGTTCAGGCAGCATTTGCCACAGCCGTCGCAAAGCGCCTCCCATTCGACCGGAGTCAGCTTGGGAAGGGGCAGCTCCCAGAAACGATCGCGCATCAGCGGCCCGCCAGAATGGCGCGGGCGTCGCTGGCGTCTTGGGCGATCTGGTCAATCAGTGCCTGGATGCCGTCGAATTTGGCCTCGTCGCGCAGGAAATCGACCAGCGCCACGGAGAGGTGCTGACCATAGAGATCACCGTCGAAATTGAACAGATGCACCTCAAGGTTCGGTTCGTTGCGCCCGAACATCGGGCGCACCCCAAGCGATGCAACCCCCTGGCAGGACATGCGGTCAGGTCCCGTCAGCACGTCGACCAGCACGGCATAGACCCCAAGCCGGGGCAGATGCAGATCATCCATCCGCAGGTTCGCGGTCGGCCAGCCAAATTCGCGACCACGCTTCTCGCCATGCACGACCTCGCCTTCGATGCGGTGCCAATGGCCCAACATCCGCTCGGCGTCATGCGTGCGGCCTTCGGTCAACGCCTGGCGGATCGCGGTCGAGCTGTAATGCGCATCGCCGGACCCGATCAGCGGAACGATCGTGACGCCGAAACCAAGTTCCCGCCCCAGTTCCTCAAGGGTCTGCGCCGTCCCCTGCCGATCCTTGCCAAAGCAGAAATCCGCGCCGATCGTGACATGCGACACGCCCAAGCCGTCGGCCAGAACCTGCCGGGCAAAGCCTTCGGGCGTCAGGCCTGCCAGCACCGTGTCGAACCGCAGCTCATACAGATGATCGACGCCAAGCCGCGCCAGGCGATTGGCGCGCGCCTCGGGGTTCATCAGGCGGAAGGGCGGTGCGTCGGGAACGAAATACTGCCGGGGATGCGGCTCGAAGGTGACGACCCCCAAGGGCGCGTCGCCGGCTGCGCGGGCGGCGTCGATAACGGCCCGGTGGCCTTTGTGAACGCCGTCGAAATTGCCCATGGCAACGCTTGCCCCGCGGGCATCAGACGGCTGTCCTGTCCAGTCTCGATGGATCTGCAATGCGCCCCCAATGGAACGCCCTTGCGTCCCGTCAGTCGAACTTGCGGCTTGGGGCCAGCACGACCGCCTCGCCTTTCAGCACGACCCTATCGCCCACGAGACAGCGGGTTGCAAGCGTGACACGCCTTTTTGAGTGATCGATCGTCTCGACCGTCACTTCGGCGCGCACCATGTCACCGGGACGCACGGGCGCCAAAAACTTCAGCGTCTGTCCCAGATAGACCGTGCCATGACCCGGCAGCTGTTCCCCGATGACCGCCGAAATCAGCCCCGCCGTCAGCATCCCATGCGCGATGCGCCCTTCAAAGATCGTGTCCTGCGCATAGTCATCGTCCAGATGGACGGGGTTGTGGTCGGTCGAAACGGTGGCGAACATCTGGATGTCCTGATCGGTGATCTCCTTTTGCAGATCGCGGGACATGCCGACCTCCAGATCCTCGATGACGATCGTACCCTTGGGGAAATTGTCCAGCATGTCGTGATCCATTCGCCTGATGCCGTTTCATCCGTCTGATGCTGCATAGCAGAATAAAATTCTTGCCGCAACAATATGTCGAATAATTCGTCATCAATGAAATGATCTTCCGCCCTTACCCCGTAAAAAAGCCCGCCGGATGGCGGGCTTTCCAAAGGCGACGGTATGATAGATCAGCGCAGACGACCGATGGCATAGGCCGGCGTCCGTTGCCGCGCCGCTAGCCAGTCTTCCAAAAGGTCGGCTTGCGGATTTTCGACGTCGCTGCCAAATGCATCGGCAGCCAGCCCACCCGTCACGAAAATTGCGTTGATCCCCTGCTGCATCGCACCCAGGATGTCCGTATCGATCCCGTCGCCCACCGCAAGGCAGCGTGCCTCGGGGCCAAGATCCATCAGCCGGCGCGCCCGGTCATAGATCGGGGCATGCGGCTTGCCGTAATACAGCGCCTTGCCACCCATGCTCTCATAGAACTCGGCCAAGGCCCCCGCGCAATAGATCCGGGTTTCACCCATATCCACAACCAGATCGGGATTGGCGCACAGCATCGGCAGCCCGCGATCAAGCGCTTGCTGAAAGCGGTCGCGATAATCGTCGGGGGTTTCGCTGCTTTCATCGAAGGGCCCCGAGGCGACGATGCCTTCGGCTTCCGATAATTCCACCCGCGTGATCGCCGGGCTGTCGGCATGGGCCTGCGGAATATCGGTAAAGAACCCGAAATCCTTTTCAGTCCCGATATGCCACAGCTTGCGGCCGACGGCGCCCTCGAACATCGCATCCTGCGCCGCGTCGCCCGAACTGACGACAAGGTCCCAGGCATCGCGCGGCACGCCCATGCGGTCCAGCTGGGCGACCACATATTGGTTCGGCCGCGGCGCGTTGGTCATCAGGCAAACCTTGCCACCCTGGGCGCGGAACGCCTGCAGCGCGCTGATGGCGGCCTGATAGGGTTGCTTGCCGTTATGCAGACATCCCCACAGATCGCAGAAGAGCGCGTCATAGCTGGCCGAGATCTCGGCCAGCGACTGGATGATGCGGGTCATCAGACGGCCAAGACCGGGATGATCTGCTTCTTGCGGCTCATGACACCGGGCAAAACCACGCTGTCGCCGGTGACGGTGACGGCAAAACTGCGTTCGGCCACCTGCTTGACGAACTCGTTCGGGACCAGCAGCGTCGCTTCTTCGCGCAGGATGTCAACGATGAACAGCAGAACCTCATCGGCACCGTCGGCGGCGGCCACGGCGGGCATGGCGGCCATCAGCGCGGCCTTGCGGTCCAGAAGGACCTGCGGAGCCGTCGTTTCCAGAACCGAAACCCGCAGCTGCTTGCCGCCCAGTTCATATTCCTTGCTGTCCATGCGCAAAAGCGCGTCGTCGCCAAAGGCGCTGACATCGGATTTGGCTGCAAACATCTCGGACGCGAATTCGTGGATGTTCACGCCCAGGTCGGCGGCCAGCTTTTCGGCGACGGCGCGGTCATGGGCGGTGGTGGTCGGGCTGCGGAATTCCAGCGTGTCCGACAGGATGCAGGTCAGCATCGCGCCTTTGACGCCTTCGGGCGCGCGGGCCATGTCGTCGCCGATCAGGTCATGCATGATGGTCGCAGTACAGGCCAGCGGACGGATGGTGATGTTGATGGGCGCACGGGTCTTAATGCCGCCGGCCAGCAGGTGGTGGTCGATGATCTCGATCACATCAGCCTCGGCCAGCGAGGCAGGCAGCTCGGCGGGGTTGTTGGTGTCGACGATCACGCATTGGTCGCCCGCCGCCACATCGGCGATGATCTCGGGCTTGTCCAGGTTCCAGCGGTTCAGCATCCAGGCCGCTTCGGTGTTGGGTTCGCCCTGCAGGACCGCCACGGCGGGGGTCTTGCGGACCTCGTTCAGGTACCATGCCCAGATGATGGGCGAGCCGGTGGAATCCGTGTCGGGGGAAGTGTGGCCGAATACCTTGATCATCATACGCCTCGATCGTTCTTCAGGGTGAGTTTCTGGCCGGGGTTATAGGCGGGACGAAAAGCGTTGTCCACGTTTGGAACATCGCCCTGTCATCAGAAAAGGGCGCCCCGAAGGACGCCCTTTCCCGTTCTGCGGTTCTGACGATCAGGCGGCGGCGCGCGAGGTCAGGACATCTTCGACGCGCTTCTGAGCGCCACCTTCGTCGATGCCGACGACGGCTGCGACTTCGCGGGTCAGCCGGTCCAAGGCCGCTTCGTACAGCTGGCGCTCGGAATAGGACTGTTCGCGCTGATCGTCGCTGCGGTGCAGGTCGCGCACCACTTCGGCGATGGCCATCAGATCGCCCGAGTTGATCTTCTGTTCATATTCCTGCGCACGACGCGACCACATCGCCCGCTTGACGCGGGCCTTGCCCTTCAGCGTCTCCAGCGCGCGATCGATCAGGTCGGGCGTGGACAGGCTGCGCATGCCGATTTCGCTGGCACGGGCCGTTGGAACGCGCAGGGTCATCTTGTCCTTGTCGAACGAAATGACGAACATCTCAAGCTTGAGCCCTGCGACCTCCTGTTCGTCGATGGACACGATCCGACCGACACCATGGGCAGGATAGACGACGAAGTCATCGGGGCGGAACTCGTTCTTCTTGGATTTCGACATCTGGCTTCCTTATGATAGTGCCCTCGGGACGGACACAAAGGCCCGCAGGGGGCTGTCGCCACCTTGGGCCCGTTCGTTTTGGTCTATGGCTCTGCCCCGGCAGAAGGCGCAGAGAACGGCAGCATCGGGCATCAACCCGAAGGTGCCCCTGACTGTCGCCAGAAGCACGTCTGCAGCATATATAACATAAAAATGACGCCAAAAAAAGCGTTGGCATGCGAATTGGAAACGGTGACCGGAAAATGCGTTCTCCAGTCACCCCAATGGCTTGCCGTTCAGCGCCGGCGGGGTTGCCCCCTGCCCGCGCGAATCACCTCAGTCGCCCGCACCCGGCGCTTCCGAGAAATACTTCTCCAACTTGCCATCCTGGCCATCCATTTCGGTGGCGGTAGGCAGCGGGTCCTTCTTCTGCGTGATCACGGGCCATTGCTCGGAATACTTGCGGTTGAACTCGACCCATTTCTCCATATCCGGCTCGGTATCGGCGCGGATCGCGTCGGCGGGGCATTCGGGTTCGCAGACGCCGCAATCGATGCATTCGTCGGGATGAATGACCAGCGTATTCTCACCCTCATAGAAGCAATCCACGGGGCAGACTTCGACGCAGTCGGTATATTTGCACATGATGCAGTTGTCGGTCACGACATAGGTCATCTGGGCACTCTTGTCTTGAGGTTCGCGACGTCACTAGACCCATCCGGCGGATCATTCAACCCGTCGTCATCGTCCAGATACATCAGGCTTGCTTCCGAGGCAGGTCCGCGACGGTCGGCGAAATCGACGACCGTCACGTTGCGGATCTGCTGATAGGCCGAGATGCGCAGCTTGTCACCGATGCGCACCGTCTTTCCGGGCTTGCGGCAGGGCTGGCCGTTCACCCGGACTCCGCCTGCTTCGATGCGGTCGGCGGCCAGGCCGCGGGTCTTGAAGAACCGCGCATAGAACAGCCATTTGTCCAGCCGCAATCCCGCAGCCGCGTCGGTCACGTCAGGATTTGTCCTTCAACGCAGCCAGGATCGCAAAGGGGCTGTCCGGATCAGCCTTCTTCTCGGGACGCGAGGAGAAGGATTTGGGACCGGCATTGGCAGGCTTGCCGCCCTTCTTGGGACCGCCGGGCTTGCCCTGACGGTCGCGGCGTTCCCCCCCCTGAGGCGCAGCGTTCTTGCCCGCATCGCGACGCGGACCGCGGTTGCCCTGCGGACGTTCTGCACGCTCGGGACGCTCGCCTTGCGGACGATCGCCCTGCGGACGGCGATTGCCGCGCGGCTTGGGGGCCCATTTGAAGGTATAGAACACCTCGCTCTCGGGCGGGGCGATCTCCCCGGCGGGGGTCTCGGTCTCCTCGGCGACGGGCGCAGCGGGATGTTCGGCTTCCCACTTGGCGCGCGTTTCCGCAGCCAGCACCGATTCCTCCTCGGTCATCGGGGCTGCCGACGCATCACCTTCGGGTGCCGGCGTCACGACCGGCGTTTCAGTCGCCTTGACCTTGGGGCGTTCGCCCTTTTCGGCCGAATAACCCAGGCCCTGCATCAACCCTGAGAACTGCTCCAGCGTCATGCCTGTGATCGACAGCATGTCGGGGTTGGCCTCGAAGCCACCGCGCGTGTCCTGTGCGCGCAGCAGATCGGCAAGACGTTCCAGCATGTCGATGCGGATCGCCCGTTCGCCCGCCGGACGATAGCCGGACAGGGTGTAAACTTCGGCGGGCAGATCGCTCAGATGCGGGATCGTCACCAGGCCCGGGGGCGGGCTTTCGGGAAATTCGTTCAGCCCTTTGGACAGCGACCACAGCACCAGACGCAGGCGCGTCGGCGCGGGCTTCAGCAGCGCGGGCATGAAGATGGTGAACTGGCCAAAGCGCACGCCATGCTTGCGCAGGGCGCCGCGCGATTCCTGGTCCAGCTCCTTGACCTCGGTGGCGACGCCTTCGCGCGGCAGGACGCCAAGCGCCTCGACCATGCGGAAGGCGAAACCGCGGGCCAGACCGGTCAGGGTCTCATCCTTCTGCAGGCCCAGCAGGGGCTCGAAGGCGGCCGCGACCTTGCGGTCGATGAAATGCTGCAGGCGGCGCGTGACCTTCTCCGAGATCTCGGTGCCGGCCTCTTCGTCGACGAAGGCCTGAACGCCGGGATGCAGGGGGTCAGACCCCGCGATCAGCTTGCCGATCGCCTGGTCGCCCCACATCAGGCCACCCTGTTCGGTAAAGTCCATCTCGGTGTCGGGGGCGTTGTAGAAACGGTCCGCCCGCAGGTGGAATTCGGGGCGCAATGCCTCGTAGCCGGCGCGATTCAGCATCTTGGCCTCGTCCGCCGAGGCGGTCTGGTCGGGGCGAAAACGGAATCCTTCAAGACGGCCGGCGAATTCGCCCTCGACCGTCACTTCGCCCTTGTCGTTCACTTCGGCCACAAGGCTCTCCTTCTGCTTGAGCCGGCGCATCAACACGGACGTGCGCCGGTCCACAAATCGTTGGGTCAGCGCCGCGTGCAACGCGTCTGACAGGCGGTCTTCTACAGCGCGTGTCTCGCCGCGCCAATGCTTTTCGTCCTGAACCCATCCGGTTCTTTGCGCGACATAGGTCCAGGT
>NZ_QJPK01000050.1 GCF_003259195.1 Paracoccus sediminilitoris
CGGTCGTATCGTGTTGCGACGCGCCGCCAGTCCTTGAGGCGGCCGACCATAATCTCGATGCGGTTACGCCGTTTGTAGCGCCGCTTGTCGTATTTTACCGCCTCCTTGCGAGACTTCCGGCCCGGAATGCAGACTGTTATCCCCTTGTCCTTCAAAGCTTCTCTGAACCAATCGGCATCATAGCCTCCGTCGGCCAGCAACCACCCCGCCTTCGGCAGGCTGTCCAGCAAAGCGGCCGCACCGGTATAATCGCTGACCTGGCCTGCGGACATGAAGAACCCGATCGGGCGTCCGTTGGCATCGGCGACGGCGTGCAGCTTGGTGTTCATGCCCCCTTTGATGCGCCCGATCTGGCGCCCGCGCCCCCTTTTTTACCCCGAGGCTTGATGCCGTGCGGTGTGCCTTGAGGTACTTGCGCAGGCTCACTCGAACGCATGGCGTTCGCCTGCTCACATCGATCATGATTGTCTTGTGCTCGGCGCTCTCGGCAGCCGGGCCGATCATGATCCGGGCGAAGATCCCATTGTCGCTCCAGCGCTTCCATCGGTTGTAAAGCGTCTTGGCGGGGCCGTATTCCTTCGGCGCGTCGCACCACCGCAATCCATTGCGATTGATGAAGATTATGCCGCTGAGGACGCGACCGTCATCGACGCGGGGCTTGCCGTGGCTCTTGGGAAAGAATGGCTTCAGACGCTCCATCTGGGCGTCGCTTAGCCAGTAAAAATTACTCATCATCGGATCTCCTTGCGGAGCCTGAATCATCCTAATTGCGTAAAATCAATGGGTCTGGAGCCTAAGCGCGCAGGGTCGGATCGGCCTCGGCCAGGATGATGTCGCCGGGGGCGGTGGGGGTAGGACTGGAGGCCAGCTGACGGCCCTCGGCCTCCCACAGTCTGTGGCCGCTATCCAGCAGTTTGACGTCCTCGACACCATAGACGTCCAGCACCCACGCGCCCCAAGCCGCGAATCAGTTGTTCGTATCGCCATAGAGGACGACCGTGCTGTCCTCGTTCACGCCGGCCTCGCTCAGTAGGCCTTCCAGATGCTCGCGGCTGGCGATGTCGCTGCGGACCGGGTCCACCAGATTAGTGTGCCAAGCAAGGTTCGTCGCGAAGGGGATGTGGCCGCGTTTGAAGACGCCGGGATTTACGCTGACCTCGATCAGGGCGATCGAGGGGGCGTCGAGCTTGGTCTCCAGCCATTCGTTGGTAACAAGCGGACCGTCGGCCGCCGATGCGGCACCGGCGATCAGAGCGAGGGCGGAAGCGGAGAGGAGGCTCTTGATCATGGGGCGGTCCTTGCTGTTGGGGTGTTACGCAGATGCGTATTGGCGGGTCAGTTCGGTGGCCAAGGTCTGCGCCTGCTCGCGGATATCCGGGATGGCGGTGATTTCCCAGAATGCGGCGCGTGACGCGGGGCCGATGACACGAATGCGGGGTTCGGGGCGGCCTTGGGCGTCAATCAGCGCGCAGT
>NZ_QJPK01000051.1 GCF_003259195.1 Paracoccus sediminilitoris
CCATAGGGCATCCTTCCATTCCTTCGAAAGGATCACACCATCAAACCGTGGGATCAAACACCTAGGCATTGGAGCCGCTCAGGAAGCAGCACTTGGGTTAGGTACATTAGGTGTCTTTGCGGATATGGCGCGTGTGTCAGAACAGTTGAGCCGCATCATGGCCCCCCTTCGGTTGCGCGGCATGACCGCCGGCTTAGATCGAGCGACATTTGGATTTTCCCATTCCAATATGGTTAATTTAGGTCATGTTGACAAATGGCGCACCCAAAGGCGGATCGACGTTATGTCGATGATGCCCAAGAAGCTCTCCGTAGTCTTGTCGTAACGGGTGGCGTTCTTCCGCTTGGTGAGGCACCGTTCGACCAGGTTGCGCAGCCGGTAGAGTGATCGGTCCACGCCAATTCGCTTTTTGTGGGACTTGTGCATTGGAATGACCGGCAGAACATCCCGTTTGTTGATGATTTCCCAATTGCTGTCAGCGTCATAGCCTCGGTCGGCCAGCGGGACGCTCGTTGTCGGCAGTTTGTCGGCCATGACCAGATCGAAGCCGGGATAATCGGAAGTTTGCCCCGCGGTGATCTCCGTCCTCATGGGCAGCCCTGCTGTATTGACGAGGAGGTGGATCTTGGTCGTGAAGCCGCCACGCGAACGGCCAAAACCCTGTCGCCATCGCCATGGTCTTGAACCAGTGGCGCCTCATGGCTTAGCCCCGTGTAACGCCCGCTGCTCGATAATGGCGCGAACCACCCTCGCCGGTTCACTTGAACCGATGGCGTTCACCGGCTCGATGTCGATTATTTGCAGTCCGTGCGGGACCGCGCCGCTTTCGTTCAGCGCGTCCATGATCTGCTCTCAGAACCCCGCCAGCGTCCAACGCCGGAACTGGCGGTAGATGCTTGACCACTTGCCGAACTCTTCCGGCAGATCACGCTAGGGATAGACCGTGCGTACGATCCAGAAAATCCCATCAAGAACAAGACGGTGGTTGGTAGATTTGCGCCCGTTCGGGGCGCGGACTATCAGGAGGAAACGCTCAAAGAACGCCCTTCCTCGTCCGACGTCAGGTCTCGTACCAATCTGGTCTCCGTCGCAGATACTAGCTTGAATCACGCTTGCCGCTCAGTGTGTATCCCTTTTGTCAGCACGCCCTAATGGCCGACGCTTGCCAGCCCGGCCATTGCAACAGTCTGCCTAGACCGCCCAGATCATGAAGGGCAATTGCGCTATAGGGTCGGTGAACCCTGCAGTGCCTGCTCCAATGCCCGGGTTTTTCCTGCGCCTCCGCATGGCTCGTGAACCTAGGCAAAAGCCTCTTTTCAATCGCGCCTTTGTTTGCCTCTCCAAAGGATGAACAGTCCCGACAGAACAACCAGCGCCGAACCGATCAGCATGTTGGTCGTGAGTTTTTCGTCAAAAAAAATCAGTCCCAAGGCGACGCCAAACAACAAGCGCGTATAGCGGAAGGGCGTGACGGCTGACACGTCGCCTGTTCGCATCGCCTTCATCAGGGACGAATAGGCGCAAAGCCCCACAAGGATCGCGCCCGTTATCAAAAGGGCGGCCGGGCCATCGGGCATACGGAATGCCTGTCCCTGCCAGAGCGAGAACATCAGGCCAGCCGCCGCCAAGGCCAGAAAGCCGTAAAGGCCCAGAATGGCCGTGCTGAGGCTGCGCGGGGCAGCTCGGCTTGCCAGATCGCGCCCTGCAAAACCGAACATGCCGATGACGGCCAGGATGGACAGGGGCGAAAACCCCTCCGTCCCTGGTCTCAGGATGATCAGCACCCCGGCAAGGCCGATGCCAATGGCGGTCCAACGGCGCCATCCGACACGCTCGCCGAAAATCAGGGCGGCGGATGCGACCACGACAAGCGGCGTGGCCTGCAGGATGACGGTGGCCGTCGCCAAGGGGATCAGTGCCAGTGCGAGAATGTAGAAGAGACGACCCGTGATCTCGAACAGCACCCGGATCTTCATGGCCGTCGACAACACGTCGGGCGTCAGCAATGCGTCGCCCTGACGACGGGCGATGGCCGCAAAGATCGTGGCCCCGCCCATGCCGAAAAGGGTCAGGATCTGCCCGACCGGCAGATGATGCGACACGGCCTTGACCAAGGCGTCCTCGACCGCGAAGGCGGCCATGGCGGTGATCATCCAAGCGGCGCCTTGGATGTTGAGGCGATGAGCGCTGTCCGTGTTCACGATCGATATCTCTCTCAGGCGGTCGAGATGGCGGTTATGCACCCTTTGGGCGACTGATCGCCCGCTATCACCTTCGGAACCGCCTTGCCACATTCCCCTCTCAGGCTCCGCGGTCCTGCTCGTTATGCGCCCAGAGATAGCCGATGAAGGCGCTTTTGACGAAGCGCAGCAGCACCATGGTGATCAGTGCCGTGGCCCCCGAAACGATCGCCAGCAGCATGAGCGGGCTGGGCCGGAAGACCACCCACGTATACCCCAGCAAAGGGATCAGCAGCAAAAGCATGATTGTCATCGTGAAAAATGCCGGTCCGTCAGCGGCCGGATAGCGCTTGAACTCCAGTCCGCAGGACTCGCATTCGGGGATCACCGCCAGATATCCCTGCAGGATCCGGCCCTCGCCGCAATTGGGGCAGCGGTTGAAAAAGCCCCGGATGACAGCCGTTTTCTCGTTGTGGTCTTCAGCCATGTCGACTTGCCTTCTTTTTGCAATGCGGCTTTCAGATGTTCGCCACAAGATGATGGTGCCCACGCTGCCTGGGTGCGAAAAGATCCTCCTCCGGGCAGGTCTGGCGGTCCAGCCATTCTTCCCATGCGGGATCCGTCTGCTTTGCCGGTGCCGAGGGAGTTGCGTCCCATCCCAGTTCGAAACCGATGTGCAGCAGTGCCGAGACAAGCCGGTACATGTCGGTCCGGGCGTGAAAGGGCGTGGGCGTGATCCGCAAACGCTCCTGTCCGCGGGGTACGGTCGGATAGTTGATGGGCTGGACATAGATGCCATGGTCCGACAGCAGGCGTTCGCTGATCCGGCTGCACAGATGCGCGTCACCCACGATGACAGGCAGGATATGACTTGGGGTGTCAAGAACCGGAAGTCCCGCGTTCTTCAGCATGGATCGCAGGACCCTTGCATTGGTGGCTTGCCGGAAACGCTGTTCCGGATGTGCCCTCACATGCCTGACAGAGGCCAGTGCGCCCGCAGCCAGATGCGGGCAAAGCGATGTGGTGAAGATGAAGCTGTCAGCCATGCTGCGGATCGCATCGATCAGGGCCACGGGGCCGCTGACATAGCCACCCATCACGCCGAATGCCTTGGCCAAGGTGCCTTCTATCACGCTGAGACGATGTGACAGTCCTTCACGTTCGGCAATGCCACCGCCGGATCTGCCGTAAAGGCCGACCGCATGAACTTCGTCCAGATAGGTCAAGGCGCCATGCTTGTCCGCAACGTCACAGATACGCGCGATTGGTGCGATGTCACCGTCCATGCTGTAGACGCTTTCGAAAGCCACGATCTTGGGGCGCGCAGGGTCGATGCTGGCCATCAACTGATCAAGATGGTCAACGTCGTTGTGGCGAAAGATGAACCGTTCTGCGCCGGACCTGCGGATTCCCTCGATCATGGAGTTGTGGTTCTGCGCGTCGGAAAAAATGGCACAATCGGGAAGGACGCGCCCCAGGGTTCCCAATGCCGCAAGATTGCTGATCCAGCCCGATGTGAAGACCAATGCGGCTTCCTTGCCGTGCAGTTCGGCCAGTTCGGCCTCCAGGGCGACGTGCTGGCAATTCGTGCCGGAAATATTCCGCGTGCCTCCTGCTCCTGCACCCGAGAGATCGATGGCATCGTGCATGGCCGCCAAAACGTCGGGATGTTGACCCATGCCAAGGTAGTCGTTGCTGCACCAGACGGTCACCGTCTGAGTCGTGCCATCAGGCCGATGCCATATCGCAGAGGGAAACGCGCCTGCGATACGCTCCAGCTCGATGAACGTCCGATAGCGACCTTCGAGCTTCATCTGGTTCAGCGAATTCTGGAACGCTTCAGTGCAGTCCATGACAGGACCCTCGCGACATTGATCGGATGGCTGAGGGATTGCTTCGAATCCTCGGCATCAATGTATGGCCATGATACATACAATGCAAGGGTGATTTCAATATGATTGGCCGGTCGACACTTCTGGCAAGAGGCATCCTGCGACCGGCACGTATCGATTCTAGCGCGCAATCACTTGCTTTATACAGGATATTTAATGGCAATTCCCATTACACACGGTCAAGGCGTGACGTCTGGATGGGTTGGGACTTGAACTTTTTTGTATGGCCATACATTAGCTGAAATACGTCGTCATCTCTGTCCATCACCGCGAAAGGTTTGACATGTGGAAGCCCCGCACCATCGCTGAAGCGCCCCTGAAGTATCTTGGTATCGTCGAAGGACTGGAGGAAGACATCCGCCGCGGCATCCTGTCGCCGGGTGAACGGTTACCCGCGCAGCGCGCCATCGCCGAAGCGCTGGAGGTGGATCTGACCACGGTGACGCGGGCCTTCAACGAGGCTCGCCGCCGTGGCCTGATCGCGGCACAGGTCGGACGTGGAACTTTCGTGCGCGAGGATCCCGACCATGCGGGCACGACCTTGCCGCCGCCCCTTCTTGACCTGAGCATGAATATCCCCCCGCAGCCCCTTTCCGTCGATTTCCGAAAACTGTTTTCGCAGACGATGAATGCGGTCCTGTCGGGACCCAGGGGCGGTCTCAGTCTTCATTACCAAGACAGTGCAGGCGCCCCCGCCGACCGGCAGGCTGCCGCCCAGTGGCTGTCATCGCGAATAAGCGGCGCGGAAGCGGATCGCATCACCATCGCAGCTGGCGCGCAATCGGCCTTGTTCGCCCTTTGCAAGCTGTTGCTGTCGCCCGGCGACAGCCTTGCTGCCGGTGCGCTCACCTATCCCGGCCTGTTGGCCGCGGGTGCGCAATGTGGTGCCGTCGTCGAACCGATCGGCATGGATCGGGACGGCCTGATGCCCGACGATCTTGATCGGCTGTGCCGAAGATCACCGCCCAAGGCTTTGTATGTGGTCCCCACGATCGACAATCCGACGGCTGTGACAATGCCCGAAACGCGCAGACAACAGATCGTCCAGATTGCCCGGCGCTACGGCGTCCAGATCATCGAGGACGATCCCTATGCACCGTTGAAGACGGACCACGTCACCGCCTTCGCCGATCTGGCCCCGGAACTGACATGGCATCTGGCGACCCTTTCCAAATGCGTGACACCGGCTTTGCGCGTGGCTTATGTCATCGCCCCTAACACGGCCGACGCCATGCGCCTGGCGTCCATGTTGCGCGCGACGATCCTGATGGCCCCTCCGGTGCTGACGGCCGTCGCAAGCCGGTGGATCAGGGATGGCGTGGTCGGCGACATCACGCAGGCGATAAGAACGGAAAATCGCATCCGTCAGGAGCTTGCCGCGCAGGTGTTCTCGGGACACCGGTTCACGGCAGATCCCGACGGCCATCATCTCTGGCTCTCTTTACCGGATGGATGGCAGGCAGGCGACTTTGCCAAACATGCCGAAGCAGCAGGCGTTTCGATCGTTCCTGCCTCGGCTTTTGCCTTGACCGCGAGTTCAGCTCAGGCCGTGCGACTGTCGCTCGGCATCGCCCCCGACAAGGCAGTGCTGGAAGAGGGATTGCTGCAACTCGCTGGTCTGATGGAACAAACAGCAGTCATGACGCGCACGATCGTTTAGACATCTGCCCCTACGGTTTGCGGCTGTGGCTTCCTTTTGGGAATGGATAGATGCAATATGCTCTGGAATGCTGATGAGAGCCCCCTCGATTAGCCACCTCGAAGGCATCTTCAGAGTCCTCTAAGTGTTAAAGCTACGGATCTGGCCTGCCCCTATCGGGTGGTGCGGTTTCAAACTTGGTGCATTACGGGTCATGGCGCGACAGCTGGAGTGGCCGGCGAAGCGGCTTCGGATGACGAAGTCGGCCACTGGATGGCCCAGGGAGCTTGCGGGCGATACCCCAGTGATGAGTGCGGGCGCTTGGTGTTGTTATGGCGGCGGCAGCTCTCGATGATAATCTTCGCCTCAGCGAGGCTGTAGAAGATCTCCCCGTTCAGCAGCGCGTCGCGGAGCTTGGAATTGAAGCTCTCACAGGAACCGTTCTCCCATGAGGACCCCGGCTCGATGGAGGCGGTCTTCGCGCCGACGGCGACGATCCATTCCCGCACCGCTTTGGCGATGAACTCCGGGCCATTGTCGGACCGTATATGATCCGGCATGCCGCGCAGGATAAAGAGATCGGAAAAGACGTCGATGACGTCGGTCGATCGGAGCCTCCGGTCGACCCGGATTGCCAGGCACTCCCGGCTGAACTCGTCGATGAGATTGAGCATGCGAAACTTCCTTCCATCGTGGGTCCGGGCTTCGACGAAGTCGTAGGATCAGACATGGTTCGAACGCTCTGGCCGCAGACGGATGCATGACCCGTCGTTCAGCCAAAGCCGACCCTTCTTTGGTTGCTTTTTTGCGACCTTCAGCTTCGTCGGGGAAACGCCCCCCGGGGCCTTTCCTGATCCTCCTCGGTCCCGCCGCCGTCGAACGCATGCGCTCGACCGCTCGACCCGTTTCACGTTCACCGCCCAACCGGCCTCGCGCAGAAGGGCGTCGCCAGTGGTCGCTCGGACCGATGGCGCAATTACCGGCAACTCCTGCGGTATCTGCAGCGCCCATATTGCGAGGCGAGCGCGATGATGTCGGCCGTCAGGACGTCTTCATCGGCCCGTCCGCTCGGCACTTTCCGCTGTGTCGAGCGATGCTGCCCGAGCACGCGACAGGCGAGCCGTTCCGAGATCCGGACAGTCTGCCTGACATGCTTGATGCAAGCACGGCGGCGGGCGGGGCTCAGAAGTGTCCCGATGCGTTCGTCCCATGGGCCTTACCCCGAAGGATGAACTTCTCGAGCCTCAGGTCAGAGACGGCCTTCCAGAGCCGCGCCCTCGCCATTGGGCTTGAACCAATGGCGCTCCAATGGCGCGATCCTTCTCCAGCTCCTTCGGTCGCGTCACTTGGTCGGTTTTCAGACCACCGAACTCCTTGCGCCACCGATAGGAGGTGAACTGCGTCACGCTGATCGACCGCACGGCTTCGGCCACCGACTGGCCTTGCGACACCAACACGTCAACTTGCCGGAGCTTGGCGACGTTCTCCTCCGGCTTGTGCTTCCTCTGGGGCATTCCTGCATCCTCCAAATGGCTCAAAAGCCATACCTCAGGGAGAACCACTTTTCAGGCGGCAGACCAGGATTGATGCCGATCTATCAGCAACCCACCGCCAGCGAACCGGATAGGAGGCGCAAGACTCAACTCTATCTGCGACACGGAAGGCAAGTGGCCCGGCCAAATCAGCTTGGTGCGTGGCCATCATTTATCTACCGATGCGTCGCGGCGCTCGGCATGGCGTCGAACCGGTGGCGGCTCATGCCTTGCTCTATTTGGCGGCGATCACGGACTGTCATACCCAGAGAGATAGAGCGTGGCGGATCTCGAATACGCTGGTCACCGACTTCTGCGTGGAGGCACTGAACGAGGCCATCTAATCGGTTCGGGCCGCCCGATATCGTCAACAGCGATCAAGGGGCGCAGTTCACACCGTTTGCTTGGACTGATCGTCTGCGCCGCTCAGGCACCCGCATTTGAATGGACGGCCACGGTCGGTACTTGGACAACATCTTCATTGATCGCCTGTAGCCTACCCTGAATTGAAGGACCACGCAGCGAAATACGAGTGTATCTGTGCTGACCTGAGACCCGTCTCTCCTCCAGCCATTCGGAGAATCCGCGGGTTGATTTCTGGGGCTACGCGG
>NZ_QJPK01000052.1 GCF_003259195.1 Paracoccus sediminilitoris
AACCGCCAATTCGCGGACGACGGCGCATGCGTGAAATGGCTTGACTGAGACGAACCCGTTACCGAAGCGTGATCCTAAGCGAGTACAGGTTCAAGGTATTGATGAGCGGCAATGATAATTGCCATGATAACGCAGCCGTCGAGACTTTCTATAAGACCACCAAGGAAATGTTGTTTAACGGCGCATGTGGAAGACACGCCGACAGGTTGAGACAGCTGTCTTCACATACATCAACGGCTTCTATAAGCCGCGCCGTCAGCACTCAGCGTTGGAAGGCAAAAGCTCCTGGACGTTCAAATGCCAGGTAGCCTAAACGAGCACTCGAAGCGGCACCAAACCGCGACAGGTCCACATCCGGAACCTAATGACCGCAATGCAGGCGTGAAGAGGAAGGAAAGCTTTGCTCTTTTGGCAGCGCTCGGAAAGTGCTGGCCCGGTCAGATGAACCACCCGCTCGCGGTGAAACGAGTTGTCACACAGGCAAACCCCAAGTGATCGATGCTAGGTTACCATCTTCAGCGCGGCTTCCGATGCCTGAAGAAAACCGTGCTTGATCAGGAAGGGGATCGTAGGCGCGCGATGCTCAGCATAATCCCCTAGATTCAGGTCGTCGTCTGCCTCGAAGCGTTCGACGCGCAGGCGCGTCTCACCGTGACGGATGCGGTTCTCGGCCAGCAGCTTGCGTTCGCGGGCCAAGACATTACCTGCGAACTTGTAGTGGCGCAGCAGTGCCGAAAAGTCAGTGCAGGTGACGCCGGATGTCGCATGCGGGTGCGGATGAGGCACTACCCCCCGCTCCATCTTGAACAGGGCGTGCTTGGTCAGGCAGCATTGCTCACCGAAGGCCGTCCTACGCAGGCCGCCGAATAGAAACCGGATGTCGGGATTGGTGGCGCGGTTGTGGTCCAGCAAGTCCTTCAAGAACTCACTGTCATAGGGTTTATCGGTGATATTCATGAGGCTGAAACGGTCGAAATGCCGCTCGGCCTTGGCGAAATCCATGCTGTCAGTGTCAGCAATTGGCCCGTCGTAGACCATGTCCAGCATCTGCGCGACCAGCGCTGTATGCCCGCGGGCCGTCATGCGGCGGGTCAGTTCGGGCAGGTCGATCCGATCCGACCCCGGATAGTCCAGCAGCTCATCGGGGTCGATCGCCAGCCGCCAGCCCCCCTTGAGAAACTTGGTATTGGCGAAATAGCGGATCTGGTTCTGGTGGTTGCGGAAATCGGCCGTGCAGCGAGCGATGGTGACATTGTCGAACCGTCTGGCGATCGAGATCGAATCATCGGTCGAGCCGTTATCGACATAGACGATATGCGAAACACCCAGCTTCAGATGATGACGAATATGATGGTCCAGGAAATAGCCTACATCGCGTCCGACGATCACCAAGGCCACCTGATCATCGGTCAAGCGCGTCATGGCAGGGCCGTGAATCGGCGTGATGCAGGCGCTGACCCTGCGATCGGCGGCGTGCTGGGCCAGACGACGGCTGATCCGCTTCCTGATGCGGAAAAGACTGGAAATGTTCATGGACAAAGACAATTTCTTGTTGAGGCCTTGGATGGCGGTGCCCGGCGACGGACGGAACAATTGCCCCGCGACAGCGGCCATGGCGGCAGAGGGTGGTCAGCGATGGCAGCGCGGTTCATCATTCCCGAGCAGGAGATTACACCCGCCTCTTGTGAGCCATCCCGCGTGCCTTGCCTAGTGCCAGGCGTGTAAAATTTACGACAATGCGGCCCGTGCCCACATTTTTGTGCTGATGTCTGGATCTTTCAGCAACGGGCGGGGTGACGCGCCGCGGTGATGGGTCTATGGGGCAAAGGTCAGGCTACTTTGAGAGAGACGTCGCGTGCATCCAAGAATGTTTTTCGGTGGTAACGGCCTGCGCGCGCTTGCGCTGCGGGGGACCGCGATCACCCTGGGCGGTACTGCCAGCCAGCAGATACTGCGGTTGCTGTCAAACCTGATCCTGACGCGCCTGTTGTTTCCTGAAGCCTTCGGGATGATGGCGCTGATCCAGTCCTTCACGGCAGGTCTGCAGATGTTTTCGGATCTGGGGCTGCGGCCCTCAATCATCCAGAGCAAGCGCGGTGAAGATCCCGATTTTCTCAACACCGCCTGGACGATCCAGATCATCCGGGGCATAGCCCTATGGCTGTTCGCCTGTCTGCTGGCCTGGCCCCTGGCTAGGTTCTATGGCGAGGAGCAGATCCTGTGGCTACTGCCGGTGGTGGGGCTGAACGCATTGATCACCGGGTTTTATTCGACCAAGGGGATCGTGGCCAACCGCAAGCTGCTTCTGGGTCGGCAGACGGTAATCGCCGTAGGCTGCCAGGTTATCGGACTGAGCGCGATGATCGCGATGGCACTGATCTGGCCATCGGTCTGGTCATTGGTCGTGGGTGGTCTGGTTTCCAGTTTGATCGGGGTCTGGGCGAACCATCGTTTCATTCCGGGGATGAGCAACCGCCTGCGGTGGGAACCCACGGCGGTGCGCGAGCTGATCGGCTTTGGCCGGTTCATCTTTTTCAGCACCATCGCGACCTATTTCGTGGGCCAGGGGGACCGGTTGTTTCTGGGTCGGACAATCAGCCTGGCAGATTTGGGGATCTATAACATCGCGTTTTTCCTAGGCGCTTTTCCAGGGATGCTGGGTGGTATGGTGGCCAACCAGATCCTGTTCCCGCTGTACCGCCAGCTGCCGCCTGCCGCCGACCGGCGGAATTTTACCAAGATCCGCAAAGCGCGCGACCTGGTCACCAGCGGACAGATGGTGCTCTATACCATCTTGGCCCTGGCGGCGGTGCCGCTGATCAATTTGATGTATGATGAGCGCTATGTCGCCGCAGGACCGATGCTGGTGGTGCTGGCCTTGGCGCAGCTGCCGGGAACCGTGCTGATCGGCAGCTCGCGGTTGCTGCTGGCGGTCGGAGATTCGCGGCGCTTTTCGCGGCTGGAGATCTTTCGGGGTTTCTTCACTTTGGCATTCATGATCTCGGCCTTCTGGCTTTGGGGAATCTTCGGGGTGTTGGTGGTGCCTGCCCTGCTCTTCTTGGTCACCTATCCGCTGCAGCAGTCCTATCTGGCGCGCTATGACGGAACGGACATCCCAAGGGACGCGGCATTCATGGCGCTGAGCGCGCTAATCATCGCCGTGGCAGTCTGGTTAAACTGGGACAGCCTTGCCGAGTTCTATCAGACTTCACGCATGCTGGCCCCCTCAGTGACCGGAAGCTGGGAGCCCAAGGCCATCTTCGCCCGCTGAGGGAGCAAGGCTGTCCCCGCCCGTCAGCCGATCCGGCGGGCAGGAACCCCGCCCATCACCGCGCCCGGCTCCACATCTCGACGAACGACGGCATTGGCGCCGATAACCGCGTCGTCACCGATGCGGATGGCACCGAGGATGACGGCCCCTGCTCCGATCTCGACCCGGTCCCCGATCACGGGCCGGTCCTGCAAAGCGTTCAGGCGGGCAATGCCGAAGGTGGTGTTTTGACGGATGGTCACGTCGTCGCCGATCCATTGCGCAACCAGGATCATACCGCCAAAATGCTCCAGCCGTACGCGTCGGCCCACCCTGACCGTGTAGGGCAGATAGATGCCCACCGATCGCGACACCCATCGGAACATGATCCGATAAAGCAGCGTCATTGGAATGCGCAGCAGCTTGGGCAAGCCCATCCGCCAATTGCCGATCCGGTGCCAGAACAGCGCCCAGAACCCTTCCGAGAACCAGTCACGGCCATGGGTTCGATAATCCTCGGCAATCAGCGCCCCAATGCCGATATCGGACGGGTTGGCATTGTGCGCACCCATCGAGGGTGCAAAGCGGGGATCTTCGTCGACACGGTCACTCCAGGTCATCGGCGCGCTCCGAACAGAAGCGGCTTCAGGACCAGCCGCGGAAAATCGCGAAAGAACCCCTTGGGCGCCCGCAAGTCCTGACCACGTAACCGCGCAAGGGGCGCATTGAGAGCCGCCCCGGCCATCCAGGCCAGACCCGCCCGGATGGCCCCGCCCCGGCCAGCAGTCTTGAGATAATAGAGCCTCCAGGATTCGTACCAATAGGCCGGGCGGGGCTTGCGCTGGCTCTGGCCGCTTTTCACGTCGGTCGCGGCACCTTCGGCATGGCTGATACGCGCCGCAGGTACATAAAGAATCTGATGGCCCGCACGGCGGATGCGCTTCATCAGCTCGACTTCCTCGTAATACAGGAAGAAATCGGGATCGAATCCGTCAAGCTGGCGCAGGACCGACATCCGGAACATTACCGCTGCCCCCGCAACCCAATCCACCGGGCCGTCCGGCTGATCGGGGGGCAATGGCACCAACCGGTTCTGAAATAGCCGCGTGATGGGACCGAAATTCATGGCCTGTGCGAATTCGCTGCGCGCCGAGGGAAAGCGGAAGGCCGCAGTCACCGCCTGACCCGAAGGCAGCGCGATCCCCGCACCCGCGGCTGCGGCGGCAGGCGTCGCATCCAGCCGGTCGGCCAAAATGGACAGGGCCTCGTTCTCCTGCGCCGCATCTGGGTTCAGCAGAAAGACGTAATCAGGCGCATCCGGGCGGTTCATCAGGGCATGGATGACAACATTGTTGCCTCGGCCAAAACCATGGTTGCTGACCTCCGGCCACAGCCGAACCCGGTCACCCCATCCTCTTTCCGCATGGCGATTGGCCAGGATACGCGCATCCCCTGCGGGAGAGGCATTATCGACGACATGAACTTGGACATGTCGGCCACCGTGATGGTGCGCCAAAACGCTTTCGATGCCGGCAGTGGTCAAATCAGCCGTGCCGTAGTTCACGATGATGACCGCGATGGATGGCATCGCGGAGGAAGAGGACGGCGTAGGGATCATGGGCAAGGTTCGCTTTCGAAAGATCGGACCTGAGCGTGATAGCCCAGATTGCCGGGCATCGCCCGACGAAACTGCGCAAAATCACACAAGTCTTTGCACGCTGCCCGTCCATCAGACATCTCGCATTTTGACCCATTCCAAAAAGGCGCGATCCGGGCTGCGCAAAAGCTTGCGTCCGCCAAGCACCCACCACCGTTGCCATTCGGCCTGCAATGCATGGACATCCGCACCGGGACATAACAGTTGCACCTCGTCCAAGATCTCGGAGCACAGATGCGGGCCATCGGCAGGATCAAGGATCGCCGCGCGGGCGGTCACGCGCAACAGGTCCCTTGATTCTTCGGCAAAGAGGTCATCGGGCATGCGGTTTTCTCGGATCAAATCGCGCAGCATGACCGGAACACCCGCAGCGGACTGGTGGAACCACTCTTCTTGGCCAGTACCGCGATCGAGACCATCCACTCGAACTGCCGTCCGCAGTGCTTGCGCGCCAGTTCGTAAATGCGCCGCTCCAAAGGTTTTCGCATGCGAAAATAATCCCGGCTGAGCGTCAGCACAGATCGCGACAGCACAGACTGGAACAACCATTCCGACAGGGTCACACTGACCGCGGAAATGCGCCCCCCACGGGCCCGGCGGACGATCTCCCAGCTTTCGATCAACCCGAACCCCGAGGTCACCTCGATTCCGCCAGTGGCAATATTGGTCGTGATGCGCGTTCCGGACAACCGTTCGAAGGCCTCGTGCATGCGATTGTATCCATCGCCGGAGGCTTCACGGTTCGTCGCCTGCAAAAGGTCGTGGGCCGTCAGCGTCAAGCGTCGTGACACAGTCTGACCGACATTCAACGCAGTCATTAGGGTCAGGATTCATAACCAATAGATGACGAGAGCCGCGAGGGCGATGGCTGAAAGGAACACCTTGGGGCATCGGTCATAGCGGGTCGCGACGCGCCTCCAGTCCTTGAGCCTGCCGAACATGATCTCGATGCGGTTACGCCGCTTGTATCTCCGCTTATCGTGTTTGATCGGCGTCTTGCGTTTCTTCCGGCCTGGGATGCAGGCACGTATCCCCTTGTCCTGCAACGCTTCTCTGAACCAGTCAGCGTCATAGCCACGATCCCCGAGTAGCCATTTGACGTTTGGCAGGCCACTCAGCAGGGCCCGAGCGCCGATATAATCGCTGACCTGTCCAGCGGTGACGAACAGGTCGATCGGTCGCCCCTGACTGTCGCAGATGGCGTGCAGCTTGGTGTTCATACCGCCTTTGGTTCGACCGATCAGGCGACCACGCCCCCCTTTTTGGCGGCCATGCTGGTCGCCGTTCGATGGGCCTTGAGGTATGTTGCGTCGATCATCACGGTCGTTTTCTCGCCGTGTTCCGCCGCCAGCCCGGCCATCATCCGCGCGAAGATGCCCTTTTCGCTCCAACGCTTCCACCGGCTGTAGAGCGTCTTATGTGGGCCATACGCGGCGGGCGCATCGCGCCAACGCAAGCCATTGCGATTGATGAAAATAATCCCGCTCAGCACCCGTCTGTCATCAACCCGGGGCTTCCCGTGCGACCTGGGAAAGAAAGGAGCCAGGCGCGCCATCTGCGCGTCGGTCAGCCAGAGGAGATCGCTCATGTCACCGCTCCGTTTTCGGAGGCGTGAATCACGCAGCGCAACAGAAATCAATGCATCCTGACCCTAAGTGTTTGATCCCACGGTTTGATGGTGTGATCCTTTCGAAGGAATGGAAGGATGCCCTATGGGACAAG
>NZ_QJPK01000053.1 GCF_003259195.1 Paracoccus sediminilitoris
AAGCCATCTGCGCCCGCCTGGAGGCGATGCGAGAGCGCACCCCGCGCGGCCGGACCACCTGGCAGCCCTCATCGGTCAGAATGCTACTGGAGCGGGCACGGAAGATGGGGCTACTGCCATCAGAGCCGTGACGGTTTCGCAGCGAAACCTCAGCGCTCCAGCAAGGCCCGGATCTCCAGCATCAGGCTGTCCATCAGGTCGGGCGTCAGGGCCGACCCTTCCAGCCGCAACAGATGGCCCTTGCTGTCGGTGGACCGGCGGATCGTCACGCCACCCGATGTGCGCAACGTCTTTTCGTCGATCCAGCCACTGGTCGGCGCGGTCCGCTTGGGCCGCCCTCCCCGACTTGCATCACGCATCTTGCGGTCCTGCTGGCTGACCAGTGGATCGATCACCGCCCATTCCTCGTCCGCGTCCTGGGGATGGGCCTCGGACAGGGCCTGGCGGATCTGCGCCTCGGCCCCGTGGCGCAGCGCCGCGGCCAATTGCAGGCCCCGGCGTTCGGTCAAATGTTCGGGGAATTGCAGCATGTCTCCCAGCTCCTCGAAGATCAGCGCAAACGAGCGGATCTTGGACCGCTTGGCCTTGGATCCGGTCGCGAAAAGATGGTCGACCGCATCCTCGGTGTTGGCGAAGGCCCCGTGATTGGCTGCGATGACGGCGATGCGCCCGCGTTCGAAATGGCTGAGATTTTCACGGACCTCGTTTTCCTCGATCATGGTGACGAAGGAGGCGCCCGCATCGGCGCGCGGCCGGATCACGGCACGGATGGTCCGGTACTTGTCGGCCTGGGTCAGCTCCAACAGGCCCCGCGTTGCCAAAAGCCGCCGGTAGCCAGAAAGCAGGCCATAGATCTGCCCTGCCCTTCCCGGCTGCTCTAGCGCGAAGACCTCGATCGGCAGCCGCAGGCCATGGGCCGCGATCGACTGGCGCAGCTCCAGCATCTCGGCCTCGCCCATGGTCATGCGGTCGCGGATCATGGCGTCCTCGTCGATCTGATCCAGGGGCAGCTCGACCATCAGCAATCCGCCATCGCGGGCCTGCTGCAGCTGCGCGGCCTCGGACTCGAGCCTGGCGCGCACCGTACGGGCGTCATGCCCTTCGGCCTGCAGATGGGCCGCGCTGTCGGCCGCAACCTGGGCGATGGGGGCGATGCCCTTGGCGACCAGACCCCGGTCAACGGTTTCGCTGCGAAACTGGGCCTCGATGCGGCTCAGGTCATCGGTGCTGGGTGCCTCGAGGCGGCGGCGCTTAGCCATGGCTCTCGTCCTTCTCGTCCTGCTCGTTCATCTGGATGTCGCGCCACCATGCGCCCAGGATCAGCTCCTTAACCTCGGCCCAGGTGCGGTCGAAGGTTTCGCGGCCCCGGACATAGGTCTCGCGGTTGAACTCGCGGTAATCGGCTTCGTAGATGCCGTTCACCTGCTCTCCGGCCTGGCCTACCATGGCGGTCAGTTCCTGCCGGTAGGTGGTCATGAAATCACCGAAATAGGCCTGGATCACATTGGCCAGGTCGGTCTGCTGCCCGGCCTCGAAACGGGTGATGATGGCACGGACCGCGTCCCATTCGAACCGCATTTCGGGCAGACCGTCGCGGCGGCGGGCGGTATTTTCGCCTTCCTCGACACTGGCAAAGGTCGAATAGAGCATGTCGAAGAAGCGCCCCGTCGAGTCGAATTCAAGGAAGGTCGCCCCCAAAGGCACCAGAAGGATGTCGGCCGCCGCCAGGGCATTGATGGTCAGATAGCCGAGGGCAGGCGGGGTATCGAGGATGACGATGTCATATTCGTCAAGGATGCCATCCTGGTTCAGCCCGTTCGACAAAGCATCCCAGAGCGGCCAGCCCCGCAGGCCCATGCGCCAGACAGGAACCTGGAATTCGGCCCAGTACAGGTTCAGCTGCGCGCCCAGCAGATCGATGTTGGGCCAATGCGTCTTCTGGATCAGGTCATGGGCGGTCAGGGTCAGGGCTTCGGTCAGGGTCTCGTCGAAGGGCAGGGGGGGCTTGCCCGCAGCCTCGCGGACACGGTTCTCGGCCTGAAGGGCCAGGGCATAGTCCTTGGCCAGCAGCGGGAAGGCGGTCGACCACTCATCCGCGACTTGCCCCCCCATGATCGAGGTCATGCTGCCTTGGCTGTCCAGATCGATCACCAGAACCTTGTAGCCGTCCAGCGCCGCCGACATGGCCAGATGCGCCGCGGTCGAGGTCTTGCCGACGCCGCCCTTGAAATTGGCCACCGCCAGAACCTTTGCGGGCAGACCCTCGGGGCGCCAGGGGCGATATTCGCGATCAGCCGCGCCCTCGGTCGCGAAATGGTCGCGCAAGCGCAGCACGTCCTCGAGGGTGAACCATTTGGAATTGCCTTCCCCCACACCCTGCGGCAGGTGGGGATGGCTTCGAAGCACGCGGCGGAAATGCGCGGTTGCCACGGGGATCAGGTACCGGCAGACCTCCCAGGTGGAGAACCGCCGAAGGCGCTTGCGCCCGTCGGGGGCATAGCCACGTTCGGCCAGGTCCTGACGGCCACGGGCAGCGAAGGCCGCGGCCTTCGCGAATCTGGCGGTGCCGATCGGTTCGGAGAGGCGTGCGGCGGCACGGGCGGGATCGATGTTGAAATAGGGGGGAAGCGGCTCTTTGCCTGACATCTTGGTCCTGTCGCGATGTATCATGTTCCGAGGTTTGTCGGTTTCTCTATGGCACATCCCGGTGGACTTGGGAAATACGCAGCCGCGGTTTCGCTGCGAAACCCGCATTTGGCCTTACTGTGAAAATTGGATAAGGACAGCATAAAGCTTGTATCTGTTTTAAGATCTTTAGAATCTTTGGAAGAATAGTTTTTATCAAAATCAATATCTTATATCAAACAGGGTGCCCGGAAACGGGACGAACGGTGCCCAGACACGGGATGAAGGGTACCCGAACACAGGGTAAAGGGTGCCGATTCGCAGGAAGAAGGGCACTTCTTTGCGGGATGAAGGCGAAATGCCCGGTTAACCACGATTTCCTTGCCCGATCTCGCATGCAAAATCCCGGAAAAGGGCACCTTTCCAGGCTAGTGGATGCCAAAGGAACCCGTTTCCGGGACGTCTGACGCCCCCGGTTAGGGTGCCCGGATCGTTATTGCGGACGGGTTCCCTTTGCGCCATCATGCCTGGAAAACAGGGAAAGCAGATGGACGACATACCGCGCGAGCAATTGTCAGGCGCCTTGCGCCGCGGCGCCGTCAAGAAGCATGTCGCCGCGATCCATGTCTCGGGCAAGCTGACGCTGCTGCAGCGCAAGCTGTCGAACGTGCTGCTGCTGAATGCCTATGACACGCTGATGTCGCGGCCCAGCCACGAGATCGACGCACGGACCTTGGCGCTGATGATCGGATATAACAGCAACGATATGGAGACGCTGAAGCAGTCGCTGCGCGGACTGGTCGAGACGGTCGCGGAATGGGACATGTTGGACGAGAAGGGCCGCCAGGAATGGGGGGTGTCGAGCCTGCTGAGCTATGCCAAGCTGAAAGGCGGGATCTGCGAATATGCCTATTCGCCCGCCCTGGCGGAAAAGCTGCACGACCCCAAGGTCTTTGCGCTGATCAACCTGAACATGCAGCGGCGCTTCACGTCGGGGCATGCGCTGGCGCTTTACGAGAACTGCTATCGTTTCGTGCGGACCGGTTCGACCGGCTGGTGGGATCTGGACCTGTTCCGCCGCCTGATGGGGGTCGAGGGGTCGTCCTATTACGAGGTCTTCAAGCAGCTGAACGCCAAGATCATCAAACCTGCGGTGGCCGAGGTGAACAAGACCAGCAACATCATCCTGACGCCCGAAACCAAGAAACAGGGCAGGGCGGTCACGCATCTGCGCTTCCTGATCCGCGAGAACCCGCAGCTGGCGGTGCTTGATGTCGACGATGCCGAAGGCGCGATGTCTGGCGGGGTCTATGCGCGGTTGCGCGCGCTCGGTGTCAGCGACCGGCTGGCCCGGCAATGGATGAGCGAACATGGCGAAGGGCAGGTCCAGTCGAGGCTGGATTATGTCGAGGCTCGCAAGAACGTGGTCAGCAAGGTCGGCTATCTGAGCGCGGCGCTGGAAGGCGGCTTCGGCACGGAAGCCGCTCCCGCAACGCCCAGCCCGCAAGCCGAACGCCTGCGGCGCATTCTGAACGTGATCAAGTCGCGCACTCCGACGCAGCGCGACGCCGACCGGCGGCTGTTTCTGTCGCAGCTGACAGAAGGGGCGGCGCGCGCAGATTTTGAACGCCATGGTTGGATGTCGCCCCTGAATGCGGCGCGTATTCGCGCCTTTTGGAAGGACATGTCGCCCGGCCTATTTTCGGACTTGGTCGACTGATCGTCGCGGTTGGGACTTGGTGGGGGGCGGCTTGTGCGTCGTAAACCCTCGAATGCCTGGGCATGGTGAAAGGCTTCTGTCTGGCCTGATGCCAGGCGACCAAAATCAGACTCGGCTGCGAAAGCCGCAGCATCCTGCCCCCCGTGAAGCGTGTCCTGCCACGGACCTTTCATCCAGCTTCAACTTGAGTCCGGTTGGTGTTTGCGCCGATCGGCGCAGGTTAAGCAATCGCCCGACGCGCGGAGCTTTCATCTCGCGTTGCGGGTCGGGCGATTGCGGTGGTCAGGGTCCGCGCATAGTCAGCTGGGGACTGGTAATCCAAAGCTGAATGGAGCCGCTCGGTGCTGTTTTCTGCGGCCCAAGCCGCGACCACGACGCGGGCATGTGCCAAGTTGCAGAACATGGTCTCGTTGAGCAACTCGTCGCGCATCCGTCCGTTGAAAATATCTACGACGCCGTTCTGCATGGGTTTTTCGGGCGCGATGTCGTGTCATTCGGTTCGGTTCTCGGAGCACCAACGCAGGATCGCGTCACTGGACAGTTCGGTCCCGTTGTCGCTGACAATCATCTCGGGCTTTACGCGGCGCTCGATCAAGGCCGTTAGCCCTTCCTGGCGGTAAAGCCGATAGATCCGGTTGATCCCCGAGGGCTCGCCCTTGCGCCGCAGCACCACGAAGGGCTGCCGATAGCCAAACCGACGATGTTCATTCGCCAGATCCAGCAGTCGACCGCGTAGCTCCAAATCTAGAGCCCCCTGCGCCCTATGACCTGCTCCGCAGAGGGTCCTCATTTATAAGTCAGCTCTGTTCTGGTTTTGGTCTTCGTTTGACCGGATAGCATATTCCTGCGGTGTCAGGCCAGCGAGGCTTGAGTGCGGGCAGTGGTGGTTGAAGTCATCGCGCCATGCTGCCACTAAATTGAGGGCATGGCGCAAGATGTCGAAGAGGTGTTCGTTCAAGAGTTCATCGCGCATCCGGCCATTGAAGGGCTCAACGAGCCCGTGTCTCGCATAGGCTTGCCTGGCGCGATGCAATGCCACTCGACCTTGCGGTCCTCCTGCCACTTCATCCGCGTGCACCTAGGTGAGTTCGGGGTCGTCGTTGCAAGGGGTATTCATAATGTTGATCGGCTACTGGAGGCGGCCCGCGATGTGCCCACTGCGGCGATCCCGGCGCTTGACATGTTGGCCGGCCAGTTGTGTGACACACAAGCCCGGATTGGGGAGGTTACTGCGCGGATCGGCAAGATGCAGTGCCAAGATGAACTGGCACGGCGTCTGACAACGGTGCCAGGGGTGGGGGCGATCTCGTCCAGCGCATTCGCAGCCACCACCCCCGACGTGGCCGCTTTCCGCACTGCGCGAGACGACGCAGCATGGCTCGGCCTCACGCCGCGAGCACATTCCAGCGGCGGGAAGGAAAAGCTCGGACGAATATCCAAAGCCGGTAATCGATACCGGCGCAGGCTGCTCTACCTCGGTGCGATGGCCCAGATCAGCGCGTAAACCGCTGTCATGTCGGCACGTTCCGCGCAGCGCTTGGCCGTGACTTTGAAGAGTGGCGCCTCCCTCAGGTGGCCGATTTCGGCACGTTGAAAGGTTCGGCACGCTATGCGCCGGGCCAGACCCGTGAAGGCCGTCTTAGCCGATATGGAGTCCAAGTTAACCACCCTGCGCGACCGTTTTCCTGGCCTGAAGACGAAATTGATTTCAATGGACACAATGGAAGAGAAGGGCCTGTCACTGATGCCGCCCTTCGAGGTCCGGCGCGACAGCGCCATCGTCGCCGCCATCAACTCGGCCTATCGCGACGTGCGCGGCGAGGAGCAGCCAACCGGAGCGATCACACCCACACTTTTCTATGGCAGCGACGCGGGGCATCTCTATGAACTGGGCGGCATGGAGGGCATTGTCTGCGGCTGCGGCGGGCGATGCACATCATGCCGGACGAGCGTGTAGACATCGTCGACTATATCGACATGGTCAAAATCTACATGCTGACAATCTTGGAGATATGCGGCTTGGACGAAGGGGCTTGAAAGGAGCTTTCGCCAAAAGCCTACAATCTGTTATCTGGGCTGCGTCAGTCACCAACCATTCGTCATGCGTTGATTTAGGCGGATAAACTGCTGACGTTACGGCTGTGCTACGGTACTGCACTAGGCTAGGTGTTTGATCCCACGGTTTGATGGTGTGATCCTTTCGAAGGAATGGAAGGATGCCCTATGG
>NZ_QJPK01000054.1 GCF_003259195.1 Paracoccus sediminilitoris
AATAGGCCACGCCGCAGCCCAGCATGTACTGCCCCTCGATCACGGTGACGCGCAGGGGGGCGTCGGGATCGCGCAGCAGATGGGCGGCCAGCAGGACGCCGCTGGCGCCGCCGCCGATGATGACGACATGCGGCAGATGGGCCGCATGGGGCGCAGACGTGTCGGCCAGGGGGATGGTCTTCATGGCAAGCTCCTTTGCTTGGTTGCGGGGGCGGTGGGTGTGCTAGAGGGCGGCGATCAGCAGTCCCGTCCATAGGACCAGGCTGACGATGGTCAGCGTCAAAACGATGCGGTCAGAGCAGTCGGTGTCGCGGGGATTGGTACGGCGCAGATAGGCTTTGGTCTGGATGTCGAACATGGGAAACTCCGTTCTTAACGGGGGAAATCAGGCCAGCCGTCGGGTGGGCTGCGCCATCGGCGAGGCGCGTGCGCCGAGCAGACGGCGCAGGACCCCGGGCCGCGCGGTGCGCGCCAGCAGGTCGTCGCGCAGTGCTTTTCCTATCGTCCATGGGCCAAAACCCGATGCCGCGTTGACATGACCCGCATGGCCGATGTCGTGCAGTTCCGCGCCCCAACTGTCGGCCAACTGGCGACTGTGATCGAAGGCCATCCACGGGTCGTTGCGGCTGGCCACCACCGTCGTGGGCACGTCGAAATGTTCACGGGGCAGGGTGCCGAAGCCGCGCGTCCTCTCAGATGTTGCCGGATCGGCAGGGGCGACCAGCAAGGCCGCACGGACCGGCAGCCCCGGCCATCGGGCGAGGAGATGCGCGATGGTCACCGCGCCAAGCGAATGGCCGACCAGAATGCTGTTTGGATAGGTGAAAATATGGACAGCCAGCGCAGCTTCCCAAACTTCGCGAACGGGACGGCTTGTGTCACCCATGTCCAGCATCATCGCATTCGGGTCGGTACGCGCCCACCAATCCTGCCAGTGCGGCGCAGGAGAGCCGTCGAGGCCGGGGACGATCAGTGTCTTGGTCATCGGATGTCTCCTTTTATCTCGCATAAAACTACAATGATGGTCGTGTATTACGATTCCAAAGATCACCTTGAAAAGGGAACAGGGTTCTATCGGTCGCGGGTGTTAACGGGATAGGCGGTCGTGTGACGTAGCCGTTCCATCGCGAACTGCGATGTGACGCTCTTGATCGCCACGGTGTCGGTCAACGCCTTGTAGAAGCGGTCATAGGCGGCCATGTCTGGCACCGCAACGCGCAGCAGAAAGTCGATATCGCCTGCCATCCGCCAAGCTTCCATGACCTCGGGCAGGGCGTCGATGGCGCGGGCAAAGGCCGCGCGCCAGTCCGTGCCGTGGTCCGGCGCCTCGATGCCGACGAAGACGGTCAGGCCAAATCCCAGCATCGCCGGATCGGCCAGCGCCACGCGGCCTGTCAGCACGCCATTGGCCTCAAGCTTCTGAATGCGCTTCCAGCAGGGGGTCTGGGACAGGCCGACCTTGTCGGCGATCTGGGCGATGGGGATGGTGGCGTCTGCCATCAGCGCCGCGACGATCTTGCGGTCGATCAGGTCCAAAGGCGGGTTTTGGGTCATCAGGCGATTCCTTTCTCCCGCAGCATGCCGCAATAGAATATAATGTCTAGCGTGTTTGTCGTTATTATAGAACTCGCCAGCGACTGATGTGCAGCAAGCGCGTGTAAAAACCCCGACTCTTGGTCGTCTTTTCTTTTGCGCCGCGCGGAATTGCCTTATATCCGGCGGACAACAACGCATTCGGGGGCCGCGCCATGATCACGCAAAAGATGAAATACGCGCTGAAGGCCCTGCTGGTTCTCGGCGACGAGGCGCGAAGCCCGCGTCCCGAGCCCCTGACGATTGAAGCCATCGCCAAGCGGTCGGGCACCCCCAAGCGGTTCCTGGAGCAGATCCTGCTGGAGGTGCGTAATGCCGGTGTCGTGGCCTCGATCCGCGGACGATCGGGAGGATACACGCTGATCAAGCGCCCCGAGGACGTGTCGATCTCGGAGCTGCTGCGGCTGATCGACGGGCCCATCGCACCCTTGCCCTGCCTCTCACGGCGCGCCTATCAGCGCTGCGAGGACTGCACCGACGAGGCCAGCTGCCGCTTGCGTCGCGTGTTCTCCGAAGTGTTCTGGTCCTATCTGATCCTGATCGAATCGCTGAGCCTGGCGGACATGCTGGGTTCCGAGGCAGTTGCGGCACAGGTCACCGGCACCTGATCACGGGCCCGTCCCACGGCATCTGACAGTCAGGACTGCAAGTTTTGCATAACCTGACACCACAGCGCCTTGGGGGCAGGGCGCATGGCCTATGACCGATCAGACAGCAGCGCGGAGAACATTTTTCTCTTTAGACGACTAAATCAGCCGATTTATTTCCATTGCTAAAAACGAGTATCCCTGTCGTTATTAAGGTATCGTAGCGCCACACCCGGCCCGAACCGAAAGGGATGATCCGATGACCTCGACCCACCCCCTGACCCAAGGCCGTCCGGTGCTGTGCGCCGTGACGCTGATCGACCGCCGCACCGGCCGCCCGCATCGCCTGAATGGCGCGGCCTTGGTCGCGCTGAGCCGTGATCCCCATGGCGCCGCGGCCGAACTGCTGGCCGGGCGCGACGCCCGGCTGTGGGATGCCCGCATCCAGCCGCTGCCCGCCCGCACTCTTTGACCAGACCCAGATCATCAGAAAGGACAGGCCATGACCATCATCACCATCCACACTGGCGGACGCTCTTCTGCTCAGGGTCCCGCATTGACCACCACGCTCGACGGTCGGGTCACCATCCAGACCGGACGTGGCACGCTGACCGGCTGGCCTGTCGGCCGCCTGACCCCTACCGGCATCTGAACGTCATAACGGAGTTTCCCCATGTTCCTGCGTCCCGCCGCTTTTGCGATCGCCGTCCTTGCGCCCGCTGCCCATGCCGAAAGCCTGCTGAATGTCAGCTATGACCCCACCCGAGAGCTGTATCGCGAGTTCAACGAGGCCTTTGCCGCCCATTGGCAGGCCCAGGGGAACGACGCTCCCCAGATCGAGACCAGCCATGGCGGATCGGGTGCGCAGGCGCGCTCGGTCATCGACGGCCTGAATGCCCAGGTGGTGACCTTGGCTTTGGCCAGCGACGTTGATCAGATTGCCGCCTCTGGCAAATTGCCCGAGGACTGGCAGTCCAAGCTGCCACACAATTCGAGCCCCTATACATCGACCATCGTGTTCCTGGTGCGTGACGGCAATCCCAAGGGCATACAAGACTGGGGCGACCTGACCGCCGAGGGTGTCGAGGTGATCACACCCAATCCCAAGACGTCGGGTGGGGCGCGCTGGAACTATCTGGCAGCCTGGGCCTGGGCCGAGAAAAACGACCGGGACCCCGCCGAGTTCGTGGGCCAGATCTTTGCCAATGTGCCTGTCCTCGACACCGGCGCACGTGGGTCGACCACCACCTTCGCGCAGCGCGGCATCGGGGACGTGCTGCTGGCGTGGGAGAACGAGGCCTATCTGGCGCTGGCCGAACTGGGCGAGGATCAGTTCGATATCGTCGTCCCCAGCCTCTCGATCCTGGCCGAGCCTCCCGTGGCTCTGGTCGAGGGCAACATCGCCAATGACGAACAGCGTGCTCTGGCATCGGCTTACCTGGATTACCTCTATACCCCCGAAGCTCAGGCGATGGCCTTCAAGCACTACTATCGTGCCTGGGACGACAGTGCGGCCGATCCGGAAGACGTTGCCCGCTTCCCCGACCTGCAGTTGGTCAGCATCGACGAGCTGGGTGGGTGGGCCAAGTTGCAGCCCGAGCATTTCGGAGACGGCGGCATCTTCGATCAGATCTACGTGGCGCCATGAGCAGCCCTCTTGTCCAACGCACGGCAATGCCCGGTCTCGGCCTCTCGGCCGGGATCACCCTCTTCATGCTGACACTGGTGGTGTTCCTGCCCATTGGCGCGCTGCTGTGGAAGGGCGCCGCCTTTGGCCCGGCGGCCCTGTGGGACACGATCAACCGCGAGCGGGTCTGGGCGGCGCTATGGCTGTCCTTCCGGCTGTCCTTCCTGGCGGCCTGCTTCAACTTGGTCTTTGGGGTGATCGTGGCCTGGGTGCTGGTGCGCTATCGCTTTGCGGGGCGGCGCATTGTCGATGCCGCCGTCGATCTACCCTTTGCCTTGCCGACCGCCGTTGCCGGCATCGCGCTGACCGCGCTTTACGCACCGAACGGCGTCTTGGGCGGGCTGGTGGACGATCTCGGCTGGCGCATCGCCTATACCCAATGGGGCATCTGGCTGGCGCTGGTCTTCGTGGGCCTGCCCTTCGTCACCCGTACCGTTCAGCCCGTGATCGAAGAGATCGAAGCCGAGGTCGAGGAAGCCTCCGCCACCTTGGGCGCGTCGCGGTGGCATACGCTGCGCCATGTCATCGCGCCGATGCTGATGCCCGCCGCCCTGACCGGCTTTGCGCTGTCGCTGGCCCGGGCGGTGGGCGAATACGGATCGGTCATCTTCATCGCGGGCAACATCCCGCTGCGCACGGAAATTGCCCCCCTGCTGATCGTGATCCAGCTGGAGGAATACAATTACGGCGCCGCCGCCGCCATCGGTCTGGCGATGCTGGCCATCAGCTTCACCATGCTGCTGGCGATCAATCTCATCCAGATCTGGTCGCGCCGGAGGATCGGTCATGTTTGACGCCGCACTTCATAAACCGGCCACTTCCACCCGCTTCCGGTCCGCCACCGATGAATCACCTGCCGCCCGTTGGGCGCTGATCGCGGTTGCAATCGGTGGTCTGGCCCTGCTGGTCGGTGCACCTTTGGTCATCGTCTTTGCCGAGGCCCTGTCGCAGGGCTGGGCCGCCGCGGTCGCAAGCTTGGCCAGCCGGGACGCGCAATCCGCGATCCGCCTGACCCTGCTGATCACCGCCATCGCCGTGCCACTGAATGCGGTCTTCGGCATCGCCGCCGCATGGTTCATCACCAAGTTCGACTTTCGCGGCAAGGCCTTCCTGATCACACTGATCGACCTGCCGTTCAGTGTCAGCCCGGTCGTGGCGGGCCTGTGTATCGTTTTGCTGTTCGGGGCGAATTCGGCCATCGGCGGATGGCTGGTGGCCAGCGGATACCCGATTGTCTTTGCCGTGCCGGGCATCGTGCTGGCCACGGTCTTCGTGACCTTCCCCTTCGTCGCGCGTGAGCTGATCCCCGTGATGATCGAACAGGGGCGCGCCGAGGAGGAGGCCGCGCTGACGCTTGGTGCATCCGGTTGGCGGGTGTTCCGCACGGTGACACTGCCCAACATCCGGTGGGCGCTGCTCTATGGCACGCTTCTGTGCACCGCCCGCGCGATGGGTGAGTTTGGCGCGGTCGCCGTCGTGTCGGGCAAGATCCGCGGCCAGACCGCGACCATGCCGATCACGATCGAGATGTTCTATAACGAATACCTGTCGGTCGCGGCCTTTTCCATGGCGGCGCTGCTGACCGGGTTGGCGCTTCTGACACTACTCCTGAAAACTGCGCTGGAACTGCGTCATGCCGACCAGCTTGCCGCAGTCCGCCGCCACTAGAGAGGGGCCTGAGATGCATATTCAAATCGATGAGATCGCCAAGGAATTTGGCACCACTACCGCGTTGCACCCCGTGTCGCTGTCCATCCCCTCGGGGGCGCTGGTGGCACTGCTGGGACCGTCGGGCTCAGGGAAGACCACAGTTCTGCGCATCCTGGGCGGCCTGGAGTTTCCGACCTCGGGGCGTGTCATGTTCAACGGCCAGGACACCACGGGCCTGTCGGTGCAGGACCGCCGCGCGGGCTTCGTTTTCCAAAGCTATGCCCTGTTCCGCCACATGACAGTGTTCGAAAACATCGCCTATGGTTTGCGCGCCCGCCCGCGCGCCAGCCGCCCGCCCAAGGCCGAGATCGATCGCCGGGTCCTGCAGCTTCTGGACCTGATCCAACTGCCCCAGATCGCCGACCGCTATCCAACCCAGCTGTCCGGCGGTCAGCGCCAGCGGGTGGCCCTGGCCCGCGCCTTGGCGATCGAGCCGCGGATGCTGCTTCTGGATGAGCCCTTCGGCGCGTTGGACGCCAAGGTCCGCAAGGAACTGCGTCAGGGCCTGCGCGACATCCATGACGAAACCGGCCTGACCTCGGTCTTCGTCACCCATGATCAGGACGAGGCGATGGAGCTGGCCGATCTGGTCGTCGTCATGTCCATGGGCTGCATCGAACAGATCGGTAAGCCTCAGGACATCCGCGCGCGCCCCGCGACACCGTTCGTCAAAGACTTCATCGGCGCTTAAGCCATGACGTCCCGCCCACACTCTGCACCGACGCGTCCTAAACGCATCCTGCAGGTTGCGGGAGGTGTGCTGTTTCAGATGACAACACGCTCAATGCCTGATGTCGCCCTAGGTGTTCAGTCCCGGCATCTGGTGGATCGGGTCGAGGATGAATCTGTCTGGCTCTGATGTCCA
>NZ_QJPK01000055.1 GCF_003259195.1 Paracoccus sediminilitoris
TCCGTCTCCTCGGTTTGAAGCGGATTCTATCTCAAACCGGAGGAGAATGCGGGGCTCAGGTCAAGAGAACATCAGCTGGCGATAAAGAGAAGGCCATGGCCCGAATGAAGCAGCTTGTCCCACGCGGGCAGCATCTGACGCTTCGAAGATTGCTGGCTTCTTTAACGGGTGTTTGTCGTCTCAGGACAGGCGCGTCGTTCTCTCTTTGAGCAGTTCAAAGGGAAGTTGTGGACCATACCCAAACACTGAACGCTCGACCATCATCTCAACTTTCGAAATCAGGGCATGATAGCCGGTGTTATGCTGGTAGGAACGCAAGGCATGTTGAATAAGCCGTAGTTCCTCATCCGTGAAATCGCCGCGCATGGGACGCCTCCGTCAATCGTCATCTTGGTTAAGTCGATACAAATGACGTGGAGAATGTGCAGGTTCCCAAGGGCTGCAAAAAGTGATGACTGAGCAGGCATATATCCGCTGATTTGATCCCAGGCAGCATTCGCCAAGGTCTACACTTCGGCCATCGGATCCCACCCTGAGATTAGCCCGTCTGGGACAATGCTTCGTCCCTCGCTTTCAGGATCTCTCCAGACGTTTCTTGGACATGCAGAATGCGCTGCACCCCAGCCAGAGACAGAACCAAGGTGCATGCGCCCTCAGCGCCAGAATAAATCTCGAACTTGGTTTCGGCATTAAATGCCACCACGACCGCTTCGCCGCCCGGCATGGTGGTCAAGATGATAATGCGCAAGACTTTACGTCCTCCGGTACGTTGCATGTTGTGCAAGTGACAGAGGTACTCAGATCAAGATCTCAACACAATACGGCGCGCGGGGATCACACGACCTGCTATCGACGACATGCCACAGGAGGAAAGCGAATGCTCGTTGGCCAAATTTGCGGCATTGCGCAGCATGTTCGCTGTCTGACTGGCCAGTAAGACTACCGCGCTATGCGCCATAGTTCCTCGACGTGGAACTTGGACTCGACGACAAACAGGGACCGCTCTTGGCCGTCCGACGTAATGATGACGCAGGTAGAGTAATCAAAGCATTCGGAGACTGATAGCTCAGCGTCGAGTTCAAATTCCACGACAATTGCTTGAAGCGATTGAAAGTCGGTCAACACCATTCGGGGCATAACTTGCCACTCCCTGAAAAAGCCAATCAAAAATTTAACCATTCGCACTTAGCCGAGTGCTGCCCCAGTAGTCTATTTGGTTAATTTTGCCGTGACGTGGCGACAGTTTTCTATCGAGGCGCAGAGGCGATAGCTCTATCCGATTGATCGCAGACGGGGGAAATGCCGTGCTTTCCATCACGCTGGACGACGCCGATCTGCAGCGGAACCTGCGCCAGTTGGCGGACAAGGACGCGCGACAGGCAGCGGCATAGGCCTTGAACGACACGGCTGGCGATGTCCTGACGCATGCGCAGACCCGGATGGACGCGGTCTGCGACCGGCCCACGCGGTTCACCAAGAACGCCTTCATGGTGTGGCGTGCCAAGCCGAACAGCCTGGAAGCCTTGGTCATGGAACGTCCAACGGTCGGACGGCGGCATTACCTGAAGATGCAGGAGCTGGGCGGCGCGCGTGGCCAGACGGAGCTCGAGGCACTGCTGTCCTCGCGGCTGGCCTATGACGGCATCATCCAGTCGGCCATCCCTGCGGAGGGGGCCAAGCTGAACGCCTATGGCAACTGGCAGACCGGCGAACGCAACCAGGCGCTGTCGGCGGTTCAGGCGCAGCGCGATACCACGACCAACACCACGGCGGCGTCGCGCAGGCGCCATCGCAAGCGGGCCGGGTTCTTTGTGCCTCGCGAGGGGTCGGGGCTTTCGCCCGGCATCTGGAAGCGGGCACCGGATGGCACGATCAGCAAGGTGCTGCACTTCAGTGCCGTCGCTCCGGTCTATTCGGAGCGGCTCGGGTTCCAGGATGGTGCCGCCGAGGTCCATCGGGCCCGACTGCCCGAGCACCTGGCCCGCACCTTCGCGCGGATGGTCGAGAGGGTGGCCGAACGCGGCTGGCCGAGGTCTCCGAAAAGCTCGACCAGCTCTCGCAGGACGTGATGGCGGCCACGGGCGAGGACCGGGTCATCCACGAGGTGGCGGGGCTCAGCCATGTCCGCGAGCCGGTCTACCAGGGCGATCCGATCACCCTGAGCCCGGTGGTGCGCCGCACCCGCACCCGCACCGGCGCCGCCTGCACGCTGATCAGCCGCACGGCGATCTTTACCGACGAGGCCAATATCGCCAGCGCCGGGCTCGCGCAGAAGCCCGCCCGCCAAGTGGGCGGCAACGAGACACCGCTGCGCCTGCGCATGGACGTCCCGCCCCAGGTCGCCCCGGGGCGGGTCACCGTCTATCTGAGCCTCGAGTTCGACTGCGCCGGCCGCGCCGTCTATGACGCAACCCGCCCCGTGGCCTTCATGCTGCTGAGAAAGCCGGGATGAGCGGAGTTCACTCCTTAATCGTCGCTCTCGACAGGTCTGGGATCACACAACACCAGCTCAAGCTTGCCGGCCCCGACAATGCGAATGCTTTTGCAGCGCCACCATCGGCCCTGGTAGGCAAACCGCCGGTCTTTCGAAAAATCCGCGATCGGCCTGATGATGGTGACGCTTTGAGTGTTGTCAGATTTTCCGTTGCTCATGCCTGATCTTGGGTCTTGGCAAGAGCCGCTGACAAGCTAGCCGGACGGATAGGCCTGAGCGCAGGTCGACCCCGATACCCTCACAGTACAGGGCCGCCATTCCAGCTGCGTAGTCATACCGCGCAGCCGGCACAGCCTCGACAAAATCCGCCAAGGAGCACTGTTCAACCCCCAGCCCCGCCATCGTGCGGGGCTTTTTCATGGAGAAACGACATGTCGAAAGACGCGATCCGGTCGATCCAGGCCGGACTGACTGCCCTTGGCTATGAGTTGGGCCGAAGCGGTGCCGACGGCTGGTTCGGCAATGACACCAAGGCCGGAGCACAGGCCTGGCTGGCTGCTGGTGGAAAGCCGGCGAGCACGCCACTGGCCCCTGCCCCGCGACCGGCAAACGGGCCGGTGATCCGCCAGGGCAGTGCGGGCCATCCCGTGCACGAGATCATCATTCACTGCAGCGCGACCCGCGCCGATTGGATGGCTGGACGACCGGTCGCCGAGAAGGTCTCCTAGATCCGCAGCTGGCACCGCGCCAAAGGCTGGCGCGACATCGGCTATCACTGGGTCATTGATCGCGATGGCAAGGTGCTGCCGGGCCGCCCCGAGGTCGATATCAGCGCCCATACGATCGGCCACAACTCGGGCACGATCAGGATCTGTTTGCTCGGCGGATACGGCTCGGCCAAGACCGATCCATTCACGGCAAATTACACCGCGCAGCAGGACATCACCCTGCGCCAGATGATCGATGCGATCGGGACTCGAACCGCCATCGAGCGGGTCAGCGGCCACAATCAATACGCGGCCAAGGCCTGCCCCGGCTTCAATGTTCCAAAATGGCTCGAAGGAAACTGAACCTTGGCCGCGCAAGTTGGGTCAGATAGCGATCCAAGAGGTTCATGATGAAACCGGCCCTGCTGATACTGCCATTTTTTGCACTCCTGTCCGGCTGTGCAGATCCCGCGCCTCAAGGCGAACGACCGATGGACGAGGTCCCGGTGCAGAGCGTTCTGCCGAATGGCGAGCGGCAATACAGCTTCGAAAACGGCTGTGATGTCATCCTCGAGGCCAAGGCTGCAATCCTTGTGCGCGAGGATCCTGAGTGCGCTTTGCATCACCGTGACATCGCCTTGCTCTACGCTTCCGGCGACTGACACCAGTTCTACCCCATCCAATTCATCTCGGCCGCCCTTTCGGGCGGCCTTTTTCATGGAGATCGCTATGAACAGCATCAAGACGATCGCCCCGATCCTGATCACCAGGACACGCAGCTTCTGGCTTGGCATCGTGCCTGCCGGGCTGATCCTTGTCGACATCACTGCCGGCGCGGTAAGCGATGGCACGGCCGAGCCCATTGCCAAAGCGAATGCCGCGATCGCCGGGCCGGTCCTTGGCATCACGGCAGCAAAGGTTCACGCCTTTATGCTGGCAGTGGCACCGCTTTGCGCCCTGATCGTCGCGCATCAACGGTCGGGTCCGGCCCGCCTCTATACCACCAGCCCTTCGAAGGAACGCGATCTGGTCCGGACCATCGACGACGGCAAAAGCGTCTTCGAAGCGTGCCAGGCCTTCGGTGAGCGCCTGCTGCAAAGCGGATCCAGGCCTCAAGCGTCGGCTCCGGCAGGCGCTAAACCCAAGTCCAATCCCAAACCCTGATCGCAGATCCTGATCGTGGCGGCTGCATAGCGACCGCCCCGACACCTTCGCCCCTCCGCGTCGCGGCAGTGGACCGAACCTTGCGGTCCGATCCGTGCGGCCGACGCCTTCACACCGTCGACAACGGGGAGCGGAAATAATCCGCTCCCTTCTTTCGCAACTACTAGGTCAAATAAGCCGCAAGCCCAAGAAGAACTGTCAGACCGCCGATAAAGAGGATCCAGTGGGTCAGCACCTGACGCACCTGCGAGGGGTGATCTGATGCTGTGCTGGTCAAGATGTCTGCGGTTCGGTCATCTTGCATGATCACTGCGTTAGCTTTGTCTTGCTCCGTCATGTCCGCGACTCCGTCGAATGCTTGTCAGTGCGGGACGGCGTGTCGAGGTTGGAAGCCACAGAACCGCTGGTGGATTCTGCCAGGTCCGCCTCGCGCAGACCTTTCTTGAAGGCGGTCAATCCAGAGCCGACCTCGCCCATGACGAAGCTTATCTTGCCCTTGCCAAAGAGTACGAGCGCGACGACGACGATAAGGAGCAGCCCCGGGAGGCCGATATTGTTCAGCATGATGATTTCCATGATTGCCTAAAGAAGGCGCGCCGGTTGGGCACGCCAAACATGGACCTCGTCCGCATCAGGACGGGTGTCGTCTTAGGAAGGGCGAGATCCGATGACGTCAGGCAATCGTGGGGGGAGCGCGGGCGGACCAGTGCCGATCCGGCGCCAACACCGTGACATCGCTGCCCGTCGGGCCAAAGCCCACGCACTTGGGGTCGCAAGGTGGTTCAGGCCATGAAGCCTGAGGGTTAAGACAACCACCCCCACCCTCCGGAGCCAGCCGCAGATCGGGTAGCCGAACGAGGCGCCACTCTGTCGTGGAAAGAACCGCCTGATCGGAATGGCTCGAAAGGACGCTGCGGGTGTCGTGCTGTACACTCGATGCTCCCGCCGAACCTGAGATCAGCATGACCGAGACAAGCACCATCAGTACGCGAAGCTGCGCGAAAATGATGCTTGAAATGACTGAAGCGCGACTCATGTGCAAAAGATACAGTGAGACGCACTGCTTTGAATAGCGCCATGTTGAGATGCGCTCCAGGATGTAAGACAGCGCAAGATCAGATCAACTCGAACAGCGCCGAGGAAGCGCGTCTGATCTGACAGTCACCGAAACGCTTGACTGAGCATGGCGCGTTCTCCATATGTTCCAACCATGTCCAGACGTAGTGTTCCGCAATCCAAAATAGACGATGCCGTCTTTCCGGTGCGACTGTTCTTCGTCGCTCCCGAGGGCAAATTTCGCGGCGATATTGACGCGATCTATCGATGGCTGAATCAGGAAGTGGGGCGAGGCGGTTATGCCATCCATAGCGCCGGACGCGCGCCAGGGCAGAACGGCATCATCTACCGCATCGCGATCTAGCTGAAACATTCGAAGTTTGGCACTGGTCTTTCGTCCGCCTTTCCTAGGCTCCAGCCTCATTGATTTTCAGAGCCAGAAGAGGATTGTTGCTGCGAGAGCTATTGCGGAG
>NZ_QJPK01000056.1 GCF_003259195.1 Paracoccus sediminilitoris
TCCGAGTGACCATGGCGAGGGTCCAATGACCAGCGCTGGTTGGGCATGAGGGCCAAGGGCATCGGCACGCGGGCCTCAGATCGACGGTCCAGACCAGCCGCTCACGGTCGCGGGCAGGCTCGCCCTGAATGAGGAAGGCGTCGCCATCGATCTCGATGCGGTCGCCGGGGCGCGGATTCGCCACCTCGGCGACCAGCAGGTCGATACGGGTGGTCTCGGACCAGAGCCGGGCATCCCCGAAGTCGGAGACGACATCCGCGCGCCGGGCGACGGCACGCACCAGCACGGGCGCGCCGCCGTCGGCGATGTAGACCGCGTCCCGGCCGATGTTGGGATCGGCGAAGAGCGCACCGACGGCGGCGGCGAAGGCGCTCATCAGAAGCTCGCGTTCAGGCGCACCCGACCGATGGTGTCGCCCGCGCCGCTGGCCACGGCCTCGACGGCCGTGCCTACAAGCGTGTTGTCGGTCGCGACCGTGGTGCAGCGCTTGTTGGTATCGTCCCAATAGACCTTGGCGCCGACGGTCCAGGCCTGCGAGCCGACCTTGGTGATGTCGAACACGCCCACGAGCGCCGTCTCGACGGGCTCGCCGATGGCGGCGGCGCTAGCCGCGATGCCGAAGATGGAGCCGACGAGCAGGCAATCGCCGGAGGCGACGGCATAGGGCGCGGTCAGGGTGATGGTGTTGCCGGGCTGGACGAAGTTTCTCATGGCCGTGATCCTCGTGGAAAGACGAAAGGCGGTCCGTGAGGACCGCCCGTATTCAGCGTTTAGGATGGGTGCGTTACGCGCCCGGATTTTTGTAGAGGCCGCGCCAGTCGATGGCTTTGGCGCCGAAGTCGAGGCGGCACTTGATCTCAACGCCGTCGACGTCGAAGCCGTTGCGCGTCTCGATATAGGCGCCCTGCTGACCCTCGAGATAGGCGTACTCGATCGTGTCGATCTGGTTCGGGCTGGCCGCCAGATACCAGGCCGTCTCACTGGCGGCGTCGAGCCGGGGCTCGCTGATCGGCGCCAGCGAGCGGATCGACTGCGGCACGACGCTGGACGTCGCGGCGGGCACGAGGTTCTGCGCGACCAGCTGCTCGGCCTTCAGTTCCAGCGAGGCGGGCACGATCAGGAAGGCTGGGCGGACGTTCAGCACCGTCTTCTTGTCGAGGCCGGTCTGCTTGGCCATGGCGGCGCGGGCCGCTCCCACTGCATCGACCGCCAGCGCCGTGCTGGTGCCCGCGAGGTTCTTGTGGGTGGTGTGGAAGAGCGCGTTGCCGTCGGCCATCGCCGGGTTGGCGGTGATGATCCCCCAGACAACGTCCGACTCCAGCTGGGCGATAGAGTTGCCGTACATCGCCGGGATCCGGGTGAAGGCGTCGAGATCGTCGTTGATCAGGGTCTGGCGGGTGATCGCGACCACCCGGCCATAGGTCTTGACCTTGTAGCTCTCCTTGCTCTCACCGAGCGTGCCGCGCTTGAACTCGCCGCTCTCGCCCACCTCCAGCAGTTGCGGGGCTTCGCCGAGCTGGACCCGGTGCATCGCGTTGAAGTCGGTCGCGAGCACCTGGCGGCAGAACAGCATGAACGTGCGGGGATAGCGGCCCCGAACGCCTACGTTCTTCACCGTGCACCAGAAGTCTTTACGACGGGCAACATCGGCGTCAGTTCGGACATCTTCCAGGTCGGCATGACCCTCGCACGGTTGCTTATTCACATGGACCATCTGCGGGCAGTTCGCGCCAGCATCGGCCCGCCGCAGTACGAACAGGACATAGCATCGGGGAAGCTGCTTCAGGCGAAGGACTTCGGGTGCCACATCCCAGCAGCAGTTCGTCGCGTCATCCTGAAGGCTGTCCATCCTGATCCGGTCCAGCGGTACACCAGCGCTCTCGAAATGCGGCGAGCGCTTGAAAAGCTGAACTACCCTGGGCACTGGACGGTCGACACCGCCGGCAGCGAAGTCGGCATATGCAGGACCCACGAGTTCTCGCACTCGATCTCGCCGGTAGCAGGCGGGAAGTTCGACGTGACCTGCAGCAAGCGCAATGTGGTCTCAGGCAATAATCAGCGCGTCACCCAGTTCTGCAAGCGTGGTGTCACCCAGAAGCAGGCGGAAAAGGTCGTCGCGGACTTCAAGCAATTCGTGGTGACCGGAAAATGACATTCATCGCCGCTGAGAAACACTAATCCCAGGTCCCGGCACTTCAGCTGCTAGTCGCACTCGGGTTCACGCCGCTCTCGCAGGAGGAGGCCCTCCGCCTCCGCGGCGGGCGCCTCCGTAACGTCGTGCTGGACGATGTTCTTGCCGAGCAGCTGATGCACATCAACCAATTTACGCATCGCGGCAGAGAGTACGCCTTCGACCTCGAAGATGCACACGAGGCGATGCGGCGGCTGAAACCCACGCCCGACCGTCTGAAGGGACTGCGGGGAACGAACCAGGACATCTACGACACGCTCGCCCTTGGCACGACGATCACGAAGTCCATCGACGGCGACTCGAAGAGCTACTCGTTCCGATACATCGATTGGGAGCGGCCGGAGAACAACGTCTTCCACGTCACTGCCGAGTTCTCGGTCGAGAGGACCGCGTCGAGCCAAACCAAGCGCTGCGATATCGTCGCGTTCGTGAACGGCATCCCGATCCTGGTGATCGAAAACAAGCGGCCGACCCAGAGTCTGAAGAAGGCCGACAGTCAGCTGATCGGCTACCAGAACGAGGACAACATCCCGCAGCTTTTCCACTTCGCCCAGCTGCTGATCGGCATGAACCGGAATGCGGCGCGGTATGCGACGGTCGCAACGAAACCGAAATTTTGGGCCGAGTGGCGCGACGAGGAAGACACCGACGAGGCCATCGCGCCCTTCGCCAATCGCGTGCTCACCGCGCCGGAGAAAGGTGCCATCTTCTCCGGCGACTTCGCGGGCGCGCGCGCCTATTTCGACGCGATGGCCGCCGAGGGCGAGCGCGCGGTCACGGCTCAGGACCGGACGGTGTTCGCGCTTTGCCGCCCCCAGCGGCTGCTCGATCTCATCCGCCGCTTCACCGTGTTCGATGGCGGCGTCCGTAAGGTTGCGCGCCATCAGCAGTTTTTCGGTATCCGGCGCGCGGTGGAAACGGTCAAGCAGTACGATGTCAGCGGCGCCCGCAAGGGCGGCGTGATCTGGCACACGCAGGGCTCGGGCAAGTCGTTGACGATGGTGATGCTGGGGCGATCGCTCGCCTTAGAGCGCAGAATCGAGAACCCGCGGATCATCATTGTCACGGACCGCGATGATCTCGACAAGCAGATCAAAGATACCTTCAAGTCCTGTAATCTCGAGCCGATCCGCGCGACGAGCGGGGCTCACCTTCTGGAGCTCGTCCAAGACAAGGCTCCGCTGGTCACCACGATCATCAACAAGTTCGACACGGCGTTGAAGAACAGCAAGCTGGCGGACGAAGATCCGAATATTTTTGTGCTGGTGGACGAGAGCCACAGGACTCAGACGGGGCGCTACGGCGGCCACAGCCAATTCGCCGCCAAGATGCGCCGCCTCCTTCCAAAGGCCTGCTACCTCGGCTTCGCCATGAGTTCTACGCGCGCCTCAAGGCTTTCAGCCGGTGCCTGCATATATCGCTCTCGTCGGACAAGCTGTTCGATGTCTTCGACGAGGCCAAGGTCGACTCCCTGAAGCGGGACTGGAAGCAGTTCTCCGAGCTCAAACGGTCGGTCCAGCTCCGCTACCAGGAGACGGTCGATGTCCGCGAGTTCGAGCCGAAGATCCAGAAGCTGCTCGATGACCATGTCGTGGCGATGCCTGCCGAGACCATCATCGAGGTGGTGAACATCAACGATCCTGATGCACTGAAGGCGGTCGTCGAGGAGGCGGGCGTCTCAGAAGCCTCGAGGGCGGACCGCATCGCCAGCGCCACCCGGCGGGCAATCACCGAGGAGATGGATGAGGACCCGACGTTCTACAAACAGTTCTCCGAGCGCGAGTACCTGAACAACGTCGTGGACCTCGCGAGCAAGGTGGCACGCAAGGATCGGAGCCGGGATGTTCCCGAAAGCATCCGAGGCGATGAGGATGCACAGGCGTTATTCGGCGTCCTAGAAGGTCAGCTCAAGATCAAGGACGATGAGCTGGTGGCCGGCGACGAAGCAGCATCCATCGCCTTGGAGATCATCGACATCATCAAGTCCCATCTGATCGTCGACATCTGGTCGAACGAAGTGGCCCAGAACAAACTGCGCAATGCCATCGATGACTACTTCTTCGACGTTCTGCGTGACGAGAGGGGCGTCGACCTGCCCGTGCAAGTGCTCGACGATCTCGAACTCAAGATCATGGATCTTGCTCGGGCCCGGTTCGCGGCATGATGCGGGAACTGCACTGCCTGCAGTACGGCGAGCAGGAGATCCGGTACGAGATCGTCCGCCGTCCGAGGAAAACGCTAGAGATCGCCGTCGAGCCGGATGCTTCGGTGGTGATCGCGGCCCTGGAGGACGCGACGCTCGACGCCATAGAAGCCAAGCTGCGGAAGCGCGCGGCATGGGTGACGCGGCAGCAGCGATACTTCGCGCAGTTCCTTCCAAGAACACCGGAGCGCAGATTTGTCGCCTGTGAGACCCATCTCTACCTCAGGCGCCAGTATCGGCTGAAGGTCGTCCCGCATGTCCAGGAATGCGTGAAGCTGATCCGCGGCTTCATCGTTGTGCAGACACACCGGCCGACCAGGCCGGAGGTGACGCGCGAGCTGGTCGAGGCATGGTACCGGGACCGGCACACATCAAGTTTCCGGAGCGGATCGAGCTCTGTCTCGGCCACTTCCCGGATCCGGAGGCATTCAGGCCGAAAGGTCTCATCGTACGCCAGACCCGGCAGCGATGGGGGTCCATGTCGCCGGCCGGACGCCTGCTCCTGAACCGCCGCCTCGTGCAGGCGCCGGTCGACGCCATCGACTACGTGATCACCCACGAGCTCTGCCATGTGGCGGAGCCTCATCACGGTGCTGCCTTCTTCGAGCTGCTCGACAAGGTGAAGCCCGATTGGGAGCGTCGGAAGCAGAGGTTGGAAAGGGCCATGGCCTGAGAACTTCCGAACCCGGTCGCGGCAGACGCAAACGCGACTCCAATCCAAGCAATTTCGGACGCCGGATTTCCTTTCTATCTTACAAGGGCTTATAAGAAATTCACCAAACTGGCGCAGTCATGAGGTTTGGAGAATACTGGCCCTGAGAGACCGCTCCCCGGCCTCCTGGCGCAGGGGCCATTGCTCAGCTCCACCTGCATAACCCTCGAAAACAACGGAAAAATCCTGCCGGAGCCGGATCGGGAGAACGCTTTCGCGAGGGCAAGTGGCGGAGGAGGTGCGCTTCCAACCAGACCGTCTCCCGTGACCCCTGAAGGAGCTACGGAAGGCTAACGTGTCTTACGGATTGCTAGGTGTTTGATCCCACGGTTTGATGGTGTGATCCTTTCGAAGGAATGGAAGGATGCCCTATGGG
>NZ_QJPK01000057.1 GCF_003259195.1 Paracoccus sediminilitoris
GCATCAGCAGGCCCCCTGCCCTCTCGTCCAGATCATCGCGGCCAGCGCTTTGATCGGGCGACAAACCCCGCAGGTTCCGCGCGGCGCCTTCCACCGCTGTCGCGTTGCCCTTAAATCTGAGACAGGACGCGTTTAGCGACAATTTTTGCCCTTAATTGTGAGATTTGCCCGTCATTAGTCCTGCGCCTGTTGCGCGCCTTTGCGGGATGTGATCAACCGCGGCAAGCAATCGAGGCTCCTTCTCGAAGGCGCGCAAGAGAGCAACCCTTGCATATTCGTCGATGCTTTTGCTGATGATGGCTGCCTTAGCCAATGGCTGAGATCGAGCAGCGGCGATTGCGGCGAGGCAAAACAGCCTAACTTCCGATCTGGGGTTCTGGACAGCGAACGACGGATCCCCGCGGAAGGTTTTGAGTGACATGGCAAAGGTGACTGCGCGCATTGCGCGCCGAAGTTTCTTGGGGCCGCGCGATCTCGCGGCGCACTCAAGCATCCCTGCCCCGCGGCGCGCTCGGTAAATCAGTTTGTCGGGTATTTGTTCGTCACGTGTTTTGCCAAGGGTCTGCACAAGTCTCGTCCCGCAAACCCGACAGTCGAATGCCCAAGCCCGCCTCCAATGCCTGAGCGAAAGGCCCTCTCGGGAGCATTGCCGACAATGCTGGAATGGCATCAGGGCCGTCAGCGAGGCTTCTCGTGGCGTCATTGCCGGAAAGGTCAAAGATCGCACGACATCTGGGGCGACACGTGCAGCGCTCGCGATCTTCTCTGCCGCAGCCGCGTCGATGCTGAAGTCCAACGCGGTGCCATACGTGGTATCGATTTCGATATGAGCCAGCAGTTCGGCGTCATCACAGTAGTTGGCCGCAGCCAACCGAGACAGCCAACCTGACAACAACTCGTTTGGAAACGGTACGACAGTCTTTGGCAGCGGTCGCGGCGTCACAGCGCAGTCTTCTCGAGCCGCCGATGAGCGTTCGCATGGCGCGACCAAATCGGCGTCCATTTTGCGATCGCGTCATCAGTGATACATTCATCGCCTGTGACAATGGCGTCGATGGCAAGATCCTTGATCAAGGCGAAGATGCGCGAGGTCACCCCGCCGGTCAGTGCAAGTATTTGCTTAAGCGACTTGACCTTCAGATTGGTTTTCTTCTCGAGGGGCATTGCCGCGATGAGCGTCTGGATCATGTCGGAGAACTCGGCATCGTCGCGCCAGTTCGGGAGGTGATGTTCATCCAACCGCCTGGCAAGCTGGATATCACCACGGATGGCATCGACGGCCTCGCTGACGCCGAGGCAGACCAACGACACCTCGAGTTCATTGCTGAGATACCGCAGAACATTGAGAAAGCGGCGCTGTTCGCGGTGGGTCCCGGCCAAAAGGTTGTGCACCTCGTCGATCATGATCATCCGCAGGCCAAGGTCGCGCAAGAGCGCGATGACACGGACTTCGAGGGAAGCCACATTTTGAGCGCGGGCGCTCAGTGCCGTCGCCGGGGCGCCGACGGCGGCCAGGATGTGCAGGTAAAACCGCCGTTCATCAGGTGCGGGCGGCGCTTGCAACAGCAGAAGCGGTGTGCGGGTGATGCCCGACGCCGGATCGTATTCCGGTGCGTACTTGCGCAACAAGTTTCGGGCAATCATCGTCTTTCCGATCCCGGAGGCGCCATGCACAAGAAGCCCAGGCATACGGGTTTGTCGTGGTGCTTCGATCATGCCCTGCAAGCGGTCCAACACCTGTTCCGCCCGTGGAAAGCCGATCCAGATATCCGATTGAATGAGGGCGATCCGGCCGTCTTCTTCAGTTGTCCCTGCCCTCAATTCACCATCTTTCAACCTTGAACAATGGGCGCGATGTATCACCCGTATCGATCTCGCGGAGCCCTTCGGTTGACGAGACGGCCGAGCTGGTGCCCTCCAATGTCCCTTTTCTTTCACGGGACCGGCGTTCGGCCTTCGTCAGGCCACGGCTTTCGGCTTCGATCTGGCGTTGCTGTCGGATCAGCTCAGCCAGGACCAGTTCATTAGACCCTGACTTGCCAAGGGCACGGGCCTTCCTCATGGCTTCGCGATACTCCCAGAGCGACACGGGCGGAATCTCCAGGTTCCTGTACCGCGCCTCAACATATCGGCCATCTTCCAATTCGACCCAGATCATTGAGATATCGCGAGGATCGTAGCGGACTACCGCCGTTCCGTCCCCGCGCCCAATGTGAGCTACAAGGGCATCCGACCAATACCGTATCTGGAACAGATGGATGCCATCACGCCTGATCTTGCGCAGTTCGCTCGGCAGGAAGCTCACCTGAAAGGCTTCCATCTCAAAGGGGATGTCACGCGTCATTTGCTCTGAGAGCGCTTCCCATTTGGCAATAGGTGTGCAGCCTAGACTTGAATGAATTCTGTTATTGTGACGGCAAATTTCCAGGGCAAACCAGCGATCGAATTCGCTCAGGGTCATCGTGGCCATGCCTTCGGCGTCATAGTCGCCCTTTGCCGCGATTGAGGATTGCGTTGTTCCCGGCAAAAGGTGAACGGCCCCCATCATCGTCCCGATCAACCGTTCGATGTGCCCCCCAAAGTGAGGACTTCCCGGCGGTCGATGGACCAGATCGATCCCCCATTCCGCACATGCCGTCCGAAAGGTATGCGACTGGAAATCGCGGCCATTGTCGACATGGATGCTCCGCGGTTTGCCTTGTGCGGGCCACGGAATATTGCACGCCAAGTCCGCCAGAAGTTCCGCCTTGGGGGCCACCGCCTGTGTCAGGCAAAGCGCCACTGACAGACGCGAAGGTGCCTCGAGAGAGGTGTAATATCCCGTTACCAACCGCGTTGCGATGTCGATCGCCAGCGTGACCCAAGGCCGGCCAATTGGTTGGCGCTCAAAACTGTCAACGAGAATGATGTCGGCAGGTGTATGGTCGATTTGCACGACCTCTAGTGGCTGACTGGCCTTATTCTCGCCTATGACGGCCGCGAATTTCTGGCGGGCTGCCTTTGCCCCCTCTCGTGCCTTGGCAACTTCGCGGGCATCCATTGCATCCAGACGACGTTGAACCGTCCGCCGTGTCGGCGGTTGCAAGCCCTACTGCCAGCACGCGCTGCGGATCTCAATCACGACGCGCGAGAGGCTCGGACGCTCCCGGCGCAAGAAATATCGGCGAAGATGATCTTCGATCACCGATTCAACTTTGCCGGATATCAAAGTTGTACCGGCCGGACGGCCCCGTTTCCGCGGAGCCAGCGCGCTGGTGCGCCCACCCTCTTCTGCCAGCCGCTTTATCCAGCGCCAGACCGTCGCCCTGCTGACACCAAGCTCCCAAACGGCGTCATTGATGCCACTTTCCAGACTGCCCGTTCCTTTGAGATATGCTTGAACAAGCGGACGCAGAGCGGCCGCCCTGCGCGCTTCCTCAGCACCAACTGCAACGGAGGCTTCGCCATCATCATCCATCAATATTTGCCACATGAAGCTGCGAACCCTGTCTTAAGTTTAAGGGCAACAATATCAGAATTAAAGGCAAAATCTCATATTTAAGGGCAAAGAACAGCCATTGATTTCATTGGATTCCTCATCTCACAATTAAAGGCTACGCGACAACAGTGGTCCGCGCCAATCATCAGGCATCGGGCTCAAAAGGGGGGACTCCGAGACAGGGTCTTGGCCGCTCAAGAGGTGGCTTTACGACCAAGATCCATCTCTGCGTCAATGGTGCAGGCCTGCCGATGAGGTCGGACATCACACCGGGTCAAACAACGGATTATCGGGGCTTTGACGCGGTCATGAACAATAATTTACCCGCGCCTGCTATGCTGATCGCAGATTGAGGCTATGACTCCGACAAGGTTCGCAAAACGATGGAGGCGCGCAACGACGTCCCGGTGATCCCGATGCGCAAGTCCCAAAGGTTGCGCGTCGTCGTGGATCGGGCCCTCTACCGCCTGCGCAAACTCGTCGAGCGGTGCTGCAACAAGCTCAAGAATGCCCGCCGCATTGCCAATCGCTATGACAAGACCGCCGAAAGCTCCCTCGGCTTCGTCGACATCACATCAATTCGACTATGGATCCGCCATTTGTCAACGTAAACTAAATGGCGCATGTCGAGGTAGCTTTTTTGTCTGGTGATCAATTCTGACAATAAAAGAAAGGTCGAAGACAAAGGGCGAGATAAAAGTTGCAAGTATTTCGCTTCTTAGTGTGTCTATACAAATATGAACCAGACTAGTTTTGGCACTTCCGTTGCAAATTTTGACATTATTGGCTAGATGCCTCAAACTCTGAAAAGACGACGCGCCCGTCTGGGATGAATACGCATATGAGAACATAAGTTTGCCGCCATTAATTTACGACGCATGTCTTGACTGCGCCGAAAATGAAAAGATGTATTAATAATTGAGAAAATTCGCAGAAAAACTATAAATGTTATAGTGCTTGCCGAGAGCTATGAAGATATGACTATTTTTGGTTACGCAAGAAACATAGACGAAAGCCGGTCATTTGCTGAGCAAGCGAGAGCTCTTAGAGCAAAGGGCTGCGAAAAGATGGTTTTTGAAATAGCTAATCGGCAAATATCAGATCAACCAAAATTAAGCAGTTTAGTTGCTGAAATGCAAAATTATGACATGCTTGTTGTTCTGAGTATCGACAAAATTGCAAAATCAGAAGAAGATTTAAAGGAATTGTTAGAAATATTCTTCGAGAGAAATTTATTTCTATTTTCAATAAAGGGTTCGATAAGAAACTATAAAGAATGTGAAGTATTATCTAGTTTAGACTGCTCCGTTTTGGCATCGGCCAAAAATTATATTTTAAAAGAGACAGATAGGGAGCGTGCAAGAGTCGCCAAGAAATGCAGGGCACTAAAGAAGAATGAATTTGGTGCAGTTTTAGAAAAGCGATCTGGGGAAGCGTATAGAAAAAAAATTTTCTCTGAAGGTGATGATTGGTTCCGATACTGCGAAAAGCTAAGGCCATATCTAACTTGGACCGAAGTCGTCGAGGTAGTCAACTTTTATGGAAAGTACGCCGATCCGTGGACAGTTAAGCGGCTTAAGTTGGCTTTACGGTTTTGTATTAGAAGCGGAATATCGGGAAAAGATGATATGTTCCATAGGGCTCGGATTATGGGCAAGAAGAAAAAAGAAGAAATAAAAGAAAGAGCAATAACTGAAATTAAATCATAATTAAAATATATAGAAACTTTATCGCGATTAATAATATCAATTAATTAATTTAGTGCTTCAGGTAATGCGAATTCATCGTCATCGCAAATTTTGCTATGCCAAAACGGAGCGAGCCTGCTGTTCCACAGGAAACAGCAGCGACCGCATATCTAGAAAAGAAAACTTTGCAACACTAGCCCAGGGCGTATCCTGTTCCGCGGACGGTTCGGACTGGGTTGTCGCCGCCGTTTTGCATCAGTGCCTTGCGCAGGCGGCCGACATGGACGTCGATGGTGCGGG
>NZ_QJPK01000058.1 GCF_003259195.1 Paracoccus sediminilitoris
GATCAGGTCTCCTTGCGAAGCCTGAATCACCGCAACGGACTGAAATCAATGGGTCTGGAGCCTAGGGGTTCCCGCCGACGCCGATGACGAAGCTGGAGCCAAGAATTTCTATCGCGGCCCGGAATGGCCTCTGATGGATATGGATACCTTCCTCTGCATATTTCAGATCGAGGCGGCGCAGATCATCCAATGTCCATGAACTCATGCTTGATTTGCCTTTGATGCCGACTCCCGGTTCTGTTCTTGCTCGATGGGAATGGGAATAAGATCGAGCGGCCCAAAACCGCGTAGGCGTAACTGCGAGAATCGTCGTCTTGAAAGGTCAATATCAAGCTCTGACGTGAAGGGGACGAGATAAGCACTCGCATCAAAACCGCTGAAATTTATGCCTTCAGCTTTCAGCACCTTGAAAACCCTGCAGGTAGTTGAGACGAAAATCGGCATAAGATCGAGTTATGTTTCATGCAAGCCATGATGTCGCATCTTGGTCGCTGTGCGCCGATTACCTTGTGAGCGAAATGCCGGGTGATCGAAGACAACACCCGCCGGCAGTTGCAATATCCCCTGGCATACCTACAGCTTGCTTTTCCGTTGACGCTGCCCCGTATCAGTTCATGATATGCATACCCAGCCAAGGAGGCCAGGCATGACAAATTTCCGTGTCAACGGTCGCGATGTCGAGTTGGACATTGATCCAGAAACCCCGCTTTTGTGGGTTCTGCGCGACGAGTTGCGAATGACCGGCACCAAGTTTGGTTGCGGGATTGCACAATGCGGCGCTTGCACCGTGATGCTGGATGGCATGCCGCGCCGGTCTTGCGTAACCCCGATCGGCACGATCGACGGCAGCGAGGTCACTACCATTGAAGGCATCGATGGCCCAGAAGCCGAGGCGATCAAGGCCGCGTGGACCGCAATCGATGTGCCACAATGCGGCTGGTGCCAGTCCGGACAGGTGATGTCGGCGACAGCGCTGCTTCAGCAAGTGGCAAAGCCCACAGATGAGGACATCGACAATGCCATGGCCGGGAACATCTGCCGCTGCGCAACCTATGTTCGCATCCGAAAGGCGATCCACGACGCCGCCAAGACGCTGGAGGGCTGAAGCATGGCACCGATGACTTCTCGCAGGGGATTTTTGGCAGGAAGCGCCGGGCTGATGTTGGCGGTGACGCTGCCATTTGGACGAGCGCGAGCGCAGGTGGCTGGGGAGGCGATGGCGGCCTCTCCCTTTGCGCCCAACGCCTTTATCAGGATTGGGACCGACGACCTCGTGACCGTGATGATCAAGCATATAGAGATGGGGCAAGGTCCCTATACCGGTCTTGCCACACTGGTCGCCGAGGAGCTGGACGCGGATTGGTCGCAGATGCGTGCCGAAGGCGCGCCGGCCAATGACGCGCTTTACGCCAATCTTGCGTTCGGGGCGCAAGGAACGGGCGGCTCTACTGCGATGGCCAATAGCTATATGCAGATGCGCAAGGCAGGTGCCGCTGCGCGGGCGATGCTGGTTGCCGCCGCCGCTGCCAAGTGGGGTGTTCCCGATGCAGAGATCACAGTCAGCGCTGGAATCATCGCCCACGAACCATCCGGGCAATCGTCAGGGTTTGGCGCATTGGCGCAAGCGGCATCCGACCAGCCGATCCCCGAGGATCCCCCCGTCAAGACCGCCGATCAGTTTGTCCTAATCGGTACCGACCGGCCCCGTCTGGACACGGTCGCCAAGACCGATGGCACGGCGCAGTTCACGCTGGACGTCTATCGCGACGACATGCTGACAGTGGTCGTGGCCCATCCGCCAATGTTCGGCGCAACCGTCGCCACTATGGACGATTCAGCGGCACTTGCCGTGAGAGGGGTGCAGATGGTGCGCCAGATTCCCTCTGGCGTCGCGGTCTATGCGACAAATACCTTTGCGGCGCTGAAAGGTCGCGATGCGCTGAGCATTACTTGGGACCAAAGCGCGGCCGAAACCCGTAGTTCGGCGCAGATGATGGACGATTTTTCGGCAGCCGCGGCCGAAGGCGGCATCACGGTCGAAGAAGACGGCGACCTGTCCCCGCTGGAAAAGGCTGCGCAGGTGCTGGAGGCTGAATACCGCTTTCCCTACTTGGCCCATGCTCCGATGGAGCCCTTGGATGCGGTGATCGAGACCAAGGGCGGTAAGGCCGAGATGTGGTTCGGGAGTCAGTTTCCGACGTTTGACAAGCCGACCGTGGCCAAAGCCCTGGGCATCGCGCCGGAGGATGTGACCATTAACGTCCTGATGGCGGGCGGCTCGTTCGGGCGGCGCGCTCAAGGCTCGGCGCATCTGGCGGCAGAAGCTGGCGAGGTGGCCAAGGCCGCCGGACGTGACGGAGCCTTCAAGCTGGTCTGGACACGCGAGGACGACGTCAAGGGTGGCTACTATCGTCCCATGACCGTGCACCGCCTCCGCGCTGGTCTAGACGAACAGGGTCGCATCGTCGGTTGGGAAAATACCGTTGCCAACCAGTCGATCCTCATGGGCACCCCCATGGAGCCGACCCTGAAGGGCGGCCCGGACGCCACCTCGTACGAGGGGTCCAGCAACCTGCCATATCAATTCGGCGCACGCCGGATCGGATGGGCGCGGATGGAAAGCCCGGTCAGCGTGCTTTGGTGGCGATCGGTCGGCCATACCCATACTGCCTATGCGGTCGAAACCTTTCTGGACGAAGTGCTGGCGGCAGCAGGCCAAGATGCCGTGCAAGGCCGTCTGGACCTGCTGCCCCTCGAAGCGTCGCGCGAACGCGCAGTGATCGAAGAGGCCGCCCGGATGTCCGGCTGGTCAGGTCCCACGCGCGACGGCAAGGGTTATGGCGTGGCGATGGTCAAGAGCTTTGGCACCTATGTCGCGCAAGTGGTCGAAGTCGAAGATCGTGACGGCCTGCCCCATGTGACGCGAGTCTGGTGCGCAGTCGATTGCGGCATTGCGGTGAACCCCAACATCATCCGCGCACAGATGGAGGGCGGCATCGGCTATGCATTGGGTACCGCGCTGCACAGCCGGATCACGATGGCTGAGGGGGGGATGGTCCAGCAGTCGAATTTTGATGACTATCCCATGCTTCGCATCGCAGAGATGCCGATGGTCGAAGTGTCGATCATTGCCAGCGACGTCGATCCCACGGGCGTCGGAGAACCGGGCGTACCGCCCTTGGGGCCTGCTCTTGCCAACGCCTGGCGCGCTCTGACCGGTAAAAGTCAGCGTAGCTTGCCCTTTGATGAGGTGATGTCATGAAGTCCACCCTGACGTTGATCGTCGCCCTGACCTTCGGCTCGGCGCCTGCCTTTGCGCAGTCGGATGCACCTGACGTTCTGGCTGCACCAGAAAGCTTTGCCGATATTGCCGACGAGACTGAACGCTCGGTCGCGCTGTTCAACGAGATGGGCAAGGTTCTGACCCACCCGCGTTGCGTGAACTGCCATCCTGTCACCGGCGGACCGCGGCAGGGCGACGACATGGTACCGCATATGCCGCCAGTGATCCGGGGGGAGGCCGATTTTGGCGCACCAGGCATGACCTGCAATACTTGCCACGGATCAGAAAATGTCGAGTTCACGTCCGGCGAAGGCAGCATCCCCGGTCATGAACCTTGGGCGCTAGCCCCCGTCAGCATGGGTTGGTACGGCGTTAGTCTTGGCGATATCTGTGAGCAGATCAAGGACCCCGAGCGCAACGGCGGCAAGACGTTGGAGGAACTGTACATACATAATGCCGAGGATGGTCTGGTAGGCTGGGGCTGGGATCCAGGTGAAGGCCGTACCCCCGCGCCGGGCAGTCAGGAGTTGTTCGGCCAGCTTACCCGCGCGTGGATCGACACCGGGGCTGCGTGTCCAATTTAGAAAGGGGCTTAGCAAGAGAGGTGGCCCCCAAAATCTGAACAGCCGGGATAAGTAGATTTTCCGCGCCACGGCAGCATGATGCTGCAGGCAAGGAGATGACCATGACAAGACGACCGCGCCTGAACCACAGTCGGGCATTCAAGGCGAAAGTGGCAGTAGTCGCGATCAAGGGCGAGAAGACGCTGATCGAACTGGCGCAGAATTTCGATGTCCATCCGAACCAGATCAAGCAATGGCGCGACCAACTGCATGAGTGCGCGACCGGAGTGTTCGGTGACGGCTCGAAGCTGATCGTCAGCCGCCAGGCCATCGCTCTGGGGATCAGCTTGGGCAGCGTCTATTACCGCCCGCGATCGATCTCGGAAGCCGAACACTTCGAAACCGGTGCCGGGGCACAAGATCTATCCCCATCTGCTGCGCAAACTGCCCATCACCCGGCACGATCAGGTCTGGGCGATGGACATCACCTACATTCCAATGGCGCGCGGCTTCATCTATCTCGCTGCTTTGCTGGACTGGTTCACTTGGTCCGCGTCCTCGCATGGCGCGCCTTGATCAAGCTCGAGGCGGATTTCTGCATCGAAGCTGTGGAGGAGGCGCTGGCGCGTCATAATGCGCCCGAGATCTTCAACACCGACCAAAGCAGCCAGTTCACCTCCGCCGAGCTCATCAAGCTTCTGGCCGCCCGTGAGATCAAGATCAGCATGGACGGCAAGGGCGCCTGGCGCGACAACGTCTTCGTCGAACGCCTCTGGCGGATTATCAAATATGAGGAGGTGCACCTGCGAGCCTATGCCAGCGTCTCGGAGGCACACGCGTCGATCGGTCGTTATCTCGGCTTCTACAACAGCCGGCGCCCACACTCATCGCTTGACGGGAAAACGCCCGACCAGGCCTGCTTCAACCAGCCGATGCCCGAAGCGGTGGCGGCGTAACCAAGGCAGAAAATCACTTAGAAAACGCCCGGAACCTTTTCACACAAACCGAACCACCTCTGTGAACGGCGCGAACCGAGGCGCAATCCGGACATACGCGGCTTTCTCGAGTGATCTCATCGACCTTGTCGCAAGGGATTGCTCTTTGGAGCTGTCCGACGATCCTTCTTTCCATCGTCGAGGCACAGCCGGATCCCATCTGGACAGGTCACCCGCTAGGGTCGAGCAATGCCATCAAGCTGATCATTGCGCTTCTCCCCATTATCGAAGGTTGTTTCGACCGTAATCCGAACGTCTATGGTTGCCCTCCACTTAAAGAACTCACCTTACAACGGGCCGCAACGACGAAGAGGACTCCCATGTTTTGTCCACCCCCGCATCGCTCCAGACTACGCGCTGATCGACGCCCAGGGGCGCGCCGAACCCCGCATCCACGTCATAGGCCCTGCATCACGTGCCGCATTCTGGGAAATTATCGCCATCCCGGATATCCGCGATCAGGCACAAGCAATAGCCGTTGACCTGCCCCCCGATCGTCCCTCGTTCATAACGAGAGTCTGCCGTTTTGAGATTGGTAGTCGGGG
>NZ_QJPK01000059.1 GCF_003259195.1 Paracoccus sediminilitoris
TCATCCTCCGTCTCCTCGGTTTGAAGCGGATTCTATCTCAAACCGGAGGAGAATGCGGGGCTCAGGTTAGTAGGTTTGCATCCGTTCGGGGCGCGGACTGTGAGGATGAACCGCTCAAAGGACGCCCATTCCTCGTCCGACATCAGGTCTCGTGCCAAGCTGGTCTCCATCGCAAATATCAGCTTGGATCACGCATTCCACACAGCGCGAATCCCTTTTGCCAGCAAGACCTAATATAAGTTCAAATTTTCCTGTTCCGTCCCCGAGTCATACATCGAACCGCCTGATACGGAGATGTATAGCAATCTCAGGCGGCACCGAATCAGTCATAATAAGCGTCGATAAATGTATTCGTAATCTTCTTCACCATATCCATCTGCACATGAACAGCGTCCTCGTTCCATGCAAGCTGGCGAGGCGACAATGTAACCAGCTCATAGCTTGGAAAATAGTCCACATAATCATAGGTACGGCTGACGGTTTCTGCAGCTGCACGAAGGGTGCTTTTGGATCCGATACTCGCAGGCACGACATCCTTGTTTGTGAATGTCGAGCTTGGCACCGGAGAGACGGTCACGATAATCTTGACCTTATTATTGCGCTTGCTCGCAATCATTTCGACAAGGTGCTTCAGAACAGTGACGACGTCTTCATATCCGAAGTCGATGAATTCAAAAAGGTCACTCCGCTTCTTCAAGAAGTTTCCGGTCGGCGCACGGTTGATGATCAAGCCATTCTTCTTTTCACGCCAGGACTCGGTCAGACCCAACGTCATGATGACGACATCCGCATGATTGACCTCGTTCATGCCGGCATCGACGGCGGCACGATTTTTCAGCGCTTCATCCTTGCTGGTCAGGGCCAAGCCAGCCGCATGGGGGTCAAACCACTTGTTCTCCGCCAGTTCGAGAAGTCCCTCGTCCGGAACAGTGTTGCCATAGAAGGCACGGTGGACATCAAAAAACATGGAGTGCGTCGTGTACTTGTGGAAGACGCCGCGACTAATCTTTCCGGCGGGAACGCCCCCACCGATCTGCTTGTCTTCTCGCCAACTATCGTACTTTTCGGCGATGACGCCATGTCCCGCCAGAAGCAGAGGGACCTGGTGTCCTTGCAGAGCAATCTCGATCTCGCGTGCAAAGCAAGAACCGATTGTGAAAACAGCTTCGTTCTTCGAAATCTTGAATTTAGGTCGGTGGATCACCGACATGCGCTCGCCGCTGGCCAGTCGGCCTCTGGCCGAGTCTGGCCCAATGCTCCACTGACGCGCAGTGTTTTCCTTGGCGAATTTCAGAGCTTCTTCAGCCGAGTAGGTTTTTGTTGCGGGTGACAGTTGACCCATCATCGGCGGGAAGCCATCGAAAGACATGAAATTAACCAACCTCAGCTTGCAATTTTGAAAAATTTCGCACGAGTCCGTGAAAGTTTACCTACTATGTCGCAACAATCAATTGGTGCAATAGAGAATCTCCATTTGGTTGTCGGACATGAATGCCGTTCAAGTTGAAGCCGCTTGAGAATCGATTTGCAGGGGGGATTCGGCCTATATTGTTGACCAATTAAATCATCTTTTCTGTAAGGTCGCGTTAGCTTGCTAATCAATCGAAAAATGCGACGCTGAAGTACTTCGCAGCCTCGTTTTTTATCTCTGAATTTTATGGAAATACATGACCCCGTTTAGCTTTTATTGTGCTTTAACGCCTGCCAAACCGGAAGAAGCACCAAGTATCTGAAACGGTAAAATTCAGATACGTACGCTTTTCTGCGATGAAGTTTGCACGTTCTGTCGGCCTTATTCTATCGAGCGAATGATGATGAGACAGATTCCGTTGCTAAATATAACGGCAATCTGATGTTTGTTAAGTGTTGCTGTAAAACCTGTCTTCCGACATTTCCTTCAAGCATCCGCCGATCCATCAACGCGCCAATAGGATGGTCCCGGCGCGCCGGTCAGCTTACCGACCATCACGCCGTTTCCGTCAGTCGACAGGCAGGTATCCTTGGCAGCCTCACTCTGATCACTGCCCAGCTCCTTGACGAATCCTGCCAAGAGGACGTCGCTTATGCAGCAATCCGGCATACCGATGTTCGGGCCATCACTGATGAACACCGTCGACATATCGGGGATTTTGATTGGCGCGTCGGACCCGGTAACCAGCAAGCGTCCCAGCTTGGAAGCGACAGGCGTGAGTTCGGTCAGGGCACTTAAATAAAGTGACAGGGTCATTGGCATGACAGAAAATCCCATTTAGCACTGTCCTGAAAGCCAAATGGGGGTGCCGGTCATCGGCTCCGCTGCGATACAAACAGAAAGCTTCATGTCATGCGCATGCTCTTCCATGGTCCCGGCGTTGCCGTGCACCGTCCAACGGCTCGCTACCCCGGCCTGACGGGGGTGCAGCCAGTTGTCGTCGATACGTTGGCAGGGCTGAAGACGTCCCAGAAGCTCACCAGCAATCGTGGCAACATTATTCACGCCGAAGCGCCCGCCCGACTGTTTCAGAAAGATGCCGCTGGCTCTGCCTATGGCAATATCGTGGGTCTCAGCCGGTTTCTTGGGGCAGGCTTCGCGGATAAAATTGCCGAGAGCTTTGATCTGATCGTCTTTTCGATGGCGAACTTCATTCGTCCCGGGGTCGATATGACCCCCTTTGTGAATGCGCTGCAGCTGTTGAAGGGTCGCGTGCCGTTTATCGTCCTTGGGGCAGGGCTTCAGGGCCAATCGCGGCTGGATGAGCTGTCGCCCTCGGTCAAGAGGACACTCGCGATCTATAACAAACATGCACTGGTGTTCGGCGTGCGCGGTAAGCAGACGCAAACCTGGTTGCATCAGAACGGCTTTCCCAGGGCCGAGGCCTTGGGCTGTCCCAGCCTGTACAGTTTTCCCCAATCGGTCATGTCGGTCGATGGCACGGCAGTCCGGGCCAAGGGTAACAGCGCCAATGTGATGACAGCCGGCTATCTGACGGTGAAGAACGGCCACAACTTTGAGCGCGGCTTCAAACTTGCCAAGGCGCTTGAAGGCGTCGCCTCATCCTACGTGTTTCAGGACGAATTCCTTCAATATGGCGATCTGGCCAATCAGCCGCGCAGCTTCAACGAAGGCAGCAACACCGCCGATGCGTCACTGCTGAACGCGGCACTCAGCCGGGAGACCGGGGCCAAGGTCCAATTTGATCGCTATTATTATTTCACCGAGTCGAGCGCGTGGCGTCAGGCCTGCCTGTCGCACGATGTCTATGTGGGCGACCGATTCCACGGCGGCGTGGCGGCCTTGCAGGCCGGGTTGCCGACCGTGTTTCTGGCGCAGGACAACCGTGTCTCTGAAATGACGGAATTTTACAGCCTGCCACGGTTGACCATCGATGAGTTCTCCAAGATGGGCCTAAAAAAGACCTTGGACAAGTTGCTGTCATCTGAAGCTCTGGACAAGATGAAGACGACTTATCGCACCCGACACGCGGCTTTCTGCGAATCCATGGCGCGCCATGGCATCAAGGTTGTGACGCAGCCCTGAGGCTTTGCCAGGCCGCGCTGTGCCAGTTGCGGCCTGAACCCTTCCATCACGGTTTTTGTTTGTTGGGGATATGTCGGTCGGCCCATCTCGAATGTCAGATATTGTTTGGAGCATCGTCGTTTGAAATTGCGCTTGATCTTCAGCCGGCCTGCACCTCAGGCAATGCCGAGGCATTGGGTTGCGACATACGACCTAACGTCGGAGGCTATTACAAGGACCAAAGCTATCCTGAAGCTCGAGGATTAGCCCCAGATTGAGGGGGAGGCCGAAAGGGGCGCAGACTACGTCAGACTTCTGATTTCCGGCGACTACGCCTCGAAAAGCTTCACCACACTATCACATCGTAAATTGGAAATGGACGGTGATGCGACACAAGTGGTAGTCGAAAGCGCCAGTTCTGCCAGCGATGGAGCCCAAGGCACTCTGCTGACGATGCGCAGGTTCACCCCGCCGATCTGACGAACAGAGGGCACATGCCCGCGGGCAGGGTTCCTGCGGGCATTGATTTGAAAGCCATATCTATGGGATCGGCACCTCTTCAGTCCCTCCCAGACTGTCTTCGGAGGCGTGGAGTATTGCAAACCAAGAGCGTGGCCAAATGCCCTAAGCGTTTTACAATAATGCGTCACATATCTGGTTCGAATTGAGTAACTCAATTCTTTCTGGCCAACGCTGATCAGTCGCCCACTTACAACATTACCCCGAATCCCTTTCAAGCAGAGATGAAAATTAAAGCTTTGAAAGCAATACACTACTCATTTTTTCGCCGAATGCCGCAGCTTTTGCGGCGGCGCGCACGTAGTTGGGCGCGGTATCTCAAAAGTTGCTTCGGTTTCGGGAGATTAGGACGATAGGCTCAGATGGAGTATTGCAGGAGCGACTGGCCGAAGCGAGCAAACGGGGTTGTCAGTGGCTTGGTCGGTTGACCCACTTTCACGGCAATGGTGTCACGGCAGGTCCTGATCGCGAAGAGGCCTTTCAACAAACGCAGTATTGGCTTCATCAATATGGGTCTTTGGCCGATCAGGCCAGCTCTCGAAATTGAAAGATCCAGCTTGAGGAATGTTTATCCCGTGCGTCCAAGCACATTGCCCAGTAGAAGAAGCGATCGAACGCACAGTTGGGTCGGAGCTTGGAGTGGCTTGGGGAAGCTTTGTCTCATTCCAGCGTCGAAAGCTTCGCAACCGTCATGGAACTAGGTTCGGTACAAAGTTTTAGATTTGTCTTGCTGCGTCGGGGTGGCAAGCTGCTATCCGAATGACGCTGATCGACATCCTTTGGCTCGATATGATCGTTGCAAGGTTCGAACTTGATCCTGATATGGCAATTTTCGAACGTCTCGATGGCCTGACCGGAATCATCATCTGATCAGATGAATCATATCAAACCTTGCTTGATGTCGAAGCCAACTCTTAAGTTGGAGAACAGTGTTGCTTAGCAAAATAACGTTAGCTTGCAAACGTATTACGCATCGTCGTCTGATCCGGGCGGTCTCCCCGAAAGGGACGCTCGGCGACGGACGTTTGGCTATGCTCGAGGCACTTCTCCGGTCGGCAGGCGAGCTGAACTCTGCCCACTGCCTGAATACGAGATGTCCGATCTGGCAGCGACTAGAGCATTGACCTGCCACGGGATTTTTTCTCCACCGCTGATTAGAGCCCGGCCCAACTTGAGGACGGACAATGA
>NZ_QJPK01000006.1 GCF_003259195.1 Paracoccus sediminilitoris
GCGTGTCTCGCCGCGCCAATGCTTTTCGTCCTGAACCCATCCGGTTCTTTGCGCGACATAGGTCCAGGTTCGGATATAGGCCAGCCGTTTCGAGATGGCGTCGATATCCCCATGCGTCTTGTCGATCCGCTTGATCGAGCGGTCCAGCCAATCCGCCGGGATGGTCCCATCCTGCAGGAAGCCGAAGATTCGCGCCAGAAGCGTCGCATGCTCCATCTGGCTGATGCCGCGGAAATCGGGCACCCGGCAGACGTCCCACAGCAGCCGGACATCCTTGCCGCCGCGCACGCGATCCTTGATCTCGGGCAGTTCGCGCAGGATCTTCAGCGTGGCGACGTCATCGGCCTCGCGCCCGCGGCCCAGAAGCTCCTGCCCCGATCCGGCTTCCAGGCTTTCGACAAGGCGGTCCATCGTGCCAAATTCCAGCCGCGCGTTCCGCCAGACAAGACGGCTGATCGGGGCGAAGCGGTGGCTTTCCAGCGCCTCGACCAGGCCGGGGTCCAAGGTCTCGGCCTCGCCCGTGACGCCGAAGGTGCCGGATTCGGTGTGACGCCCGGCCCGCCCGGCGATCTGGCCCATCTCGTGCGGGAACAGCTCGCGCACGCGGCGACCGTCGAACTTATGCGTGGCGCTGAAGGCCACATGCTTGATGTCGAGGTTCAGGCCCATGCCGATGGCATCCGTCGCCACAAGGTAATCGACCTCGCCGCTTTGATACATCGCCACCTGCGCGTTGCGGGTGCGGGGTGACAGCGCACCCATGACGACCGCGCAGCCGCCCTTCTGGCGGCGGATCAGCTCGGCCATGGCATAGACGTCATCGACGCTGAAGCCCACGATGGCGCTGCGGGCGGGCATGCGCGACAGCTTCTTGGACCCCGCCCAGGACAACTGCGACATGCGGGGGCGCTGGACGAAATGCACGTCGGGGATCAGTGCGGCGATGGCGGGCCGCATGGTGGAACTGCCCAGCAGCAACGTCTCCTTGGTGCCACGCATGTTCAGCAACCGGTCGGTGAAGACATGACCGCGCCCCGGATCGGCGCAAAGCTGAATCTCGTCGATGGCCACGAAATCGGTGGCGATGTCGGGCATGGCCTCGGTGGTGGCCACCCAATACTGCACGCGATCGGGGATGATGCGTTCCTCGCCGGTGACCAGCGCCACAACGGATGGACCGCGCGCCTTGACGATGCGGTCATAGACCTCGCGCGCCAGAAGGCGCAGCGGCAGCCCGATGACGCCAGTGCGATGGCCCAGCATCCGCGAGATGGCCTCATGCGTCTTGCCGGTGTTCGTGGGGCCCAGAATGGCGGTGACCCGTCCGCGCGTCATCATGTTCATTGCCTAGATATCGGTACCAAGTGCCTTGCGTTCCAGACGTGCCACGCCATCGATCGCTTCTTGCTGGTGGGGGTGGATCGTCAGGCTTTGACGATATGCGGTCAGGGCACGGTCATCCTCGCCCATTTCCTCCAGCATGCTGCCCAGTTGGGTCAGCGCCTGGAATTGTCGGGGCTCCAGTTCAAGCGTGCGTGCCAGATCGGCCATGGCGGGTCCGAATTCGCCCGCCGCTGCATAGGCCGCCGCCCGCGCCTGGAAACCTGCGGCGAAATCGGGCGCATGATCGGTCAGCGCGGTCAGATGCCCGATGGCCGTCGGGATGTCGCCCAGGTCCAGCGCCTCTTCTCCGCGCTTCAAGAGCAGATCCATCGACGCGGAACCCGACCGCGACCAGTCCCGCAGGATGTCGCTTTCCGCGATCCGCCAGCCCTCGCCCTGGGGTTCGGCCAGGCGGGCAAAGGCATCGTCCTGGGACAGCGCAGGCAGCGCTGCGGCAACAACGATGAAAATCGTCAGTACCTTCTGTCGCAATGCCGCGACGGCAGTATGGAAAAGCGGACCGGACGTCTTCATATTGCAAGCTGTAACCCGGCCAGCAGGCGGGGTGCCAGCCAAAGCGCACCATGAGGTACAAAATGAGCGATGTTGTGAACGCAGCCGTCCGCAAGCTGAGCGAAAAGATCGACAGCTTCGATTCGACCGCCAAATTCGTGATCGAAGATGAAGGCGCGATCATGATCGACGAAAACGGCGTGCGCGCTGGCGATGAAGAGTCCGAAGTGACCCTGACCGCCAACCGCGACACGTTCGAAGGCATCCTGAACGGCGACATCAACCCCGCCACCGCCTTCATGACCGGCAAGCTGAAGGTCGACGGTTCGATGGGCGTCGCCATGCAGCTGGGACAGAAACTGTCCTGAACACAGATGCAGCAGGCGCCCTTCCATCAGCTTCCCGACGATCGGCTGGCCCCGGCCAGCGCCTTCTTCGTCACGGCCGATGATGGAAAGCGCCTGCGCCTTGGCCTTTGGGAACCAGAGGTTACCGGGCCGCACGGCACCGTCCTTCTGTTTCCCGGCCGCACCGAATACATCGAAAAATATGCCCCCGTCGCCCGACGGCTGACGGATCGCGGATATGCGGTCCTGGCCATCGACTGGCGCGGTCAGGGCATGTCCGACCGGTTGCAGGATGACCCCCGGCCCGGTCACATCATCGAATTTTCCGACTATCAGCGCGATGTGATCGAGATGGTCGTGGCAGGTCAGCATATCGGATTGCCTGAACCCTGGCATCTTCTAGCCCACTCCATGGGCGGCTGCATCGGTCTTGCCGCCCTGGAAAACGACCTGCCGGTTCGAACCGCGGTCTTTTCAGCCCCGATGTGGGGGATCAACCTGCGCCGTTTCCAGCACGGGGCAGCCCTTGGCATCGCCTATCTGGCGGGCCGTCTGGGGCGCGGCGGGCTGGTCGCGCCCGGAAGCGGCGGTGCCAACGCCACCTATACCCTCGAGGAGAGCTTCAACGCGAACCTTCTGACGGGAAATGTCGATGAATGGACCCGCCTGATGCGCGAAGCTGCGGCGTGGCCAGACCTGACCATCGGCGGAGCCAGCTTCGATTGGGTGGGCAAGGCGCTGAACGAATGTTCTCGCCTGTCACGCATCGCGTCGCCTGACGTGCCGACGCTGGTCGGCCTGGGAACCGAAGAAAAGGTGGTCTCGGCCCGGGCCATCCGCGATCGCGTCGCAAGCTGGCCCAAGGCCCGCCTGTTAGAGGTCGAGGGCGCCCGGCATGAGATCCTGCTGGAAACACCCGACCGTCGCGATGCCTTCATCGACGCGATGGTGGCCCATTTCGAGGCAAGCTGACCGATCAATCTTCTCGTTCAGGCTCCGCTTTGCGCGTCAGCGGGCGTTCGGAAGGCGTGGCAACGCTTGGCATACGCAGCCGGATCCGCTTCAGGCGACGCGGATCGGCCTCGACCACTTCGAACTCGGCGCCCGAAGGATGGCTGATCACCTCGCCGCGAAGCGGAACGCGCCCGGCCAACATGAAGATCAGACCGCCAAGGGTATCGACCTCTTCATCTACCTCCTCGTCCAGCAGATGCAGGCCGGTTTCCTCTTCGATGTCGGACAGGCTGGCGCGGGCCTGGATGAACCACTGGCCGGGCTTTTCACGCACCCAGAGGCCGCCTTCGACCTCGTCATGTTCGTCCTCGATCTCGCCGATGACCTGCTCGATCAGATCCTCGATGGTGACCAGACCGTCGACTCCGCCATATTCATCGATGACCAGCGCCATATGCGTGCGCTTCTGCTGCATCTGCTGCAGCAGGACGCCGATGGGCATCGATGGCGGGACATAAAGAAGCGGCCGCAGCATGGGCCGCAAGGTGAACTTGCCGCCCTCGCCGAACCCGTGCTTCAACGCCAAGTCCTTCAGGTGGATCAGGCCAAGCGGGCTGTCAAGCGTCCCGCGAAAGACCGGAATGCGGGAAAACCCGTGTTCGCGGAACATTTCGACCAGGTCGGGCAAGGTGATATTGGCCGGGGCGGCGATGATCTCGACCTTGGGAATGGCGACGTCATCGACGCGCATCCGGCGCAGGTTGACCAATCCGGGTTTGCCCGAATGGCGATCTTCTGACGCTTCGCCTTCATCATCCTGGGTTTCTGAATTCGTCAATGCGTGAAAGACCCGACCGAAGAAGCCGCGATTTGGACTTTCGCGTTCCTCGTCCACGGCGATGTCCACCCTTGGGCTCGGGGCTTCATCGGCGGAATAGTCGGGTAATCGGGCTTCCGAATTCATCAATCTGTCTCCCGGTAGGGGTCTGCTATGTTCAGGGTCGCAAGGATTGCGCGCTCGGATGCTTCCATCAATTCGGCATCCGGGTCGTTCAGGTGATCATACCCCATCAGATGCAAAGTTGCATGCACCAGCAGATGAGTCACGTGATCGTCGAAGGATTTGGCCTGCGCCCGCGCTTCGGCCATGCAGGTTTCATAGGCGATTGCGATGTCGCCCAACTCGTCATTCTGCGGCAGATCTGGGCGTTCGCCCGGCGCATGCGGCTCGTGCTCCTCGGCGGGCCAGGATAAGACGTTGGTGGCCTTGGGCTTGCCGCGAAAATCGGCGTTCAATGCCGCGATCCGGGCGTCATCGCAGCCCATGACCACAACCTCACCGCCGGTTTCCAGCCATGTCAGGGTGGCGGTGACGGCACGGGCCGCCAATCCCTCCAGATCCGCGGCCTGCCATCGGCCATCCTCCAGGACGCAGTCGACCGTTATGTCCTCAGCCATCGCTTCGCATTGCACGGCGCGGAACATATTGACCGCGCGCTTCCTCTGTCTGGCCGCGGGCCACTGCCGCGATTTCCTCGGCGTCATACGCCTTGATGATGCGCGCGACAAGCGGATGGCGCACGACGTCATCTGCGGTGAAATAGCTGAAGCTGATACCCTTGACATCCTTCAGGACCTTTTCGGCATCGATCAGCCCCGACTGCATCCCGCGCGGCAGGTCGATCTGGGTCCGGTCGCCGGTGATGACCATCCGCGAACCTTCGCCAAGACGGGTCAGGAACATCTTCATCTGCATGCTGCTGGCGTTCTGCGCCTCGTCCAGTACCACGAAGGCACGCGACAAGGTGCGCCCACGCATGAAGGCCAAGGGCGCGATCTCGATGCGCTTTTCTTCCATCAGCTTCTGCATCTGCTTGCCGGGAAGAAAGTCGTTCAGCGCATCATAGAGCGGCTGCATATAGGGATCGACCTTCTCCTTCATGTCGCCGGGAAGAAAGCCCAGTCTTTCGCCGGCCTCGACCGCGGGACGCGACAGGATGATCTTGTCGACCTCACCCTGGATCAGCATGGTGACGCCCACTGCGACGGCCAGATAGGTCTTGCCCGTGCCCGCAGGTCCGATGCCGAATGCCAGCTCGTTCTGGAACAGCGCCCGGACATAGGCCTTCTGCGCATCGGTGCGCGGCTCGACCGATTTCTTGCGGGTGCGCAATTCGAAATTGCCCTGTGCGAACATTTCAAGCTGTTCGTCGCGGGTTACCTCGCCTGCGGGTTCGATGCCCATGCGCAGCGCGGCCTCGACCTCGGCGGGGGTGACGGGGCGGTGCTGTTCAAGACGCGCGTAAAGACCGTTCAGCAGCTGCGCAGCCTCGGACTGCGCCTCGGGGCCGCCGACGATGGCGATCTGATTGCCGCGGCGCAGGATATGCACGCCCAAGGCTTCTTCGATCCGGGCCAGATGCGTGTCGTTGGCGCCGCACAGATCGATCAGCAGACGGTTGTCAGGAAACTCCAGCAGGGTTTCTGCAGAAGGGGTGGTGACGGGGGGCGTTGGGGAAAGACCCAAATGTTTCTCCTGCTCAGGCGTCTGTTGTAATGGTGGCAAGCCACGGGGATTCGCACAAGCCGATCTTGAAGGCATCAGCGGCAGCAATGCCGCCGTTTACGGCAAAACTTTTGCAATCGCACAAAAGTTGCATCCGATATTGGCATTGCGGGTCTATTTCGCCACCCCGACGCCCAAAAAATCGGCCAACTCCGGCGCGTCCGACATTCCGGCGACCGGTCCGTCGTGAACGATCCGACCGCACTGCAGCAACGCCACCCGGTCACCGATGGCGCAGACCGAATCCATGTCATGGGTGATGGTGATCGCCGTGGCGCCGGTCTGCGTGACGATGTCGCGGATCAACGCATTGATCGCGCGCGCCCGGATCGGGTCCAGCCCGGTCGTCGGTTCGTCAAAGAAGATTACTGACGGATCGTCGGCGATGGCGCGGGCAAGCCCGACCCGCTTGGCCATGCCGCCCGACAACTCGGCCGGCATCAGGTCGGCGGTTTCGGCACCCAGCCCCACGCGGGCCAGCTTGTCCAAGGCGATGGCGCGGGCCTTGCCATCAGACATCCGCTGGCGCAGCCGGAACGCGACGTTCTGCCAGACAGACATGCTGTCAAACAGCGCGGCCCCCTGAAACAGCATCCCGAAACCGGCCATGAAGGCCGCACGGTCCAGCGGCCTGCCGTGCCAGGTGATCCTGCCCCGGTCAGGCTGCACCAGGCCCAGGATGCATTTCAGCAGCACCGATTTGCCGGTGCCGGACTGCCCGATGACGCAAAGGCTCTCGCCCTGCCCCACCTGCAGGTTTACGCCAGCAAGCACCTGCTTTTCGCCAAAGGATTTGTGCAGATCCTGCAGCGCGATCATTGGAAGAACAGCCCGGTCAGGACGAAATTCGCCGCCAGGATGCCCACCGCCGCGCCGACGACGGCCTGGGTGGTGGCACGACCAACGCCCGCGGCACCGCGCGACGACCGCATCCCGAACCAGCAGCCCGACAGCGCCACGATCAGCCCGAACACCGCGCCCTTGATCAGCCCCGAGGCGACATCCCAGAATTCCAGATAGGCCCAGCTGTTCGCGATATAGGTCGTCGAATTGAACCCAAGCGATCCGGTCCCCACCAGCCAGCCGCCCATGATGCCGATGATGTCGCCAACCGCGACCAGAACCGGCAACGACAGGATCGCGGCCCACAGGCGCGGCGTCACCAGCCATCGGATCGGGTCGGTGGAGAGGGTCACCAACGCGTCGATCTGTTCGGTGACGCGCATGGTGCCGATCTCGGCGGCGATGCTGCTGGCGACGCGGGCGGCGACCATCAGGCCCCCCAGAACGGGACCCAGTTCGCGCACCATGCCGATGGCGACGATCGCCGGGACCACGTCGCCCGCCTGGAACCGTTCACCCCCGGAATGGATCTGCAGCGCCAGCGCGGCGCCGGTGAACAGCGCGGTCAGCCCCACCACGGGCAGCGACAGCCAGCCGATCTGGATCAGCTGCAGGCCAAGGGCGCGACCGGGCAAAGGGCGCAGGCCGCCCAGCCCTCGTCCCGCAAAGATCGTCACCGCACCGATGCCGCGCGTCAGCCGCAGCGCTGCGCGTCCGACCGTCCGGATGGGGGTCACGAATAGGTCCGCTGATAACGCTGGCGAAGGGCTGTCAGGATCTCGTACCCGATTGTGCCGGCCAGATCGGCCAGGCGGTCGATGGGTTGATGCGCGCAGATCAAATCCAGCGTCGGCGGCACCGTCCCCAACCCCGTCACATCCACCGTGATCAGGTCCATGGAAACCCGCCCCACGATCGGGCAGGCGACGTCACCGGCATACAGTTGCGCGCCAGTGCCGGACAGCGCCCGCAGGATGCCGTCGGCATAGCCCGCGTCGACAGTGGCGATCCGGCTGTCGCGTTCCGCGTGCCAAGTGGCGCCATAGCCGACCATCTCGCCTGCCTTGACATCGCGGGTCTGGATAACCCGCAGGGACAGGGTCGCCACCGGCCGCGCATCGGCATAGGGAAGGCCGCCATACATGCCGATCCCCGCCCGGACCATGTCGAAATGATACTCCGGCCCCAACAGAATGCCGCCCGTCGCAGCAAGTGATCGCGGCACCTTGCAGCCTTCGGTCATCTTGCGAAAGGCTGCCAGCTGGGCGGCATTGGCCGGGTGGTCGGGTTCATCCGCACAAGCCAAATGCGACATGATGAAGGCGGGACCGGCGGCCAAGGCCTCGGCACGAATGGCGGCCCATTCGGACGCCTCCATGCCAAGGCGATTCATGCCGGTATCCAGCTGGATCGCAAAAGGCTTGCCCGGACGCATGGCGCGGTCGCGGAAGAATTGCTCGGGGCTGTTCACGACCGGAACCAGGCCGGTCAAGTCCTCTCCCTCCATATGCCCCGACAACACGTTGATCGTGGCATCGGCGGGGATCAGGGGGCGGATGGTACGGCCCTCGGAGGCCAATGCGACGAAAAAATCCCTCGCGCCTGCCTGATAGAGGGCGGGTACGATCCGTGCTGCACCCAACCCATAGGCGTCGGCCTTGACAACCGCTGCGGCCCGCGCACCGGGGGCTTTGGCCGCCAGCGCCTGGTAATTGGCCGTGATGGCCGAAATGTCGATCTGCAATCCCATGTCGCTGGATTGCCCCCGCACCGCCCCCGCGTCAAGACCCGCGCGGCATTCGCAAATTTGCAATTTGCATTGGTCATTTTGTATGTGCTTTGCAAATGTTCCCGAATTTTCTTTGCTGCACCTGCATCACCCGCTAGCGTGTCCGGATGACATCAAGGGGGCTTTCATGACCGACATTCTGCAAGAGCTTGAGCGCCGTCGCAGCCAGGCCCGTCTAGGCGGCGGACAGCGGCGCATCGACGCCCAGCATGGTCGCGGAAAGCTGACGGCGCGCGAGCGCATCGAACTGTTGGTCGACGAGGACAGCTTCGAGGAATTCGACATGTTCGTTGCCCATCGCAGCACCGATTTCGGGATGGAGGAAGATCGCCCCTATGGCGACGGCGTGGTCACGGGCTGGGGCACGATCAACGGGCGCATGGTCTATGTCTACAGCCAGGATTTCACCGTCTTCGGCGGCAGCCTGTCGGAAACCCACGCGCAGAAGATCTGCAAGATCATGGACATGGCCATGCAGAACGGCGCCCCCGTCATCGGCCTGAACGATTCGGGTGGTGCGCGCATCCAGGAGGGCGTCGCCAGCCTTGCGGGCTATGCCGAGGTTTTCCAGCGCAACGTGATGGCATCGGGTGTGGTCCCTCAGATCAGCGTCATCATGGGACCCTGTGCGGGCGGGGCGGTCTATTCGCCGGCGATGACCGATTTCATCTTCATGGTGAAGGACACGTCCTACATGTTCGTCACCGGCCCGGATGTGGTCAAGACCGTCACGAACGAGGTGGTGACCGCCGAAGAGCTGGGCGGTGCCAGCACCCATACCAAGAAATCATCGGTCGCGGATGGCGCCTTCGAGGATGACGTCGAGGCCCTGGCCGAGATCCGCCGCCTTTTCGATTTCCTGCCGCTGAACAACCGCGAACGCGCACCCACCCGCCCCTTCTTCGACGATCCCGCGCGGATCGAGCCCAGCCTCGACACGCTGATCCCCGACAACCCCAACCAGCCCTATGACATGAAGGAGCTGATCGCCAAGGTTGCGGATGAGGGCGATTTCTACGAGATCCAGAAGGATTTCGCCGCGAACATCCTGATCGGTTTCATCCGCATCGAGGGCCAGACCGTCGGCGTCGTCGCCAACCAGCCGATGGTGCTGGCGGGTTGTCTGGACATCGACAGCAGCCGCAAGGCGGCGCGTTTCGTGCGCTTCTGCGATGCCTTCGAAATTCCGATTTTGACGCTGGTCGATGTTCCGGGATTCCTGCCCGGGACGGGCCAGGAATATGGCGGCGTCATCAAGCACGGGGCAAAACTTCTGTTCGCCTATGGCGAGGCGACGGTGCCCAAGGTCACGGTCATCACCCGCAAGGCCTATGGCGGCGCCTATGACGTGATGTCGTCCAAGCACCTGCGTGGCGATTTTAACTATGCCTGGCCCACGGCGGAGATCGCGGTGATGGGCGCCAAGGGCGCGGTCGAGATCCTCTATCGCAGCGAATTGGGCGATACCGACAAGATTGCCGCCCGCACCAAGGATTACGAGGACCGCTTCGCCAACCCCTTCGTCGCCGCCGAGAAGGGCTTCATCGACGAGGTGATCCAGCCGCGCAGCACGCGCCGCCGCGTCGCCCGCGCATTCGCCAGCCTGCGTGGCAAGCGCCTGACGAACCCGTGGAAAAAGCACGACAACATTCCGCTGTAAGCACCGGGGACGAAACGCTGATGCACAACTGCGTGAATGATGCAGCCAAGCCACAGGGTCGCCCGCTTTTGCCGGGGGCGGTGACGGATGCCTGTCTGATGAACGGGCGGGATTGTATCATCCCGCGCAAGTCGGCCATCCAACAAGCCGACTGTAACCCGAGCAGAAGGACGCCACCGCGTCCCCATCACAGGAGCGTTTCTCCATGTCCAAAAAAATCATCCTTGGCCTGGTGCTGGTTTCCGCCTTCGCCGCCTGCCAGCGTCAGCAGCCCGCAGACGTCTATGTGCCGACCGCGCCTGCCGCGCCGATGGTCAACCCCGTCACGACCGAGCCTGTCTATCAGGGCAAATTCGGCTAAGACGCATCGTCCGACATCCGTGCGCGGGCGGCCAGCCTGCCCGCGCGCAGCCCAAGCCGCCCCCGTGCATCACAGCAAAGGGGCCATGCCATGCTGAAGCATCGCGGCTTTCCGGGGCGTCTTCCCGGTTCAGACTTTCAGTTCACCATTCGGCGGGAAAACCGCAAGAAGGGTGCCACCCCCATCACCAAGCGCGAACGCTTCCGCGACCGTCGGGCGCCCGACAAGCGCGCCGATGCGGGTTTTCTGTCCGCACTGATCGCCCATTTCGGTGACGAACCCTTCGTGCGCGGCAACCTGGACGCGGGCCGTCTTGGCTGGCTGATCGGCCGCGAGGTCAAGGCCGTCGGCGAATTCGACCCCGCCGATTACGACCAGCTGCTGCAGGTCGACATGGCCGTCGCCGAAGCCTCCTTCCCCGAACTGTTCGCCAAGGACACGCCGCCAGAGTTCAACTGGGACGACATGGACTGGGACGACATGGACGAGGACGGGGACGACGTCTGATGGGCGAATTGGCGCTGAACCTGTTGAAGTCACACGCATGTCAGTTTGACGTGACGGTTCGGTATGCGATAACCCGATGTAATTCACAACCGGCCGGCACACGGCCTCTCAAGACAGGCACATTCTCATGCAAAAATCTCTCTTCATCCGCATCGGTGGCATCTCGGCTCTGGTTCTGGGCCTGGCAGCCTGCGATCCCAGCATGCAGACCGGCCTGTCGCCGGACACGCAGCGCGCCGCAGGCGGTGCCGTTGCCGGTGCCGTCATCGCCAAGGCTCTGGACGAAGACATCGCGACCGGTGCGGCACTTGGCGGTGCAGCCGGCGCCCTGTGCGATGACGCAGGCGTCTGCCAGCGTCGCTACTGATCCATTTGCCCCAAGGGGCGAACCTTTTCGTCGGGGACTGCGTTCGGTTCCCGACACTTTCAAGACAGGATCTGACACATGTCCAAGACATTTGCCGTTGCTGCCGTCCTCAGCGCCTTGGCGCTGGCTGGTTGCACCCAGAACATCCAGCCGACCGACGTCGATCGCGCGGCCATCGGCGCAGCCGCCGGTGCGACCATCGCCAAGGTCGGCGGTCGCAAGGAAAGCGACATTTACAAAGCTGCTGCCATCGGCGCTGCCGGCGGGGCGCTGTGCAACGACGTTCGTCTTTGCCAATAACACCCTGATCCGCGCTTCGGCGCGATCTGCACTGATTGCCGTCCAAAGCGATGCTTTGGGCGGCTTTTTCATGTCGCGTCCTGGGAGGAGCCCATGTTCAAGAAAATCCTGATCGCCAACCGGGGCGAAATCGCATGTCGCGTGATCAAGACCGCACGCAAGATGGGCATCGCCACGGTGGCGGTCTATTCGGACGCCGACCGCAACGCCTTGCACGTCAAGATGGCGGATGAGGCGATCCATATCGGACCGGCCCCCGCCAATCAGTCCTACATCGTGATCGACAAGATCATGGAGGCGATCCGCCAGTCGGGTGCCGAGGCCGTCCATCCTGGCTATGGCTTCCTGTCGGAAAACCGCAAATTCGCCGAAGCGCTGGAGGCCGAGGGCGTCGTCTTCATCGGTCCGCCTTCGGGGGCGATCGAATCGATGGGCGACAAGATCACCTCGAAGAAGCTGGCGCAGGAAGCCGGTGTCAGCACGGTGCCCGGATACATGGGCCTGATAGCCGATGCGGAAGAGGCGGCGAAGATCAGCGACCAGATCGGCTATCCGGTGATGATCAAGGCCAGCGCCGGGGGCGGCGGCAAGGGCATGCGCATCGCCTGGAACGCCGATGAGGCCCGCGAGGGGTTTGAAAGCTCCAAGTCCGAAGCCGCGAACAGCTTTGGCGACGACCGCATCTTCATCGAGAAGTTCGTCACCCAGCCCCGGCATATCGAGATTCAGGTCCTGGCCGACAGCCATGGCAACGCGGTTTATCTGCACGAACGGGAATGTTCGATCCAGCGGCGGAACCAAAAGGTGATCGAGGAGGCCCCCTCTCCGTTCCTGGACCAGGAGACGCGCCGTGCGATGGGCGAACAGGCCGTCGCCTTGGCAAAGGCCGTCGGCTATACCAGTGCGGGCACGGTCGAATTCATCGTCGATGGCGACCGGAACTTCTATTTCCTGGAAATGAACACCCGGCTTCAGGTCGAACATCCGGTGACCGAACTGATCACCGGCGTCGACTTGGTCGAACAGATGATCCGTGTCGCCGCAGGCGATCCGCTGGCCTTCGAACAGGCGGATCTGAAGATAAACGGATGGGCGATGGAAAGCAGGCTCTATGCCGAAGACCCCTATCGCAACTTCCTGCCCTCAATTGGTCGCCTGACGCGGTACCGCCCGCCTGCCGAAATCGCCGCGGGTCCCATGGTCGCCAGCGGCAAGTGGCTGGCACATGGCACGGCGCATGGCGAGACCGCCGTGCGAAACGATACCGGCGTCTATGAGGGCGGCGAGATCAGCATGTTCTACGACCCCATGATCGCCAAGCTGTGCACTTGGGCCCCCACCCGCCCGGAGGCGATCCAGGCCATGCGCGTGGCGCTGGATGAATTCGAGGTCGAGGGCATCGGCCACAACCTGCCCTTCCTGTCGGCGGTGATGGACCACCCCAAATTTGCGTCCGGCAACATCACCACCGCCTTCATCGCCGAGGAATATCCCGACGGTTTCCAAGGCGCGCAGCTGGATGACGATGCGCTGGAACGCATCGCCGCCGCGGCCGCCGCCATGCATCGCGTCGCCGAAATCCGCGATACGCGCATCAGCGGGCGGCTTGGCAACCATGAACGGCGGGTGGGTGAAAACTGGGTGGTCTTCATCGCAGGGCGCGAATGGCCCACCCGGGTCATCGCCGACAGCGAAGGGGCGGATGTGCATATCAACGACCGCCGGGTCCGGATCGAAAGCGACTGGCTGCCCGGCCGGTCACTGGCCGTGCTGGAGGTGGAGGGTCAGCGCATCGTCCTCAAGATCGAAAAGATCGCCGCCGGCTTCCGCATCCGCAGCCGGGGCGCGGATCTGCGGGTCTATGTGCGCCGTCCCAAGGCCGCCGAACTGGCGCGCCTGATGCCTGAAAAGCAGCCGGCGGACACATCGAAATTCCTACTCTGCCCGATGCCGGGCCTGGTCGTCCGGATCAATGCCGCCCCCGGCGACGAGGTTCAGGAAGGTCAGCCCCTTGCGACCGTCGAGGCGATGAAGATGGAAAACATCCTGCGGGCCGAACGCAAGGGCGTGGTGAAATCCGTCAATGCGGCGCCCGGCGAAAGCCTGCGGGTGGACGACATCATCATGGAGTTCGAATGACCGGCGCCCCCGCATATCGGCATCCCTGCACGCCATCACCTTTTGGTGGTTCGTCAGGGTGCCGTCATTCGGGGGATCAGTCGTCGGCCTCGCGCTGGCGCATGGGCATGGAGTCGATCAGGCTGATGATCTGCGCGGGATCGACCAGGGTGGTCTGGGACAGCTTGACGCCTCCGTCCTTGCCGATCAGCAGGACCGCGAAGCCTGTCCCCACCCGGTCGCGCAGATCGGCGGCACCCGGCCCTTCGGTCAGGACGACCACCTGGCGTTCGACAAGGGCGGGGGTTTCCGTCCGCAACGCGTCCAGTTGCGCTTCGACCTCGGGGCCCTCGCCCAGAACCACGACGGGACGGGACGTCCATTGCAATTTGGTCAGGGTATCGGGCTGGATCGGGGTGACGCTCAGCGTCATCGCGCCGCTGCGCATGGTATCGGCAGGGGACATCGCGGGGGCGGATGCCAGAAACAGTGCTGTAAGACAGGCCTGTCGCATCGAATTCTCCTATCGGTTGAGAATAGGACGCCCCGGCCCGCTGAACGGTTCCCGCCGAGGTCTCGATGCCGCCGCTTGACGCCTATCTCAGCCCACAATCGCAGCAGGCGGTCATTGCCGGGATGTTCCTGTCCTTCGGCTGGCTGGTCGTGGCCGCCCAGACTCGTAGTCACGACGCCCGCCTGCGGCGCGATGGCGAAAGGGCCGCTCAGATGATGGGGGATTACCTGTCGTTGATGGCCGAGACGCGCGATTGCGGCATTCATGCCATCCGGGTGCTGACGGAGTGCCTGAGAGGCGGACCGGATGCGGTCGAGGCGATGCTGGACGCGGACGAGGCAGAGACCATCGCGCAGCTAAACCGGCACCTGCCCGACGAACTGGCGCAGATGCGCGCCCGTCTGGAGGCGGTCAGTACCCGATCTTCGGACCCGAGAGGCCGGTGATGGGACGCAATCCGATGGCCCGCACAATTTCATTGGCACGGCTGAGAACGGGCGTCTTGGCATCGGGGCGGGCGGTCTGTTCAGGGCGACGGTTAGGCGCAGCCTGCGTCTTGGCGACGGTCCGGGTCGAAAGCTCCTTGCGCGGTTCTGCCATGATCGGTCCCCTTCTTCGCGCCGATGATCGGTGCGTCATGTCTGATGATATAAGAAACGCGGGGCATTTCCACAAGTTTCATGGCCCGGCCTATCGCAGGGTGCTGCCCCGGCCTATTTCCTGGCGGCGCAATGGCAGCCGGTCGATGGCGCGGCCGATCTCGCGGACGTCCCAGGGCGAGGGTCGGCGGATCTTGATTTGTCCGTCCTTGTCGATCAGCACCAGCGAAAAGCCACGCGGATGCAGTCTTTGCCTCCAGATGCTGTCCGCGGCAGGATCAGTGTCCAGAATCACGACCGCATCGCGGGCGGCCAACGCCACGGCACCGCGTTCCAGCGCCTCCAGTTGTTCGACGAAGGCTGGATCGCCCGGCGTTTCGGCAAAGACCACGACGGGGCGCTGCTTCCACAGGAAATCATCGGGCGCGACATCGGCGGCATCAAGAAAGCTGGCTTCGGGGGCAGCCGGCAGCACGGGATCGTTGGGCTCTGTGCTGCTTTGCGCGATGGGAGGCAGGCGCGCGGGGTTGGACCGGGGCACGCTGTCGGCATCGGGCGGCGGCGCATCGCGACCGGGTCCCATGGCCGAAAGGGCCATCACGAAAAACAGAAATTTGAACTTCATCGGCACCTCGTCATACCTTGAATATAGGGTGGAACGGGCCGCGGGAAAGGATGGATCATGACAAAACCCACGCTGCAGGACTGGCGGAGCCTTGCCCAGAAGGAACTGAAGGGTCGCGATCCCGAGGATCTGACCTGGAACACACTGGAAGGCATCGCGGTCAAACCGCTCTATACCCAGGACGACGTCGAAGGGTTGGATCATCTGGGCACCCTGCCCGGCTTCGGCCCCTTTACCCGCGGTCCGCGCGCCACGATGTATGCCGGCCGCCCCTGGACGATCCGGCAATATGCGGGCTTTTCCACGGCCGAGGAATCGAACGCCTTCTATCGCCGCGCACTGGCCGCGGGGCAGCAGGGCGTGTCGGTGGCCTTCGACCTGGCCACCCATCGCGGCTATGACAGTGACCATCCGCGGGTCGAGGGGGACGTGGGCAAGGCCGGCGTCGCCATCGATTCGGTCGAGGACATGAAGATCCTGTTCGACGGCATCCCGCTGGACAAGGTCAGCGTGTCGATGACCATGAACGGCGCGGTCATCCCCATCCTGGCAAATTTCATCGTCACCGGAGAGGAGCAGGGCCATTCGCGCGCCGTGCTGTCCGGGACCATCCAGAACGACATCCTGAAGGAGTTCATGGTCCGCAACACCTATATCTATCCGCCCGAACCCAGCATGCGGATCATCGCGGACATCATCGAATACACCTCGGCCGAGATGCCCAAATTTAACAGTATCTCGATTTCCGGCTATCACATGCAGGAAGCCGGGGCGAACCTGGTCCAGGAGCTGGCCTATACCCTGGCCGACGGGCGCGAATATGTGCGCGCGGCAATTGCTGCTGGGATGGACGTGGATGCCTTCGCGGGGCGGCTGTCATTCTTTTTCGCGATCGGCATGAACTTCTTCATGGAAATCGCCAAGCTGCGCGCCGCCCGCCTGCTGTGGCACCGCATCATGTCGGAATTCGAACCCAACAAGCAGGGCAGCCTGATGCTGCGCACGCATTGCCAGACATCAGGCGTGTCCCTGCAGGAGCAGGACCCCTACAACAACGTCATCCGCACCGCATACGAGGCGATGTCGGCGGCGCTTGGCGGCACGCAGTCGCTGCACACCAACGCGCTGGATGAGGCGATCGCCCTGCCGACCGATTTCAGCGCCCGCATCGCGCGCAACACCCAGCTGATCCTGCAGGAGGAGACGGGCATCACCCATGTCGTCGATCCGCTGGCCGGGTCGTATTATATCGAGAACCTGACGGCGGAACTGGCCGACAAGGCCTGGGCGCTGATCGAGGAGGTCGAGGAGATGGGCGGCATGACCAAGGCCGTGGCCAGCGGCATGCCCAAGCTGCGCATCGAGGAGACGGCCGCGCGGCGCCAGGCCCTGATCGACAGGGGCCAGGACGTGATCGTCGGCGTCAACAAGTACCGCAAGGACAAGGAAGATCCGATCGACATCCTGGACGTGGACAACGTCAAGGTGCGCGCGTCCCAGGTGGCGCGACTGGAAGGCATCCGCGCCACCCGCGATCAGGACGCCTGCGATGCGGCCTTGGCCGAACTGACCCGCCGCACCCGCGAGGGTGGCAACCTGCTGGAGGCCGCCGTCGAGGCCGCCCGCGCCCGTGCAACCGTCGGAGAGATCAGCATGGCCATGGAAGAGGAATTCGGGCGCCACCGCGCCGAGGTGCGTACCCTGGCAGGTGTTTATGGCGCCGCCTATGAGGGCGACGAAGGCTTTGTCCAGATCCAGCGCGATGTCGAAACCTTTGCCGAGGAGGAAGGCCGCCGCCCGCGCATGCTGGTCGTCAAGATGGGCCAGGATGGGCATGACCGCGGCGCCAAGGTGATCGCCACGGCCTTTGCCGATATCGGTTTCGACGTCGATGTCGGCCCCCTGTTCCAGACCCCCGAGGAGGCCGCACAGGACGCCATCGACAACGACGTCCACGTGATTGGCATCAGCAGCCAGGCCGCAGGGCACAAGACCCTGGCCCCCAAGCTGATCCAGGCGCTGAAGGATGCGGGCGCAGGCGACATCCTGGTCATCTGCGGCGGGGTCATCCCACAGCAGGACTACGAATTCCTGCAAAAGGCGGGCGTCAAGGCGATCTTCGGGCCCGGAACCAACATCCCTTCGGCCGCGGCCGACATCCTGAAGCTGATCCGCGCCACGCGCCCATGATTGCGTCCCGCGGCGGCCGGGGGGCTTCGCACCCCCCGGACCCCCTGCGCAATCATGCCGATATGGCCACGGCAGGCGTTGTCTTGGCGGCGGTCGTGTGAAACGCTGGCGGGCAAACGGCAAGGACCCGACATGAGCGACGGACGCAACGGAGCGATCAAGCAGATCATCTGCATCAAGTGGGGCGCGAAATTCGGGCCCGAATACGTCAACCGCCTGCACGCGATGGTGGCGCGCAACATCACGCCTCCGTTCCGGCTGTTCTGTTTCACCGATGACGGAACCGGGTTGCATCCCGACGTCGCCGTCAGGCCGCTGCCGGAATTCGCCTATGATACGCCGGTGCGGACCAAGGGCAAATGGCCCAAGTCGCGTCTATGGGGCGATCTGGGCGATGTCACGGGGGTCGTGCTGTTCCTGGATCTGGACGTCATCGTCACGGGCAACCTGGATCCCTTCTTTGAATTCGGCGATCCGAACGATACCGTGCTTGGCCGCAACCCCAACACGCCCCTCGAAAAAATGGGCCAGACATCGGTCTATCGCATGACGGTCGGACATCTTGCGCCGCTGCAGCAGATATTCCGCGCCGATCCGCAGGGCATCGCCGATCAGTACAAATACGAACAGCGCTTCGTGACCCGCAACGCGCCGGGCGGCGTCAAGTTCTGGCCCAAGGGCTGGCTGGCGCATTTCCGCTTTCACTGCATCCCGAACTTTCCGATGAACTATTTGAAGGAACCGCGCATCCCTAAGGGCACGCGCATCGTGATGTTTCCCGGCAACCTGAACCCGCCCGACGCCATCGCAGGCCGGTGGGACGAAGCCGACCCGGTACGCAGCCCGTCCCAGCACCTGAAGGCGGCCTTTGCCCCCGACCGGCGGGAAAGCTTCTTGAAGCATATCCGCCATTTCGTCCGCCCAACCACCTGGGTGGACAAGCTGTGGCGCGAATGACCGATGGCATTGCCGCGCGCCCCTGACCGTCTGCCCGACGAGATGGCGCTGGCCATCGGACATGCCGTCGCCGCCTTCGGTTTCCTGGAGGAGGCGCTGAAGCGCGCCATCTTTTCCCTGACCCGCAAGGGGCTGGGACAGGATGCCGAGGAAACGGCCCTGCAATCCTGGCTGCAGCGGATGGAGGAGATTGCCGACGACACGCTTGGCACGCTGATCGACAGCTTTGTCGCATCGGCCAAGGGGGCCGATGACCTGGATCAGTTGGCGCGCGACCTGCGACGGCTGCGGGTGCTGCGCAACCTGTTGTGCCATGCGTCGTGGCGACCGGGCGACCAGCCCGGCATGTGGCATCCGACCTTCATCAACACCCGGGGCGAACGTCATCCCGACGACATGGGCGCCGATGACATCGCGGCTATCCGCGACGACACCTTGTCGGCGGCACGACGCGTCGTGCGGATCATGCGCGCCACCGGGATCGAGGGCCAGTGGGCCGGGATGGCGGATGTCACGCCCTAAACCGTGTCTGTGACATTTTCAGCGCGCCGGACCCGCCCCATGCAGCATCAAGCACCGTCTTCCCCTGTTTCCCGCGTTGCAGAACGGCCCGTCACAGGCTAACACCCGCGAAATCAAAGACGAGAGGCACTTATGTCGTCCCCCCTCCGCCTTGGCATCGCCGGGCTTGGCACCGTCGGGATCGGTGTCGTCAAGATCATTCAGAAACACGCCGACCTGCTGGCTAAGCGGTCCGGTCGCCAGGTCAGCATCACCGCTGTTTCGGCCCGCGACCGAATGAAGAACCGCGATGCGGATCTGTCGGGCTATCGTTGGGAAAGCGATCCGATGACGGTGGCGACGGCCGACGATGTCGATGTCTATGTCGAACTGGTCGGTGGCGATGCTGGCGTGGCCCGCGACACGATCGAGGCGGCGTTGCGGTCCGGCAAGGATGTCGTCACCGCCAACAAGGCGTTGCTGGCGATGCACGGTCAGCACTTGGCACAACTGGCCGAGAGCCTGGGCCGCGTCATCCGCTTTGAGGCGGCGGTGGCAGGCGGCATTCCCGTCATCAAGACGATGACCGAATCCATGGCCGGGAACCAGATCAACCGGGTGATGGGCGTCATGAATGGCACCTGCAACTATATCCTGACGCGGATGGAAAGCGCCGGCCTGCCCTATGAGGCCGTCTTCGAGGAAGCCCGCCAGTTGGGCTACCTCGAGGCTGATCCCAACCTGGATGTCGGCGGCATCGATGCGGGCCACAAGCTGGCAATTCTGTCCTCGATCGCCTTCGGAACCCAGGTCAGCTTTGGCGATGTCGAGCTGGAGGGGATCGAGCGCATCAGCATCGACGATATCCGCCGCGCGTCGGACATGGGATACCGCATCAAGCTGCTGGGGATCGCGCAGATGACCGCGCGGGGCCTGGAACAGCGCATGTCGCCCTGTCTGGTGCCCGCCGACAGCCCGCTTGGCCAACTGGTCGGCGGCACGAACATGGTCGTCATCGAGGGCGACGCCGTAGGCCAGATCGTGCTGCGCGGTGCGGGCGCAGGCGAAGGTCCGACCGCCAGCGCCGTCCTGTCAGATATCGTGGAAATTGCGCGCGGTGTGCGCCTGCCGGTCTTTGGTCAGCCCGCCAGCGACCTCAAGGCGGCACAGCCCGCCCGGACGGCCATTCCCGCGGCCTACTACATCCGGTTGGAATTGCAGGACAAACCGGGCGCACTGGCCAAGGTGGCGACGGTGCTGGGCGATGCCGGGATCTCGATCGACCGGATGCGTCAGTATGGCCAGCACAGCCCGGCCAGCGTGCCCGTGCTGGTCGTCACCCACAAGACCACCCCCGAGGCGATCGATTTCGCCATTGAAGCCCTGCCCCGCACCGGCGTTCTGGTCAGCGACCCCGTCGAATTGCGGATCGAGGAAGTCTGAGCGAAGCCGGGGGCCTTCACGGTCCCCCGGCCCCATGCCAGAGCCCCGACAGAATCACCCAGGGCCTTGCGCGACCGTTCACCGTTCAGCTGATGATAGTGCCGTCAAAGGCCCCCATCTTGCGGCCTGCAGGTGAAGACGGGCCAGATTTTTTCTTTGCATCAGAAACTGGTTCCCGAAGGATGGCCGGGACCGACCGTCACGGGCGATCCCGCTGACGTGCTTGACAAAAGTGCAGACTTATCGACGCCAAGCCGGGAAATGGCCAGGTTTCCTGCGATCTTGGTGTATAAAACCTTAACGAACATGTCGTGGCGTTGCCGTTTCGACGGCCCGATAGGGATGGGATCAGACAACTCGAACCCGTCGAAAGGCCAAAGAATGAGCATTCCGCTTGCAAACCAGCACCTGACTTTGTTCGGCATCCGCCCTGCCGCCGCGGCGGATCTGACGGCAGATCAGCGAAACATCTTCCAACGTCCCATCACCGTCGCCACCGAGGGGGTGCCTGAGATCGGCCAAGGTCAGGCCTCGGGCGAGATGACGGGCGAGACGTCGTCGGAATGGCTGCGAAAGGCGGAAAGCTATCGCAGCGGTGCGGCGGCAAGCCAGCAAGCCAAAGATGCGGACACACCGACTGAACCCCGACCTGAACCAGAGGCCGCACGACCCGAAATGGCGGAACAGCCCGAACCGGCCCCGCAGGCTGAACCGGCCCCGCAGCCTGAACCCGCCGCTCGCACCGAAGAGCCAGCCAAGGCTGCGGACAGGGCGGAACCTGCACCCCCACGACGCGGTGGCCTTCTGGACGGGCTCTGGCGCGGCTGATGATCAAAAGAAAGGGGGCCGCAACCGCGACCCCCTTTTGCATTGCTATACGCCCGGCTCAGTGCTTGGCCGCCTCCAGCGCCGCGACGCCGGGAAGAGTCTTGCCCTCCATCCATTCAAGGAAGGCGCCACCGGCCGTCGAAATGAAGGTGAAGTCCTGCGACGCACCCGCCTTGTTCAGCGCGGCGACCGTATCCCCACCACCCGCGACGGACACCAGCTGGCCATTGCGCGTCAGTTCGGCAGCAACCTGGGCGGCGGCATTGGTTGCGGCGTCGAAGGGCTCGATCTCGAAGGCGCCGAGGGGGCCGTTCCAGATCAGCGTCTTGCAGGCGGTCATCGCCTCGCGCAGGGCATCGACGGTCTGCGGACCGGCATCCAGGATCATGGCGTCGGCAGGACATTCGGCGACCGGCAGGGTCTGGCTCTCGGCGCCGGCCTTGAATTCGCGCGCCACGACGATGTCGACCGGCAGGTGGATCTTGCAGCCGGTCTGCTCGGCCTTTTCCAGGATCGACCGTGCGGTGTCGGCCATGTCGCGTTCGGCCAGGGATTTGCCGACCTCGACGCCCTGGGCGACCAGGAAGGTGTTGGCCATGCCGCCGCCGATGACCAGGTGATCGACCTTTTCGGCAAGGTTCGTCAGCAGGTCCAGCTTGGACGACACCTTGGCGCCGCCGACCACCGCCATCACGGGACGTTGCGGATCGCCCAGGGCCGCTTCCAGCGCCAGCAGCTCGGCCTCCATCAGGCGGCCGGCGGCGGCGTTCAGCAGCCGCGCCAGTCCTTCGGTCGAGGCATGGGCGCGATGCGAGGCCGAAAACGCGTCGTTCACATAGACCCCACCAAGGGCCGCCAGCGACGCGGCGAAGGTGGCGTCGTTGGTTTCCTCACCCTCGTGGAAGCGGGTGTTCTCCAACAGCGCAATCTGGCCCGGTTCCAGCGCGGCGACGACGCGCTTGGCTGGGCCGCCAATGCAGTCGTCGGCAAAGACGACAGGCTGGCCAAGTGCCGCTTCCAGCGCGGGCACGATCTGCTTCAGGCTCATGGTATCGACCCGCTTGCCCTTGGGGCGGTCGAAATGGGCCAGCAGGACGGGAATGCCGCCCTTGGCCTGAATGTCCTTGACGGTCGGGATGATCTTGTCGATGCGCGTGGTATCGGTCACCTGGCCATTTTCCACCGGCACGTTCACGTCGACGCGCGTCAGGACGACCTTTCCTTCCAGATCCATATCGTCGAGCGTGTTGAACTTGGGCATGAGACGTCCTTTCGGGCTGTGCGCGTTGTCTTGGCTTGTCCCCGATGGCGTGCGCGACGTCAACTGCGGGGATGTCCCGGCCTGCGCATCTTCCCGCCTGTGGCGGCGCGCGGCGGACCCGTCACGGTTTCGCGCGTTGCCCTTGGGGCGGACAATGCCTAGATCAGGGGTCGAACATGCCAAAGGAGGGCCTTATGGCCGATTACAAAGACCCCGAGAATACCATCATCATCACGCTGAAGGACGGCCCCGTCGTCATCGAGCTGCTAAACGATGTCGCCCCCAAGCATGCCGAACGGATGAAGGAACTGGCCCGCGCCGGTGCCTATGACAATGTCGCGTTCCACCGCGTCATCGAAGGCTTCATGGCCCAGACCGGCGACGTCCAGAACGCCAACATGGAAAAGGACTATAACCCCGGCCGCGCAGGCACCGGCGGTTCGGACAAGCCCGACCTTCCGGCTGAATTTTCCAAGCTGCCCCATGACCGCGGCACGATCGGCGCGGCGCGTTCGGCCAACCCCAATAGCGCCAACAGCCAGTTCTTCATCAACTTCAACGACAACCACTTCCTGAACGGTCAGTACACGGTCTATGGCCGCGTTATTTCCGGGATGGAGCATGTCGACAAGATCCAGCGCGGCGAGCCGCCGGTGAACCCCGACCGCATGATCTCGGTCAAGGTTGCTGCCGATGCGTAACCTGGCACTTATCCCCGCATTCATCGCGCTTGGTGCCGGATCGGCGCTGGCGCAGGCCGCCAACCCGCAGGTCGAGGATACCGACGGCCCGAACATGGTCATCGAGGTCGCCGATGCGGCCGGCGAATCCAAGGGCACCATCGTCCTGGACCTGCGCGAGGACCTGGCCCCGAACCACGTCGCCCGCCTGGTCGAACTGACCAAGGAAGGCGCCTATGACGGCGTCGTCTTCCACCGGGTGATCGACGGCTTCATGGCCCAGACCGGCGATGTGCAGAATGGCAAGCAGGGCGGCGACACCGCGCAGGCCGGCATGGGCGGTTCCGACAAGCCGGACCTGGAGGCCGAGTTCACCGAGACCGAGTTCGACCGCGGCACCGTAGGCATGGCCCGCGCCATGGACCCCAACAGCGCGAACAGCCAGTTCTTCATCGATCTGGCCCCCGCCCCCTTCCTGAACGGCGAATATACCGTCGTCGGTCAACTGATCGAAGGCTGGGACGTGCTGGACGCCATCAAGAAGGGCGACAGCGCCGCCAATGGCGCGGTGTCCGAACCCGACTATATGATGACCGTCACCATTGCCGAAGAAGAAGGCGAAGACGCCTGATCCGACTGGAAAAGGGGGCATCGGCCCCCTTTTTCGCACTTGCGGCACAGCCGTGGCGGGGCCATGCTGCTGTGCAATGAACAAGCTTGAACTTTCGGAGGCGACGCTGATCACCCCATCGGGGCGGATCGACCGCGAACGCCATGGCTGGCGGGCGAAATGCCTGCAACGGTTGGTGCGCATGGACCTGCCCGTGCCGCGCAGCTTTGCCATATGCTGCAACACCGTGCGCCTGATCGCCCAAGGGCGCAGCATTGGCTGCGAGGTTCTGCAGGACATTCTTTCGGGCAGCGGGCTGGTCAGCGTGCGCCCCTCGGCGGTTATGCCGGAATGGGGCGGGCCGGGAACGGTGCTGAATGTCGGCATCAACGATGCGCTGCACAGGACGCTGGTCGATCGGATCGGACAGGCCAATGCCGATGCGGTCTATCTGTCCTTTGTGCAAAGCTATGCGATCCATATTGCACGGCTGGACCCAGACATGTTCACCCAGGATGGTCCCGACGCCCTGGCGCAGGCCCTGCGCAGCTATCAAGACGAGATGGACGCCCCCTTCCCCCAGGACCCGGCCGAACAGCTGTCTCAGGTTCTGCGGTCCATGGCGCGGGCCTGGGACGGCCCCACGGCGCGGCTGTTGCGCCAGGCCAAGGGTGCGCCCGCCGATGCGCCCCTGGGGTTGGTGGTGCAGGAAATGGCGCTGGCATTGGGGCCAGGACTGTGCGGGTCGGGATCGATCCAGTTCATCGACCCGGTCACGGGCACGCCGCGTGTCACCGGTCGTTTCCGCGGCCAGCATCACGGCGGCGCCATCGGCGAGGGCGCCGAGACGCTGTACCTGACCAAGGATGATCGCGGCCCGGCGCTGGAAGATACCGCGCCCGACCTTTTCGCTACGTTGTGCGAATTCGGCGCCGCCTGCCGCAAGCGCCTGCGCGAGGAGATGCAGATCGAATTCGTGGTGACCGGCGGTCAGATCTCGGTCATCGACGCGGTGCGCGTGGCCCGCGGATCGCGGGCGGGCGTGCGGATTGCGGTCAGCCTGGCGCGCGACGGCATCATTCCCCATGACGAGGCGCTGATGCGGGTCGAACCCCGTGCCTTGGCCGATCTGCTGCACCATCAGGTGGACCCGCGCGCACCCCGCGATCTGATTGCGCGCGGCATCGACGCCAGCCCCGGCGCGGCCACCGGCAACCTGGTGTTTTCGGCCACAGCGGCGCAGGCCGCCAATGCGCGCGGCGACGCCTGCATCCTGGTCCGGCGCGAAACCGGCCCCGAGGATATCCGCGGCATGCATGCTTCGGTCGCGGTGCTGACGGAACGCGGCGGCACGACCAGCCACGCGGCAGTGATCGCCCGCGGGCTGGGTCTGCCCTGCATCGTCGGCGCGAACGGCATCGTCATCGACGCCCGCAACCGCACCCTGCGCGCCGGCGACCGGGTGCTGAAGGAAGGCGACGTCATCACCATCGACGGCAGTTCGGGCGAAGTGCTGGCCGGCAGCGCCGTCCTGCTGCCCCCGGCGCTGGACGATGCCTTCACCCAACTGATGGACTGGGCCGCGCAGGCGGGGGGCCTCAAGGTCCGGGCCAATGCCGACACACCCGAGGATGCCAAGACCGCGCGCCGCTTTCAGGCCCAAGGCATCGGGCTGTGCCGGACCGAGCATATGTTCTTTGACGCCGACCGCCTGCCCGCCATGCGCGAGATGATCTTTGCCGACACGCCCGAAGACCGCCGACTGTCGCTGGATCGCATCCTGCCGATGCAGCGCAAGGATTTCAGCAGCCTGTTCGAGATCATGGCCGGCCTGCCCGTCACCATCCGCCTGTTCGACCCGCCGCTGCACGAATTCCTGCCCCATGAACGCGAAGGCATGCGCGAACTGGCGGAATCGCTGGACCTGCCTTTGTCGGACGTCATCCGCCGCGTCGAGGCCCTGACCGAATTCAACCCCATGCTGGGGATGCGCGGCGTCCGCCTGGGGATCACCGTCCCCGAGATCTATGACATGCAGGCCCGCGCCATCTTCGAGGCGACGGTCGATGCCAGCCGCAAGGGCGATCCCGTCGTCCCCGAAATCATGATCCCCCTGGTCAGCGCCATGCGCGAGGTCGAACTGGTCAAGACCCGCATCGACGCCGTCGCCGCCGCCGTCCGCAACGAACGGCGCGTCGATTTCACCTATCGACTTGGCGTCATGGTCGAAACGCCCCGCGCGGCGCTGCGGGCGGGGGACATCGCCGCCCATTCGGCATTCCTGTCCTTCGGCACAAACGACCTGACGCAGATGACCTATGGCCTGTCGCGCGATGATGCGGGGCGGTTCATGGGCACCTATGTCGGTCAGGGTGTCTATGCCGAGGACCCGTTCCACGTCCTGGACGAAGACGGCGTCGGAGAGCTGATCCTGACGGGTGTCCAGCGCGCGCGCAGGCAGTCGCCGGGGATCACCATCTCGGTCTGCGGGGAACATGGGGGCAACCCGGAATCCATCGCCTTCTGCCATGATGCGGGCGTGGATTACGTGTCCTGTTCACCGTTCCGCGTTCCGGTGGCGCGTCTGGCCGCCGCCCAGTCCGCGATCCGCAGCCGGAAAACGCGCGAATCCCATTGATTCTGCAACCTTTAGTTGCGACCCCGCGCCCCCCCATTTTAGGGGCGCTTTTGGCCGTTTGTGCCAATTCCCGCCGGAAGCTGAACATTCCGGTGGCGGATTCACGCCCAAAACGGGCTTGAAGGGCTCGGTTCCCCATCTCACGGGCTTGTGGGATAGCGCCGGGCATCAGGAAAATCCTAATCACTGCGTCAGACCGCGCGACCGCTTCAGTCTGCCCTGAAGACCGCGCCTTAACGCCCTCTCAACGGGTTCCTGATATAGGACTATCCATGCCCATGCTGCTGTCACGGCTGGCGCACGTCTGCTTATGTGCCGCCACTGCCATACCCCTCATCGCGACAAGCGCCTCTGCCGGTGGCAGCGGATCGCTTTTCTCCTCGGAAGCCGGGCTTTTTGGCTCGTTGCAGGCTGCGGCGAACATGCCCCGTCCTACGCCGCTTCTATACACGGATGCCGAGCCTGTGGAAGTGCAAATTTCTCCCGATGAACCGGCTGCCCAGCTTCATCTTGCAAGCGCCAAGACGCGGTATTCAAAAGAAGATCTGAGCTGCCTGGCCGAGGCCCTCTATCACGAGGCCCGCGGCGAGGGTGCACAGGGACAGCGCGCGGTCGCTGAGGTGATTCTGAACCGTGTCGACAGCCGCTCTTTCCCGACCAGCGTCTGCGGTGTCATCAACCAGCCCAGCCAGTTCAGCTATACGATCGGCGGTCGCAAACCGATCCGCAACAAGGCCGCCTATCTTCGCGCCGTGGATATCGCGCAGGACGCCTTGTCGGGGGCACCGCGCCAGCTGACCGGAGGCGCCACTTATTTCCACACGCCCGCCGTTCGCCCGGCCTGGTCGCGCCGCTTCCAGAAGACCGTCCAGATCGGCCGCCACATCTTCTATCGCACCGGCCAGCGGATCGCATCTAACTGATCGGCGGGGCTTGTCGAACCGCGCGATTTCCTGTGAATGGCGGTCATGGAACAAGCTGACCGTATCTTTCTGCGCGACCACGTGCTTTCCGCCGAAATCGGCGCCTTCCAGTCCGAACGCGGGCTGGATCAGCGGTTGCGGTTCAACATCACCGTCGATCTGCGCGACAGCGTCGCGGGCACGGATGACCATGTCGATCACATCCTGTCCTACGACGTGCTGACGCAGGCCGTCACGACCGCACTGGCCGACCAGCGCTATAACCTGGTCGAGACCCTGGCCGAAAAGATCGCCGCCGAGGTTCTGGCCCATCCCCGCGCCGCCCGGGTGGATGTGACGGTAGAAAAGCTGGATCGTGGGCCGGGCGCGCTTGGCGTGTCGATCACGCGCAAGGCGGGCCGTCTGGCGGCGACCGGTATCGCGGTCGAACCCGTCATCCTGGTCCATGCCACTGGGGCGCCCCTGCCCCAGGATGGCGTCATCATCGTTCCGTCCGCGCCGGGCCTGCCCTTGCCAAAGGGCGGCGATCAGCGGCGCATCGCCCTTCTGGCGATGGACCAGGCGGCTTGGGCACTGGCCGGCCTGCTGGACCTGGAGGTCGCCGAGACCCGGACCGAGTTGGATGCCGCCGCGCTGTCGGGCCAAAAGGTGGTCTGGGCACCAAGTCGTCTTGCCGCCGATGACGCCGCGGCCGGTCAGACCGGTGAAAGCCTGGGGCTGTGGCTGGCCCGCCGCCTTCAGGCCGGATCGATCACCTTCGCCCTGCCGGACGACGCCCCCCTTCCCGTTCCGGACGGGAATTTCCCTGCCAGGATCGGTCGCGTCGCGGTGCCATGAGAACCACCCCCATGACCGAAGATCACGCCTATTACCGCCCCATTCCACAGGCCGAAGGGGGCCGCTGGCCATTGGCGGGCGGCTGGACCGGTTTCACCCTGCTGGAACGCCTTGAGCGCGGCAAGCCGCCCCAGGTGGTGGCCGAGGCCCCCGATGCCGTCATGCGCGCCTTGACCAGCCCCCGTCCATCGATCACGGGGCTGACCATGGATCGCCCGCGCCTGATGGGCATCGTCAACGCCACGCCCGACAGTTTCTCCGACGGCGGCAGTTATGACGCCATCGCCCAAGCCCAGGCTCTGATCCGGGACGGCGCCGACTTCCTGGACATCGGCGGCGAATCGACCCGCCCCGGCGCCTCCGAGGTGCCGGTGGCCGAAGAAACCGCCCGTATCCTGCCCGCCATCGCCGCGATGGCGGGGCACGTTCCGGTTTCGGTCGACACCCGCAAGGCTGTGGTCGCCCGTGCGGCTTTGCAGGCAGGGGCGGCGATGGTCAATGACGTGTCGGGCTTTGATTTCGATGCCGATCTGCCCGGCGTTGTTGCCCAGAGCGGCCTGCCCGTCTGCCTGATGCATGCCCAGGGCCTGCCGCAGGACATGCAGGATGATCCGCGCTATGATGATGTGGTACTGGACGTCTATGATGCACTGCGGGAGCGGATCGGGCGCGCCGTCGCGGCAGGAATTCGCGCAGACCGGATCGTGATCGATCCGGGCATCGGATTCGGCAAGACACAGGCGCATAATCTGGCGATCCTGCGGCGGATATCGCTGTATCACGGGCTGGGCTGTCCGATCCTTCTGGGCGTGTCGCGCAAGCGGTTCATTGGCCAGATCGGTGGCGCAGACACACCACGGGACCGGGTGCCCGGCACGCTGGCCCTGACGCTGGCGGCCGTCGCGCAGGGCATCCAGATCCACCGCGTGCACGATGTCGCGGAACACGCACAAGGGCTGCGTCTGATCGCCGCCCTCAACGAGAACGGAAGGACAGGGACATGAGCAGAAAGTTTTTCGGAACCGACGGGGTGCGCGGACGCGCCAACACCTATCCCATGACCGCCGAAATGGCGCTGCGCCTGGGTGCCGCCGCGGGGCGTTATTTCCGCCGCGACGGTCGCAACCGGCACCGGGTGGTGATCGGCAAGGACACGCGGCTGTCGGGCTATATGCTGGAAAACGCGCTGACGGCGGGGCTGACCAGCACCGGCATGAACGTGCTGCTGCTGGGGCCGGTGCCGACGCCCGCGGTAGGTTTCCTGACGCGGTCGATGCGGGCCGATCTGGGGATCATGATCTCGGCCAGCCACAACCCGGCCGAGGATAACGGCATCAAGTTCTTCGGCCCCGACGGCTTCAAGCTGTCGGACGAGGCCGAGGCCGAGATCGAGGCCATCGTCGGCGGCGAGATCGAACCGGCCCAGCCCTGCAATATCGGTCGTGCCAAGCGCATCGACGACGGGCGCGGGCGTTACATGGAATATGCCAAGACCACGCTTCCCTCGGGTCTGCGGCTGGACGGGCTGAAGGTGGTGCTGGATTGCGCCCATGGTGCCGCCTATCGCGCCGCCCCCGATGTGCTGTGGGAACTGGGCGCGGACGTCATCCCGCTTGGCGTCAAGCCCGATGGTTTCAACATCAATGACGGCGTCGGCAGCACCCACCCCGAGGCCTGCGCCGCCGCCGTGCGCGACCATGGCGCGCATTTGGGGATCAGCCTGGACGGCGATGCCGACCGCGTGGTGATCGTCGATCAGAACGGCAAGGTGGCCGATGGCGACCAGATCATGGCGCTTCTGGCGGCACGTTGGGCCGCTCAGGGGCGTCTGGCGGGTGGGGCGCTGGTGGCGACCGTCATGTCGAATTTGGGGCTGGAACATTTCCTGCAGGCCCGCAACCTGCGGCTCGAGCGCACGCAGGTGGGCGACCGCTATGTTGTCGAACGCATGCGTGAAGGCGGCTTCAACCTGGGCGGCGAACAGTCGGGCCATATCGTCATGACCGACTATGCCACCACGGGTGACGGCTTGGTCGCGGCGATGCAAGTGCTGGCGGCCATGGCCGAAACCGGCCAGCCCGCAAGCGAGCTGGTGTCACAGTTCCAGCCGGTGCCGCAGCTGCTGAAGAACGTCCGCTATGCCCAGGGCGCCGATCCGCTGTCGCAGGACGCCGTCCGCAAGGTCATCGCCGATGCCGAGGCGCGGCTGGCGGGTTCGGGGCGCGTCCTGATCCGCAAATCTGGCACCGAACCTCTGATCCGCGTCATGGCCGAAGCGGAGGACGAGACCACCCTGCACGAGGTCGTTGACGGCATCGTCGCGGCGGTCGAGGTGGCGGCCTGACCTCTTACGGGCAGTCCGTCACCGGATCATAATCGTAGAGCCAATCGAACCGCCCCGGCATCAGCCGGGGCGCGAAACGATCCGCCAGTCGCAGCACACCATGCGCCGCCCGCCGCTTGATCCCCTGCAGGTGATAGTTGCGGGCATTGTCGTTGGCCGCCTGGACGATGCGCGTCACGCGCGGTTGCCTGACCGCCTGATAGCGCGCCAAGGCCGCCCGCGTGTCGGGATCGGCATCCAGGCAGGCCGCGACGGTCCAGGCATCCTCGATCGCCATGCCGGCCCCCTGCGCCAGGAAGGGCAAGGTCGGATGGGCCGCATCGCCCAGCAGCGCCATCCGGTCATCATGCCAACACGTCGCGACCGGGTGCCGGAACAGCCCCCAGATCGACACATCTTCGACCTGTTGCAGCCAGCCCGGAACGCGGCCGCCGAATTCGGCAAAGGCTGCGCGCAGATTGGCGGGATCATCCGCATGGGACCATCCCTCATCCTGCCAGTCGCGGCGTTCCACGACGGCGACGATGTTGCGCAACCCATGCGCCAGCGGATAGCTGACCAGATGCCGCCCCGGCCCCATGAAGACCTGGGCGATGGCGGGGCCGCCGCCCGCATCGGGAATGGTCGCGCGCCATGCGCTCTGGCCCGTGAAGAACGGCACCTGCTGGCCATTCAGCAATTGACGCATGGGGCTTTTCAGACCATCGGCGGCAATAACCAGACCGTCGGGCGGGGACTGGACGCGCTGGTCCAGCCGGATCGTGACGCCCGCCTGGCGGGCAGCCTGTTCCAGAACCCGGATCAGGCGGGGACGATGAACGACCAGGAAACGAGCTTGGGGCCGGTGACGCAGCAGATCCATGCGCAGCACCGCCCGCCCGCGCTGATCGTGCAGATGCACGCCCGCATTACGCAAGGCATGCACTTCCAGCGCCGGGACCACCCCCAACGCATCCAGCACCCGCACCGCATTGGCCGAGATCTGGATGCCCGCGCCCACTTCGGACAGCTGCGGAGCCTGTTCCAGCACGGTGACCTCGGCGCCGCGACGGGCCAGCGCGATGGCCGCCGTCAACCCACCGATGCCCGCGCCGATCACGCTGACGCGTCGGCCCTGCAATGCGTTGGTCATCCCCGGCCCCCTGTCATGAAAAACCCCGCTGATGACCGGCATCGGCGGGGCAGTAGATGCGTTGCGGCGCGACCTCAGTCGTCGCGATGCACGCGTTCCTTGCGCTCGTGACGCTCCTGCGCCTCCAGCGTCATGGTCGCGATGGGGCGGGCGTCAAGGCGGCGCAGGCTGATCGGTTCGCCGGTCATGTCGCAATATCCGTATTCACCGGTTTCGATACGGCGCAGGGCCGCGTCGATCTTGCTGACCAGCTTGCGCTGACGGTCGCGCGTGCGCAATTCCAGCGCGCGGTCGGTTTCCTCGCTGGCGCGATCGGCCAGGTCGGGCACGCTGCGGGCGCTGTCCTGCAACCCCTCCAGCGTTTCGGCCGAAAGATCCTGCAATTCCTGCTTCCAGGCTTCAAGCTTGCGACGGAAATATTCGAGCTGAAGCTCGTTCATGAACGGCTCGTCCTCGGCGGGGCGATAATCCTTGGGAAGGAAGGTCTGGGCTTTCATTACGTCCTCCGGCGGCGCCGGGCGGAGCAAAAATTACCGGCACCTTGCGCGCCCCATTAAAGTATGACTGCCTGCTTGTCACTATGTTTGCGCGGTCTAATTCGATGGGCGGGAAACGGTGTGTCCCTCCGTCAGGCAAATTCGGCCAAGCAATTCACCAAAAAGGAGAGTCTTGATGCAATTCACCGGGACAGATCGCTATGTCGCCCCCCCGGATCTGGCGGTCGCCGTCAATGCGGCCGTCACCCTTGAGCGCCCGCTGCTGGTCAAGGGCGAACCCGGAACCGGCAAGACCGAACTGGCCCGGCAGGTCGCCACCAGCCTGGGCATGCCGATCATCGAATGGCACGTGAAATCAACGACCAAGGCGCAGCAGGGCCTTTACGAATACGATGCCGTCAGCCGCCTGCGCGACAGCCAGCTGGGCGATGCGCGGGTGAACGACGTCGCGAATTATATCCGCAAAGGCAAACTGTGGCAGGCCTTCGAGGCGCCGTCACGGGTCGTCCTGCTGATCGACGAGGTGGACAAGGCCGATATCGAATTTCCAAACGACCTGTTGCAGGAATTGGACCGGATGGAGTTTCACGTTTATGAAACCGGCCAGACGATCCGCGCGGCGCAAAGGCCGGTCGTGATCATTACCTCGAACAATGAAAAGGAATTGCCCGACGCATTTCTGCGCCGCTGCTTTTTCCATTATATCCGTTTTCCCGATGCCGAAACGCTGAAGGCCATCGTGAACGTCCATTACCCGGATCTGAAACCCCGCCTGCTGGACGAGGCGTTGTCGCAATTCGTCGACCTGCGCCAAGTGCCGGGGATGAAGAAGAAACCCTCGACCAGCGAATTCCTGGACTGGTTGAAGCTGATCCTAGCCGAAGACCTGGCCCCCGAAGACCTGAAGCGCGACCCCGCCACGATGCTGCCCCGCTTGCATGGTGCGCTGCTGAAGAACGAACAGGATGTCGCGCTGTTCGAAAAGCTGGCCTTCATGGCCCGCAGGCAGCGCTAAGCTTTGCCGTTGCGGCGCGGGCCCTGCCCCGCCTAGGCTGGCGCCGCAACCAAACCGAGGGGGGTTCATGACACAGGGCTTCGACACGACCGCCATTCACGCAGGCGCGGCCGCCGATCCGGCCACCGGCGCAAGGCAGGTGCCGATCTATCAGACCACGGCTTATGCGTTTCGCGATGCCGATCACGCGGCAGCTTTGTTCAATCTGCAAGAGGTCGGCTATATCTATTCCCGCCTGACGAACCCCACCGTCGCGGCGCTGCAATCGCGCATCGCGGCGCTTGAGGGCGGCGCGGGGGCGGTCTGCTGTTCATCCGGCCACGCGGCCCAGATCCTGGCGCTGTTCCCGCTGATGGAACCGGGGCGCAACATCGTCGCCTCGACCCGGCTTTATGGCGGAACCGTCACGCAGTTCAGCCAGACGATCCGCCGCTTTGGCTGGTCGGCGAAATTCGTTGATCTGGACGATCCGCAGGCGCTGCGCGATGCCATCGACGACGACACCCGCGCGATCTTCTGCGAATCGATCAGCAATCCGGGCGGCTATGTGACCGACATTCCCGCAGTCGCCGCCATCGCCGATGATGCGGGCATCCCGCTGATCGTGGACAACACGCTGGCCACCCCCTATCTGTGCCGACCGATTGAGATGGGCGCGACGCTGGTCGTCCACAGCCTGACCAAATACATGACCGGCAACGGCACCGTCACCGGCGGCGTCGTGGTCGACAGTGGCAAGTTCGACTGGTCGGCCAGCGACAAGTTCCCCAGCCTGTCGGCCCCCGAACCCGCCTATCACGGGCTGCAGTTCCACAAGACCTTCGACAACCTGGCCTTCACCTTCCACGGTATCGCCATCGGGTTGCGCGATCTGGGCATGACAATGAACCCGCAGGGCGCCCATTACACGCTGATGGGGATCGAGACGCTTGGCCTGCGCATGCAGCGCCATTGCGAAAACGCTCTGAAGGTCGCGCAATGGCTGGAACAGGACCCGCGGGTCGTCAAGGTCACCTATGCCGGGCTGGAGAGTTCGCCCTGGAAGGCCACGGCGGACCGGCTCTATCCCAAGGGCGTCGGCGGTCTCTTCACCTTCGAGATCGCGGGCGGCTATCAGGCCGCGGTGAAGCTGGTGGGCGCGCTGGAGCTGTTCAGCCATGTGGCAAACTTGGGCGATGCGCGGTCGCTGGTGATCCATTCGGCCTCGACCACCCACCGCCAACTGACCGAGGACCAGCAGCGCGCCGCAGGGGCCGGCCCCGAGGTCGTGCGCCTGTCCGTCGGCATCGAGGACGTGGCCGACCTGATCGCCGATCTGGACCAGGCGCTGGCCAAAGCGACGGCCTGACGACATCGGGGGCCGTCATGGCCCCCGACCCTTTCAGTGCGCGGATCAGTTCGCGGGGGCGTCGGTTTCGGGCAGCGGTTCGACGATGCCGGGCGCGATGGGTTCATCCGGCGCGGGCGCGCCGTCGCCAGGCATCGGCATGTCGTCGCCCTTCTTGTCGTGATGGCCCTTGGGACCCTTCGGCCCTTTGGGCGCGCAGGCGCCGTCGCACATCAGCGCGTATTCGATATCGACCTGCGACGACATCTCCATCTCTCCGGCCTGGACGGGCACGCTGTCGGCCATCGCGGCCTCCATGCGCATCATCGGACGGGGACCGCCGCCGCTGTTCTGATTGTCGCGAATGGTCAGGACCGGCCCCAGGGTCAGCCCCGCCGCCTCGGCCAGAACCTCGGCCTTGCGGCGCGCGTCGGCGACGGCCTGCTTGCGGGCGTCATCCTGCGCGTCCGCGCCGTCTTCGCGGGCGAAGACGATGCCGTTGATCTCATTCGCGCCGGCGCTGACGATGGCGTCCAGAACCTCGCCCAAGCGGGCCAGATCGGTCACGCGGACGCTGACCATGTTGCTGGCCTGGTAACCGGTGACGGTCGGGGCACGATCCTCGCCGTATTCTATCATCGGGTTCAGGTTCAGCCCCGAGGTCTGGATCTGGGCCTGATCGATCCCTGCATCGGTCAGCGCCTTGATGACCGCCGCCTGCTGATCCGAATTCTGGTCCATCGCCGTCTTCGCGCTGTCGCCCTGCGTCGTGACGCCAAGCTGCACCGTCGCCATGTCGGGGGCGATGCGCGCCAGCCCGTCACCCGTCACCGACAGACGCGACATCTGCGCGCCGGGGCCGCATTGCATACCGGGGCCCGCGGCCAAGGCCGGGCCGGACATCAGGCCGAACGCGGCCACGCCAAGCGCCAGCATGCGGGCCTTGGAAAGTTGCAGGGACGGCGTCATGGAAGATCCTCCTTGATCGTTTCACTCCATGCAACATTCATGCACCCAAGCCGCGGTCATGCCTAGGCCGCTTGGCGTCGAAACCGGTCACAGTTCTGCCAGTTCTTCTTTCAACGTTCTACAATTTGCGGTAGTGATGGTTAAGGTCAACGACATCATGCGGCTTAAAATGCATGATGCAAATCGAGCAGCGAACCATACAGATGAACCAGCATGCCGCGCCCCCCGAATTTGCCATGAGCTTCACCCAGGAAGCCGTCCAGCTGGAGCGTCGAGAGGGGCCGGAATGGCGCCCCTTGGGACAGGCCCGGTTTTCGGGCGACGATCTGACCGCAGCCCTGATCGCCATGCGCGACCAGGCGGGCGGCGGCGGGGGCGAACTGGACACGGTTCTGGTCATCCCCGACGACCAGGTACTTTACACCACGCTGACGGTGCCCTTCGGATCGGACACCCCGGCCACCATCGCCCGCGCGTTGGAGGCATCGACACCCTACAAGGCGCAGGATCTGGTCTTTGACTGGTGCCCCGCGACTAACGGTGACATCGAAACCCTGCGCGTGGCCGCCGTCGCCCGCCGCACCCTGCACGAGGCCGAGGATTTTGCCCGCGCCCAAGGGTTCCGCCCGTCGGGTTTTCAGGCACGCCCCGGTGACGACCGCTTTGACGGCCAGCCCGATTTCGGCACGTCGCGTCTTGCGCAGGAACAGTTCGACCGCAGGCCGTTCAGCGATCCCGACCTGGTCCATGCCCGTGTCACCGCGCCCTTCATCGAACCCGCGACCATCAACGGTCCGGATAACGGTGATATCGGCGACGACGCCGTAGAAGTTACCGTCACCCGCATCACGCCCCATGTCGACGCGCCGGTGACGCCACCCAAGCCCGCCAGTGGGCGCACGCCGTTGGTTGCGACACCCCCTGCCCCTGCCGAAGGCGGTGCCGCGGTGATCCGCCATGGCCAGACGGCGCCCCTGACGGCCAAGCGCCTGTCGCCGCGGGCCGAGGCCGTGCACAACCGCGCGGCCGCCGCCCGCGCAAACCGCCAGGCCGACGGCTCGGCGGGTGCCGCAACGGGCGCCGTGGCCGGGCTGCGCAAGCTGGACCCGACCCGCCTGCCGGTGATGGTCGGCGGGCTGGCAGTCGCCGTTGTGCTGGGCCTCGTGGTCTTTGGCGGCGATTCACAACCCACGATCGAGGCCGATCCCGCGCCGCAGCAGACCGCAGCGGTTGAACCCGCCCCGGCTGCGTCCCGGGAAGCGGTTACCCCGGCGGCTCAACCGCCCGCCCAGGTCGAGCCCCAGGATGCGGCCGAGTCTGTTCCAACCAACGCATTGCCGCCGATCGAAATGCCCGCTCCGGTCGGGGAAGGCATCGTTCGCAGCGCGTCGGACGCCCCCGAAGAACGCGACGAGGACCCGCTGACCCGCGCGCTGGCCGAGGCCAACGCCGCGGACACGACGCCCGGCGCGCAGGCCCTGACCGATGCGCAGATCGCCGCGGCGACCCTGCTGCAACGCCAATCGGCTTTGGCCGCCCCGGACACCGAACAGCCGGTCAGTGCGCCGCCCGTGGTCGAAAGGCCGGGCCAGCCGCAGACCGTCGGGGCCGAAATGCCGCCGGCGAACGCGCAGACGGCGCCAGCAAACAGCGCGAATGCGCAGCCTGTCGCCCCCGCGACGTCATCCGCAGAGGCCGAAGCCCCAGCTCCACGTCCGCAATCGGAGCCTGCCGCCACCGCGATCAGCCGTGCGGTCAACCTGCAAAGCTCGGCCCGTCCGCCGCGCACGACGCCGGCGCGCGCGTCCACCCCCGCGGCCCCCGAGGCACGTCCAAGCGTCCCGTCGAACCCGCTGCCGTTCGAAGGCAGCGCCTCAACGCCGACGCCGCGCATCGCAGCCAGCCGCCCGCCCGAACGCCCCGCACGTCCGACCCCAACCGCCGCGCCCGCTGCCACGACTCCGGCTTCGGCACCCGAAGCGGCACCGGCCCGGCCCGTCGCAGCGCAACCGACCGCCGGACTTGGCGCGCGCCCGCCCAGCATCACGCGGCCCGCGCGCAGTCCTGAACCGGCTGCGGCACCGACTGCCTCTCCGGCTGCCGAAGCCGCACCGGCAACGGGGGCTCGCCCCCCGTCGCGCCCCCAGGATCTTTCGTCGCTGGAGGAGGGCAGCGCGTCCGAAGACGACGCCCCCCGGCAGCTGACCCAAGCCGAACGTCACTTGCTGGAATTGCAGCTGCGCGATCTGCGGACGGCGCAAGCGGGACAACCGGGCTTCAGCCCGCAGGAACGCGGATTGGTCTTCCAACTGGCCGATGCGCGTCCCACGCGAAAGCCGGTATCGGTTCGCGGCCCGTCGCAGAAGGCGGTCGAATCCGCCGTCGCACAGGCCGTCGGCAGCGGCCGTCCCGAACCTAGGGCAGGCGGACAGAACTCGGCAGCCACCGCCGACAGCGCCCCACCCGCCATCCGGGCAACCGCGTCGGGAGAGCTGGGCCGTTCGGCGCGCCCCGGCGCCAAACCGCGCAGCAAAGGCTCGGCCAGTCTGTCGGCCGCCGCAGTGGACCAGGCCGTCGCATCCGCACTTGTAGCCAAGCCGTCGGCGGGATCGGTCGCCTTGACGTCGTTGGCCTCATCCGCGCTGCCACCGCGCCGCGCGGCCAATGCGGCACCTGTTGCGGCCAATGCGATGGTCGCCACGGCCGCTCCGGTCGCCGCGGCCATCGCCCCCACGGCAGTTGACCGCCAAGCTGCCTCCGAAGCGGCAGCGCAGGCGGAACAGCGCCGCCAGGACGAGGAATTGCAGGCGCAAGCTGAGGCGCGCGCCCGGTCACAGGCCACTGCAGATGCCCGCGCCGAGGCCCAGGCCCGCGCCGCAGCGGAAGCCCGCGCCCGCGCGCAGGCCGAAGCCGAGGCCCGCGCCGCTGCTGCCCGCAACCAGCGCTATCAACCGCCCGAAGTCGATGCCGAACCCGACGTCATCGCCGCCATCCCGCAGGGCGCGAACGGATCGGCCGGTTCCAGTGCGACCGTCAAGGACGGCATCAAGCTGAACAGCACCCAGATCATCGGGACCATCGGAGCAGGCCAGGCCAGCCGCGCGCTGGTGCGTCTGTCGAACGGCCGTGTCTTGACACTGCGCATTGGCGACAAGATCAACGGTGGCCAGATCACCGCCATCGGCGACAGCCGCATCACCTATCAAAAGCGTGGACAGGCCTTTGCCTTGGGCGTCCTGAACGGCCAGTGACACGCGGCGGCCCTGCGCGGTGGCGCGGGGCCAGACCTCAGGCCATCCCCCCGGAGCTTTACCCATCCAGACGGCGGATCGCATAACCCTGATCCTGCAGAAGGTTCAGAACCCCCGCCTGCCCCGGCAGATGCAGCGCACCGAAGGCCGCAACGATCCCACGACCGTTCGCGCGGGCCTTTTCGGCGCCATCGATCAGCACCTTGATCCATTTTCGATTGCGATCATCCATCAGACGCTGCTGGGCCAGGGACATCTGCTCGTCGACCTCGGATTTCGGCAGGCCGGAATTGTCATAGGCGTCGAAGCGGCCGAATTCCCAGATCTGCCAGACATTCCCGCTGAAATAGGCATCCGTCAGCGTCACCGCGTAATCATCGGCATAGGCCGCCGATGGCAGCGCCGCGCGGATCATGTCCAGTTCCTGCGTAGGCGTCAGGTCGGCATAGAGATTAAAGATCGTGTCCCAGGGCTCCAAGGCGCGGATGGGCGTTTCGGCCTTTTGAGCCTGATGGACCAGCAAGTGATCCAGACCGCCTGTCTTGCCGCCCGTGCTTTCCATCGCGTCCAGCATGCAGGGAGAGATCCCCAGCATCATCGAGACATACCACGGACGCAGCCGCGAGGTGATGACGGCGGGCGAACCGCGATCGGCCATGGCGGTCGACAGTTTTTGCCATTCGTCGGGGGTAAGCCGTTCGGGCAGGGTCGGACCGTCGGGATCGACCATCAGGCTGGGATCGGATTTCAGCGCCTCGGTCAGGCGGCTCTCCTCGCGCGGGCCGGCCTCGACATAGAGGGCGGCCGCATCGGTGATGAAGGGCCGCAGCCGATCGACCATGGGCGCATGCCGCGCGTCGCCGAAATGATAGGTCCCGACCAGCGTGATGCGGTGGTCGCCCTTTTCGGCCTGAAACAGCAGGCCTTCACGGAAAGGCACGTTCCGCACGGCGTTTTCGATCCGGGCCTTGCGATCGGCGGGCATGGTGTCGAACAGGTTGCGCCCCTTGCAGGCATCGGCCAGCGCGGGGGCCGACAGGGACAAAAGCGCAAGCGCGGCGGCCTTCAAAACATGTCGCATCGCGTCTTTCCAACTGCGTGATCAATGCCGCGCAAGCTGTCACGAAACCGGCCCGTCTTCCACCCGAGGCAATCGAATTTCCGCGTCAAACCCGTTGACAGTGTCGTGTGTCGGCCCTAGATCAACGTCATTGGCACTCGCACCCGGTGAGTGCCAACAACGCAACACTGCAACCTGAAACATCGGAGTGTTCACATGGCATTCAAACCGCTGCAAGACCGCGTTCTGGTCCGCCGCGTCCAGTCGGAAGAAAAGACCAAGGGCGGTCTGATCATCCCCGACAACGCCAAGGAAAAGCCCGCCGAAGGCGAAGTCGTCTCGGTCGGTGATGGCGCACGCAAGGACTCGGGCGAACTGATCGCACCCTCGGTCAAGGCAGGCGACCGCGTGCTGTTCGGCAAATGGTCCGGTACCGAAGTCACGGTCGACGGCGAAGAGCTGTTGATCATGAAAGAAGGCGACATCCTGGGCGTGATCAGCTGATCCCCGGATAGACCCTTTCTTCAAACAAACTTCAGGAGATTCAAATGGCAGCTAAAGAAGTCAAATTCGGCACCGACGCACGCGACCGCATGCTGCGCGGCGTCAACATCCTGGCCGACGCCGTCAAGGTGACCCTGGGCCCCAAGGGCCGCAACGTCGTCATCGACAAATCCTTCGGCGCACCCCGCATCACCAAGGACGGTGTATCGGTCGCCAAGGAAATCGAACTGTCCGACAAGTTCGAGAACATGGGCGCACAGATGGTCCGCGAAGTCGCTTCGCGCACCAATGACGAAGCCGGTGACGGCACGACCACCGCGACGGTTCTGGCCCAGGCCATCGTCAAGGAAGGCATGAAGGCCGTTGCCGCCGGCATGAACCCGATGGACCTCAAGCGCGGTATCGACCTGGCCACCAGCAAGGTCGTCGAGGCCATCAAGGCCGCAGCGCGTCCCGTCAACGACACCGACGAAGTCGCCCAGGTCGGCACCATCTCGGCCAACGGCGAAGCTTCGATCGGCCGCATGATCGCCGACGCCATGCAGAAAGTCGGAAACGAGGGTGTCATCACCGTCGAAGAAAACAAGGGCATGGAAACCGAAGTCGAAGTCGTCGAAGGCATGCAGTTCGACCGCGGCTATCTGTCCCCCTATTTCGTGACCAACCCCGACAAGATGGTTGCCGAAATGGAAGACGCCTACATCCTGCTGCACGAGAAGAAGCTCTCGTCGCTGCAGCCGATGGTTCCGCTGCTGGAAGCCGTCATCCAGTCGGGCAAGCCGCTGGTCATCATCTCGGAAGACGTCGAAGGCGAGGCTCTGGCCACGCTGGTCGTCAACAAGCTGCGCGGCGGCCTGAAGATTGCTGCCGTCAAGGCACCGGGCTTTGGCGATCGTCGCAAGTCGATGCTGCAGGATCTGGCCATTCTGACCGGCGGTCAGGTGATCAGCGAAGACCTGGGCATGAAGCTGGAAAACGTCACGATCGACATGCTTGGCACCGCCAAGAAGGTCACGATCAACAAGGACAACACCACCATCGTCGACGGTGCCGGTGAGAAGTCCGAGATCGAAGCCCGCGTCAGCCAGATCCGTCAGCAGATCGAGGAAACCACCTCGGACTACGACAAGGAGAAGCTGCAGGAACGCGTCGCCAAGCTGGCCGGCGGTGTCGCAGTCATCCGTGTTGGTGGCATGAGCGAGATCGAAGTCAAAGAGCGCAAGGACCGCGTCGATGACGCCCTGAACGCAACCCGCGCAGCCGTCCAGGAAGGCGTTGTCGTCGGTGGCGGTGTTGCCCTGGTTCAGGGTGGCAAGGTTCTGGAAGGCCTCTCGGGCGCCAACAGTGACCAGGATGCAGGCATCTCGATCGTTCGCCGCGCGCTGGAAGCGCCGATGCGCCAGATCGCCGAAAACGCTGGCGTCGATGGTGCCGTGGTGGCCGGCAAGGTCCGTGAGTCCTCGGACAAGGCCTTCGGCTTCAACGCTCAGACCGAAGAATATGGCGACATGTTCAAGTTCGGCGTGATCGACCCCGCAAAGGTCGTCCGCACCGCGCTGGAAGACGCTTCCTCGGTGGCCGGCCTGCTGATCACGACCGAAGCCATGATCGTCGAAAAGCCCGAGCCGAAAGGCCAGGGTGGCGGCATGCCCGACATGGGTGGCATGGGCGGCATGGGCGGCATGATGTAATCATCCCCCTGCCCCTTGGCAGAAACGGAAAAGGGCACCCTTGGGGTGCCCTTTTTTATTATTATTTCAACGTATTTAAATATGGTGTTTCACCTCCTGATCACACATTTTTGGGTGTCGCGATATGGAAGGTGAACTGGGACGATATCCCAAGGCCGCGGCGCTAAGCGTTTTCTTCGCCTTGGCGATATTCGTGCTGGCGGTGCTGATCCTGATCATCGTCATGGGTATGCTGCAATCCAGCCCGATGAATACGGATTTCGTCCAGTCCCTGATCGCAAGCTGCAGCAAAAACGTGAATCATTGCAATGTCGCGATGGAATTGATCATTCAGGTAACGCGCGGATCCCGCGCTGGATTGGTGCTGTATTATCGTTTTACGATCTCCGCCACGGCCATCATCGTTGCGCTGTCCATGGTGGCGCTGGGCAGCGTGCTGATTTTCCACCGCATCACATCCGCCAGGCATCCCATGCCCGCCGAACCAGGCGACCGCACGCGGGATGACAACTGGTTCGCGGGATCGCTGAAAGGCACATTCTCGGCGGGATCACCGTTTCCGGGCCTGTTGATAATGGCCATGGGTTCGTTCTGCATGATGGCGACGCTGTGGCTGGCCGGGCAAAAGGCGCCGCAGATCTATGTGCCGGGCAATGCGCAGATCCCCCAAGGTGCCTAGATCTCCCTTGGCAGATCGTCGCTTGCGGCGTCCGACAATCCGCAATAAGGGCAAGATCAGAGCATTGGACCATGCAGCCGAACAGCCATCGTCCAATTTTGCCGATCCTGTTTTTGATCATGTCAGCGAATATGCTTCAGGCGCAGTCTTCCATTGAAACCTATGAGCGCCGCGTATCCGGATGCATGGATAATCCACCATCTCCGCAATATTCGTCCGGTATCTTCGTAGCATTCAGGGATGGCATCATTTACGCGCGCGATTCGCTGAAAGGTTGCGGTCCGGTCAATATCGCGCGGTATGATCCATATTAACGACGGACTTATTCCCCCGTGCCGCAAGTTTTTGAACTGCTGGACCAGCAAACCCTGATTGAAGACATGCCGCATCAGTACCGGCCGACCAGCACCGCTCTGTCGGCCGATCCGCAATCAGTGCCAGCAGGCAACCACTCACAGCGCCCCCCTTAGCCTGCGGTTCTCTCTGCAGCAGGAGCGCTGACGGCTATTCGATGCGTCCTTCGACCTTCATTGACTTGCACAGCGACTGGAAACGCGACCTTGCCACCTCGCCCATCAGGGCGCGACCTGTCTTGGTCAGGTTCAGCGTCACGCTTTCCCCCGGCACATGCACCAGCGATGCCGCATTGGCCAAATCGTCGATGGCGAACATCGCGCCGAAACGCATCGCCTTGCCCAGAATTTCGGCCGCCAGGATATCCTCCTCGGACAGCAGTGCAAACAGCGGGGCAAGCTGCGATTGTGCGCGGTTGTTCTTGTATCGGTGCAACAGCGCCAGCCCCAGATAGATCCGTTCCAGATGACTGAGCGCGGCCATGTTGGCGCGCGTTACATTGTCGAAACAGGCCTCGGCGCGGTAATCGGGATGCGCGCGCCAAGCCGTGTCATGTAGCAGGCATGCCGCCTGCATCAGGCGGTCGCGTTCAGGCGGCAGGTCGGGAAACAGCGGCAGCAGGAACTGGTACAGTTTCTTGCCAAAGCCCGGCAAACGGGCCATCTGCTTTTCGGTAAAGCGTGCGGCCTCTATCAGCGGGTCGCGGCGGCGCAGCGTTTCGGACATATGCTCGTAAAGCAGCCCTTCGCGGATGCCAAAACTGGAAACAGCCAGCTCGCTCGGCGCGAAGACCCCGATCAGCTGCGACAGGACCTGCCCTGCCAACGGCACCAACTCGATCCGCGAGGATGAGATGCCGACCTTGCTGCGCAGCGTGTTCAGGTCGTGCTGGCCCATCCAGTCGATGGTCTGGGCGACGGCCTCGGGGGTCATCCGGTATTCGTGCAGCACCGTCATGGGATAATCGCTGCGTTCCATATCCAGCCGCGCGATGGCCCGCCATGACCCGCCGACCAGATAGATACGTTCGTGATCAGTCCCGACCTCTACGGCCAGTTTGGTCAGGATGGCGGTGATATGGGCCTGCAGCTTTTCGGGTGGCACCTGCTGCAGACGGAACGGGCCCAACTGCGACGTCACACGCTTGCCGACCTTGCCGTTTTCGACCACCGCCAGCTCCAAAGAGTTGCCGCCGATATCGCAGACCAGGCCCTTGGCGTCGGGCCATCCCAACAGCACGCCCTGTGCTGAGAGCCGTGCCTCTTCCTGGCCGTCGATGACCCACAGCTTCAGGCCGGTTTGCTTTTCGACGCGCGCCTGGAAGGCGGGACCGTCCTCTGCCTCGCGCACGGCGGCGGTGGCCACGCAGGTCAGCGGTTCGATATCCATGCTTTTTGCCAAGGCCGCGAAACGGGCCAGCGCCGAAAAGCCCCGCTCGACGCCTGCGGGGTTCAGGCGACCGGTCGTGGCCATGTCCTGGCCCAACCCGGCCATGACCTTTTCGTTGTAGAAATAGGCCGGCGACCGCGCCGCGCCGTCAAACACCACAAGGCGGATCGAGTTCGACCCGACATCGACGATGCCCACGCGTTTCAGGGCCCGCTTGGGCAGCTTGCCGAATTTGCGACCGAATGGCTCGATCTTCTGTCCGCTGGTGGTTCGCACCCCGTTCATGTTTCAAGCCTTTCGCAATGCCTTCATGTTCCTTGGCCCGACAACGCCCAAGCGTCAATCGGAAGAATGCGTCAGCGCCGGAACATCCCGAGCCCCGGCCGTGCCCCGCCCGGAAAGCGAGGGGTTCTCCATGAAGAACCGGTGGCAGTTGAACAGATCGTCGCGGCCCTGTGGGAGGTAACGCAGGAAACGGCCATCTGGCTGCAACAGCCAGCTTTGCGCCTCGTCGGCCATATTGGCGGCCATGACCTGGTTCACGATCTGCGCCTTGACCGTGTCGTTGCGGCATTCGACCAGCGTCTCGACCCGGCGGTTCAGGTTGCGGTCCATCCAGTCGGCCGAACTGATGAAGACCCGCGCCTTGATCGAGGGCAAGCCGTAGCCATTGCCGAAACAGACGATGCGCGAATGTTCCAGATAGCGGCCGACGATAGACTTGACGCGAATATTTTCCGACAAGCCCTTGATGCCAGGGCGAATTCCGCAAATTCCCCGGACAACGAGGCTGATCTTGACCCCGGCTTCGCTGGCGGCGTAAAGCGCCTCGATCACGTCCGTCTCGGTCAGGGAATTGACCTTGACCCAGATGGACGCGGGGCGCCCCTGACGGGCGAATTCGGCCTCGGCGGCGATCAGGGCGATCAGATGCGCCTTCAGTTCGATGGGCGAGATCGACAGGTTCTCCAGCCCGGCAGGCTGCACATAGCCCGACAGATAGTTGAAAACCTTGGTGGCATCGCGCCCGAGTTCCGCATCGCAGGTGAACAGCGACAGGTCGGTATAGATCCGCGCCGTGATCGGATGATAGTTGCCCGTCCCGTAATGGGTATAGGTGACCAGCGCGTCGCCTTCACGGCGGACGATGGTGCTGATCTTGGCATGCGTCTTGTAATTCACGAAACCATAAACGACATGCGCCCCCGCCCGCTCCAGGCGGCGCGACTGTCGGATATTGGCCGCTTCGTCAAACCGCGCCTTCAGTTCGACCAGCGCGGTGACGGATTTTCCGGCCTCGGCGGCCTCGCAAAGCGCGTCCACGATCGGGCTGTCGCGGCTGGTGCGGTAGAGCGTCTGCTTGATCGCCAGCACGTCGGGATCGCGCGCTGCCTGCGCCAGAAAGCGCACCACCATGTCGAAGGTCTCATAGGGGTGATGCAGCAACATGTCTTTTTGCCGAATGGCCGCGAACATGTCGCCGTCATGGTCCTGCACCCGTTCGGGCACGCGGGGTGTGAAGGCGGGCCACAGCAAATCACGGCGGCTGTCCAGCACCAGCTCGGACAGGTCGGCCATGCCCAACAGGCCCTCGACCTCGATCACCTCGTCGGCGGTCACCTCCAGCTCGTCCATGATCAGGCGGCGCAGGCGATCCGGCGCGCCCGATGTGATCTTCAGGCGGATGACGCTGCCGCGACGGCGACGCTTCAGCGCGGTCTCGAATTCACGGACCAGGTCCTCGGCCTCTTCCTCAACCTCCAGATCGCTGTCGCGCAGCACGCGGAAACTGCAGTGACCGACGTCGCGATAGCCCGGGAACAGGCTGGACAGATGCATCAGCAGCAGGTCTTCCAGTCGCAGGAAACGCTCGCCCCCCGGCAGGGACACGAAACGCGGCAACTGCGCCGGGATCGGCAGCAGAGCCTGCATCTTGCGGTCATCGGTTTCACGCGCCAGCTGCAGCGCCAGCGAAAAGCCCGTGTTGGGGATGAAGGGAAACGGGTGCGCAGGATCGATGGCCAGGGGCGACAGGACCGGGAAGACCCGGTTCTGGAAATAATGGTGCAGGAATTCTTCCTCGGCGCGGGTCAGGCGCTGGCGGGACAGGATGACCAGACCCGCCTGTTCCATTTCCCGGCGCAGCCCGTTCCAGACGCCCTGCTGGGCGGCCATCAGCCGCCGCGCATCGGCGTTGATCAGGGCCAGTTGTTCTGCAGGCAGCAGCCCGTCATCCGAAGGCGTCGTGCTGCCTTCGCGGACCAGTTCGCGCAGGCCCGCGACGCGGGTGGTATAGAACTCGTCCAGGTTCGTGGCGCTGATCGACACGAAGCGCAGGCGCTCCAGCAAAGGGACGCGCGGATTGCGCGCCTCGTCCAGGACCCGCCAGTTGAAGGACAGCCAGCTGAGTTCGCGGTTGAAAAAACGGTTTACGCCCTGCGGAACACCGCCCGGCAGGTCCTTGGGTTGCGGAAAGGGAGAGCGGAGAAAATCGGCTTGGGTCATGGTGTTCCAGCGGCGGAGGTTGACGCGATCATGCGTCAGCCTCGGACAGCTTGTCCAGCAGCTCGGCGGCGATGCGGCGGGTGACGGGGCCTTTCTGTGCCATCGCGGCGTGATCCATCGCGGCGACCAGACGGCGGGCCAACCCCAGGTCGCGATCCATGTGCAACACCAGCCAGTCAATCAACCCGGCGGGCACGGCCAATTGACGGTCCGCGAACAGCTTGACCAGCACGGCGGCCAGCAAAGCCTCGTCCGGTGGGCCAAGATGAACCTGCGGCATCGCGTCCATCCGCGACCGCAGATCGGGCAAAACCAGCTCCCAATCGCGCGGCGGCCTGCGGGCGGTCATCATCAGCAGGCAGTCGCGAGGCCCGCAAAGGTTCCACAGGTGGAACAGCGCCTGTTCGACCCCGGCGCCAAAGCCCGAACAGTCCGCATCCTCGACGACGACCGCACCGCCTTCGGCAGCCAGCATGTCGGGGGCGTCGGGACGCAGGGCACCGGCTGCGATCCGGCGCGCGCCGTTTTCCGCCGCCCAGAATGCCGCCAGATGGGTCTTGCCCGCCCCTTCCGGCCCGATCAGCAGCATCCGCCCGTTGGGCCAGAACATCGGCGCATCCAAAGCCGCCAGTGCCGCGCGGTTGGCCGGGGCCGGCAGGAAATCGGCCCGCGCATGGGCCGGAGGCGTGGTCAGGTCCAATGTCAGTTGGCGGGACAAGGCTTGGGTCACGCGGCCTCCGGTTCAGTCGGTCGTGCGGCGCAGCAGGTCTTCCTGCATCTGCTCGATCTCCTGCTGCCCGCGGGCATGATCGGCGGCGATCCGGGCCTGTCGCATGCTGTCGCGAACGGTGCCCGTCGGCACGATTTCCACCAGGATCGGCATGGCGGGATCGGATGGCGACGACTGCCCGGTATAGAGGGAACTATCGCGATAGCGTGCGATCAGGAAACGCGCCAAGACCCCAAGCGCCGCCGCCATCGGCACGGCCATAACCAGGCCCACGAACCCGAACAGCGCGCCGAAGACAGACAGGGCCAGCAGCAGCCAGACCGGGTGCAGACCGACATGGCCGCCGACGATCTTGGGTTGCAGGTAATTGCCCTCGACCACCTGACCGATCCCGAAGATGGCGACGACCGCGCCGATCCAGACCGGTTCACCCCAAAAGCTGAACAGCGCGACGCCGATGGCCGTCGCCCCGCCGATCAGCACGCCGACATAGGGGATGAAGGACAGGCAGGCGGCCATGATCCCGATGAAGAAACCGAAGGGCAGCCCCACGAACATCAGCGCCAAGGCGTACCAGATGCCCAGGATCAGGATGACGAGCGACTGCCCGCGCAGAAAGCCCGACAGCGCGTCGTCGATCTCGGATGCCAGCTGACGGACGGTGCCTGCATGTTCGCGCGGCAGATGGCGGTCCACGGCTTCGACCATGTTGTCCCAGTCCAGCAGCAGATAGAACGCCACGACCGGCACGATGACCAGAAGCGCGATGGTCCCGATGACGCCGCGCACCGATCCCAGGATGGTCGAGGCAAAGCTGCCTGCGCGTTCGCCGATGGCGGTCTGCAGGTCGGCCAGCGTCTTTTCCAGCCCCGCCCCCTGCGGGATGGTGCCGGGGAAGCGGTTGTCGACAAAGGCGCGGGCCTGGTCCAGCATTTCCGGCGCGGTCTCGATCAGGGCGCTGGCCTGGCGCAGCAGCACCGGCACGATCAGCAGGACGACCGCCACGAAGACCAAGACGACGACGAAAGTGATGACCACGACGGACATGGTCCGCGACAGGCCCATCCGCTCCAGCCGGTCCGCGACCGGGTCCAGCAGATAGGCGACCCCGGCCCCCAAGATGAAGGGCAGAACGGCCTGGCCCAGCAGCCACAGCGTCAGCAGCAGGGCAACCGCCGCCACTCCCCACCACATGATCTGCTTGCGAACGGGGATGCGCATGTATCTGCCCTTGTGATTTGATCGTCGCTGCGAATGTGACGCCGCGCGCAGTCGGTTGCAAGCGCGATGCGGTGCCTTCGCATCCCGGCGGCCCCCGCAGGTTCTTGGCAAGTGGCCCCCGATCCGGTAACCCTGCGCCAAACCGCTTTGAAGGACCGTTTCCCATGCGCATGTCGCGTTATTTCCTGCCCGTACTGAAGGAAGACCCCAAAGAGGCACAGATCGTCAGCCACCGGCTGATGCTGCGCGCGGGCATGATCAAGCAGCAGGCGGCGGGGATCTATTCCTGGCTGCCCCTGGGCTTCAAGGTACTGCGCCGGATCGAGCAAATCGTCCATGAGGAACAGCAGCGCGCCGGTCACATCCCGATGCTGATGCCGACCCTGCAGCCCGCCGACCTGTGGCGCGAATCCGGTCGTTACGACGATTACGGCGAGGAAATGCTGCGCATCCGCGACCGGCAGAAGCGCGACCTTCTCTATGGTCCCACGAACGAGGAGATGATCACCGACATCTTCCGCAGCCACGTCAACAGCTACAAAGAGCTGCCGATGACGCTGTATCACATCCAGTGGAAGTTCCGCGACGAAATGCGCCCCCGCTTCGGCGTGATGCGCGGTCGCGAATTCCTGATGAAGGACGGCTATACCTTCGATCTGACCAAGGAAGACGCGCTGCACGCCTATAACCGCCATCTGGTGACCTATCTGCGCAGCTATGAACGGATGGGCCTGCAGGCCATTCCGATGCGCGCCGATGGCGGGCCGATCGGCGGCGATTACACGCATGAATTCCTGGTGCTGGCGGAAACCGGCGAATCCGAGGTGTTCTATGACAGCCAGATCACCGACCTGAAATTCGGAGACCGCCAGATCGATTACGACAGCGTCGAGGAATGCCAGGCCGTGCTGGAGGAATTCACCAGCCGCTATGCCCGCACCGACGAAACCCACGACCAGGGTGTCTTCGACCAGGTCCCCGAGGAGCGCCGCCGCACCGCCCGCGGCATCGAGGTCGGCCAGATCTTCTATTTCGGCACCAAGTATTCTGAACCGATGGGCGCGACGGTCGTCGGCCCCGACGGGGCGCGCGTGCCAGTCCACATGGGCAGCCATGGCATCGGCGTCAGCCGTCTGCTGGGCGCGATCATCGAGGCCAACCACGACGACAAGGGCATCATCTGGCCCGAGGGCGTGACCCCCTTCCACGTCGCCATCGTTAACCTGAAGCAGGGCGACGGTTCGACCGATGGCGCCTGCGAGGCGATCTATGGCGAATTGCAGACGCGCGGTCTGGACCCGCTCTATGACGACCGCAACGAACGGGCGGGGGCGAAATTCGCCTCCATGGACCTGATCGGTGTGCCTTGGCGCATCACTGTCGGCCCGCGGGGTCTGGCCAACAACCTGGTGGAACTGACCGACCGCCGCAGCGGTGAGAGCACCGAAATGTCGGCCCGCGACGCCATCGCGCGCGTCCAGCAGATCTATCAGCCGATTCTGGGCCTGTCGGTTCAGGACAAGTAAGGCTTGCCGACCGGCGGCCCTGCGCCGCCGATCGATTCCCGCATGGTGCAGATTGGCGTAACGTCACCTTGTCAATCTGTCGGAAAACCATGCAAATCGAAGCGACATCGCGCTTTCTTTTTCGCAGATCGGCTTCTAACGTCACCCGCAGGACAACGTTCCAACTGGGAGACGACCAATGAGAAAGCTTCTTCTTGCGACCGCCGCTGGCGCATTGATGGCCGGTGCCGCTGGCGCTGAAGAAATCAAGCTGGGCGTATCGCTCGGCTTTACTGGACCGCTGGAATCCATGGCACCGGCCATGCAGCAGGGTGCCGAACTGGCCATGAAGGAAGTCAGCGACAGCGGCCTGCTGCTGGACGGCACGACCGTCGCGTCGGTCACCGGCGACAGCACCTGCATCGACGCCGCCGCAGCCACCGCCACCGTGGAACGCCTGATCGCCGCAGAAGGCGTCAAGGGCATCATGGGGGGCATGTGCTCGGGCGAGACGATCGCCAGCCTTGAAAACGTCGCCAAGGCGAACGGCATGGTGATGATCTCGCCCTCGGCCACCTCGCCCGCGTTGACCACGATCGAGGATGACGGCCTGTTCTTCCGCACCGCGCCGTCGGACGCCCGCCAGGGCGACGTGATGGCCGACATCGTGCTGGGCCGCGACATCAAGACCGTCGCCGTCACCTATACCAACAACGATTACGGCAAGGGCCTGGCCGACAGCTTTGCCAAGGCGTTCGAGGAAAAGGGCGGCACCGTCACGGTCAACAGCGCCCATGACGACGGCAAGGCCGACTATTCGGCCGAGGTCGCCGCACTGGCCGCCGCCGGTGGCGACGCGCTGGTGGTCGTGGGCTATGTCGACCAGGGTGGTTCGGGCGTGGTTCGCGCCGCGCTGGACACCGGCGCATTTGATACCTTCGTCTTCCCAGACGGCATGGTCGGTGCCGCGCTGGAAACCAACTTCGGATCGGAAATCGACGGCAGCTTCGGCCAAAACCCCGCCGCCGACGGTCCGGGTCGCGATACCTTCCTGAAGATGGCCGAAGAAGCGGGCTTCGACGGATCGGGCGCATTCTCGGGCGAGGCTTACGATGCCGCCGCCCTGATGCTGCTGGCGATGGCCAAGTCGGGCTCGACCGATCCCGCGACCTACAAGGGCAGCGTCATGGATGTCGCCAACGCCCCTGGCGAGGAGATCCTGCCCGGCGAGCTGGCAAAGGCGCTGGAGATCATCAACGGCGGCGGCGATGTCGACTATGTCGGTGCCACCGCGGTCGAATTGATCGAGCCGGGTGAATCCTCGGGCACCTTCCGCGAGGTCGAGTTCAAGGATGGCAAGATGGAAGTCGTCGGCTATCGTTGATGCCGACTGACTCACCGAAAGCCCGGCATCGTCAAGATGCCGGGCTTTTCGCAATGATAACAGGCTTTTGCAGCCGGATCTTCGCCAAAGACGTGAAGACAGGGAAGTAGATGACATGATCAGGGTCGAAGACCTTCATAGACATTTCGGCGGCTTTCACGCCGTCGATGGCGCAAGCCTGACGATCGAGACCGGGTCTATCACCGGGCTGATCGGCCCGAACGGCGCGGGCAAATCGACGCTGTTCAACGTCATTGCGGGCGTGCTGCCCCCTACCTCGGGGCGGGTCTTCATGGACGGCGAGGATATCACCGGCCTGCCGCCCCACGCGCTGTTCCACAAGGGCCTGCTGCGGACCTTCCAGATGGCCCATGAATTCGCCAGCATGACCGTGCGCGAAAACCTTATGATGGTCCCGGGCATGCAATCGGGCGAAACCATCTGGAAGACCTGGTTCCAGCGCGGCCGCATTGCCCGCGAGGAAGCCGAACTGCGCAAGAAGGCCGACGAGGTCTTGGATTTCCTGACCATCCGGCATCTGGCCAACGAACATGCGGGCAACCTGTCGGGCGGTCAGAAGAAGCTGCTGGAACTGGGCCGCACGATGATGGTCGACGCCAAGATCGTCTTTCTGGACGAGGTCGGCGCGGGTGTGAACCGCACCCTGCTGATGACCATCGCCGACGCGATCATCCGGTTGAACAAGGAACGCGGCTATACCTTCTGCGTCATCGAGCATGACATGGATTTCATCGGCAAGCTCTGCGACCCGGTCATCGTCATGGCCGAGGGCAAGGTCCTGGCCCAGGGCAGCGCATCCGACATCATGCGGAACGAACAGGTGATCGAGGCCTATCTGGGCACCGGTCTGAAGAACAAGGACATGGTGGGCGCATGAGCGACAGCAATTCCAGCTTTGGCAATCGCGGCAATCGCGACGCCTCGGTCGTCAACATGAAGGGCATGGGCACCATCGACGGCACCCGCAGGTCCGGCCCGGTCGGCGCCGGGCGCGCTGGCGACCCCTTCTTGATCGGCGAAGGCATGACGGGCGGATACGGCAAGGGTGCCGACATCCTGCACGACTGCACCATCGCCGTCGAAAAGGGTCAGATCGCGGTGATCGTCGGCCCGAACGGCGCGGGCAAATCCACCGCGATGAAGGCGATCTTCGGCATGCTGAACCTGCGCCAGGGCAGCGTGCGCCTGAACGGTCAGGACATCACAGCGCTGAACCCGCAGGACCGCGTCAAGGCGGGCATGGGCTTTGTGCCGCAGGTGAACAACATCTTCCCGTCCATGACGGTCGAGGAAAACCTGGAGATGGGGGCCTTCATCCGGAACGACGACATCCGCCAGACGATGCAGCAGGTCTATGAGCTGTTCCCCGCCGTAGCCGAAAAGCGCCGTCAGGCGGCAGGCGAGCTGTCGGGCGGCCAGCGCCAGCAGGTCGCCGTGGGCCGCGCGCTGATGACCCAGCCTTCGGTCCTGATGCTGGACGAACCCACCGCGGGCGTCAGCCCCATCGTCATGGATGAACTGTTCGACCGCATCATCGCGATCGCCCGCGGCGGGCTGCCGGTGCTGATGGTGGAACAGAATGCGCAGCAGGCGATGAACATCGCCGACAAGGCCTATGTGCTGGTGCAGGGCGCGAATGCCCATACCGGCACCGGCGCCGAACTGATGGCCAATGACGAGGTGCGCCGCACCTTCCTGGGGGGCTGAGCCATGGATATCCTGAATGCCCTCGTGGTCTTTCTGAACTTCGTCTTCATTCCCGCCGCCGCCTATGGTGCGCAGCTGGCACTGGGTGCACTTGGCGTCACGCTGATCTATGGCATCCTGCGCTTTTCGAACTTTGCCCATGGCGACACCATGGCCTTCGGCACCGCCGTGGTGATCCTGGTGACATGGGGCCTGCAATCGCTTGGCATCACGCTTGGGCCGCTGCCGACCGCGCTGCTGGCCCTGCCCTTCGGGATCGCGGCGACGGCGGTGCTGGTGCTGGCCACCGACCGCGCGGTCTACCGCTTCTATCGCGTCAAGAAGGCCGCGCCGATCATTCTGGTCATGGCTTCGGTCGGGGTGATGTTCGTGATGAACGGCCTGACGCGCCTGCTGATCGGCGTCAGCGAATACCGCTTTGACGATGGCGCGCGCTTCATCATCAACGTCCGCGACTTCCGCGACTGGACCGGCCTTCCCGAAGGCCTGGCGCTGCGCAGCACGCAGGCGCTGACGCTGGTCGTGGCCGTCATCGTGGTGGCCGCGCTGTTCTGGTTCCTGAACCGCACCAAGTCGGGCAAGGCCATGCGCGCCTATTCCGACAACGAGGATCTGGCCCTGCTGTCGGGCATCGACCCCGAACGCGTTGTGCGCCTGACCTGGATCATCGCCGCCAGCCTTGCGACCATCGCCGGCACGCTTTACGGCTTGGACAAGTCCTTCAAGGCTTTCAACTATTTCCAGATCCTGCTGCCGATCTTTGCCGCCGCCATCGTGGGGGGCCTGGGCAGTCCGCTTGGCGCCATCGCAGGCGGTTTCCTGGTCGCCTTTTCCGAGGTCGCGGTCACCTATCCCTGGGTCAAGGTCGTGGGCTACATCGCACCCGGCTATGAACCGGGGGGGCTGATGCAGCTGCTGGGGACGGAATACAAATTCGCCGTCAGCTTCGTCATTCTGATCGTGGTCCTGCTGTTCCGCCCCACCGGGCTGTTCCGCGGCAAGTCGGTGTAAGGGGGGAACGGATATGTCCAACACTCGTCAATCCGCGGGCTACAGCGCCTGGCGTGCGCCCGTCCTTTTCGCCATCCTTGCGATCCTTTTCGTGCTGGAGGGCACCGTCCGCAACAGCATGTTCTCGGGCAGCTGGAACACCTCGCTGGCCATCCTGAACATGGGACTCTTGTCGGCCATCACGGCCTTGGGCGTGAACATGCAATGGGGCTATGCAGGCCTTTTCAACGTGGGCGTCGTCGGCTTTCTGGCGCTTGGGGGGCTTGCACCGGTGCTGGTGTCCCTGCCGCCCGTCGAAGGCGCATGGCAGGCCGGCGGCAGCCGCTTGCTGGCGGCATTGGCCGTCGGCGTGGGCGTCCTTGCCATCGCGAAGATGGTCTGGACACGGACCCGCAGCGGGCTTGCCATCACGGCGATCCTGATCGCGGGCTTTGTCGCCTATCGCTATCTGTTCGACCCCGCCGTCATCGCGATCGAGGCGAACAACCCGTCACGTCACGGCAATATCGGCGGGCTGGGCCTGCCTGTGCTGCTTTCTTGGCTGGTGGGCGGGCTTTTTGCGGCGGTGGCGGCCTGGGCCATCGGCAAAGTGGCCCTTGGCCTGCGCTCGGACTATCTGGCCATCGCCACCCTTGGCATCGGCGAGATCATCGTCGCCGTCATGAAGAACGAGGACTGGCTGGCGCGCGGCGTCAAGAACATCACCTCGATCCCGCGCCCCGTCGCCTATGAGGTCGATCTGCAGAACAACTCCGATTTCATCGGTTTCGCGCAAAGCTGGGGTTTTCAGGCCGCCGAGGCGTCGGGGATCTGGGTCAAGCTGTCCTATATGACGCTGTTTCTGGTCCTGCTGCTGGTGCTGATCCTGCTGGCAGAGCTGGCGTTGAAATCGCCTTGGGGCCGCATGATGCGCGCCATCCGCGACAATGAAACCGCAGCCGAGGCAATGGGCAAGGACGTCACCCGCCGTCACCTGCAGGTCTTCATCCTGGGTTCTGCGGTCATCGGTATCGCCGGCGCGATGATGGTGACGCTGGACGGGCTGCTGACGCCCACCAGCTATAACCCGCTGCGCTATACCTTCCTGATCTGGGTCATGGTGATCGTGGGCGGGTCTGGCAACAATTGGGGCGCGGTGCTGGGCGCGGTGACTATCTGGTTCCTGTGGATCAAGGTCGAGGTCTGGGGCCCCGCCCTGATCGGCCTGCTGACTGCAGCCATGCCCGACGGCCCGATGAAGCTGCACCTGTTGGACAGCGCGCCGCATATGCGCTTCATCGCGATGGGGCTGGTTCTGCTGTTGGTGCTGAGATTTGCACCAAGGGGCCTGCTGCCCGAGAAATGAAGAACGGGGCGCCATCGGCGCCCCGTTTCATGTCAGCAATCGTTCCCCAGGACCGCGCTGTGCCACATGCGCCCGTCGACACTTCTCGCAGATCCGGTCCCGATCTCATAGCTCAGCTGCCCCAGCACCTGTTCGCGGTTCGGGCCGGGCACCATCCATCCCGCCACGGTCGCAGGCGCGCTGCTGCCCGAGCCGACAAGCTGCACGACGCCGCAGGTGGGATAGCCGACCGCCCTCGCCCGGTCGACCACGTTAGAGCCGTTGGACCCCGCCACATCGGCACGCCCCATCCGGGCCATGTCGCAAGCGTGGGAAGCGGCGATGCGGTTCAGCAGTTCGCTCTCGGTCAGGGCGGTCTTCCCCTCGGTGGCGCGGGCGGCGGCGATGCCTTCACGCAACTGCTGGGCCGCCAAGGCGTCGCCTGAACATTGCAGGGCCAGCGCCTCCTCGGCGGGGGGCTGGGGCTGGCTCACGGCCGGAAACCCCGATTGGCACCCGGCCAAGGCCACGACGGCAGATGCTGCAATTAGGGAAACCTTGAACATGACAAAACCTCGGCTGCTGACTGGATACATTTCGGCCCAACGCCAAGGGGTTGCAGCGGTTCCGCGCGACCACGTGGCGCGAAGGTCTTGCAAGGGCGCAAAAGCCCGCTTAAAGCGCAGTCATGACCCAGCACCAGCGCCTCTTGATCATCGACTTCGGCAGCCAGGTGACGCAGCTGATCGCGCGTCGCCTTCGCGAACTGAACGTCTATTGCGAAATCCACCCCTTCAATTCGGTGACCGACGCGTCGCTGCGCGAGATGGCCCCGCAGGCGGTCATCCTGTCCGGCGGCCCGGCCAGCGTGACGCAGGAAGACAGCCCCCGCGCGCCCAAGGCGGTGTTCGAGATGGGCGTGCCCGTCTTCGGCATCTGCTATGGCCAGCAGGTCATGATGGAACAGCTGGGCGGCCAAGTCGAAGCGGGCCATCACGCCGAATACGGCCGCGCCTTCATCGCCCCCGCCCCAGGCCACAAGCAGGATGGTATCTTTGCCGGTCTGTTCGGAACCGGCCGCGAGGAAGTCTGGATGAGCCATGGTGACCGCGTCACCAGCCTGGCACCCGGCTTCGAGGTGATCGGTACCTCGCCCAATGCGCCCATGGCGATGATCGCGGATGAAACCCGCCATTTCTATGCCGTCCAGTTCCACCCCGAGGTGCATCACACCCCGAACGGGCGGACCATGCTGGAAAACTTCATCCGGTTGGCGGGGTTCACCGGCGACTGGACGATGGCATCCTACAAGGATGAGGCGATCCGCAAGATCCGCGAACAGGTGGGCGACCGAAAGGTCATCTGCGGGTTGTCGGGCGGCGTCGATTCGTCGGTGGCGGCGGTCCTGATCCACGAGGCGATCGGCGACCAGCTGACCTGCGTCTTCGTCGATCACGGGTTGCTGCGGCTGAACGAGGGCGACGAAGTCGTCAAGATGTTCCGCGACAATTACAACATCCCGCTGATCGCCGCCGATGAGGCCGACCTGTTTTTGGGCAAGCTGGAGGGGGTTTCCGACCCCGAAACCAAGCGCAAGATCATCGGTGGGTTGTTCATCGACGTCTTCCAGAAATACGCCACCCAGATCGAGGGCGCGGATTTCCTGGCCCAAGGCACGCTCTATCCCGACGTCATCGAAAGCGTCAGCTTCAGCGGCGGCCCCTCGGTCACGATCAAGTCGCACCACAACGTCGGCGGTCTGCCCGAAAAGATGGGCCTGAAGCTGGTCGAACCCCTACGCGAGCTGTTCAAGGACGAAGTCCGCGAACTGGGCCGCGAACTGGGCCTGCCCGAAAGCTTCATCGGTCGCCACCCCTTCCCCGGCCCGGGTCTTGCCATCCGCTGCCCCGGAGAGATCACCCGCGAAAAGCTGGAGATCCTGCGCAAGGCGGACGCGGTCTTTATCGACCAGATCCGCAAGCACGGTCTTTATGACGACATCTGGCAGGCCTTCGTGGCGATCCTGCCGGTGCGTACCGTGGGCGTGATGGGCGACGGGCGGACCTATGATTTCGCCTGTGCGCTGCGCGCCGTGACATCGGTCGACGGCATGACGGCGGATTACTATCCCTTCACCCACGATTTCCTGGGCGAAACGGCGACCCGCATCATCAACGAGGTCAAGGGCATCAACCGCTGCACCTATGACATCACCTCGAAGCCCCCGGGCACGATCGAGTGGGAATGACGCGGCACCGGGTCGCATGATCATCAGGGAACGCGCAGGAAAACCTGCGCGTTTTCGCGTTTTGGGGGCCCGATGACGAACCTTATCCTGATCCTTGGCGACCAGCTGTCCGAAGATATCCCGGCCCTGCGCGCCGCCCGAGAGGGCGACGTCATCATCATGGCCGAGGTGATGGCCGAGACGACCTATGTCCGCCACCACCCCAAGAAGATCGCGCTGGTCCTGACCGCCATGCGCAAGTTCGCCGAACGGCTGCGGCAGGCGGGTTGGCAGGTCGCCTACACGACGCTGGACGATCCCGAAAACAGCCAGAGCATCCCGGGCGAATTGCTGCGCCGCGCCGCCGAATATGACGCGCAGGACATCATCGCGACCGAACCGGGCGAATGGCGGCTGATCCAGGCGCTGTCCGACATGCCCCTGCCCGTCCGCCAGCTGCCCGACGACCGCTTTTTGGCCACCCATGCCGAGTTCGAGGATTGGGCGCGCGACCGCAAGGAATTGCGGATGGAGTGGTTCTATCGCCTGATGCGCCGCAAGACCGGCCTGCTGATGGAGGGTGACGAACCTGCAGGCGGCAAGTGGAACTATGACCACGACAACCGCAAGCCCGCCGCCCCCGACCTGTTCCGCCCCAAGCCCCCGCGATTTTCACCTGATGCCGTCACGCAGCAGGTTCTGGACTTGGTGCAGGACCGCTTTGGCGACAATTTCGGCGATCTGCTGCCCTTCGATTATGCCACGGATCGTGCCGGCGCGCTGAGGGTGTTGGACCATTTCATCGACCATTCGCTGGACCTCTTCGGCCCCTATCAGGACGCGATGCTGATGGACGACCCGTTCCTGCACCATTCGATCCTGTCGCCCTATCTCAATTGCGGGCTTCTGTCCCCATCCGAGGTCTGCCAGGCCGCAGCCGACGCCTGGCAGGCGGGCAAGGTGCGGCTGAACTCGGCCGAAGGGTTCATCCGCCAGATCCTGGGCTGGCGCGAATTCATGCGCGGGATCTATTTCCTGGAGGGGCCGGATTACACCAGCCGGAACGCGCTGGACCACCATCGCAACCTGCCCGGCCTCTATTGGGGGGCGGAAACGCGCATGAACTGCCTGTCCCACGCCGTCGGTCAGACACGGGCTCATGCCTATGCCCATCACATCCAGCGCCTGATGATCACCGGCAATTTCGCTCTGCTGGCGGGGATCGACCCCGCGCAGGTCCATGAATGGTATCTGGAGGTCTATATCGACGCCTATGAATGGGTCGAAGCCCCGAACACCATCGGGATGAGCCAATTCGCCGATGGCGGGCTGGTCGGATCCAAGCCCTATGTCAGTTCCGGCAATTACATCAACAAGATGTCGGATTACTGCAAGACCTGCCATTATTCGGTGACGACCAAGACCGGTGACGGGGCATGCCCCTTCAACCTGCTTTACTGGGACTTCCTGCTGCGCCACCGCGACCGCCTGCAGGACAATCCGCGCATCGGGCGCGCCTTTGCCACATGGGACCGGATGGACAAGGACCGGCGCCATACCATCCTGACCGAGGCCGCGCAGTTCCTGAACCGGATGGATGCGGGCGAAACCGTCTAGGCGGCTTGACGCAGCCGGGCGCGGCGGGGATAGCTTGGCGAAAAGGGAACCGACATGAGCTGTGCCTGCGGACATCACCACGCCACCCGCACCGATGACGGCGGCACGCCCGCGCGGCTGTCAGTGCCGATGGTCGCGCTGCATGGCAGCCTGACCTGCGCCGACATGGGGCAGATGATGACCGCGCTGTCGCTGTTGCCCGATCATGTCGATCTCAGCCGCGCCGAACCGGGCTGCCTGCGCTTTGAGATCACCCAGGCCGAAGATCCGATGGTCTGGACCCTGTCCGAGGTCTTTGCCGATGCCGACGCCTTCGCCGCCCACCAGGCCCGCACCGCCGACAGCGTCTGGGGCCAAGACAGCCGCGACATGGCACGCGATTTTCACCGCCATGACCTGCATCCCCTGATCCGGGCCGAAATTCCCGCCGACATCGCCCCCTTGGCGGCCCTGCTTGGGCCGGACCGGGCCGACCGTATGGCAGGCCTGCGCCGGGATGGCCTGATCGAGCTGTCGCTGGTGGCCCATGCGCAGGGCGTGCCGGTGGGCCATGTCGCGCTGCGCCATCTTGCGGGACGCGCGCTGGCGCTGACGCCGCTGACAGTCCATCCGTCCCTGCGCGACCGGGGGTTGGAACAAGCGCTGTTGCACATGGCACTGCAGGCCGCCCATGACCGTCCGGTCGTCGCGCAAGGGGACGGCGTGCTGCTGTGCGGGGCGGGGTTTCGCGCGGCGGGCGATCTGCACGTCTTTGGAGATTTGCCGGCCGATGCGCTGGCAGCAATCGACGCGTTCTGATCCGGGCATCTTGCGTCCGTCCCATGCAGGGTCCACATCTGTCGCAACAGACGGAAAGGACCCGATATGGCAGACTCTCAGGTTTTCGACGCAGCCCACCCCGCCAAGGCCCGCAAGGCCCCCGATCTTGGCACGCTTCCCGAATGGGACCTGACCGACCTTTATCCTGCCCCTGACAGCCCACAGCTGAATGACGACCTGGCGCTACTGGAACAGCTGGTCCAGGGTTTTGCCGCCGATTATCAAGGCAAGCTGGCCGATCTGACCCCCGCCCAGATGCTGGAATGCATCGAGACCTATCAGCAGATCGACATCATTGCGGGCAAGCTGATGTCCTATATCGGGCTGCGTTATTACCAGAACACAACCGATCCGACCCGCGCCAAGCAGATGGGCGACCTGCAGGCCCGCATCACCGACATGACGACGCCGCTGGTCTTTTTCAGCCTGGAATTCAACCGCATCCCCGACGCAACCTATCAGGCGATGTTCGATGCGCCCGACGGGCCTGCGCGCTATCGCCCCGTCTTCGACCGGATGCGCGCCATGCGCCCCCACCAACTGTCGGATGAACTGGAACAGTTCCTGCATGACAATTCGGTCGTGGGGGCCTCGGCCTGGAACCGGCTCTTCGACGAGACCACCGCCGCCCTGACCTTCGACGTCAACGGCGAGACGCTTGGCATGGAAGCCACGTTGAACCTGCTGACCGACCACGACCGTGCACGGCGCGAGGCGGGCGCCAAGGCGCTGGCCAAGGTCTTTGGCGACAATGTCGGTCTGTTCGCGCGCATCCACAACACGCTGGCCAAGGAAAAGGCCATCGAGGACAAGTGGCGCAAGATGCCGACCCCGCAATATGGTCGCCACCTGTCGAACCACGTCGAACCCGAGGTCGTCGAGGCCCTGCGCAATGCCGTAACCGCAGCCTATCCGCGCCTGTCGCACCGCTACTATGCGCTAAAGGCGAAATGGCTGGGGCTGGACACGCTGCAGGTCTGGGACCGCAACGCGCCACTGCCCACCGAAAACCCGCGGACCATCGACTGGCCCGAGGCCCGCAGCACCGTTCTGGATGCTTATGCCGGGTTCGACCCCAAGCTGGCCGAACTGGCCGAGCCGTTCTTCGACCGGGGCTGGATCGATGCTGCCGTCACGCCGGGCAAGGCGCCGGGTGCCTTTGCCCATCCGACCGTCAGCACCGCGCATCCCTATGTGCTGCTGAACTATCTGGGCAAGCCGCGCGACGTGATGACCCTGGCGCATGAACTGGGCCATGGCGTCCACCAGCGTCTGGCGGCAGGTCAGGGCGAATTGCTGTCATCCACGCCCCTGACGCTGGCCGAAACGGCATCGGTCTTTGGCGAGATGCTAACTTTCCGCGCGCTTCTGGCCAAGACGACCGATCCCCAGCAGAAAAAGACTCTGCTGGCCGGCAAGGTCGAGGACATGATCAATACGGTCGTCCGGCAGATCGCCTTCTATGACTTTGAATGCAAGCTGCATGCCGCGCGTGCCGAAGGCGAACTGACGCCCGACGACATCAACGCGCTGTGGATGTCCGTGCAGGCCGAGAGCCTTGGCCCGGTCTTCGAATTCATGCCGGGATACGAGACTTTCTGGACCTATGTGCCACATTTCGTGCATTCGCCCTTCTACGTCTATGCCTACGCCTTCGGCGACGGGTTGGTGAACGCGCTTTATGCCGCCTATGAAGACGGCCTGCCGGACTTCCAGTCGAAGTATTTCGAGATGCTGTCGGCGGGTGGGTCCAAGCACCACAAGGAACTGCTGGCCCCCTTCGGGCTGGATGCCTCGGACCCGGCCTTCTGGGACAAGGGTCTGTCGATGATCGAAGGCTTCATTGACGAACTGGAAGCGCTGGAAGACTGAGACCGCCGGCGGGGGCACTGACCGGTCCCCGTCGCGCCTGACCTGCCGTCACGATCAATGCCCGGACTTGCCCCCGCGCCGTTTTGCGGACAGGATTTTGCGGAATGTCATGGGGGGTGGGCAATGTGGAAAAAGCTGGCGGCGGGGGCTGCGGTTCTGGTCGGAGGGGCCTCGACCGCCTTCCTGATTTTCGCGCCGCCCTATGCCGAACGCATGATGAACCCGGTGACGATGCCCCCCGACGGCTGGCCCGTTTCCGACGAGGCACGGGCCCTGCACCAATCCCTGACCATCGGCGATCTGCATTCCGACGCCCTGCTGTGGGACCGCGACCTGCTGCGCCAGGTCGATCGCGGCCACAGCGACGTGCCGCGCCTGCTGCAGGGCAACATGGCGGTGCAGGTATTCACCACCGTCACCAAAAGTCCGCGCGGCCAGAATTACGACCATAACAGCACCGATGCGGGGGACAACATCACCCCCCTGTTCATGGGTCAGCTGCGCCCGCCCCGGTCATGGTTTTCGCTGCGGGAACGCGCGCTGGTCCAGGCCGAGGCGCTGGCCGATGCCGCAGCGCGATCCCCTGACAGTTTGCGGATCATCCGCACCCGCCAAGACCTGCAGAAATTGCTGGCCGATCGCGCTGCGGGTCAACAGGTGCTGGGCGCGCTGCTGGGTTCCGAAGGCGGGCACCCGCTGGAGGGTGACATGGCGAACCTGCGTGTGATGCATGAGGCGGGCTTCCGATTGATGGGGCTGACGCATTTCTTCGACAACGAATTGGGCGGCAGCCTGCATGGTCAGGACGCGGCCGGCCTGTCGGATTTCGGACGGCAGGTGGTCCAGCAGATGGTGTCGCAGGGCATGGTGATCGACCTGGCCCATGCCTCGCCCGCGATGGTGCGCGACGTGCTGGCCGTTCCGGGGACCCGGCCCATCGTCTCGCATACCGGGATCGCATCACATTGCCCCAGCCCGCGCAATCTGTCGGATGCCTTGGTCGCTCAGGTGGCTCAGGCGGGCGGGCTGATCGGGATCGGCTTCTGGTCTGACGTGGTCTGCGGCAAGACGCCTGCCGATGTCGCGGGCGCGATCGCCGCGGCCATCACGCTCGTCGGCGAAGATCACGTCGCCCTTGGGTCCGATTGGGACGGATCGGTTGATTCCCCCTTCGATGCTGCGCATCTTGCCGCGCTGACGCAGGCGCTGATCGACCAAGGTCTGACTTCGGATCAGATCGCCAAGGTGATGGGCGGCAACATGATGACATATTTGGGGCAGGTCCTGCCCGACGCGAATGGATAAGACGATGAAACGAACGACCTTGCTGCATGCGGAGCTGTCGGGGCTTGTAGCCTCCATGGGCCATGGCGATCTGATCGTCATCGGGGACGCGGGCCTGCCCGTTCCCCCCGGCGTTCGTTGCATCGACCTAGCTCTGACGCGGGGCATCCCCGGCACCATGCAGGTTCTGGACGCGCTGCTGAGCGAGCTGGTCGTCGAACGGTCCTGCATCGCGGGGGAAGCCTCCGATCGACTGGTCGCCGATTTCACCAACCGCCAGATCGGGACCGTTACGCGCTTGCCGCACGATGATTTCAAGCGTGAGACCGCATCGGCCCGTGCCGTCATTCGCAGCGGCGAATGCACTCCGTATGCAAATATTTGTCTGTGGGCTGGCGTCGCATTCTGAAGAGGAACCCAAGCCCGTCATTGACGTTGCAATCCCAGATGGTGATCAACAGGAGACCAACCGATGCAAAAGAAATTTCTGGGGCTTAGCGCAATTCTGGCCATGATGGCACTGTCGGCCTGCGAAACCGTGCAGGGCGCAGGGCGCGATATTTCCACCGCCGGCGCCGTGGTTCAGCAAGAAAGTGCCGAAGTGCAGGCAGGCATGTAAGCGCCTGCCCCTCAGGTTCCGGGCCCCCGCAGTTCACCCTGCCGGGGGCCTTTTCTTTGACGGGTTCCCTGCACGCATCCGCGCCTGATTTGCATCGATTGCCGATCTGTGGGACCATTCAGACTTGTCATTCGACAAACCAAACCGAGGAGACATCGACATGCGACTTTTCGCGATCATGCTCATCGCTCTGCCCCTGCCCGCTTCGGCCTTCACCGCCCGCAACGGAATGGAGGCCCGTCAGGTCAACCAGACCGACATCGCCGTTCCCTTCGAAAACGGCCGCCTGACGACGGAATACTGGTGTGCCGCCGGCGATCTGGCCAGGCAGCAGCTTCAGAAATCGGTCAGCGCCCGCATTTGGCGTGCCAGCCCCAAGCCACGCAGCAGCGGCGAAGGCATCACCTTCACCTTGGACGAAACCCGCAAGGCCGAAGGTGCGGGCCTGTCACAGTTCGGATCAGGGCAGCGGGATGGATCGATGTCGATCGGCCGCGCGGTCACGGCATATTGCGACCCGATCATTCCCGACCTCTAGGTCAGTCTTTTACGGAGGCGTGACCTTGGATGGAAAACAGGGCCCCGCAGGGCCCTGTCGGTCCGATATCAGCTGTCCATCTTCAGCGCCTGGATAAAGGCCGTCTGCGGAATTTCGACCTTGCCGAATTGGCGCATCTTCTTCTTGCCGGCCTTCTGCTTCTCCAGCAGCTTCTTCTTGCGCGTGGCGTCGCCGCCATAGCATTTGGCCGTCACATCCTTGCGCATCGCCGACAGGGTTTCGCGCGCGATCACGCGGCTGCCGATGGCAGCCTGGATCGGGATCTTGAACATGTGCCGGGGGATCAGCTCCTTGAGTTTCTCCACCATAGCGCGGCCCCGGCTTTCGGCGCGGTCGCGATGAACCATCATCGACAGCGCGTCGACGGGTTCGTCATTCACCAGGATCGACATCTTGACCAGATAATCCTCGCGATATTCGCTGATCTGATAGTCGAAGCTGGCATAGCCCTTGGTGACCGATTTCAGCCGGTCGTAGAAATCGAAGACCACCTCGGCCAAGGGCAGGTCATAGACGGCCATGGCCCGGCTGCCCGCATAGGTCAGGTCCAGCTGGATGCCGCGGCGGTCTTGGCACAGCTTCAGCACGTCGCCCAGATATTCGTCGGGCACCATGATGGTGGCCTTGATCCGCGGCTCGGTGATGTGATCGATGATCGAGGGGTCGGGCATGTCGGCGGGGTTGTGCAGGTCCATGACCTCGCCGTCGCGCATATGCAGCTTGAAGACCACGCTTGGCGCGGTGGTGATCAGGTCCAGATCGTATTCGCGTTCCAGACGGTCGCGGATCACCTCAAGGTGCAGCAGCCCCAGGAAACCGCAGCGGAAACCAAAGCCAAGCGCGGCGGAAGTTTCCATCTCGTAGCTGAAGCTGGCATCGTTCAGCGCCAGCTTTTCGATGGCGTCGCGCAGCGGCTCGAAATCGTTGGCATCGACCGGGAACAGCCCGCAGAAGACCACCGGCTGCGCGGGTTTGAAACCGGGAAGCGCCTTTTCGGCGCCCTTCTTCTCGGTCGTGATCGTGTCGCCGACGCGGGTGTCGCGCACCTGCTTGATCGAGGCGGTGAAGACACCGATCTCGCCCGGCCCCAGCTCTGCGATGTCCTTCATCGCGGGCGTCAGCACGGCCAGCTTGTCCAGGCGATAGGTCGCGCCCGTCTGCATCATCTTGACCTGATCGCCCTTGCGGACGACCCCGTCCATGACCCGGATCATGACGACGACGCCCAGATAGCTGTCGTACCAGCTGTCCACCAGCATCGCCTTCAACGGCGCGTCGCGGTCGCCCTTGGGCGCGGGCAGACGCGTGACGATGGCCTCCAGCACGTCGGGGATGCCGATGCCGGTCTTGGCGCTGATCGACACGGCGTTGCTGGCGTCGATGCCGATGACATCCTCGATCTGCGCCTTGACCCGATCGGGTTCGGCAGCGGGCAGGTCGATCTTGTTCAGCACGGGAACGATCTCGTGGTCCGCATCGATGGCCTGATAGACGTTGGCCAGCGTCTGCGCCTCGACGCCCTGCGTCGCATCGACGACCAGCAGCGACCCTTCGACGGCGCGCATCGACCGGCTGACTTCATAGGCGAAATCGACATGGCCGGGCGTGTCGATCAGGTTCAACACATAGGTGTGCCCATCCTTGGCAGGATAGTTGATGCGCACCGTGTTCGCCTTGATGGTGATTCCACGCTCGCGCTCGATATCCATGCTGTCCAGCATCTGGGTCTTCATGTCGCGTTCGGCGACCGTCCCCGTCAACTGGATCAGCCGGTCGGCCAAGGTGGATTTGCCGTGGTCGATATGAGCCACGATCGAAAAATTGCGGATGAGGGACAACTCGGTCATGGCCGGGCTATACTGGGTTGCGCGGGCCGCGAAAAGAGGATTTCGCAACCAGCGCGCGTTTGTTTGGAAAGACGCGGCGACAGGGTGCGCCGGATGCGGGCCAGGGTGGCGTGTTCCGCGAACACGCAGCCGGCAAGGCCCCTCGACGGGGCCGCAGCCGGCTTGCCCCTTTCAGGTCAGGGGGCCGTTTCCGGGGCGCATGGCGCCGGCCAGTGGTTTGCGGCGCAGCCCCGCCTCGCGCCACATGGCATAACCGCCTGCCCCGGCGATCAGCGCAGCCCCCATCAGCATCGGCAGATCGGGACGTTCACCAAAGACGACCGCCGCCACGACCAGCGCAAAGGCCAGCCGGGAATAGCGGAAGGGCGCGACGACCGATGCCTCTCCCGTGCGCGACGCGGCCACAAGCGCGGTGTATCCCAACACGCCAAAGACCAGCGTCCCCAACAGCAACCCCACCTGCGTCGGATCGGGCATGACCGCCGCCTCGCCACTCAGCACCGCCAGCAGCAGGCCTGCAGGCACCATCGCGCCATAAGCAGACGCCGACAACTGGTCAGACGGCACGCCCTTGGGGATCCTGCGCGTCGCCAGGTCGCGCAGCGTCAGCCCGATCACCCCCATCACCGCCAACAGCATCGACGGATGAAACGCCGCCGTTCCCGGCCTCAGGATCAGCAGCACCCCCGCGAACCCCACCGCCACTGATGACCATCGCCGCCATCCGACCTGTTCGCCCAGAAACAGCGCCGCCCCCAGGACCAGCGTCAGCGGCAGCACCTGCAGAATGGCCGATGTCGTCGCCAGTTCACCCAGCGCCAGCGCCGTGACAAAGCCGAAGGCGCCGATGATCTCTCCGATGTTGCGCAGCACGACCATCGGGTGCAGCAGATCGCGCGTCCACAGCGACTGCCTTTGTATCGCCAGCTTGATCCAGAAGACCCCCATCGCCGCCAGTCCGGTGATCGCCAGCAATTCCCAGACCGGCATGGATCGGGTCAGGGTCTTGATGAAGGCATCCTCGAAGGCGAACATCGCCATGGACGCGCTCATGAACAGCGATGCCCGGCCATTGTCGGACAGGCGGGCAAGGGCGCTCATGCCGATGCCTCAAGATCCGCGACCAGTCCCGGCAATCCCGCGATGGTCGGCAATTCGCGCAGCCGGGGATGATCCGGCGCTTCGGCATGTTCGGCGATCCATGTCAGCCCATGGGGGATATGGACCCCCCAACCGCCGATCCGCAGGACCGGGATCACGTCGCTTTTCATCGAATTGCCCGCCATCAGGAACCGGTCCGGCGCAATTCCGTGGCTGTTCATCACCCGCGAATAGGCCTCGGGCGTCTTGTCGGCCAGGATCTCGACCGCGTCAAACAGATCCGCCATGCCCGATGCCGCCACCTTGCGTTCCTGGTCCATCAGGTCGCCCTTGGTGATCAGGATCAGCCGCCGTCCCTGCAACGCCTCCAGTGCCTTGGCGACATCGGGCAGCAGATGCACCGGATGGGCCAGCATCTCGCGCCCCATTTCAAGGATGCGCCCGATGGTGCGTCCGTCCACGGCGCCATCCGTCAATTCGACCGCCGTCTGTACCATCGACAGCGTGAACCCCTTGATGCCATAGCCATAGCGCTGCAGGTTCGCCCGTTCGACGTCATAGAGCCGCGAGGCGATGGTCTCGGCCTCTCCGTGGTCGCCAAGCAGCGCCGCGAACTCGGCCTCGGTCACGCGAAAGAAGGTCTCGTTCTCCCACAGGGTGTCATCAGCATCCAATCCGATGGCGTCGATCATCCCAATGCTCCTGTTTGCGGGTCGGCTCTTGCACGGAATGCAGGGGGAACGCGCGTCTGGCAACCCCCGGCGCGCCACAAGATGCCGACGAAAGGCCCCCCTCCGGACAACCCATGCCTGCAACGTGATTGAGAAGTGGCCCCCTTTTTGGTATGAATGAACTTCCGTCGGGGCAAGAAAGACCGGAACCAACCGGCATCCTCGACATCCGAGGACGAGAATCGAGGAGACAGCCCCATGCTGAACCGTCTTGTGATCGCGGCAGCCACCGTGATGCTGACCACGCCCCTGGCCATGGCCGGACCCATCGACAATGCCTGCGTGCGCTCGGACCGGGCCCGCGGAAACGCGCCCCTGTGCGGCTGCATCCAGCAGGTCGCGAACCAGACCCTGTCGCGTTCGGACCAGCGCAAGGCCGCGGCCTTCTTCCGCGACCCGCACCGCGCCCAAGAGGTCCGCACCTCCAAGCGCGATTCGGACAATTCGTTCTGGCGCCGCTATCGCAATTTCGCGTCCCAGTCGGAACGTCTTTGCCGCTGACGGCGCGATGCGCATCACGATCCTGACCGGCGCGGGAATATCGGCCGAAAGCGGGCTGGCGACGTTTCGCGCCAGCGACGGGCTTTGGGAAAACCACCGCATCATGGATGTGGCCACCCCCGAAGGCTTTGCCAAGGACCCCGCGCTGGTCCACGAGTTCTACAACATGCGCCGCAAGGCAGCCTCTGTGGCCCAGCCGAATGCTGCGCATCTGGCGCTGCTGCGCCTGGCCACCCATCACGACCTTACCCTGGTCACCCAGAACGTGGACGACCTGCACGAACGCGCAGGCAGTACCGATGTCATCCACATGCATGGCGCGCTGAACCGTGCCACCTGCGCCGAATGCGGGCATGGCTGGCCAGCCCCGATGGTCATGACCCCCGAAGATCCGTGCCCCGCCTGCGGCAAGCCGGCGACGCGTCCGGACATCGTCTGGTTCGGAGAAATGCCCCAGCACATGGAACGCATCTGGCAGGCGCTTGAGGCCAGTGATCTGTTCGTGGCGATTGGCACCTTCGGCAATGTCTATCCGGCGGCGGGTTTCGCCCAGCACGCTGGACGCAACGGCGCCACCTGCCTGGAGCTGAACCTGGACACCAGCATGAACGCCGCCGATTTCGACGATCAGATCCTGGGCCCCGCCAGCCGGACCGTGCCCGCTTGGGTCGACGACATCTGCCGGCGCTGACATCGGATAAATCTTGCGTCGCAGGGGGGCGATGGGCTAGGCCCGTCCTGCCTCGGTTCCGGGTTCGCCCGGTGAAAAGGGAACGCAGTGTGAATCTGCGGCTGCCCCCGCAACTGTCAGCGGTCAGCAACGTCGGGAATGCCACTGTCCCCAAAGGGATGGGAAGGTCCGGCCAAGCGACGACCCGCCCAGCCAGGAGACCTGCCGAGCGCGATCACCCAAAGCATATGCGGGGCGCATATGCGAAACGGATCTTCCGTCGTGGTGGTATTCGCCGTCGGGTCCCCCTGGGGTCGCGACTGACCATACCCGCCCGGCCGCGACTGGTCCGGGCATCCCGAAGGATGCAGAACGTGCCCTTGCTGACCCGCCTTTTCCTTGCCACCGCTCTGACAGCCCCCTGTGCCGCCGCCGCGCAGGATCAACCGATCCTGCTGCCGGAAATTGTGCTGTCGGCGAACCAGACCGAAACCAAGCTGGGGCGCACCGGCGCCGATGTCCAGATCGTTACCCAGGATGACCTGCAGCGCAGCGGCACCACGCGCTTGGTCGATTACCTCGCCACCCTGCCGGGCGTTTCGGCCACGTCGAATGGCGGGTTCGGGACGCAATCGACCCTGCGCCTGCGCGGCCTGCCGACCCAATATGTCAAGGTTCTGATCGACGGCATCGATGTCAGCGACCCATCCGCCCCGCAGATCCGCTTTGACGCTGGCGCGATGCTGACCGCCGACATCGCCCGCATCGAAGTGCTGAAGGGCCCGCAAAGCGCGCTCTATGGGTCCGAGGCGATCGGAGGTGTCATTTCGATCACCACGCTGGATGCCGACCGTCAGGGGCTGCACCAGCAGGCGGGCATCGAATATGGCAGCAACGCCAGCACCCGCTTGTCCTATGGGCTGCAGGCCGCCAACGACACTCAGCGCGCCGCCCTGACGGTGCAGCATTACGAAACCGGCGGCTTTTCCGTTGCAGATGAAAACGACGGTAATACCGAAGATGACGGCGCCCGCGCCACCCGCGTCACCCTGTCGGCCAGCCAGGACCTGACGCCCGACCTGACCGTGGGCGTTGCGGGCTTCTGGCAGAAGACACGCGTTGAAACCGACGGCGATTTTCCGGCGCTGGTCGACAATGCGGACCGCAGCGCGGGCATCATGCGCGGCGCGCGGATTTTTGCGAATTATACCATCGGTGCTGCGCGTCACGGGCTTTCGGTTCAGCGCAGCGAAACCTCGCGGCAGGAAACCTTTGGCGGCGTCACCTATCCTTATGAGGGTCAGCGGACGGAATATGCCTATGACGGTTCGGCCCTTGTGGGACGGGACGTCACGCTGGCATGGGGCGCAAGCCACAGCGACGAACGCTTTCAGGGCGATGCCACCGATGCGCGCTATCTGACGAATTCGCTCTATGCCGAGGCGCAATGGGCGGCGACGCCGGATCTGGACCTGGCCCTGTCGGCGCGACACGACCATAATTCGCAGTTCGGCGGCAAGGAAACCGGACGTCTGGCGATTGCGTGGCGCGCCACCGATACCGTAACGCTGCGGGGCCAATATGGCAGCGGCTATCGCGCGCCGTCCCCCTATGAGCTTTACGCCACATGGGGCGGCAACCCCGATCTGACCCCCGAAACCGCCACGGGGGCCGAGATCGGCATGGATTACACCCCAAACCCCGACAGCAGCATCGGCGTGACACTGTTCCACACCAAGGTCACCGACCTGATCGATTATTCGCTGGACAGTTTCGGTTATGAACAGATCAGGGGCGACAGCCGCACGCGGGGGATCGAGCTGACAGGCCGGACCGCCATCACCGACAGCATCCGCCTGTCGGGCAACCTGACCTATACCGATACACGCGACCCCGATGGCGACCCGCTGAACCGCGTTCCCGAACGCAGCGCGAGCCTGCGGATCGAGGTTGATCTGGACACCGCCACCCGCGCCAGCCTTCAGGCGACCTATCAGGACGGGTTGCTGGATGACGGCACGGAAATGCCCTCATTCACGGTGCTGAACGCCCAGATCGAACGCGACCTGACCGCAACCACCACCGGCTATCTGCGGGTCGAGAACCTGCTGGATCGCGAATATCAGGTGCTGGAGGGTTACGGCACCTCGGACCGGGCGATCTTTGCGGGGCTGCGTGCGTCCTTCTGAAGCCTGCCTTCTGCTGGCGCTGGTGGGCACACCGGCGCTGGCCGCCCCTGAGCGGGTGGTGTCGATGAACCTGTGCACGGATCAGCTGGCCCTGATGCTGGCGGCGCCGGGGCAACTGATCTCGGTCGGCAGCTATGCCCAAGACCCGGCACTGTCGCCCATGGCCGAGGCCGCCAAGGCCCTGCCCGCCAATCACGGCCTGGCCGAGGAAATCTATCTGATGGAACCCGACCTTGTGCTGACCGGGCAATTCTCGGCGGGACCCGCCGTGGCGATGCTGCAGGATCTGGGCATCCCCGTGCAGGTCCTGCCCCCGGCCGATACCATTCCCCAGATCCGCCACCAGATCACCCTGATGGGCGACTTGCTGGGCCGTCAGGACGCCGCCCGTTCCCTGTTGGCCCGGTTCGACGCTGGATTGGACGCCATCGCGCACAGCGACAAGGGGCGTGCGGTCTTTTACGATGCCAACGGCTTTACCGCGGGCGGGCAGACGTTGACCGGGACGGTTCTGGCGCAGGCGGGTTGGCACAACATCGCCGATGATCTGGGCATTACCAATTCCGGCACCCTGCCGCTGGAACAGCTGGTCATGTCGGCCCCTGACCTGATCGTCACCGGGGCGCGTTGGCCGGGCCGGTCCCGGGCCGAGGCGATCCTGGACCATCCCGCCCTTCGCCATGCCGCGCGGACCCCGGCCGTTACGACCGACAGCGCTTGGATCTGTGGCACACCCTTCATCCTGCACGCCATCGAAAGCCTGCCATGACGCCGCTCTTTCGCCTGCTGATCGCGCTGGTGCTGGCGCTGTTCCTGACCTCGGTGCTGATCGGACCTGCGGCGGTCGGGACCCTGGCCAGCCTCAAGGCGCTGATCCTTGGCGGCGACGGCCCCCTGCCCATCGTGATGCGTCAGATCCGCCTGCCCCGCGCGATGCTGGGGCTGGCCGTGGGTGCGGGGCTGGGCCTGACCGGTGCGGCGATGCAGGGCTATCTGCGCAACCCCTTGGCCGAACCTGGGCTGATCGGCGTGTCGGGCATGGCGGCCCTGGGGGCGGTCATCGCCATCCAGACCGGGGCCGCGCTGGCCTTCGCGCTGGCGCTTCCTGTCGCGGCGCTGACGGGCGCGGCGGTTGGCATCGGTCTTCTGGTGTTGCTGGCAGGCCCGCGTGGCGGGTCGGTAACGCTGATCCTGGCAGGGGTCGCCATTTCGGCCATGGCGGGCGCGGGGACGGCGCTGGTCCTCAACCTGTCGCCCAACCCCTATGCCGCGAACGAGATCATCTTCTGGCTGATGGGGTCGCTGGCCGACCGGTCGCTGGTCCATGTCGCGCTGGCCCTGCCGCCGCTGATCCTGGGCGCGGCCCTGATCGCCACCACGGCGCGGGGTCTTGATGCCCTGACCCTGGGCGAGGCTGCGGCCCAAGCCTTGGGGATCGACGGCACCGCCCTGCGCTGGCGGCTGATCGCGGGGGTCGCGCTGATCGTGGGTCCTGCGACGGCGGTTGCGGGGGCCATAGGGTTCGTCGGGCTGGTCGTGCCGCATCTGCTGCGCCCTTGGGTCGGGGCGCGGCCGTCACGGCTGCTGCCCGCCTCGGCATTGGGCGGGGCGGCGCTGCTGCTGGTGGCGGATATCGCGGTGCGGGTCATCGTGCCCGAACGTGACCTGAAGCTGGGCGTGCTGACCGCCATCGTGGGGGCACCGCTGTTCTTGCACCTGATCTGGAAGACCCGCAGCGGGGGACGCATCTGATGCTGGAACTGCAGGAGCTTTGCGTGACCCGCCGCAACCGCCCCGTCCTGACGGACGTCAGCCTGGGCATCCGTCCGGGTGAATTCATCGGTCTGATCGGCCCGAACGGTGCGGGCAAATCCACCCTGATGGAGGCCGCCCATGGTCTGATCCCCGCCACGGGCCGGTCGTCGCTGGCCATGATGGCGGCCCCTGCAAGGGCGCGTCACGCCGCCTATCTGCCGCAGGCCAAGGAAATCGCCTGGCCCGTCAGCGTGCGCGATCTGGTATCGCTCGGGCGTCTGCCATGGCCCGGCGGCGGCGGGACGGCAGCCGACCGCGATGCCATCGACCATGCCATCGCACGGATGGGTCTGGGTGAATTCGCGCACCGCACGGCGCAGCGCCTGTCGGGCGGGGAACAGGCGCGGGTGCTGATTGCCCGCGCCTTGGCACAGGACACGCCGCTGTTGCTGGCCGATGAGCCGATCGCGGGGCTGGACCCCGCGCAACAGCTGGCGACGATGCGCCTGTTTTCCGCCTTGGCGCAGGAGGGACGCGGCGTGATCGCCTCGATCCACGACCTGGGGCTGGCGGCGCGTTTCTGCACAAGGCTGGTGCTGCTGTCCCAAGGGCGCATTATCGCAGACGGCCCGCCAGACCATATCCTGCGGGACGACCTCATGTCCCGGGCGTTCGGGATCACCCTGCGCCGTGTCCAGACACCCGACGGGCTGGCGATCCTGCCGGTCTAGACCTCAAGCCTGGCCAGAACCTCATCGGTCAGGGCGGCCATCTCGGCCCGGGCGGGGCCTGACCGGGGGGCTTCGATGGCCCCCAGGCCCTGTCCAAGCGTTTCGGCATAGGTGACGCGGTTGGCGATCTGCACCTGGGCGACGCTGGCGCCCAGTTCCTGCGCCTTTTCCGCGACCTCGGCCGACAGGCGCGTGTTGGGACGGGCGCGGTTCAGGACGACCAGCACATTGGCCTTTTCGCGCCGCGCCAAGTCCAGCACCCCTTCGGTCGCCCACAGATCGACATGGCTGGTGGCGACGGGCACCAGCACAAGATCCGCCACCTTCAGCGAAGGGCGCAGATCACTGTCGATCTTGGGGGGCGTGTCGATAATGACGAAATCGAAACGCTTCTTCAGCTTCTCGCTCTCATAGCTGGCCCCCCAGGCGGACGAGGTCGAGAAATCCATCGCCTCATCCTCTCCCTGCGCCTGCATGCGTTCCATGAACCAGCGGCCCATGCTGCCCTGCGGGTCGGTATCGACCAGAGCCACCGAATGGCCACGACCATGCAGCGACACCGCAAGGTTCACCGCCAGCGTCGTCTTGCCCGAACCACCCTTCTGCTGGGCCACGGTGATGATACGTCCCGCCATACGCCGATCCTTCTGCTGTCCCTTGGCGCGACGTTATCAGGCGCGCGGGCAATTGCACCCCAATAATGCAAGCGCAGCATCAGCGGCCGAAGACGGCCTGCACCTCGTACATCACCGGCTCGAAGCTTTTGCACATGTCGTGGATCTCGCGGTTGCGGCGGCGCATTTCGGGGCTGCGCAGCATCGCCTGGTAATCGCCGCGCTGGTTCCACTGGGAATAGGTCGCGATCCGGGTCTGCGCGTCGTTCAGATGGATGGCACCGCCGATGCAGCCCGGCTGCTGGCTGATGACCTGTTCCCAGGCCGCCGTCAGCAGGTCCAGCACGTCATGGGCACTGCCCGGTGTCACCTCGAAGGTGGTGATGACGGTCTGGCCGGTGAAATCGGACATGATCTGTGGCATGGTTTCCCCCCTTGCTTGATCGCGTCCAGCCTAATCGCGCGCCGTCGTTTCGCAAAGCCCGCAGATACCATTGCGCCGGGGCTGCATGCTGTGCATCTTGCGCCCAAACAGGACAGGGGAACGCAACATGACACGCATCTTCGATGGGCATAACGATTTTCTGCAACGCGTGGTGGCCGCCGGACAGGGGGGTGCGGATCTGTGGCTGAAGGGTGACGGCACCGGCCATCTGGACCTGCCAAGGATGAAGCAGGGCGGAATGGCAGGCGGGTTCTTCGCCATCTGGGTTCCTTCGACTGCGGGTTTCAGCGACCCGGACGCGCAGCAGAAGATGGAAAACCCGCCCTTCCACATGCCCCTGCCCGATCAGATCCCGGCCGACGAAGCCCTGCCCCATGCCTTCGCGCAGGCGGCTGCGCTGCTGTCGCTGGAACGGACCGGCACCCTGGGCATCGCGCGCAAGGTGGCCGATCTGGCAGACCTGATGGATCAGGGCAAGATCGCCGCCATCATGCATATGGAGGGGATCGAGGCCATCCGCACCCCCGACGACCTGCACCTGTGGCACGCGGCGGGGCTGCGCTCGCTTGGCCCGGTCTGGTCGCGCCCGACACAATTTGCCCATGGGGTGCCCTTCGCCTTTCCGGCCTCGCCCGATATCGGCACGGGGCTGACGCAGGCGGGTCGCGACATGGTGGCGGAATGCAACGCGCTTGGCATCATGCTGGACCTGTCGCATCTGAACGAGGCCGGCTTCAACGACATCGCCGCCCTGTCGGATGCCCCCCTGGTCGCCAGCCACAGCGGCGTCCACGCGATCTGCGAAAGCTCGCGGAACCTGACGGACCGGCAGCTGCGCCAGATTGCCGACAGCAAGGGGCTGGTGGGGTTGAACTTCGCTTCCAGCTTCCTGCGGCCCGATGGCAAGCGCCTGCCGCTTGAAGGGTTGGACGTCATGCTGCGCCATCTGGACCACCTGCTGTCCATCCTGGGCGAAGATGGCGTCGCCTTCGGGTCCGATTTCGACGGCGCGCTGATGCCTCAGGATATCCCCGATGCCAGCGCCCTGCCGACGCTGATCGATGCGATGCGCAACCATGGCTATGGCGATGCGCTGATCGCCAAGATCGCCTGCGACAACTGGATCGGCGTTCTGAAGCGGACCTGGAAGAACTGATCCCCAAAACGGAAACTGCCGGGCGTGGGGCCCGGCAGTTTCAAGATTATTCCGTGGTTTTGGTATCCTGTTCCGGATCTGGCGCGATCTGCGCCACGGCCACCATCTGCGCCAGTTCGGGGTCCGAGCTGACATCGGCCAAAGCATAACGTTCGGTCAGGCTCTCGGTCGAAAGCTCGATTTTGCTGATCACCTGTGCACCGGGCGCTGCGGGTCCATAAGCCTGACCATTGACGGCGAAATAGACCGCACCCGAATTGCCGGTGCGCAGACTCGGCGCCTCTTCCAGCTTGGGTAGCGTGAACCGTTCGCCCGCATCCATGATCTTTTCCAGCAGCACCGTGCCATCGGCCGAGGTGACGCGCACCCATGCCGGACGGACAGCCATCAACTGAACCTCGGGGGCGTCGGGGGCCAAGGTGCGAACGACGGTTTCGGTTGCCGCGCCGGTATCGGCCACGCGAGGGCCGACCAGCGGCTGATCACCCGCGGGTGCCACGGGGCCTGCAACTTCACCCGGCATGGCCACGCCCGCCTGGGGCTGCGGGAATTGGGTGATCTGGCCTGCGGATGCGATGATCGAATCCACGCTGGGGCCGCCATCCAGCAGACCGGGATCGATGGCGGCAATGGGGCCGTCGCGCGCGGTCATGACCGGGGCTTCCAGGATCTGGGGACGATAAAGACGGTCCAGCGACTCGGGCTGGGGAAGGTTGCGGGCAATTTCCGCGCCTTCGGCCCCGTCCAGCGCCGGATCGGACAGGCCTGCACCCTGGGTGGGGTCCAGTTCGGTCACAATGCCGGGCATGTCGTCGCCGGGGGTCAGGGTGACGCGCTGGACCTCTTGCAGGACGGCATAGCCGCCATAGGCCAGACCGCCGATCAGCGCCATCAGGACGAAGATCGCCCCGATTGCGCGCGGTTCGATATCCGACCAGAAGCTCTGCTCCTGCGGGATGAACAGCGCACGGGGATTGGCCAGCGCCTCGGCGGGGTCGGACGGACGGCGTGCGGGCTTGGGTCCCGACGCGGCAGGCGCCATTCCATGGGTCGGCATGAAGCCCGATTCCGCGCAGAAGCGACGGAAGGTCCAATCCGGGTCCATGCCCAGATAGCGCGCATAGGATCTGACATAGCCCGACACGAAGCTTGGCGTGTCGAACGAGGAAATGTCGCAATTCTCGATGGCCGCGACATAGGATGCCCGGATCCGCAGTTCACGTTGCACATCAAGCAGCGATTTGCCCAATGTGGCCCGTTCACCGCGCATCAGGTCGCCCAGACGCGTGTCATCGTCGAGGAACTGATTGCCGTCCTCCACCTGCGCGTACTCCTCTGCTGGGTGTGTTGCCCGCAGCCTGCTCATCCCGATTGCCTCATCCGACGGTTATGCGCACTCTCCGAATCGGAGAGTCACGCTGCTTCTTTACCCGCACGTTATCACGCGGGCGAGAGCAGTTCACGGGGCGATTTGTCTATGCGCTCAATTCGGCGCGATTTAGCGCGCAGTGTGACCAGAGCGTATCCATCGCGCGCACCAGATGGTCGATCTGCTTGGGATCATGCACCGGCGAGGGCGTAAAGCGCAGGCGTTCCGTACCGCGCGGAACGGTGGGGAAATTGATCGGCTGCACATAAATGCCGTAATCGCGCAGCATCATGTCCGACAGTGCCTTGCAGTGGACCGGATGGCCGACATGGACGGGGACGATATGGCTGCCATGATCGATGATCGGCATGCCCAACGACTTTAGCCGCATCTTCAAAATGCGGGCGTGCAGCTGCTGGGCGTCGCGCAGTTCCTGGCCTTCGGCGGTCTTCAGGAAGGCGATCGAAGCGGCCGCCCCCGCTGCAACCGTAGGTGGCAGAGACGTCGTGAAGATGAAGCCCGGCGCATAGGAGCGGATCGCGTCGCACATCTTGGCGCTGGCCGCGATATAGCCACCGAAGACCCCGAAAGCCTTGCCCAGCGTTCCGTTGATGATGTCGATGCGCCCCGACAGGTTGTCGCGTTCGGCAACGCCACCGCCGCGGGGACCGTACATCCCCACTGCGTGCACCTCGTCCAGATAGGTCAGTGCGCCGAATTCCTGCGCCAGATCGCAAAGCGCCTCGATGGGGCCGAAATCGCCATCCATGGAATAGATGGATTCAAAGGCGATCAGCTTGGGCGCCGCCGGATCGTCAGCCTCCAGCAATTCGCGCAGATGGGCGACGTCATTGTGGCGGAAGATGCGCTTGGCACCGCCATTGCGCTTGATCCCCTCGATCATCGAGGCATGGTTCAATTCGTCGGAATAGATGATCAGCCCGGGAAACAGCTTGGGCAGCGTCGACAGGGTCGCATCATTGGCGATATAGGCGCTTGAGAAGACAAGCGCCGCTTCCTTGTCATGCAGGTCGGCCAGCTCGGCCTCCAGCCGCTTATGATAGACCGTGGTACCGCTGATGTTGCGCGTCCCGCCCGAACCTGCACCGGTGGCGTCAAGCGCCTCGTGCATGGCGGCCAGGACCACGGGATGCTGGCCCATGCCCAGATAGTCATTGCCACACCAGACGGTAATTTCCTGCTGTTGGCCATCCGGACGATTCCAGACGGCCTGGGGAAACCGGCCTTTCGCGCGTTCGATATCGATGAAGGTGCGATAGCGTCCCTCATCGTGCAGACGCGAAATCGCCTGGTCCAGTGCGGCATCATATTTCATTGCGGGCGTTCCCTTGCATAGCTGGCTGGGTGCGATCATGGTCCGACCACGCGCGGCCCCACCTGAATAAAGGGCAAGCCGCGAAAATGACAGTCGAAAACGTCGGGCTGGGACAAAAGGTCCAGTCCGAAAACCGACAATTATTCTCGGAAAGGCGGGAAACATGGTGGAAGATGCATCGACGCAGGACATGCTGTCGCAACTGGACAAGGGGTTGGATGCGGCGCTGAACAGGCTGCTGGAGTTCCTGCGCATTCCTTCGATCTCGACCGATCCGGCGCATAAGGGCGACGTGCGGCAGGCTGCGGAATGGCTGGTGGCCCAGCTGCGCGACCTTGGTTTCGACGTGACGCTGCACGACACGCCGGGCCATCCGATGATCGTGGCGAAATCACCCGCAGGCGATGCACGTCCCGTGCTGTTCTATGGCCATTACGACGTGCAGCCGGTCGACCCGCTGGATCTGTGGAACAGCCCGCCCTTCGAACCCGCGATCGAGGAAACGCCCGACGGTCCCGTCATCCGTGGCCGCGGCGCATCCGATGACAAGGGTCAGCTGATGACCTTCGTCGAGGCCTTCCGCGCCTGGAAGTCGGTGCATGGCGCCCTGCCCAACGACCTGACCTTGCTGTTCGAGGGCGAGGAGGAGTCAGGATCTCCCTCTCTGCGGCCCTTCCTGCAGGCGCATGCCGACGATCTGCGCGCCGATCTGGCGATGATCTGCGACACCGCGCGCTATGCCGATGGCCGCCCCGCCATCACGACGCAGCTGCGCGGGATGGTGGGGCAGGAGGTCGTGATTCACGCCGCCGACCGCGATCTGCATTCGGGCAGCTTCGGCGGGCTGGCAGCCAACCCGATCATGATCCTGGCGCAGGCGCTGGCAGCACTGAAGGACGACACGGGCCGCGTCACCCTGCCCGGCTTTTACGACGGCGTGGCCGACCTGTCGCCGGAACTGGCCCGCGACTGGCAGGCGCTGAACTTTGACGCCACCGATTACTTGTCGCGCGTAGGGCTGTCCCAGCCCATCGGCGAACAAGGCCGCACGCCGTTGGAGATGGTCTGGAACCAGCCCACCGCCGAAATCAACGGCATCGCCGGCGGCTATGCCGGGGCCGGGTTCAAGACCGTGCTGCCGGCAACGGCGCGCGCCAAGGTCAGCTTCCGCCTGACCGGCACCCAAGACCCGCAGGCCGTGCGCCAGGCTTTCCAGGATCACGTGCGCCGCTTCGTCCCCGCCGATTGCCGGGTCGAATTCCACGATCACGGCGCCGGCCCCGCCAGCGTCATGGACATCAGCGATCCAGCCTTCGGCCAGGCCAAGGACGCGCTGACCCAGGAATGGGGCCAAGAGGCCGCTTATATCGGTGGCGGCGGGTCCATCCCCATCGCGGGCGACTTCAAGGAGCTGCTGGGCACGGATTCGATGCTGGTGGGATTTGCCCGCGACGACGACCGCATCCATTCCCCGAACGAAAAATACGACGTCGAGAGCTTTGCCAAGGGCGCGCGGTCCTGGGTGCGCATCCTGGCGGCATTGCGCTGACAAAAAGGGGCGGCACCCGGTGCCGCCCCTTCCCATCCGATGGCACCAGGGATCAGCCCTTGGCGCTGCAATAGCTTTGGCTGGACGTCCAGTTTGCGATGTCGGCGCGCTTGGACGAACTGCGCATCGGCGCCCAATCGCGCGCGACGCCGCGCCATCCTTGGCCATCATGGGCGACGGCATTGTCGCGCCCGACCTGATGGGACATGATCTTGACCGCGCAGGTCATGTTGTCCGAACCGTTGCGGATATTGCCGCTGCAGCCGTAATGGCGCCAGGTTGCGGGCGCGATCTGCATCAGACCCAGCCACCGGCCACCGCCACCGGCTGCCTGCGGGTTATAGGTGCTTTCATGCTTGGCGACCGCCGACAGCAGCCCCGCCCAGAAAGCCTTGCGCCCGGTCTGGGTCAGCTGGCGGTAATTGGGGCAGAATTCGTTGATGTCCTGGGGAACGCGCGACATGATCGTCACGCCTTCCTTGTCCAGCGCGGCCAATGTGGCCTGGGTCCAGGCATCGGACCCGCCTTTCGCGTCCCACCGCATCGGCGGCTCGGCGACCAGGGCCAGCTCTTCGGCCTCCATCTTCACGGCCTCGGCCTTGTCGGCAACGGGCGGTGTGGAACAGGCGGCAAGAACGGCCAAAGCGGCCAGGGACAGCGCAGCGCGCATCGGAACCTCGTGGGTCAGTTTCGTCAGACATTGGCTTAGCCGAAGCCCGAAATGCCGCAAGCGACGCGTTCCGGCGTCGGCGGGAACGTGCCACCGCGCGGCGACGGATGTGTCGGATTCCCGCCGATGGCCTTCCCAAACTCGGCAAAACACACGCGCAATTCGTTTGGCGTGTCCATCGTGACGATTCGGAGGGCGATCGGCAGATGGCCTTGCGGCAGGCCGTGACAATCCCGCGGCCTTGCCCTAAAACCCGCGCAACGACCGATCCGCCGCACGATGAGGCCCTATCAGATGCTAGACCTGACCTATACCGCCCCGCAGCCCAAGGTGATCCAAGGCGCCAAAAGCGATTGGGAACTTGTCATCGGCCTCGAGGTTCACGCGCAGGTCGCATCGAATGCCAAGCTGTTTTCGGGCGCCTCGACCGAATTCGGGTCCGAGCCGAACAGCAATGTGGCCTTTGTCGATGCCGCCATGCCGGGCATGCTGCCGGTCATCAATGAATTCTGCGTGGCGCAGGCCGTCCGCACGGGCCTGGGCCTGAAGGCCGACATCAACCTGCGCAGCGCCTTCGACCGCAAGAACTATTTCTATCCCGACCTGCCGCAGGGCTATCAGATCAGCCAGCTGTACCACCCCATCGTGGGAGAGGGCGAGATCATCGTCGACATGGGTCCGGGCGTCGCCCGCCACGTGCGCATCGAACGCATCCACCTGGAACAGGATGCGGGCAAGTCGATCCACGACATGGACCCCAACATGTCCTTCGTGGACCTGAACCGCACCGGCGTCGCCCTGATGGAGATCGTCAGCCGCCCCGACATCCGCGGCCCCGAAGAGGCCGCCGCCTATGTCGTCAAGCTGCGCCAGATACTGCGCTATCTGGGCACTTGCGATGGCAACATGCAGAACGGCAACCTGCGCGCCGACGTGAACGTGTCGGTCTGCAAGCCCGGCGCCTATGAGCGCTTCCAGGAAACCGGCGATTTCAGCCATCTGGGCACGCGCTGCGAGATCAAGAACATGAACTCGATGCGCTTCATCCAGGCGGCCATCGAATACGAGGCACGCCGCCAGATCGCCATCATCGAGGATGGCGGCACGGTCGTGCAGGAAACGCGGCTGTATGATGCCGACAAGGGCGAAACGCGGTCGATGCGGTCCAAGGAGGAGGCGCATGATTATCGCTATTTCCCCGATCCCGACCTGCTGCCGCTGGAGATCGAGCAGGCTTGGGTCGATGACATCGCCGCCGCGATGCCCGAGCTGCCCGATGAAAAGAAGGCGCGCTTCGTCAAGGACATGGGCCTGTCGGAATATGACGCGGGCGTGCTGACCGCCGAACTGGAAAACGCCAATTTCTTCGAGGCCGTGGCATCGGGTCGCGACGGCAAGATGGCCGCGAACTGGGTCATCAACGAATTGTTCGGCCGGCTGAACAAGGAAGGGCTGACGGTCCAGACCTCGCCCATCTCGGCAGCGCAGCTGGGCGGCGTGGTAGACCTGATCGCCAAGGGCGACATTTCCGGCAAGATCGCCAAGGACCTGTTCGAGATCCTGTGGACCGAGGGCGGCGACCCGGCTGCCATCGTCGAGGAACGCGGCATGAAGCAGGTCACCGACCTTGGCGCGATCGAGGCCGCCGTGGACGAGATCATCGCCGCCAACCCCGCACAGGTCGAAAAGGCCAAGGCCAACCCGAAACTGGCAGGCTGGTTCGTCGGTCAGGTTCTGAAGGCCACCGGTGGCAAGGCCAACCCCGCCGCCGTCAATGAACTGGTCGCCAAGAAGCTGGCGCAGTGACATCGTGACCCCGCCCGTCACGGCGGGGTCATTCCCCTTTCCCACCGGGCACGGCCCCGACTTTCGCGAATGGCAGGATCAAGATGGGCGTTTCTGAACCGGGCTTTGAATATTCCGTCGTTGCTGCCCCCATGCGTGGGGAAAAGGACAAGGATGCCAAGACACCAACCGACCGCTATGCGCTGGCGCTGACGGCACAGCTGAACAGCATGGCGGCCGAAGGGTGGGAATACCTGCGCGCCGATGTCCTGCCTTCGGAGGAACGCAGCGGCCTGACCGGGCGCACTACTGTCTATCACAACGTGCTGGTCTTCCGTCGCGCGACGGGCAAGGGCAAGGCCGCACCGAAACCCCAGAAGCCCGAACCGGCGATCGACCCCAAGTTCTGATCGCTCAGGCCGCCGCCTGCAGGCTGTCCGGGCAGAAGCTGCTGGTCGCGACGGTGTCGCCGTCAAAGATGCAGAAGCTGCCCGGGGGGACCTCGGACCAGTCGCCCTGGTCGGTTTCCAACGGTTCGGACACGACCGCCCATCCCTGCCGCGACGCCGACCACCGGTAATAAAGCGATGGCGCATGTTCGTCGCTGCTGTAGCGTAGGGCGAAAAGCCGACCTCCGTCGGACAGCGCGCAAGCCGCGCGGACATGCGGCGCCTCGCCCCGCTTTGACGCCAGATCCCCCATCAACCCCATGGCCCGCTGCATTGCCCCCTTGGGGTCCTGATCCAGACCCTGCCCAAGCGCGATCAGAAACAGCGCCTCGCTGTCGGTCGCGCCCTTGCGATGGGAGTAAAGGTCGTCGGGGATCAGCGCATCGGCATGCCGGCGATAGCTGTCATAGCCGCCGAACTGCCCGTTATGCATGAAGCTCCACCGGCCGACGGCAAAGGGATGACAGTTGTTGCGGCTGGTGGCCGTCCCGGTCGAGGCGCGGACATGCGCCATGAACAGCCCCGACCGAACCTGCCCGACCAGACTGCGCAGGTTCGGGTCCGACCAGGCCGGCAGGACATCGCGATAAAGCCCGGGTTCCGATCGTTCGCCGTACCATGCAAGGCCAAAGCCGTCGGCATTGACGGGCGTGGGGCAGCGCATCGCGCCCTGCGACTGCCGGATCAGCGAATGCGCCGGCAGACTGACGATATCCTCAAGGAAGATAGACTGGCCCAGATAGGCCGCCCAACGACACATGCCCTGCCCCTTTGCGTCTTCTTTGTGACAGATCTAGCACAAAGGTATGACGCAATCATCTTATTCCGCGGCGGGCGGCGTTTCTTCCACGATCACAAGGTCGCGTTCGCTTGCGCCTTTGGCATGGGCCAGCGCCGCCTGGTATTCGGTGCTGTGATAACAGGCAACCGCCGCTTCCAGGCTGGGAAAGCGGGCGACGACGTTGCGCGCGCGGTCGTTGCCCTCCAGCTGGTGATAGCGACCACCGCGCGCCAGGAAAACGCCGCCATGCTGGGCAATGGCGGGGCCCGCTTCCTTGGCATAGCGGCCATAGGCATCGGCGTCGGTGACGGTCACATGGGCAATCCAGAGCGCGGTCATGCGATTTCTCCGATCAAATGTTCCACCATGGCAAAGGCCGCGTCGGCGGCACCCAGGCTGGGTGCGCCACCTTGGGCACGGTCGGGACGGCCACCGCCGCCCTTGCCACCCAAGGCGGTGGTCGCGGTCTGCACGATGGTCACGGCGCTGACCCGCTCGGTCAGATCGCCCGTGACGCCAGCAGCCACCGTCGCTTTGCCGTCGGCTTCCGCCAGGACCAGGACAACGCCACTGCCCAGCTGGGCCTTCATCTCATCGACCAGCGCGCCCAGTTCCTTGCCGCCCACGCCCTCGACCTTGCGGCCGATGAACTTGATGCCGGCGATCTCTTTCGCCTCGGAGGCTCCACCGCCACCCATGGCCAACTGGCGCTTCAGCTGCGCAACCTCGTTGGCCAGGGCCTTGCGTTCGTCGGCCATGGCGCGGACGCGGTTCACCACCTCGGCGGATTGCGCCTTCAGGATCCCCGCAATTTCGGTCAGCTTGCGGTCAGCATCACGCAGGTGATCCATCGCCGCCTGCCCCGTCAGCGCCTCGATCCGGCGCACACCCGCGCTGGAGGCACTGTCGCCCAGCAGCGCGAAGGCACCGATGTCGCCGGTGCGGGACACATGGGTGCCGCCGCACAGCTCCAGAGAATAGGTCGCCCCGTCGGCGCCCTTGCCGCTGCCGTCCAGGCTGCCCATCGACACGACGCGAACCTCGTCGCCGTATTTTTCGCCGAACAGAGCCTGCGCGCCCATGCCCCGGGCGTCGTCGGGCGTCATGATGCGGGTGACGACCGCGCTGTTCTGGCGGATGAAGTCATTCACCTCGGCCTCGATCTTCGCCATCTCCTCGGGCGTGACGGCGTGATTGTGGCTGAAATCGAAGCGCAGGCGGTCGGGCGCGTTCAAGCTGCCGCGCTGTGCGACGTGATCGCCAAGCGCGCGGCGCAGCGCCTCGTGCAGCAGATGCGTGGCCGAGTGGTTGGCCCGGATCGCGCCGCGGCGGTCGTGATCGACCGTCAGTGTCGCGCCCTGACCGCGGCTGATGGTGCCCATCGTGACCTTGGCCATATGGACAAAGACCCCGGCGACGCGCTTGGTGTCGGTTACGCGCGCGGCCCCCGTATCGGTCTTGATCAGGCCGGTATCGCCGACCTGACCACCGCTTTCGCCATAAAAGGGCGTCTGGTTCACGACGATGCTGACCGTCGTGCCCTCGCCCGCCTCGGCGGTTTCGGCGCCATCGGTGACCAGCGCCAGAACCTGACCCTCGGCGGTTTCGGTGTCATAGCCCAGGAATTCCGTGACGCCGTGCTTCTCGGCCATCTCGAACCAGACCGAGGCATCCGCCGCCTCGCCCGAACCGGACCAGGCCGCACGCGCCATACGCTTCTGTTCGGCCATGGCGCTGTCGAAGCCTTCGGTTTCGACAGCACGGCCCTTTTCGCGCAGCGCGTCCTGCGTCAGGTCCAGCGGAAAGCCGAAGGTGTCGTACAGCTTGAAGGCCGCCTCGCCCGGCAGGTTGGCACCCTCGGGCAGCTTGGCCAGTTCGTCGTCCAGCAGGCGCAGACCACGGTCAAGTGTCTGGCGGAAGCGGGTTTCCTCGGACCGCAGGGTCTCCTCGATCATCGGCTGCGCACGGGTCAGTTCGGGATAGGCCGCGCCCATCTGGCGGACCAGTTCGGGCACCAGCTTGTGCATGACCGGGTCCTGCGCGCCCAGCATGTGGGCATGGCGCATCGCACGGCGCATGATGCGGCGCAAGACATAGCCGCGCCCTTCGTTGCTGGGCATCACCCCATCGGCCAGCAGGAAGCTGGTCGAACGCAGGTGATCGGCGATGACGCGGTGATGCACCTTGCCGGGACCGTCGGGATCGGCGCTGGTGACGTTCGCGCTGGCTTCGATCAGGCTGCGCATCAGGTCGGTGTCGTAATTGTCGTGCTTGCCCTGCAGCAGTGCGCCGATGCGTTCCAGGCCCATGCCGGTGTCGATCGACTGCATGTCCAGCGCGCGCATCGAGCCGTCCTCGAACTGCTCGTTCTGCATGAAGACCAGGTTCCAGATCTCGATGAAGCGGTCGCCATCCTCATCCTTGCTGCCCGGAGGGCCGCCCCAGATCTTGTCGCCATGGTCGAAGAAAATCTCGGTGCAGGGGCCGCAGGGGCCGGTCGGGCCCATCTGCCAGAAATTGTCCGATGTGGGGATGCGAATGATGCGGTCGTCGGTCAGGCCCGCGACCTTCTTCCACATCGCGGCGGCTTCGTCATCGGTGTGATAGACGGTGACCAGCAGGCGGTCCTTGGGGATGCCGAATTCCTTCGTCAGCAGCTCCCAGGCATAGGGAATGGCCTCGGCCTTGAAGTAATCGCCGAAGCTGAAATTGCCCAGCATCTCGAAGAAGGTGTGGTGGCGGGCGGTATAGCCCACATTGTCCAAGTCGTTATGCTTGCCACCCGCGCGGACACATTTCTGCGCCGTCGTGGCGCGATTGTAATCGCGTGTTTCCAGGCCGGTGAACAGGTTCTTGAACTGCACCATGCCCGAATTGGCGAACATCAGCGTCGGGTCGTTGCGCGGCACAAGCGGGCTGCTGTCCACGACGCGGTGGCCGTTCTTTTCGAAATATCCAAGGAAGGTGGATCGGATGTCGTTCAGACTGGGCATGGCGGGCCTTCATCGCAAATATGTTCTGGCTGCTTCCGGCCAGGCCGGGCTTGGTGCTTGGTCTATCGCCAGCCCGTGCGGCTGTCCAGCAATCGCAAACGAAAGCGCGCGGAGGATGATCCCCCGCGCGCTTGTCAGATCAAGTTGTGACCGGGATCAATCCTCGGTCAGTTCCTCGCTCTCGCCTTCGCCGCTGCCGAATTCCAGGCCGTGGCTGGCGCGGATCTTGTCCTCGATGGCAAAGGCCACTTCGGGACGGTCGCGCAGGAACTGCTTGGCGTTTTCACGCCCCTGCCCGATGCGTTCATCGCCATAGGAATACCAAGCGCCCGATTTTTCTACGACGCCGGCCTTGACGCCCAGGTCGATCAATTCACCGACCTTGCTGATGCCTTCGCCGTACATGATGTCGAATTCGACCTGCCGGAAGGGCGGCGCGACCTTGTTCTTGACCACCTTGACGCGGGTCGTATTGCCCGTCACCTCGTCGCGGTCCTTGACCGAGCCGGTGCGGCGGATGTCCAGACGGACCGAGGCATAGAATTTCAGCGCGTTGCCGCCGGTGGTGGTTTCGGGGTTCCCGAACATGACGCCGATCTTCATGCGGATCTGGTTGATGAAGATCACCATGCAGTTCGAACGCCCGATGCTGGCGGTCAGCTTGCGCATCGCCTGGCTCATCAGGCGGGCCTGGCTGCCCATCTGCATGTCGCCCATGTCGCCTTCGATTTCCGATTTCGGCGTCAGCGCCGCGACCGAGTCGATCACGACCAAGCTGACCGCACCCGAACGCACCAGCGTATCGACGATCTCCAGCGCCTGTTCGCCCGTGTCGGGCTGGCTGATCAGCAACTCGTCCAGGTTCACGCCCAGCTTCTTGGCGTATTGCGGGTCCAGCGCGTGTTCGGCATCGACAAAGGCGCAGACGCCGCCCTTCTTCTGTTCCTCGGCCACCACATGCAGCGTCAGCGTGGTCTTGCCCGAGCTTTCGGGCCCGAAGATCTCGATGATGCGGCCCTTGGGCAACCCGCCGATGCCAAGCGCGATGTCCAGACCAAGCGAACCGGTCGAGGTCGACTCGATCTCGCCCACGGGATTGTCCTTGCCCAGCTTCATGATCGAGCCCTTGCCGAACTGGCGTTCGATCTGGGACAGGGCGCTGTCCAGCGCCTTCTGCTTGTCTGCCGTGCGTTTGTCGGTCATGTCGAAAATGCTCGCCTGTGCCATGTCATTCCCATCGTTATTTCACAGCCCAACGGGCTGGGCAATCACATCGACGGAACGAATGTTCACGCCTTGTTCGCACATACATGCGCCATCGCCCCCGGCTTTTCAAGCATGGCGTGGTTAATAATTGATTCGCCTCGACCACGTTGACCCGTCACGGGTTAACAAAGCGTTTACACCGCAGCGCCCGATCGATATCCACGGCTCGATTGCAGCAAACCACATGATCGGAGCGACTGCGAATGCTGATATTCTGGGATCAGAGACTGGTTTTTCTGGCGACCCCCAAGGCGGGGTCCAGCGCCATTGAAATGGCACTCGAATCGCTGGCATCCGCCGCTCTGCAACGCCCCGCGCAGCTGAAGCATACCGATATCGGCACCTATCACCGCCATCTTGGCCCTTGGCTGGAAGCACAGACCGGGGACCGCTTCACCACCGTCGCGCTGATGCGCGAACCGGTGGATTGGCTGCGCAGCTGGTACCGTTTCAAGCTGCGCGACGATCACGAAGATCCCCACCACGCGATGGAGGGGATGTCATTTGCCGATTTCGCCACCGAATATGCCCGCGAAGGCGGCCCCGAGGCACTGGGCATCCGATCGCAGGGCGCCTTCCTGACCGAAGGGCTGCGCAGCGTCGATTGCATCTTTCAGTACGAACACATCCAGGATTTCGTCGATTTCCTCGAAAATCGCCTGGATTGCGCGATCGAACTGCCGCGCATCAACGTCCCCCCCAGTGTCGATGTGCACTTGGACGGCGATGCCGAACGCGATCTGCGCCAAGCGATGTCCTTCGACCTGGACCTTTACGACACCTTGTGAGGTTGTTGCGGGTCCGGGCTGGCCAGACGGGTGCGGACCAGTTCCGTCAGCTCGGTCAGGGTGAAAGGCTTGGCCAGGAAGGCCGCGTCGGCAACCGGGACCTGACCGTCGACAAAGATATCCTCGGTATAGCCGGACATGAAGATAACGCGGGCCTGCGGCACCAGCTTCAGCGCCTGGCGCACCCAAGACGGTCCGTCCAGCCCCGGCATCACCACATCGGTGACAAAGATGTCGATCTGCCGATCGCCCTTTTCCAGCAGTTCCAGCGCCGCTTCGCCCGAGGCGGCCTCGGCCACCTCGAAGCCCTTCAGCTTCAAGGCGCGTGACGCGAAGGCCCGCACCGGGGCCTCGTCCTCGACCAGAAGGACGCGACCCTTGGGACCGGGCGCCATCTGTGCCGCCCGCCCGACGGGCGCTGCCACCGGCGCCGGCTTGAGCAACGACCGCGCATGGGCGGGAAGATAGATCGTGAAGGTCGTGCCTCCGCCCAGCTCGCTGTCGCAGAAGATATAGCCGCCGGTCTGCTTGACGATGCCATAGGCGGTGGACAGACCCAGGCCGGTCCCCTCGCCAGCCTTCTTGGTGGTGAAGAAGGGATCGAAGATCTTCTCCAGGTGGTCGGGCGCGATGCCGCTGCCCGCATCGCGCACGGTGATCGCGACGTAATCGCCTTGGGCCATCGTGACGCGGTCGCGATGTTCGGGGGTGTCCAGATGGACATTGCGGGTCTGCACGATGATGTCGCCGCCCGTCGGCATGGCGTCGCGGGCATTCACCACCAGGTTCATGATCACCTGTTCCAACTGCCGCTTGTCGGCGCGGATGGCGTGCAGGGCCGGATCATGGATGATGGTAAGCCCCACCCGTTCGCCCACCAGCCTGTTCAGCAGATGGGTCAGATCGGCCAGCGTGTCGCGCAGGTCCAGCATCTGCATCGTCAACGTCTGCTTGCGCGAAAACGCCAGCAGCTGACCCACCAGCGCGGCGGCGCGGTTGGCGTTCTGGCTGATCTGGTCCAGATCGGCGAAATCCGGATCACCCTTGTCATGGCGCAGCATAAGCAGATCGCAATGCCCGCTGATCGCCGTCAACAGGTTGTTGAAATCATGTGCCACGCCGCCCGCCAGCTGACCGATGGCCTGCATCTTCTGGCTTTGCGCGAACTGCGCCTCCAGCGTCTTCAGGGCACTGGCATCGGTCAGGACGGCGATCAGCTGGTCGGGGTCCAACGGGTCGCGCGCCAGGGCCACCTGGAAATGACGGTCGCGCATGTCGCCGTTGCGGCTGTCGGGGTGGCGCAGGCGCAGCATCTCGGTCCGGTTCACGGCGCGCCCGGCGCACATGTCGGAGAGCCAGTCGGTCAGCGGCCTGCCCGGTCCGTCCAGAAGCTGAGTGATGTTCTGATCCAGGGCGCCTGTCAGCATGCCGTCCAGCAGCGCGCGGGCGGCGGCGTTCGCGCGGCAAATCACGCCGTCACATCGCAGGCGCAGCAGGGCCACCGGGACGGCATCGAATTCGTCACGATCCTCGGCGTCCTCCAGATCCATGGGGACTTGGAAAGGCTCGGCCATCTGGCCCGGACGCAAATAGGACCAGACCTGCAGCGGCGCGTCCGGCAGACAGCTGAGCGTCAGGACATTGCCTTCAGGCAGGTCCATCTCGGCGCTGCCAAGCCGAAGGGCGCGGCTGGACATCTGCTGCAGGTGGCCGGGCGCGTCGGCACGCAGCCGGGTCATCAGCGACAGGATGCTGCGGCCGGTCAGATCCTCGAAAGCCAGATGGGCGGACTGGTTCTGATAGAGCACCAGGCCATCGGCGTCGCACAGCCAGATCGGTTCGGCAGAAGCCGCAACCTCGGACCGGATCGCGGACAGGGCGCGCCTGGCGGCCATGCCGCGCGACAGGTGCGACAACCCGACCGCCCCGCCCAGCAGGTACCAAGCCACCGAAACCGTCCCCACGGCCACCGCCGTCAGTCCGGTCGCGGCCCCCGGCACCACAGCCAGGATGCCCGCCCCCGCCACCATGGGTGTCAGCAACAGCGGCAGGGCGGCGATCGCCCCCTTCGGCAGTCCTGCGCGTTGGTCCAGATGCACCATGCGAATCGTCCTTTTGTCCCTTGACGATCCTCTGCCTATCCGACCCAACCTTAACAGGCCGTTAACCGTGATCCCGCGCCGCGGCATCAGGACCGGCGCGCCATCACCGCCAGATAGAACCCGTCGCCCGCGTCGATGGGCGTCCATGACCGGTCCTGGACCAGCGCAAAGCCGGGATGACGCGACAGGAAACCATGAACCTGATCGTCGTTTTCGTCATCCAGCAGCGAACAGGTCATATAGGCCAGATGACCGCCCGGCCGAACCATGGGCGCGACCTGGTCCAGGATCTGGGCCTGCACTTCGGTCAGGCGGACCAGCTGATCCTGCGTCAGCCGCCATTTCGCGTCGGGCGTGCGCCGCCATGTGCCGGTGCCCGAACAGGGCACATCCGCCACGACCAGATCATAGCTGCCTTCGGGCTTGCGCAGGATGCGCACGGGGACGCCCGCACGCTCGGCCCGTTCGGGCAGGTCGCCCATGCGGGCGGGCAAGGCATCATGCGCCTCGTATCGGGCCTTGGGTTCACGTGCGGCCAGCGCCAAGGTCTTGCCACCCCCGCCTGCACAGTAATCCAGCACCCGGTCATCGGCCCGCAGGGGCAGCGCGGCGCAGGCCAGCTGCGGCGACAGGTCCTGAAGCTCGATCCCGCCATCGCGATAAAGCGCCGAACGCGCGACTGCTCGTTCATTGCCCGTCACCTGCAGCGCCGTGGGAAGGTCGTCGGCGCGACGGGTGGGAATATCCTCGGATTGCAGCAGATCGACGGCGCTGTCGGGGTGGACACGCTGCGGATTGACCCGCAACCAGACCGGTGCGCGATCAGCCATCAGTGCCGCGACCTGCCCGGCCTGATCCCCAAGCGAGGCGTGCCAGCGCGGCCTGATCCAATCGGGCAGATCGTCGGGCAAGGTGGCGGGCGCGACATGGTCACGCTCGGCCTGGGTCAGGGGAGCGGGGGAATGCCCCTCGCCCGAGAAAAGCGCGGCGATATCCATGTCATGTCGGCGGGCATGGCCGATCATCAGTCCGCGACCGTCAAGCGACCCGCCCAAGGCCGCCAGACTGTCGCGCTGACGCAGCGCCCCGAAGACCAGATCGCGCAACCTGGCCCGGTCGCCCGATCCGGCAAAGCGGCTGCCCCGCGACCAGCGCAGCAGCGCCTGTTCCGCCGGCATCCCGGCCAGCACCTGGTCCAGAACCGTGATCGCGGCGGCAACCCGTGCGCCGGGCGTCACGTCACCGGCCCGTTTTGGGAAAATTCCTTGTGCATCTGTCACCCCCTTGCGGCCTGCCCGGCCCGAACGGCCTTCGGCCTAGCACGGTCGAAACCATGCGCTCAAGCGGGGGGCGGCCGCAAGCGGGTCCCCGCGTCAGGATTGCGTGATACGCGGGGACGTGACCGTCAGAAGGCCTGCGGCCTGACGCGCGCGAAGGGCAACCAGGCCAGCAGCGGCACCGGCACCAGCGCGACCAGATGGACCAACCCCGGCACATCCCGGATCGCCGCCTGCCGCAACAGGTATCGCGCCATCGCCAGACTGTCCGAAGGCGGGCGGGCGATGACCCCTTCCAGATAGTCGCGGCCGAAATCCCACAAGGGCGCCATCGCAGCCCCCCTCAGCAGCGCCGCGATCATCGCCAGCAGCAGCGGATAGAGCATCAACCCCGCCAATCCCAGCAAGGCCGCCCCGATGATCTTGGCTCCCAGCACGATGTTATAGGCGACGCTGGCCTTGCGCAGCACCGGCGACACCGCCAGCACGTCGCCCCAGGATGCGTCGAACCATTCCGTGCCGATGGTATCGGCCTGGCGACCGCGCAGGGCACGGTGAAAGGCGCCTTCGATGGTGCGGGCGCGGCGGTCATGGATGACGAATTCGATGATCGGCTTTTCGGGAAAGGCGGTCGCCTGTTCGGCCACCCGCGACAGGCCCCGGCTGGAATATCCTATCTTGATGCGTCGCGGGTGGCTGGGAAAGCGATAGCCATAGACGATGTTGGGATTGGTCGGCGATCCGACGATGACGGTCCGGGACAGGTCGAAGCTGCCGCGCACGGTCCGAAGTTGCTTGCCTTTGATGCCCAAGAACGGGTTCCTTTGTCTGCCGGACCCGTGCACCGAGCCTTCTGCTGGCCGGATCGTTCCGAAACGTATCAGGAACCACCCCTAGCCTTTTGAACCGAATTAGGAAAAAGCGCCGATTTGCGCAAGAACAAATGGTTAACACCGGCGCGATTCACGCAATCGTTTTTTCGAACACTCTGCAACCGCGCCTGCGCGGCCGCGTTGGGGGCCCAAGTTCACCGTTCACGGATAAGGAACACCATGACCCATCACACCACGCCCATCCCCGGCCAGCTTGCCCCCCTGATCGAGGCCCATAACCACGAAGGTAACGCATTTGCCCTGCCGGCCACGCCCGACAATAAGATGACGGCCATCTTCTTCTATCGCGGTATCCACTGCCCGATTTGCAAGAAACAGATAGAGGAGCTGGCGCGGCGTCAGGGCGAATTCCGCGATCTGGGTGTCGATGTGGCGGCCATTTCGATGGATGAACGCGAACGTTTCGATCGCCAGCAGCAGGAATGGGACCTGGGCGATCTGCATGTCGGGCATGCCCTGTCGGAGGATGCGGCGCGTGCTTGGGGGCTGTTCATTTCGGACAAGGAAAAGGATGCCGAACCTGTGCGCTTTGCCGAACCGGGCATTGCGGTCCTTTATCCCGACGGGCGGATCTATTCGCTTTATCTGCAGAACGTGCCCTTCGCGCGTCCGACCGTCGACGACCTGCTGTCGGGGCTGAAATTCATTCTGGAAAACGACTATCCCATTCGCGGGAGGGCATGACGCGAAAAGGGGGCCACAGCGGGCCCCCTTTTCCATTCCGGTCAGGTTGCGGTCACCGCGCGGCGGGACCATCGGGCACCAGCGCCTCCTCGGCGGCCTCGGGCAGGTTGCCGTTCAGTGCTGCGTTCAGCTGATCGCGGTCCAGCGCCCCTTCCCACCGGCTGACGACAACGGTCGCGACGGCATTGCCGATGAAGTTGGTGATCGACCGGCATTCCGACATGAAGCGGTCGACGCCCAGGATCAGCGCCATTCCCGCCACAGGCACCGTCGGCACCACCGACAGCGTCGCGGCCAGCGTAATGAAGCCCGCCCCGGTGACACCCGCTGCGCCCTTCGATGACAGCATCGCCACCAGAAGCAGCAGGATCTGCTGTTGCAGCGACAGATCCGTGTTCGTCGCCTGCGCGATGAACAACGCTGCCAGCGTCATGTAGATGTTGGTGCCGTCCAGGTTGAAGGAATAGCCGGTCGGCACGACCAGGCCTACGACGGGACGCGCGCAGCCTGCCCGCTCCATCTTTTCCATCAGCGAAGGCAGCGCGGATTCAGAGGAGGACGTGCCCAGCACCAGCAGGATCTCGGTCCGCAGATAGGCGATCAGCTTGAAGATCGAAAACCCGTTCAGCAGGCAGACCGTGCCCAGGATCACGACGATGAACAGCGCCGAGGTCAGATAGAAGGTGCCGACCAGCGCCGCCAGGTTGGCGACGGCGCTGATGCCGTATTTACCGATGGTGAAGGCGAAGGCCCCGAAGGCGCCGATGGGGGCGGCCTTCATCAGGATGTCGACGACGCGGAAGATCGCCAGGCTGGCGCTTTCGAAGACGGCCAGAACCGGCTTGGCCTTGTCGCCGATCAGGATCATCGAGATGCCGAACAGGATCGCCACGAACAGCACCTGCAGGATGTTGCCCTCGACAAAGGCCGAAACCAGCGTGCTGGGGATGATGTCCATAACAAAGCCGGTCAGCGATGTTTCATGCGCCTTTTCGGCATAGCCCGTGACCGCGCTGGCATCCAGCGTGGCGGGGTCGATGTTCATGCCGCTGCCCGGCTGGACCACGTTGGCCACGATCAGCCCAACGATCAGCGCCAGCGTGGAGAAGGTCAGGAAATAGGCGAAGGCCTTGCCCACGACCGAACCGACGCCCCGCAGGCTGCCCATGCCGGCCAGGCCCGTCACGATGGTCAGAAAGATCACCGGCGCGATGATCATCTTGACCAGCTTGATGAAGCCGTCGCCCAGGGGCTTCAGCGCCTCGCCGGTCTGGGGGAAGAAATGCCCGACCAGCGCGCCGCAGATGATGGCGGTCACGACCTGGAAATAGAGATGGGCATAGAAGGGTTTGTGGGTCGGCGCATGGGGCTGCGCGGATGGATCCAACTGCATGGGGTCTCCTCCTACCTTTGCATGTGTCAGGAATATGGCGGGCAGGATAAGGATTGCGGGACGGTTCCGAAGGGCGGCGTTGCATGACAGCAATGCATTGAAAACATGGCTTTCCTGCCGCCGAAGGGGTCGTTTCCTGTGTGGTTTCCCACACGATCCGCATCTGCTAGTGTCGGAAAGGAAACACCGGGCCGCCGCGCCCCATCAAGGCCCACGCCCATGTCCGTCACCGCCCGACACGCCGATTCGGCCAGCCCGCCCTTCCGCCGCTCCGTCGTCATCGCTCTGTCGATCCTGCTGATGCTGACGGTTCCCCTGGCGACCTGGCATCTGACCGAACGGGCCGCAGTGGCGCGCCTGACGCAAGCGGCCTTGGCAACCGCCCAGACACGGGCCCTGGCGCTGGACAGCATCCTCGACCGACAGCGTGCCGTCGCGATGGTCCTCTCAGTTGATCAGCAGGTCGTGGCGACCCTGCGTGCGGGACGCCTGTCCGACGCGGATGTGTCGGCCAAGCTGGACCTGCTGCGCGAGGAAACCCAAAGCAGCGTGATCTATCTGATGGACGCGTCGGGGCGCACGGTCGCGGCATCGAACTGGGACCGGCCCGAAAGCTTCGTGGGGCATGATTATGGGTTCCGCGACTATTTCCAGCAGGCGATCCGGCAAGGCACCGGCCAGGAATATGCGCTTGGCACCGTCAGTGGTCGGCACGGGCTGTATCTGGCCCATGATATCCGCGACACGGGCCGTCCCATCGGGGTCATCGTCGTCAAGATCGAGTTCGACCAGCTGGAAAGCGCATGGGCCCGCGACAGCGACGCGACCTTTGTTCTGGGCGATGACGACCGGGTGCTGATCACCAGCAGGCCCCGGCTGAGGTTCCAGCCCCTGCCGCCTTCGCGCGGTCTGGTGACGACGCGCGTGCCCCTGCGCCGCAGCGACTGGCGGCTGGTGGTGCAGACGCCCACCGCAGGCGCACGGCGCATTGCAGGGTTGGCTGCGGGGACCGCCCTGCTGGTCGTTCTGCTGGGCGGCATCGTCGCCGCGCTGACCGCCGCCCGGATGCGCCGCGCCGCCCGGCAGGCCCGCGCGCAGGCCGCCTATCGCGCCGATCTTGAAAACGCCGTCCAGGCCCGCACCCGCGCCCTTTCGGACGAGATGCGAGAACGCAAGGCCGCCGAACAGCGCCTGATCCGCCTGCAATCGGACCTTGTGCAGGCCAACAAGCTGGCGACCCTGGGCCAGATCACCGCCGGCGTCGCGCATGAGCTGAACCAGCCCTTGGCCACCATCCGCCTGCTGGCGGAAAACGGCCGCGCGCTGCTGCCCGCGCAGGCGACGCAGGCCACAGGCGACAACCTGACGCGCATCATCGGCATGACCGACCGCATCGCCGTCATCACCGACCGCCTGCGCGGGTTTTCTCGCAAGGCGACGGGGACGCTGCAGCCCGTGTCGCTGGACCAGGCCATCCAGGCCTCGCTGATGCTGACGGCCAGCCGCAGAAGGGCAAGCGCGATGCGGTTCGACCTGCCGGAATTGCCCGACGACCTGTACGTGCGGGCGGAATCCGTGCGCCTGGAACAGATCCTTGTCAACCTGCTGACCAACGCCCATGACGCCCAAGAGGATTGCGCCGACCCCTGGATCCGGCTGGCGGCCAACTGGGACGCCGATGCCGTCACCCTGACCATCACCGATAACGGGCCGGGTCTGGATGCCGAAGGGGCCGCGCGCCTGTTCACGCCCTTTGCCACCGACAAGCCCCAGGGCATGGGGCTGGGTCTGGTCATCTCGCGCGATATCGCCCGCGATTTCGGGGGCGATCTGACCTTGGACCCCACCAGCCCCGGCCAGGGCGCCACCTTCCGCCTGACCCTGAGGAGAGCCTGATGCCCCCCGCCCCCTGCATCTGCCTCATCGACGACGATGACGACCTGCGCGCGGCCTTGGCGCAGATGCTGACCATCGCAGGCATCGCGGTGCAGGATTTCGCGAATGCGGCTTCGGCGCTGGCCATGCTGACGCCCGATTTCGACGGCGCGGTCCTGTCGGATGTGCGCATGCCGGGCATGGACGGATTGCAGCTGTTTGAGCGCCTGCACAACATGGATGCAGATCTGCCGGTGATCCTGCTGACGGGGCATGGCGATGTCCAGATGGCGGTTCGCGCCCTGCATGCAGGGGCCTATGATTTCCTGACCAAGCCCGTCGCCGCGGACGTGCTGACCGCCGCGCTGCGCCGTGCGCTGTCGTCGCGGCGGCTGGTGCTGGAAAACCGCCGCCTGCGGCAGGCCCAGACCGATGCCGCGCTGGCCCATCCGCCGCTGATGGGCGACAGCCCCGCCATGCAGCAGCTGCGCGACAGCCTGATGCGGGTGGCCGACGCCCAGAGCGATGCCCTGATCACCGGCCCCGGCGGGGCGGGCAAGTCGCTGGTCGCGCGGGCCATCCACAGGCAGGGTCCCCGGCGCGCCAAGCCCTTCGTGACGCTGGATTGCGCGACCCTGACGCCCGACCGGATCGACGCCACCCTGCTGGGCCAGGATGGCGGACCGCAGGCGCGCCATGCCCGCGCGCCGGGCCTGCTGGAAAAGGCCCATCGCGGCATCCTGTGCCTGGACGATGTCGCCGCCCTGCCGCAGATCGCGCAGACGCGCCTCCTGAAGTTGGTCGAGGCGGCGGAATTCTGGCCCGCCGGCGCCGCCGCCCCGCGGCCCTTGGACCTGCAGATCATCGCCACCGCCGAAACCGCGTCGCAGGGCGATCTGCATCCGGGCCTGTATTACCGCCTGTCGCGCGCCATCGTCACAGTCCCGCCCCTGTCCGAGCGCATGCAGGACATCCCCGCGCTGTTCCGCCATTTCCTGCAATCGGCCGCCGACCGCCTGTCACGCAGCGCGCCGCCGATGACGGATCTGGCGCTGGCCCATCTGGCCGCGCATCGCTGGCCCGGAAACCTGCGGGAATTGCAGGCCTTTGCGGAGCATCACCTGCTGGGGCTGGATCAGGATGCCGCGAACCCGGTCCCTGCCCGCCCCCCGCTGGCCCAGATGGTTGCCACCTATGAGGCGGCGCTGATCCGCGACACTCTGCGCGACTGCCAGGGTCACGCCACACAGGCGATGGAGATGCTGGGCCTGCCCCGCAAAACCTTCTATGACAAGCTGAGCCGGCACGGCATCAAACCCGCCAGCTATCGCGACCCGTCCTGAGGGGCGGGATCGGCGCCTGCCCCCGTCACGCTGCCAACGAAAAGAAAGGCGTGCGCAGGATGTGCCTGACGGCTGATTCTAAGAATCGGAAAAGTATATCGATTCAATCAGTTGAGAACTGGCTGCTTGATCGCGACAAGGAATAGCCTGCGCAAGAAAACAATAAATTGCGCAGAAGTAAACCTTTGCTAAGTCAGGGGGATTTCTCATGATCTGGCCAAGATTAGAGTAAACTTATACTGTTTTAGAATGAGTCTCTTAGGTCATGTTAACAAATGGCGCACCCAAAGGCGCATCGATGTGATGTCGATGAAGCAAGGAGGCTCTCCGCGGTCTTGTCATAACAGGTGGCAACACGGCGAGCGTTCTTCAGCTTGTTGAAGCATCGTTCGACCAGGTTGCGCAGGCGGTAGAGTGATCGGTCCCCGCCAATCAGCTTTTTGCGGGACTTGCGCATCGAAATGACCAGCAGGACATCCCGTTGGTCCATAATTTTCCGAATGCTGTCAGCGTCATGGCCTCGGTCGGCCAGCTGGACACTCGGTGTCGGCAGATTGTCGGCCATGACCAGATCGAAGCCGAGATAATCGGAAGTTTGCCCCACAGTGATCTCGGTCCTCATGGGCAGCCCTGCTGCATTCACGAGGAGATGGATCTTGGTCGTAAAGCCGCCACGCGAACGGCCAAACCCGGAGCGGTTCACCCGAGATCATCAAAAACATTCGCTCTGGGAAAATGGCACGGGTGGGCAAGTATCTGCAGCGGTCGGGGTTTGCTTCGGTTCTGGTGAACCTTGGGCATGTCGGACAGGGAGGCGAAGCAATTTCGCTGGATGCCTTTGCCTATTCGCAAGGGCTACCGCCAAGCGAACTTCTGAGCTTTGTCCGTCGCAATGGCTTGTCATGCCAGCAAATGCGCGGACCAAGAGGCGGGGCGCAGCTGCGGATGAACGCGACCGACCGTGAGGCATTCCACGATCGCTTTATCAGTTTTCACACTGTGGGGGTTACAGCGCGTCTGGGGTGGAGCGAGCTTCAGGAGCGGCTTGATGCCGACAGGATACAGCCGGCAGGCGGCAGCAAGAGGATCTATTCCCGTGCCGAGGTCAGCCATCTGCTTTCCTGAATCCACGATCCACGTTGATTTTTCTTGACGCCCTTGCGCACGCTATTGCTTCCGTTTGCGCATGCATCCCCTTTCTTTGGCAGCAGCCTGATATGATCACATCTTGCAGGGTCGGCCCGCGACATAGGTCTGTGCCACCGCACGGTCGTCGCCCATGATCTGCAGGATGAACAATTCCTCGGCCAGGGTCTGGGCACGTTCCATGCGCAAGTCCATCGCAGGCGTTGCGCGGGCATCCAGCACCACCAGATCGGCGGCCGATCCGGGCCGAAGCGTGCCGATGCTGTCTTCCATGCCAAGGGCCATGGCGTTGCCGCGCGTCGCCCAGTGGAAGGCCGACAAGGGATGCAGCTTCTGACCGCGCATCTGCAGGATCTTGTAGCCCTCGTTCAGGGTCTGCAGCATGGAATAACTGGTGCCGCCGCCCACATCCGTCGCGATGCCGCTGACGATACCCGCCTCGCGCAGTCCTGCCTCGTCAAAGAGACCCGATCCCAGGAACAGGTTCGAGGTCGGACAGAAGATCGCGCGGCTGCCGGTTTCGGCCATCCGCGCAATTTCGCGCGGGTGCAGGTGGATCGAATGACCCAGCAGCAGCCTGTCGGACAGCAGTCCGTGCTGTTCATAGATATCCAGGTAATCTCGCGCCTGGGGATAGAGGGACAGGGTAAAGTCGATCTCGTCGCGGTTTTCGGACAGATGGGTCTGGACGTGGCAATTGGGATGTTCAGCTGCCAGCTGCCCGGTCATGGCCAGCTGTTCCGGCGTCGAGGTGATCGCGAAGCGCGGCGTGATGGCATAGCGCTGTCGCCCCTTTCCGTGCCAATCGCGGATCAGGGCCTTGGTGTCGTCATAGCCCTGTTGCGCGGTGTCCAGCACCGCATTGGGGGCATTACGATCCATCATCACCTTGCCCGCGACCATCGCCATGTCGCGGTCATGGGCGGCAGTGAACAGGGCCTCGGCGCTGGTCTTGTGGCTGGAACAGAAGGCGACCGCCGTCGTCGTTCCATGCGCGGTCAGCTGATCCAGGAACAGCCCCGCCATGCGGGTGGCATGGTCGGGATCGGCAAAGCGCGCCTCTTCGGGGAAGGTATAGGTGTTCAGCCAGTCCAGCAGCTGCGCGCCCCAGCTGGCGATCACCTGCAACTGCGGGAAATGGATATGCGGGTCGATGAAGCCCGGCAGGATCAAATGCGGGCGGTGGTCTGTTTCGGGCAGGTCGGGACGCGCCAGATCGGCGTGATCGCCGACGGCGACGATCTTGCCGCCCTCTACGATGATCGCGCCGTCTTCCCAATAGCGGTGGTTGTCCTGCGTTTCGGCGGGATCGGCATGAAAGTCGAGGACGCGGCCCCGGATCAGATGTTGCATGGGTATTTTTTCAAAGAAGAAACTGCGGTGAGCCTGCCGATCAGTTCGGCGGCGGTGAAGGCGGCGATGACCTCGGGGCGCTTGTCTTGGGACAGGCCCGCGCCGATGGGGCAGACCAGCCGCGACGTGTCGATGCCCTTGGCAAAGCGAGTGAACTGGGCACGCTTGGTCGCGCTGCCGATCATGCCGACATAGGCCAGATCAGGACGCGAGAGCGCTTCGGCGGCCAGCAGGAAATCCAGCGCGTGATCATGGGTCAGGATGACCACCGCCGTGCCGGCCCGCGCATCGCGGATCAGGGTTTCGGGCAGCGGGGTCAGGTGGGTGGCAATGCCCGCGGCGGCCAAGGCCAGTTCCTCGGGTCGCTGGTCAATCAGGGTGGCATTGACCGGCAGCGGCTGCAGCGCCAGCGCCAGGGCACGCCCGACATGGCCCGCGCCAAAGATCAGCGCGTCAGGATGATCCTGCGGCGTCGGGCCGTGGCGGTCCAGTTCCAGAACGACCCGCCCACCGCAGCATTGGCCGATTTCCGGCCCAAGAGGGATGTCCAAGCGGTCCAGGTCCAACCCCTGCGACAGCATCGCCCGTGCGCGGTCGATGGCCATGTATTCCAGCTGCCCCCCGCCGATAGTCCCCTGCACGCTGTCGAAGCCGACGAACATCTCGGCCCCGGCATCGCGCGGAGTGGAGCCGCGGGCCGATATGACGCGGATGCGGATCATCCGCGCAGCCGGTCCACCGCCATCAGCACGCGTTCGGGCGTGGCGGGCGCGTCGAGGCGGGCCGGTTCGCGGTAATCGGCCATGGACGCCACGGCCATGTTGATCGCCTCGAAGACACTGATCCCCAGCATGAAGGGCGGCTCACCCACGGCCTTGGAGCGTTTGATGGTGCGTTCGGCAGCCTCGGACCACTCGACCAGCTTGACGTTGAAGACACGCGGGCGGTCGCTGGCCAAAGGCACCTTGTAGGTCGAGGGCGCATGGGTGCGCAGGCGGCCCTTGTCGTCCCACCACAGCTCCTCGGTCGTCAGCCAGCCGGTGCCCTGGACGAAGGCGCCCTCGACCTGGCCCTTATCGATGGCGGGGTTCAGGCTGCGGCCGACGTCATGCAGCACATCGGTCCGGTCGATGACATATTCGCCGGTCAGCGTGTCCACCGACACCTCGGAGACCGCGGCGCCATAGGCATAGTAATAGAACGGCCTGCCCCGCCCGGTCGACCGGTCCCAATGGATCTTGGGCGTCTTGTAGTGACCCGCAGCCGACAGGTTCACCCGTGCCATATAGGCGGCGGCAATCACCTCGGTGAAGGGGATGGCGGTATCGCCCGCCATGACGTGGTTCGGCACGAACTGCACCGCATCGGGGGCCACCTGCCAGCGTTCGGCGACGAATGCCACCAGCCTTGCCTTGATCTGGTCGGCCGCGTCCAGCGCCGCCATCCCGTTCAGGTCGGTCCCAGACGACGCCGCCGTGGCCGAGGTGTTGGGCACCTTTTCCGTCGTCGTTTTCGTGATCTTGACGCGGGCGATGTCGCATTGGAACGCCTCGGCCACGACCTGCGCGACCTTGATGTTCAGGCCCTGCCCCATCTCGGTCCCGCCGTGGTTCAGCATGATCGAGCCGTCGGAATAGACATGGATCAGCGCGCCCGCCTGGTTGAACCAGGTGGCGGTGAAGCTGATGCCGAACTTGACCGGTGTCAGCGCGATGCCCTTGCGGATGACGCCGCCCTTTGCGTTCCAGTCCAGCACTGCCTGACGCCGGGCCTGGTAATCGCTGCCCGCTTCCAGTTCGTCCAGGATGCGTGGCAGGATCTGGTCGTTGACCTCCTGGTGATAGGGGGTCAGCTGGCCGTTTTCATAAAGGTTCGCGCGCCGGATCTCCAACGGGTCGCGACCAAGGGCATAGGCGATCTCCTCGATCATGCGTTCGGCCACGATCACACCCTGCGGGCCGCCAAATCCGCGAAAGGCGGTGTTGCTGACTGTGTTCGTCTTCATCGGATGGCTGCTGACGCGCACATCGGGATAGAAATAGGCGTTGTCGGCGTGAAACAGCGCCCGGTCCGTCACCGGCCCCGACAGGTCCGACGAAAAGCCGCAACGCGCGTACCAGTCGCCCTGCACGGCGCGGATCTTGCCCGTGTCATCGAAACCGACTTCGTAATCGACCACGAAATCGTGGCGCTTGCCGGTGGCGATCATGTCGTCATCGCGGTCGGGGCGGATTTTCACCGCCCGTTTCCACCGCCGGGCGGCGATCGCGGCCACGCAGGCGAACAGGTTCATCTGCGTTTCCTTGCCCCCGAAACCGCCCCCCATGCGGCGTACGTTCACGATCACCGAATGGCTGGGCACCTTCAGGGCATGGGCGACCATGTGCTGCACTTCGGACGGGTGCTGGGTCGAGACGTTGATGGTCATGTCATCGTCTTCGCCCGGCACGGCCATGGCAATCTGGCCTTCCAGATAGAAGTGATCCTGTCCCCCGATGGCAAAGCGCCCGCTGATCCGGCGCGGCGCGGCGGCCATGCCCTGATCGGCGTCGCCCCGGCGCAGGGTCAGGGGTTCGGTGACATAGCCCCTGCCCGCGTCACGCGCGGCAATCGGGTCCAGCGCGTGGGGCAAGGCGTCATAGGTGATCTGCGCCTTGTGCGCGGCACGGCGGGCCTGATCGCGGGTTTCGGCGATGACCGCAAAGACCGGCTGGCCCCAGAAATGGACGGTCTCTTCGGCAAAGATAGGGTCGTCCTTCTTGCCATTGGCCGAGACGTCGTTGATGCCCGGAATGTCCTTGGCCGTCAGCACGCCGATGACACCGGGATCGGCCAGCGTCTTGCTGAAATCCATGGCGGTGATCGTACCATGGGCGCATTGCGACAGGCCCAGATAGGCATGGACCAGGCCGTGCGGCTCGTTCAGGTCGTCGGTATATTCGGCGCGGCCCGTCACATGCTTGGCGGCGCTGTCATGGGCGGTGTCCTGATGGGCCTGCCCGCGAAGGATGGTATCGTCTTTCATGGTCAAGCCCCCAGCGTTTCGGTCAGGCGGACCGGCAGGCCCGGTTCGGATTGTTCCAACCAGAAGCGGCGGAACAGGTTCTGCGCCACGCGGGCGCGATAATCGGCGCTGGCCCGCATGTCCGACATGGGCGTGAAATCATCGGCGACGGCGCAGGCGGCGGCCTCGAAGGTCGCCTGCGCCATGGGCTGGCCCTGCAGGGCGGCCTCGGCCCGGGCAGCGCGCTTGGGCGTTGCCGCCATGCCACCAAAGGCCACACGGGCGTTCTGGATGATGCCGTCCCGCACCGTCAGGCAAAAGCCCGCGGCGACCGCCGTGATGTCGCTGTCGCGCCGCTTGCTGACCTTGTATGCGGCGACGATGGCGTCCGGGCGCGTGGGGATGATGACGGTCTCGACGAACTCACCCTGCTGGCGGTCCTGCTTGCCGTAATCCATGAAGAAATCCTGCAGCGGCAGTTCACGGCGCACATCGCCACGGCGCAGCACGATCCGCGCCCCAAGCGCGATCAGCAGTGGCGGCGTGTCCCCGATGGGCGACCCGTTGGCAATGTTCGCCCCGATCGTGCCCATGTTGCGCACCTGCCAGCCGCCGATCCGCAGCCAATAATCATAAGCTGCCGGGATGTGCTGGCGGATCAGCGGCGCAACCTCGGAATAGGTGACGCCTGCACCGATATGCAGTTCGCCATCAACCATTTGCATCGACTTCATCAGGTGACCGATGAAGATGGCGGGGCTGATGTCGCGCATGAATTTCGTGACCCACAAGCCCACATCCGTGGCCCCTGCGACCAGCGTCGCCTTGGGTTCGTCCAGCAGCACCCGCGCCAGGTCGTCCACATCGGCAGGAATGATCGCGCGGTCGCCATCGCGGTCCAGATCGACGCGCCCCGCAGGCATCGCAGCCAAGCGTTCGGCCACGGCATTGCGTTCCCGCATCAGCGCATCGGCGGCCTGCCCGCCCGCGCGACCGGCGGCAAGGGCGGCGGTGATGATCGGCTCGTACCCCGTGCAGCGGCAGATATTGCCCTGCAGCGCGATCTCGATATCGGTGGCCGTCGCATCGGGTTTGGTCATCCACAGCCCGTAAAGCGCCATGACGATGCCCGGCGTGCAAAAGCCGCATTGGCTGCCGTGATGTTCGACCATGGCGGCCTGGACCGGGTGCAGGCCGCCATCGGGTCCCTGCAGATGTTCGACCGTCACCACATGGCAGCCGTGGCAGGACGCCAGCAGCCGGATGCAGGCGTTGATCGGTTCATAGACCAGACCGCCTTTCGTCGGGCGACCCAGCAGCACGGTGCAGGCACCGCAATCACCCTCGGCGCAGCCTTCCTTGGTGCCGGTCAGGCGACGGGCGATGCGCAGATGATCCAGCAGCGTGTCCGATGCGCCGACCTGCGACAGGGCGACTTCCTGGTCATTCAGCAGAAAACGCAGCTGGGTGGTCATGGTGTTCCTTCCTGGCGGTCCTGTTGCCGGGCAGTTTATGCGGGAAAAGGGGATTGCGAAATTGGCCCGGACGTAGAAGACTTTACATGAAACGTTGAAAGCCAGCCACCATCATGTCCTATCTGGAAAGCCTGCGGGTGTTCGTCCGCGTGGTCGAACTGGGGTCCATCACCGCCGGAGGCAGGGATTTGCGCCTGTCCCCGGCCGTCGCGTCGAATCGTATCAAGGATCTTGAAAATCGCTTCGGGCTGCGCCTGCTGAACCGCACCACGCGCAAGCTGACCACGACCGAGGTGGGGCGCGCCTTCTATGACCATGCCCGCCGCGTGATCGAGACCCTGGACGAGGCCGAGGCGCTGGTCAGCAGCTTTTCGGGCAAGCCGCAGGGGGTGATCCGCCTGACGGCGCCATTGGGGTTGGGGCGCAGGCTGGTCGCGCCGCTGATCCCGGCCTTCTGCCATGACAATCCCGGCGTCGAATTCCGCCTGCGCCTGTCGGATCGCAGCGTCAACATCGTCGAAGACGCCATCGACCTGGCCTTTTTCCTAGGCGAACCGGCGGACTCGGCGCTGAAATGGCGCAAGATCGCCGATTGCCCCCGCGTGCTGGTCGCATCCCCCGGGTATCTGGCCGAACGCGGCACGCCGCAGATCCCCGACGACCTGTCGGGGCATAACTGTCTGTTGCTGCGCTATCCGCGCAGTCCGGAATATTTCTGGACGCTGACGACCGATGACGGGCCACGCAAGATGATGGTCTCGGGGCGGTTCGACACGGATGACGGCGATGTGCTGACATCCTGGGCGCTGGATGGCCACGGCATCGCCAACCGCCCCGAATACGAGGTGACGCAGGCCCTGCGCGACGGGCAGTTGGTCCGCCTGCTGCCGGACACGCCGCCCCTGCCCGCCCAGTTCGGTTGCCTTGCGCCGCATCGGCGTCTGCAGGACCCCAAGGTCCGCATGTTCGCCGATTTCGCGGTCAAGGAGCTGAGACCGGCCTTTCAGCCGGTCAGCCGAACACCCGTCTGAAGGCCGGGATCCGCGCCAGGATCAGACGGTCGATCGCGATGGCCCCCGCCATCGCCACGCCCGCCATGGGAAACGCGACGCCGATCACGCAGGCCAGCACCACTGCGCCGCGCCACAGCGGCATGTCGGCGGGCATGGGCGGCGGCGCCAGGCGCCATTGGCCCACCGGGCGCCGTTTCCACCACAGGACCACCCCGGACGCGCACAGAAAGATTACCGCCAGACAGAAGACGGTATTGGCCAGCACGCTCCAAAGGCCAAGAGTGCCCATATGCAGCGCAATGCCCACGGCCATGGCCTTACCCGCCCAGGAATAATCCGCAAACCCCACATCGGCCAGAATGCGACCCGTATATTGGTCGACATGGACGGTTCGGTCGGTGGTGGGCGACAGGCTGTCCGAGTTCATGGAATCGCGGGTCAGCGTCCAGACACCGGTATCACCCTTGGGCAGGATCAGCTGATAGCGTCCGTCGAACCCGATTTGGCGGGCCAGGGCATCGACGCTGTCGATGGTTACCGGCTGACCTTCGGCAATGCCAACGGCCCCCGCCGCCGATCCCGATGCAGGCAACGGGGTCTGTTCCAGCGCCCAGGTCACCTGCTTGGGGCCGTCATTCCGGCTGCCATGGGTGGCATCCGACAAAGGCACGGAGTCCCATTTGGCGGCGGGAAAGGTCGACCAGGCCTGCGTCAGCTTTTCACCCCAGACCCCCGACCAGGCCAATCCGGACACCAGAAAGAACATCAGCACGACCGAGATCCAGATCCCGACGACGCCATGCAGCGACCGCCACAGCGCCCTCCCGCGTGCCGCAAGGTTCGGGATCAGCGCCCGCACGATTCCCCCCTGTCGTGGCCACCACAAGTAAAGCCCCGTGGCCAACAGCACGACCCCAAGCGAGGCCGCGATTTCAAGCATCCGGTCCCCCGTCACGCCCAGCAGCAGCGAGGAATGGATGCCGTCCGCTGAATTGTACCAGCCGGCCTGGCGGGGAAAGCTGGTCACAACTTGGGCGGTATAGGGATCGACGGCGACGGTCTGTGGGCCATCGGGGCCATCGATGCGAAAGATCGCGGCCAGACCGGGGGCGCGCGGTGCCACGTATTGCACCGGCAGGCCGTCGGGAACCGAGGCGATGGCCACCGCCGCCTGCAGGTTCAGGCTGGTCGTCTGACCCTGCGGCGTCACCCGGATGCGTTCGCCGTCGCGCCCGTCCAGATGGGCGATCCACAGCATCATCATGCCGGTCACGGCCAGCACCAGGAAGAACGGCACGACGAACAGCCCGGCATAGAAATGCCAGCGCCACGCGGCCCGATAAAGCTTGGCGCTGCGATTGGCGGCCATCAGGGGGGCAGCGGTCATGATGACACCGCAAGGGCGCGGGCTGCGCCGGGGGCCGACAGGGCGGCCGGATCGAATACAGTCATGGAAATTGTCCTGTTGCATGGCAATGGCCATGCGGTTTCGCATTGTCAGATGAACGAGCGAGCTGTCAGACGCGCGGGGGCGCGCGTGCGAAACCTTTAGGGGGCAGCGACAGGGGTTGCCACAGGTCGGCGGCAAGGCTGGGACGGATGCGGCCGGACAGTCGGACCCACGACGCCTCGGCAGGCGCCAAGGCCCCGACCAGCGCATGCACCAGCAGGCAGGCATGGTCATGGTCGGGTGCCGCGTCATGCCCCTGCACGGGATCGGCAAGCGGGACCTCGACCAGCCCATGGCCGGTGCAGATCACCACCGCGCGGTCGTCGATCACGCCGATATCGGCCAGCGCCGCCGTGGATTTCGGCAGCACCACCCCAAGGATGACCCCCAGCAGCAGGACAAGGCGGACAGCGCGGAACATGGCCGATGAACTACCGCGCGGCAGGCCACGTGTTAAGCGAAAAGATGGTTACAGCCCCGCCATGCCGAAGGCGCCGACCTTGCGGAACCAGCGGATGATCTGGCGACGCTCGTCATCCTCCATTCCGGTGATGTTGGCGGGGGGCATGGCGTCGGTCAAACCTGCTTGGACATAGACCTGCTGGGCCGCCCGCGCGATGTCGGCGGGCGTTTCCAGAAACAGCCCGCGCGGGGCGTGGTGGATACCCTCCCACACGGGTTCGCGGGCATGACACATGGAACAGCGGCCCATGACGGTCTGCGCCACGTCATCAAAGCCCTCGGCCTGGGCAAAACGTTCCTCGGACGCGGTCAGGGGGCGGGCCATCGCCTCGTCATAGCTTTCCTGGTTCAGCCCAAGCGCCGAGAGCCACATGATGGCCACGAACAGCATGGTCGTCACCGCCCATGTCCACCACTGATACCCTTTGCGGGCATGCATGGTGTTGAAGAAATGCCGGATGGTCACGCCCATCAGGAAGATCAGCGCCGCGATCAGCCAGTTGTATTCGCTGGCGAAGGCCAGCGGATAGTGGTTCGACAGCATCAGGAAGATGACCGGCAGCGTCAGATAGTTGTTATGCGTGGACCGCAGCTTGGCGATCTTGCCGTATTTCGGGTCCGGCGCGCGTCCGGCCTTCAGGTCGGCGACAACGATGCGCTGGTTCGGCATGATGATCAGAAAGACGTTGGCCGTCATGATGGTGGCGGTGAAGGCCCCCAGATGCAGCAGCGCCGCGCGCCCGGTGAAGACCTGGTCATAACCCCAGCCCATGACCACCAGTGCGGCGAACAGCAGCAGCATCAACACCGTCGGACGCTGGCCCAGGGGCGATTTGCACAGCCCGTCATAGATCAGCCAGCCGATGGCCAGCGAACCGCCCGACACCAGGATTGCCTGCCAGATGGCCAGATCAGCCTTGGCCGGATCGATCAGGAACAGGTTCGCCCCCGCCCAATAGGTGACCATCAGCAATGCCGCCCCCGACAACCAGGTCGAATAGCTTTCCCATTTGAACCAGGTCAGATGCTCGGGCATGCGTTCAGGGGCGACCAGGTATTTCTGGACGTGATAGAAGCCGCCTCCATGGACCTGCCATTCCTCTCCGTGCGCGCCTTTCGGCATGCCGGGGGCCTTTTGCAGGCCCAGATCCAGCGCAATGAAATAGAAGGACGACCCGATCCAGGCTATCGCGGTGATGACATGGGTCCAGCGGACGGCAAAGGCCAGCCACTCCCACAAAATGACGGTATCGGGGATCATCTCAGCTGCCCCTGTAGGTCGAATAGCCGAAGGGAGAGATCAGCAAAGGCACGTGGTAATGGTCCTGCTGCGACATGCCGAAACGGATCGGGATGACGTCCAGAAAGCGCGGGCTTTCGGGCGGGATGCCCGCGGCGTCCATCCAGTCGCCCGCATGAAATTCCAGCTCATAGCTGCCGGTGGCGAACTGGTCCTGGGGCAGGATCTGGCTGTCGGTGCGCCCGTCATCATTGGTGACCAGACGCGCAATTTCCTGGCGCGCGCCCCCTTGCAGGCGGAACAGGACCACCGTCATGCCGCGGGCCGGCTGGCCGCGGGCTGTGTCCAGAACATGGGTGGTCAGGTAACCCGGCATCGTGATCCTCCGCTGATTATGCTTGGTTTGTTGATAACCGATCCTTCCTTGCGCGCGAGAGGGGCCGCGCGCAAGGCAGTCTTAAAATTTCGTGCATAATCGGCCCTCAGTGATCGGCCAGCTTGCCCGCGGCGCGCAGTTCATCTTCATCCGCCGCGGGGGCGCCGTTATAAAACCAGTTCAGCAGCACCGCGCTGATCGCCGCCAGCAGGATGCCCGAATGCACCAGCGGGTGGATGGCGTGGGGCAGCCATTGCTTGAAATCGGGGGCGACCACCGGGATCATCGCCATGCCGATGCTAATCGCCACGACAAACAGGTTGTGCCGGTTGCCCGCGAAATCGACCCGCGACAAGATTCGCACGCCCGTGGCCGCGACCATGCCGAACATCACCAGACCCGCGCCGCCCAGGACCGTGGTCGGCAGGCTTTCGACCAGCGCGCCCATCTTGGGGATCAGGCCCAGCACGATCATGATGATGCCGCCCGCCACGCAGACAAAGCGCGACCGAACGCCCGTGACACCCACCAGCCCGACATTCTGGCTGAACGAGGTATAGGGGAAGGTGTTGAAGATGCCGCCCAGCATGGTGCCCAACCCGTCGGCCCGCAGGCCCGCGGCCAGCTGTTTCTGGGTGACGGGACGGGCGCACATCTCGGACAGGGCCAGGAACATGCCGGTGGATTCGATCATCACCACGATCATCACAAGCACCATGGTCAGGACCATCACCGGATCAAAGGTCGGCAGGCCGAAATGGAAGGGCGTGATCAGGGCGAACCACTGCGCCTCGGCCACGCGGTCGAAATGCATCATGCCCAGCATGGCCGCCGTGATGCCGCCCACCGCGATGCCGATCAGCACCGCGATGTTGGACAGGAACCCCGTCGCCAGGCGCGACACCAGCAGGATCGTGGCCAGCACCAGCGCCGCGATGGCAATGTTGCCGCCCGCCGCGTAAAGCGGGTTCGCCACCGTGGGCGCCAGACGCACGCCTTCGGGGACGCCCCCTGCGGCGATGGCCTGTTCCAGCCAAGCGGCCTGCGCGGGATCGACCAGCTTCGGCGCGGTGGGACCGACCTGCAGGCCGAAGATCCAGTTGATGCCGATGGGCATCAGGCTGATCCCGATGGCAAGGATCACCGTTCCCGTCACCACCGGCGGGAAAAACCGCAGCATGCGGCTGATGGCGGGGGCCAGCAGGATCGCGATCAGACCCGCCGCGATGATGGCGCCAAACAGGGCACGCGCACCATCGGCACCGGGGTTGCCGGCGGCAATGGCGACCATCGGTCCCACGGCGGCAAAGGTGACGCCCATCATGACAGGCAGCTTGATGCCGAAATACTGGGTGGCGCCCAAGCTCTGGATCAGGGTGGCGATGCCGCAGACGAACAGGTCGGCGGAAATCAGGAAGGCCACCTCGGCGGGCGACAGCTGCAGGGCGCGGCCCACGATCAGCGGCACGGCGATCGCGCCCGCATACATCACCAGCACATGCTGGAACCCAAGCGTAATCAGCTTGGGTGTCGGCAGGCGTTCATCCACCGGATGGACCCCGGCGTGCCCCGTCGTTTCAGTCATGTGATTGCCCCCTTGACTGCATGTCGTTCCAAGTCTTGCGCAAGGGCGCGGGGCACGAAAACGAATTTCACGCCCAAGCGCCCGCGAAAACCGCCATTGCCTGCATCCGGTGCAGCATGGCCCCGCCCGGAACCTGTGGATGCGCCCTCCCCGGCAAAGGAAAAGGCTAGCATTCGTCCCAGGGCCGCGCCATTTTTCTGGAAAATCCGCCCGCATCGTGAAAGAAGGCGAAAAGCGCAGCAAGTCCAGCACCTTGCGTTTTCCGCTGCCGCTTGCGGATTTTCGCGCCACGCGACATGCATTCTTAACGGAGCTTAAATCATGGCCGATCCGATGCGCCGCCGGGGCCGCCCCAAGAAAACGCAGCCCGAGGTCCCCGGCACCGTTCAGGCGCTGGACCGGGCGCTGGACCTGTTGGATCTCCTGGCATCCCGGTCGGGTCTGACCCTCAGCGAAATTGCCGATCAGGCGGGGCAGCCGCCATCGACCGTGCACCGCGTCCTGCATACCCTGGCGCAGCGCGGCATGGTGGAAAGCGATCCGACCACGCAGGCCTGGAATATTGGCCCGGCGACCTTTCGGTTGGGCTCGGCCTTTATGCGCAGGTCAGGTATCGTCGAACGCGCCCGCCCAATCCTGCGCACATTGATGGAACATACCGGCGAAACTGCGAACTTGGGCATCCTTCAGGGCAACCATGTGCTGTTCGTCAGCCAGGCCGAAACCCAGGAAACGATCCGCGCCTTCTTTCCGCCGGGAACGCGGTCGCCCTTGCATGCGTCGGGGATCGGCAAGGCGCTGCTGGCCTTCGGGCGTCCCGAAACGCTGGATGCGCTCTCCGCTTCGGGGCAACTGGAACGGTTCACCGACAAGACCCTGACCGATCCCGACCAACTCAGGGCCGATCTGGCCCGCATCCGCCATCGCGGTTTTTCCTTCGATGACGAGGAGAAGACCCGCGGCATGCGCTGCATCGCCGCCCCGGTCTTCGATCTGTCCGGAGAGGCGATGGCCGGCATCTCGGTCAGCGGGCCCACGCATCGGATCGGGTCGGAACACGTCAAGACGCTTGGCGCGGTGGTTGCGGCCGCAGCCGCATCGCTGACCGACGCGATGGGCGGCGCGGCCCAGTGACCGCGCCTGCCCCGATGGTCAGTGACCGCCGAAGAAGGCGTATTTGACCACGAACAGCGCGGCGATCACCCAGGTCGCCGCATGCACCTGCCGCGCGCGCCCCGTCAGCAGCTTGACCAGCGCATAGCTGATGAAACCGAAGGCCAGGCCGTTGGCGATGGAATAGGTGAAGGGCATGGCGATCGCGGTCAGGACCGCAGGCGCGGCCTCGGTCACGTCGTCCCAGTCGATCTCGGCCAGTTCGCGCAGCATCAGCGTGGCCACGTAAAGCAGCGCCGGCGCCGTGGCATAGGCCGGGACCGACCCGGCCAGCGGCGCAAAGAACATGGCCAACAGGAACAGCACGCCCACGACCACCGCCGTCAGTCCCGTACGACCGCCCGCCTGCACGCCCGATGCGCTTTCGACATAGGCCGTCGTCGATGACGTCCCCAAGAGCGACCCCGCCGTGATCGCGGTCGAATCGGCCATCAGCGCGCGCCCCAGATTGGGGTTGTCCTGCGTCGGGCCGTCATCCAGCAGCCCCGCGCGCTTGGCCACGCCGATCAGCGTGCCGGTGGCGTCGAAGACCTCGACCAGAACCATGACCAGCACGACCTGGAAGATGCCATAGGTCAGCGCGCCCATCACGTCCAGCTGCAGGAAGGTCGGCGCGACCGAGGGCGGCATCGAGATCACCCCGCCGAACTGGCTGACGCCCAAGGCGATGGCCGCCACGGTGATGACCAGAATGCCGATCAGGATCGACCCGGTGACCTTCAGCGCATCCAGCGCCACAATGATGAAGAACCCCGCGATGGTCAGCAATGTCCCCGTCACCGTCAGATCGCCCAAGGCCACCAGTGTCGCGGGGTTGGCCACGATCAGCCCCGACGATTTCATCGCGATGATCGCCAGGAACAGCCCGATCCCTGCGGCGATGGCGCTGCGCATGGATGCCGGGATGCCCGCGATCAGCCAGCTGCGGATGCCGGTGATGGTCAGGAACAGGAAGATGATCCCGCTGATGAAGACCGCGCCCAGCGCCTGCTGCCAAGAAAAGCCCATGGCGCCCACGACGGTGAAGGCGAAGAACGCGTTCAGCCCCATGCCGGGCGCCATGCCGATGGGCCAGTTCGCCCACAGCCCCATGACCAGCGACCCGACAGCCGCCGCAAGGCAGGTCGCCACGAAGACGGCGTCGCGGTCCATGCCGGTCGTGGACAGGATGTCGGGATTGACGAAGATGATATAGGCCATGGTCAGGAATGTGGTGATCCCTGCGATCACCTCGGTCCTGACGGTGCTGCCCTTGTGCGACAGCTTGAAAAAGCGTTCCATGTTTCCCCCTGGCGCGGCTCTGACGGCCGCCATTGGGGCGCAGCTTGGTGGCTGCGTCAGGCGGTCGCAATTGTCCCATGCCCGTAAGTCTTTCAACGCGATTTTGAAAGACCCCGGCGATCTTTGCCTTTTCCTTGATACAGAATTCTGCATCCGGCGCTTGTTCCCGCGCGCGCAACGGGCTTTGGTGACGCTGCGACACCAAAGCCCGGAGGACTACATGCGCTACAGCCGCGATCTGTCAGGATATGGCGAAACCACGCCGGACCCCCAATGGCCCGGCGGCGCGAGGATCGCCGTCCAGTTCGTCGTCAATTACGAAGAGGGCGGCGAGAACAGCATCGAACACGGCGATGCCGCATCCGAGGCCTTCCTGTCGGAAATCATCGGCGCACAGCCCTGGCCCGGCAAGCGGCATTGGAACATGGAATCCATCTATGATTACGGCGCGCGTTCGGGCTTCTGGCGTTTGCACCGGCTGCTGAAGGACATTCCCGTCACCGTCTATGGCGTCGCCACCGCGCTGGAACGCAGCCCCGAACAGGTCGCCGCCATGAAATCCGCCGGATGGGAGATCGCGACCCACGGGTTGAAGTGGATCGACTATCGCGACATCCCACCCGAGGTCGAGGCCGATCACATCGCCCGCGCGATCGAGTTGCATCGCCAGGTGACCGGCGAACGGCCCTATGGTTTCTACCAGGGGCGGACGTCGATGAACACGGTGGCGCTTGGCTGTCAGGAAGGCGGTTTCGCCTATCTGGCCGACACCATCGCAGACGATCTGCCCTATTGGCATGTCCATGACGGCAAGCCGCAGCTGATGGTGCCCTATACGATGGACGCCAACGACATGCGCTTTTCCAGCGGCCAAGGCTTCGGCACGGGCCAAGAATTCTTCGACTATCTGCGTGACAGCTTCGACATGCTTTACGCCGAAGGCGAAGCCGGTGCGCCCAAGATGATGTCCATCGGCCTGCATTGCCGTCTTGCCGGTCGTCCGGGCCGCGCCAAGGCCATCCAGCAGTTCCTGGACCACTGCCGCGCGCATGACGGCGTCTGGTTCGCCAGCCGCCTGGACATCGCCCGTCACTGGGCGGAAATGCATCCCTGGCAGCCCCGCATCCGCCCATCCGAAATGTCCCGCGACGATTTCGTGGTCCGTTTCGGTGGCATCTACGAACATTCGCCCTTCATCGCCGAACGGGTCTGGGATTCGGAAATGGGGGCGGTCCACGACACGCCCACTGGCCTTTCCGGCCGCATGGCGCAGTTCTTTCGCGCCGCCAGCGACGCCGAACGCCTTGGCGTGCTGACCGCCCACCCCGACCTGGCTGGCAAGCTGGCGCAGGCCAAACGTCTGACTGCCGACAGCAGCGCAGAACAGGCCAGCGCGGGTCTGGATGCCCTGACCGATGCCGAACGCACCCAGTTCACCCGGCTGAACGACGCCTATTTCGCCAAGCACGGCTTCCCCTTCATCATCGCGGTGCGCGACCATGACAAGGCGGGCATCCTGTCGGCCATGCAGACCCGCGTCCAGAACGACACCCGGACCGAACGCGCAACCGCCGAGGCCCAGGTCATTCGCATCGCAGAACTTCGCCTGAAAGAGGCCTTGAAATGACCGACCACCCCCCCAAGGGCGCACCGACCGGCGATGTCGCCCAACTGCCCCCCGAACCCGCGCAGCGCATTCCCTATGCCGGTCCCGTCGCGGGCCTGCCGCCCCAGACCGGGATGACGACCGATACGGCCATCTTCACCGATGCCTATGCCGTCATCCCCCGCACCGTCATGCGCGACATCGTCACCAGCTATCTGCCCGGCTGGCGTGGCATGCGCATGTGGATGCTGGCCCGCCCCCTGACGGGTTTCGCGGAAACCTTCAGCCAGTATATCGTCGAACTGGCCGAAGATGGCGGCAGCGACACCCCCGATGACGACCCGCAGGTCCAGCACGCGATCTTCGTCACCGGCGGCGATCTGCAGATCACCATCGACGGCACCGACCATCCGCTGACGCCGGGCGCCTTCGCCTATGTCCCGCCCGGAACGCCATGGAAGATCTGGAACTGCACCGCCGGTCCGGCAGGCTTCCACTGGTGGCGCAAGCGTTGGCAGCCCGCCGCGGGCGTGTCCAAACCCGATCCGATCGTGGTCCAGGAACAGGATCTGGCGCCCTCGATGATGCCCGACACCGACGGCGCATGGGGCACGACGCGCTTCATGGACCCCGCCGATCTGCGCCACGACATGCATATCACGGTCGTGACCTTCAAACCGGGCGGATCGATCCCCTTCGCCGAAACCCATGTCATGGAACACGGGCTCTATGTGCTTGAAGGCAAGGCCGTCTATCGCCTGAACCGGGACTGGGTCGAGGTCGGCCCCGGCGACTACATGTGGCTGCGCGCCTTCTGCCCCCAAGCCTGCTATGCGGGTGGGCCTGGGCCGTTCCGCTATCTGCTTTACAAGGACGTCAACCGTCACGCACCGCTCTGGGGTCATCGCTGACGCCCACAGCAGGGGGTCCGGGGGGCGCGCAGCACCCCCGGACGTCGCGGGACGCAATCAGACCTTGGTGGCGCCCACCACCGGCGTCTTCATCCGCGCCCGCAGACGGGCCTCGCGCCAGGTGATATAGCTGATCGCCCCGATCATCAGCCCGCCGCCCAAAATCACCCATGCGTCCAGCGGTTCGGCAAAGACTAGAACCCCGATCAGGCTGGCCCAAACCAGCTGCAAAAAGGTCACAGGCTGCGTGACCGTCAGGGGTGCGGCCGCAAAGGCCCGCGTCATCGTGTAATGCCCCGCCGTCGCAAACAGCGCGACCAGACCCAGCCAGCCCACCTGCCCCCAGGTCGGCGGCACCCATTGCGCCCAAGCCAGCGGGGCCAGACCGACGGCGACCGTCACCGACATCATGGCCACCACCACCGACGCAGGCACCCGTTCCGACAGCCGCTTTGCCACCAGATAGGAAGACCCGAATGCCACCGAGGCCATGACCTGCGACATGTGCCCCGCATCCAGCTCCCTCAGTCCCGGACGCAGCACGATCAGCGCCCCCAGCAACGCCACTCCGATGGCGGCGATGCGACGGGCGGCCAGTTTCTCGCCCATGAACAATGCCGCGCCGATGGTGACGATGATGGGGTTCAGAAAGCCGATGGCCGTCACCTCGGCGATGGTGATGCGCGACATGGCAAAGAACCACGCCACCACCGCCACGACATGCAGCCCCCCGCGCAGCGCGAACATGCCCCAGACCGGGGCCGGAAAACCACGTCTCAGCGCGGGCCAGACGATGGGGATCAGAAAGACCACGCCGATCACAAAGCGGATGAAGGCCGCCTGCGCCGCAGGCAGCGCACCGTCCAGCCCGCGCACGATGGTGTTGACCGCGACGAAGCACAGTCCCGTGACCAGCATCCAGCCGATCCCGACCAAGTCCCGCGATGTGGTGTTCGATGATTGCATGATCTGCACCTGCCGCCTTTCCCGCGACAAGGCAAGTCCGTTCGGTGTCAGTCCAGCGCCAGCCGCATCGCGATGGCCCACATGACACAGCCGATGCCGAATTCCAGCCAACGCCAGGCGGCGGGTCTTCGAAACAGCGGCTCCAGCAGGCGCGCGCCATAGCCCAGGGAAAAGAAGAACAGGAACGATCCGGTCACCGCCCCCGCCCCGAAAACCCCGGGCATCGGCCACTGCGCCGAGATCGCCCCCAGCAGAACGACCGTGTCCAGCCAGACATGCGGGTTCAGCCATGTCAGCGCGGCAATGGTCGCCAAGGCGGCGCCCAGGCTCTGGGCCTGGCCTTCGGGGCGCAGCGCTTCGCCCCCGCGCCAAGCGGCCCGGAAGGCGCGCAGCCCATAGATCGCCAGAAAGGCCACCCCGCCCCAGCGCATCGCTTCAAACAACCAGGGCCAGCGCAGTCCGGCGCGGGCCATGCCCGCAACCCCCAGGATGATCAGCACCGCGTCCGAAATCGCGCAAAACAGGCAGATGGCGAAGACATGACGGCGCAGGATGCCCTGTTTCAGCACGAAAGCGTTCTGCGCCCCGATCGCCAGGATCAGCGACAGCCCGGTCCCCAGACCCGCCAGATATGACAGCATCGGCCCTCCATCGAAAAAATCGCCGGGCAACAGCCCTGCTGCCCGACGACCCGTTGCCCTGCAGGAATGCGTCCGGCCTTAAAGGCTGGCCGCGACATCCTCGGACAGGTCGAAATTGCCGATGACGTTCTGCACGTCGTCGTCATCTTCCAGCGTGTCGATCAGCTTCATCAGCTTCTGGGCGGTTTCCACGTCGGTGATCTCGGTCGGGGCCTGCGGCTTCCAGATCAGCTTGGCGGTCTCGGATTCGCCCAAGGATGCCTCCAGCGCGGTGGCGACCTCGTTCAGCGCGGTGTCGGCGCAATAGATCCAGTGGCCTTCATCGTCGCTTTGCACGTCATCCGCACCGGCTTCGATGGCGGCCATCATGACCGTATCGGCGTCGCCCGCACTGGCGGGATAGACGATCTCACCCACGCGGTCGAACATGAACGCGACCGAACCCGTCTGACCCATGTCGCCGCCCGACTTGGTAAAATAGCTGCGGACATTGGATGCGGTGCGGTTGCGGTTGTCGGTCATCGCCTCGACCAGCAGGGCGATGCCGTTCGGGCCGTAACCTTCGTAACGGATCTCGTCGTAATTGTCGCCCTCACCGGCCTGCGACTTCTTGATGGCGCGGTCGATCACGTCCTTGGGGACCGATTTCGACTTGGCTTCCTTGACGGCCATGCGCAGGCGGGGGTTCTTGTCGGGATCAGGGTCGCCCATCTTGGCGGCCACGGTGATTTCCTTGGCCAGCTTCGAAAACAGTTTCGAACGCTGAGCGTCCTGCCGGCCCTTGCGATGCTGGATGTTGGCCCACTTTGAATGACCTGCCATGTCGGGTCGCCCTTCACAATTCAATTGAAAACCTTGCGCGCTTTTAGTCCACCAGACGGGTGCATCGCAAGGCGAACCGGAATGGGTCTGCCTGCGTTCGGTGCGACGGCCGGGATGACGGCCCAGACGAGGATATCCATGACCCCCCAACAGATCCTGCTTTTCGCCCTTCTGGGCCTGATGATTGCGCTGATGCTCTGGGGGCGGTGGCGATACGACCTCGTGGCCTTCGGGGGCCTGATGGCGGCCGTCCTGACGGGGATCGTTCCGTCCGAGGACGCGTTCTCGGGGTTCGGCAACCCGACCACCCTGATCGTGGCGCTGGTGCTGATCGCGACGGCCGGTCTGAACCGGTCGGGGGCGGTCGCGCGCATGGCCCGGCTGATCGCCTCGCGCCAACGGGGGACCACAACCCATGTGCTGGTCTTCGGCACGGTGGGGGGACTGCTTTCCGGGTTCATGAACAATATCGCGGCGCTGGCCATGCTGATGCCCGTCGATCTGCAGGCCGCGCGCAAGGCCAACCGGCAGGCGGGCCTGACGCTGATGCCGCTGGCCTTCGCAACGATCCTCGGCGGCATGCTGACGCTGATCGGCACGCCCCCCAACCTGATCGTGTCGGGATTTCGGGCCGATGTGCTGGGAGAGCCCTACCGGATGTTCGATTTCCTTCCCGTGGGGGGTGCGGTCGCCGTGGCGGGGATCGCCTTCATCGGTCTTGTGGGCTGGCGCCTGATCCCCGGCGCACGCGAAGATGCGCCCAGTGAAGGCGACGGACCCCAGCGCCGCTATGTCTCGTCGCTGGTGGTGACCGAAGCCGGCCTCGCCGCCGCCCGCCTGATCGCCGATGCGCGCGCCGAAGCCGCCAAGGCCAATGTCCGCATCATCGGTTTGCGCCGCCACGGCCAGGACATCGCGGGCAACCTGGATGACGTGACGATCGAGGATGGTGACGTCATCGTCCTGCGCGCCGACCCGCAGGCCTTGGACGAATTCAGATCGACCAACGATCTCTCGTTCCCCGATGGCCGGATGGAGCCCCGCGCCCGCAAGGACGCCGAAGGCCAGCAGCTGATCGAATGCCTGGTGCCGCGTGCCTCGGGAATTGCGGGCCGGTCGGTGCAATCCTTCGGGCTGACGAACCGCCATGACAGCGTCCTGATCGGGATGCGCCGTCAGGGGCTGGCGCAGCGCCGCGACCTGTCGCGCCAGACGTTGCAATCGGGGGACATGCTGCTGTTGCTGGTTCCCGAAAGCCGCATCGAGGACATGCTGGCCGCCACCGGCCTGCTGCGCATCGATGGCGGCAGCCTGTCGGTCCAGCGCGAACGCCACATGCGTTCGGCGGTCGGACTGTTCGCGCTGGCGGTGTTGGCCGCATCCCTTGGCGTGACGACGATGCCGATCGCGCTTGGCTGTGTCATCATCGCCTATGTGCTGTTCGGGGTGCTGTCGGTGCATGAGCTTTACGACCATGTCGATTGGCCGATCATCGTGCTGTTGGGCAGCATGATCCCCCTGGGGCTGGCTCTGGACCAGACGGGCGGCTCGGCGCTGATCGCGCGGGGACTGGCCAGCCTGACGCAAGGCTATCCGGCCTGGATTGCGCTGGTGCTGCTAATGGCGGCCACGATGATGCTGTCGGATGTCCTGAACAACAACGCCACGACCATCATCGCGGCCCCGGTCAGCATCCGTCTGGCCGAACAGCTGGGCGTTCAGCCGGACGCCTTCCTGATGGGGGTAGCGGTCGCGGCCTCCTGCGCCTTCCTGACGCCGATCGGACACCAGAACAACACGCTGATCCTGGGACCGGGCAATTACCGCTTTGGCGATTACTGGCGGATGGGACTGCCGTTGGAGATCATCGTCATGGCCGTGTCCGTGCCGCTGCTGCTGATCGTCTGGCCGCTGTGACATGTCCCTTGAAACGCGAAACGCGGCCCAAGGGGCCGCGCATGGCGTCTGCGGTCGGACCGCAAAAGGTTAGAGCGCGGCTGCGCCACCCAGGATGCGGCGGATTTCGCCTTCGCGGGTCAGACCCTTGGCGGCAAGTTCCGCGTCGCTGTGCTGGCTCAGGCGGTTCAGCGCGCGCATCTGCGGGCTTGCCTCGGCTAGGGTGATCATGAAGCGGCCGATGGCCCGGAACGGAGCCAGCAGAGCGCTGGTCGGAAATGCTGCGGTCTTGTGGCCGGCAGTTGCGATGGTCGCCATTTGGAAACTCCTTGCGAATAGGTCGTTTCCTCCCTTGCCGTCATAGATCGGCCTTTTGGGCGCGGATCACAACCGCCGATGCTGCATGGCAGCATTGCGATCTGCGAAAGGTTCTCCAGAGGCCGCTACAGCGGCCAGATCAGCGGGATCAGCAGGGAGGCCACCAGCGCCATCAACAGGTTCAACGGCAGGCCGACCTTGATGAAATCGGCAAAGCGATAGCCGCCCGGACCATAGACCAGCGTGTTCGTCTGATAGCCGATCGGCGTTGCAAAACTGGCTGATGCCCCCATCATCACCGCCACCACCAGCGGGCGCGGATCGACGCCAAGCGAATTGCCAAGGCTGATCGCCAAGGGCGTCACGATGACGGCCACGGCATTGTTAGTCACCGTTTCCGTCAAAGATGTCGCCAGCATATAGACCGCCAGCACCAGCGCCCAATGCGGCAGCGTCGCCAGCCAGGGCGCGACCTTGTCCACGACCAGCTGCACCGCGCCACTGTTTTCCAGGCCCGCGCCGACCGCCAGCATGGCAAAGATCAGCGCCATCAGGCGACCATCCACAAAGGACAGAGCCTCGTCGGCGTCGATGCAGCGCGTTCCCAGCACCACGGCCACTCCGATAAAGGACAACAGCAGGATCGGTGCCACCTCGAAGGCGGACAGCACGACGACGCCGGCCAGCGTGGCGACCACGATGGGCGCGTGGCGGCGGCGATAGGCACGGTCCGAGGGCGCGTTGACCTCGACCATGTCCATATCGCTGGCCAAGCGCTGGATGTCGGTCGATGCCCCCTCCAGCAGCAGCGTGTCGCCCACGCGCACGACCAGATCGTCCAGCTGACGACCGATATTCTGATTCTTGCGATGCGCAGCCAGGACATAGACGCCATAGCGACGGCGCAGGCGCATCGACCCCAGCGATCGGCCGACCATGTGGCAACCCGGCGTGATCAGCACCTCGACCGTCGAGGTCTGGACCGAACTCAGCTTGTCCACCATGCGCAGGTCCTTGTGGGACTGCAGGCCCAGCACCTCGGACATGGGGGTGCGCAGGACAACGCGGTCGCCCTCCTCCAGCTGGACGGCGGACAGATCGCGGCGCAGGGACGCATCGCCGCGCAACACGTCGATGACGCGGGCGCTGTCGCGGGCAAAGATGTCGACCTCGTCCAGCGTCTTGCCGATCAGGGCCGATCCTTCGGGAATGGCGACCTCGGTAAAGAACTTCATCTTGCTGCGCCCCGACAGCAATTGCGACATGGAATCGCGGTCGGGCAGCAGGCGGGGGGCGAAGATCAGCAGATAGGTGACCCCCACGACCGCCATCGGCAGGCCGACCCAGGTGATCTCGAAGATGGTGAAATGCTCCATCCCCGCGGACCGCGCGACCCCGTCCACCAGCAGGTTGGTCGATGTGCCGATCAGCGTCATCGTGCCACCCAGGATCGACAGATAGGACAGCGGGATCAACAGCTTGGAGGGCGATTTGCCCATTTCCTTGGCCAGCTGCATGAAGATCGGCATCATCACGACGACCAGCGGCGTGTTGTTGACGAATGCCGACATGGTACAGACCAGGATCGACACGGATGCCAGGGTCAGCATCGGATGCGCCCCGGCATGACGCGCCGCACGCTGCCCGATCCAATCCAGCGCCCCGGTCCGCACCAGGCCGCCCACGATGATGAACATGAAGGCGATGGTCCAGGGCGCCGCATTCGACAGCACCCCGGAAATATGGCTGACATCCAGAATGCCAAGCCCAAGCAGGGTGACGGCACCAAGGATCGCGGTGACTTCCGGGGGATAGGTCTCTCGGATGAACAAGGTCAGCATGGCAATGATGATGAAGATGGTCACCACCGCTCCGGTCATCCCGGTCAATTCAAATCCGAACATTCAAAACTCATTCCTGGCGCGGGCGCTGCGCCCCGCATTCGCGGCATATTGCGCCGGAAGACCAAGGCCCCGCAAGCGGTCTTCAGCGTGGCAGGCCCGGCCCGCGACGCAAGGTCGGAGGGCCGGGCAAAGGGGTCACGCAGGGTGGGTCTGGGCCAGCCGCCCACCATCGCGAACCGGCTGGATGGCCTTGGCCATGCCGGTCCGGTCATCCGTTTCGACCAGCACGCCCGACAGCGTCGCCTCGCCATCGGCGGGGGTAAAGCGGTCGCGGGGCATGCCGGTGATGAAACGGCGCATCGGCTCGGTTTTGTCCATGCCGATGACGCTGTCGTAATCGCCGCACATCCCGGCATCCGACAGATAGGCCGTCCCGCGGGGCAGGATCTGCGCATCGGCGGTCGGTACATGGGTATGTGTACCGACGACCAAACTGGCGCGCCCATCGCAGTAATGGCCCATGGCCATCTTCTCGCTGGTGGCTTCGGCGTGGATATCGACCAAGATCGCCTGCACCATCCCGCCGGGCGGATGGGCGCGCAGCACCGCATCAAGCGCCGAGAACGGATCGTCATAGGGCCGCGACATGAACACCTGCCCCAATGCCTGCGTGATCAGCGCCTTGCGCCCGCGTGCGTCACTGATAATCGCGGCACCCCTGCCCGGCGCTTCGCGCGCGAAATTCAGGGGGCGGACGATCCGGGGTTCCTTTTCGATGAAGGACATCATGTCCTTCTGGTCGAAGGCATGATCGCCCAAGGTCAGGCAATCGGCGCCCGAATCAAGAAGCAGCTGCGCGTGACCGGCGGTCGCCCCGCGCCCTCCGCTGGAATTTTCGGCGTTGACCACAACAAGGTCGGCCTTCAACCGTGCCCGCAGCCCGGCCAGGCGTTCGGAAATCGCCCGACGGCCCGCGCGGCCCATCACATCGCCTAGAAACAGAATTCGCATATGGTCGTGCTATGCCAAACTTGCCCGACCCTCAAGCCGGGACGCCAGAACGGAAAAAGGGCCGCCCATACGGGCAGCCCTTCGAAACATCGCATCCAAAGGATGGATCAGGCGAACTGGACGTTCGTTGCCGATTCGCGACCGTCGCGGCCACGCTCCAGCTCATAGGTCACCTTCTGGCCATCGGCGGGAGCCGACAGACCAGCGCGCTCAAGAGCGGAGATGTGCAGGAACACGTCCTGGCGGCCGCCTTCCGGTTGAATGAAGCCGAAGCCTTTGGTGCTGTTGAACCATTTCACGGTGCCGTTGGCCATCGTGAGATCTCCTGTCAGTTATGCCACCCGCAGTATGCAGTGGCTTGGCCGGTCAGATTAACAAAGCAGACTGAAGCCGGAAGCAGACAGGATGCAGAGAATTTAACGTAGCAAGGCACCATATAGCGCATCGGTGCCGTCCTGACAAGCCTTCATAGGAAATTCGTGGTGCCGGCTGAGGGATTTGAACCCCCGACCCCCTGATTACAAATCAGACGCTCTACCACTGAGCTAAGCCGGCAATACCAGACGCAAATATCGCGCGTTCACGGCTTGCGCAAGTCATCCTTGCGCCCGCCCAGATTGGTACGCGCCAGCAGCGCGACCGCCAGGATGCCCACGGCCATCACGACCAGGGCGGCGGGGGCGGCATTGCCCAGGTCTTCTAGGCTGGCCCGTTCATGGGTGCGGGTGGCCAGTGTTTCGTAATTGAAGGGCCGCAGCAGCAGCGTGGCGGGCAGCTCCTTGACGCAATCGACAAAGACCAGCAGCAGCGCCGCCCCGACCGACCCGCGCATCAGCGGCAGGAAGACATCGCGCAACACCCCCGCATTGTCGCGCCCCAGCGACCGCGCCGCCATCGGCAGCGACGGCGACACGCGGGTGAAGGCCCCGTCGATGGCGCCCTGCCCGATGGCGAAGAAGCGCACGGTATAGGCAAAGACGATCGCCGCCCCGGTGCCGGTCAGCATCAGCCCCGGATCGGTGCCGGTCAGCGCCAGCCAGGCATCCGCCAGCCGATGGTCCAGCGCCGCAAGCGGGATCAGGATGCCAACCGCCAGCACCGCCCCCGGCGCGGCATAGCCGACCGTCGTCACCGGCTGCAGCAGGCGCGGCAGCGCGCGTCCCGACAGCCGCGTACCATAGACCATGATCAGCGCCATCCCCACCGTCAGCAGCGCCGCCATCGCGCCCAGGCTGACCGTGTGCCAGGCGGCCTTGCCAAGACCCGGCGACACCCACCCCTCGGGATAGGCCACCGCATAGGACAGGATCACGCCCACTGGCAGCAGGAAACCCATGGCAAAAGGCAGGATGCAGGCCAGCATCGCCCCCAGCCCCGCCACCCATGACAACCGCTGGCGTTGGATCGGGCGCGGCTGGCGGGCGCTTTGGTGATAGCGCGCATTGCGCCGCCCGAACCGTTCCCACAGCGCCAGGATGACCACGATCAGCAGGATGACGCAGGCGATCTGGGCGGCCCCGCCCGCGTTGCGGCGCTCCAGCCAGGTGGTGAAGATGCCGGTGTTCAGCGTCTGGACCCCGAAATAGCTGACGACGCCATAATCGGCCACGGCCTCCATCATGGCGATGGCCGAACCCGCGACAATGGCCGGGCGCGCCAGCGGCAGCCCCACACGGCGGAACAGCCCCCAGGGGCCGGTGCCCAAGGCGCGCGCGACCTCATAGGCGCTGCCGGATTGTTCATGCAGCGCGGCGCGGGTCAGCAGATAGACGTAAGGCGCCAGCGCCGATGCAAGCACCACGATCGCCGCCTCCAGCGACCGGATGCGCGGGAACCAGTAATCGCGGGCCGTTTCCCATCCGAACCAGCCGCGCAGCGCGATCTGCACCGGACCGGAATAATCCAGAAAATCCGCCAGCGCATAGGCCCCGATATAGGCCGGCACCGCCAAGGGCAGCAGCAGCAGCCATTGCAGCCAGCGCCGCCCGGGAAAGTCGTACATGCTGACCAGCCAAGCCGAACCGGTGCCCATCGCCGCCGCCAGCGCCCCGGTCCCCACCGCCAGGATGACCGTATTGCCGAAATAGCGCGGCATGACCGTCGACAGCAAATGCGGCCAGATGTTGTCGGTGGGGTTGGCGGCGATCCAGACCACTGCCATGACCGGCATCAGGACCAGCGCCGCGACCATGACTGCGGCCAAGGACCAGCCCATGCCGCCCCCCTGCCGCAGGGCGGTGTCGTGACGGCGCCGGGATCTGGGTTCTGGAACGGTGCTGGTCATGGGAGACGCGATATGCCAAAGCGGTTTGACTGTCCACGGCAGAGCGGTAATCTGCGGTCAAACGCGGATCGCGCCCGAAGGTGCGGCGAAAACAAGACGGGACAGTCACAATGCAGATGGTTTTTCACATGGGCGTTCACGCCACTGACGGGGACCGGCTGCTCAAGACCCTGCTGAACAACCGATCCGCCCTGCAGAAGGCGGGAACCGAGGTCGTGACCCCGAACCGCCACCGCGGCATGTTCGACGAGGCGCTGAAATCGCTGGACGGCGGCACCGCCACTGTCGAGATGGAACAGATCATGCTGGACGCCATGCTGGACAGCGACCACACGTCGCGGGTGGTGATGTCCACGCCGACCTTCATAGGCGCGCCGGGACGCGCGGTGGGTCCGGACGGCCTTTATCCGCAGATGGGTGCGCGGGCGGCGGCGCTGGCGCGGCTGTTCCCCTCGGCCGAGGCCGAATTCCACCTGGCGCTGCGCAACCCCGCGACCCTGCTGACCGATATCCTGCCGCAGGTGGCGGGGGGCGATTACACGGGCCTGATGCAGGGCTGCCATCCGCTGCAGCTGCGCTGGCGCACGGCCATCCAGAACCTGGTGCGTGCCGCAAGGGGACGGCGCATGGTCATCTGGTGCCACGAGGACGTGCCCCTGATCTGGCCCGAGATCGTGCGCATCGTCGGCGGCCTTCCCAACAACGTGCCGCTGTCGGGCGGTCTGCTCTATATGCACGAGATTCTTGGCGATATCGGCATCGCGCGGCTGCGCGACGCGATGGGCATCCAGGACCAGGTTTCCGTCACGCAGCGCCGCCAGATCTATGGCGACGTGCTGCAGAAGCATGCCCTGCCCGGAACGCTGGACCAGGTGATCGACCTGCCCGGCTGGACGCAGCAGGTCGTCGACCAGGTGACCGACAACTATCGCGCGGATGTCGCGGAAATCGCCGTGCTGCCCGGCGTCGAATTCATCATGCCCTAAGGCGGGCATCGGCCGGGGACCACGCCCCGGCCCGTCGCGTCAGGCCATGCCCAGGGCGGTCTTGTACATCTCCAGGATGGCTTCTTCCTCGGCGATGTCGTCCCGGTCGCGTTTGCGCAGGGCAATGATCTTCTTCATCACCTTGGTGTCGTATCCGCGGGCCTTCGCCTCGGACATGATTTCCTTCTGCTGTTCGGCGATATCCTTCTTTTCGGCTTCCAGCTGTTCGAACTGTTCGATGAACTGGCGCAGTTCGTCCGCGGCCACGCCATAGGCTTGATCGTCCGACATGTCATTCTTCCTTCCTGAGCTTTTGGACGATGTGTTAGGCGGTCTTGTTGCGGGGTGCAATCGCCGCTAGGGCGGCGCGACGCTGCTGTGAACGCAAGGGGACGCGACATGACGATTTTCGACTGGCTGATCTGGACCGGTGCCGCATTGACGGTGGTGGGCCTTGCGGCGCTGGTCTGGTGCATCTGGACGGTCGCGCGGGCCAAGGCGCGGGGCCTTGACGACGAAACCCTGCGCATCCGCATGCGCAAGGTGCTGGCGGTGAACATGGGCGCCCTGGCGGCATCCTGCATCGGGCTGATGATGGTCGTCGTGGGCATCTTCCTGGCCCCCTGACCCGGAGGGAAACCGACATGAGAGTTCTTGCCCAACGCGTCTCCGAGGCTTCGGTCCGGGTCGATGGCGACATCATCGGCCAGATCGGCGAGGGATTGCTGCTGCTGGTCTGCGCCATGCAGGGCGATGACGAGGCCGCCGTCGACAAGATGGCCGCCCGCGTCGCGAAACTGCGCATCTTCTGCGATGATCAGGGCCGGATGAACCGCGCCCTGGCCGATACCGGCGGTACGGCGCTGGTCGTATCGCAGTTCACGCTGGCCGCCGATCTGCGCAGTGGCAACCGCCCCGGCTTTTCGCAGGCCGCGGCCCCCGATCTGGGCAAGGCCCTGTACCTGCGCTTTGCCGAAAGCCTGCGTGCACTGGGGATCGCGGTCGAAACCGGGCGCTTTGGTGCCGACATGAAGGTGTCGCTGCTGAATGACGGCCCGGTCACCATCTGGATGGACAGCGCAGACCGCGCTTGACTTTCGGGGCAACTTGCCCCATTTGCACCCCATCGCCAACCGCTGCCGCGTGAGCAGTCGCAAGCATCGCTTGTCATGGCGGCGATACCCATTCCAGTTTCCCATTCACGCGGGGAGGCATGCAGGCACCCTCGTATCTCGCCTGCACCCCTGCAATACGCCGCGCCATAGGTTGCGTGGCCCATGCCTTTGCGTCCGATACGAGGGATGCTGGGCACGAAAGTCTTTTGATGGAACAGACCACCACCCGTCGCCGCCCCAACCGTGGCGGCAAGTCGGCCCCGCGCCTTTCGCCCCAAGCCATGGCCAATGAAGGCCGCCGCGCCCCGGCACGCGATCCGCTGGCCACCGGTCCCTTTGCGGATATGGGCATCGACCATCGCATCAATTCGAACATCGACGCGATGGGCCTGAAATCGCCCACCCCGATCCAGGAACAGGGCATCCCCGCCATCGTCGAAGGCCGTGACGTCCTGGGCCTGGCGCAGACCGGCACCGGCAAGACGGCAGCCTTCGGCCTGCCGATGCTGACCCGCCTGATCAAATACGGCAAGAAGCCCGAACCGCGCACCTGCCGCGCACTGATCCTGGCGCCGACCCGCGAACTGGCCACCCAGATCGCCACGAACATCGACGCCTATGCCGAAGGCACGCCGATCCGGTCGTTCCGCGTCGTTGGCGGTGCCTCGATCAACGTCCAGACCGAGCGCCTGTCGCGCGGCGTCGACGTGCTGATCGCCACGCCCGGCCGCCTGATGGACCTGATCGAGCGTCGCGCCATCAGCCTAGAAGCCACCACCTATCTGGTGCTGGACGAGGCCGACCAGATGCTGGACATCGGCTTCATCCACACTCTGCGCAAGATCGCGCGGATGCTGCCCCGCGAACGCCAGACGCTGATGTTCTCGGCCACGATGCCCAAGCTGATGTCGGAACTGTCGGACACCTACCTGACGAACCCGGTCAAGGTCGCCGTGAACCCTCCGGGTCAGGCCGCCAAGCAGATCGAACAGGGCGTCCATTTCGTCGGTCAGGGCGACAAGGCGACGCTTCTGGCCGAATACATGTCCAAGCACACCGGCGAATTGTCGATGGTCTTCGGTCGCACCAAGCATGGCTGCGAAAAGCTGTCCAAGCTGTTGGAGAAGTGGGGCTTTGCCGTCGCCGCGATCCACGGCAACAAAAGCCAAGGCCAGCGTGAACGCGCGCTGGAGGCCTTCCGCAAGGGAGAGATCAAGGTTTTGGTCGCCACCGACGTGGCAGCCCGCGGCCTGGACATCCCCGAGGTCGCGCATGTCTATAACTATGACCTGCCGAACGTGCCGGAAAACTATGTCCACCGCATCGGCCGCACCGCGCGTGCCGGTCGCGACGGTCGCGCCGTGGCCTTCTGCGCCCCGGCCGAGGTCGGCGAGCTGCGCGCCATCGAAAAGGCGATGAAGAACGCGATCCCCGTCATCGGCGGAGAAGTTCCCTTCGGGGCGCCCCCCGCAGGCAGCCTTCAGCGCGGCCGCAAGTTCGGTGGCCCCGACAATGGCGGCAACAAGCGTCCGGCACGCCGCCCGTCGCGCGCGCCGAAAAGCCGTCAGGCCTGAAGCGCCTCAAGACCAAAAGGAAAAGGCCGCAGGATCAACATCCTGCGGCCCTTTCTTATTGCAGCGATCGGGTGCCTGTCAGGCTGCCGGACACAGCCTCAGGCGCGGCAACGACAAGGCCGCCGTCGCCCATGCCAGCGCCGCGCAAAGGGCGATGGCCGGCACCATGGTCGATGCTGTGTTGTTCATGAACGGACCCGTCAGGGCGATCATCAGCCCGCCCGTCAGCATCTGGAACGTCCCGCCGATGGACGAGGCCAACCCCGCGATATCGGGATGGGGGTCCAGCGACATGACCATGGCCGTCGGCATCACCAGCCCCAGGAAGGCATAGGACAGGAACAGCCCCGCCATCACCACCGGCAGGGCATCAAATCCCGACCAGACGACCAGGACCGTCAGCGCGGCCATGCCCGCAAAGCCGGTGATGGCGATCGAGATCACCCGCTCCATCCCATAGCGTTCGGCCAGGCGTCCGGCGAATTGCGAGGCGCTGAAGAAGCCCACCGCATTGGCCGCGAAGGCCAGCGAAAAGCCCGTCGGGCTGAGGCCGTATTGGCGGGTATAGACGAAGCTGGCACTGGACAGGAACACGAAGAAGCTGGCCATGCCAAAGCCGCCGATCATGGTCAGCCCCATGAAGCGGCGATCCATCAGCAGCCGTTTCGCGCCCGCCCACATGACGCCGATGCGCACGGGCTGACGGCGATCGACTGGCAGCGTCTCGGGCAAAACGAAGACGATCAGGCCAAAGCTGGCGATGGCCGCCACGGCCAGCACGGCAAAAATCTCGCGCCAGCCGCCCCAGGCCAGGACCAGCGATCCGGTTAGCGGCGCCAGCATGGGCGAGATCGAGATTACGATCATGATCGCCGCCATCATCCGCGCCGCCGTAGGCCCGGTCGCCATGTCGCGGATCACCGCGCGGGGCACGGCCATCAGGGCCGCGGCCCCCAGCCCCTGCACCGCCCGCGCGGCGATCAGCCAACCCAGGGTCGGGGCCAGCGATGCGGCGATGGTGGCGACGCTGAAGATCCCGACGCCGATCATCAGGGGACGCTTGCGGCCCAACGCGTCGGCCATCGGGCCATAGATCATCTGCGCCAGCCCGAAGACCAGGAAATAGGCCGTCAGCGTCAGCGCGGCCCCGGCCTCGGAGGTGTCCAGATCGCGAGCCACTTCGGGCAGCGCGGGCAAATACATGTCGATGGCAAAGGGACCGACGGCTGACAGAAGGCCCAGCACCAGGGCCATGCGGAACAGCGGATCACGCATCTTGGCTGACCTTTCAGGAGTGACTGTCGAAGGAATAGGGCCGGACGGGACCGGCCTTGCGCGTTCTGCCACGCGGGCCATGATCGCGCAACCTTGATGGCCGCACGGGACGGCGCTATGGGCTGGGTGCATGGCCAAGCTGTATTTCAACTACTCCACCATGAACGCGGGCAAAAGCACGATGTTGCTGCAGGCGTCCTACAATTACCGCGAACGCGGGATGCAGACGCTGTTGCTGACGGCGGCGCTGGACAGCCGTGCGGGCACCGCGCGCATCGCCAGCCGCATCGGCATCGCCGACGAGGCGCAGGTCTTTGACGAGACGACGGATCTGTTCGCCGTGGCGTCCGACCTGATCCCCGGCATCGCCTGCGTCTTCATCGACGAGGCCCAGTTCCTGACCCGCGATCAGGTCTGGCAGCTGGCGCGCGTGGCCGACGACCTGGGCGTGCCCGTCATGTGCTATGGCCTGCGCGTCGATTTCCAGGGCGAGCTGTTTCCCGGATCGGCAGCCCTTCTGGCCCTTGCCGACGACATGCGCGAGGTGCGCACCATCTGCCATTGCGGCAAGAAGGCCACCATGGTCATCCGCCGCGACGGTGAAGGACGCGCGATCACCGAAGGCCAGCAGGTGCAGGTGGGCGGAAACGAGACCTATGTCTCGCTCTGCCGCAGGCATTGGCGGCAGGCCGTGGGTCGCTGACGGACTGCCCAGGGTCAGATCAATTTTTTCCCATCGCGGGCGGCGCGCGTTGCGGGTCGAGGGACCATGATGTAACCATCGGCCCAAACAGGCAGAGGACTTAACATGCGCGCTTTTCTTCTTAAGGTTGCAGCCCTGATCGCGCTGGCCGCACCCGCGCAGGCCTTCGACACCAATGCCACCTCGGCATGGGTCTATGACGTCCAGACCGGCACGGTGCTGATGGAAAAGGACGCCGACAAGCCGATCCCCCCTGCCTCGATGTCCAAGCTGATGACGCTTTACATGCTGTTCGAGGCACTGGACGAAGGGCGCGTGCAGATGGACACGCAGCTGCCCGTCAGCAGCCGCGCGCGGGCGATGGGCGGGTCGACCATGTTCCTGAACGAACTGGACCGCCCGACCGTCGAGCAGCTGATCAAGGGCATCATCGTCTTGTCGGGCAACGATGCCTGCGTGGTCGTCGCCGAAGGTCTGGCCGGGACCGAGGATGCCTTTGCCCGCCAGATGACCGAACGCGGCAAGCAGATCGGGCTGGAAAATTCGACCTTCAAGAACTCGAACGGCTGGCCCGCTCCCGAACATCGTATGACGACGCATGACCTGGGCACGGTCGCCCGCCTGCTGATCGAGAAATTCCCCGAATATTACAAATTCTTCGGCCTGACCGAGTTTCAGTACGAGGATCGTGCCCCCTCGAACCGCTACAACCGCAACCCGCTGCTGAAGCTGAACATCGGGGCGGACGGCCTGAAGACGGGCCATACGCAAGAGGCCGGCTATGGTCTGGTCGGATCGGCCGTCCAAGACGGTCGCCGCGTGATCTTTGTCATCAGCGGTCTTGAGACCGAACGCGACCGTGCCGAGGAATCGGAACGCATCGTCAACTGGGCGTTTCGACAGTTCACCATGCAAAGCCTTGTTCCGGCGGGCGAAACCGTCGTCGATGCTCCGGTCTGGCTGGGCACCAGGGGCAGCGTCGGCCTGACAACCGAAAAAGGCGTCAACGTGCTGGTCCCCGCCGGTGCCCAGGATCAGGTCAAGGTCGAGGTGGTCTATGACAGCCCCCTTCCCGCCCCCATCACCAAGGGCCAGCAGGTCGGCCAGCTGGTCGTCACCATCCCCGGCACGCGCGACACCGTCACCCCGCTGGTCGCGACCGAGGACGTTCCCGAGGCGGGCTTTCTGGGCCGCATGAAGGGCGCCGTGATGCAGCTGGGTCAACGCGCCATCAGCGCCGTCGACAGCTGATGCTGATCAGCTTCGAAGGCATCGACGGTTGCGGCAAGTCCACGCAGGCCCGGCTTCTGGCCGATAACCTGCGCGCGCAGGGACGCAATGTCCTGTTGACGCGCGAACCCGGCGGCAGTCCCGGCGCCGAGGAGATCCGTCGCCTGCTGGTCGAAGGCGCGGGCGAACGCTGGTCGCCGGAAACCGAATGCCTGCTGTTTACCGCGGCCCGCCGCGACCATCTGGAACGCAGCATCCGGCCCGCCCTGGCCGCCGGTCAGGTGGTCGTCACCGACCGTTTCGCCGACAGCACCCGCGTCTATCAGGGCGCGGCGCGGGGCGATCTGCGGCCGATGGTCGACCGGCTGCACGACATGATGATCGGCACCGAGCCTGACCGGACCTTCGTCATCGACATCGCCCCCGAGACCGGGCTTGCCCGTGGCGTGGCCCGCGGCGGCGCGGAAGACCGCTTCGAGAGCCTGGGGCTGGGGTTCCAGGAACGGCTGGCCGCTGGATTTCGCGCCTTGGCCGCCGAATACCCCGACCGCGTGCGCTTGATCGACGGCAGCGGCAGCCCTGACCAGGTCGCCGACCGCGTGATGGCGGCGCTGTGAAGACAGATCCGGACGATATCCCCGAACCGGACCGCGTTCCCGGTGCGCCGCATCCGCGCCATACGCAGCGCCTTGTCGGCCAGGATCACGCCATCGCGGAATTCGTTCAGGCCGCGCGCAGCGACCGCCTGCACCATGCCTGGATGCTGACCGGCCCGCGCGGCGTCGGCAAGGCCACCCTGGCCTGGGCCATCGCGCGCTGGCTGTTGTCGGGCGCGCAGTCCCCCGACATGCGCATCGATCCCGACACCCCCGAGGCGCGCCGCGTCAGCGCGCTGTCCGAACCGCGCCTGCAACTGATCCGCCGCCCATGGGACGACAAGACCGGCCGCCTTCGCGCCGAGATCACCGTCGATGAAATCCGCAAGCTGCTGTCCTTCTATCACCTCTCATCGGCCGAGGGCGGACGCCGCATCGCGATCATTGACGCGGCCGACGACATGAATATTCCCGCCGCCAATGCCCTGCTGAAGGTGCTGGAAGAGCCGCCCAAGGACGCGCTGATCCTGCTGATCGCGCATCAGCCAGCCCGTCTGCTGCCCACCATCCGGTCGCGCTGCCGCACGCTGCGCCTGATGCCGATGAAGCCCGCGCAGATGGGCGGCATCCTGGCCGACCAGGGTATCGACGAAGACGCCGAAGCGCTGGCCGCGCTGTCCGACGGATCGGTGGGCGAGGCGCTGCGGCTGGCCGGTCAGGGCGGGCTGGAACGCTATCAGGATCTGGTGGACCTCTTTGCCACCCTGCCGCGCATGGACCGGCTGGCGGCGGCGAAATTCGCCGATGGCGCGGCGGGGCGGGCCGGGGCCGATGGGGACCCCTTCGATCTGACCATCACCCTTCTGGACCGCTTTCTGGTCAGGCTGGCGCGGGCGGGCCTGATGGGGGCGCCCCTGCCGCAGGCCGCCAAGGGCGAAGGCGCGCTGATGGCCCGCCTGTCGCCCGACGATCTGGCCGCCCGCACATGGGCAGAGGCGCAGGCCCGCCTGTCGGCCCGCGCCCGCAGCGGTCGGGCGGTCAACCTTGACCCTGCGGCGCTGGTGATGGATATGGTTCTGGAACTGGCGCAATTGCCGCCTGCGCAATCCGCCCCGACAGACAAAGGATGACCTATGCAAGACGCGGCCCCTCCGCCGATCGTGGACAGTCATTGCCATCTGGATTTCCCCGATTTCGACGGCGAACATGACGACTTGATTTCCCGAGCAGAGGCGGCTGGCGTCTCGCGCATGGTCACCATCTGCACCCGCCTGCGCCTGGAACCGCAGGTCCGCGCCCTGGCCGAGGCGCATGACGGCGTCTTCTACGCCGCCGGCACCCACCCGATGAGCGTGGCCGACGAACCCATGGCACAGGTCGACGACCTGGTCGCCCTGGCGCAACACCCGAAATTCGTGGGCATCGGTGAAACCGGACTGGATTACCACTACACCGCCGAAAGCGCCGCCGCCCAGCGGGAAAGCCTGCTGATCCATATCGAGGCCGCGCGCCAGACCCGCCTGCCCCTGATCATCCATTCCCGCGACGCCGATGACGACATGGCCCGCATCCTGACGCGCGAACACAAGGCGGGCGCATTCAGCTGCGTCATGCATTGCTTCAGCAGCAGCGCCGAGCTGGGCCGTGCGGCGCTGGACCTGGGCTTCTACCTGTCGATGTCGGGGATCGCGACCTTCCCGCGGTCGCAGGACCTGCGCGACATCTTTGCCGCGGCCCCCATCGACCGCATCCTGGTGGAAACCGACAGCCCCTATCTGGCCCCGAAACCCCATCGCGGCCGCCGGAACGAACCGGCCTATGTCGCGAAGACCGCCCAGGTGGGGGCCGAGGTGTTCGGCATGGATTACGCCGATTTCGCCGCGCAGACGACCGCGAATTTCGACCGCCTGTTCTGGAAGGCTGCACGATGATCCGCCCGACGATCCGCGCAACGATCTTGGGTTGCGGGTCGTCAGGCGGCGTGCCGCGCCTTGGCGGTCGGTGGGGGGCCTGCGATCCGCAGAACCCTAAGAACCGCCGCCGCCGCTGTTCGCTGCTGGTGGAACGCGACGGGCCGGACGGCACCACGCAGGTCCTGATCGACACCGGACCCGACTTGGTGCCGCAGCTACTGGATGCGGGGGTCGGCACGCTGGACGGGGTCGTCTATACCCATGCCCATGCCGATCATGTCCACGGCATCGACGACCTGCGCCAGCTGGTCTTCAACGCCCGCCGCATGCTGCCCGTCTGGGCCGACGAACCCACCGCCGAGGCGCTGCTGACGCGCTTTGGCTATGTCTTCGAAACGCCCGAGGGCAGCTTTTATCCCCCCATCTGCCAGCTGAACCCGATCGCGGGCCGCATCGCCGTCGACGGCCCCGGTGGCGTGATCGAGATGATCCCCTTCCGCGTCCAGCACGGCGAAATCACCGCCCTTGGCTTCCGCATTGGTGGTCTGGTCTATCTGCCCGACGTGTCGGACATCCCGCAGGCCGCCTGGCACCTGATCGAGGACGCGCCCATCTTCGTCATCGATGCCCTGCGATACGAACCCCATCCCAGCCACGCCCATCTTCAGCAGGCGCTGGACTGGATCGTGATGGCGCGCAGCCCGCATGCCGTCCTGACCAACATGCATATCGACATCGACCATGACACGGTCGCGCTTGAAACCCCCGACCATGTGATCCCCGCCTTTGATGGGATGACGATCACCACCACCGCCGACACCCCCGACCTGCCCCCCGCGGCATGAGCGCGCTTTTCACCATCATCCTGCCGGTCTTCCTGATCGTGGGCTTCGGCTATCTGGTGTCATGGCGCGGCTGGTTCCGCCCCGAGGCCGTGGATGGGCTGATGTCCTTCGCCCAGAACTTTGCCGTGCCGACGCTGCTTTTCGCCTCGATGGCGCGGCTGGATCTGGGAACCGAGTTTCGCGTCCATCTGCTGATCCCCTTCTATGCGGGCGCCTTCTGCAGCTTCCTTGCGGGATGGGCGGGGGCGCGGTTCATCTTCCATCGCCCGCCCATGGATTGCGTGGTGATCGGCTTTGTCTGCCTGTTTTCCAACACGCTGCTGCTGGGGGTGCCGATCACGGAACGCGCCTATGGCCCCGATGCACTGGCCGGAAACTGGGCGATCATCGCGATGCATTCGCCGCTGCTCTATACCTTCGGCATCACGGTGATGGAATTCACCCGTGCGCGCGGCAGCGATCTGTCGGTGGGCCGCGTCGCACTCAGGGCGCTGTCGGGGGTGCTGCGGACCTCGCTGGTCATCGGCATCCTGCTGGGGCTGGCCACGAACCTGCTGATGCAGGCGGGGCTGGTTTTGCCAACGGGGTTCTGGGACGGGGTGGACATGATCGGACGGGCCGCGTTGCCGGCTGCGCTGTTCGGGTTGGGCGGCGTTCTTTACCGGTATCGCCCGGAAGGCGACATGGCGACCATCGCGATGTGCTGCGCCTGTTCGCTGATCCTGCATCCGGCCATCACCTTTGGCATGGCGCATCTGTTCGAACTGGACGTGGCGGGGATGCGGTCGGCGGTGCTGACATCGGCCATGGCACCGGGGATCAACGCCTATCTGTTCGCCAACATCTATGGCGCCGCCAAGCGCGTGGCAGCGTCGACCGTCCTGGTCGCGACCGCCATTTCGACGCTCAGCATCTGGATGTGGCTGGCGATCCTTCCCTGACCGCCAGCCGACAACTCATTGCGGGGACAGCCCGCGGATGCGTTCGGACCGACGGCGCAGCAGTTCCACCGTCGTCAGCAGCGCGATCGAGAAGATCACCAGCAGCGTCGCCACCGCCAGGATCGCCGGGCTGATCTGTTCGCGGATCCCGTTCCACATCTGGCGCGGGATGGTCTGCTGTTCGGGGCCTGCGATGAACAGCACGGCCACGACCTCGTCGAACGAGGTGACGAAGGCGAACAGCGCCCCCGAGATCACGCCCGGCAGGATCAGCGGCATGGTGACCCGGAAGAAGGTCACCCGCGGGTTCGCCCCCAAAGATGCCGCCGCGCGGTTCAGCGACTGGTCGAAGCCCACCAGCGTCGCCGTCACGGTGATGATGACGAAGGGAATGCCAAGCGTGGCATGGGCCAGGATCACCCCCAGATAGCTGCCCGCCAGCTTGCCGCATTGCGGGGTCAGCCCAAAGATCGTCAGCAGCTCGCAGGGGTTCGAATAGAAGAAGAACATCCCCGTCGCCGTGATGATCAGCGGCACGATCATGGGCGAGATCAGGATCGCCATGATCGTCCGGCGGAAGGGCATCTCGGGGCGCGACAGGCCAAGGGCGGCCAGCGTGCCAAGCGATGTGGCAACGATGGTCGAGGAGACGCCGATGATGATCGAGTTCTTCGCCGCCTTGACCCATTTCGCATTCGCCCAGGCATCCGCCCACCACGACATGTCGCGGGGCGCGTCGGGCGCCTGCATCCCGAAGGTCAGCAGGCTTTCGTACCAGCGGGTGCTGTAGCCCTCGGGGTCGAAGGACAGCATCTTCTCGGTGAAGGTGAAATAGGGCTCGGCGTTGAAGGACAGGGGCATGATGACGATGATCGGGGCGATCAGGAAGAAGAAGATCGCCACGCAGATCGCCAGATAGGCGTAATGCCAGACACGCTCCAGCGGGGTTGCATAGGATGGTACGGCCATATCGGTTACCCCAGCTTCAGGTTGTCGACGCCCACCAACCGGTCATAGAGCCAGTAGAGGACAAGAACCGCACCCAGCAGCAGGGCGGCAAGGGCGGCGGCCATCGACCAGTTCAGGGTCGAGGTCATGTGCTGCGCGATCATGTTGGAAATCAGCTGTCCCGACGATCCGCCGACCAAGGCGGGCGTGATGTAATATCCGACCGCAAGGATGAAGACCAACATCGCCCCTGCCCCAAGCCCCGGCAGCGTCTGCGGGAAATAGATGCGGCGGAAGGCCGTCCAGCTGGTCGCGCCAAGGCTGCGCGCGGCCCGGACATAGGACGGGTTGATCGTCCGCATCACGGAATAGAGCGGCAGGATCATGAAGGGCAGCAGGATATGCGTCATGGCGATGATCGTGCCCGTCTGGTTATAGATCATCTGCAGACGTTGGCTGCCGCCGATCACCCCCATCCAGACCAAGATGTCATTCACGACCCCCTGCTGCTGCAACAGCACCATCCAGCTGGTCGTGCGCACCAGAAGCGAGGTCCAGAAGGGCAGCAGCACCAGGATCATCAGCAGGTTCGATTTCCGCATCGGCAAGGTGGCCAGCAGATGTGCGATGGGAAAGCCCAGCACGAAGGTCAGCAGCGTGATCAGCCCCGACAGCCAGAAGGTCCGCCAGAACAGCATCACATAGACGCGCTGGTTTTCGTCGACTTGCTGGATGTCTCCGTTCACGTCGCGGGTGCGGTCCACGGATGCCAGATAGAAATTCGCGGTATAGGGCGAGGACACCTCGCGCATGGTCGCCCACAACTGCGGGTCGCCCCATTCCTCGTCGATGGCCAGCAGGGCATCGCGGTAAGGCGGCTCGATCCCGTCGCGGACCTTGCGTCCTGTCGATGTGAACAGCGACCGCGTCCCCGGCATGTCATAATTCACACGCGTGCCGACGACGCCGATATTGCGCGCCTCGGCCGATGCCTGAAGGTCGGTCGCCAGCGCCTGCCATGCGGCATCGTCGGGCTGGGTCCCACGCTCGGTCTGGGCGAACCAGGCCGAGACGTTCGGCATGTTCGCGGAAAACCCGTCATTATGAAAGGATCGCTGCAGCATCTGGCCGATCGGCACCACGAAGGTGATCAGGATGAAGGCCAGCAGCGGCAGGACCAGAAGAAATGCCTTGCGGCGGGCGCGGGACTGGCTGCGGGCCAGGGCCCGGACCAGCGGCTTGCCGTCTGCGGTGGTCAAGGGCTGCGCCACGACACCCGATGCGGTGGTCGTGATCGCAGCATGCGGATCAAGTGCGGTATTCGCCATGTCGTCCCCGATATTCGGATCCGTCACCCCAGATGCGGGGTGACGGCATTGGCATCAGGAGGAGGCGAGCCAGCTGTTGAAACGCTCGCTCAGTTCGGCGGCGTGGTCGGCCCAGAACTCGGGATCGTCCAGCACGGCGCTTTCAAGGTTTTCGGGCGCGGTGGGCATGTGGGGCGCCATCTCGGTCTTGCCGTCCTTGTACATCCCGACCAGCGCGGCCGATGATTTCCGTGCCGGGCCATAGCTGATATATTGCGCCTGATCGGCCAGCCGCTGCGTGTCGGTGGCGAATTTCAGGTATTCCATGGCGTTTTCGGGGTTCGGCGCGTCGACCGGAATAACGAACATGTCCAGGTCCATGTACTGGCCGTCCCAGATCACCTCGAAGGGCTGATTTTCGCCGACCATCGCGTCGAAGATGCGGCCGTTATAGGCGGTGGTCATGCTGACCTCGCCATCGGCCAGCAGCTGCACGGGCTGGGCGCCGGCTTCCCACCAGACGACCTCGTCCTTGATGGTGTCCAGCTTGTCGAAGGCGCGCTGGACGCCCTCATCGGTGCCCAGGACGTCATAGACCTCTGCGGCGGGCACGCCATCGGCGATCAGCGCCAGGTACAGCGTGCGCTTGGGGTTCTTGGGCAGGCCACGCTTGCCGGGGAAGGTCTCGGTATCGAAGAAATCGGCGGCGGTCGTGGGCGGGTTGTCGGTGAACTTGGTGGTGTTATAGGAAATCACCGTGCCCCAGACGATGTTCGCCACGGCGCAATCCAGCAGCGCGCCATCGACGAAATCATCGGCGGCGGGGGTGCCGTCGGGTGCTGCGGGCAGGTCGGCTGGGTCGATCTCCATCAGCGCGCCTTCGTCGCACAGGCGAATGGCATCAGAGACCTCGACGTCGAAGACGTCGCCGGTCACGTTGCCTGCCTCGACCTGCGCGCGCAGGGGCGTTGCCGGGTTGTCGGCGGCGATCATGTTGACCTTAATGCCGGATTCTTCGGCGAAGGGCTTGTTATAGGCCTCGACCTGGCTGGTCTCGTAGGCACCGCCCCAGGATACGACGTTCACCTCCTGGGCGGTGGCACCGAATGCGATGCCGGCCAGCGCGGTGGACATGATAAGCGTAGTTTTCACGGTAAGCTCCCTTGTGGATTCATGCCGGGCTTTCTGCCCGTTTCTTGTGTCCCTTGCGGGACTGGCAGCCGGGCGGATACCGCCGGGCCGCAGGTTCCGGGGTTGGCTGCGCCTCAGACGGGGTCCAGGGCGCGGGCATCCTCGGGGTGCCAGCCGATGCGCACGGCCTGTCCGGCATGCAGATGTGTCTGGCCGATGGTGTTGCGCATCTTCATGACGAAATTGTCCGATCCCGCCACCCGCAGCCGGGCCCGCAGGATGTCGCCCATATAGACCACCTCGATCACCTGCGCCTCGATGGTATGGGCGCCGGAGGGCATCATCTCGGGCTTGAACTCGACCCGTTCGGGCCGGATCGAGACCGTGGTCCGCTGACCCTTTTCGCGGATGTTGACGGCGGTCGCGTCGATCAGGCCGCCATCGTCCAGACGCACCAAGGCCTTTTCGCCGTCCAGCTTTTCGATCGTGCCGGGCAATGCATTGTTTTCGCCGATAAACCCGGCCACAAAGCTGTTCTGCGGTCGTTCATACAGGTCTGCCGGCGCCGCCAGCTGCTGGATGCGCCCGTCGTTGAAGACGGCGACGCGGTCCGACATGGTCAGCGCCTCGCCCTGATCATGGGTGACATAGACCACTGTGATGCCCAGCTGTTCGTGCAGATGCTTGATCTCGAACTGCATATGTTCGCGCAGCTGCTTGTCCAGCGCGCCAAGCGGTTCGTCCATCAGGACCAGCTGGGGATCGAAGACCAGCGCCCGGGCCAGCGCGATCCGCTGTTGCTGGCCGCCCGACAGCTGGGCGGGCCTGCGGTTGATGAACTTGCCCATCTGGACCATGTCCAGGGCCCGCTTGACGCGGGTTTCGCGTTCGCTGCGCGCCATGCCGCGCACTTCCAGAGGAAAGGACAGGTTTTCGCCCACGGTCATGTGGGGAAACAGCGCATAGTTCTGAAACACCATCCCGATGCCGCGCTTGTGGGGCGGCACCTGGTTGATCGGCCTGCCATCCAGGCGGATCTCGCCATGCGTGGCGGTTTCGAAGCCCGCCAGCATCATCAGGCAGGTGGTCTTGCCGGAACCGGACGGCCCCAACATCGTCACGAATTCACCCTTGGCGATGGAGAGGTTCAGGTCTTTGACGACAAGCACCTGTCCGTCATAGCTTTTTTGCACATGCTCAAATGCGACGAAAGCCTCGCCGTGTCGGTCGTCCAGCAAAAGGCGCTCTCCCTGTTGTCGGTTTCTTGTTCAGCGCTGATGCAGGTTAAGCGGGCATCCGCCATTCTTGCAACTGAATTGTATGCCTACATGCCGACATGAAAACGCGCCCGACAGGCCAATCAGGCCTGGGGCTCGTCGAATTCTTGCTGTGATCCCGCCCGGGCCGGCGCTGCCCTTCGAGGGGGCACGGCGCCAAGGAATCAGGCAGGGGACAATTGGTCAGTCGGGGCGCTTGCCACCCTTGCGGTGCGGCTTGCCGGCCGACTTTTCAAAGCGCGGCTTGCCCTTGGCAGCCCATGCGGGTTTTGCCGGACCACCGGGCTTGCGCGGACCCGCGCCATCGGCCGATGATTTCTTTTTCCACGCCTTCACCGCGGGCTTGGGGCCTTCGGTGCGCGGATCGGCCAATCCGGCGTCGTCGGGAATCCAGCCGCCCTTGGCCGCCTTGACGCGATCCTGGTGGGACCCGTCATCCTTGCGGCGCGGCGCGGGCTTGGCGCGGGAAGGGCGATCTTCGCGCGGGCCATCGTAACGAAGCGCGCGGGGCGCCCGTTCGATCGGGGCGTCCAGGTCGGGCGCGCCGTCCATGCGACGCATGGACACCTCGGGGGTGATCTCCATGAAATCGCCAAAGCGGTCGGCGACCTCCTGGGCGATCTGGACATAGCTCAGGTCCTGCTTGACGCGGATCGCGCCGATGCCGTCACGGGTGATCCCGCCCGCATCGCAGATCTTGGGCAGCAGCCAGCGCGCCTCGGCGCGGCCCGAATGGCCGACCGACAGGGTGAACCAGACCGAAGGCCCGAATTCGCGCGGCGCACGCGGCGCCATGGGTGCGGGCGGGGCCTGCGTCTCCATCAGCTCCTCGGCGGCGGGACGGCCCTCGCGCCACATGCGCAGGAAGGCGACGGCCACCTGTTCGGCGCCGAACTTCTCCAGCAGCTGGGCGGCCAGGGGCGCGTCTTCGCCCGGCGCGTCGCGCAGTGCTTCGTGCTCCAGCATGCGCTGGTCGTCGCGTTCGCGCACCTCGTCCGCGGAAGGCGCCTTGGCCCATTCGGCCACGACCTTGGCGTTCTGCATCAGGCGCTGCGCGCGCTTGTAATCCGACGACGGCACGATCAGCGCCGAAACGCCCTTGGACCCGGCACGACCCGTGCGGCCCGAACGGTGCAGCAGGGTTTCGGGGTTGGTCGGCAGATCGGCGTGGATCACCAGTTCCAGCCCCGGCAAGTCGATGCCGCGTGCGGCCACGTCGGTCGCGATGCAGACGCGGGCGCGTCCGTCGCGCAGCGCCTGCAGGGCGTGGGTGCGTTCCTGCTGGCTCAGCTCGCCCGACAGGGCAACGCATTTGAAGCCGCGGTTCGACATGCGCGCCAGCAGGTGGTTCACGTTGGCGCGGGTCTTGCAGAACACGATCGAGGTCTGGGCCTCGTGCATGCGCAGCAGGTTGAAGATGGCCGGTTCGCGGTCGCGCGGCGTGACGCTGTAGGCGCGATAGGCGATGTCGCCGTGCTGACGGGCCTCGCCCATGGCGGCGATGCGCAGGGCGTCACGCTGGAAATCGCGGGCCAGCTTTTCGATGGCGGGCGGCACCGTGGCCGAGAACATCAGCGTGCGGCGTTCCGCGGGCGCGGCGGCCAGAATGTATTCCAGGTCGTCGCGGAAACCCAGGTCCAGCATCTCGTCGGCCTCGTCCAAGACGGCGGCGCGCAGCGATGCCAGGTCTAGGCTGCCCCGGTCGATATGATCGCGCAGGCGGCCCGGCGTGCCGACGACGATCTGGGCGCCCTGCTGCAGGTTGCGGCGTTCCGTGCGGTAATCCATGCCGCCGACGCAGGTCGCGATCCGCGCGCCCGTTCCGGCATAGAGCCATTCCAGTTCGCGCGCCACCTGCAGGGCCAGTTCGCGGGTGGGCGCGATGGCCAGGGCCAGCGGACGATCACCGTCCAGCCGCTGTCCGTCCAGCAGCAGGTCGGCGCCGATAGCCAGGCCGAAGGCCACGGTCTTGCCCGATCCGGTCTGCGCCGAAACCAGCAGGTCGCGGCCCTGGGCTTCGTCGGCCAGAACGGCGGATTGCACGGAGGTCAGGCTTTCATAGCCCTTGGAAGCCAGCGCCGCCTGAAGCGGTGCGGGGAAGTTCAATTCGGTCATTTGATTCGCCAAATGGGGGGTGTCGTTCACCCGATGAGCGGCACCCCGTCGCTGCGACCGGCCCACCCTGCACCCGCCGCCCCGGACATGCGGAGCCAAAGATGGGTTCCTAGTGCAGGCGCGCCGTAAAGTCCACCGAAGATCTGAACTGATTTCCTGTCCGCCTTTTCCTTGACTTGGCCCCTGCCGGCAGCCCTGATGCGCGCGACCCCGATCACAGGTTTCCAGATGACCCGGACAGCACATCCCCCGATCAAGGATGCCATCAGAACATGGGCGCGGATCGCCGCGCTCAGCTTTGGCGGGCCCGCCGGCCAGATCGCCGTCATGCACCGCATCCTGGTCGAGGAACGCCGCTGGATCGACGAGGATCGTTTCCTGCACGCGCTGAATTTCTGCATGCTGCTACCCGGCCCCGAGGCGCAGCAGCTGGCCACCTATATCGGCTGGCTGATGCATGGCGTGCGCGGCGCACTGATCGCGGGGGTGCTGTTCATCCTGCCGGGGGTGGTGGCGATCATGGCGCTCAGCGTGGTCTATGTCACGCTTGGCGATGTGGGCATCGTGGCGGGGATTTTCTTCGGGCTGAAGGCGGCGGTGCTGGCGATCGTGGTGCAGGCGGTTATCCGGCTTGCCGGGCGGGCGCTGAAGGGATGGGCGTTGCGCATCATCGCGGGGGCGGCCTTCGTGGCGCTCTTCGCGCTGGACGCGCCCTTTCCGCTGGTCATCGCGCTGGCCGCCCTGACCGGCGCGATGATGGGGGGAACCCCGACCCCGGACGGCACCGGCACCGCCCTGCCTGTTCAGGACGCGCGCGCCGCCCGCCGCGCGGCCTTCTGGGCGCTGGTGTTGTGGCTGGTCCCGGTCCTGGCGCTGGTGCTGCTGGCGCCGGGCAGCGTCTTTGCCGATATCGCCACCTTCTTTTCGCGGCTGGCCGTACTGTCCTTCGGGGGTGCCTATGCCGTTCTGGCCTGGGTCGGCCAAGAGGCCGTGGGCCATTACGGCTGGCTGCAGCCCACCCAAATGCTGGACGGTCTGGGCATGGCCGAAACCACGCCCGGACCTCTAATCATGGTGCTGCAGTTCGTGGGGTTCATGGCGGCCTATGGCGCGGACCATGCCCATCCGCTGCTGGCCGCCATGCTGGCCGGGCTGCTGGCGACCTGGGTCACCTTCGCGCCCTGCTTCGCCTTCATCTTCATCGGCGCCCCCTTCATGGAGGGTTTGCGCCGCAGCGCCCGCCTGTCGGCCGCCCTGCGCGCCGTCACCGCCGCCGTCGTGGGCGTCATCCTGAATCTGGCCGTCTGGTTCGCCATCCACCTGATCTGGCAGCAGACCGTCGCATGGGACGCAGGCCCGATCCATCTGCGGCTGCCGGTCATGGTCTCGCTGGACCCGGTGGCGGCGCTGCTGTGCGCGGCGACGCTGGTCGTTGCGCTGTGGCTGCGGCCGGGCATGGCCATCCTGTTGGGTGGGGCGGCTTTGGCGGGGATCGCGCTGCAGATGGCGGGATTGACCTGATCCCCCTTGCGGGCCTTTCCGCATCCCGCTAGCCTTTGCCTGCAAACCGTTGGGGTGTCCCGTCACAGGGGCTGAGAGGCGTCAGCCAACCCATCGAACCTGATCCGGGTCATACCGGCGGAGGGAACGGTGCAGATGATCGCGGGGCCAGTCCCGTCCTTTGTTCCCCCTTGCGCCGTCCTGTCCCCGACCGCACAAGGAGCGCAACGTGACCGCCATCGCCCTGACCATCGCCGGTTCCGATTCCGGCGGAGGCGCCGGCATCCAGGCCGACCTCAAGACATTTTCCGCGCTTGGCGTCTATGGGGCCAGCGTCATCACCGCCCTGACCGCCCAGAACACCCGCACCGTGGCCCGCGTCCAGCCCGCAGGCCCCGCCATGATCGCGGCGCAGATCGCGACCGTCTTCGACGATCTCGACATCCGCGCGGTCAAGCTGGGGATGCTCGGCGACGGCCCCGCCATCCGCGCCGTGGCCGAGGGGCTGGCGGGGCGCGACCTGCCCATCGTGCTGGACCCGGTGATGGTGGCGAAATCAGGCGACGCGCTGCTGGCCGACGATGCCATCGACGGGTTGCGCGCCCTCCTGCTGCCCCGCGCCACCCTGCTGACCCCGAACCTGCCCGAAGCCGCCCGCCTGACGGGCACGCCCCCGGCCCGGTCCCGCGACCAGATGCACGGCCAGGCGTTGGCGCTGATGCAGATGGGCGCGCAGGCCGTGCTGTTGAAGGGCGGACATGGGCAAGGGCCGCAATGCCATGACCTGCTGATGACGCCCGATGATGGCCCACGCTGGCTCTCGGCCCCCCGCCATGCCACCCGCAACACGCATGGCACCGGCTGCACCCTGTCGGCGGCCATTGCGGCGGAACTGGCCAAGGGGTGGCCTTTACAGGACGCCGTCGCTGCGGCGCACTGCTATCTGCAGGGGGCCATCGCGGCGGCGGACAGCCTGACGGTCGGACAGGGCCATGGGCCGGTGCATCACTTTCACGCGGTCTGGCCCCATGCGTGACATCACCATCATCGGCGCGGGCGTGGCAGGGCTGTTTGCGGCGTGGCACCTGTCGCAGCAGGGCTGGCACCCCCGCATCATCGACCGGAACGGCGCGCCGGGCCCGCATGGCTGTTCCTGGTGGGCGGGCGGCATGCTGGCGCCCATCTGCGAAGGCGTCACCGCCGATCCGCTGATCGCCCGTCTTGGTGGGCAGGCGGCCGATGACTGGGCGCAGGTCACCACCGTCACGCGCCGCGGCACGCTGGTCCTGGCGCTGGACCGCGACCGGGCCGAGCTGTCGCGCTTTGCCCGCCTCGCACCGGGGCACCGGATGCTGGACGGGGCTGCGCTGGCGGCGCTGGAGCCCGATCTGGCCGACCACCGCCACGCCCTGCATGTCCCGTCCGAGGCGCATCTGAAACCCCGGCAGGCGCTGACCGATCTGGTTACGGCCCTGCACAACCGGGACATCACCATCGAAACCGACCAGGCGCAGCCGCAGGATGTGACAGGTCCGGTGATCGACGCACGCGGCATGGCCGCCGCCCTGCCCGACCTGCGCGGCGTCCGGGGCGAGATGGTCGTTCTTCACGCCCCCGACATCACCCTGTCGCGCCCCGTCCGGCTGCTGCATCCGCGCCACCCGCTTTATGTCGTGCCGCGCGGCGATGGCATCGTCATGCTGGGCGCGACCCAGATCGAGACCGAGGCGCGCCGCCCCATCACCGCCCGCGCCCTGCTGGAGCTGCTGTCGGCGGCCTATGCGCTGGATGCGCGCTTTGCCGAGAGCACGGTCCTGGAAACCGGCACCGACCTGCGGCCCGCCTTTCCTGACAACATTCCGCGGGTGACGGTGCGCGGGCGCGTGCTGCACCTGAACGGCCTGTTCCGCCACGGCTATCTGATGGCCCCCGCCCTGGCGCGACAGGCCGCCGATTACCTGACCCGTGGCACCCGAGGAGAGCTGATCCATGAAGATTGAACTGAACGGCACCCCCCACGACATCGCCGCCGCCACCGTCGCCGATGCGCTGGCCGAACTGGGCTGGGCCGATGCCCGCGTCGCCACCGCCCTGAACGGCGATTTCCTGCCCGCCGCCGCCCGCGCCACGCAGCCTCTGCAGGACGGCGACCGGCTGGAGGTTCTGGCCCCCATGCAGGGAGGATGAGCCATGCGTGATTTCTATGGCGTGACGCTGGACAGCCCGCTGATGCTGGGGACGGCGCAATACCCTTCACCGCAGGTGATGCAGCAGGCTTTCGCGGCATCCGGGGCCAGCGTGGCGACGGTGTCGCTGCGGCGCGAAAGCGGTCAGGGGCAGGCCTTCGGGCAGATGGTGCGCGACCTTGGGGTCCGGATCCTGCCCAACACCGCCGGCTGTTACAACGCCCGAGAGGCGATCACCACCGCCCGCATGGCGCGCGAAATCTTCCAGACCAATTGGATCAAGCTGGAAGTGATCGGCCATGCCGACACGCTGCAGCCCGACCCCTTCGGCCTGCTGGAGGCCGCCGAGACGCTGGCCGCAGATGGTTTCGACGTCTTCCCCTACACGACCGAGGATCAGGTGCTGGCCCGCCGCCTGGTCGATGCGGGATGTCGCGTGCTGATGCCCTGGGGTGCGCCCATCGGATCGGGCATGGGGCTGAACAACCGCCACGGGCTGCGCAGCCTGCGCGCGGCCTTTCCCGACATTCCCATGGTCATCGACGCCGGTCTGGGTCTGCCCAGCCATGCCGCCGATGCGCTGGAAATGGGGTTCGACGCCGTGTTGTTGAACAGCGCCGTGGCGCAGGCGGGCGATCCGGTCGCCATGGCACGGGCCTTTGGGCTGGCCGTGCAGGCAGGGGCCATGGCGGCGGGCGCCGATCCGATGGGGGTGCGCGACATGGGCGTGCCCTCGACCCCGCTGATCGGAAAGGCGTGGTTGTGATGCTGCCAAAATTTTATCCCATCTTCGACGATGCGGCCTGGCTGGACCGCGCCCTGCCGCTTGGGGTCCGGCTGGTGCAACTGCGTATCAAGGACCGGCCGGTCGATCAGCTGCGCGACCAGATCCGCCGCGCGCTGATGCTGTCCCGGCGGCACGGGGCTGCGCTGGTCGTGAACGACCACTGGCAGATCGCCATCGACCAAGGCGCCGAGTGGCTGCATCTGGGGCAGGAGGATCTGGCGGATGCCGACCTGCCCGCCATCCGGCGCGCGGGGCTGCGGTTGGGGCTCTCCACCCATGATCATGCCGAACTGGATCGCGCGCTGGCCTGCGCGCCCAATTATATCGCGCTTGGGCCGGTCTATCCGACCATTTTGAAGCAGATGGCATGGGGACCGCAGGGCTTGGCGCGGGTCACCGAATGGAAGCGCCTGATCGGCCCCATTCCCCTGGTCGCCATTGGCGGCTTCACCGTCGAACGCGCCAAGGGGGCCTTTGACGCGGGCGCCGACGTCGTTTCTGCCGTGACCGACATCACGCTGAATGCCGACCCCGAGGCACGGATCCGCGAATGGCTGGCGATATGAGCCGCTATGCCCGCCAGATGATCCTGCCCCGGATCGGGGCTGCGGGGCAGGACCGGCTGTCGCAGGCGCATGTGCTGATCGTCGGTGCGGGGGGCCTGGGCGTGCCCGCGCTGCAATATCTGGCCGGGGCCGGTGTCGGGCGGATCACCTTGGTGGATGGCGACCGGATCGAGGAAACGAACCTGCACCGCCAGCCGATCTATCCCATGGATGCCATCGGCCAGCCCAAGGCCACGGTTGCCGCCCGGATCATGGCCGCGATGAACCCCGAGATCCGCATCGAAGCGCGGACCGACTGGCTGGACCCCGCCAATGCGCGCGATCTGACCGCGCAGGCCGACCTGGTCCTGGATTGCGCCGACAGCTTTGCGGTGGCCCTGACCCTGTCGGATGCCTGCAGAACAGCGCGCGTGCCGCTGATCGCCGCGTCTGCGCTGGCGATGTCGGGCTATGTCGCGGGATGCTGCGGATCGGCGCCCAGCCTGCGGGCGATCTTTCCTGACCTGCCGACGGGCGGCGGCACCTGTGCCACCAATGGGGTGATGGGGCCGGTGGTGGGCATGATCGGCGCGCTGCAGGCACAGATGGCGATGGGGGTGCTGCTGGACCTCTCTGATCGGCCGCTTGGGCGGCTGGTCAGCCTAGATGCCGCGACCTGGCGAATGGGCGGCTTCCGCTTTGATGGCGCGCCCGAACCTGCGCGGCCCCTGCCCTTCATCGGACAAACGCAGATCACCGCAGCCGACCTGCTGATCGACCTGCGATCCGAGGCACCGCCATTCCGCGCCGATGCCCGCCACGTTCCCCCGGACGACATCGCCCAGCTGACCCCGCCCGCGGGCTGCCGCGTGGTGCTGGCCTGCCGGACCGGCCTGCGGGCGCATCATGCGGGCCAGACCCTGCGCCGCCATTGGGACGGAGAGATCGCGCTGCTGGCACTGCCGGACGCATAGGAAAAGGGCCGCCCCATCGGGACGGCCCAGCCTGCCTCACCAGGAGGTGAGGACAGCACCTTCGTACTTGTCGTCGATGAATGTCTTAATCTCATCGCTCTGATAAGCCTCGACCAGGGTCTTGACCCACGGCTCGTCCTGGCGGCCCTCTTGAACCACGATGATGTTCACATAGGGGCTGTCGGCCTTTTCCATCGCGATGCTGTCATTGCGCGGCGACAGGCCCGAGGCCAGAGCATAGTTCGTGTTGATGATGGCGATATCGGCATCGGCCAGCGCGCGGGGCAGCTGGGCGGCGTCCAGTTCCAGGAAGTTCAGGTTCTTGGGGTTGTCCTGGATGTCCAGCGGGCTGGGGACCAGGCCCGTGCCTTCGGCCAGGGTAATGACGCCCAGATCCTGCAGCAGCAGCAGCGCGCGGCCGCCATTGGTCGGGTCGTTCGGGATGGCGACCTGTGCGCCGTCCTCCAGATCGTCGACCGATTTCAGCTGGTCGGAATAGATGCCCATGGGCGTGGTGATGGTGGTGCCCACCTCGACCAGCGCGAAGCCGCGATCCTTCATCTGGTTTTCCAGATAGGGGCGGTGCTGGAAGCTGTTGGCCTCCAGATCGCCATCGGCCAAGGCTTGGTTCGGGACGACGTAATCGGAAAACTCGATCACGTCGATGTTCAGGCCCATGGGTTCGGCGACCTTGGCGACCTCTTCCATGATTTCGGCATGTTCGCCGGGCGAGACACCAACCTTGATGTCCTCGGCCATGGCGGCGGTGCTCAGGGCCAGGGCGGATACGAATGTGGTCAGACGCAACATAAAGGTGTTCCTTTCTTCTTGTGCGAAAATCTCAGTTGCCGCGATTGCGGGCGGCGCGGCGGTCCACGCGGGCGGCGATCCATTCGCCAAGCGACTGGACCAGCTGCACCATAACAATCAAGATGATGACGACGGCCAGCATCACGTCGGGCATGAAGCGCTGATAGCCATAGCGGATGCCCAGATCCCCAAGCCCCTGCCCGCCCACGGCCCCGACCATGGCCGAATAGCCGATCAGGCTGACGGCGGCCAAGGTCAGGCCCAAGGTGATGCCGGGCAGCGCCTCGGGGATCAGGACCTTGCGGATGATCTGCATCGGCGTCGCACCCATCGCGCGGGCGGCCTCGATCAACCCGGCCTCGACCTCGCGGATGGCGTTTTCGACCAGGCGGGCGATGAAGGGCACGGCCGCCAGCGTCAGCGGCACGATGGCCGCGTTGGTGCCGATGGATGTGCCGACGATCATCCGCGTGAAGGGGATGATCGCCACGACCAGGATGATGAAGGGCACGGAGCGCGCCGCGTTCACAACCAGCCCCAGCACCTTGTTGATCCAGGGCGCCGACAGCAGCTCACCCCGCTGCGAGGTCGCAAGGAAAACCCCCAGAGGCAGTCCACCAAGCGTGCCCAGCACCGCCGAGATGGCGACCATGTACATCGTCTGCAGCGTGGCTTCCCACAGGATCGGGATCAGGTTAGCGGACATATCCCAGCACCTCCGTCGTCAGGCCGTGGCGTTCAAGAAAGGCGCGGGCCTCGGGGGCACGCGGGGCGTCGATGGACAAAAGCAGGTTGCCGAAGGGATGAGGGCCGATCTCTTCGATGGCACCGGCCAGGATGTTGGCGGCGATGCCCAGCTCGGTCGCCAGCATGGCCAGCATCGGGTCGGTCGCGTGTTGACCCGCAAAGGTCACGCGGATCACCTCCTGGGCGGAGCCTTCGGGGCGGTCCAGCGTCATGCGGGACGCGACGAAGGCCGGCAGGGTCGCGCCGGTGACGCCCGACAGGAAGGACCGCGTGGTGCCGTGGTTCGGCTTGGCAAAGACGTCATAGGTCGGGCCGGATTCGACGATGCGGCCCCCTTCGATGACCGCCATGTGGCTGGCGATGTCGCGCAGGACGGCCATTTCATGGGTGATCAGCAGGATGGTCAGACCCAGATCGCGGTTGATCTGGGACAGCAGTTCCAGAACGGTCTGCGTGGTTTCAGGGTCCAGCGCGCTGGTTGCCTCGTCCGACAGCAGGACCTTGGGGCTGGTGGCCAACGCGCGGGCGATGCCGACGCGTTGTTTCTGCCCGCCCGACAATTCCGCCGGATAGCGGTCGCGCAGCGCCGACAGGCCCACCTGATCGACCAGCTGATCGACCCGCGTTTTGATCTGGGCCGAGGGCGTTCCCGCGATCTCCAGCGGAAGGGCGACATTGCCCCAGACCGTGCGCGAGGCCAACAGGTTGAAATGCTGGAAGATCATCCCGACATCGCGGCGGATCGCGCGCAGATCGCCGCCACGCGCCTTGCCGACATCGCGGCCATCGACCCGGACGCTGCCCTCGGTCGGGCGCTCCAGCCCGTTCACCATGCGCAGCAGCGTCGATTTGCCTGCACCCGATCGGCCTATGATGCCGGTGATGCTGCCCGTCGGAACCGTCAGCGACACGTCCTGCAAGGCCATCACCCGATCGCCGCCAGATTTGGGGAAGGATTTGCCAAGCCTGTCAAAGATGATCGCCGCGTTGTCTGGGGGCGTGCCGCTCATACTGTCCTGCTTTTCACCGATGCGAAGGGCGACGGGATGCCCGAAAGCGCGATCATGTGCAAGCGCGCCGGGGGCATTCGGTTTTCAGGCAGGGGAACGTCGCGTTTGGTCGAACCGTTCCGGTCCGAACATGCCGCTTGGGGCAAGACCGTCGCGTGGAACAGTCTTGCCCCGTCCGGGGCTGTGCCGGAACGGCGTTCTTATTGCGCGGCCTGCACGAAATCACGCGACAGAAGGCCGGTCAGGATTGATCGCAGCATGTCGGGCCGGAAGGGCTTTTCGATCAGCGGCGCCTGGTCATAGCCTTCGGGCAGATGTTCGCGCCCATAGCCCGACACAAAGCAGAACCTGACCCCGCGCCGCGTCAGAAGCGCGGCCACGTCATCCACCGCCTCGCCCTTCAGGTTGCCGTCCAGCAGCGCGATGTCGACATGGTTGGTCCGGATCTTCTCCAATGCTTCGGCGACGGTGCGGGCGATGGCCACGACGGTTGCGCCGGCATCTTCCAGCTCGTATCGCAGGTCCAGCGCCACCAAGGGTTCGTCCTCGACCAGCAGGACACGGCAGTCCGACAGGCTGACCGGCCCTTCGGCGGCGGGCACCGTCGTGGCTTCGGACGCGGGATGGCCGATTTTCAGCGGTGTCACGCCATCGCTCAGCCGGATGGTCCAGATGACGCCGTCGGGATGCCATTCGGCGTTGGCCGAAGCATTGTCGCCCCCGCCCGCCGCCATGATCAGCGTGGTGCCGAAACCGTCGCGCGCAGGCGCCGTCACCTTGGGCCCGCCGGTTTCACGCCAGGTCAGTTCCAGCTGCCCATGGGCCAAGGTCCAATTCAGATGCACCATGCCCCCGGGCACCGACAGCGCGCCATATTTGGCGGCATTGGTACCCAATTCATGCAGGGTCAGCGCCAAGCGCAGCATAGTGTCCGGCGCCAGATCCACCAACGGTCCGTTGCGTTGCAGACGGTCGCCGTCCAGTGTGCCGGAACTGATCTGATCGTCGATCAGCTGATCCAAGGGCGCACTGGCCCATGTCGCATCCGACAGGATCGAATGCGCACGGGCCAAGGCCTGCAAGCGGCCGCCGAAGCTGGTTTCGAACTGGTCCAGGCTTTCCGACTGGCGCAGGCTTTGGCGGGCGATGGCCTGGACGTTGGCCAGCGTGTTCTTGATGCGGTGGTTCAGCTCTCCGATCAGCAGGGACCGCACCTCTTCGGCCTGACGGCGTTCGGTGATGTCTAGGATCTGCAATGACAGCGACTGCTGGCCCGCCCCATCCGACAGGACCGAGCCATAGACCTCGCAGCTGATGGCGCCGATATCGGCATGGTCCAGCTGCATTTCCCCCGAAAAGCGCGGCGCGCTGTCGGACGGGGTCTGCAACCAGCCGGCCAGCAGCTTTTCGGCATCCTCGTCCAGCCAACCGCATTCGGTGCCCTTGGTGTGCATCAGTTCGCTTTTCGAACGACCGAACATCCGTTCCGCCCCCTGTGACCAGTCGCGAATGCACCCCTTGCTGTCCAGCGTTACGAAGGCCAGTGGCGAATTGTCGGCATGGGCGCGCAGCTGCGCCATGGCACGGTCGCGATGCATGGCGATCTCGCGCAATTCGTCGCGCTGGCGGGCCAGTTCCTTGGCCTGCCTGCCGATGCGGAAAAACACCTCGGCCTTGGATTTCAGGACGACCGGGTCGATGGGCTTGAAGATATAGTCGACGGCCCCGGCCTCGTAACCGCGAAAGCGGCGGGAATCGTCCATCTCGGCGGCGGTGACGAAGATGATCGGCACGCCGCGCGTGCGTTCGGTCGATCGCATCAGCTCGGCCAGCTCATAGCCGTCGGTGCCGGGCATCTGCACGTCCAGAAAGGCCAAGGCATAATCATGCATCAGCAACAGTTCCAGCGCCTCACTGGCGGACCGCGCACGGTCCACGATCAGTCCGTCGCGACGCAACAGCGCCTCAAGCGCCATGATGTTTTCGGGCACATCGTCAACGATCAGGAATCTGATGGGGTTATGGGGCATTCAGCATCTCCTGGTCGGCATTGCGGCGCCAGATCCGGTCGGGTTCGTCAAAGGTTGAAAAGGCCGCCGCATGGGCGGAAAAGCGCAGCGTTTCATGGGAACCCAGTCCCAGGAAGCCGCCACGGGTCAGCGCCTCGGCGAACAGACCAAGGGTGCGATCCTGCAGCGTATTGTCGAAATAGATCAACACGTTGCGACACGATATCAGGTGCACTTCTGAAAAAACCTGGTCGGTGGCCAGATTGTGTTCGGTAAAGACCGTGCGCGACCGCAGTTCGCGGTGGAAAGCCGCGCGGCCATAGGCGGCGGTGTAATGATCCGAGAGCGATCCACGCCCGCCCGCCTTCTGGTAGTTCTGCGAAAAGATCGGCAGGCGGTCGATATCATACACCCCGGCCTCGGCCCGGGCCAGTGCGCGGCGGTTGATCTCGGTCGCGTAAAAGAGGGTGCGGTCGAACAGCCCCTCCTCCTTGAACATGATGGCCATGGAGTAGAGCTCCTCGCCATCCGCGCATCCCGCCACCCAGACCTTCAGCGACGGAAAGGTCTGCAGATGCGGCAGCACGTCGCGCCGCAGCGCCAGGTAATAGCCCGGATCGCGAAAGATCTCGCTGACCTGCACGGTCATGGCGTCGATCACGTCAGGCAGCACTGCGGGTTCATGCAGCAGACGGCCCTGCGCCTCGGACAGGGTCGCGCATCCCAGCCTTTGGCGCGCCAGATCGGCCCGCCGCGCCAAGGACGCCCGCGAATAGGACCGGAAGTCATAGTGGAACCGCCGGTTCAGCGCCTCCAAGAACAGGTCCAGTTCGATATCGTCGCCGGGCCCGGCCGGAACGGGGGCGACGCTCATCGGGGCATCCAGACGCGGGTCAGGGACAGCAGCTTGTCCACGTCAAGCGGCTTTGGCAGGTAATCGTTGGCCCCCGCCGCAAGACATTGGTTCTGATCCTCGGCCATGGCCTTGGCGGTCAGCATGATGATCGGCAGCGTCTTCCAGCGGTCGATCTTGCGGATTTCGCGCGTGGCGGTCAGGCCGTCCATTTCTGGCATCATCACGTCCATCAGCACCAGGTCCACCTTGGGCGCCGCACCGTCGTTGATCCGGCCCAGGGCGTCCAGCGCCTCGCGGCCGTTGCGGGCGATCTGGACCGTCGCGCCATGCGGTTCGAAGACGCCGGTCAGGGCATAGACGTTGCGGATGTCATCCTCGACCACCAGGATGCGGCGACCCTCCAGCTGGGCATCGCGGTTCAGGGATGCGGCCAGCATCTCGCGCTGCTTTTCGGGCAGGTCGCTGACCACCTGATGCAGGAACAGCGTGACCTCGTTGATCAGACGCTCGGGGGATTTCGCGCCCTTGATGATGATCGACTTGGAATAGCGGCGCAGGCGCTGTTCCTCGGCCTCCGACAGGGCGCGGGCGGTATAGACGATGACCGGCGGGAAGGATGCCGTCCCGTCACCGTCCAGCTGTTCCAGCAGCTCGAAGCCCGACGCGTCGGGCAGCGTCATGTCCAGCACGATGCAATCGACCGTCTGGGTGCGACACAATTGCAGCGCGGCGGCTGCGGTGCCCGCGCCGATCGTCTCGACCTCGTCGCTGGCCAGCAGCGCCTTCAGACCCTCCATCTGGGCGGGATCGTCCTCGACGATCAGCACGCGGCGCAGACGCTGCTCCATGCGGCTTTCCAGATTGCGGATGGCGGTGGCCAGTGTGTCGCGCTGGACCGGTTTCATCATATAGCTGATGGCCCCCTGCGCCAGCGCCTGCTTGGTGTAGTCCTCGGCCGAGACCATGTGCACGGGAATGTGCCGCGTGCTGGTGTCGCGCTTCAGACGGTCCAGCGCCGACAGGCCCGAATGGTCGGGCAGCCCCACATCCATCACGATCGCATGCGGCAGGAAGTGGCGCGCGGCGCGCACGGCGTCATCAGCCCGACCCACGCAGATGCAGCGGAACTGCAGTTCCTGCGCCAGATCATAAAGCAGCTGTGCGAAGGCGGGATCATCCTCGACCACCAGCATCACGCGGTCGCCGGGCTGTGTGATGTCGCGGTCATCTTCGACCCCCTCCAGCGCGTCCAGAACGATGTCCTCCTCGACGATCTCGGCCTTGGACGGCGCGCTTGGCAGGGTGCGTGTCGCGACGGGTTTGCGCGTCGCGGGGGTGTTGGGCAGGATCAGCGTGAAGACGCTGCCCTTGCCGGCCTCGCTGCTCAGCGTCACGCGCCCACCCAGCAGATCCGCCAATTCGCGAGAGATCGACAGACCAAGCCCCGTTCCCCCGAACCGGCGCGAGATCGTGCCATCAGCCTGCCGGAAAGCCTCGAAGACCGCCTCCTGCTGATCGGGCGCGATGCCGATGCCGGTGTCATGGACGGCAAAGGCGATGCCCTGAGGAACCGCGCTGACCTTCAACGTCACGCGCCCGCGTTCGGTGAATTTCAGCGCGTTCGAGATGAAGTTCCGCAGCACCTGTTCCAGCCGCTGCGCATCGGTTTCCAGGGTGGCGGTGCCCGAGGCGACCTCGGCGGTCAGTTCCAGCCCCTTGGACTGGGCTTGCACCTCGAAGGCCCGGACCAGCTTCTTGGCGATGTCCTGCGGTTCGATCGCATCGCGCGACATTTCCAGCTTGCCGGATTCGATCTTGGACAGGTCCAGGATGTCATTGATCAGCAGCAGCAGATCCTTGCCCGAACTTTCGATGGTTTCGGCCCAACGGACCTGTTCGGCGGTCAATGTCTTGCCACGGTTTTCGGCCAGCAGCCGCGACATTATCAGCAGCGCATTCAGTGGCGTGCGCAGTTCATGCGACATGTTGGCCACGAATTCGGACTTGTAGCGGCTTTCACGCGCCAGTTCGGCGGCCTGATCCTCCAGCATCCGGCGCGAACGGGCCAAGGTATCGCGTTGTTCCTCCAGTTCCTGGGTCTGGCTTTCCAGCTGGGCGTTCTGCTGTTCCAGCTCCACCTGCTGCGCCTCCAGCCGTCGCTGGCTGTCCTGCAGGGCGCGCGTCTGCTCCTCCAATTCCTCGTTCGAGGAGGCCAGCTCTTCGGAATGGCTGCGCAGCTCCTCCGCTTGGCGGCGGGTTTCTTCAAGCAATTCATGCATCTGCGCACGGTATTGAACGGAACGCAGCGCTATGCCCAGCCGATCGCCCAGGCGGTCGAACAGGTCGCGAACCCGGGCGGGCACCGTGTTGTCGAAACCCAGTTCCAACACCGCGTTCACATGGCCATTGTCCAGCAGCGGCACCAGAACCACCCGACCCACCCGAGCCTTGGCCAGACCGCTGGACCATCCCAATGCCGCCTCGGGGGGAAGATCCATGTCCAGGATCGCAGCTTCGCTGATGCAGCGGCCCAGATGTCCTTCAGCGAGAGGCATGCGGTTGGCCAGGGCAGCCTCGTCGACGCCCCAGCTGGCCAGCCGTTGCAGGCCGTCGCCTTCGCGCGCATAGATGACGGCGGCGCGGGCATCGGCGCGCTGCGCCAAGCTGCGCAGGACCTGCTGGCCGAAACGCTCGGCCGACAGCTCTCCTTGGATGGCTCGACCGACGGCAACCTGTCCCTGCTGGACCCATTCCTTGTGCAACAGCCTTTCGCGGTTGCGCACCATGCCCCGCCCAGCGATCCCTAAAACAATGAAGAGCACCCCTGCCATCGTCCGGTTGGCGATCGCCACGGCCGTGCCGAAGACGGCCTCGTCAAAGAAGAACCCGATGCCCATGCCCAGACAGGCCGCCAAGGCGACCAGCACGGGCGCGATGGGCCACGGGCACAAAAACGACAGCATCAGCGGGAACAGATAGATCATCCAGACCGCCGTCCCCAAGGGAAAGGCCAGGTCCAAGGCAAAAACACCCACGAGGGCAAGCACGACCGTTGCAAGGATCGTCAGGTTCTTGTTATCGGTCACGAGGGCTCCTGCAGGGATCGGCGCGGTCTGTCGGATCGACGGTTCCCGTCGAACGCGGAAAGGCGCCGTTTCGTTCGATCCATGTTGATAAATAAATGATAATCCGACACGGAATGCGGAACCCAGCCGACGTTATCAGTGGCCGCATTCTAATCTTGCCCTGCATCGAAGTCGACTGGAAAGCGGTCCCGACTGCCGCCGCGTCAGTGCCGCCGGGCAATCGGCCACATACGCGACCAGACCCCGTCGCGGCGGATCAGGGCATGACGCAGCGCCGCACCGACATGCAGGGCCAGCAGCCCGATCAGCAGGAAGGCCGCGACCTGGTGGATGTCGCTGGCGGTTTCGGCCAGGGGTTTGCTGCGGGGAATGATCGACCCGATGCCCATCGCGTCCAAGCCCTCGATCGGAAAGCCTCCGGCCCGGACGCGGACATAACCCGTCACCGGCATCACGACCAGCAGCACATAGAGCCCCAGATGCGACAGGGCGGCGACGCGGCGCTGCCATGACGGGATCTGCGGCGGCAGGGGCGGCGCGGGATGGGTTGCCCGCCACAGAACACGGAACGCGACGATCAGCATCACGATGACGCCGGCATTCTTGTGGAACAGGAACAACCCGTCCTGCAGCGCCCGCGGCAAACCGTCGCGCACCATGATCAACCCCGCGGGGATCATCAGCAACACGATCACGGCGACCGACCAGTGCAGAAGCCGTGCAGTGACGCCATATCCGGGTTCCCTGTCAGCCATCCAGCACCTGCAACCTTGTGATTTCCCGATGCTATCACGAGATCGCCATAGGGCAAGCCTTCGCTTGACGCGGCTCGGGCCGGACATATCCTTGCGTGATGCATTCAAGGCCGCTCCCATGACCGCTCCGCCCGAAGTCGCCCCTGCCGCCTGTCTGCCATCGGGTACGGTTCCCGCTGGTCTTGCAGCTATCGTCCTGACATGGCTGACGGGTCTGATGATGGACCAGGACCCGGTTCTTCTGGCCCCGGCCCTGTTCCTGCCGGGATTGCTGGTCGTGATGCGGCTGGTGCAGCGCCATTACCCGCATGGGCGCTTTGGCGCTGCGAACACCATCACCCTGATGCGGATGTCGCTGGCCGCGGCGCTGCTGGCCGCGGTGGTGACGGGGCCTGTGACCGGCTGGACGGTGGCGGGCATCGCGGCGGTGTCGCTGGCGCTGGACGGCGTCGACGGATTTCTGGCGCGGCGTCAGGGCCTGTGTTCCGATTTCGGGGCGCGCTTCGACATGGAGGTCGATGCCGCGCTGGCGCTGATCCTGGCGCTGCACGCCCTGCGCGGCGGTCCCGTGGGCGCCGAGATCCTGGTCCTGGGGATCATGCGCTATCTGTTCGTCGGCGCATCGCATCTGTTGCCTTGGCTGGCCGAACCGCTTTATCCCAGCTGGCGGCGCAAGGCGATCTGCGTCCTGCAGATCGCAACCCTGATCGCGCTGCAACCCCCGGTCCTGTCCGAGGATATGGGCATCATCCTGGCCCGCATCGCCGCGGCGGCGCTGATCTGGTCCTTCCTGCGCGACATTCTGTGGCTGAGGGCGCACCGGTGACCCGCCCCGCCCCGGTCATCCGCCTGCTGGTCGCCCTGCTGTTCCTGCATGCCGTGACGGTCCTGCCCGATCTGCGCGCGCTGCCGGGATTGGACGTGGTGGCCTTGGCATCGGTCATGATCCTGTGTGGCAGAAGCGCCTTGGGGCGGCTGCTGCAGGGGCTGGCGACGGCGGCGCTGACACTGATTGCGGTGCTGCGATTGGCCGATCTGACCATGGGCGAAAGCCTTGGTCGCACCTTCAATCCTATCGCCGACCTGCCGCTGATCGACGCGCTGATCCGGCTGCTGGCATCGACGATCGGGGTGGCGGGGGCGATCGCGGCCTGCATCGCGGCATTGCTGGGCATGGCCGTGATGATGCTGGGCCTGTGGTGGTCGCTTGGCACCCTTCGCCGGGCCGGGACCGGGGCTATCCTGCCGGTGCTGGGCCTTGCCGGTTTGGCGGCGATCAACCCGGCCCTGCCGAACCTGGGTTTCGCGCGGGACCGCATCCAGCTGGCTGCCAGAACCGTGACGCAGCTTGCCGATTTCCGGCGCCAAAGCGCAGAGGACCCGATGCGACAGCTGTCCTCGCCCCTGTCGCTGATCGACCGGGACGTGCTGGTCGTCTTTCTGGAAAGCTATGGCCGGACCAGCTTCGACACGCCCTTCTATGCCGATCTGCACATGGCGACGCTGCGACAGGCCCAGACGCGGTTGTCGGATGCGGGGTTGGCGATGCGGTCGGGCTTCCTGACCTCGCCCACGCATGGCGGGCAAAGCTGGCTGGCCCATGCCACCTTCATGAACGGCCTCGATATCAGCGACCAGACGCGCTATCAGGCCTCGGTCGCCAGCGATCGCTGGACGCTGTTCGATCATGCGCGCCATGCGGGGTTCCGGACCGCCGCCGTCATGCCCGCCATCACGCGCCCTTGGCCCGAAGGCACACGCATGGGGTTCGACGACGTGCTGGCGGCCGATGACCTGGGCTATCGCGGCGAACCCTATAACTGGGTGACCATGCCCGATCAGTTCACGCTGACGGCCACTGACCGCATCCGCGCGGCAGGCGATGATCCCCGTCCGCTTTTCACGCAAGTGGCGCTGATTTCGTCCCACGCCCCCTGGACGCCCATCGCCCGGATGATCCCCTGGGACCAGGTCGGTGACGGCAGCGTCTTCGACGCCCGCGCCACCGCCGGCCCCACCCCGCGCGAGGTCTGGGCCGACCGCGAGACCGTCCGCCAGCATTACCGCGACTCCATCGACTATACCCTGCAGGCCGTCACCGAATACGCCGGACGCCAGGCCCAGGATCCACCGTTGATGATCCTCCTGGGCGACCATCAGGCCGCAAGCTCGATCGGACTGGATGAACGACGGCAGGTCCCGATCCATGTCATCGGCCCGGCCGACCTTGTCACCCGCACGGCCGAATGGGGGTTGGTGCCGGGGCTGATCCCGCCCGCCGACATGGCCCCCATCCCGATGGAGGCCATGCGCGACAATGTGCTGCGGAGCTTTTCCGCCCCCGATCACGTTCCCCCGGCATGATCCGCCGCGTGCACCTGTCCAAAGCGTTGAAATTGCTGACTGCCCTGCTGCTGCTTGGCCTGCTTTTCGCGGGGTTCGATGGCGGTCAGGCCTGGTCGCTGCTGCGCGCGGCCGATCCCGTCTGGCTGGCGGCCAGTCTTGTGGCGCTGACCCTGCAGACGCTTCTGTCGGCCTGGCGCTGGCAGTTCACCGCCAACCGCCTTGGCCAGCGCCTGACCCTGGGGCGGGCGATCCGCGAATATTACCTGGGCCAGGTCGTGAACCAGTCCCTTCCGGGCGGTGTCCTGGGCGATGCGGGTCGCGCCTACCGCGCGCGCCACGACGGAGGGCTGCGCCGCGCGGGCGCCGCTGTCGTGGTCGAACGCGCCCTGGGCCAGATGGCCCTGCTGGCGATCATGGTGACGGCATTCCTGCTCTATCGCGGGCCGCAGCTGCCATCGGCCATCACGGGCCTGATCGGCGCGATCTGCCTTGGCGCGGCGGTGATCGGCGCGGCCTTGCTGATCCCGGGTCGCTGGCGCGTTTGGATGCGCATCACCCGCCCGGCCTTGGTGGGACGCGGCGCCCTGCCGCTGCAGGTCTGCCTGAACCTTGCGATCGCCGGGACGAACATAGCGGCCTTCGCCTTTTGCGCCGATGCCACGGGCACCCCACTGGCCGCGACAGAGGCGGCCCTGTTCGTGCCGCTGATATTACTGACGATGATCATTCCCGTCACAATCAGCGGCTGGGGCCTGCGCGAAGGTGCCGCGGCCACGCTGTTTCCGGTCATCGGCGCCAGCGCCTCGGCCGGGTTGGCGGCCAGCACGGCCTTCGGCCTTCTGTTCCTCGCCAGCACCTTGCCCGGCTTGCTGGTGCTGGCACTGCGGCGCAAAAGCGGCGACACCTTTCCTGAACGCAGCCTGACGGTGGACCCATGACCCGACCCGCGACATTCGCCCTGCCCGGCGACATCACCACCCTGACCGGCGGATATTTCTATGATCACCAACTGGTGCAGGGATTGCGCGGTCAGGGACGTCAGGTCCAGGTGCTGGAACTGCCCGACAGCTTTCCCACCCCCGATGCCACCGATATGGCGCAGGCCATCGACCAGCTGCGTGCATTGCCTGCCGATCAACCCGTGATCATCGACGGGCTGGCCTTCGGTGCGTTGGATCCGGTCGCCCTGACATCGGTTCGCGCGCCGATCGTCGCCATGATCCACCATCCCCTGGCCCAGGAAAGCGCCCTGCCCGAACCCCTGGCGGACCATCTGCTGCGGACCGAGCGCGCCAACCTGGCGCAGGCCCGGCACGTCCTTGTCCCCAGCCCCCATACCCGCGACATGCTGATCCAGCGCTATGACGTGCCCGCCGATCGCATCACCATCGCAAGACCCGGCACGAAGGCGGCCCGGGCCGCCCAGACCGCAAAAGCCGATCCCCCCTTGATCCTGTCTGTGGGCATCCTGCATCCCCGTAAGGGGCATGACGTGCTGGTGCGGGCGCTGGACATGATGACCGATCTGGACTGGCAGGCGCAGATCGTCGGCAACCCGTGGGACGATGCCCATGTGGCGCAGCTTGGCGACCAGATCGGACGCAGCGCGGCCGCGGATCGGATCACGCTGGCTGGCCGGGTCGATGACGACAGGCTGCAAAGTCTTTATCGCCAGGCATCGGTCTTTGCGCTGGCGACACGCTACGAAGGCTATGGCATCGTCTTCGACGAGGCGCTGTCCCACGGCCTGCCCATCGTCAGCACGACGGCGGGGGCCGTGCCCGGGACCGTGCCTGCCGATGCCGGTCTGCTGGTTCCGCCCGGTGACGCCGACGCCCTGTCGGCCGCCCTGCGGCGCATGCTGGAAGACACCAATCTGCGCGAAGCCAAGGCGCATGCCGCGCAGCAGGCCGGCCTGGCCCTGCCCAGCTGGAACGACACGGCCCGGATCGCGGCGCAGGTGCTGGATACGATCATGGATCACTCCGCCTAGTGGACAGTTTGCACGTCCTGCATCACGATGCGCCAGATCACAGCCCGGAGAGCGCGATGAAGTCCCTGTTCCACCTTGCCATCCACGTCACCGATCTGGACCAGGCGCGTCAATTCTATGGCGGCGTGCTGGGCTGCGCCGAGGGGCGGTCCACAGACACATGGGTCGATTTCGACTTCTTCGGCCACCAGCTGTCGCTGCATCTGGGCCAGCCCTTCGCCACGACGCGGACGGGCAAGGTGGGCGACCACATGGTGATGATGCCGCATATGGGCGTGGTGCTGCGGCTGGACGACTGGCTGGCGCTGGCCGACCGGCTGGAATCGCATGGGGTGGCGTTCGACATTCCGCCGGTCATCCGTTTTCAGGGGGAACCGGGCGAACAGCGGACGATGTTCTTCTTCGACCCCGCCGGCAACCCGATCGAGATCAAGGGTTTCGCCGATTTCGACGGGCTGTTCGCATCATGAAGCTGCCTGTCGTCACCCAAGCCACCCTGCCCATCCATGACAGTGCGAATCGGTTTCCGGTCCGCCGCATCTTTTGCGTCGGGCGCAACTATGCCGACCACGCCCGAGAGATGGGCCATGACCCCGACCGCGAACCGCCCTTCTTCTTTACCAAGCCTGCCGATGCCGTGCTGACCGATGGGGCCGACCTGCCCTACCCACCCGCCACGTCGGACCTGCATTACGAAGCCGAGCTGGTCGTCACACTTGGGGCAGGCGGTGCGGACATCGCGCCCGATGACGCAACCGCGCTGATCTGGGGCTATGCGGCGGGCAATGACTTCACCCGCCGCGATCTGCAGGCGCAGGCCAAGAAGGCCGGGCGTCCGTGGGACATGGCCAAGGGGTTCGACCTGTCGGCGGCCTGCGGCCCGCTTCACCGGGCCGACCTGACCGGACCGATGGACAGGGGGCGGATGCAGCTGCTGGTCAATGGCGACATCCGCCAGGACACCGACCTGTCGCAGATGATCTGGCCCGTGGCCGTCATCATCAGCCATCTGTCGGGACTGGTGCGCCTGGCGCCGGGCGACGTGATCTTCACGGGGACACCGGCGGGCGTTGGGGCCGTCTTGCGGGGCGATGTGGTCGAGGTTCGGATCGAGGGGCTTTCGGCGCTGTCGACCCGAATTGCCTAGCCGAGTGCGTAGCCTGTGCCCGGGTCGCGCAGGCGGTCCTTGACCTCGGTCCACAGGGCCGCGACGCGCAGGCTGCCTTCGACGATCTCCTCCGGCCTGGCCTCGTTGCGGGCCAGGCCGGGGATGTGCGGGCCATAGGCCACATTGTCGAAGAACAACTTGGGGAAGGGGTTGGGCTTTTGAACGACCATCCCCACCTCAGCGCCTTCCGTCCGGGTCGTGCCTTACATGGTCATGTCTTCGGGCGGCCCGGTTACGAGCGGCGCTCGAACCTGTTTCGCAAAAAGATGGCGATGGGATTCATCAGCACCAGAAAGCCCAGCAACACCAAGGATAGCCGCCGATGTCCGCACCATAAAACCCCGTTCGGGGCTGTCGGCCCAGATGAAATCTGGGTCGGTAGGAGCAAGCACCATTGCGCAACCAGTGATCCGGATCACGACGACGCCCCGGATGCCTGATCTTGTGCGCATGAAAACCGCCAGGCATGTTTTTCGTGCTGATCATGCCGCGAAACGCAGCGAAAAAAGCACCCGGCGTCAGAGGACGCCGGGGGCAGTCATCAACGTGTCTTGGTGCTTCAGCCCCAGACGTCCTGGAATTCGCGCCACTCCCGCGCGCCCATGCCGCTGTCTTCCTGGGTCACGGTATCACCCGCCAGGCGTCGCTTCAGAACGGCTGCGGCCTGTGCAGACAGACTGACGGCATCCATGCGGTAATCGCGGAAGGCGCCGAAGGCTGCCGGCACCCAATCCTTGACGATGTCGCAGATGACGTCGGCATAGGCGCGGATCTCGTACTGGGCGTGGCTGTCGGCGCGCAGGCGCAGGAAATGCAGCAGGTTGTGCAGATCGACCTTCCAGTACCACTGGGTATAGATGTTGGTGGGCAGGTTCATCCGCGCCAGTTCCCGCGCCAGTCCTTGCTGACCATCCTGCGACAGCATCGATTCGTAATTGTCATAGCTGCGCATCGCATCCTCGCGCAGCAGGTTCAGCACGCGCTGCGCCTCCTCGCCCTGCAGGACCTCGCCACGTCCCTGATGGTTCTGGCTAGACTGCGCGGCCAGCTTGTCTTCGGCCGGGATATAGAATTCGCGGTCCATGACCGAATAGCGGCCCGAATATTCGTTGATATTCGCAGTGCGGTGGCGGATCCACTGGCGCGCGACGAAGACCGGCAGCTTGACGTGCAGCTTGACCTCGCACATCTCGAACGGGGTCGAGTGCCAGTGGCGCATCAGGTAGCGGATCAGCCCCTCGTCGTTCTGTACCGACTTGGTGCCCCGGCCATAGCTGACGCGGGCCGCCTGACAGATCGCGGCATCGTCGCCCATATAGTCGATGACCCGCACGAAGCCATGATCCAGCACCGGATAGGCGGTAAAGAGATGCTGCTCCATCCCGTCGGCAACGGTTCGCAGGGTCTGGCGGGGGGATTGGCGCTGTTCGTCGATCTGGGCCTGCTGTTCGGGCGTCAGGGGCATTGGGGACCTCTTGGATGGCAAGCCTTCCTTTGCCATGCTGTCGCCTTGGCTGCAACCGCGCTGCGCCGGGCGACGTTGCATAGCCCGAAGGTGCGTGCCACCCTGCGCGCGACAAGACAGGAGATCCCATGAAAGTCCGCTATCTGCATACGATGGTCCGCGTGAAGGACTTGGAGAAGACGATGGAATTCTTCGGCCTGCTGGGCCTGAAGGAAACCCGCCGCATCGACAATGACAAGGGTCGCTTCTCGCTCGTCTTCATGGCGCCCGAAGGTCAGCCGGAATGCCCGGTCGAGCTGACCTACAACTGGGACGGCGACGACGGCCTGCCCTCGGACAGCCGTCATTTCGGCCATCTGGCCTACAGCGTCGGCAACATCTACGAGATGTGCCGGAAGCTGCAGGATGCCGGCGTGACGATCAACCGCCCCCCGCGCGACGGACACATGGCCTTCGTGCGCAGCCCCGACAACATCTCGATCGAGCTGTTGCAGGAAGGGGACGCCCTGCCCCCTCAGGAACCTTGGTCCAGCATGGAAAACACCGGCAGCTGGTAAGGCGGCCCCGCGCGCATTTGAAAGGATGCGCGCGACACCTCAGTAGATATAGCGGATCTGCTCGGTCCAGTACCGTTCGATGCGGCGGTTCTGAAGGTTGACCAGGTCCAGCATCGGATCCTCCAGAACGCCCGACATCGCCAGACCTTCGGCATGGCGGATGAACATGGCACGCACCATGTCGCGCACGCGCTGTCCTTCATGCGTCAGACGCACCCGGACCGAACGCCGGTCCGCATCGCAGCGTTCGTGATGGACATAGCCCATCGTCACCAGCTTCTTCAGGTTATAGCTGACATTCGAACCTTGATACATGCCGCGCGACCGCAATTCGCCGGCGGAAACCTCGGCCTCGCCCAGGTTATAGAGGATCATGGCCTGCACGGGCGTCAGATCGCCACGGTGCAGACGTTCGAATTCGTCCTTGATGGTGTCCAGCATCAGCCGGTGCATCCGCTCCAGCAATTGGAGCGATTCCAGATAGGCGACGGTCATGTCGGACATGTCGTCCGGGAATTGGCCGTGTTCCTTGGTCGGGCGCGGGTCGCGAGGGGCGTGTGCGAGCATGGCGGTAAGATGTCCTGTCCTGTTCGTCATGACCCGACAATCAAGGACAAAAGAAAATCTTCAGTTAATTTCGCCCCGCCATGCCTGTGAATTCAGGAACAATTTTAGCGATCTGCTGCGAATCTCTCACCGGCATGCCCGGCGATGCGGTCCAGCAAGGGCGCGAACATCGCGGATGCCGGATCGCGCACGCCCTGCGTATCCTGCCCGATTCTTGCCGTGACCCACAGGTAGAGGTCCTGGTCATTTTCGGCCAGCATGCGCTCGTACAGGTCCAGATCCGCGGGCGACAGGCTGGCCAGCTGGTCATCGGCGAAATGGCCCAGGATCAGGTCCATCTCCTTCATGCCGCGCCGCCAGCTGCGCATATGCAGGCGCTTCAGCCGGTTTTCGGGGGTTTCCATTGTCTCAGCCATGACCCAAAGCCTCTTCCATGCGTTCGATGCGGGCGCAGGCCTCTGCCAGCAGCTGGCGCAACTGGCGAAGCTCGGACCGCAGGGCCCGTCCCGCAGCGGTGTCTTGCGGCCCGGGCCCCTCTCCCGTCAACAGCCAAACGGGGGAAACGCCCGCGATCGCGGCGATCCGCCCCAGAATCGAGGGCGTGGGTTCGGCCTGATCGACCTCCCACCCTTCCAGCGTTTCGGGGCGAAGGCCCAGCTGTTCGGCCATCTGGTCAATGCCCAGGCCCACGCCTTCGCGCGCGGCCGTCAAGCGGTCGCCCATCGTCGCCACCGGTTCGGCATAGCTGTCCATCGTGATCAAACCCCTGCTTGTGGCATATATCGCCAAAGCGTATTCCAACACTGTCCCCAGTTCAAACAACGACAGGTCCATCATGGCATTCATTTCCGACCGGCTTGCCCGCATCAAGCCTTCGCCCACCATCGCCATGACCACCCGTGCGGCGGAACTGCGGGCCGAGGGACGCGACATCATCGGGCTGTCGGCGGGCGAACCCGATTTCGACACGCCCCTGCATGTGCGCGACGCCGCCAAGGCCGCCATCGACGCGGGCCAGACCCGCTATACCGCCGTGGACGGCACGCCGTCGCTGAAACGCGCCATCGCCGACAAGTTCGCGCGCGAGAACGGGCTGGATTACGCGCCTTCGCAGATCACCGTCGGCACGGGCGGCAAGCAGATCCTGTTCAACGCCCTGATGGCCACGCTGGATGCGGGCGACGAGGTGATCGTGCCGGCCCCCTATTGGGTCAGCTATCCCGACATGGTGCTGCTGGCGGGCGGCACGCCGGTCGTGGTCGAATGCGACATCACCAGCGGTTTCCGCCTGACGCCCGAGGCGCTGGAGGCCGCGATCACGCCCCGCACCAAGTGGCTGATCCTGAATTCGCCGTCCAATCCGTCAGGCGCGGGGTATGACCGCGCCCAGATGCAGGCGCTGTGCGATGTGCTTTTGCGCCATCCGCAAGTCTGGGTGCTGGCCGACGACATCTATGAGCACCTGGTCTTCGACGGGTTCGAATTCTGTACGCCCGCGCAGGTCGAACCGCGCCTGAAGGAGCGCGTCTTGACCATGAACGGCGTCAGCAAGTCCTATGCCATGACCGGCTGGCGCATCGGTTACGGCGCGGCCCCCGAACCGCTGATCCGGGCCATGGCCAAGCTGCAGTCGCAATCGACATCGAACCCCTGTTCGGTCAGCCAATATGCAGCCGAAGCCGCGCTGACCGGCCCCCAGGATTACATCCACGACAGCCGGGCGGTCTTTCAGCGGCGTCGCGACTTGGTGGTGGCGGGGTTGAACGACTGTCCGGGGCTGGACTGCCCGGTGCCCCAAGGGGCGTTCTATGTCTATCCGTCGATCGCGGGGCTGATCGGTGCCACCACGGCGGCAGGCACGGTGATCACCGATGACGAGACCTTCGCCAATGCCCTGCTGGACGAAGAAGGCGTGGCGGTTGTCTTTGGCGCGGCCTTCGGGCTCAGCCCGCATTTCCGCATCTCCTATGCAACGGCGGATGACGTGCTGCGCAATGCGGTGTCACGCATCTGTCGGTTCTGCGAGGGGTGCAACCTGCGTTGATCGGACGGCGTTGGGTCCCGAACGAAGACCAAGGAAAGGACCTCTCATGCTGCCCCATAACACCATGGTGGTCGTCGCTGACGGCCATTCCGCGACGATCTATCGCAACACCGCCAAAAACGGGATCGAACTTTCGCAGACCGATCAGGTGACCCCTGCATCGCTGACCAAGCCGTCCCAGATGGCGATCCCCGATGAGGCCGCGCCGAATGACGAAAACGACGAGGCCGCTTTCGCCGTGGATCTAACGCATCACCTGAACACGCTGATGCTGCAGCAAGGCATGGATGACGTGGCGATCATCGCCGATCCGTCGACCCTTGGCGTGATGCGCAAGCATTACCACAAGGAATTGCAGCTACGCCTGCGCAAGGAAATCGCCAAGACCATGACGAATTCCGACATCCCCAGCATTCAGACCGCCCTGCAATAGGCCTTGGCCGGGCCATCGTGACTAAAGGGCGCCCTGCAATCGCAGGGCGCCCTTTTTGCATCAGAAGATGCCCAGAACGTACAGAACGACGATCACGACAACCGGCACGCCCAGAAACCAAGCCACGATACCCTTCATTGCGCTACTCCTTACGCGATATGACGGGTAACGCCGACGTGAGGGGCCGGTTCCGTCACAGGGCCGTCCATCCCCCGTCAACGCTGATCGTGGTGCCGGTGATCTGCGCCGCCGCGTCGCTGCACAGGAAGACAGCCGTGTCGCCCAGCTGATCGGTGGTGGCGAATTCCTTGGAGGGCTGGCGTTCCAGCAGGACTTTCTCGATCACCTCGTCGCGGTCCATGTCGTATTTCTTCATCGTGTCCGGGATCTGGGATTCGACCAGCGGCGTCAGGACATAGCCGGGGCAGATGGCATTGCAGGTGATCGGCTCGCGCGCGGTTTCCAGCCCCGTGACCTTGCTGAGACCCACGATGCCATGCTTGGCGGCGACATAGGCCGATTTGTAAGGACTGGCCGTCAGGCCGTGCGCCGAGGCGATGTTGATCACCCTCCCCCATCCCCCCTTGCGCATCATCGGCAGGGCCGCAGCCGTCGTGTGAAAGGCCGATGACAGGTTGATGGCGATGATCGCATCCCATTTCTCGGCCGGGAAATCTGGAATGGCTGCGACATGCTGGATGCCCGCGTTGTTCACGAGGATATCACAGGCCCCCGCCTGTTCGATCAGGGCGCGGCATTCGTCGCCCTTGGACATGTCGGCCTTGATGTACCGCACGGTGACGCCGTGTTCGGCGGCCATGTCGCGGGCCAGCTGGTGGTCCTGAACGCTGTCGGTGAAGCTGTTCAGCACGACATCGGCACCCGCGCGGGCCAGCCGGTGGGCCACACCCAGCCCGATGCCGGAATTCGATCCGGTGATGATTGCGGTCTTGCCTGTCAGGAATTTCTCGAACATCGGCTGCTCCTCGGGGTTGGCCCGACCGGCGCGCGGGGGCCGGTCGATGTTGCAGGCGCAGCATGGGCAAAAAAAAACGCCCGCACAAGGCGGGCGCAAGTTATGAGGCAGGTTTCATACAGGCAAGAAACCTATCGAGCAGTGCCCTATTTATACGCGAGGAACCGCCCGAGTCCAACACAGTTCTTGACCGCTTGGTTGACGCCCCCTTGGCGAGCCTGTTGATAATGCGGTCAAACAAGGACAAATGGGGCGGCGGGCGATGCGAATCTTAAAAATCCTTAACAATTGCGGAAGGGTTCGCGCCATTTCCGTGATCGCGGCCTTGACATGCGGTGTTGCAGCAATGCCGCTGACAACCCTTGCCGAACCTTCACATGGTCTTGCAATCTATGGCAAACCTGCCCTTTCGCCCGATTTTTCCCATCTTCCTTATGCAAATCCTAAGGCGCCCAAGGGCGGTGTGATTCGGCTGGCCGAACCGGGCGGGTTCGATTCCCTGAAACCCTGGGTTCTGAAAGGCAATGCCGCATGGGGCGTGGGCGTCCATGTGACCGAAACCCTTGCCATGCGCTCGATCGACGAGCCCTTCACCGTCTATGGGCTACTGGCCGAAACCATCGACACCGCCCCCGACCGGTCCTGGGTCGAATTCACACTGCGCCCCGAAGCCCGGTTTTCCGATGGCAGCCCGGTCACTGTCGAAGATGTGATGTGGTCCTATCGCACCTTGGGGACCAAGGGTCATCCGCGCTATCTGGGCACATGGTCCAAGGTCGCCAGCATGGAACAGACCGGCCCGCGCAGCGTCAAGTTCACCTTCACCGAACAGGACCGCGAGCTGCCCTTGCTGATGGGCCTGCGCCCGATCCTGAAGAAGGCCCAGTGGGAGGGTCAGGATTTCAGCGATTCCAGCCTGGAACCCCCGATCGGCACCGGTCCCTATGTGATCGACAAGGTCGATCCGGGGCGGGCCGTCACGTTCCGTCGCAATCCCGGCTACTGGGGCAAGGACCTGCCGCTGATGACCGGGATGAACAATTTCGACACCATCCGCTATGATTACTTCGGCGACGCCAATGCCATGTTCGAGGCCTTCAAGGCTGGCGAGGTGAACGCCTGGCGCGAGCTGTCGGCCCAGAACTGGGACAGCGAATACGATTTCCCGCTGGCCACATCGGGCGGCATCGTCAAGGACCAGATCCCCAATGAACGCCCGTCGGGGATCATGGGTCTGGTAATGAACACCCGCAATCCGATCTTCGACGACTGGCGCGTCCGGCAAGCGATGATCGAGATGTTCAATTATCGCTTCATCAACCGCACGCTGAACGGCGGCGACGATCCGCGGATCACGTCGTATTTTTCGAACTCGGTTCTGGCCATGTCGCACGGGCCCGCATCGGGTCGCGTCGCCGAACTGCTGGAACCCTTTGCCGCCGACCTGCCCCCCGGCACGATCGAAGGATATGCCCTGCCCGAGGGAAGCGAACGCCCGATGGACCGCGCCGCCGTGCGTCGGGCGCTGGCGCTGATGGCGGATGCGGGGTGGACCGTTCAGGACGGGCGCCTTGCCGATGCCGAAGGCCGTCCCTTCACCTTCGAGATCCTGCTGAACCAGTCGGGGTCCGCCATGCGCACCGGGTCGGAAACCCAGCAGATCGTGAACATCTATGTCGAGGCCCTGCGTCCCTTGGGGATTACCCCCCGGATCACGCTGCTGGATTCCGCGCAATACGTGGAACGTACCAATAATTACCAGTTCGACATGACCTGGTACGAACGCGGCCTGTCGCTGTCACCGGGCAACGAACAGCGTCTTTACTGGGGCAGCGAAGGCGTCACGACGCCCGGCAGCCGCAACTGGATGGGCATGGACAGCCCCGCCGCCGAGGCGATGATCGACGCCATGGTCACCGCGGAGGATGCCGAAGACTACACCGCCGCCGTCAAGGCGCTGGACCGCGTGTTGACCGCAGGACGCTATGTGATCCCGGTCAACTTTTCCCCGTTTTCACGTCTGGCCCATTCGGCCGAGCTGAAATACCCCGATGAAATACCGATTTACGGAGACTGGCCGGGATTTTTACCGGAAGTCTGGTGGCAGGAGACGAACTGATGCGCATGTTTTGGGTTACATTGCTGGCCTGCATCACGCTGGCCGGATGCAACACGATCGCCGGCATCGGCGAAGATATTACCGGAGTGGCCCGCTGGTCCCAGGGCGGCATATCCGGAGGAGGTTATTGATGAAGTGGCACCACGTTAAGGAAAACTGGCCGGCATTCTACGAGGCCATCGTCGACAAGTGGCCGCAGGTCGATGACAGCGACCTGGACGAGATCGACGGCGACCAAGGCGCATTCGTCTCCTACCTCGTCGAGGTCACGGGCCAGGATCGCGAGGAAATCCGCGAGGAACTGCGCGAATGGCTGGTTGGCGAGATCCCGTCGGACATCGTGATGGACCCCAGTCACGACAATCACTCGATCGCCCTCAGCGCCAAATATGTCAATGAAGGCGAGGACGAATACAGCGACGACGCGGCCTTCGGCGATGATGGCGAAAGCCCCGACGACGATTGATCAGCCGAAGCGGCAGCCGCCCAACCCCACGGGGTCGGGCGGCGCCTCCCGTCGCGTCAGGTGACGGGCTTGATGACCTGCCTGTCGCTCAGCTTCGACAGCTTGCCGATCTGCATGACCAGCAGCGCATAGATCACCGCATAGAGTCCCGCCACGATCAGGCCGACCCACTGGATCTTGAACGGGGTGAAGAAATAGGCCCCGACCAGCGCCAGCTGCAGCAGAAAATGCAACGGATAATACTTGCGGTCCCCCAGCGTCTCTCTCGACCAGTCCAGGTTCGCCGAATAAAGGCGGATCAGGCTGTCCAGCGAATTGACCACGAAGACGACGCCCACGAAGATCATGAACCAGTTCAGCCATCCGGGAATGACGACATGCCCCTGATGATAAACGAACAGGACACAGAACCACAGGCCAAGCGGGATCGCCGGCAGGATGACCATCGCCGCCGCCAGTTGCCAGACGCGCAGGCCGCTGACGAAGCGGGCGACGAACTGGCCGATCATGATGCTCCAGGCGAACCACCAGAACAGGTAGAATTCGTGGTAATCCGAGATCGGGGTCGCGAAGCGGCGGATATGGACGAAGTAATCCATCAACAGCCCGATATTGGCATAGAAATCGGTCATGCCCACGCGGCTGTAGAAGAAGGCGATCATTGCCAACGCCGTGAAGGCCAGCATCCCGAAGCCATAGCTGGACAGGATCGCCAGCCATTTCATCACCCGCATGTCGCCGCTGCTGATGACGGCGGTGGCAATGACCGCGACCACCAAGGCCCAGACCACGTTCATGGGCAGATTTGGGGCATAGGTCGGCAGGTTCGTCATGAACAGATAGCAGGTGAAGGAACAGGTCGCGATGACCGTCAGGTTATAGATCCATTTCACCACCGGGATCTCGAACAGCTTCAGGCGGGGTTCGATGGCGACGAAATAAAAGGTCGTGACGAAATACATCAGCCAGACCAGGGGCCCCCACATGCCAAATTCGACGGCCAGGGCGTTGGTGAAGCCGAAGGCCTCATCCGCCTCGTAGACCGGAAATTCGCTGAGAGGCAGCATGACCAGCCCCATGTCCAGCCCGGCGGTGAAAAGAAGGGCGATCAGCGTGAACAAGCCGACGGGCTGTTCCCCCTGCACACGCATGGTAGGCCAGCGGATCAGGACGAACAGCGCGCAGGCCAGCACGCTGAGATATGCAATTGTAATGATCGGCGTCATAGACGATCCTTTTCTGCTTCGGATTTTGTCTTGGCAGGGACCGACCCGCCTCAGCGCAGCCGCGACCGAAAGGCACAACTGCCGAAACGTTGCCGGCACAGCGCGTCAGCGCCGTTGTTCATTTGGTGTGGCGGCAGTATCCGGTAAATTGAGTGATTAGTCAATCAAGAAACCGCAAGCGATCGTTTGGGTTCCCTTGCCTCGGGCGATTGATGCGCTTACGCGACCCCGAGGGTTGAGTTCGACACCATATTCTGACAGATGCTCGGCGCTTAACATCGGGCTGACGGACAAAGGAACCGGGACCATGTCAAGCACCTTGAAAATCGCTGTGGGCAGCATTCTGGTGGGGTTGATGGTGCTGGGGCTCAAGACCCTTGCATGGTATCTGACCGGTTCGGTCGCGCTGCTGTCGGACGCGCTGGAAAGCATCGTGAACGTCGCGACCGCGCTGGCCGCCCTGGTGGCCATCAAGGTCGCGCAGCGGCCCGCCGATCAGGGCCACCCCTATGGTCACCACAAGGCCGAATTCCTCAGCGCTGTCCTGGAAGGCGTGCTGATCATCGTCGCCGCCATCCTGATCCTGTCCGAAGCCTGGCGTGCCTTCCAGGCGCCGGTCGTGATTCAGGACGCGGGCATCGGCATGGCCATCAACGCCGGCGCGGGCCTGATCAACGCCTTCTGGTGCGCCGTGCTGATCCGCCAGGGACGCAAGCTGCGGTCCCCGGCACTAGAGGCCGACGGCAAGCATCTGCTGACGGATGTGATTTCCTCGGGCGGGGTGCTGGTGGGCGTGGCCTTGGCCGTGACGACCGGTTGGGCGGTGCTGGACCCGATCCTGGCGATGCTGGTCGGCGTGAACATCCTGTGGTCGGGCTGGAAGGTGATGACGGCGTCGCTGTCGGGTCTGATGGACGAGGCCGTGCCCGACAACACCCTGAGCCAGATCCGCGACATCATCTCGGACAAGGCCACCGGCGCGATCGAAGCGCATGATCTGCGCACCCGTCATGCAGGCGCGGTCACCTTCATCGACTTTCACCTTGTGGTGGACGGACAGACCACCGTCTGTGACGCCCATGCGATCTGCGACCGGATCGAGGCGTCGCTGAAATCCAACCTGCCCGATGCCCAGATTACCATCCATGTCGAACCGGAACACCATGCCAAGCATTCCGGCGTCCTGGTGATCTAGGCCTCCAGGCGCACCCAGACTGGAACGTGATCGCTTGGCTTTTCACCGGCACGGGCTTCGCGGTCGACGCCGGTTTCGCACATCAGGTCGGCCGCTTGGGGTGACAGCAGCAGGTGATCGATGCGAATGCCGTCATCCTTGCTCCACGCCCCCGCCTGGTAATCCCAAAAGGTGAAGGGTCCGCGCGTGGCCCAAGGGTCGCGGGCGCGGATCGCCTCGGTCCAACCCTGGTTGACGATGGTCCGGAAGGCGGCGCGGCTTTCGGGCAGGAACAGCGCATCATCAACCCATTTCTGCGGTTGGGCCGCGTCGCGCGCCTCGGGGATGATATTGTAATCTCCCAGCATGACGACCGGCATTTCCAGCGCCAGCAGGTCCAGCGCGCGCAGGCGCAGGCGTTCCATCCAAGCCAGCTTGTAGTCGTATTTCGGACCCGGCGCGGGATTGCCGTTGGGCAGGTACAGCCCCGCAATGCGCACGGCCTGATCACCGACCACCGTCGCCTCGATATAGCGGGCCTGGTCGTCGTCATCGTCGCCGGGCAGGCCGCGGATCACGTCCTCCAGCGGCAGCTTGGACAGGATCGCCACCCCGTTGAAGCCCTTCTGGCCATGGGTTTCGACCGTCCAGCCAAGATCCTGGAAATGTTCGCGCGGGAACCCTTCGTCGACGGATTTGATCTCCTGAAGGACGACCACGTCGGCATCCGTCGCGGCCAGCCAGTCGCTCAGCGCCTGGATGCGGGCTTTGATGCCGTTGATATTGAAGCTTGAGATTTTCATGGCTGCATCTTTAGCGTGGTCCCTGTGTTTGGCAACCGCAAGCGCGAAAGGACCCTGATGCTGCGCGCGCTGATGCTGGTCGCCACCCTGCTGCCCGGCGCGGTCGATGCCGCCCCGCGTCCCGTGACGGGGCTGCTGGCCAAGAACGGCCCCCTGCCCGCGACCATCCCGCTGCAGATCCGGACCGATGCGGGCCACGATTACAGCATCGCCCTGACCGATCCGGCGATCGACGCGCCGGTCATCAGCGGCTATCTGCGTGGAGGAGAGTTCTTTCGCCTGCTGGTCCCGCCCGGCACCCATCGGGTGACAATGGCCGCAGGGCAGCCCGGTGACTGGCAGGGCATCGATACGGGATTTTCAGACGGGACGCAGGCCAAACTGACCTTGGATTTCGACATCAGAGCCAATCGGCGGCAAGGCCACCAGATGACCGTGGCCATTGTCGATGGCGGGCTTCGGGTGACCGACAGGCGCGATCAGGTCATCTGCCAAATCGCGGATTGGGACGTCGTCCAGAAGGAGTACGCCGTCGGGCGCCGGATCCTGCTGCGCTATCTGGACCAGAGCCTGACGACGCGCAGCAGGTTCTGCGACTGATCACATCGAGAAGGACGTCCCGCAACCGCAGCTGCTGGAGGCGTTCGGGTTGTCGATGACAAATCGCGCGCCGATCAGTTCATCGCTGAAATCGATGACGGCCCCGGCAAGGAACGGCAGGGATACCGGATCAACGACGACCTTCTGTCCATCGTTTTCAAGGATCAGGTCATCGGCCTCGGGCTGATCGAAGCGGATATCATATTGAAACCCGGAACATCCGCCTCCGGACACGGCCACGCGAAGCGGCAGCGACTCGCGGTCGGCGTTGATCTGGGCAAGGCGCTGAAACGCGCGTTCGGTAACTTTCGGCGGCAGGTTCATGGGGCGTTCCCGTTTTCGTCCGTAGGGTAGGAATATAGGGTTTCGGACGAACACTCGCAAGGAAGGGCCCTGCCCCGTGACTGCACTCGCGCCATATGCCTGCCATCCCGCCGACAGCCGCGGGCGGCTTCTCACCGAAAAGCTGTCCACCTTCCGCTCGCCCTGGCAGCGCGACCGCGACCGGATCATCCATTCCAGCGCCTTCCGCCGGTTGAAGCACAAGACGCAGGTCTTCGTCGAACATGACGGCGACGCCTATCGCGGCGATTACTTCCGCACCCGTCTGACCCACACGATCGAGGTCGCGCAGGTCGCCCGCACCATCGCGGGCGCGCTTGGGCTGAACACCGATCTGGCCGAAACCGTGGCGCTGGCCCATGACCTTGGCCACCCGCCCTTCGGCCATACGGGCGAAGACGCGCTGGCGGAACTGATGGCCCCCTATGGCGGCTTCGACCACAACGCGCAGGCCCTGCGGATCGTGACGCAGCTGGAACGGCATTACGCCGATTTCGACGGGCTGAACCTGACCTGGGAAAGCCTGGAAGGCATTGCCAAGCATAACGGCCCGATCACCGGCGATCTGCCCTATGCCCTGGCGCAGGTGAATGCCCAGTGGGACCTGGAACTGCATACCAATGCCAGCGCCGAGGCGCAGGTCGCGGCCGTGGCCGACGATGTCGCCTATAACCACCACGACCTGCATGACGGGCTGCGCGCCGAGCTGTTCACCGAGGCCGAGCTGGCCGAACTGCCCATCATCGGGCCGGCCTTCGCCGAGGTCGACCAACTCTACCCCGGTCTGGACCCCACCCGCCGCCGCTACGAGGCGCTGCGCCGCGTGTTTGGCGTCATGGTCGAGGACGTCATCGCCGTCGCCCAGAACCGCCTGACCGGGCTGCAGCCGCAATCGGTGGACGACATCCGCAACATGGACGGGCCGATCATCCGCTTTTCCAAGCCGGTCTATCAGAACATCAAGGCCATCAAGTCTTTCCTGTTCCAGCGCATGTACCGCGCCCCATCGGTGGTGGTCGAACGGAACAACGTGACGCGCATGTTGCACGACCTGTTCCCGCTGTTCCTAGACGACCCCGCCAAGCTGCCCGATCAATGGGGGCAGATCGCGCAGCAGATGGACGACCGGACAGAACGGGCGCGGCTGGTGCTGGATTACGTCTCGGGGATGACCGACCGCTATGCCATCGCCGAACACCAGCGCTTGATCGGGCCCGACTGAACCATCCGGCGGGGGGCTGCGTTGAGCGGGCGAAACGACGAACAAGGAAGGATCCTGTCATGATCAATCGTACCGGTTCTGCAAAATGGGACGGCGGCCTGAAAGAGGGCAAAGGCCAGGTCTCGACTGAATCTGGCGCCCTCTCGGCCCAGCCCTACGGCTTCAACACCCGCTTCGAGGACAAGGCAGGCACCAACCCCGAGGAACTGATCGGCGCAGCCCATGCGTCCTGCTTCTCGATGGCGCTTGCCATGATGCTGGAACAGGAAGGCGTCACGGGCGTCAGCATCGAGACGACGTCGAAGATCTCGATGGACAAGGAGGGCGACGGTTTTGCCGTCAAGAAGGCGCATCTGACCACCCAGATCACCGCCGATGCCGATGAGGCCAAGGTGCTGGAAGTGGCCAACAAGGCCAAGGAAGGCTGCCCCATCAGCAAGCTGCTGAACGCCGAAATCACGATGGACGCCAAGGTCGTCTGACCCTGTCCGATCCTGATGCGAAACGCCGGCGCGATCGCGCCGGCGTTTTCATGTCAGACCATCATTTCCTTCGTAGCCGTCAGCTTGATGTCGGGATGATCGCGCCCGATGCGGTCGATGTCCCACTGCAGCCGCGTCAGATAGACAAGATCACCGTCATGGTCGTGCGCCAGATGGCCCTTGTTGCTTTCGGCAAAGGCATCCACCTTGGCCTTCGGACCCGCGACCCAACGGGCGCTGGTGAACTGCGACCCCTCGAAGCGGACGGGGATGCCGTATTCCAGTTCGATCCGGCTGGCCAGAACCTCGAACTGCAATGCACCCACGACGCCGACGATGAAGCCCGAGCCGATGGCGGGTTTGAACACCTTGGCGGCACCCTCCTCGGCGAATTGCATCAGCGCCTTTTCCAGGTGCTTGGCCTTCATCGGATCGGTCGCCCGCACCGATTGCAGCAGTTCCGGCGCAAAAGACGGAATGCCCGTGAAACGCAGCGCCTCGCCCTCGGTCAGGGCATCGCCGATGCGCAGCTGGCCGTGGTTCGGGATGCCGATGATGTCGCCCGCCCAGGCCTCTTCGGCCAATTCACGGTCGGCGGCCAGGAACAGCACCGGGTTCGACACCGCCATCGGCTTCTTCGAGCGCACATGGGTCAGCTTCATGCCGCGTTCGAAATGCCCGGAGGCCAGGCGCACGAAGGCCACGCGGTCGCGGTGCTTGGGGTCCATGTTGGCCTGCACCTTGAACACGAAGCCGGTGACGCGGGTCTCCTCGGGGGCGATCTCGCGTTCGGCGCTGTTCTGGGGCTGGGGCGCGGGGCCGTAGGTGCTGATGCCCTTCATCAGCTCCTGCACGCCGAAGCTGTTGATTGCGCTGCCGAACCAGATGGGCGTCATGTGCCCTTCGAGGAACGACTGCCGGTCGAAGGCGGGCAGCAGCTCGCGCGCCATCTCGATCTCCTCGCGCAGCTGCGCCAGAAGGTGCTCGGGCACATGGTCGGCCAGGCGCGGATCGTCCAGCCCGTCGATGGCGATGGATTGCGCGACCTTGTTGCGGTCGGCGCGGTCCATCAGCTCCAGCCGGTCGTGCAGCATGTCATAGCAGCCCAGGAACTCGCGCCCGACGCCGATGGGCCAGGATGCCGGGGCCACGTCTATGGCTAGGTTCTCCTGGATCTCGTCGATGATCTCGAAGGTGTCGCGGGATTCGCGGTCCATCTTGTTGCAGAAGGTCAGGATCGGCAGGTCGCGCAGACGGCAGACCTCGAACAGCTTGCGGGTCTGCGATTCGACGCCCTTGGCGCCGTCGATGACCATGATCGCCGCATCCACCGCCGTCAGCGTGCGGTAGGTATCCTCGGAAAAGTCGCTGTGACCGGGCGTATCGACCAGGTTGAAGCGATGTCCGTCAAAATCGAACGACATTGCCGAAGCCGAAACCGAGATCCCGCGATCCTGTTCCATCTTCATGAAGTCCGACCGCGTCCGCCGCGCCTCGCCCTTGGCCCGCACTTGGCCGGCCATCTGGATTGCGCCGCCATAAAGCAGGAATTTCTCGGTCAGCGTTGTCTTTCCGGCGTCGGGATGCGAGATGATCGCAAAGGTCCGGCGGCGGGAAATTTCGGGCGGAAGTTCGGCGCGATTGGTCATGATCGCGGCTTTATCCTGCCCGATCACGCATGGCAATCGCCGGAATGCGTGACCCGTAAGACAAGATTTGAATTTTCCGCATCCCTTTGTTGAACCAGGACGGCCATGGCATGTTCACTGGCTTCAAATCGGAGAGCCTGCCATGCATCAGACAGTCGAACACCTGGCCCATACGGTATCCACACGTGGCCTGGAATGGCTGCGCCAGAAGATCATGGATCTGCCCGAATTTTGCGGACCCGATCATCCCGATCTGCTTGCCCTGGCGACCGCAGCGCGCGTGGGGCCCATCCTTTCAGGCTTGCGTGGACGCCCCTCGCCGCTGGAGGTGATCGTCAGGCGGCGCGTCACCCCCGACATGATCCGGCAGGCCGCAAGGCATTGCGTACAGGGCGGACGCGACCCTGCGGCGTTGCAGATGTTTTTGGCGGGCATCTTCCTGACGCCGCAGGACCCGCTGTGGCAGCTGGCTGGCCGTACCCTTGCCCAAGACAAGAACGTCCCCCTGTCCAAGCGGCTGGCGCTTGATGTGGACCACCGCCTTCACGGCGTCGCCGAACGCGCGCTGACCCGCCCCATCAACCAGCTGACCAGCCAACAGGTGATGGCCTATGGTCGCCTCTTGGTTCAGGTCTTCGATTTCGGCAGGACGCGCCCGCGGCTGGCGGACAAACGCTCGATCACGCGAATGTACACCATCCTGACACAGATGGAGGAATGGGCGCTGGCGAACCGCTGCACCTGTTCGGTGGCACTGACCACATTCTGCCTGCAACTGGTCGACCCCGATCACGATGCCACCGATGCCGTGGTCGAACTGATGCAGTATCAGCGCGGCGACGGGTCCTTTCCCCATCGCCTCGGCTTCTCGACCGACCCGCAGGAACTGACTACCGGTATCATGCCGACCCTGGTGGCGATCCTGGCGATCCAGGGCGCGATCTATCGACGCTGGCGTGGGCGGGTCACCGGCCCGGTGCAGGCCCGACCGTTCCACGCGGCCGCGCGGACCTTGGCCGAATGCGCCCTGCGGCGGTTGTCCGATGACGCCCCGACATTGGAGCAAGCCGTCATCCTGGGCCGGGCGACCGGACGCGACCAGATCGCCGCGCTTGGCGTTTCCCATTGGGTGCTGTCACCGGCGCAATCGGTCCGGCTTGCCGCGTTGTGCTTTCGCGACCCCATTTCGGCACGGCATGTGCGCAGCCGGATCAGGTTGAATGACGTGCCCGAACTGAACGATGTCGGTCAGGCCGAACTGAACTGGCTGCAGGGCAGGCCCATCGTCATCAGCGACCCGCTGCCCCCCGCGCTGCTGGCCTTGTGGGCTCGCGCGGCCACCGCCAATGATGATGCGACCTTCATGCATTGCACGCGTCTGGCCTCGCATTTTCACATGCGGCCCCTGCCCCGCGCCATTCATGCCATGTCCGACCGGCTGGCCAGCAGCGCCATTGCCGACAGCGACGACGCCCCGCTTGGACGGGTGATGAGCCATATTCACCATCTGACCCTGATGGCGCAGATCTTCGAACCCGCCGATCGGATGGAGGCCGCCGCCTAGAACAGGCCTTCGACATGGCCCTCGGGGTCAAGCCCGATCACCTCGGCCGCCGGGTGGCGCGGTAGGCCTGGCATGGTCATCACTTGGCCGCAGATGGCGACGATGAAGCCTGCGCCGGCGTTCAGCCGCACCTCTCGAACGGGGATGACATGGCCTTCGGGTGCCCCCCGCAACTCGGGATCGGTCGAAAAACTGTACTGGGTCTTGGCAATGCAGATCGGCATATGGCCATGCCCCGCGTCCTGCCAAGCTTGCAGTTGTTCGCGGACCCCCGGCCCCGCCTCGGCGTGGTCGGCATGGTGGATTCTGGTGCAGATCGTCTGGATCTTGTCCCATAAGGGCATCTCATCGGGATAGAGGGTCGTGAAACCACGACTGCCCTCATCGACCATCCGGACCACGGCATGCGCCAGATCCTCGGCCCCTGCCCCACCTTCGGCCCAATGGCGGGCAACGATGGCATCCACGCCGCGCGCCGCGCAATAATCCTGCAAGGCGGCGATCTCGGCCTGGCTGTCCCCGGCGAAATGGTTCAGCGCCACGATGACCGGCACGCCGAAGCTGCGCAGATTGTCGATATGGCGCCCCAGATTGGCGCAGCCGCGCGTCACGGCACCGACATCCTCGGTGCCCAAGTCTGATTTCGCGACGCCGCCATTCATCTTCAACGCCCGCACCGTCGCGACCAGCACCACCACCGAGGGCGCCAGCCCCGCAAGGCGGCATTTGATGTTCATGAACTTCTCGGCGCCCAGATCGGCCCCGAAGCCGGCTTCGGTCACGACGTAATCCGACATCCGCAGCGCGGCCTTGGTCGCGATGACGCTGTTGCAGCCATGGGCGATATTGGCAAAGGGGCCGCCATGCACCAGAGCAGGGTTGTTTTCCAAGGTCTGCACAAGGTTCGGCTGCAATGCATCCTTTAGCAGGACTGTCATCGCGCCATCCGCCTTCAGATCACCCGCCGTCACGGGGTTGCGGTCGTCGTTATAGGCCACGACGATGCGCCCCAGACGATCCTGCAGATCCTCCAGATCGCGTGCCAGGCACAGGATCGCCATGACCTCGGACGCGACGGTGATGTCGAAACCCGTCTGGCGGGAATAACCGTTCATCGGGCCGCCCAGCCCCACGACCGTATCGCGAAGCGCCCGGTCGTTCATGTCCACCACCCGCCGCCACGTGATGCGGCGCGTGTCGATCCGCAAGTCGTTGCCCCAATAGACATGATTGTCGATCATCGCCGCCAGCAGGTTATGCGCCGAGGTGATGGCATGGAAATCGCCGGTGAAATGGAGGTTCATGTCCTCCATCGGGACGATCTGGGCATAACCGCCACCCGCGGCCCCACCCTTCATGCCGAAATTCGGACCCAGGCTGGCCTCGCGGATGCAGATCGTCGCGCGCTTGCCGATCCGGTTCAGCGCATCGCCCAAGCCCACGGTGGTCGTGGTCTTGCCCTCGCCCGCCGGGGTCGGGTTGATGGCGGTGACCAGGATCAGCCTGCCCTGGTCACGTCCCTCCAGCGTCTTGATGGCCTCGTGGGAGATCTTGGCCTTGTCGTGGCCATAGGGCAGGATCTGCCGCTCGCTCAGCGCCAGCTTGGCTGCGATCTGGGCGATGGGACGCTTGACCGCAGCGCGGGCGATGTGAAGATCAGTCGTCATCTGGCTGATATTTCCGTTCTTTTTCTGAAACCGCGCCTAGCGGACGACCATGACCGATACGGGCGAATGGCGGACCACGGCATTCGCATCCCGGCTGACCAGGATGCTGCGCAATTCATCGGGCTGATGGCTGGCCATCACGATCAGGTCTGCCTGATACTTGCGCGCCGATTTCAGGATGGTTTCTGCGACATGGCCGTGGCCGACATGGGTGCGGATCCGCGAAGGATCGTCGAATTGCGCATCGGCAAAGGCGTCCAGCGCCTCTTTCATGGCCTGAAGGACGCGGGTCTCATAGCCCTTGGGCAGAAACGTCGCCACCATCGAGCTGCCGAAATCATGAACAACCCCCAGCAGGTGGATCGTCCCCTGATCCCCTGCCAGCCGCTTGGCGACCGGCAGGGCCTTTTCCCAGCTTTCTGGGTGCTGCAGATCGATAGGCAGCAGGATGTTGTCATGCATGGGCGTGATCCTTTCGCGGGGACGGGTCGGACGGCAGACGTCGCCGCTGCGCCCAGACCACCAGCATCAACAGCAGGAAGGCCGGAATATAGATCCAGTATTTCGACGGTGCCTCGACCGGCGCATTGACCGACAGGATGGTCTGGTCCCAATCCAGGCCGGCCTCTTGGGCGGGGCTGTCGAAGGCGACGTTGTCGATGACGACGCGGTCGCCGTCGGTCAGCAATTCGATCCCGGCGGCCTCCAGGCGGTCCTGCCCGGTTTCGCCTTCCGGCACCGGCAGCAGGGCCACGAATTCGACCGGGCTGCCGATCTCGTTCAGGCCCGAGATGCGCAGGCGCAGACCTTCACCGACTTCGCTGTTCTCCAGTGCCTGCACGAATTCCGTCGCCGGGCGTTCCTGATAGGAAGGGAAGGCATATTCCCAGAAGAAGCCGGGCCGGAAGATGGTGAAGGCGACCAGCAGCAGCATCGCGGATTCCCAGATGCGGTTGCGCGCCAGGAACCAGCCCTGCGTGGCCGCCGCAAACAGCAGCATGGCGACCGTCGCCGTCACGAAGACGAAGACGCCGTGGATGAAGTCCACGTTGATCAGCAGCAGATCGGTGTTGAAGATGAACAGGAACGGCAGGGCCGCCGTCCGCAGGCTGTAGAAGAAGGCGATGACACCCGTGCGGATCGGATCGCCGCCCGACACCGCCGCGGCCGCAAAGGACGCCAGCCCGACCGGCGGGGTCACATCGGCCATGATGCCGAAATAGAAGACGAACAGATGCACCGCGATCAGCGGCACGATCAGCCCGTTCTGCTGGCCAAGCGTCACGATGACCGGCGCCAGCAGCGCCGAGACGACGATATAGTTCGCCGTCGTCGGCAGACCCATCCCCAGGATCAGCGACAGGACCGCCGTCAGCCCCAGGATGGCCAGCAGGTTGCCGCCCGACAGGACCTCGACCACATCGGCCAGCGCCGATCCGACGCCAGTCTGGCTTACGGCACCCACGATGATGCCGGCGGTCGCCGTGGCGATGCCGATGCCGATCATGTTGCGCGCGCCCGAGATCATACCGTCGACCAGGTCGTTGACCCCTGCACGGATGGCATGGCCGGTCGTCGAGTTGCCGGTCCGGTCGCTGCCGCGCAGCATCACCATCAACGGACGCTGCGTGACCAGGATGAAGATCATGTAGGCCGTGGCCCAGAAGGCCGACAGGCCCGGCGATAGGCGGTCGACCATCAGCGCCCAGACCAGAACCACGACCGGCAGGATGAAGTGCAGGCCCGACCGCACCGTCGGTCCCGGCAGGGGCAGTTCGGTCACCGGCTCGTTCGGGTCATCGATCTCCAGCGGTTCCTCGCGCGAGGCGATCCACAAAAGGCCGACATAAGCCGCCGTCAGCAGCGAAAAGACCACATAGGGCGACGCCTCGCCAAAGGCGGGACGGATCCAGCCCATGCCGTAATAGACCGCGATCGACAGCGCGCAGATGCCCGCGATGATGAAGGCGGCGGTCAGCAGGCGGCGCAGGATCGGCGGCGGGGTATAGGACCGCGGCAGACCCTCCATCCCGGCCTTCATGGCCTCAAGATGGACGATATAGACCAGGGCGATATAGCTGATCGTGGCGGGCAGGAAGGCGTGCCGCACCACATCGAAATAGGGAATGCCGACATATTCGACCATCAGGAAGGCCGCGGCCCCCATGACGGGCGGCATGATCTGGCCATTGACGGATGATGCGACCTCGACCGCGCCCGCCTTTTCGGAACTGAAGCCCACCTTCTTCATCAGCGGGATCGTGAAAGTGCCGGTGGTGACCACGTTGGCGATGGACGACCCCGAGATCAGGCCGGTCATCGCGCTGCTGACCACGGCCGCCTTGGCCGGTCCGCCCCGCATGTGGCCCATCAGCGAAAAAGCCACCTGGATGAAGTAGTTGCCAGCCCCTGCCTTGTCCAGCAGCGCGCCGAACAGCACGAAGAGGAAGACAAAGCTGGTGGACACGCCCAAGGCGATGCCGAAGACGCCCTCGGTGGTGATCCACTGGTGGTTGGCGACCTCGGTCAGGGAATTGCCCCGATGCGCGATGATCGAGGGCATGTAGGGCCCAAGGAAGGTATAGACCAGAAAGACAGTTGCGACGATCATCAGCGCCGGCCCCAGGCTGCGGCGTGTGGCCTCCAGCAGCAGCAGGATGCCGACGACGGCGACCATCAGGTCGGGCGTGATCGGCGCGCCGACGCGGCGGCCCAGTTCATCGCTGTAGACGAAGACATACATCGTCACCACGACCGACAGGATCGCCAGCACCCATTCCCACCAGGGAATGCGCGCCTTGGGGCTGCCCATCAGGACCGCCGCGACAATGCCGGCCCCTGCCAGCCCGATGAACCAGGCCGGCATGTCCGAGGGCGCGCCATAGATGAACAGGCCCGACAGCAGCACTGGAACCGCAATACCCAGACCGATCTGAAAAGGCGACTTTTCAGCGGGATAGGCCATGAAACCCAGAAACATTGCGAAGGCCAGATGAACGGCGCGCGCATCGGTGGCGCTGATGATGCCGAAATTCAGCATGAACGGAAGGGGCGACGCGATCCACAGCTGGAACAGCGACCAGCAGAAGGCTACGACCAGGATCAGCTTGCCCACGAAACCGGGTGGTGTACGCGCACCCGTATCGGAGGAGGCGACCAGTTCGTCCAGCTCGGCCTGCGACAACTCTCCTCGGCCCGCGGCCTGCATTTCGACCGCACTGGCCTGCTGCTGGCGCTTCTTCGCGTCGTCTTCGTCCATCCTGCCCCCTTGTTGATCCGGTGTTACCATGGCGTCTTACTAAAAGGGCGGCCCCGAAGGACCGCCCCGTTCAGATCAGGGTCACTCGATCCAGCCCTGCTCGCGGTAATACCGCTCGGCGCCCGGATGCAAGGGCGCGCTGTTGCCGTCGGCGATCATTTCCTCGGGCTGCAGATCGGCGAATGCCGGGTGCAGGCCCTTGAAACGGTCGAAATTGTCGAAGACGGCCTTGACAACCTGATAGACGGTCTCCTCGGGGATGTCGGCCGAGGTCACGAAAGTCGCCTTGACGCCGAAGGTGTCGGTGCCTTCGTCATTGCCCGCATACATGCCGCCGGGAATGGTGACCTTGGCGTAATAGGGATTTTCCTCGACCAGCTTGTCGATCGCATCGCCGGCGACGGTGACCAGGCGGGCGTCCACGGTCGAGGTTGCCTCTTGGATCGAGCCGTTGGGGTGCCCGACGGTATAGGTGATGGCGTCGACCTGGTTGTCGCCCAGGGCTGCCGACTGTTCCGCCGGACGCAGTTCCGAGGCCAGCGAGAAGTCGTCCATCGACATGCCCATAGCGTCCAGAACGATCTCCATCGTTCCGCGCGAACCCGAACCCGGGTTGCCCACGTTGACGCGCTTGCCCTTCAGGTCCTCGAAATTCTCGATGCCGGAATCGGCGCGGGCGACAACGGTGAAGGGTTCGGGATGAACGGCAAAGACGGCGCGCAGCTTGTCGAAGGCGTCGCCTTCGTAATCCGAGCTGCCGTTATAGGCGTGGAACTGCCAGTCGGACTGGGCGACGCCCATCGTCATGTCGCCCGCCTTTATGGCATTGATGTTGGCGATGGAGCCGCCCGTGGCGGGGGCGGTGCAGCGCAGCCCGGTTTCGGCGGTCTGGCGGTTCACCAGGCGGCAGATCGACTGGCCCACGACATAATAGACGCCGGTCTGACCCCCGGTGCCGATGGTGATGAACTGTTCCTGCTGGGCAAGGACCGGCGATGCGGACAATGCGAAGGCCGCCCCCATCAGGATCGGTTTCAATTTGCTCATGCGGTATACTCCCTTGATTTCTTGGTGAGGATGCCCTGTGGCGAACCCCGGTTCTGCCGCCAAGGTTAAAGCACCCGGCGGTTTTGACAATCCCAAAGGGGCAACCGCCCCGTATCGGCGACGGTTCCCGAACCGTCCGCACCGCCATGAGCGGGCGGGTTTTCGGCATTGCCGTCGGGCAGTTGTCGGTGATTTCGTATTAAATTGACGGCAATTGATGCTGGCCATGGGTGACGCCCACAGGGCTAGCTTGCAAGGGTAGACAGCATCCGGCCGTCGCCCTAATGTCGCCCTGTGTGGCAAGGGCCTGCTGCATGGCGTGCCTCGTGCCCATTTTCTTTCGGTATTTCAACACCATGCTAGAGTTTGACAGCGTCTCCAAATCGTTCTGGACGGGGAAACAGCACAAGATCATCCTTGATCGCGCCTCGTTTCAGGTCGAGCTGGGAAATTCGCTTGGCATCCTGGCGCCGAACGGGACCGGCAAGACGACCCTGATCAACATGATGTGCGGCCTGGAACAGCCCGATGAAGGCCGCATCCGGCGCAATTGCCGGGTGTCCTTTCCGCTTGGCTTCATGGGCGGGCTGATCACGCGGCATACGGGCAATGAAAACGCCCGCTATATCGCGCGCATCTATGGGCTGGACCCTGATTACGTGTCCGCCTTCACGCGCTGGCTGACCGATATCGACGAATATTTCGACATGCCCGTGGGCACCTATTCCAGCGGCATGCGGCAGCGCTTTACCTTTGCCCTGTTGCTGGCCCTGGATTTCGACATCTACCTGATCGACGAAGGCATGCCTCAGACCACGGATGCCGAATTCAACCGCAAGGCGGGTCGCGTGCTGTTCGACCGGCTGAAGACCGCGACCACCATCGTCGTATCGCATCAGCCGACCACGATCGAGAAGTTCTGCAACCGGGCCGCCATCCTGCGCGATGGCAAATTGTACATGTTCGAGACCTTGGACGAGGCGAAGCAATACTATGACTACACCTCCTAAAGCGCGCCGTTACCACGCCTCGATCTCGGAATCCGTCACCCCCGGTACCGCCTCAAGGACCCACGATCCCGAACCTGCGACCGCGCCCGCCCCGCAGCCCAAGGCCGCCCCCAAGGTCCACTTGGAGGTCAGCCGCAAACCCGCCCCCCCGGCCGAACAGCAGGAAGACGCGCGCATGCAGAAATTCCTGGCGACCGAACCGATCGAGGACGGTTTTGGCGATCTGCGTATGACCGGCCCCGAAAAAGGGCCAGGCGCCAGTGGGGCGACCGAAAAGGCAGCGGGGCAGCCCGCCGCCGCCGGCGTCACCGAGGAACAGCTGGCGGCCATCCGGGCCGAAAAGCTGACCGAACGCCAGCTGCGCATCGCGGGGCGGATCGCCACCCTGCACCAGATCGAATTCGCCTCGAACGAGGAAGCCATCCTGCGGTTGCGCGAACGCGGCATCGATCCGTCGCAGCGCAGCGCCGTGGGACGCATCCTGTCATCGGAGGGCACCCGCGCCAAGGTCGGGGATGCGCCCCGCGATCCGGCCGCGACGACGCCGGCACTGCGGTCGGGCGGTCCTGCGGGCCTGCCCGCGCTGACGCCGGGCGACAAGCGCGGCAAGACCCCGGCCCTTCCCTCGCGCGAGGATCTGACCGAGGATAGGCGCGCGGCCGAAATCTATCGCATTCAGAAGGACTTGGCACGTCGTCGCCGCAAGCGAATGATGATGCTGGCCTTTCGCCTGCTGATCTTTGTGCTGATCCCGACATTCGCGGTCGGCTGGTATTACGCAAGGGTCGCTTCACCGCTTTACGCGACTTTCACGCAATTCCAGATCCAGACCGCCGATGGCGGCAGCGGTGGCGGCATGAGCAGCCTGCTTGGCGGATCGGGAATGGGCACCAACACGGATTCCGTCGCCGTCCAAAGCTATCTGACATCGCGCGACGCGATGCTGCGCCTGGACGCCGACAAGGGCTTCAAGCGGGCCTATCAGGACCCCAGCATCGACCCCATCAAGCGCCTCGAGGCGGATGCCACCAACGAAGCAGCCTTCGACGTCTATGAAGACTCGGTCAAGATCGGCTATGATCCCACCGAAGGCGTGCTGAACATGGAGGTCATCGCCCCGGACCCGCAGCTGAGCGTCGAATTTTCGCGCGCACTGATTTCCTATGCCGAACAACAGGTTGATGCGATGACTTCGCGGATGCGCGCCGATCAGATGGACGGTGCCATCCAGACCTATGAGGACGCCGAGGCGAAGATGTTGGCAGCCCAGCAGCGGGTGCAGGAACTGCAGCAGACCCTAGGCGTTCTGGACCCCGTGGCCGAAAGCAGCGTGGTGATGGGCAAGGTGACCGAACTGGAAAGCCAGTTGACGGCAAAGCAGCTTGAACTTGGTCAATTGCTGGCAAATGCCCGTCCGGTTCAGAGCCGTGTCGATGCCGTCCGCGGCGATATCGAGCGTCTGCGCGAGCTGGTGGCTGAAACCCGCCTGCAACTGACCCAAGGCAGCGACAGCCGCAACTCCCTTGCCGCCATCGGCGGCCAGTTGCGCGTGGCCGAGGCAGAGATGGCGACCCGCCAAGAAATGCTGGCCGCATCCGCCGCCCAGATGGAGGCCGCCCGCATCGAAGCCAACAAGCAGGTCCGCTATCTGTCGCTGTCGGTATCCCCGATTGCGCCGGACGAGGCGACCTATCCCAAGGCATTCCAGAATACGATCGTGGCCTTCCTCATCTTTTCAGGTATCTACCTGATGATGTCGCTGACGGCGTCGATCCTTCGCGAACAGGTGTCCACATGACCCAACCCAAACACGTCCGCATCGGTCAGGTGACCTGCGGAAACGACCTTCCGCTGACCGTCATTGCCGGTCCTTGCCAGCTTGAATCGCTGGACCACGCCATGATGATCGCCGAACAGATGGCCGAGGCCTGTGCCAAGGCGGGCGCCAGCTTTGTCTTCAAGGCATCCTATGACAAGGCGAACCGCACCTCTCTTTCGGGACGGCGCGGCCTTGGTATCGAGGAAGGCCTGGATATCTTGGCCACGGTTCGGGAACGGCTTGGCTGTCCCGTGTTGACCGACATCCATGACGCGGATCAGGCCATTCGCGCCGCCAAGACGGTTGATATCATCCAGATCCCTGCGTTCCTTTGTCGCCAGACCGACCTGCTGCTGACGGCCGGACAGACGGGCGCGGTGATCAATATCAAGAAGGGGCAATTCCTAGCACCCTGGGACATGCCCAATGTCGCCGACAAGGTCGCCTCGACCGGCAATGACAACATTCTGCTGACCGAACGGGGCGCCAGCTTTGGCTACAACACCTTGGTGGCCGACATGCGTTCGCTGCCGATCATGGCGCGAACGGGCTATCCTGTCATCATGGATGCGACACATTCGGTCCAGCAACCTGGCGGTCAAGGCGGCTCATCGGGTGGTCAGCGCGAATTTGCGCCGGTCATGGCCCGCGCCGCCGTGTCGCTTGGTGTCGCCGGCGTCTTCATCGAGACGCATGAGGACCCCGACAACGCCCCTTCGGACGGGCCGAACATGATCCACCTGGACCGGATGCCCGCGCTGATTGCGTCCCTGATGGCATTCGATGCGCTGGCAAAGGCTGATCCGCTTCCGGCATGATCCGCGTTTTCCTGTTCATTGCGCTGTGCTTCCTTGCGGCCCCTGCCATTGCGCAGGGGCCGCCTGAACCATCCGCACCCAGTGGCGCGATCGCGACTCATGACAACATCAACACGGACTTGGCAATCCTTAACAGGATTTCCAGCATTCTGGCGCAACTCCCTGACTTCGATAAAATTGATGCCAAAGTCGATGCCGGGATTGTCACGCTGAACGGCGAGGTTACCGAACAGGCCACGGTCGAGCGGCTCAAGACGCTGATCGCTCGCGTCGAAGGCGTCGTTGCCATCGAGGACAGTGTCGATCTGTCCACCGACCTGACCACGCGCCTTGAATCGGTCCGCGAACGGTTCCAGTCGCGATTGACCCAAGTGGTCGCGGGACTGCCCTTCATGGGATTGGGGCTGGCCGTCGGTGCGGTCATCGTGCTGGCCGGTGGATGGTTGTCACGCCGCGAACGCACCTTGGCCAGCATTGCACCGAACCCCTTCATCGCGGGATTTCTTGCGCAAGCGATCCGGTTGTGCACCTGGATTGTCGCCTTGGTGGTCGCACTGGACCTGATGGGTGCGCGGGCGCTGCTGGGGACGTTGTTGGGGGCTGCGGGTATCTTCGGCCTGTCGCTCAGCTTTGCGGCGCGCGACACGATCGAAGGTTTTGTCGCGACGATGCTTCTGTCTCTGCGCCAGCCCTTCAACCCCAATGATTTGATCGAGGTGAACGGCCTTCGGGGGCGCGTGATCCGGCTGACCAGCCGCGGGACGACACTGCTGACGCTGGACGGCAATCACATCCGCATTCCCAATCAGATCATCTACAAGGCGACGCTGACGAATTACACCTTGAACCCCGAACGCCGGTTCATGGTCGATCTGACCATCGATCCCGGCGCGGATCTGGGACGGGCCCGCGACCTGGTGGTGCGTGCCCTGAACGGCATGGATTTTGTTCTGAAACGGCCTGAACCCGTTGCCTGGCTGGACGCCGAGGGGCCTGAACATGTGGTGATCCGCGCCGGGGGCTGGGTGTCGCAGGATGGCACGGACTTCGAACTGGCACGGGGCGAAGCATTCCGGTTGCTGCGCTATGAACTGGATGCCAAGGGTTATCTGCTGCCCGAACCCATCCACAGGGTCCGTCTGGAACAGCCCGAAGAAGAGGCGCCATCGCGGACCCGCCCCGTGCGCCCAGCAGACCGCAGGCTGGCCGATCCGGCACCCGATGCCGCGTTTGAGGAAATGGTCGAACGTGGCCGTGTGGATGACGGTCGTGATCTGTTGTCGCCCGGTACGCGTTAAGCCGCGCGTCCAGCAGCGTCCGCCGATGCCCAGGCCCACTGGAAATTATACCCGCCCAGCCAGCCGGTCACGTCCACGCATTCGCCGATGAAATACAGCCCCGGAACCTGACGGGCCTGCAGGGTTCGCGCATCCAGATCACGGGTGTCGATGCCACCAAGCGTCACCTCGGCCGTGCGATAACCCTCGGTCCCGACGGGGCGCAGAGTCCAGCGGTTCAGCCGCGCACCCAAGGCGTCCAGCACCCTGTTGGGCTGATCGGCCAGCCGAGCCTTGGAGAGCCCCGCTTCGGCGGCGATCGCCTGCGCCAGGCGTTCGGGCAGAAGATGCGTCAGGGCGGTCGCCACGGCGATCTTGCCGCTTTCCTGCTTGCGCTGTTTCAACGCCGCCGCCACATCGGTTTGCGGACACAGATCGATCTGCAGGCTCTCTCCACCCTGCCAGAAACTTGAAATCTGCAGGATTGCGGGGCCGCTAAGACCGCGATGCGTAAATAGCAGCGCATCGCGAAACGACCCTTCCTTGTGGTCGATTCGGACCTCGAGCGATACGCCCGCCAGGGGCTTGCACAGCGCCAGGTCCTGCTCGGCAAAGGTCAGCGGCACAAGGGCCGGGCGCGTGTCCGTCACCCTCAGCCCGAATTGACGTGCCAGATCATAGGCAAAGCCCGTCGCGCCGATCTTGGGGATCGATTTTCCGCCCGTCGCCACGACAACCCGATTCGCCCGAATTACCCCTCCGGATGTCGCAAGAACGAATTGGTCCGAATCGCGCTGAACCGATTCGACCGTGGTCCGCAGGCGCAGTTCGGCGCCCTTCATGCGTTCCAGAAGCATGTCGGTGATCTGGGTCGCCTTGCCGTCGCAAAAAAGCTGTCCCAAGGTCTTTTCGTGCCAGGCGATGCCGGCCCGGTCCACCAGGGCCACGAAATCGGCGGGGGAATAGCGTGACAGCGCGCTGGCGCAAAATCGACGATTTTGCGACAGGAACCGATCAGGTCCGGTCGCCATGTTCGTGAAATTGCAGCGCCCGCCCCCCGAAATGCGGATTTTTTCGGCCGGGGTCGCCGCATGATCCAGCACCAGAACGCGCCTTCCCTGCCCCAAGGCCGAGCCTGCGCAGAACAAGCCGGCAGCACCTGCCCCCAAGATTACGACGTCAAACTGTTCCATAGGGCGCGAGATAGACCCGATTGAAAAAAGTGGCAAGAATTCTGCAAATTTCGACTTGCACCCCCCGAACAGCTTGGCTATTCACCCTCTCACAAGTTGGGGCGTGGCCAAGTGGTAAGGCATCGGTTTTTGGTACCGTGTACCGTAGGTTCGAATCCTACCGCCCCAGCCAATATCTTTTAAGTCGTTGAACTATATCGTCTTATCGAAGACGGACAGCCGATCTGGACCATTGTCCATCATCACTGTCCATCATGGCGTCTGTGTCCCCAGCTAAGGGACCCACCATGGGCATTGCTAATTTCACCTTCCGTCGAGGCGCGATCTATACATGGCGTCGCCGCATTCCCAAACGTGCCGATTCAGCTGCATCGAACCTGCAGATCTCGCTGCGCACCGCTTGCCCGTGGACAGCGCGCAGGCTGGCCGTCATCGTGACAGCGGAAAAGTGAGAAGGTATTCGACCGCATGGGAATGGATGGTCTGACGCCCGACGTGGCGCGGCAGTGGCTTGAGACGGTGATCCGCGACGAGTTGGAGGAGACGGCACGGCGCACCCGCGCGGCCTTCCATCTGCCGAAAACCGGAAATCCGGTGGAAAGTGCCCACCACGACCGACTGGCAGGCGAGGCCCTGCGCCTGGAGGCGCGCAAGGGTGCAGAGGTGGACCTGGACGAGGACGAACGCCGCGAACTGACCGCACGCGGCTATTCCAACGCCGATCTTGACTGGATCAATTACTACCAGCACCACCTCGGTCGCGCTGCCGCCACCGAAGCGATGGAGAACAGGATCAGCCGCCGTGTGGCCAAGATTGCAGGCAAGGAGCGGATCAGCGGGTATGAGTTCTTCGACGCCAAGCGCATCTACCTGAACGGACGCGCACCGGCGCTGCTGTCCGCGAAGGACAGCCTCTAGAGCGGCTTCGAGGACGCCATGCAGATGGCCCCAGCCGGATTCGGGAGGGCAAGCAGCCTGACGGGCCTCAGCCAGCCTCACAGGCCATTCAGGACCCTACCCCCGCCCCTAAACCTGAACCAGCCTTCGACCCGGCACTAGAAGCGGTGGCCGATCGTTTAGCAGGTCGCAAAGAGAAGCGCGGGCGGGTGACTGACAAGACCGCCTACCAGATCCGCAAAACTGCCGAGCTTCTGCGCGAAGCGACCGGGGTCGGTGACATCCGCATGCTGCGGCAAGAGCACCTGATGACATTCAGCAACATCATGCATGCCGTGCCCCCGACCTATCGCAAGACCCCGAAGGAGCGGGAGATGACATTGCAGGAGATCATCGCCGCAGCAGAAGCCGCAGGCGGCAAGCAAGGCTTTGCAGCAGCGACGATCAACCGAAACCTCGGCTTCGTGGGCCAGATCATCAAGCACGCCCGGTCAGAGGGCATTCCACTCGATCCTCTCCTGGATACGCGGGACCTGCGCGAGACAGACCCCGAGGATGAACAGGACAAGGTGGCCTCATTCAGCCGTGAGGATCTGCAGCGCCTCTTCGCAGGCCCGGTCTGGCAAGGTTGCCTGAGCGCAGGGCGGCGCACGCAGCCCGGTGTTGTTGTGATCAAGGACGCGCTCTACTGGCTGCCGCTGATCGCCGCCTATACAGGCGCAAGTCGCGAGGAAATCGCGGGCCTGGCGCGCGAGGACATCATCACCGAGGACGGCATCCCCGCCTTCCACTTTCGCCCGACCGAGATCAGGCGGCTCAAGAACCGTCCGTCGCAGCGCAAGGTGCCGATCCATCCACACCTGCTGGAATTGGGCTTCATGGAGCATGTTGCCCAAGTCGAAACAGGACAGATCTTCCCGGACCTGAAACAGCGCAAGGGACGAGGCACTTTGTCGGATGCTATCAGCTTCAACTGGCACAAGTTGCTGCACGCGCAATTGGACTAGGATGCCGCGAAGAAGAACTTCCATTCATTCCGCCACTGGGTCACCGACGAACTGCGCTACCGGCAGGAAGTGCCGGAGCTGTCACGCCACCACCTCCTCGGCCATGCTATCAGTTCTGAAGAGGACCGCCGCTACGGCTAGCGCACGCCCCTGCCCCTTCTGAAGCCATTGATAGACGGACTACCGCGTGTTTTCTGACCGCCGGGAGTGCGTCAAACTGAAAGCGGGCGAACAACATGCATCACTACCACCTTCGCGAACCGGCCCAAAGCGGCCTGACAGTGCCGGACTGACGCCGCCCTGCACCATTCCCAGATCGGACGTTCGTGCTTGGCGCAGCGAGATCGGCGGATCATAGTCTGCTATGCGGGACGGAGCTGCCGTTGACCGCCTTTAATATCCTGCCTAACCTCTGCCCGTCTAAAACAGGTTAGGCTCGGGAAGGTTGGCCCGGCCCCCGCGTTCTGCGGGTCCTTCCGCTGCAAGTCAGCGGCCCAAGACTATCAAGGCGTCTGCGCGGTGCAGCCGCCGATAGGAAGGGCATGACATGAAACCTAGAATTTCCGTTCTGACATTCGGCGTGAGCAATCTTGAACGGCCGCTTTCTTTCTATCGCGACGGTCTTGGGCTGCCAACGAAAGGCATTATCGGCCAAGAATTCGAACATGGTGCGCTGGCGTTCTTTGACCTCTCAGAGTGTTTAAAACTTGCCCTTTTTGCGCAAGCCAACATTGCCCACGATACCGGATTGCCGGTGCAGCCGGTCAGCTCGACTGCCATTACCATTGGCCACAACGTGTCACAAAAGGAAGAAGTCGATCAATGCATGGAGGCTGCAGCACAGGCAGGTGCCGAAGTGATCAAATCCGCCCAAGACACATTCTACGGTGGCTACGCGGGCTATTTCCGCGACCCTGACGGGCATCTCTGGGAAATCGTCTGGAACCCGGACCTGCCTCCGCCCGAAGACTGAGCCGTCATTCAATAGTCGCTGGCGCTTTGAGGGTCGGCAGCAGCTTTGGGCTCTTCGCGCCGACCTGCCTTCCCTGGTGCACGGGCCAGTTCGCGGCGGCCCCTGACCCGCGCTCCCGGCCCATTGCCGCCGGTCAGTCTCTGACTGGCGCTGCGGTGCAGCTTCCCCAGACCGGACGTTCGTGCCTAGCGCAGCGAGATCGGCGGGCCACAGTCTGCTATGCGAGACGAAGCGGACATTGTAGAAGGTGACGCGCGCCGCTATTGCCCACTTGGTTTTGACTGCTAACGGCGGGACTGACGTGCCAAGAATATACTTGATCGGAGCATCATGCTCGGGCGCCTCAACGCTTGGCGCGACACTGTCCGCGCAGATGGGCGTGCCACTGCTGGACGTAGACGACTTTTATTGGATGCCAACAGACCCACCATTCACGACAAAGCGCCTGCCAGAACATCGGGTCCGCTTGATCCGACAGCGGCAATCCCAGACGGACGGTTGGGTTCTGTCAGGCTCCTTTGTGGGTTGGGGGGATATCCTGATTGAGCATGTCGAGATCATCGCCTTCCTATATACACCTACCGCGATACGGCTGCGACGTCTGGAGAGCCGAGAGGCACAAAGACATGGTGATCGTATCCTGCCGGGTGGCGACATGTATGAAGGCCACCTGGCATTCCGTGACTGGGCATCTCGATATGATGACTCCTCGTTCACAGGACGCAATCTCGCGCAGCATGAACGCTGGCTCAAAGCACAAACCGCGCCGGTTCTGAGGCTTGACGGCACACAGCCGGCTGAAGTGTTGGCTGAGAAATTCACGGCCGCGCTGGAACGTCTCTGAAAGGCCACGAAGGGCTCGATCCCTACCTTCGTGAATGTGGTCTGGCAGGGAATAGCCCTGCCAGGCCTGTTCTCAGGTCTTGATACGGAGTGCCGCATTCGGGAACGGGAACCCGAAGTCATCGACCGCGCGCCGGGAAACCTCCTGAAATCCGAGCGTCCTGTAAAAGCGGACGGCTCGTTCATTCTCGATGTAAACCTCAAGGGACAGTTCGCCCTTTCGGGCCAAGGCATCGGCGATAAGCCTGCGCCCGATACCGTGACCTTGCCAGCCCGGCGCGATGAATATGCCGCCGATGAAACATCCCAGAAGGCCGATGAAGCCAACAGCTTCTCCGTCAAGGCAGACCACGGAAGTCTCCGCCTTCGGCAGATACGCCTCCTCGATCAGCTTGCGCTGTTCAGTCAACCTTTTTTCACCGATGAAGGGGTGCGCCTCCAGCGATGCTTCGAACCAGATGGTCGAAAGTATTTTAAGATCCGTTGCCGTGTCAAAGGGCCGGATCACCACGCTAACGTTCTTCATGACAACTTCACAGAAATCATGCAAAGAAGGTCGGCATCCATGTGTCGAGCGATGCCGCTACTTGCGGGTCAATCGAAGCCTCTGTGCATAAATCTTCGGCTGTGGCGGGCCGAACATAGGCCGCCCCGCCACCAGTTTCAATGACCGCAAAGGGCTCTCCACTTTGATCTGCCGCCCTTGGCGACGCCGCAGGAACGCGGGAGCCTCTGACCCGCGCACTCGGCCCATTGCCGACCTTGAAACTGGGTGACAACGCTGCGGCGCAGTTTTACCAAAGCGGTAATTCAAGCGTCGCGCAGCATTTTCAGACGGCCACCGTTGGTTCAGCGGGACCTTCCGGTCATTCGCTGCAATTACAGCGTCATCGTTGCCATTGGCTTATAAGGCACGCCGCGACGCAGCAGATAAATTTCTGATTGATGCAAAGCGGACACCGCGTCGCGTGAAGCGAGCTTGCCGCACCCCATTCTTTACACGTTCCTTACGCGCCTAGCCCACATCACGCATAGCCTCCTTACGCCGCCTTCGGTGATCGTCCATGCGACACAACACGAAGGTGACGCATGGACGATATCATTTATCTCGCTCTCGGCGCGGCCGGGTTTCTGGTCTTCATGGCCGGGACCCGCGCGCTGACGCGCCTGTGACGGAGGGCCAGATGTTCGATCTGATCCTCGGCCTTGTCGTCGCGGCGGGGCTTCTTGGCTATCTCGTCGTGGCGCTGATGCGCCCCGACCGGTTCTGAGGGCGGAGCCATGCCGTCAAGCTATCTCGTCCTCATTCTCTACTGTGCTGCAACGGTCGGCCTCGCCTGGTTGCTGGCGGGCTACATGCACCGGGTCTTTACCGGTCGACGCGTCTGGCTGAGCACCATCATTTCACCCATCGAGCGAGGCTGCCTTGCTGTCGCCGGGCCGGCCGCCACGCGTGCGCAAGGATGGGCCAGCTATGCCATGGCGGTCCTCGTCTTCAACATGGCTGGATTCGCGTTCCTCTATGTCGTCCTGCGCCTGCAAGGGATACTTCCATGGAACCCGGAGGGTATCAGGCCCATGTCTGCCGATCTGGCCTTCAACACCGCAGTCAGCTTCGTCACCAACACCAACTGGCAGGCTTATTCCGGCGAAGTGCAACTGAGCTATCTTGCGCAGATGGTCGGGCTGACCGCGCAGAATTTCGTCTCGGCCGCGACCGGGATGGCGGTGGCCGTCGCAGTGATCCGCGGATTTGTCGCAACGGGTGATGGAAGGATCGGCAACTTCTGGACCGACATGACGCGCGCAGTGCTCTACGTTCTTCTGCCGATCTCGATCCTCGTGGCGATTCTGCTGATCTGGCAGGGCGTGCCGCAATCGCTCGGCGCCTATATCCGCGCGACAACGCTGGAGGGCGCCAGTCAGGTCATCGCGCAGGGTCCTGCGGCCAGCCAGATCGCGATCAAGCAGTTGGGCACCAATGGCGGCGGCTTTTTCGGCGTCAACTCGGCCCATCCGCTGGAAAACCCGACGATCCTGTCGAACATGGTCCAGTCGGTGCTGATCCTGCTGATCCCGGTCGCCTTCTGCTTTCTCTTCGGTCGCATGGTCCAGGACCGGCGCCAAGGCTGGGCGATCTTTGCTGCCATGGGCGTGCTGTTCATCGCGGGCCTTGTCCTGATCAACGGCTTCGAGCAGGCGGGCAACCCGATGCTGACCGATCTGACCGGCATCACCGGCCCGAACATGGAGGGTAAGGAGGTCCGCTTTGGCGCCACGCTCTCGGCGCTCTGGGCACAAGTGACGACGGCGGCGTCGAACGGGTCTGTCAACGCCATGCATGACAGCTTCATGCCCATGTCGGGCCTGGTGATGCTGCTGAACATGCAGATCGGCGAGGTGATCTTCGGTGGCGTCGGCGCGGGCTTCTACGGGATGCTGCTCTATGTCGTGCTGGCTGTGTTCCTGGCCGGGCTGATGGTCGGACGCACACCGGAATATCTGGGCAAGAAGATCGAGGGCCGCGAGGTGACGCTGGCCGTGCTGGCCTTCCTGTCGATGCCGCTTGGCATCCTGGTCTTCGGTGCGATCTCGGCGGTGGTGCCGGCGGGGCTGGCGGCGGTGCAGGATGCGGGGCCGCATGGCCTGTCCGAGATCCTCTATGCCTACAGCTCGGCCACGGGCAACAACGGCTCGGCCTTTGCGGGTTTCGGGGCGGGTGCGCCTTTCTACACGACGCTGCAGGGCATCGCCATGCTGCTGGGCCGCTATGCGATCATCATCCCCATGCTGGCCATCGCCGGATCGCTGGCGATGAAGCGCCCGGCGCCGGCCACGGCTGGAACCTTCCCGACCCACGGGCCGCTTTTCGTGACCCTTCTGGTCATCACCGTGCTGATCCTGGGCGCGCTGACCTTCTTCCCGGCCCTCGTCCTGGGCCCCATCGCCGAGCATGTGTCCATGCTGGGCGGGCAAAGCTTCTGAGGCGGAACCATGAGCAAATCCACACTCCCCCTGCCGTCGATGACGTCCCTCGCCCCGGCGGCGGCGCGTCAGGCGCTGGTCAAGCTGGCGCCCCGCACCCTGATCCGCAACCCGGTCATCTTCGCGACCGCCGTGGTGGCGCTGATGGTCACGCTGATGGGGCTGCGCGACCTTGCGCTTGGCGTGCCCGGTGCGGGCGTCGCGGTGCAGATCGCGGCCTGGCTCTGGGCGGCGGTCCTGATCGCGAACTTCGCCGAGAGCCTCGCCGAGGGGCGCGGCCGTGCCCGCGCCGACAGCCTGCGGGCCACGAAGTCCGAAACGATGGTCCGCGTCCTCCCCGCCGCCGACAGCCCGCATGAGGCGGCCACGCGGGTCTCATCGGCCAGCCTCAAGCTGGGCCAGATCGTGCTGGTCCAGGCGGGCGACATCATCCCGGCGGATGCCGAGGTGATCCAGGGCGTCGCCTCGGTCGATGAAAGCGCCATCACCGGCGAAAGCGCCCCGGTGATCCGCGAATCCGGTGGCGATTTCAGCTCGGTCACCGGCGGCACGCGGATCGTGTCGGACTGGCTGGTCCTGCGCGTCACAGCCGAGCCGGGGCGCAGCTTTCTGGACCGCATGATCGCGCTGGTCGAGGGCGCCGAGCGTGGCAAGACCCCCAACGAGATCGCGCTGAACATCCTGCTTGCCGGGCTGACGCTGATCTTCCTCTTCGTGGTCGTGACGCTCGAGCCGTTCGCGGTCTATTCGGGAACGTCGATCCCGGTCGTGTTTCTGGCTGCGCTGTTCGTGACGCTGATCCCCACGACCATCGGCGGGCTGCTGTCGGCCATCGGCATCGCGGGCATGGACCGCCTGGCCCGCGCGAATGTTGTCGCCAAATCCGGACGCGCGGTCGAGGCGGCGGGCGACGTGGACGTGCTGCTTCTGGACAAGACCGGCACGATCACCTTCGGCAACCGCATGGCCGATGCGCTGATCCCGGCGCAGGGCGTCAGCCCGTCGGCGCTGGCCCGCGCCGCGCTCGGCGCCAGCCGCGCCGACGACACGCCCGAGGGCAAGTCCATCGTCGAGATCGCCCGCAAGCAGCCCGGCGCTGCCGAGGGGATGGTCGCTGTCGCCGAGGCGATCCCCTTCTCGGCCCAGACCCGGCTGTCGGGCGCGGACCTGACCGACGGCACGCAGCTGAGGAAAGGCTCGGTCGATGCGATCCTGCGTCATACAGGCGCGGCGCTGGACGCCTCGCTGGCGGCCAGCGTGGACCAGATCGCCCGCTCGGGCGGCACCCCGCTGCTGGTCAGCGAAGGGCCGCGCATCCTTGGTGCGGTGCATCTGAAGGACATCATCAAACCCGGCGTGCGCGAGCGCTTTGCGGAATTGCGGGCGATGGGCATCCGCACGGTGATGATCACCGGCGACAACCCCCTGACCGCCGCCGCCATCGCGGCCGAGGCCGGGGTGGACGATTTCCTGGCCGAAGCCACCCCCGAGAACAAGCTGGATCTGATCCGGGCCGAACAGGCCAAGGGCCAGCTGGTCGCCATGTGCGGCGACGGCAGCAACGACGCCCCTGCGCTGGCGCAGGCCGATGTGGGTGTGGCGATGAACTCGGGCACCTCGGCTGCGAAGGAGGCCGCGAACCTGATCGATCTGGACAGCGATCCGACCAAGCTGATCGAGGTCGTGCTGGTCGGCAAGCAGCTGCTGATCAGCCGCGGCGCGCTGACCACGTTCAGCATCGCCAATGACGTGGCAAAATACTTTGCCATCCTGCCCGCGCTGTTCATCGCCGCCTATCCCGGCCTTTCGGTCCTGAACGTGATGGGGCTGGGAAGCGCACAAAGCGCAATCCTCTCGGCGGTGATCTTCAACGCGCTGGTGATCCTGGCGCTGATCCCGTTGGCGCTGCGTGGCGTCAAATACGCCCCCGCCAGTGCCGCTACGCTGTTGCGGCGCAACCTGACCCTCTACGGTCTTGGGGGGCTGATCGTTCCCTTCGTCGGCATCAAAGCCATCGACATGGCCGTGATCGCCCTTGGCCTGGCCTGAAGGAGTTGACCATGAATGAACATATCCGCCCCGCCGTGGCGACCCTCGGCCTGATGATCGCCCTGACCGGGATCGCCTATCCATTGGCAATGACGGGGCTGGGGCAGGCCTTGTTGCCCGAACAGGCGAATGCAAGTCTGATCACTCGCGACGGGCAGATCGTCGGCTCGGTCCTTGTCGGCCAGCCCTTCGCCGCGCCGCAATACCTGCATCCGCGGCCCTCGGCTGTGGGTTACGACGCGGCCAGCGCCGGGGCCAGCAACCTTGCCCCGACCAGCGCCGCACTTCTGGCCGAGCAGGCCGCGCGGGCCGAGGCCTTCCGCGCCGACACTGGCACCGCACGGGTGCCCGACGAGGCCGCGGGACCCTTGTTCGAGGCCATGACCGCAAGCCTTCGCGCCTCAAGTACCTAGGTCGGAATGGTCGACATCATGCGCCTTGCCAGCGTTGCGGTCTTCCGGGTCGACGCCATCACCGTCATTCTTCACCCCGAAGGCCTTGAGGTCCAGGTCCAACCTGTCCCACCGCCGCGCCCCAGCCTGGAACGGGCCGCCGACGCCATCGCGCGCATCGTCGCCGAAACCGGAACGGCCGGGATCGTCAATGACGCGCTGTTTGGCGCCTGCAGGCTGCTGGATGCGCCAGCGGTCATTCCGCTCCAATTCGATACCGAACGACAGATGCTGGTCACGCTGGCAAGCCACGGCTGTCCGCGAACCGGGGCGGGCTCGAAAATCGCCATCGGTCACGGCATCGCGGGCGCGCTCGCAGCGCTTGGACGGCCGGTCAGGGTCAGCGACATGAGGCGCCTGCGCCGCTTCGGGGCGGCGATCCGTGACGCCTCCTCCCCTGAGGAAAGCTGCGCGATCCCTCTGACGGGCATGTCCGAAGCCCTGAGCCAATTTTGCCATGACGATCCATGTCAAGGGAATGCTCTACGGTGTTCTGTTTGCCGAAATCCCAGGGCGACTTGCCTTCCCCCGACACGACGCGGCGGCCCTATCGATGATCGGCAATCACGCGGCCGCGACGCTTCTGATCAGCGAAGTCATGGCGAACGACGCAGTGGCAGACCCGCCAAGGGTGGGCGCAAGGCTGCCGAAAGAAAGCTTCCGCGTCGTCCATCACACGGTCGATGACAGCGTCCTCATCGACAACGACTATGTGATCCGTGACGTGGCCGGGCGGCTGCTGGTCTATCTGCTCGAACGATATCTGGTCGAAGGCCGCGCCGAGTTTTCGAACCGCGAGATCCGGCTGGCAGCCGAGCTTCGGTTGCCGGATTTCAAGAACAATCTTGAAGCCAGACTGCTGCTTTTGCGCCAGCGGCTGGAGAGAAATGCTGCCCGGTGCGCCTGGTCAGCATGGGTTGGGAGCTTGTCCGTCTTCAGATGACGTACCGCCCGGAAATCAGGCGCGCGCCCTCGGACCGAGGGTCCCATCACGCTCCTCTGGTCTCTTATGAAAATCGGACGCCGCGGCATGCATTGTTTTGCCGCCTGCCGAGGCTCTTAAGAATGACCATCGACGATGTCGAAACGCGGAAAATCGCGCCGGTCGGAGCAAGCCGCTTCGACGTGCCACGCACGGGATGCAGTACATCCTTTGCATGAAAGGCGCATCCGTCAGCCATTCCGTCTGATGGAACTTGCGCCGATCCCCCAAAATCGGACACCGACGATCGGGCAAAAGGTCCTTCCCGATACCGCCCAGCTTGGCTTCGGCGCCTGAAAGCCTACTTCGCCAGTGCGACGTTGCTTTCTTAATCTGGTTGCAATCCTAGACCGGCATGGTCGCCCGGTGCTGGTGTGGCGAATTCTGAAAATCTGCGGATGGTCCGCACTGGTCAAAGGTCTGTGGCACGTCGACGCGCCCTGTCTTGCGCCACGGTACTGACCGAAGCGATCTGTCGGATAGGGCCCTGCGAGATCATTGACACCGCTCAGGGAACGCGAAGCACATCGTTCGCATAGCCAGACGGCCAAACACCCGTGCCTGCATGGTCGCCAAGGGTCGCGACCGCGGCAACAGCACTTTGAATGACCGCATTGCAATCTCAATCGAAGGACAGCACGTCGGGATACGATTGCATAAAAATGCTGCACAAACCCGGTTATGATCCGGCGCGGCGCCAGACGAGAACGAGCCTGTCACGCTGGCCGTCGCCCCAAGTCTTCAGGTAGCCGTCAGGAGTACCGCATCGAAGCAAGATGCGATCAATACATCACTTGGTGCAACGTGATCTCGATGGGTTGGTCCGCCTGGAACCGGGCGCTGCCGCGCGCCAGCAGCCAGCCATCCGCCCGTGTCATCTGGGCGACGATCTGCGCCTTGCCCGAACCTGTCCTGCCGGCGGGCGATGGGGCGGGAACGGGGACGGCAATCTTTCGATCTTTGCCGGTGCTGCTCACGCGCCACGTCATGTCCTGAAGGGCGGTCTTGTCAGCTATGGCCGGGTCATCCAGCATGATGTCGATAGATCCCTTGGGGATCTGGTTCCCGCCCTCGAAGGTCAGGATCACCTGAATGTCGGGGGACGGTTCGGAATGGGCCTGCCGTGCCATCAGGACCGCACCGACGCCCAGCATCAAGGTGCGGCGTTTCAGATGGTCGTTCATGATGCAAACCTTTCCGGATGGAATTGGACCGAGGGGAGCACGAATGCACCCCTCTTGTCACCTGTCAGACGATCACGAAATCCGAAGCCGACAGCGTCAGCGACGCGTTCAGCTGCGCAAACTGGATCGCGGCCAGATCGCCCGAACCATCGGCATCATAGGACAGTGATCCGCTGTTGCTGTCATAGATGACACGGTCTTCGGCGCCGAAGGACAACCCGCCCGGGTTGCTGACGAAGATATCCTCGGACAGCGCACCTTCGCCACCCAGATCGGTGAAGATGAAATCATCTAGCAGGATCATGTCCTCGGCGCTGTCGAAATCATTGATCCGATCGACATTGCCGTCACCCAGTTCGGTCGAGAAGCGGAAGGAATCTGCCCCGTCGCCACCGCTGAGAGTATCGGCACCCAAGCCGCCATCCAACAGGTCGTCGCCGGCCCCGCCGCGCATCCGGTCATCGCCGGCCTCGCCCGGCTCTGCCGGAGCGGGCGGGAAGTCCACCGAGACGTTCAGCTTGTATTCCGACCCTTCCGGGACGGTTTCGGACCAGCCATCACCCGGCGCGTCGGGCGACCAGCTGCCTTCCACGATATAATAGGTACCGCTTTCCTGCGCCACGAAGACAGTGCTGGAATCACGGTTGCTGTTCGAACCGGGATCGCCGCCGCCATCGTCGTTCTGCGCGACGATATTGCCCTCGGCATCCAGCAGCCGGACCCAGCTGTCATGGACGTTGGGATCGGCGATACCGTCGATGTCGATGGTCAGGACGGTGCCCGCAGCCAGGTTCAGGCTGTAATAGCCACCCTGCCCGTTGCCGGTCGCATTGACGGTGGTGTGCAGCACCGTGGTCGAGTCGAAGATGTCGGGATCGGCCGTCAGCGAGAAGTTGTCCGAAATGTCGAACGCCGTCTCGATCGAGTTGTTGCCCGCATCCGCGTCAAGCGTGCTGTAGCCGCTGCCCATGCCGGGACGCGGAATGGCATCCTCACGGTCGCCGAAATCGCCCAGCAGGGTGTCGTTGCCGGCCCCGCCCTTGATGATGTCGTCACCGCCCTGCCCGGTCAGCACGTTCGCGCCGTCATCGCCGGTGATGCGATCCTTGAAGCCGGTGCCGGCAAGGTTCTCGATCGACACATAGGTGTCGCCGCCATTGCCGCTGCGATCCAGCATCAGGCGGATGCCGCGGTTCACGTCCGAATAATCGGCCGTGTCGTTGCCCGCGCCGCCATTCAGAATGTCGGACCCGCCACCGCCGGTCAGCGTGTCGTTGCCCGCGCCGCCCATCAGCGCGTTGACCCCGTCTGTGCCGATCAGGCGATCGTCGTGGTCGGAACCGACGACGTTTTCGACATCGACGATGATGTCATGGCGGATCAACGTGCCGCGGCCCACGATCTGGACCGGGCCGTCGGCTTCGCCGCCATTGGCGGTGCCTGCCGCCAGATCGACGGTGACCCCGGTTTCGCTGTCGGCATAGACGATCGTGTCATTACCCGCACCACCATGCAAATAGTCCTGTCCGGCCCCGCCGATCAGCACGTCGTCGCCACCCTCGCCATAAAGGATGTCGCCGTCGTTTCCGCCATCCAGCGTGTCGTTGCCGTCACCGCCGTTGAAGAAGTCACCACCGCCACGACCCCAGAAATGGTTGTCATCCGCAGTGCCGATGAAGCGGTCGATGCGGTCGTCGGACCCGATCAGGTTCTCGATCCCATAGAAGGTGTCGCCCGACGCGGTGCCGCCGCTGGCGATGTTGGTTTCCAAATTCACGATCAGCTGGAAGGGGCTTTCGTTGCTGTAATCGACCGTGTCGGTCCCGGCGCCACCGATGAAGACGTCGATGCCGTCCTGGCCGCTCATCACGTCGTCGCCTTCGCCGCCATCCAGGATGTCGTTGCCTGCGCCGCCGAAGATGGTGTCATTGCCATCGCCGCCGAACAGCGCATCACCGCCATCGTCGCTTTCGGTCTGATCCTCCAGCTGGGATACGGGGATGGTGTTGTTGATGTCGCGGCTGGCCAAAGAATCGCGCCCGCCGATGATCACATCGTCACCGCCCATGCCATAGATGGTGTTGCTGCCCGCACCACCATTCAGCGTTTCGCCCGTTTCATTACCAAAGATGATGCTGGTCAAGGTCGTGTCGCCGATGATCGGCGCAGGGCCGTCCTCGGTCATGCCCGCCGCCTGCAACGACGAGTCGTCGGCATAGATGATGCGTTCGACATTGGCGATCTTGCGGATGTTCAGGTCGCGCGACAGCAGGACCACCGTGTCGAAGCCGCCGTCCTTCTCCTCGCGCACGATGTCATCCAGCGAGTCCACGTAATAAACGTCGTCGCCGCCATAGCCCGCCATGCTGTCTGCCCCGGCAAGGCCGTCCAGGACGTTGTTGCCGTCATTGCCGATCAGCACGTCGTCGAACTGGCTGCCGATGCCGTTCTCGATGTAATATTCGGTGCCATCCTCGTTATGGCCCGCATAGATCGAGACGTTGTTGCGATGTCCGTTGACGCTCGAAAACTCGCCGGCGCGCAGGTCCAGAATGGTGCCCGCGGTCGAACCGGAAAAGTCGATCGTGTCGGTGCCGCCGGTATCGTGAATGACGAAGCCGATATCATGCTGCATCCCCGACGAGGTCAGCGTGTATCCATATTCGGTGCTGCCGAAGCCATAGATGTTGTCGCCCGTGTTCAGGTCGATCTTCTGGAAGGTCCGCACCCCGTCCTCGTCGACGGTCGAGAAGAAGCGGCGGTTGATCGCCTCGATATCGGCCATCAGCGGCGTGACGGCCGCCCAGCTGGACCGTTCGCCCACATCGATCCCGTCGAAATAGGACATGACGCTGTATTGCTGGCGGTCATAGCTCCAGGTGGCGTTGTTCAGATAGTTGATCTGCACGCCGCCCGGCCCGCTGTAGTTATACAGACCCGGATGGTTCAGCCCGAATTCATGACCGAATTCATGCACGAAGCTGTCGAAGACATAGCCGCCAATATCGGTCTTGTTCGGCTCTGTATCGTGGAAGCGCTGGCCGATGCTGACATAGCGATTGCTGGAAAAAGCGCTGCCGTCGCTCTGCTCGCCCAGCTCGGGGCTGACGACCTCCATCCAATCGGTCGCACGATCGAAGGGCGTGTCATAGACGATCTCGAAGGTCAGCGGCGTGACCGACGACCACATGGTCAGCGCACCGACTGCCGCAGACTGGTAATCGGGATGATCGTTCAGTTCGGACACGTTGATCCGCAGCGGTTCGGCCGCAATCGCGGGCGTCAGGTCGCGCCGCAGCGCACCGACGTAATCCAGAAAGGCTTCGTAATCGTCGCTTTTGCCAAAAGGATCGTCCGGGCTTTGGTCATTGATCCACCACGGGTCCTGCGTCTGGCTTGCATTCGGCATCTTCGGGATTCCCTGTCTGACAACCACAAGTAATGACGGCTGTTCGCTTTGATGATCGGCAAGGACCGCATATGCGGCCTGCCAAGATGGTTAATATGCAGATCATGCAAGTTAAATCTGGACCTGTCTACACATCCGTTCACGCGCGTATGTTGATTTTTCCATTCATATTCAATTATTTATCAATAGATTAAATTTTATCTATCTGCATCAGTGTGATAGATTGATGACTTTACCATAGGTCAAGTCGGCAACATCAGCCGACGCGGACAAGCAACGATGCGTCAACTTGAGGGCGATTTTCGCGCAGGTTGATGATCCGGCACCCCGGAACCTGCACGCCGGTCCATCTGCACTGTCGCAAGGCCCCATGCCGATCGGTCCGCCCTCATGGCTGGCGCTGCCTGGGGGTAGGACCTGATGACATGCTCTACCTTTCGAACTCCTCGCCCTGCAACATCTGCGAACGCGAGGACGACTTCGGAGAGATCCGCTCCAAGGGGCTGGACAGCAGCGATGCTCAGCCCATTCTGGCGGGCATGCGCAACTTCGTCGGCTTCGACTGGAACCCCAAGACCGGAAACCTGTGGTTCACCGACCCGGAATTGGACCGCAGATGCGATGAATTCACCGATCCCAGAGCGCTGCCGGGACCCATACCGCGCCCTTGGAAGTGCAATTCTATCAGGGGGACATGTTCGGCAATGACTACAAGGGACAGATCTTCATCGCCAAACCCGGTCCGTGGAATTGCACCATCAAGGAAGGCACCGAGGTCGCGGTCGCCTATCTGGACGGCGACACCGGAATCGCCCGGACCGAGTTCTTCCTGACAGAGTTCTTCGTGGGCACGAATGTAGGCCGTCCGGTCGATGTGGCGAATACCCGACAACGCCCTCCTGGTGTCGGACGACTGGAACAGTGCGATCTGGCGCGTTGACCAAAGTCCGGCGCATCATGGCAAACTGGGTCATCATCGCCGGATCAGCCTTTCCCGCGCTGGCCCAGGATCAGTTCACTGCCACAAGGGACAGCTGCGCCGCCTGCCACGGTGAAGATGCCGCCGGGGACGTGCCGCATCTGGGCGCGCTGGACACCTATTGTGCGCTTGCTGGTGTCAGCTGCACCGACCTGGCCCAGGATCACCGCTGCGCCTCCTGTCACGGCGCGGAAAACATGGGCGGCCGCCAGATGCTGCCCCTGCGTCACCAACGTGAAGGCTATCTGGCCAAGGCCCTGACCGATTACAGGGCCGAACGCCGTATCGGCGACCGCGCCGCCATGGTCAAGATCGATCCCCTGTCCAATGAGGAGATCGCGATGCTATCCTATTACCCGGCGCACCTGGACCAGGGCGCGACCGGTCAATAGGCCTCGCGGTAAAGACGCAGGGCGGTGGCCTCGTCGACTTCGACCGGGTTGTTGACCAGCAGCCGCGTCTGCAGCATCGCATCGCTCGCCAGCATCGGCAGGCTGTCTTGGGGCACATCCACATCCCGCAGGCGGCGCGGCGCGCCCGACTGGTCCATCAGGTCTTCGATGAAGGCCACGAAGGCGGCGGCACGGTGCCGGATGTCGCCGTTCGACGGTCCAATCACAACATCGGCCAGTTCGGCATAAAGGGGCGCCGCCTTGGCCATATTCAGTCGCAGGACAGGCCCCAGCATCAGGGCGTTCGTCAGCCCGTGCGGCAGATGGAAATGACCGCCAAGCGGATAGGCCAATGCGTGAACCGCGGCCACCGGACTGTTGGCAAAGGCCTGGCCCGCCAGATTGGCACCCAGCAGCATCGCCTCGCGCGCGGGGCGGTTCCCGCCATCCTTGCAGGCCGTGATCAGGTTTCCCGCCAGCAGCCGCAGCGCCTCTCGCGCGAACAGATCCGAAAGCGGGTTCTTGTGGTGACGCCCCGTATAGGCCTCGATCGCGTGAACCATCGCATCGATCCCCGTGGCCGCCGTCTGCGCGGCAGGCAGGCCCACCGTCAACTGGGCGTCCAGCAGCACCAGATCGGCGAAAAGCTGGCGGGCGACGATGCCCATCTTGGTGGTGCTGCCGGTGGTCAGGATGGTGATATGCGTCACCTCGGAACCGGTTCCGGCGGTGGTGGGCACCTGGACCAGCGGCAGGCGGCCACCCCCTACCCTGTCGATCCCGTAAAGATCCCGCAGGGGCTGGTCATTGACCAGCAAGACGGACACCAGCTTGGCGATATCCATGGACGACCCGCCCCCCAGCCCCATCACCATGTCGCAACCCCGGTCGCGCCCCAGCCTGACGCAGCTTTTCACCACCTCCTCGGGCGGATCCGCCACCACGTCGTCAAACACCGTCGCCGCGAAACCCTGTTCGGCCAGCGACCTGATGATCGGGTCCAGCAGGCCGCTTTCATGCAGGAACCGGTCGGTGACGATGAGCAGGCGGCGTGCACCAAAGCGCCGGGCCAGCATGTCGCCCATGCGCGCCGCACCGCCCCATTCGACCGTCACGGCACCGGGGGTCTGGAAGTCGAAGGGCTGGGTGGGGTCTGTCATCTGATGATCCATCTGCTGCGCATGGTCGGGCGTGACCGCATGGTATCTCGCCGGGCCGTGGCTGTCAGGGGGGGCTGGTCATGCAGATGCGCAGGCCACCAAAAGTCCGGATTCGTCTGTCGTGGGGGGGATGAAATGCGCGAGCTGCCGCCCGGATGAAAAATTTCATCCGTTTTGCATCCATGCGGTCATCGGCGGCGTCTTCGGTTCATACAGGCAGCGGAATGGCCGCCGCCCCCGACCAAGGAGCCGACCCATGATGACCAAACTGAGCGCCCTGACCATTGCAGGCCTGATCTGTGGAACCTCCGGCGCAGCCCTGGCCGACAATCACGCGATGACCGCCATCGGCCTGTCGGGTGACAAGATGCTGCACAAGATCGATGCCGGCACGGCGACGGTCACGGAATCGATGGAAGTGACGGGCGTCGACCGCCTGCTGGGCATCGACCTGCGCCCTGCGACCGGCCAGCTGATCGGCGTCAGCGACGCCTTCGAGATCGTCGAGATCGACCCCGCCACCGGGGCCGCCACGGTCATCTCGACCATGGATACCGAACTGACCGTTGCGGATGGCGGATCGGTGATCGTCGACTTCAACCCCATGGCCGACAAGCTGCGCTTCATGTCGGGCACGACCAACCACCGTGTCGACGTCGAAACCGGCGCGGTGACGGTTGACGGCTCGCTGGCCTTCGAAGAGGCCGACATGCATGCGGGCGAGGAACCGGCCATCGTCGCCGCCGCCTATATCAATTCCTTCGGCAAACCCGAAGCGACCGCCATGTATGATATCGACAGCACCATCGTGGCGCTGATCCAGCAGACCTCGCCCAATGACGGGACGCTGGCGGCCATCGGCAAGCTGGGGATCGACGGCGCCGACAGCTATGCCTTTGACATCGCAACCGACGCCGAGGGCACGAACACCGCCTGGCTGGCCGCCGGCGGCCAGCTGCACAGCGTGTCGCTGGAAGACGGCTCGGTCCAGGAAAGCTGGGACATCAAGGATGCGGGCGACGCGGTGCTGCGCGACATCACCTTCATGACCGCCAAGATGTGATCACCGCCACGCGCGGACAGGATGGGGCCGGGGCGTGTCAGCGCCCCGGCCCTTTCGCATGGCCGTGGCCTGCGAATTCGCGCGGTGGCGTCTGGATGTTTCCCGCCCTGCGGCGCTAGCATGCGGCAGCGCGCTGCCAAGAGGGCGGCGGCGGCACCCCGGCATCAGGACGGCGCGACACATGACACGGCACCCTCACCCCCGCAGCCTGGATCCGCAGCGGCTGGTCAACGATCTGGACTGGAACCTGCTGCGCAGTTTCGTGGTGATCGTGCAGGCCGGCGGCATCTCGAAGGCGGCCGAGGTGATGAACCTGACGCAGCCCACCGTCAGCGCTGCGCTGAAGCGGCTGGAGGATCGCCTGGGGCGGCGGCTGATCGAACGCGGCCCGACCGTCTTTGCCCTGACCGAGGCCGGCGAACGGCTTTACGCCGAAGCCGTCGAGATCCGTGGATCGGTCCTGCGGCTGGCGACGATTTTGCGCGACGTGACCGATGCCATCAAGGGCCATGTGAGGCTGGCCATCGCCAGTCACGTCATCTCGCCCCTGCTGGATGATTGCGTGCGCGATTTTCACAAGGCCTGCCCCCTTGCCACGCTGGAGATCGAGGTGATGGCCAGCCGCCAGGTCCAGGCACGGCTGGCCGACAGTGCGGTGTCGGTGGGGATCTGCCTGGCCCTGAACCGCCAGGAACGGCTGGAATACCGGCGGCTGTTCAGCGAATATTTCGGCATCTTCTGCGGCCGCAGCCATCACCTTTACGGCCAGCAGGATATCGGTCCCGAGGCGCTGCGCGGCGAAAGCTCGGTCAGTTTCGTCACCGACCAGATGAGCGATGCGCTGCGCCCCGTCACCGTCATGCGGGCCAGGCTGGGCCTGTCGGACCGGCTTGTCGGATCGTCCCCGAACCTCGAGGAGGTGCGGCGCATGATCTCGGCGGGGCTGGGCGTCGGGCCCCTGCCCGTCCATGTCGCACGCCCCGATGTCGAGGCGGGCGTGCTGTGGCGCCTGCCCCCCTATGACCAGTTGCCGCGCATCGACGTCAACGTCGCCTGGAACCCCAAGGCGCGGATGAACCGTGCCGAACAGGCCTTTCTGGACCTGCTGCTGAAAAAGATCGCCGACACCCCCGACGCCCTGCGCGATTACCGGGCCTGATCCAGCACCTTGCCGGGATTCATGATGCCCTTCGGGTCCAGCATCCGCTTCAGCTGCCGCATCAGCGACAGCGTGTCGGGCGATTTCGATGCCGCCAGCCTTGCGCGTTTCTGCAACCCGATGCCGTGTTCGGCCGAAAAGGACGCCCCCGGCGTCGCGGCCAGCGTGGCATAGAACAGATCGTCGATGCGCCCGCGGTCCTGCTTGGCCTGGGGCGTCAGCGCCACGCAGACATGCAGGTTGCAATCGCCCAGGTGTCCGAAGACATGGGACTGGATATCGGGCATATCACGCTCCCGGGCGTCGTCCCACCGGCGCAGGAAATCGTCGATCCGATCGGCCTCGATGCTGACGTCAAAGGACAGCATCGCGCCCAAGGGGCGGGCGATCAGGTCGGTATCCTCGCGGATGGCCCAGATGGCGGCGCGTTCGCTGTCGGATTTGGCGATGACGCCGTCCTGCACCAAGTCCCTCTCGGCGGCGGCCTCGAAGATCGACAGCAGCAGTGCTTGCGCCGCGTCCTGCGTGGCGCCCGTCACCTCGACGATCAGGTGCAGCGCGGGACCGGGGGCCAAGGGTTCGCGGCCCGGGCACAGAAGGCTGGTCGTCAGGCGATAGAAATCGGGCCACATCGCCTCGAAGGACAGCAGGCTGCCCGGTGCGATGACCTGCGCCATGGCCAGAACCGCCTGCGCCGCACCCAGGTCCCGACAGGCCAGCAGCGCCGAGGCACTGGCGCCGGGCCGCGGATAAAGCCTCAGCACCGCCGCGGTGACGATCCCCAGCGTGCCCTCGGCCCCGATGAACATCTGCTTGAGGTCATAGCCCGTGTTGTCCTTGGGCAGGGTGTTCATCTCCTCGATGATCCGCCCGTCGGCCAGCACCGCCGTCAGCCCCAGCACGTTGTCGCGCGTCATGCCGTACCTGATCACCCGCACCCCGCCCGCATTGGTGGCGATGGCGCCGCCAAGCGTGGCGCTGTCGCGCGACGGGATGTCGATGCCGGTCGTCAGCCCGTGTTCCGCGGCGGCGCGGTCCAGATCGGCGATGGTCGCACCGGCCTCGGCGATGATGATGCGCTGCAGGGGATCGACCCGCAGGATGCGGGTCATGCGATCCAGCGACAGGGCCACCTGGTCGTCCGTCGTGGCGGTGGCATCGGTCAGTCCCGTCAGCCCGCCCTGCGCCACGATGGGCGTGCCGGTGTCATTGGCACGGCGGCAGATGGCCGCAACCATGGCGGTGCTGTCCGGCCGCAGCAGCAGCCCTGCGGCGCGGCTGGCATCGCAATAGCCGGGGTCCATGCCGCGCAGCCGGTCGGGGCCGACCATCGCCCCCGCCGGGCAGATGTCGGCGAACCGATCACGCATCCGCGTCGGCCTTCCACGCGCCCATGATGGCCTGGGCGATCATCAGGTCCAGATGCGCGCCGCCGCCATTCTTGAACAGCGTGATGTCCTGCCGGGTCATGCGCCCTGCGCGACCGGCCTCCAGATCATGGAAATCGCCCAGGACGCTGTCGCGTGAGATGACGCCCGCAGCCAGCGGGATCCTCAATTCGCCGATATGGTCCAGCGTGGTCTGGCGGCTGTCGACGAAGATGCGCGCGCGGCGCAGCAGGGCGTCGTCGGCCTCGCGCATGTCGGCGCGGAAGGCACCCACCAGGTCCACATGCGTGCCGGGGCGCACCCATTCCCCCCGCAGGACCGGGTCGCGGGCCATGGTGGCACTGGCCACGATATCGGCCTGCCCCACGGCCTGCGCCAGATCGGTCGCGGCGGTTGCAGGAATGCCATCGGCCGCCAGCCTCTCGGCCAGGTCGCGGGCCGTCGCGGCGGTGCGGTTCCAGATCTGGATGCGCTTCAGGTCCGGGAAGGTCGCATGATAGACCCGCGCCAGCGACCCCGCCACCTGCCCCGCGCCGATGATGACCATCTGCCGGCTGTCGGGCCGCGCCAGATAGCGCGCGCCCAGCCCCGAATCCGCCGCCGTCTTCCAATAGGTGACCAGCGCGCTGTCGATCAGCGCCACGGGCGTGCCCGTCTGGTCGTCAAACAGCACCATCACCCCCTGGACCGAAGGCAGGCCCCGCGCGCCGTTGCCCTGCATCACCGTGACCGTCTTCAGGCCCATGCCGATCCCGTCCACCCAGGCGGCGCGGTTCAGCAGGGTGTCCCCGTCGCGCGTCAGGAACAGGTCCCCGATCCGGGCCGGGGGCAGCCGATGCCCATCCGCGATGGCCTGGACCATCATCGGCCAGTTCAGATGCGCATCGACGTCTTCGGCACGCAGATAGGGCAGGTTCGCGGCAGGCATGGCGGGTCCTTTCGAAATGGCTCAGGCGGTGAAGGCGCCCAGATAGCTGGCAAGATTGTCCCCAAGCGCGGGCTGCATGTAGCCGCCTTCCTGCACGTTCAGGACAGGCAGGTCCACGGCCCGGATCGCCGCACCGATCGTGGCGAAATCGCTGGTGGTCAGCGTCATGCCGCGAAACGGATCACCCTCATGCGCGTCCAGCCCCAGGGCCACGACGATCACCGTCGCGCCGTAACCGGATACCCGGGCCAGTGCCGTATCCAGCGCGGGCAGATAGGCGGCGATGCCCGAACCGCGCGGCAGGGGCAGGTTCAGGTTGTACCCCTCGCCGCGCCCGTCGCCGCTTTCCCCCGCAGCCCCCGCATAGAACGGATAGAATTGCATCGGATCAACATGCAGCGATATCGTCAGCACGTCGGCGCGGTCGTAAAAGATCGCCTGCGTGCCATTGCCGTGATGCACGTCGATATCCAGCACCACGGGCCGGTGCCCCTGCGCGCGCAGATGTTCCGCCGCGATGGCCGAATTGTTCAGAAAGCAGAAGCCGCCCGCGATCTCGGAATAGGCGTGATGCCCCGAGGGACGCGACAGGGCGTAGCAGGCCCGCGCGCCGCCAAGGATATCATCCGCGCCCGACAGCGCGGTTTGCGCCGACCAATAGATCGCGTCCCAGCTGTACGGGCCGATGGGACAGGATGTGTCGGCGTTGTGGAAACCGATCTGCGCCTCGGGTTCGGGGCTGTAATGGCGCATCGGGTCGAGGCAGAAGCGGCTGGGGACGACCTCGGACAGGTCTGGATATTCCGCGCGCCGCCTGTCGTGGATCGATGCCAGATAATCCAGATAGCGCGGCGTATGCAGTGCCGCCAAGGGCGCCATGCCGTGATCGGTGGGGGCATGGCGCGTCAGACCCGCCCGCGTCGCGCCATCCAGCAACAGGTCCACGCGCTCGGGGCGGTCGGGGTTCTGGGTGACGCGGCCGTTCAGCAGGCGGAACTGCGGATCATGGGCGCGCTGGTGGTCGTCGTGAAAGAGATTCATCATATGTCCTCATACCCGCGCGGCGGCGCGGGCCGTTTCGAAGTCCCGCCCCGGAAGCGCCGCCAGCAGGCCACGCGCATAATCCGAAGACGGCATGTTCAGGATGCGGGCGGCGTCGCCCGTCTCGACGATGCGGCCCTTCTGCATGACGATCAGCCAGTCGCAGATCTGTCCGGCGACCCGCAGGTCGTGGGTGATGAACAGCATCGACAGGTTCAGGTCGCGCTTCAGCCCCGCCAGCAGGTCCAAGACCTGCGCCTGCACCGACACGTCCAGCGCCGAGACCGCCTCGTCGGCGACGATCAGTTCGGGGTCCAGCACCAGCGCGCGGGCGATGCCGATGCGCTGGCGCTGCCCGCCCGAAAATTCATGCGGAAAGCGCGACATCGACCCGGCATCCAGCCCGACACGGTCCAGGATGGCCGCGGCACGGTCGCGGGCCTGCGCGATGGGCGTGCCATGGGCCACCTGCCCTTCCGTCAGGGTCTTGCCGATGCTCTGGCGCGGCGGCAGGCTGGAATAGGGGTCCTGAAAGATCATCTGGACGCGCTTGCGGTCATGGCGCAATGCCTCGCCGCGCAGGGCCGCCATGTCGCGGCCGTTCAGCAGCACCTGGCCCCGGTCAACATCCTGCAGCCGCACGATGGCGCGGCCCAGGGTGGATTTGCCGGACCCGCTTTCGCCCACGATGCCGATGGTCTCGCCGGCCTGCAGATCAAAGCTGATGTCGTCCAGCGCGGTCACCACGCGGGGCTTGCCGCCCAGCCAGCCGCCGCCGCTGCGGAACTGCTTGTGCAGCCCCTTGACCTGCAGCAGGGGCGCGGCGGTCGGGACCGGCGCATCGTCGGTCATGCCCTTCAGCTGCGGGATCGCATCCAGCAGGGCCTGGGTATAGGGATGCTGCGGGCGCAACAGCACGTCGGATGCCGCGCCCTGTTCCACGATGACGCCGCTTTGCATCACCAACACGCGGTCGGCGATGTCGGCCACGACGCCCAGGTCGTGGGTGATGAACACCACGCCCATGTCGTGCCGGCGCCGCAGATCGTCCAGCAGCCGCAGGATCTGCGCCTGCGTGGTGACGTCAAGCGCAGTGGTCGGTTCATCGGCGATCAGGATCGCGGGCTCCAGCGCCAGCGCCATGGCGATCACCACCCGCTGGCGCTGCCCCCCCGACATCTGGAAAGGATAGGCGCGCGCACTGGCGGAAGGGTCCGGCAGGCCCACCTCGGTCAGCAGGTCGATGACGCGGTCTCGGCGGGCGGCGGGTGTCAGCATGCCGTGGGCCTCGAAGACCTCCTCGATCTGGCGACCGACGGGCATCAGGGGGTTCAGCGCGGTCAGGGGTTCCTGAAAGATCATCCCGATCCGACGGCCGCGGAGGGTGCGCATCTGCGCCTCGGACAGCCGGACAAGGTCCTGGCCGTCGAAGGTGATCGAACCACGGGCCACGGACAGCCCCTCGGCCAGCAGCCCCATGACGGCATTGGCGGACATGGATTTGCCCGACCCGCTTTCGCCCACGATGCACAGCATTTCGCCGTGGTTCAGATCAAAGCTGATATCCTTGACCGCATGGGGGCGGTCAGCCCCCTTGGGCAGGGCGATGGTCAGGTTGGTGACGGAAAGCAGGCTCATGCGTCGCCCCTGTTCAGTTTGGGGTTCAGGGCGTCGTTCAACCCTTCGCCCACCAGGTTCAGCGCCAGGACGGTGAAGACGATGGCGATGCCCGGAATGAAGGACAGCCACCATGCCGTGCGCAGCGCCGTCCGCGCCGCCCCGATCATATAGCCCCAGGACATCACGTTCGGATCCGACAGCCCCAGGAAGGACAGTGAACTTTCCAGCAGGATCGCCGTCGCCACCATCAGCGACGCCAGGATGATGATTGGCGCCAGCACGTTCGGCATCACGTGATGGATCAGGATATGGCGGTGGCGCAGGCCCTGGACGATGCCCGCTTCGACGAATTCGCGTCGGCGCAGGGACAGCACCTCGCCGCGCACCAGGCGGGCGACGGGGGGCCAGCTGACCAGCGCGATGGACAGGACCACGAAATGCAGCTGCGGCTGAAAGATCATCAGCAGCACGATGGCCAGCGCAAAGCTGGGGATGGTCTGGAAGAACTCGGTAAAGCGCATCAGCAGGTCGTTTGGCCAGCCGGGAAAATATCCGGCAACGGCCCCCACCGGCACGCCGATCGCCAGGGCCGCCAGCGTCGAGACCAGGCCGATCAGCAGCGACACCCGCGCCCCGTGGATCAGCTGGCTGAGGACATCGCGGCCAAGCGCATCGGTGCCAAGCGGCAGCGCGCTGTCCTGGAAGGGCGGCAGGAAGGGGCGCTGCACCATGCGCCACGGGTCCTGCGCCGTCAGGAAGGGACCCAGAACGGCCATAACGACGACGACGCCCAGCAGCACTAGGCCGATCACGGCGCCCCTGTTGCGGGCATAGCGGGACCAGAACTTGTTCATGATTGCAGCCTGATGCGGGGATCGACGACCATATAGAGCAGGTCGGTGATCAGGTTGAAAAGAAGGACCAGTGCGGCCGACACGAAGAAGACGCCCAGGATGATATTGTAATCGCGTTGGGCGATCGCCTCGAACATCAGGCGGCCGATGCCGGGCCAGGCAAAGACGGTTTCGGTCAGGACGGCGCCGCCGACCAGCTGTCCGGCCTGAAGACCGGCCAGCGTGATGATGGGCAGCAGCGCGTTGCGCAGCACGTGGCGGCGGGTGATGACGGATGGGCGCAGCCCCTTGGCGCGGGCGGTCTTGACGAAGTCCAGCCGGTTCACCTCCAGCATCGAGGCGCGGGTCATGCGGGCATAGACGGCGGTGAAGAACAGCCCCAGGGTCGTGGCGGGCAGGATCAGGTGCAGCGCGATGTCGCCCATCCGCGCAAGCCCGGTATAATTCGCCCCCACGGTTTCATAGCCAAAGCCCGGCAGCCACCCCAGCCCCACCGAAAACAAAAGCGACGCCATCAGCGCCATCCAGAAGAGCGGCGTCGCGTAAAACAGCAGCGCCACCGTCGAGATGATCGTGTCGCCCCAGCCCCCCTGCCGCCGCGCCGCCAAGGCCCCCGCCAGCACCCCCAGCCCAAGCGAGATCGCAAAGGCCGTCATGGTCAGCAGCAGCGTCGCGGGCAGGCGATCGGCGATCAGGTCGAAGACCGGGACGTCGCGGCGGAACGACCAGCCCATGTCCAGCGTCAGATAGCCCTTGATGTAAAGCGCCAGTTGCATCGGCAGTGACTGGTCCAACCCGAACCGCGCGCGCATGTCGGCCAGCACCTGCGGGTCCGACGACCCGGTTTCGGCCATCATGATCATCGCCGGATCGCCGGGGGCCGCGTGGATCAGGAAGAAGTTCAGGACCAGGATGGCCAGCAGCGTCAGCGCCGCCTTGACCAACCGGCCCAGGATGAAACGTGCCATCGCTCAGGTCCTTTCAACGGGTCCGTCCGCAGGGCGCAGTGCCCTGCGGACGAAACGCCGGGTTCAGCGGTCGATCCAGGTGTCGCGCATGCTGTCGTTCATCCCGATGGCCGAGGTGACGATGTCCTTGACCTCGCAGCGATAGACGGTGGGCTGCTGCATTTCGGTCAACCAAGCGACGGGGGCCTCCTCGACCAGCAGGGATTGCGCCTCGGCATAGATGGCGCCGCGTTCCTCGTCGGTGAGGGCGGTGGCGCCTTCGGCGAACAGGCGGTCGACCTCGGGGTTCTCATAGCCCTCGACGTTGTTCCACTGCGATCCCTTGGCGATGTTGGTCGAGACATAGTTGCGCGCCACACCCAGGGCCGGATCGCCGTATTGATAGACGAAGGTGAAGGCCATGTCGTAATCCCAATCCGCCAGCCGCTGGTTCCAGCCCGCGACATCGCTGGCGACCAGTTCGGCATTGACGCCGATATCGGACAGGTTCTGTCGCACGGCCTCGGCCCAACGCTGCCAGACCTCGCCGTAAGGCAGGGGCAGCAGGCGCAGGGTCTGGCCGTCATAGGACGACGCCTCGACCAGCTCGCGCGCGGCATCGGCGTCGAACTGGATCGAGGGCGTGTCGCCGGAATAGAAGCGGGTCGAAGAATTGACCGGCCCCGTCGCAGGACGCCCAAAGCCTGCAAAGATCGCGTTCACCGCGAAATCGCGGTCGATGGCCATGTTGATGGCGCGGCGCAGCTTGGCATCGTCCAGCGGCGCATTGCGGTTGTTCAGCCAGATCAGAGACAGCGGGCCGAAGAATTCCCACCCCTTGTCGGTGACGCAGACATTGTCCATCGCCTGGATGCGCGGCAGGTCGAACATCTCGACGCTGCCGGCGGGCAGGACGTCGACCTCGCCGGTCTCGAAGGCGATGGTGCGCGATGCGGCATCTGGGATCACGCGGTAATAGATCTCGTCCAGCCGGGGCAGCCCGTCGCGGTAATAGTCGGGGTTCTTGACCAGATGGATATAGCTGCCCTGTTCCCAGGCTTCGAACTTGAACGGCCCGGTGCCGACGGGCGTCGCATTGGCGGGATTGCCCGCGAAATCCGTGCCCTCATAGATGTGGCGCGGCAGGATCGGGCTGGACCCGGATTCAAACGACCGAAGGAAGGGACCGAAGGGCGTCTTCAGCTGATAAACGACGGTCCGGTCGTCGGGGGCGGTGATGCTGTCGACATGCTCCAGCACCGTGCGCCAGCGCGAGCTGGTTTCGCGCAGGAAGACGTCATGGGAAAAGACCACGTCGGCGGCGCTGAAGGCCTCGCCGTCATGCCAGGTCACGCCGTCCTGCAGGGTGAAGGTATAGGTCAGCCCGTCATCCGAGACCGTCCATTCGCGGGCCAGGCCGGGCATCGGGTCAAGGTTTTCATCATAGCGCAGCAGGCTTTCATAGATCTGCCCCGCCACCATCTGGGTCGGTGCATTCTGCAGCAGGCCCAGGTTCAGACCGGTGGGTTCCGGCTGGACGATGGTGTTCAGCGTGCCGCCCATCTTGGCGTCCTGGGCGGCGGCGGCACATGCGATTGCGGATACGCCTGCGGCAAGCGCCAGCGTCCTGAGCGATGTCATCATGTCATTCCCTGTCGTTTTTGTGCCGGTGGGTTCAACGCCCACGACCTTGGTGGCCTGCCCGACCCGGCTGTTGACTGGGGCAACCCTAGCAAGATCAGCTTCATCGACGGCATCATGAATCTGAATGATCAATATAGACGGGGTCTATGATGCCCCAAGGTCCAGCCCCTGCTGGCGGATCGCGCCGAAACAGCCCTGCCCAATGGACAGGCAGCGGCATTTACGCGGCCGGACCGGACCCCGCACCGCCCCGAATGGATGAATATCCGCCCCGCGACTGAACCCTTGCCATCCCGGTCGGCTTATCCTTGGACCGTTCCTGACACCGGGACGATGCCCCTGCCCGCCATTGCAAAAGGACCAGCCCATGAGCCCACTTCAGATCGCTGCGGTCATCCTGGCGCTTGCGGCCGCCTCTGGCAGCTTCAACTATTTCGTCTTCCGGCTGCCGCCCTCGATCGGGATCCTGGTCACGGCACTGCTGGGGTCCATCGCGATCCTGGGGGTCGATCTTTACCTGCCCGACCTGCAGCTGGTGGGGCAGATGCGCGACCTGGTCGCGTCGATGCAATTCTCGGGGTCGCTGCTGGACGGGATGCTGGGGCTCTTGCTGTTCGCCGGGGCGCTGCACGTGTCCATCGCCGATCTGCGCAAAGAGGCCCTGCCCGTCCTGCTGATGGCCACCTTGGGCATCGCCATTTCCACCGCCATCGTGGGCTTCGGCTTTTCCTGGATCACGGGCATGCCGATCCTGATCGCGCTGGTCTTCGGCGCGCTGATTTCCCCCACCGATCCGGTGGCGGTGCTGGGTATCCTGCAGGACGCCAAGATCCGCAAAAGTCTGGAAACCAAGATCGCGGGGGAATCGCTGTTCAACGACGGCGTCGGCTATGTCGTCTTCCTGTTGCTGGTCGGGCTGGCCTTTCCATCGGGCGACAGCCACGGCCCTGCGGGTTTCGACCTTGGCAGCGCCGTCGCGTTGTTCCTGCAAGAGGCGTTAGGCGGCGCGGTTCTGGGTGCCGTGCTGGGCTGGTCGGTCTTCCAGCTGATGCGCCGCATCGACGATTACCCGTTGGAGGTGATGCTGACGCTGGCGCTGGCGCTTGGCGGATATGAACTGGCGCTTGGGCTGCATGTCTCGGCCCCGATCATGGCGGTCGTCGCCGGCCTGATGATCGGCAATGTTGGTCGCCGCGATGCCATGTCCGAAGAAACGCGCACCTATGTCGACGGCTTCTGGCGCCTGATCGACGAAATCCTGAACGCCGCCCTGTTCCTCATGATCGGGATGGAAATTTTCCAGCTGACCGTCAGCCGCGACATGGCCGTCACCCTGCCCGCCGCCATCGCGCTGGCGCTGGTGGCGCGGCTGATGTCGGTCGCCCTGCCGGTGCTGATCCTGCGTCCCATCCGCCACGAGGCCCGCGACGTGATCCCGTTGATGACCTGGGGCGGACTGAAGGGCGGCATTTCAGTGGCACTGGCGCTGTCGCTGCCCGACAGCGACTGGAAGGCGCCGATCCTGGCGGCGACTTACGCGGTCGTGGTCTTCTCGATCCTGGTGCAGGGGCTGACACTGGGTCGCCTTGCCCGCTGGCTGGGCCGTCGCCTGAAACACTGAGGCGACGACCCATGCGCGATCAGATGTCGAACGCGCTTGGCAGGATGATGATGTCGCGGATGGTCACGTTGCGGGGCCGCGACATCATGAAAATCAACGCATCGGCCACCTCGGCGGGTTCGATCAGCCCGCCCGCATCCTTGGCGCGCTGCAGGCGGTCAGGTTCCCAATCCGACAGCAGCGCCGAGATCACCGGCCCGGGCGACACCTGCCCCACGCGGATGCCATGCGGCAGCAACTGGCGGCGCATCGTCTGGACAAAGCAGGTGATCGCCCATTTCGACGCCGCATAGACCGGCTCGACCTCGACCGCCGTGTGACCCGCGACCGAACAGGTGACGAAGATGTCGCCCGTGCCGCGCTTGATCATGTGCGGGGCCACGGCCTGCACGTTCTTCATCACCGCGTTGACGTTCAGCGTCATCATCCGGTCGATGGCCTCGGGGGTGGTCGCGCCCAGATCGCCACCGATATAGGTGCCAGCGTTGCAAAGCAGGATGTCCAGATGCCCAACCTTGTCCAGGATCTGCGGCACCATGGCGTTGCAGCTGTCGTCATCCAGCAGGTCGGTCACCTGGGGGATGGCCTTGGGACCCAGTTCGGCCACCAGGTCGTTCAGCGCCTGTTCGTTGCGGTCCACCATCACGACGCTGGCCCCTTCGTTCAACAACGCACGGGTCGCCGCAAGGCCGATCCCCGAGGCTGCGCCCGTAATCGCCGCGATCTTGCCGTTCAGTGTTTCGGACATGTCAGTCTCCTTCTTTTTGCGGATCAGGTGCCGCAGGTCTTGGGTCACAGGGGTTTTAGACGGCCAGAAAGCCGCCATCCAGCGGCAGCACCGCGCCGGTGATCATCGCGGCATCGTCCGACAGCAGCAGGGCGATGGCGCGGGCGACATCATCGGCCTGCGCGAAACGTCCGGCGGGGTGGCGATCCAGCATGGGGCCGCTTTTGGCAGGATCGCTCCAGGCGGCGGCGGCCAGTTCGGTCATGGTGACGGTGGGCGCGATGGCCGCGACCCGGATGCCATGGGGGCCCAGTTCGCGCGCCATGACGCGGGTCGCCCCCTCCAGCCCCGCCTTCGAGGCGGAATAGCACAGGTGATCGGCGAAACCGCGATGGCCCGCGATGCTGGTGACGTTGACGATGGCCCCGCCCAGACCGTCCGCGATGCGGCGGCGGGCAAATTCCTGCGCGCAGATCAGCGCGCTGCGCAGGTTGATGTCCATGACCGTGTCATAGCCCGCGTCGGTCATCTGCAGCAGGCTCTCCAGCACATTAGTGCCCGCGCAATTGACCAGGAAATCGCAGGACCCCGCCTGTGCCATCGCATCGCGCGCCGCCGCGGGGTCAGACAGGTCGGCCGCGATGCCCCGCCCGCCCGTTTTGGCGCAGAGGCTCTCCAGGTCGGATTGCGTCCGGCTGATGGCCACGACATGGGCGCCGCGTTCGGCCATGGTCAGGGCGGTGGCGCGACCGATGCCCTTGCCGGCGCCGGTGATGATGACGGATCTGCCGTCGAATTGCATGGGGGACCTCATGGGATGGGGGGCGTGTCGGCGCGGATCTGGCGCGCCAGGGATTGCAGCTGCAGGAAGGCGCGATGGCGGCTGTCATGCAGGCGGCGCAAATCGCCCCCTGCGGGATGACAGGTGCCCTGCACGCGGGTCATGGCAGACATGGCGGCGTGGATGTCCGGATGAATCCCGCCCGCCACGCTGCCCAGAATGGCCGAACCCAGCAGCACGGCTTCGGGACAGGCGGTCACATCGACGGGCAACCCCGTGGCATCGGCCAGCAGCTGACGGATCAGCGGATGCCGCCCCGCCCCGCCGCTGATGGCGATGCGCGACACGCCCGCACTGTGATCGGCCTGGGTCTGGATGATCTGGCGCAGGCCATAGCCCAGCCCGCAGATCCCCGCGACATAGAGCGACACCAGCGAGGCGATATCGACCTCCATCCCCTGCCCCATGACGACGGCGCGGGCCTGCGGGTCGGCAAAGGGCGCGCGGTTGCCCAGGAATTCGGGCACGACATGCAGGTGGCGCGCCCGAGTCACGGCGTCACCGGCCGTGCCCGCCTGATCGGCCAGCCATTCGGGCAGCGACTGCCCCGCCTCCGCCGCTGCGGCCGATGCCTGGGCGTGGGCCGGATGCATCGCCACAAGGTGGTCGATGGCCGCGCCCGCAACGGATTGCCCGCCCTCGTTCAGCCAGGCGCCGGGCACCATGGCCGAGAAATATGGCCCCCAGACCCCCGGCACGAAGGCCGGTTCGCGCGTCGTCGTCATCGTGCAGGACGACGTCCCGAAAACATAGCCAAGCGAGGCGAAGGGATCGCCCGCCCCGACGGTGCCGATCCCGCCCGCATGGGCATCGATCAGCCCCGCCGCGACCGCGATCCCGGCGGGCAGTCCCATGGCGCGGGCGGCGTCGGGCGTCAGCCCGTCCCCAAGCGCGGTGCCGGGTTCCACGACCTGCGTGCCGATGCGCGTAAACCCTTCATCCGCCAGGACGCCCAGGCCGATGGCGTGGAAATAATCGGCGTCCCACCGGCCTTCATGGGCCAGATAGGTCCATTTGCAGGTCACCGTGCAGGTGGACCGCGCCTTGCTGCCCGTGGCCTTCCAGGTCAGAAAATCCGTCAGGTCGAAGAAATCCCGCGCCGCGTCAAAGACCTGAGGGCGGTTTTCCTTCAGCCACAACAGCTTCGGCGTCTCCATCTCGGGGGAAATTCGTCCGCCGACATATTTCAGCACCTGATGATCGCCGGCATTGATGCGCGCGGCCTGTTCGACGGCGCGGTGATCCATCCAGACGATGATGTCGCGGTCGGGATGGGCGGGATCGCCGACGCCCAGGGGGCTTTCGCCGCAGACGACCAGCGAACAGGTCGCGTCGAAGCCGATCCCCGCCACGCTGGCCGGATCGATCCCGGCCTGTCCGACCGCCTGCCTGACGGCTTGGCAGACCGCGTCCCAGACCTGCGCGCTGGATTGTTCGGCGATGTCGCCCGTGGGGCGGTGCATCTGGACGGGACGGCTGGCATGGGCCAGCAGTTGCCCCTCCGCATCGAAGACCCCCGCCCTGGCGGAACCGGTGCCCACGTCGATGCCGATCAGATGTCTGGTCATGTCAGCGCCACTCCCGCCCGATATAGATGGCCAACAGGATGATCAGACCCTTGATCACGTCCTGCATGTAGGGGTTGATGCCCATCAGGTTCAGCCCGTTGTTCAGCACGCCCAGCAGGACGGCCCCGATCAGCGTCCCCAGGATCAGGCCGCGCCCGCCCGCGATGGCGGTGCCGCCCAGCACGACGGCGGCGATGGCGTCCAGCTCGAACCCGACGCCGGCATTGGGCTGGCCGCTCATCAACCGGCCGGTCAGCACGATGGCCGCCAGCGATGCCGTCAGGCCGGAAATGGCAAAGACCGCCAGCTTGCCCCGCCCCGTCCGCACACCCGACAGCCGTGCGGCGGTTTCATTGCCGCCGATGGCATAGACGTGGCGACCGAACGGCGTGCGCTGCAGCAGCACCCACGCCAGCGCATAGACAACCAGCATGATGATGACGGGCACCGGCACGACGCCGATGCGCCCGATGCCGAACCACGCCACCCAGGACGGCAGACCGCTGATCGGATAACCGCCCGAATAGATCAGCCCCAGCCCGCGCGCGATGCCCATCATCGCCAGCGTCACGATGATCGCGGGCATGCGCCCCCAGGCGACCAGCGCCCCGTTCACCAGGCCAAGGCCCAGCCCGACCATCAGCGCCGCGGCCAGCGACAGCCCGGCGGGCAGACCCATATTGACCATCAGCCCGGCAGCAACCGTGCCGGCCAGTGCCATGACGGCCCCCACCGACAGGTCGATCCCGCCGGTCAGGATGACGAAGGTCATGCCCACCGCCAGGATGCCCACGACGGACACCTGCCGCAGCACGTTCAGGATGTTGGCCAGCGTGAAGAAGTTGTCGCTGGCAAAGCCCATCAGCACGCAGACCACGACCAGCCCGACCAGCGGCAGGGCCAGCGGGGAATGCAGCAGCCATTCAAGGGCCCTGCCCCTGCGTGACGTGGCGATATCGGCGTCATGCGACATGGTCGACCTTTCCGGTTGTGGCCTCGGTCATGATCCGTTCCGAGGTGATGGCGTCCCCTTCGACCGTCGCGACGATGCCGCCCTGGCGGAAGACGCAGACGCGGTCGGACATCCCGATCACCTCAGGCAGTTCGGACGAGATCATGATGATGGCATAGCCCTGCGCGGTGAAATCGCGCATCAGTTGATAGATTTCGGCCTTGGCACCGACATCGATGCCGCGGGTGGGTTCGTCAAAGATCAGCACGCGCATGTCGTGGTTCAGCCAGCGGGCGATCACCACCTTCTGCTGGTTGCCGCCCGACAGGGTATCGACGCGCGCATGCGGCCCCGGCGCCTTGACGCGGACCTGCTCCATCGCGGTCCGCGTGCAGTCGCGTTCCTTGCGGAAATCGATGAACCAATGCGCCTGCGCGTATTTGCGGTAATTGTTCAGCGATACGTTCTGCAGGATCGAAAAGGGCGTGATCAGCCCCTGTTCCTTGCGGCTTTCGGGCAGCAGGCCGATGCCGCGCACCAATCCGTCGGCCGCATCGCGCAGCCGCGTTTCGACCCCGTCGATCCGCAGGCGGCACCGCGCAGCGCCATGTTCGCCCAACATCGACAACACCGTTTCCGTCCGGCCCGACCCGACAAGGCCTGCAAAACCCAGGATCTCGCCCGCGCGCAGGTGAAAGGCGCTGATGGGCCCGCCGCGGCGCAGTTGCAGTTCCGTCACCTCCAGCACCGTGGGGGCCTGCGGGTCGGGGGCGGGTTTGGGGGGAAAGCTGTTTTCGATGCGGCGCCCGACCATCATCTCGACGAGGCCGTCGGTATCGACCTGGCCCACGTCGCGGTCGCCCACATATTCGCCGTCGCGCAGGACGGTGATGCGGTCGCAGATCTCAAAGATCTCGTCCAGGTGATGCGAGATGAAGACGATCGCCACCCCGGCCGCGCGCAATTCGCGCATCACCTTGAACAGATGCGCGGTTTCAGTGGGGGTCAGCGTAGCGGTGGGTTCGTCCAGAACAAGGATGCGCGCGTTCAGCGACAGCGCCTTGGCGATTTCCACGAATTGCTGTTCGGCCACCGACAGCCGCGCGATGGGGATGTCCAGGGGGATGTCGACTTCCAGCCGCTTCAGGATCTGGCGGGCGCGTTCGCGCATGGCGCGCCGGTCCAGAAGGCCCAGGCCGTTGCGAATTTCGCGCGCCAGGAACATGTTCTCGACCGCGGTCAGATAGGGGATCAGGCTGAATTCCTGAAAGACGATGCCGATGCCGGCCCGGATGGCGTCGTCATAGGTGGGAAAGCTGCGTTCCTCTCCGTCGACAAGGATCGTGCCGCTGCTGGGCTGGATGATGCCGCTGACGATCTTCATCAGCGTCGATTTCCCGGCGCCGTTCTCGCCCAAGAGGGCGTGCACCTCGCCCGCGCGGACATGCAGGTCGACGCCGTGCAGGACCTCGATCCGGCCAAAGCTTTTGCGTATTCCCCTCAGTTCAAGCATAGCGCCTCCGGTCAGGTGGTGGCCGCACCCCCATGAGGGGGCGCGGCCGGATGCGGGTTTCGGCTTACCAGCTGAAATCGGCGGCGTTTTCGGCATCGACCGTGCGCACGTCGATCGGCACCTCGGTAGGGACCACGCGGGCACCCCAGTATTGGGCCAGCGCCATGCCCAGGCCCACGCGGACCTGGTCGCGCGGGAATTGCGCGGTGGTCTGGATGAAGGCCGTGCCGTCGGCGATGGCCTTGACGGCCTCGGGGGCGCCATCGACCGAGGTCAGCTTGATGTCGCGCCCCGACCCCTGGATCGCGGCCAGTGCACCCATCGCGCCCCCGTCATTGACCGAAAAGATGCCGGCCAGGTCGGGATGCGACTGGATCATGTTTTCCACGACCCCCAATGCGACGGACCGGTCCTGACGGCCGTTCTGGGTGTCGACCAGGGTGATGCCCTCATGTTCGTCCAGCGCAGCCTTGCAGCCTTCGACCCGTTCCAGGATCGGAACGACCGGAATGCCGTCCAGAATGGCGACCTCGCCCTGCCCACCCAGAGCGTCGGCCAGATAGCTGCAGGACTGATAGCCCGCATCGCGGTTCTTGGACCCCACGAAGCTGTCGACCGGGCCGCTTGCGTTGGCATCGACGGCGACGACGATCACGCCGCGATCCTTGGCCATGCGCACGGCCGATTCCACGCCCGCGCTGTCGGTCGGGTTCAACAGCAGAATGTCGATATCCTGCTGCAGCATGTCCTCGACATCAGCGATCTGCTTGGCCACGTCATGGCCCGCATCGGTGACGACGACCTCGGCGCCCAGCTGGGCGGCGGCTTCGTTCAGCGCCTCCTGCATGGAAACGAAATAGGGGTTATTCATCTCCTGGAAGGTCATCCCGATCTTCAGGGGGCCGTCCTTCGGCGCCGCGTCCTGCGCCGTGGCGGCGTGGGCGCCCGCAATGGTCAGTGCCGCGATCGAGGCGGTCTTCAGAAACTGTTTCATGTCATTCCTCCCGTTGGTTTTCTGTGGTCAATCCTCCTCCGGTCGCGGCAGGCGCAAGCGCCGGCCACGGTCGAAGGGAATGGGGCAGGTTTCCTGTCAGCCGGCCATGCGGACCGTCTGGTTGGCCGCAAAGGTCGCCCGGAAATCCGAGGGCGACATCTTCTTCAGCTTCAGGAAATGGCGGTTGAAATTGGACAGGTTCAAAAACCCGACCTCATAGCAGATATCGGCGATGCGGGCCTGCGGGTCCGACAGCAGCATGTGGCAGGCCAGATCGATCCGCATCTGGTTGCGATAGCGGACCAGCGTCGTGCCCGTATGCGCCTTGAACGACCTTGAGAACCCGCTGAGCGTTTGCCCCGTCAGATCCGCCAGCGTCGTTTCGCTGACCTGGTCCAGCAGGTTTTCGCGCAGATGGGCAAGGGCGCGGTTCATGTCGGAATCCTCGGCCCGTTCCGCGTCCAGCACGAAGCTGAGGCTGGCCAGCGTCTGCGACCCCTGGGCATGGGCCAGAATGTCCAGGATCTGGAAGAACAGCCCCAGGCGGCGCACGCCCCGCGCCTTGATCAGGTCGTGCATCAGCGGCCCGACCGCGCGGCTGGTCTGGTCGCAGAACAGGATGCCCCGGCGGCTCCGGTCCAGCAGATGGCGCAGCGTCTCCATTTCCGGAAAGGCGGCGCGGGCGTTGTCGACCAGGCTTTCGGGAAACTGGATGACGGCGGTGCGGCAGGGAATGATGTCGCCGGGGGTGATGTCGCTGATCCAGTTCTGCGGCAGGTTCGGTCCGGTCATGATCAGCTGGCCGGGGCCGAAATTGCCGAAATGATCGCCGATATAGAATTTGCCATGCGTGGCGACGACCAAGTGGATCTCGTATTCGGGGTGATAATGCCAGCGCACCGTGCGGAACGGATAGCCGTGCTTCCAAGCGGCAAAGGATTCACCCTTGCGGATATGCACAAGCTCCAGATCAGGCTGCATTCTCCCCTCCCTTCCGCGCCAGCCCGGCCCGCATCCGCGGTGCCGTCTCCTCCGTGACGCCTTGGTCGTTTGGTATCACGCGGCCACGGTCGCATCCACGAGCAGGCCGGTTTTTTTCTGATACTTTTTTGCGGCCGGCCAAGCGGGTCGGGGATAGAACCGGCCATCATTGCTGCGTTGCAGCGTGAGAGTCGGGACGAAAAGCCTGTTTCAGCCGGGAATGACCTGTACTTTTCAACCCCTGCATGTGCTTTTTGTATCAGCGTTGCCGCAGGACTCAGCCCTGAGGCAGATCCTGTCCCAGTTTCTTCAGGCAGCGCAGCAGAGTGGCATGTTCCTGGGGCGTCAGGCGCGCCGCCAGCGCCCGGTCATGGTCGCGCGCGATCGCCGCCAGATCGGCATAGGCCGCCTGCCCCGCCCGCGTCAGGCACAGGACCGCGCGGCGTCGGTCGCCCTGGTCCGTGTCGCGCGTGACGAAACGCTTGTCCGTCAGCGCGGCGACCGCGCGGCTGATCTTGGTCTTGTGGACCCGCGCCATGTTACCGATCCGGGTGGCATCCATCGGCCCGAACTGACCCAGATGCGCCAGCACGCGCCATTCGGTCCGCAGCATCCCATAGCGGCCCTTGTAGATGCGGGCAAAGCCCTGCCCCACATCCTCAGCGGTATGGTTCAGCAGATAGGGCAGGAAATCCTGCAGCCGGAAGGGATCATCGTCGGACATCGGAAAACCCGTCGCAAGACCGTTGTTGGTTACAAATACAACCATTACCCAGAAAAGGACCCCAGAACAGAGGAACGTCATGGCACCCCAGGACACCATCCCCAACGCGCTGGCCGGAACCGACCCCGCCTATATGCCGGGTTTCAGCAATGATTTCGAAACCGAGGCGCTGCCGGGCGCTCTGCCCCAGGGCATGAACAGCCCGCAAAAGGTCAATTACGGCCTTTACGGCGAACAGCTGTCCGGCACGGCCTTCACCGCGCCCGGGCATCAGAACGAACGGACCTGGTGCTATCGCATCCGGCCCTCGGTCCGGCATCAGGGGCGGTTTTCGCGCATCGCGCTGCCCTTGTGGAAATCGGCACCGAACGTCATCGACGACGTCACCAGCCTGGGCCAGTACCGATGGGACCCTGTGCCCCATTCCGATGACGCGCTGACCTGGCTGACCGGCATGCGCACCATGACCACGGCGGGCGATGTGAACACGCAGACGGGCATGGCGGCCCATGTCTTTCTGGTCACGCAATCGATGCAGGACGCCTATTTCTATTCCGCCGATGGCGAATTGCTGGTCGTGCCGCAGGAGGGTCGGTTGCGTTTCGCCACCGAGCTGGGCGTGCTGGATATCGGTCCGCAGGAAATCGCCATCATCCCGCGCGGCCTGGTCTATCGGGTCGAGCTGCTGGAAGGTCCGGCCCGCGGCTTTGTCTGCGAGAATTACGGCCAGAAATTCACTCTGCCCGGTCGCGGTCCCATCGGCGCCAATTGCATGGCCAACCGGCGCGACTTCAAGACCCCTGTCGCGGCCTTCGAGGACCGCGAGGTGCCCTCGACCCTGACCGTCAAGTGGTGCGGCCAGTTCCACCAATGCGACATCGCCCAAAGCCCGCTGGACGTGGTGGCGTGGCACGGGAACTATGCGCCGGTGAAATACGATCTGCGGACCTATTGCCCCGTGGGGTCGATCCTGTTCGATCACCCCGACCCTTCGATCTATACCGTCCTGACCGCCCCAAGCGGGATCGAGGGCACCGCGAATATCGATTTCGTCCTGTTCCGCGACCGCTGGAACGTGGCCGAAAACACCTTCCGCCCGCCCTGGTACCACAAGAACGTCATGTCCGAACTGATGGGCAACATCCACGGCCAATACGATGCCAAACCCAAGGGCTTTGTCCCCGGCGGGATCAGCCTGCACAACTGCATGCTGCCCCACGGCCCAGACCGCGCCGCCTTTGAGGCCGCCTCGAACGCCGATCTGGCCCCGCAGAAGCTGGAAAACACCATGTCCTTCATGTTCGAAACGCGCTTTCCCCAGCATCTGACCGAATTCGCCGCCCGCGTGGCGCCCCTGCAGGATGATTATGTCGACTGCTGGGACGGGCTGGACAGAAAGTTCGACGGCACGCCGGGGGTCAAGTGATGGGGCTGCTGCCAAGCTGGGTGGCCAGCGCCAATGATCCGCAGACCGACTTTCCGTTGAACAACCTGCCCTATGGGGTGTTTTCGATGGATGGTGGCGAACCCCGCTGCGGGATCGCCATCGGCGACATGATCCTGGATGCCAAGGGCGCCGAAGCCGCCGGACTGACTGGCACGCAGGGGCTGTGCCAGGACGGTGTCTGGAACCCGCTGATGGCGGCGGGGCCGACGGTCTGGGCGCGTTTCCGGCAATCCGTGACCGACCTGCTGGCACGGGGTTCGCCCCATGCCGATACGCTGCGCCCCATGCTGCACCGGGCGGCCGATGCGCAGCTGCACCTGCCGCTGCAGGTGGCCGAGTTCACGGATTTCTATGCCAGCCGCCAGCACGCCACCAATGTCGGAACCATGTTCAGAAGCGCCGAAAAGGCCCTGCCGCCCAACTGGCTGGATATTCCCATCGGCTATAATGGACGCGCCTCGACGGTGGTGGTGTCGGGGACGCCCATCCATCGGCCTAATGGCCAGACCCGGCCCAAGGATGCGCCCGGGCCCGTGTTCGGCCCCAGCAGCCGCCTCGATATCGAACTGGAGGTCGGCACCATCATCGGCACCCCGTCCCGCATGGGACAGCCGGTGACGACCGATCAGGCGCGGCAGATGATCTTTGGTCACGTGCTGTTGAACGACTGGTCGGCGCGCGACATCCAGGCCTGGGAATACCAGCCGCTTGGGCCGTTCCAGGCCAAGGCGTTCGCGACGTCGATCAGCCCGTGGATCGTGACGACGGCGGCGCTGGCGCCCTTTGCCGTCCCGACCCCGCCCCGCGATCACGACCTGCTGCCTTATCTGTCGGAAGCCACCCCCGGGCTTTTCGACATCGACCTGTCGGTGACCCTGTCCACGGGCGGCGATCCGCAGGTGATCAGCCGCACCAACATGCGCCACCTTTACTATTCCCCCGCCCAACAGCTGACGCATCACGCATCCTCGGGCTGCGCCATGCGAACCGGGGATCTGCTGGGGACGGGCACGATTTCGGGGGATGATCCGGACAGCCTCGGCTCGCTTCTGGAGCTGACTTGGGGGGGCGAAAGGCCGCTGGAACTGGCCGATGGGCAGACGCGCCGCTTTCTGCAGGACCATGACACCGTCACGCTGGCCGGTCACGCCCAGGGCGTCGGGTATCGGGTAGGGTTCGGCAACTGCACCGGGCGCATCCTGCCCGCCACCGCCTTTCCCTGAGCTAAAGGTGGTTCAGGTCGAAACCGGGATCGTCCTTGACCGTGCGCAGGACGATCTCGGACCGGACCTGGGCCACATGCTCATGCGGCAGCAGATGTTCGTGGATGAACCGCGCAAAGCGTTCCAGATCCAGCGTCCGCAGGTCCAGCACGTAATCGGCATCCCCTGACACCGAAAACGCCGACCGGACCTCGGGGTGCAGCGACAGGAACCGGGCAAAGCTGCGTTCGCTGTCGCCGCCATGGCGGCGCAGGTTCACCCGCACGATCGCACGCAGCCCGAAGCCCAGCTTTTCACCATCCAGCCGCGCGCCATAACCCTGGATCAACCCCGATTCCTCCAGCGCGGCGCGCCGGCGCGAACACTGGGAAGGTGACAAATGCACCAGACCCGACAGTGCCGCGTTGGTCAGTGCCCCGTCCTTCTGCAAGGCCCGTAGGATCGCGATGTCGAATTCATCCAGCGTCATCGGACCTCCGGTTTCCGGCCTTGCCATGCGCACCTGCGGATTTTAACGCGCGGGATGCCTGCAGATTATACTATTTATGCACGATACATGCAGGACGACACCGACGCGACCCCGAATACGCAAACACTATGCAGCCCGTCCGGCGCATGATGGTGCCAAGTTCAGACAACCGGAGGATATTTCGATGGGCCCTTTCCCGCATGACGCCCCCAAAGCCAGCATTTCCGAGGCCAACCCAGCAGGCACCGACGGTTTCGAATTCGTCGAATTTGCCCATCGCGACCCCGCCGTGCTGGACAAGCTGTTCCGTCAGATGGGCTTCGTGCCGGTCGCGAAACACAAGACGCGCGACATCACGCTCTATCGTCAAGGCGACATCAACTATCTTCTGAACGGCGACAAGACCGGGCATGCTGCGCAATTCGTTCAGGAACACGGCCCCTGCGCCCCCGCCATGGCTTGGCGCGTCGTCGATGCCCAACACGCGCTGAAGCGCGCGGTCGATCTGGGCGCGACCGAATATACCGGCGACGGCAAATCGATCGATGCGCCGGCGGTCTATGGCATCGGGGGGTCGCTGCTGTACTTCATCGACACCTATGCCGACCGGGGCAGCGCCTATGAGGCCGATTTCGACTGGATCGATGCCGTCGATCCCCGCCCCGAGGGGTTTGGCTTCTATTACCTGGATCACCTGACCCATAACGTGATCCGCGGCAACATGGACACTTGGTACAGTTTCTACGCCAAGACGTTCAATTTCAAGGAAATTCGCTTCTTTGACATCAAGGGCAAGCAGACGGGGCTGACCAGCCGTGCGCTGACATCGCCCGATGGCAAGATCCGCATCCCGATCAACGAAAGCGCCGACGACAACAGCCAGATCGAGGAATACCTGCGCGAATACAAGGGCGAAGGCATCCAGCACATCGCCATCGCCAGCGACGACATCTATGGCGGCACCGACAAGATCGCCGATGCCGGAATGGACTTCATGCCCGGCCCCCCCGCCACCTATTACGAGATGAGCCGCGCCCGCGTGACGGACCACGAGGAACCATTGGACCGCATGCAGAAGCGCGGCATTCTGATCGATGGCGAAGGTGTGGTCGGGGGCGGCCAGACCCGCATCCTGCTGCAGATCTTTTCCAAGACGGTGATCGGACCGATCTTCTTCGAATTCATCCAGCGCAAGGGCGATGACGGATTTGGCGAAGGCAACTTCCGCGCCCTCTTCGAATCGATCGAGGAGGACCAGGTCCGCCGCGGCGTCCTGAAGGCCGAACCCGCCGAATGATCTGGACCGACCTGTCCTCGGCCCCCGCCCCCGGTACGCCGGTGGCGGGGGTGTCCAGCCTGTCGGGCGCACAGGCGGTGACGGTCACCACCGGTGCGGGGGACTTCCCCTTGCTGCTGGTCGTGACGGATGCAGGCATCCGTGGCTATGTAAATGCCTGCCCGCATCAGTTCCTGCCCCTGGATTACCGCAGCCCCCGCCTGCTGTCCCAGGACGGCACAAGGCTGATGTGCAGCGTCCATGGCGCAATGTTCGACGCCGAAACCGGAGAGGGCGTCGCGGGCGAAGGCATCGGGTGCCGGTTGTCACCCGTGCCCCTGCAGATCAGGGACGGCCAGATCGTGATCGGCGAAGCGGGCTGAGACGCGTTCGGTCGCCCTGATCGGCCACGGAGGCTGGCGCGTAACGTTGGCTCCGTGGATCGAACGGCTTCGGAACAGTTGCATCAGGCCGCTGGTCCACCAATGATCGTGACCCCGGCGATTGTCCCTGAAAAACGGCTGGCCAAATGGGGCTCCGGCCCCCGTCAGAACCGAAAACTGGCCCCCAGACGAAGATCCTTGCGGGACAGGTCCAGCTGCCCGCCCGAGCCGGGAATCGGGTCGAAATCGGTCTGCGAATATTCCGCGAATGTCGACAGATGCGGGGTCACGCGATGTTCGACCCCCAGGCCCAGGCTGTTGCCTTCGATGTCGCCCTCTGCCTCAGCCGTGCCCGTCATGCGGAACCGTGCCACGTCCTGCCCGGCCAGCGCATAGGGCAACCAGTCCCCCGCCACATAGCCGATCCGTCCGACGACACGCCTGTTGCGCGACAGGCTGACATCGGGGTTCTGCAGGATCTGGCCGATCCGCGCATCATCGGCGCCCGCGCTGGCATGGCCCGCCTGGTATTCGGCCACCAGTCCCAGGACCAAGTTACCGTGCTGCCAGTCGCGCCCGACCCGCAGGCCCAGCGCAGATCCGGAAGGCGCGAACAACCGGTCATCGACGCCTTGGCTGTCCAGCAGATCGCGCAGATTGCCATCCGCCGTCATCTCGGCCCTGCTGGCGACCAATGCGCCGCCGACATGATAACCCGTCCAATCCTCCTGCGCGGCTGCGGGACCTGTTCCCAGCATCAACAGAATAGCGGCCTGATACGCATGTTTCATGGCGGGTCCCGTCCAGTGGCTGATAGCCGTCGCCACTCAGCCTAGGTCAGAAGGGTAAATGGCGGGTTAAGACGGCACGCGGGGAAACCTCCGACCAGCCAGCGCCGTTGCTTTCCCGCACCGCCACCGGAAAGGCCCGACGATGCCCGACAGACCCATCCTTGTCTTCGACGTGAATGAAACGCTGCTGGACCTGGACAGCCTGGCGCCCGTCTTTGAAGACATCTTCGACGACCCTGCTGCGCTGCGCGACTGGTTCGCCCAACTGATCCTCTATTCGCAGACCCTGACGATCAGCGGCATCGACAGCGACTTTCCCAGCCTCGCGGCAGGCACGCTGCGCATGCTGGGTCAGATCCGCAATATACAGATCAGCCAAGCCCAGATTGCCGATCTGGCGGCGGCCATTGCCAGCATGCCGGCCCATGCCGATGCGGCGTCCGCGCTGCAACAGCTGCGTGACGCGGGCTTTCGCATGGTTACCCTGACGAATTCGCCCAAGGGCAGCGGCCCCACCGCGCTTGACCGATCCGGCCTGGCATCGTTCTTTGAAGCGTCGTTCAGCGTCCAGCCCAGCGGCCGCTTCAAGCCTGCGCCGCAAACCTATCGGCTGGTGTGCGATGGTTTGGGGGTCGAACCGCGGGATCTTTGTCTTGTGGCCTGCCATGTCTGGGACACGATCGGCCTGCAGGCGATGGGCGGCAAGGGCGCGCTGGTCACGCATGGGGTGAACGCACCCTTGCATGTGACCGGTGTGCCGGTCCCGGATCTGGTGGCCCCCACCCTGACGCAGCTGTCCCGCGACATCATGGCGGCCTGGGCATGACGGCGGCTGTTCGTTTTCCCCCGCAAAACCTGTAACAAAGAAAGGGCGCCGGACGTAACGCAACCAAAGACATCGAAACAGCAAGGCAGACCCATGACCCGCCCCCTGATCTTTGCCCTGCTGGTGCTGGTTGCCGTGGCGGGCTTTCTGGCCATCCCCGACCATCTGACCACGCTGGAAGGCATTCGCGACCAACTGGCCCGCATCGAAGGGTTCCGCCTGGACAATCCGGCCCTAGTGGCGGGAACCTTCTTCGCGCTCTACGTGGCGGTGGCGGCCTTGTCGCTGCCGCTGGCGGTCTGGTTGACGCTTGGGGCGGGGGCGCTGTTCGGGTTCTGGCAGGGTCTGGTCATCGTTTCTTTTGCCTCGACCATCGGCGCATCGCTGGCCTTTCTGGCGGCGCGCTATCTGCTGCGGGACTGGGTGCGGGCGCGGTTTCGCGAAAGACTGGACCGGATCGAGGCCGGGATCGTACGCGACGGTGCATTCTACCTGTTCTCGCTGCGGCTGATCCCGGTCCTGCCCTTCTTTGCCGTCAACCTGCTGATGGGCCTGACGCCCATGCCGCTGCTGCGCTTTGCCTGGGTCAGCCAGGTTGGCATGCTGGCGGGTACGGCGGTCTTCGTGAACGCGGGCACGCAGTTGGCCCAGCTGGACAGCATTTCGGGCATCCTGTCGCCCGCCGTCATCGCGTCCTTTGCGGTGCTGGCGGCCTTTCCCTGGATCGCACGGGCGGTCATGGGCATCATCCGACGCCGGCGCGTCTATGCCGGTTGGACGCGGCCCGCGACATTTGACCGGAACCTGGTCGTCATCGGGGCCGGATCGGCGGGGCTGGTCACCGCTTATATCGCCGCGGCCACCAAGGCGCGCGTCACCCTGGTCGAGGCAGGCCCGATGGGCGGCGATTGCCTGAACACCGGCTGCGTGCCGTCGAAGACGCTGATCGCCAGCGCCCAAGTCGCCAAGGCCGTGCGCGACGCGGACCGGTATGGCATCGCCCCCGTTGCCCCGCAGGTCGATTTCCGCGCTGTCATGGCCCGCATTCACGCGGCCATTGCCAGGATCGCCCCCCATGACAGCATCGAACGCTATGAGAGCCTGGGGGTCGAAGTCCTTCAGGGCCGCGCCCGTCTGGTCGACCCCTTCACCGTCCAGATCGACCTGAACGCGGGCGGCACGCGCCGGCTGACCAGCCGCGCCATCGTCATCGCCACCGGCGCGCATCCGACCATGCCGCCCATTCCGGGGCTGGCCGATTGTGGCGCGCTGACATCCGAAACGATGTGGAACGCCCTGTCGGATCGCGACCAGGTGCCCGCCCGCATCGCCATTCTGGGCGGCGGACCGATCGGGACCGAACTGGCCCAAGCCTTCGCCCGGCTTGGTGCCGAGGTCGCCCAGATCGAGGCTGGCCCCCGCATCCTGCCGCGCGAGGACTCCGAGGTGTCCGATCTGATCGCGGAGACTCTGCGCGACGATGGCGTCCAGATCCTGACTGGCCACAAGGCGATCCACGCAGGCCGGGACGACACCGGGCGCTGGCTGCAACTGGACCATGACAGCCACATGCGCCGCATCATGGTGGACGAAATCATCGTTGCCGTCGGCCGTACCCCGAACCTGTCGGGGCTGGGGTTGGAGGAGTTGGGCATCCCGACCGACCGGACCGTGCAGACGAACCACTACCTCCAGACGATCTTTCCCAACATTCTGGCCGCGGGCGACGTGGCGGGTCCTTGGCAGTTCACCCATACCGCCAGCCACCAGGCCTATTATGCCGCGCTGAACGCGCTTTTCGGCGATATCAGGGCCAGCAAGGTCGACGCCCGCGTCATCCCTTGGGCGACCTTCACGACGCCCGAGGTTGCCCGCGTCGGCATCTCGGAATCCGAGGCGCAGGCGCAGGGCATCGAGGTCACGGTCACCCGCTTTGAGCTGGAAGGGTCGGACCGCGCCATTGCCGACGGCACGACACGGGGCTTCGTCAAGGTGTTGACCCCCAAGGGCAAGGACCGCATCCTGGGCGCGACCATCGTCGGGGCGCATGCGGGCGATCTGATGGCCGAATTCGTGCTGGCGATGAAGCACGGGCTGGGCCTGTCCAAGATCCTTGGCACCATCCACATCTATCCCACCCTGGCCGAGGCCAACAAATCGGTAGCCGGCGCATGGCGGCGTGCCCATGTGAACCCCCGCCTGACCGCCCTGGCCCGCCGCTTTCACGATTGGAGACGCGGATGATCGACGCCCTGATCCTGCCCGCCCAACGCCGTGCCCTGGCCCCGGTGGCCGCTTGGCTGGACGACCGCGACATTCGCGCCGATCAGCTGACGCTTGTGGGTTTCGGCTTTGGACTGGCGGGTTTTGCGGCGGTGATCATGGGCTGGTGGCTGCCTGCCTTGGCGATGATCGGGATGAACCGGTTGATGGACGGCTTGGACGGGGCCGTCGCGCGGCTGCAGGGGCCGACCGATCGCGGAGCTTTTCTGGATATCGCGCTGGATTTCATGTTCTATGCGCTGATCCCGCTTGGCTTTGCGCTGAACGATCCGGTCAATGCCCTGCCCGCCGCCGTGCTGATCGCGGCCTTCGTGGGCACCGGATCGTCCTTTCTGGCCTATGCCGCCATCGCCGCCAAGCGCGGTGACAGCGCCGCCGCTTTTCCCGCCAAGGGCATCTATTACCTGGGCGGCCTGACCGAGGGGTTCGAGACCATCGCCCTTTTCGTCGTCATCTGCCTTTGGCCCACGGCCTTTGCGCCCCTGGCCTATGTCTTTGCCGCCGCCTGCGCGATCACCACCCTGTTGCGGTGGCACATGGGCTGGCGGGCATTTGCACCCAACGACATGGAAAGACACTGATGCGCCGGTCGAAGACCGCCATGATGCTTGCCGCCGGCGCGCTGCTGGCTTTGACCGTCCCTGCCCTTGCAAATTGGGACCAGACCTTGGCTGATGCGCGCGGCCATACCGCCTATTGGAACGCCTGGGGCGGGGATCAGCGCACCAACGACTTCATCGCCTGGGTGGGCGCGCAGACGCAGGACCGCTTTTGCGTCAAAGTCGAATAGGTCAAACTGGCCGCCACCGCCGAGGCCGTGACCCGCATCCTGTCGGAAAAGGCGGCGGAGCGGAACACCAAAGGGTCGGTCGATCTGATCTGAATCAACGGGTCATATTTCTTGGCGATGAATGACCAGGGCCTTCTGGCCGATCCGTTCCTGTCCAACCTGCCGAATGCGCAATACCTGGACCTGTCACCCCACGCCCCCCATGTTCGATTTCACCATCCCACCGAAGGCCGCAAAAGTCCGTGTCGGCTGGCCCGTTTCGTCTTCATCCACGACAGCGAGCGCACCCCGACCCCGCCCCGCGACATGGCCGGTTTCGTCGCATGGGCAGCGGCGCATCCGGGGCGGATGACCCATCCCGATCCGTCGAATTTCATGGGCGCGACCTTTCTGAAACAAGCCCTGGTCGAGATGGCCCCCGACCCCCAGGCCCTGATGCAACCCGTGACCGATCAGGCCTGTGCCCGACAGACCGCCCCCCCGTGGGACTGGTACGACGCCCTGCGACCCAATCTGTGGCGTCAGGGGCAAGCCTTTCCCGAAAACAAATCCATCCAGCAGCAATTGCTGAACGACGGATAACTGGACATCGCAATGTTCTTCGTGCCCGACGCCGGATCGATCGGCAATGTCAGCTTCGTGGCGATCCCCTTCAACGCCGCCCATCCCGAAGGCGCCAAGGTGGTGGCGAACTTCCTTCTTGGACCCGCAGACCCAGGCCCATATGCAGGATATCACCGCGCTGGGGTCGTTTTCGGTTCTTGATCCGGACAGGCTGGACCAGGACGTCTTTGCCGATCTGCCCACCGCCCCGGCGCTGCCCACGCTGCAGGATCTGGGTCCGACCCTGCCCGAACCGCATGCCAGTTGGATGACTCCGCAGACCCAGGAATAGGCCGCGCGACACACCAGATAGGACCATTGCGGCCTGACCGCCTGCTGGCACGGATCGTGCTGGGCGCGGTCCTGATGCTGATCGTGCTGCCGATCCTGGCCGGGGTCTGGCAGACCCTGCGCGCGGCCATGGGCCCGATGCCCACCCTGGGGGCTACGCAGGCGTGGCTCGACGCCTTTCGCGACCTGATGGCCATCCCGGGCCTGCCGCGCGCCGTGCGGATCAGCCTTTGGACGGGGGTGGCAACGACGGCGCTGTCGCTGGTTCTGGCAGCGGGATGTTGCATCCGCTGGCATGACAGCCGCTGGATGCAGCGCCTGCTGGCGCCGGTGCTGGCCGCGCCCCATGCGGCGCTGGCCATCGGGTTAGGGTTCCTGATCGCGCCATCGGGTTGGCTGGCCCGGATCGCGGCGCCGCTGGCCGGGTGGGACCCGCCCCCAGACATCACCAGCGTCAACGACCCCTGGGGGCTGGCGCTGATCCTGGGTCTGACGGCCAAGGAATTCCCCTTCCTGCTGCTGATGATGCTGGCGGGCCTGCGGCAGATCCTTTTGTCGCGCCACCTGCGCAGCGCCCGCGCCCTGGGTCTGCCCGAGGCTCATATCTGGCTGACCCTGATCGCGCCGCAGCTGTGGCCGCTGATCCGGTTGCCCGTGCTGGTGGTGCTGGCCTATTCGATGTTGGTCGTGGATGTCGCGATGATCCTGGGCCCTGCCAATCCGCCGACGCTGGTGGTGATGCTGACGCGGCTTTACGGCGATCCCGACCTGACGCGCCTGCTGCCGGCGGCGGCGGGCAGCGTTCTGCAACTGGGGCTGGTGGTGGTGGCGGGCCTGTGCGTCGCAGCCCTGCAGCGGGCAATGCGAACCTGGGGATCCGATCGGGTGGCGCGGGGACACCGCGTGCCGGGGCTGGCGGCCATCACGCGGATCGCGGGTTTCTGCGGCGCGGTCATGTTGGTGCTGACCATGGCCTTGCTGGCGATGCTGGCGGTGTGGTCGGTGACGTGGCGCTGGTCCTTTCCCGACATCCTGCCCGCCAAGCTGTCATGGCGGTTCTGGGGGCGGGCGGGCCAGATCGCGGCAGGCCCGCTGGCGACCACGCTGGTCGTGGCGCTGGCCAGCACCGTCGCGGCGCTGACCGCCGCCATCGCCTGGCCGAAGGCCGAGGACCGCCGCGCCGCCCCCGTGCCCCCTGGGCCGAGGCGCTGATCTATCTGCCCCTGCTGCTGCCGCAGATCGCGGTTCTTTACAGCCTGAAGATTGCGGCCCTTGGGGCGGGACTGCCGCAAGGGGTGGCGCTGGCAATCTGGGGGCATGCCATCTTCGTCTTTCCCTATGTGATGATCGCGCTGTCGGGCCCGTGGCGCGCCTTGGATTCGCGCCCACCCCAAGGGCCGCGGCCCTTGGGGTGGGCGCGAATCCAAGGCGCATCCTGTGGCGGGTCAAGCTGCCGGTGCTGCTGGTCCTGGTGCCGACGGCCTTCGCCATCGGCATCGCCGTATCGGTCGCGCAATACCTGCCGACGCTGTTTCTGGGGGCGGGCCGCGTGACCACCCTGACGACCGAAACCGTGACGCTGGCATCGGGGTCCGACCGCAGGGTGACGGGGGTGGTGGCAAGCCTTCAGGCGCTGCTGCCGATCCTAACCTATAGGCTGGCCTTCGCCATTCCCGCCATCGCCTATCGAAACCGCCGCGCCATGGGCGCAGAGAGGTGACCCATGCTTGAACTGCGCCGCGTTCAGATCCACCGAAACGACGGGCCCCTGTTCGCGCCCCTGGACATGCAGGTTCCGGCGGGACAGGTGGGGGTGGTGATGGGGCCGTCGGGCGTCGGGAAATCGACGCTGCTGGACGCGATCGGGGGGCATCTGGCGCGCGGTTTCACCATCAGCGGCGATATCGTCCTAGCGGGGATGAACCTGGCCGGACAGGCCCCGCAGACCCGCCGCGTCGGCGTGATCTCTCAGGACCCGGTCCTGTTCCCGCATCTGAACGTCGGGCAGAACCTCTCCTTCGGCATCCCGCGCGGCACCCGCAATCGTCGCGCCCTGGTCGAGGGCGCATTGCGAGACGCAAGGATGGCGGGCATGGCCGACCGCGATCCGACCACGCTGTCGGGCGGGCAGATGGCGCGCGTGGCGCTGATGCGCGGCCTGCTGGCGGAACCCCGTGCCCTGCTGCTGGATGAGCCCTTCGCCAAGCTGGACACCGCCCTGCGATCCGAGATCCGCGACTTTACCCTGTCCCATATCACGCAGACGGGCATCCCGGCACTGCTGGTCACGCACGACCCGCAGGATGCCGCCGCCGGTCCGGTCGTCGTCCTGTCGTCCCCGGCCTAAAGCCCGACCCCGGTATAGCATTCCGCAAACAGCCGCCGCGCGCTGTCGGATGTGGTCAGCGACTGCAATGCCACCTGCTGCATGCGGCGATCAAAGGCGTCATGATCTGGAAAGCGGTGCATCATCGTCGTCACTGACCAGGAAAAGCGCACGGCCTGCCAGACACGCTCCAGCGCCTGCGCCGAATAATCATCCAGCCCGCTGTCGTCACCGTCGCGGTAATGCGCGATCAGCGCCGCTGACAGCAGCCGCACATCCGACAGGGCCAGGTTCAGACCCTTGGCCCCTGTCGGCGGCACGATATGGGCCGCGTCGCCGCACAGGAACAGATGGCCCCACCGCATCGGTTCGCTGACAAAGCTGCGCAGGGGGGCGATGGATTTCTCGATGCTGGGACCGGTGACCAGATCGGCGGCCAAGTCATCGGGCATGCGACGACGAAATTCGTCCCAGAAGGCGTCGTCGGACCAATCCTCGATCCGGTCGGTCAGCGGAACCTGAATGTAATATCGCGACAACATCGGGTTGCGCATCGAGGCCAGCGCAAAGCCGCGCGGATGGTTGGCATAGATCAGCTCGTCGCGCAGTGGCGGCGTTTCGGACAGGATGCCCAGCCAGCCGAAGGGATAGACGCGTTCATAGTCGCGGCGCACATCCTCGGGGATCGCAAGGCGGCTGACCCCGTGAAAACCGTCACAGCCCACGACCATGTCGCAATCAAGCCTGTGGCTGACGCCGCCCTGATCGAAGGTGACATGGGGCGCATCCCCCGTCAGGTCATGCAGCGCGACATTATCCACCTGATGCAGATGCGTGGCCCCGATCCTGTCCTGCGCATCATAAAGATCGCGCGTCACCTCGGTTTGGCCATAGACCATCACGCCTTCCCCGCAGCTTTCGGTGAAATCCACATGGATCATCTGCTGATCATCGGTCAGATAACAGCCGCGATGGGCGTGCCCCTCGGCATGCATCCGCGCGCCCACGCCCGCCTGTTCCAACAGATCGACGGTCCCCGCCTCAAGGATGCCCGCCCGCACGCGACCCAGCACGTAATCCCGGCTTCGACGCTCCAGCACCACCGTCGCGATCCCGGCACGGTTCAGCAATTGCGACAGCAACAGGCCCGAAGGCCCCCCGCCGATGATGGCAACCTGTGTGCGCATGTTCCCCCCATTGCACCGTTCCCTGCGACGCCCAGATTGCGACGGGGACCGGCGGGATTGAATGGACGATGCGGGCAAATCATGGCACAATCCGGACATGCAGACGCGCCCCATTCCCGCCTGGCAGCTCTATGGCGAAAACTCGCCCTTTCCCGACATCCTGCATGTGGAACGCATCCGCGACCGGGCGGCGGGGCTGGACTGGCGCATCAGTCCGCATCGCCACGCGCATCTGGCGCAAATCTTTCTGCTGGCCGGCGGTCACGCGACGATCAACCTGGACGGAGAGATCAGCCAGCCAGCCCTGCCCCTGACGCTGTTCGTCCCGCCGAACCTGGTCCACGGCTTTACCTTCGCCGCCGGGACCGAGGGCTGGGTCCTGACCCTGCCAGTCGAAAGCCACCCGATGATCCTGTCCGCCGATGCCGAGATCGCGCCGATGATCGCGGCCCCCGTGCTGGCCACGCCCGCCCCCGATATGCCCGACCAGGTGACAGCGCTGCATGATGTCTGGCAGGGTCAGGCCCCTTTACGCCACACCCGGCTGCGCGCGATGCTGGCGCAACTGATCTGCGATCTGCTGCAGGATCAAGCGACGAAAAACACAGTCCTGCCCCAGGCCGAGACCCGCCTGCTGCGCTTTGTCGACTTGATCGCCCTGAACCATGCCCGGCATTGGACGCTGGACCGATATGCCGCGCAGATGGGGATGTCGTCGCGCAACCTGGGGCGGCTGTGCCGCGCGCAGACGGGCATGTCGGCCCATGCGCTGATCGAAACCCACCTGATGCGCGAAGCGACGCGCCTGCTGGCCTATACGCGGATGACGGCACAGGCGATCGCCTATCAGCTGGGGTACCAGGACCCCAGCTATTTCAACCGCCGCTTCCGCAAGGTGATGGGCCTGTCACCCGGCGCCTATCGCCAGCAGCTAGAGCGCTAGGACGGTCTGCGCGAAGTCGCGGGCCTCGGACGGGGCCAGGCCCAGCCCCCGCGCGGCCAGCAGACGGGGCCAATCGTGGCCCGGCCATTCGGCCTCTGCCAGGGCGGTCAGCTGGATGTCGTCGCGCGCGGCCTGCCGGCACAGATCCTTGACCTTGGCCGCCGCATCGACACGGTCCAGCCCGATCACCTGGACCAGCGCAAAGCTGAGCGCTTCGGCATGGATGACGCCGTTTCCGGTCTGCAGATCGGCCTGCATGGCGCTGGCATCGGGATGCAGGCGCGACAGCAGGTCACCGGTCAGCGACAGCATGCGGCCCGCGCTGATGCATAGCTGCGGCAGGGTCAGCCATTCGGTGAACCACGCCGCCCCATCACGCTGCTGGCGGTGCAGGCCCGCGCCGGTCATCACTGCCGCCAAGCCCAGCACCTGACGCGCAAGCGCCGCCAGTGCCGCAGCCGCCACCGGGTTCTGTTTCTGCGGCATGGTCGAGGACCCGCCACCCCCGCTGATTGTCACCAGCCCCAGACCCGATTGGGTCATCAGCAGCAGATCCTCGGCCATCTTGCCAAGGCTGGCGGCAAGGGTGGCGATCCAGCCGGCAAGCGTCGCCATGCCGCTGCGGTCGCTGTGCCAGGCATGGCCCGGATCGCGCAGGTCCAGCGCCTTGGCCAGGTCGGCGCGGACCTGCGCGCCCTGATCACCCATGGCCGACAGGGTGCCTGCCGCCCCCGCCAGCGACAGGCGCAGCACGGCGGCGCGCAGGCGGTCCATGTCACGGCGCGCCTCGATCAGCGGCCAGCCCCAGCCAGCAACGACCGCGCCGAAACTGGTGGGCGTGGCCAACTGGCCATAGGTCCGCGCCCCCATCGGCAGATCGGCATGATCACCCGCCATCCGCCCAAGCCCGGCCAGCAGATCGTCAAGCCGCCCCTGCCACAGGTCCAGCACGGGGCGCAGCCGCAGGGCCAGCCCCGTGTCCATGATGTCCTGGCTGGTCGCGCCCCAATGCAGGTATTGCCCATGGGGCGCGGGGATGCGGTCGCGTATCGCCTGCACCAGCGCCGGAACCGGCACGCCGTTCCGCGCCGTGGCGGCGGCCAGCATCGCCGGATCAATCCGCATGTCCGCGCAGGCCGCCGAAATGGCATCGCCCGAGGCAGCGGGGATCATCCCCACCCGGCCCTGCACATCGGCCAACGCGGCCTCGGTCCGGATCATCGCCGCCAGTTCGGCCTGGGCGGTAAAGGCCCCGGCGGTGGCGGCATCCCCGAACAGGTCGGCATAAAGCGGGTTGTCGGCCGGTCCTGTCATTCGACGATGTTCGCCTGCGTTGCGGCCCGGATCTCCTCCTCGGTGACGCCGTCGGCCA
>NZ_QJPK01000060.1 GCF_003259195.1 Paracoccus sediminilitoris
CCGATGCTGCTGTTTCTTCTTTAGTGATCCAGCGTTTTCGTGCATACTGAAGGCATTCAATATGGCATAGACGAGTCCAAAGCCGTTCTTCGCGAGCAAGCGCAGGCGTCATGCCTTGTAGGCTGTTATAGATCAGCAATGAGTTTTTTATTTCTGCTGTTGGCGTTCCGGATGGGTCGAGATTATCGGCTATAGCCGGGTCCCATGTAGCAAGGGCGGTCTCGATCGCCCAACCGCTTTGTTTTTCCAGATCAAGAAAATTGCCCTCTTTATAGCGAGCCAAGTTTACATCGATGCTCTTCGACAGGTCCTCAACGACCGTTGCAGCTAGAAGCCGAACAGGTTGCATAATCATTCGTCATCTCCATAATTAATTAGCTGATCAAGAGATGCAAAAGGCTGAAGAAGAACTTTTTGCGCATCATTAAGAAGATCTAGTTTGGTAAGGTCTATACCAGCAAGATCACACCTGGTCCTGAATGGGTGTAGCCAGCGGTACTGCTCAAAAGCATCTTGGCCATCGCGCAGTCGATCGAGTACCTCCATGATAATCGGCACGTAAAGAGCATTCATGAGCACTGATCGTGTGGCTTCCTCAGCCTGGCGTAAATTCTGAACAAGTTTATATGTAGATTCCGGCATCAGGATCGTTATGCGCTCGGCCTCTGTATCGAGTTCAAATTCACCTTCTAGGATGGCATCGGAAGATTGGATTTCAAAAATCGATTCCAAAGGCGGCAGCGGGGGCCTCGTTACTTCAATAACCTGCTCATCATCGAGCGCGAGAATCTGGCCGGCTTCAATGTCCATGCCGTCGAAAAATTCCGCATGTGCTCCACTTGGGTTGTAATTCACAATCGGTTTCAGTGACCAGATCATAGGTCGCAACTGAACCCGGCCGATAAGGGCTCCGCTAGCAAACTCATGATTGCCAACTGGGAAGCCGAGCTTTTGCAGTCGCCGTACCCCCGTTTCTACGCACTTAATAAAGCAGCCGAATGTGGCAAAGCCATCCTCGATAAGAGCAAGAATATCAGGATGATCCAGCGTAGTATCGCAATGAATAGCTACTTGGTTTGCGTTCTCATCGAGCTGAAACATGATTTTCGTGGTGAAGCTTGCGTTTATGACATCTTCTGACCACGGCGCCAGGACCGGGTGGGGGTAAGATGTGGATTCTTTAATTTTCATCTTACGCCTCCTGCGCCGCAGCAAGAACGCTGCTGCCTTCAAGCTCAATTGGACCGTCGAACGGTTCAGAGAACGTTACAGTGATGGCGGTCCGCTGCCCTTTAACGAGAGCTGTCTGGACCCGCCCTTTTGCAACTACACCGAGAGATGCTGAGGTAAGATTGAGAGCCACGTCATCGCTAAGGCCGGAGGCTGAGACTGTTATCTCTGCATTGCCGCTAACACCGGGGGTAAAGAAAATAGTACGGCTGTTACCGCAGGTCCCCTGCGGAACTATTGACCGTACCTGTTCGAGCGGGACTGTACGTACTCCGGTCGGCTGGCTGCGGTTACTATTTGCTTTTTCAGCCTTTTTTCGTCCCGTGATTTCAGGTTTTGGTCCGCGGATCCGCTTAGTCTTGCCTTTGCCACCAACGGAAGTAGCCAGCTTGCGCTCAGTTCTCCGCGCTTCACCATATTTATAGCGGTCCGGGTCCGTTTCACCGTCGGGATCAGGCTTCTTTGATGAGACACCACCAGCAGCAAACAGGTGTGAGAGCTCGTCGAGATGGCTATGATTGATTTCTTCCATCTTGGCGGCGCCCTTGATGATATCCCTAACCTTGTTCATCAAAGTCTTTATTTGCTGACGTGCTATTTTCTGAGAGGTCGGATCGACTATACGTTCCGGTTCAAAGGCATCATGGGCAGGGTTTTCCAGTCGCTTGAGTAGCTGGCTTGGCTTTTTTCCGGCATCCGTGCGTGCGGGTTCGAGCACTGCCATATATTCCTTCGTTCCCCGGTATGCGCGCATTGGCAAACCGAACTTCCCAAAGTTGTCACAAATATAAATACCGTTGCGAATAATATGAATTTCCCGGGGCATGCTTTCGGCTATTAGCAGATGAAGGGTGAAATCGCCCAACCCCGCGACTGTAATTTTATGTCGGGTGGCACCGTCTGAGCGGATACAATGCATCAGGCGTTTGGCGCGTTCTAGATTAGACGTCTCGTCAGATAACGCCGCAATCTCGGACAACGCCGGAGAGTCAAGGATGCTGTCTATAGACGATTGGCTCAGTTTGAATCCTTCTACCGAAAATTCGATTTCGTCGCGTGCAATTGCAAGGAAGAAATTGTTAGCAAGGGAAAGACGCATCCGGTCCGACCATCTGTCCTGTTCACGAAAGCCGATAGAGAAGATTGAAGTGCCAATTTCGTCCCTTGCTACCCATGCAGGCACATCTGCGGGCGAGGTGATAGGCGTAAAGTTGTCATTGCCCCAGTAACCTTCGGCTGACAGCCGTTGATCGCCGTTTGAATGTGAGATTAGTCGTAGCCGCCCTTGGGCAGCGAAATTTACGTCGTTTGAACTCTTGCTCTTGTAGCAGGTCGAGTAGATGACAGTCTGTAAATCCGAGATCGCATAGGCAGCATTCTTGCCAATGCCGTAGGAGCCGGCCGAGGTGGGATCGGACTTGTTCGTAACTCCGTCACCTTTTACCAGAGCCGCGAAAACAGAATTCTCGTCTTCTACGGGGCCGGTGAGCCCGGTGGTATTAAGATCGGAAATCTCTAGCACATTAATAGTTGGCCCAGAGATCTGCGCGTGGGCACGTTCAAGGTGCTCTTTAGTCTCAGCGTCACGAGGTGACTTTAGACAGCATTCGATCGAGTTTTGGAGTTGATCAGCAAAGGGTACTTCAGCCCGGGGAATTTTGAGGAGGTTGAATGCTATTTTGACTGGCGCATCGCCAATGGCAGCATCGCGGCTGTTTTGGCCGGTTTCACGAGCACAACTGGTATACGGAGAGCCCTTGAAGGTCTCGAACCCAGCATAAGCAAGGCCCTCAACCTTGTTTGCTTCATTTTTCAGAAATTGAATTTTGGGCAAGCCTAGTCTCCATGTTTATAATTCTTTGCGCGTGAAAATTAGATTCGGAATTGGCCCACGGCCCCATCGGCAACGTTTTAAATTGGCTCTTTTCTGATTCCAGTGCTTTCTGCAGCGTACTGATAATATTACGAATATCCACTTCTTTAATCTTATAAGCCTAACGGCTCAAAGATGATACTTACGGGCGATTTCCAAGGCTTCGGCCTGCTCAGTGCCGATGTATTCCTTGGTGCTTTCGATGCTGGCATGGCCGAGCAAGAGCTGGGCGGCGCGCAGGTTGCCGGTCTGCTGGTAGATATGGGTCGGAAAGGTCCGGCGTAGTGAATGCAGCCCGTAGAGGCTGGGATCGATGCGGGCCTTTTCCAGCCAGGATTTGAACAGCCGCCAGAGCTGGCTCTCGCTGAGGTGGTGGTGGGACCACCGTGCCCCCTGCCCCGTGAAGAGCCAGCTATGCAGCGCCCGCTCCGAGGCAGCCAGATAGGCGCGCAGGCTGTCGCGCGTGCTTGGGGACAATCGTGCCCGGACCGGGCGCGCATGGCGGCTTTCGGTTTTCTTCTGCCGGATTTCCACGATCTCGCGCACCCCGGCCGGGGTGGCGACGTCCGAGACCCGAAGGCGCACCAGGTCGGAGCCCCGGAAACTGGTATCAAGGGCGGTGTTGAACAGCGCCAGGCTGCGGAGGTCTTTTTCCTGCCGCAGGATGAGCCGGATCAGGGCGACCTGGTCGGGCGTGAGGGGAGGTTTCTTGCCCACCACACGGCCCTTGTTCCAGATGGTTTGAGAGGTGGTGCGCATGGGCAAATCCGTGCAGGCTTTTGAGGTATCTTGCCCTTAAAGCTTGCATGAGGGAAGCGGTCCTTCGCAATAGAAACCGGCATCCCCGTAATTTGCTGGGATCCAGCGTGAAGCGGCCATGCGAGCTTCTATTAAAAAGCTCGCATGACCGGTTTCATGGCCACATGGCAAGTCAACAAAAAGGAAGTGCTCTGTGGCATGTAGTTCTGCTTTTTCTTTTGGGCAGTCTGCCTCTCGGGCTCGCCAGCTTGACCAGACCGGACGGTCAGCGGTCGGTGCTGCATCGACGCAAAGAAGAGCCCACAGCCGCCGATCACGATGAGAGTCAATCTAAGAGGGTTCGCCCATTTGAGGGGTAGTCCCGGTAATGCTGAAGGCGGGAAGCCAATGACCCAACATGAAGCTCTAGCTTGTGCCCATCTGGATCCAGGAAATAAAGCGACGCGCCCTCTGAACGATTTTCCTTCCAGATCGGTGCGGCTGTACGGACCTGTGCCGCCAGAGCCTCGAAGTGGGGTGGCGCAACATCTAGGGCGAGATGAGTGTAGTCATCCCGCCTTGCATGCTTGGCGTTCGGGTCTAATGAAAGGCACAGCC
>NZ_QJPK01000061.1 GCF_003259195.1 Paracoccus sediminilitoris
CTCCTTCTGGCTCACGGCGCTCTCCGTTCGGGTCGTGTCATACATGGTTATGTCTCCTGGCGGCCGGTCTACCAACGGCGCTCGAACTTGCGGCGAAGATAGATCGCCAGCAGGTTCATGCACAAAAGGAAGACCAGCAGCACGATGATGGCGCCGGACGCGCGTTCGACAAAGGCCGGATCGCTGCGCTGCGTCCAGTTATAGACCTGGACCGGCAGGGCGGATGCGGGGTCGAACAGGCCCTCGGGCGGGGCGGCGGGATATTCGCGCACAAAGGCTACCATGCCGATCAGCAGCAGGGGCGCGGTCTCGCCCAAGGCCTGGGCCAGGCCCAGGATCGTGCCGGTCAGGATGCCGGGCATGGCCAGCGGCAGCACGTGATGGGTGACCGACTGCATCTTGGACGCCCCGACCCCCAGGGCCGCGTCGCGGATCGAGGGCGGCACCGCCTTCAGCGCGGCCCGCGTGGCGATGATGATCGTCGGGAGCGTCATCAGCGTCAGCACCAGACCGCCGACGATCGGTGCCGATTGCGGCAGGCCCACGAAGTTGATGAAGACCGCAAGACCCAGGATCCCGAAGACGATCGAGGGCACCGCCGCCAAGTTCGAGATGTTGACCTCGATGATGTCCGTCCAGCGGTTCTTCGGCGCGAATTCCTCAAGATAAATCGAGGCCGCGACCCCGATCGGAACCGATAGGAACAGGACCACCAGCATCATGTAGAGCGAACCCAGGATCGCCACGCCGACACCCGCGGCCTCGGGGCGCTGGTCCGAGGCGTCGGGACCGGTCAGGAATTCGCGGTTGAAGCGCGTCACCAGCAGGCCGGCATCGGCCAGCGCATCGGCCAGCATCAACTGCTGGGGGGTGGTGTTGCTGTCGCGCTCGGCCGTTTCCATGGTGACGCGGCCCTTGAAATAGCCGTCGATCCGGCCATTCACCAGCACGTTCACATCGACCGTCTGGCCCAGCAGTTCGGGGTCGTTCAGCACGCGGTTGCGCAGCTGGGCCGAGGCATCGCGCGAGATCAGCCCGTCGATGTCGCTCTCTTGCAGGCTCTCGATCTGCAGATCCATCCCCCCGACGGCCGCGTCCAGCGCCTGATCCAGAACCTGCCCGTAGGACAGAGTCAGCACCGATGACATCTCGGCCGGATCGCGGTTGCCCTGCGGGTCCAGCACCTGCGCGTCCAGCGCGACCGGGATGGACAGATAGGTCTGTCGGAACGCCCCCGAACCGTCGCGGATGATCGTGAACATCAGGACCGCCAGCGCCAGCACCGCGACGCAGATGGCGGCCAGGCCATAGGCCCGGAACCGTTTCTCGGCGGCGTTGCGGCGGCGGGTGCGCGCGTCCTGCGTGTAAAGCGACGTTGCGGCGGCGGGGCGGGGCATGTCGTGGGACAGATCGGTCATTCGTATTGCTCGCGATACTTGCGCACGATGATCAGCGCGACGACGTTCAGGCCAAGGGTGATGACGAACAGCGTCAGACCCAGGGCAAAGGCCACCAGCGTCTCGGGCGACGAGAAGTCGTTGTCGCCGGTCAGCTGGCTGACGATCTTGACGGTGATGGTGGTCATCGCCTCGAACGGGTTAAGGCTCATCGTGGCGGCGGCGCCGGCCCCCAGGACCACGATCATCGTTTCGCCGATGGCGCGGCTGGCGGCCAGCAGGATGGCGCCTACGATCCCCGGCAGGGCGGCGGGCAGCACAACGCTGCGCACGGTCTCGGACGGGGTCGACCCCAGGCCCAGTGCCCCGTCGCGCAGGCTTTGCGGCACGGCGTTGATGATGTCATCCGAAAGAGAGCTGACGAAGGGGATCAGCATGATCCCCATGACCAGACCCGCCGTCATCACCGAACTGCCGGAATTGCCCAGGCCCATGGGTTGGGCGATCCAGTCGCGCAGCATCGGGCCGACGGTCACCAGCGCAAAGAGGCCATAGACGATGGTCGGGATCCCGGCCAGCACCTCGACCATCGGCTTGGCGACGCTGCGCAGGCGCGGGCCCGCATATTCGGACAGATAGATGGCCGCGAAAAGGCCGATCGGCACTGAAACCAGCAACGCGATGAAGCTGATATAGAGTGTGCCCCACAAAAGCGGCAGCATCCCAAGGCGCGAATTGCCCTCGAAGCGCGGCGACCATTCGGTGCTGAAGAAGAAGTCCGTCAGGCTGTATTTCTCGAAAAAGCTGATCGTCTCGAAGATCAGCGACAGCACGATCCCGATCGTAGTGGCGATGGCGATAGAGGAACAGAAGATCAGCAGGCCAAGGACCATCCGCTCGACCGAGTTGCGGGCGCGAAAGCCCGTGTCGATGCGGGTCATCGCCCAGCCAAGGCCGGCGACGGCGGCCCCCAAGGCCACCAGGCCCGCGATCCCACCAGCCCCGGGCGGAATGAGATCGGACATGCGCAGCAGCGCGGCGATCATCAAAACCGACAGCACCGGCAGCATCACCGCCAGCACGACGTTCCAGCCGTGATAGGCGGGACGGCTGTGCAGGTTGCGGACATCGCCGCCTCCGGCACCCATGGCGCGGCTGCGGCCGATGAAATATCCCGCCAGGGCAAGCAGGGTGGTGGCAAGCAGGGCCCAGGACATCGGCATCAGGCTGACCTCGGAATGCGGAAAACGGGTGGGTGGCAAGGGTCGGGGCGGCACACGGGATGCGCCGCCCCGGTATGCATCACTGCATCGTGGTTTCGTTGGCGACGGCTTCCTGGACCGAGGCCAGCTCCGGGTCCGAAACCAGGCCATAGGCCGCCAGCGGGCCGTTCGGGCCGGCAATCGCGTCCGAGACGAAGAATTCGGCGAATTCCTTCACGCCCGGAATGACGCCGATATGGGCCTTCTTCACATAGATGAACAGCGGGCGCGACACGGGGTATTCTCCGCTGGCGATGGTCTCGGTCGAAGGGGACACGCCAGACATGGTCGCGACCTGCAGGGTGTCGGTGTTGTTTTCATAGAAGGACAGGCCGAACACGCCGATGCCATTGGGCGAGGACCCGATGCGGGCCAGCGTCTCGGTATAGTCGCCGTCGATGTCGACCGACTTGCCGTCGGTGCGCAGTGCGACACAGGCATCTTCGGCTTCCTCTTCGCTCATCTCGGCCTCGAAAACGGCCTTCGCGCCGGAATCCTCGCAGCCCTTAATGATCACCTTTTCCTCGAACACTTCACGCGTGCCGTGGCGGGTGCCGGGGATGAAGGCCAGGATCTCCTGGTCGGGCAGGTCGGCATTGACCTCGGACCAGTTGGCCGCAGTGTTGTCGACGATCTTGCCATCGACGACCTTGCGGGCGGCCAGTGCATTGAACCAGTCGGTCGGGGTGAATTCGAAGGAATTGCCGCCGGCGGCGCTGGCAAAGACGATGCCGTCATAGCCAATGCGGACTTCCATGATGTCCGTGACGCCGTTTGCGGCGCATTCCTCGACCTCGGTCTCGCGGATCTCGCGGCTGGAATTGGCGATGTCGATGGTGTTCTCGCCCACACCCTCGCAGAAGCGGCGCAGACCGGTCGACGAACCGCCCGATTCGATGACGGGGGTGCCAAAGTCGGTGTTCTCACCGAACAGTTCGGCCACGATGGTCGAATAGGGCAGGACCGTCGACGAACCGGCGACCTGCACCTGGTCGCGGGCGGCGGCGGCGGTGGCCGACAGCGCGATGACGGACAGGGCAGTGGCGGCGAAGCTGAAGGTCTTCATGATGTCTCTCCTGAGGAGGTGATCTGTACGGGGCCTGCCTACATCAGTTTTGTGACGCTTTTGTCCATCATACGTGACGATTTTATGACAGACTTGGTTATGGGACCTTACTTCCAGACGTGATGGACTGAAAATTCGGGGCCTACTTCATTGATCGGCGGCCTGTTCGTAACTGTGGTGGCTGCCATGCCTTTCCATAATCAGAGGTGGCGCACTTCTCGATGGAAAGCCAGGCTCAGTTCTGGTTGGAAATCGACATCAAGGGCCTTCCACAATCTATGTGTTTGATCCCACGGTTTGATGGTGCGATCCTTTCTCAGGAATGGAAGGATGCATCATGGGCGAGTTTTTGGGGGACGCGTCACGATTAGGCCCGCTACTGCGGAGGCCGCATCGGTCCAAAGGGTTGCGAACGAAACAAGCGCAGGCCTAGCCCACGGTTCATTGGGCGCTTAACTAATACGGCAGTGCAATTTGACGCGCCCTACTCATCGTTCCACTGTCGGCCTGCTGCCCGGTGCACA
>NZ_QJPK01000062.1 GCF_003259195.1 Paracoccus sediminilitoris
ACTGCGCGCTGATTGACGCCCAAGGCCGCCCCGAACCCCGCATTCGTGTCATCGGCCCCGCGTCACGTGCCGCATTCTGGGAAATCACCGCCATCCCGGATATCCGCGAGCAGGCGCAAGCAATAGCCAGTCAACTCATCACGACGATTGCTCTCAAAACATCCGCAACAGTGGGTTCATGAAACCGATGGTATATCGATAAGTACAATATTAAATGTCATACAGCGCTATTCGCAAAAAGCTTGAGTTGTCGACATGCCTTGAATGCTAGGTCCCCGATATAAGTTTAGGTAAGTCCCAACTCTTTGGATGGCATGAGGAAACGTGTAGTGAGGGCAGGAGTCCTAACATTCAGGTGAAATTTTCAATATAACGCTCATTTTCCGGCGGTAAGTTTCAGAGATCTCAATGTTGAAACGAAAGCAGATAACATAAGCCGAACGACCGTTGCATGGGGATGTCTTGGTTTTGTGCAGGAGGCTAAATGCGGTCCAACGACCCAATATACTGAAACTAGAAAACGACCGAGCGAATAGCGAATAAGGTAATTATCCCTGAATGCTCGCAACGCTTTGACGTCGGGATGAAATGGATCACCAAAAGCCGCCGTGGCTACGAAACAGGTAGGAGAGCTGGCTTCGTTAGCTTCATTTTCGTCATGGCCGTGGTCATGATCATAGTGGTCGTGATAATCATGGTCGTCTTCTTCGGTGCCGTCATGATCGTCGACCTCATCTTCGCTCGGGAAGTCAGGAAGGTGATCCGTGTCATCGGCAGGTTCATCCGGGGCTTCTTCATGATCAGGTTCCCCACCAGTATCATCGTCAGGATGATGAACCTCTGTTCCATCCTCGTTTCCTGTTCCCGGACCTGCTTGTGGCGGCAGTCCTAAAATTGGGCCATCGCTCTCATTGCCAAGATCGGGATGCGTCGGGTCATGTCCACCGTCATTCTGGTGGCCTTCCTCATCATGACCAAACTTCTTCAATGTAGCGTCCAAGCTATCGAAGTAGTGATCTTCGTTGCTTGTCTCTGTTCCATCATGAATCGTCTTGTAGATTTCCTTTATCTGCACGCCACTCAACGAACTGAAATGTTTGCTGGTTATCGAGATCGCCTGATCACTGTCCATGAAGTCCAAGATCTGGTCCTGCAACTCATCTGCCTGATCAGCATAGTTCTCGAGCCTGACAAAATGACCGCTCGGCAGGTTGATAATCGCATCGTTACCATCGGTTTGAATTTCGGCACGAAGATCTTCAATATTGTCGAATTGATGCGACAACCCGATAACGTCATCCGAAGAAAAGTCCGTTATGGCTTGGTTTTTCGCCCCGCCGATAATGAAGCTGTTATGTCCTCCACCACCCTCGAGCGTGCTTTCGCCAGTCTCGTCACCGATACCAGAGAAAATCAGATCATCGCCGGCCCCGCCAACAACCAGGTCATCGCCTTCGCCAGTGAATATGACGTCGCCGTCATCTGATGCTTCGATGTGATCGTCGCCCTTTCCCCCCGAAAGAATATTGTGACCCTCGACCCCAATCAGGGTATCGTCACCAACATGGCCTCTTAGGATATCATTGCCCGCTCCACCTTGGATGAAGTCGTTGACCATCCCATTGGACGGATCAGTCGTGTTATGAGCGCCCTCGATAACTAGGTCACGATCATAATCTGAAACGACTACGACCACCATTTCCCCTGGAGAAACGGCTGGTATATCTTTGGGTTTCAGACCGGCGCTGACCTTCATGTCCGCGCGAGCATCCGCAATGCCGTCTGGCGCGGTGAGCTCGGTCGCGGATTCATCGAACCACGGGGAGTGCGGAGAGTTTGCGGGTGTCAGTTCGTAGAAAGTGAGGTGTTCCTGACCATCGAGGTCTACCAGATCGATGTGTGCAACCTGGGTCCCTCCGTTGAACATGAAGATGATGCTCTGATCGCTTTCGCTAAATCCGCTGACACGATCCAAGTCGGGATAGTTGATAACACTCCTGATCTCATCTTCCGTCATGACGGTCTTATCAGTCAGATAACTCTGCGAAATGTCGAATATCTGGCCCATGGGGGTTGCGATGGCGACAATATCTCCCTCGTCACTCTCGCCATACGGAAACTTTGTGTCGTAGAATTTGTTTGACAGCCATTCGTAGGCAATTCCCCAGTGGCTTATTTCGTCAATACCAGAATTAACTGCTCCGGAAAACGCCTCCAGCCATGCGGCTCCCTGCTCGATCCCTATGGCGGTGTTCTCACCTATATTGAACTCTGACAGGTAGAGCTTGAGGTCGTCGGAAAATCCATAGCCTTCGTTAAAGACCTCCATGGGCTTTATGGCCCAATCTATTTTTTGTTCTATGGCATTCGCGTTGGGGTACGAGTGCTGAAATATTGTTCCAACCAGTTCACGGTTGTCCAGGGAGATCTGGGAAATAATGTCTCGTGAATCCTGTGGCCCGACGGTAGTCCAGCGGCCATCTTCGCCCTGCTCGGCCTTCCATTGCACTCCGGCTTGGATGCCTATGGATGGTTGATACCATTCTCCATTCTGATCCGAAATACGTTCGATCATCTCGCTGATCTTCGGTATCTCGAAGTTGGCTATTTTTCCATACTCCGCACCGGTCAACGATCCCCAATGCTTGCTGCCCCAATATTCATTGCCAATCTCTATGTCCGATATCTCCGCGTCTGAAAAATCGCGGAGAGCTTGTTCCAGGTTGTCGAGATACTTATCGAAGCCTGTGTGATCAAATTCGGCAGTGTCTTTATTGTAGAATTGGAATGTCGGCGTGACGATCGTGACAGGCTTGCCCTCTGCCTCAGAAAAACTCAAAGCCTCTCTGATCGTGAGGACGTAGTCGTCATCGGCTCTGTCCAAGGCATTTCCAAATATCTTGTCGAGACCTCCATTTTCCCATGTCTGATCTTCGGTAACTCCCCCGCCGGGGTATCTGAAGGACGAGAAATCAATTTCCTTCAGAACCGCGGCGTAGGGTTCGCCGTCGCGCAAACTGTCTCTGGTCAGGATCATGTTCGCGCCGAAATGCGCGCTGGTGATAACATGCATTCGTTGGAAGCCCCAGATGTCGGTGGTATGATCCGGGCCTGTGACGCCAGGTCATTTCCGTTAGGGTAGATGGGCAAGGTTTCTGACGGGTTAATGCATTTATACAATTGTTATTAATAACTTAATCTTATGTTAGCATTTATCGCGGCAGCCACTGCGTGGACCCTGCGCCACTGGTCCCTTAGAAGGCGACGTATTCGCAGCCGCGATCGCTGTATTCGCCGAGGAAGGTGGCGTTGCGGTCGCGAAAAGGTCCCCTCGGCGGTGATGGCGAAGTAGTCGTCGGTCTCAGTCTCGGGTCGGCGAATGTCCGAGATCCGGCCGCCGTGGCCGTGGAGGGCCGGCCCCACCGCCGAGACCTCGACGAAGAGCAGCAGCCGCTGGCGGATCACCGCGTCGCGCCATTCCGCCTTATCTCTCATATGCGCCAGAGACAGCGCCCAGCTGACCGCGGCGAAGCGGACTTGGCCGGGTGGGCGTCCATCACCCCCGAGTCGCGGATGCCCGAAGCTTCGATAACGCCATGGGCGGCCAGCCATGTGTGGGTGCCGTCATGCCAGGACGTGCTGCCAGAGGTGGTTCGGTTTGTCTGAACGGGTTCCGGGCGTTCTTTGAGTGGTTTTCTGCCTTGGTTACGCGGCCACGGCTTCTAGGTGTTTGATCCCACGGTTTGATGGTGTGATCCTTTCGAAGGAATGGAAGGATGCCCTATGGG
>NZ_QJPK01000063.1 GCF_003259195.1 Paracoccus sediminilitoris
CCCCGACTACCAATCTCAAAACGGCAGACTCTCGTTATGAACGAGGGACGATCGGGGGGCAGGTCAAGGGTTTGCGGCTGTCGGCCGGGACTATCTGGCCTGCTCCGCCGCCCGCAAGCTCGGCACCTGCAGGCAAAGGACGTCCATCCGCCGCAATGTGCTGGAGGAAGCGGTGTTGCAGCTGTTGAAAGACCGGCTGATGCAGCCGGAGGCGGTGGCGCAGTTCATCAAGGCGGTCAGCAAAGAGACGAATGCGCACAACGGCACGGCGTCTGCCAGAGCTGCGCAACTGCAGTCGGAACGGGCCACCGTCACCCGCAAGCTCGAGGGACTCTATGACGCCATTGCCGACGGTCTGCGGACAACCGGTCTGAAGACCAGGCTGGAGGCTCTGGAGACCCGGCTTGCGGAGATCGACAAGGCTTTATCCGCCCCTGCCCCGTCTCTTGTCCGCCTCCACCCGAACCTGTCGGAGCTTTACCCGCGCAAGGTCACCGAGCTGGCGGATGCCCTGACCAACCCGGAGATCCGGATGTCGGCTCTGGAGATCATCCGTGGGCTGATCGAGGTGGTAACCGTCCATGTCACCCCGGTGGGCATCACG
>NZ_QJPK01000064.1 GCF_003259195.1 Paracoccus sediminilitoris
CATGGGTGGGAAAGGCGAAGTCGTCGAAGACCAGCGGCAGGGCCGAGGTCCAGTCGAGGACGATGACCCGACCGGACCGCGACACGCCCGACAGGCGCGGCGCCTGCCAGCCCTGGCCCAGCTCGGTCGCGGCGATGGCCTCGCCCAGCAGCGCGCCGAAGCGCAGCTGCCCCTCGCCATGCATGTGGACCCCGTCGAGCAGCGCATAGGGATAGCGCGGGCCGACATGGACCACCTCGCCCGGGCGGGCATCGGCGACCGATCCCAGGGCATTGCGGACCGGGAAGGCATTGCCGAGATCCGACCAGCCGGCCAGCTCGTCCAGCATCCAGGTGATGGCCATGCCGGGATGGACCACGCGGATGCGGGCGGCGAAGGCGTCGATCAGCGCGTTCAGATGCGCGGCATAGGTGGCGGCCGGGGTGTCCTTGTCGTTCTCTTGGTGGGTGAAGGGGACATAGATCCGGTCGACCGGCGCGCCGTCATCCGCGGCCACCGCCAGGATTTTCAGCGCCGTGGCCACGAGGTTCAGGAAGTTCTGCGAGAGCGTCGTGCCATCCGCCGCGTAGAGGATGCCATTGGCGGCGACCATGGCCCGCGAGGGCCGCCCCTCGGCCCGCACGATCATCCGGACCGGCTCGGACAGGCGCGCGGCGACCACCATCGCCGCGGGGACCGCGATCGAGGCCTTGCCGCTGGCCGGAAGATCGGTGGGGCGAAAGCCGGTCAGCCCGGTCAGATTGACCGGCTGCTCGTTGTTGTTGTTCGGCCCGTATTGCCACCGGCCGTCATTGGGGACCACGACATGGGCGGGCCAGCGGTCGGCCACGCCCGAGGGTTGGCCGACGGTCCCGGCATTCGACTGGCCGTAATGCAGCACCAGGATCGATCGGGTCGCGGCCACCTCGGGGACGCCGGCATTGCCCACCCGGTAGAGCCCGGCCCGCGGGCCGAGCGCCCCGTGGGCAAAGACCGCCCGGCCCGTGGCATCGGTCCCCGCCAGCATCGCGCCCGGGGCGACCCCGGCAAAGCGGCCGGTCTCCATCAGCCGGGCGACCATGCGCCCCGACGGCGTCATGTCCAGCCCGTCGGGCCGGATGCCGATGACCAGCTGGTCGGCGGCATCGAGGATGAGGGCATCGCCCTCGAAGCCTTGCGCCACGTCGAAGGCCGGGGGCGGACCGCCGGTCCCGCCCATCTTCTCCTTCAGCTTGCGCGAGGGCACGAAGTCCAGCCCGTCCTCCTCGGCGACCAGCACCTTCATGCCGCCCGCCTCGATGATCACCCGCCCGCCGCCGATATCCTCGGGGGCCGATCGCAGCTCCGAGAGGGCGCCCGCGACAAAGGCGCGATCGACCTCCGATGTGACGATCCGCCAGCGCCCGGTCACCTTGACGGCGCGGTAGAGCGGGCCCGGCACCAGCGCGCCGGCAGGCAGCGGGCCGTCGCGATGGTCGCGGATCGGCACGGCGCCCTGGCCGTCGATGTTCAGGGTGGGCGTGCCGGTGGTGTTGGCGGCGGGCACGGTGAAGATCACCTCGCGGATATTGGCGGCCGCGATGCCGATGGCCGAGAGCGTGCCGGGCATCGCGGCGGTGATCGCATCGCCCGTGCCGGCGATCCCCTCCAGCATCACCGAGCCCATCTGCGCATCCCCGGTGATGCGGGCCAGCCGCGCGGCGGCGAGATCGGGCTGAGCGACGTCGCCGATCACCCGCAGCTGGCTGCCCCGCCGGCGCAGGGTATAGGGGCGCCCCGGGGCAAAGCCCCGCGCCGGCCAGGTCCCGCCATCGGCATTGCGGATGGCAAAGCCGACCCCGCCGATGGTGCCGGTGGGATTGTCGGCCATGTTGGGCAGCGCCGGGATGTATTCGACCGTCCCGTCGGCGGAAAGCGCGGTGATGCCCATGGCGGTGAAGGCCGGGCCCAGTTCGGCCGTCCAGGCATCGCCCGTGCCGCCGATCCCCGCCAGCGGCATCAGGGCGCCCGAGGCGACCGCGCCGCGCGTGTCGCTGCTCTGCCAGGCGCGCTCCCACCATTGGCCGGCCTTGTCCTGCTGATGGATCGGCAAGGCGGGGTTCGGTGCCCCGCCCTCCAGGCGCAGCCAGATCGCCACCTGCGCGGGGCCGCGATGGATCACCGTGGTGGTGCCTGTCGGAAAGATGGTGCCCGCGAAGCTGCTGTTGGCGGTGCTGGCGATGCGGCGGGTGGCCAGATCGGCGGCCAGCGCATCGAGGAGCGAGCGGGCCGGGTAGCGGTCGACCACGCCCCATCGCGGCTGTGTGGCAAAGAGCGGGTCGTCGCCGGTCTGCCCCTGGCCGCGCAGGACCAGGTCGTCGCCCTCGACGGTGAAGATCCGCCCGATGGCCGGGACCAGCTTCCCTTGCCCTGCCGACACCGCCGAGGCGCGATCGAAGAACAGCTTGCCGCTGTCCTGGATCTCGGCCTTGTCCTCGATCGCTGCGACGAGATCGTTCAGCAGGTCGCGCATCGGTCCCTTGCCGACGGGCGCATTGTCGCTCACCACGGTCCCGACGGGCCGCGTCAAATTCATTGCCATGGGGGGATCCTCAATAGGTGCCGATATCGACGGGGGCGGAGCTCACGCCCGAGCCGTTGCCCGAGCGCAGCCAGTATCGTTGCGGGGTGTCGCCAAGCGCGACGGAGGCCTCGACGCTCGAGGCGAGGTCGTAACACCAGCGGATGAAGCTGGCGTCAGTGAAGCTGCCGGTGCCGCGCCAGATCCCGGTCTGCCTGTAGTTGGCGCCAAGATCGGGCCGGAAGGTGATCTCCAGGCGGTTGCCGCTTATGGTGGCGGCGACCAGCTCGGGCGGGTCCGGGGGCGTCTCATCGGCGATGACCCCGATGCCGGTGACCTCGGTCCAGGGACTGAACCGGGTGACATCGCGGCCCTGCTGCCAGTTCAGCGCCGACAGCCCCGAGAGGAACCGCCGCGCGCGCAGGTCATAGGCGCGTCCATCGGCCAGGTCCGGCGTGCGGAAATAGGCATTGTCCTGGTTGACTTCGGCATTGGACCAGGGCCCGTCCGGAGAGAGGCGGAACTGCACGCCGACCAGCTGCCCCTCGACGGGCGGGATGAGGCCCGAGAGATAGAGCGTGTCGCCGGCCGCGTTGAGCGTGATCTCCTCGATCACCGGCGCCGGGATCGGCTGGCGGCCATTCACCGAGCGTTCGGGCGCGGCCGGCATCGCGCCCTCCTCGGAGGCCGCCCAGCCATAGGTCGCGGCCTCGTCGCTCTCCAGCTCGATCTTCACCACCCCGTCCGGGGCCGCAAGGTCCAGCGACAGGCCGGTGATCCGGCCCGCCACCATCTCCAGCCCCCGGTCGGGGCGGTGCAGCAGCACCCGCTCCTCGCCCAAGAGCCGCAGGCCCCAGAAGCGCAGCGCCATGCTGGCGGTGATGCGGGGGTTCTCGCGCGCGGCGGCGATCTTGGAAAGCGCCCGCGCCTGCCCATGATGCTGGACCCAAGGCAGCGACAGCTCGCGCGGGCGCGGCTCGCCGAAGCGGGCGATGGCGCGGGCATCCTCCCATGGATCGGCGGTGGTGGCGGTGTAATCCAGCGACGGCTCGATGTAATCGGGCACCAGCGTGGTGATCCGGTC
>NZ_QJPK01000066.1 GCF_003259195.1 Paracoccus sediminilitoris
CCGGCCGCCAGGAGACATAACCATGTATGACACGACCCGAACGGAGAGCGCCGTGAGCCAGAAGGAGACCAAGATTCAGGCCCGCGACGTTCAGGTGTGGTATGGCCAGAAGCAGGCCATCAAGGATCTGGACGTCGACATCCTGGACAAGACCGTGACCGCCTTCATCGGTCCGTCGGGCTGCGGCAAGTCGACCTTCCTGCGCTGTCTGAACCGGATGAACGACACCATCGACAGCGCCCGGATCGAAGGCCGGATCGCCATCGACGGCGAGGACATCTATGACCGCCGCGTCGATCCGGTGCAGCTGCGCGCCAAGGTGGGGATGGTGTTCCAGAAGCCCAACCCCTTTCCCAAGTCGATCTTCGACAATGTGGCCTATGGCCCGCGCATCCACGGCCTGGCACGCAACAAGGCCGAGTTGGAAGAGATCGTGGAAAGCAGCCTGCGCGGCGCGGCCCTGTGGAACGAGGTCAAGGACCGGCTGTCGGAACCGGGCACCGGCTTGTCGGGCGGGCAGCAGCAGCGCCTGTGCATCGCGCGCGCCGTCGCCACCAGCCCTGAAATCCTTCTGATGGACGAACCCTGTTCGGCGCTGGACCCCATCGCCACCGGCCAGGTCGAGGAACTGATCGAGCAGCTGCGCGAGCGGTTCTCGGTGGTGATCGTGACGCATTCGATGCAGCAGGCCGCCCGCGTCAGCCAGAAGACCGCCTTCTTCCATCTGGGCAACCTGGTCGAATATGGCGATACCGACGACATCTTCACCAAGCCCCGCGACAGCCGCACCGAGGCCTATATCTCGGGCCGGATCGGCTGACGAAAGGAAAGACGATGAACCGCGACAAGCATATCTCCTCGGCGTTCGACCGCGATCTGGAAACCATCCAGGCGCTGGTGGTCAAGATGGGCGGCATGGTCGAGGCCGCCATCACCGACGCCTCGACCGCGCTGGACACGCGCGACGAGGACCTGGCCGACGATGTCCGCCGCCGCGACAAGGCCATCGACGCGCTGGAGGCCCAGATCAACGAGGACGCCGCCCGCCTGATCGCGCTGCGCGCCCCCACCGCCACCGACCTGCGCATGGTGCTGGCGGTGATCAAGATCTCGGCCTCGCTGGAGCGGGTCGGCGATTATGCCAAGAACATGGCCAAGCGCACCGAGGTCCTGTCCCAGATGCCCGCCATCGAAGGCGCCGGCATGGCGCTGCGCCGGATGAGCCAGGCGGTCAACAAGATGCTGCAGGACGCGCTGGACAGCTATATCCGCCGCGACGCCGATCTGGCGCAGGACGTGCGCCTGCGCGACCTGGAGGTGGACCAGATGTACAACGCGCTGTTCCGCGAGTTCCTGACCCACATGATGGAGGACCCGCGCAACATCACCTCGTGCATGCACCTGCACTTCATCGCCAAGAACGTCGAGCGGATGGGCGACCATGCCACCTCGATCGCCGAGCAGGTCGTCTATCTGGTGACCGGCGAACTGCCCGACGAGGCGCGCCCCAAGGGCAACAGCGTCCCGATGGTCGATGCCATGGGCGAGGGCTGAGCGATGTCCCGTCAGGCCCCCTGCGTTCTGATCGTCGAGGATGAGGGCGCGCAGCGCGAAGTCCTGCATTACAACCTGGAAGCCGAGGGCTTCGAATGCGTCGTGGCCGATAATGGCGAGGACGCGCTGCTGCTGGTGGCCGAGGAACAGCCAGACCTGATCGTGCTGGACTGGATGCTGCCCAAGGTGTCGGGGATCGAGGTCTGCCGCCAGGTCAAGGCCGACCCCGCCACCCGCAGCATCCCCATCATCATGCTGTCGGCGCGCAGCGAGGAGGTGGACCGGGTCCGCGGCCTGGAAACCGGCGCCGACGACTACGTGGTCAAACCCTATTCGGTGGTGGAACTGATGGCGCGCCTGCGCACCCAGCTTCGCCGCACGCGGCCCGCCAGCATGGGCGAAAGGCTCAGCTTTGCCGACATCATCCTCGACGCCTCGGAACATCGCGTCTTTCGCGCAGGGCAGTCGCTGCATCTGGGCCCGACGGAATTCCGCCTGCTGTCCACGCTGATGGAAAAGCCGGGCCGGGTCTGGACGCGCGAACAGCTGCTGGACAGGGTCTGGGGCCGCGACATCTATGTCGACACCCGCACCATCGACGTCCATGTCGGCCGCCTGCGCAAGGCACTGATGCAAAACGGCGGCGACAACCC
>NZ_QJPK01000067.1 GCF_003259195.1 Paracoccus sediminilitoris
ACCGATGCCCCGAGATCTTCCTCTCCGCGATAGCTCTCGCAGCAACAATCCTCTTCTGGCTCTGAAACTCAATGAGGCTGGAGCCTAGTGCGTGTGCGCCAGTCCCAGGGCATGTCGAACTTGCCACTCCAGACACCAATCTTGCGGTCTCAGCAGTTCGCTCCTCTTGGCTTTATTGCGGAAGTCGGCATTAGGAGATGATGGCCCTTTCCCCAGCTGAGGTCAGGCCACGCGTTCGATCTCGGCGGTGCCGAGGGCGTTGAAGCGGTTCATCGAGGCCACGCGGATGTGGATCTCGGCCGCCTGGCGGTCGGGGTCCCTCGAGGCGATCCGCTCGCTAAAGGGTTTCAGGTTCTTCATCAGGTCCTCGACTGGCTGCGGACATGGGGGCCGAATTGTCTTTTCCAGATCGTCCGGCCGAGTCGCCGGGTCGCCCTTGGGGTGTCGTTGCGGGGCGAGGCAGTGTT
>NZ_QJPK01000068.1 GCF_003259195.1 Paracoccus sediminilitoris
GTCTGTGAAGCATCCACCTGGGGGGAGCCATCCATGGACAAGCCTATCACCATCGGCCTTGATTTGGCCAAGAACGTCTTTCAAATTCACGGAGTGGAGGCGGAGGGCGTGTTTGTCTTTCGGCGTCAGTTGCGACGGTTGCAGGTCCTGGCGTTCTTCTCGCGGTTGGAGCCATGCCTCGTCGGCATGGAAGCCTGTGCGGGCGCCCATTGCTGGGCCCGGGAGCTGACGGCGATCGGGCACGAAGTGCGGCTGATGCCGCCCGCCTGTGTCAAACCCTACGTTAAGCGCGGGAAGACCGATGCGGTTGACGCGGAGGCGATCTGCGAGGCTGTCACTCGCCCGACGATGCGCTTCGTGCCAGTGAAGTCGGCGGACCGTCAGGCGGCGCTGCTCGATCACAAGGCGCGGGACTTCCTGGTCCGGCAAAGGACGCTGATCGTGAACGCCATCCGCGCGCACCTAGGCGAGTTCGGGGTCGCCGTTGCAATGGGTATTCATAATGTTGAGCGGCTACTGGAGGCGGCCCGCGATGTGCCCACTGCGGCGATCCCGGCGCTTGACATGTTGGCCGGCCAGTTGCGTGACACACAAGCCCGGATTGGGGGTTACTGCGCGGATCGGCAAGATGCAGCGCCAAGATGAACTGGCACGGCGGCTGACAACGGTGCCGGGGGTGGGGGCGATCTCGTCCAGCGCATTCGCAGCCACCACCCCCGACGCGGCCGCTTTCCGCACTGCGCGTGACGACGCAGCATGGCTCGGCCTCACGCCGCGAGCACATTCCAGCGGCGGGAAGGAAAAGCTCGGACGAATATTCAAAGCCGGTAATCGATACCGGCGCAGGCTGCTCTACCTCGGCGCCATGGCCCAGATCAGCGCGCAGCGAGGGTGTCGAGAGGGTTCGTCAGGCCAGGCACCTGATTGGCTCGACCGGATGCTGGTCCGCAAGCCGGTGAAGGTGGTCGCCGTAGCGCTGGCCAACCGCATGGCCCGAACAATCTGGGCGCTGATTGCCCGTGGCGGCAGTTACCGAGCCACCCCAGCCTGAAATGTAACAGACCAGCCGCGCCGGTATCGGACCGGCAAGGCTTTGAGATGGTGAGGCGCAGTGTGAGGTGATGGCAAAGCGACGGTAACACAGCGGAACGGGACACCCAGTTCGGACCGGAGCGCCTCCGAGCGCGTGCCATTGATCGGGACCCGACCGCCGGCTGACTT
>NZ_QJPK01000007.1 GCF_003259195.1 Paracoccus sediminilitoris
TGTGCACCGGGCAGCAGGCCGACAGTGGAACGATGAGTAGGGCGCGTCAAATTGCACTGCCGTATTAAGCGTCCGATGAAACGTGGATCAGCTCAGCACCTATATCGCTTGTAACCATCTGGGGTGATGGGTCGTCTGGAGCCGTGGTCGTGGCGCTTCCGCGAAGATCCTTGCTCCCGCAGTCCCCCTTCTTTGAGAAAACGGGTCGCACCATCAAACCGTGGTGTCATACACCTCAGCATCCCACGGCTTCTGGGCTTTGGCTGAGTAATTAACCGCAGTATTTATTATGCCAATACTGGACAAGAAATGGTCTATCTACGGGGACGTTTTCGCGAACTTCTTGTTCCAGAGATATTTGGATCGAGAAGCGGAATGCGAGATGGGGAACTGTCTGATCCGGTCGAAAGTTATTCTGCCAGTTTGATACTGATGCAAAACAGAGAAAATTGTGAGAACGTCATGAAAAAACTGGCTGTTAGTACTACATTTGCTGCTTTGATGATTTCCGGAGCGGCATTTGCGCAAACGTCTGCGACCGTTTCCACCGATCTGAACGTCCGTTCCGGTCCCGGTGTTCAGCATGAGGTGATCGGTGCCATTACGACCGATGCAGATGTCATGGTCGAGGGATGTATCGATAGCGCGAATTGGTGCAAAGTGAGCTCGGGTGACCTGCAGGGTTGGGCCTATGGCGACTACCTGAACGTCAAGGCCGGAGATGAAGTGCTATCCCTTTACCCGAACCGCGAAACGGTAGGCGTCGCTGTGATCGAAGCACCGGTCGAAGAGAGCGATACCGGCCAGGATGTGGCCGTCGGCAGCATTGGCGGCGCAGCGATGGGTGCATTGATCGGTGGGCCGGTCGGCGCCGTGGCAGGGGCTGCCATCGGTGGAACCAGTGCATCGGCCGCCAATGTCGAGCCGACCGAAGAGGTGACAACTTATGTCACCACCAACTCTGTTGACCCCGTTTACTTGGAAGGTGAAGTAGTCGTCGGAGCGGGAGTTCCGGAGACTGTGACGGTCTACGATATTCCCGAGCAGCCTGACTATCGGTATGCCCAGATCAACGGGCAAACCGTTCTGATCAATCCCGAGAACCGCAATATCGTATATATTTACCGCTAAATCGCACGCTCAAAATTTGAGCTGAGGCGCAATCGCTCTCGCTCGGCGTTATTCGATCCTGTCAAATGGGATCTGAACGCCGGGCGTTTCCACACGTAGATCCAAATGGAAACCTGTGCTTTATCACCGTTCGAGCGGGTGCAAATTGCCCCGCCGCGAAAGGTTTGTTGTCCAGTGGTTTTTGCATAGTGAGCAGCGGGATTTTCTGTGACGATGTTTTCTTTTGGAAGCATCCTTCATTAGCCCAGCTCTCCTGGTCGGGCTTTTGTCGTTGCGAGGCCCATGCATGTTCGCACACCTCTCCGCCTACCTGATTTAGGTCCATTGCGGAAGGCTGTCTTCGACAAGCCGCGGCCTTCTTCCCGATCAGTCAAATGCGCTGTGTTTGCGGGGTCATCCAGAACGGCTTCTTCGCTTGGCAGAACCGCCCAGCCTGTGGTCGCCAGCAGCAGGACATAGCTTATCTTGCGCAAATCCGCACCATAACACCCCTTTACGATGCATGATCGGCGCCAAAGCTTTTACGCGCAGTGTCGGATGCTTCGGTGCTGACCCGCCAAGGTGAAGGCTCGGTCAGGATATCCCGATGATCGATGGACGATCTGGGAAAGGTCCGTGGCGGAACGTCGCGACCTGTCTTGACGTTACCTTGGCAAACAAAGGGTGGCTGACATGAAATCAATCTTGATGAGCGGTGCCTTGGCACTGTCACTGACCTCGGCTCCGGCGCTGGCAAATTCCTTTCACGTGCAGGCCGGATCGATATATGCCGGTAGCGGGCAGGGGCCGCAGCTTTGGCTGGTTCAAGGCAACGGGAACGGAAAGGGCAACGGTCAGAATGCTGGCAAGGGCAACGGCCATAAGCCCAAAAATGCCAAGGGAAACGGCCATGGCAAGTCCAACGCTGGCGGTGGCAAAAGTAAAGGCAAGCCAGGGAAGGGCCATGATCGCGCGGGCAACGGTGGTAAGCCTGAACACGCTGGCGGACCCAAAAGCATCAAAAAAGCAGCGACCGGCAACTCCGCCAAGGGCAATGGGCGTCGCGCCTTTACCGACGACGAGCGCAGAGCTGAGGTAAAACGCATTTCCTCCATCTCTGCACCTTCAGGGCGTGATATGGCATTGATCTTGGGAGGATCGGCCTTGGGTCTGGCCACACCGCAGTTGCTGATTGCCGAAACACCGCAAGACGAGCTGATCACCTATCGCAACTGCCCACCGGGCCTGGCCAAGAAGGACCCACCCTGCGTGCCGCCGGGTCTGGCAAAGAACGGTGTAGGTTATGACGAATGGGCGTCCTATGACGATGACCGCTATGACGATCTTTGGATTGAACGGCGAGAAGAATGGCTGCGCCGCGATCGTGAGATCGATCCGAACCCCAATCTGCTGTTATTGCAATCGGACGAGATCGAGATGCTCTATGGTCTGGACCCTGCACCCGAAGGCCAGCGCTATGGGCTGATCGACGGGATGCCCGTATTGCTGGATGATCAAGATTACAGATCACTTCTGTTGGTCAATCAAATGGCCAGGGTGACGGATGGCATGGTTGGTGCCCCGGTCGCTCCGACGGCGGCGCTGACACAAGATGAATTGGTGGAACTCTACCGCCTGCCTCGTCCCGGTGCGGATCAAAATTATGCGGTTGTGAACGGCCAGCTGGTCGAGTTGGACGACTCGGACTATGAACTTCTTCAATTGATCCGCGTCGCGCGGGCCATCTTGTAACGGTCGAGTTGCCCCAAGAACTGGCAGCCGCCGCGCGATGCGGCGGCTGTACCATTTCCCAATCGTTGTGTTCGCAATTCCAATATGAAAAATACTATTATCTTTCCCTGCAAATATGTCTGCTGCATGAAAACCCTTGCCGGGAACAACGGAATACCACCATTTATAGCAATGGCGGGCCTTCATAAATCCTGTTGCGAGGGGCTTTCTTGCAAGTCACTTGCTAGCTACGAGACATTATCATCGACGGGATGTCGCAAAGGGACGCAATTGTTTATGATTCCCAGCATGTCAGGGTCCGGTATTTTGGGGTGATAATTGCCAGCCACTACGCTCTGGTTGAAATAAATCAAAACTCCCGCCGACCTGAGACTTAGCCGCCCGATACCCAAGGCCCGCAGGTTTGACGCATATAACAGCGTTTCGCTATCAGATTTTGGAGGTTGCAATAGGCCAGCACCCCTCCATAACCAACGCGCCTGCGCATCTGACAAAGCTGTGCCAGCCCTGAAAGCTGACATTCTGCGCCTTTTTCCCTGCAGGCTTACGGATCAAATATGCTGATCTGGCGAGCCTACCAACCCCTGCATTCAGCAATCAAATGATGTCTGGTACGTGCAGGCTTGACTGGCCTACAACCCGACGAGGAACCAAATCTCTAGATCGGATTTGTTCAAGACAGAGTTTGGGCCTGGCATGGAAAAGCAGAAGGACGACTGGACACTGACCGAGGCCCTGCATTACGAGCATGGCCGCGGCGATCCGTTCGCTGCCGCAGTCCGTTCGACCCGTATGCCGATGATCATTACCGATCCCAATCAGCCCGACAATCCCATCGTCTTTGCCAATATGTCCTTTCAAGACCTGACCGGCTACGGACGTGACGAACTGATCGGCCGAAACTGTCGCTTCTTGCAGGGACCGGGAACGGATCGCCAAACCGTTGCGTCGGTTCGGAAAGCGATAGCGCAGGGCAACGATGCCTCGGTCGATCTGCTCAACTATCGAAAGGACGGCACACCCTTCTGGAATGCGCTTTATGTCAGTCCGGTGCGTGACACGGCGGGGACCATCCGATTTTTCTTTGCTTCGCAGATGGATATCACCGATCGCATCGATCGGCAGGATCGCGTTTCGCGAGAAAAGGCGGTTGTCGAGGCCGAGGTCGCAAAGCGGGTTTCCGAATTGCGAGAGGCAGTCGAGGCGCAGCAGTTGCTCTTGCACGAAGTTGACCACCGGGTGAAGAACAACATGACAATGATCGGCTCGATCCTGCGAATGGAGCTGAGGGCTGCCGGTGATGCCAAAACCGCGCGAATGCTGCGCCTGATGATGTCACGGGTTGATGCGATCTCGACTGTTCACCGCAATCTTTATCAAGACATCGATGTGACACGCTTCGACATAGGATCCTATGCCGTGGGTATCGCATCTGATCTGGCACAGCACTCTGCCGGATCGCACCTGCGGGTCCGGGCGGATCTTCATCGAGCCGAAATTCCGGCAGGACAGGCGTCGGCCTTGGGACTTGTCGTCAACGAGATCCTCAACCACATGGTTCAGGCCCGAAGTGAAGCGTCGGACAGATGTCTGGACGTGAGTGCCCAAGCCGAGGGCAGCCGAGTGCAGTTGACGTTTCGAATCTCGAATGCACAACTGGAACACACCGAAGATAGCTATTCACCAAGTGGCGTGGCCGAGCAGATCATCACGCGGCTGGCATCGCAGTCACATACCAGCGTCGATTGGAAGAAATCTGACGCGGGCGATCTTCAGGTTACGCTTTCCATTACCAGAGACCTCTCATGAACCTTCCCAATCGGCAGCTTTCAATCCTTGTAGTCGAGGATGAATTGATCATCGCGATGGATGTCGAGATGATCATCGAGGATGCCGGCCACCGAGTCGTGGCAAGCTGTACCTCGCTGAAAGATGTCCGCGCCCTTCCGATGGGTGACGTGCCAGACTTGGCATTGGTCGACATGCAGCTGGCAGGGGGGGCGACCGGACTGGAGGTCGGGCACGAAATTCGATCACGCTGGCCGCAGGCCGCCATCGTCTTCGTGACTGCCAATGCCAAAAAGGTTCCCGAGGAGTATGACGGCCTGCTTGGTACCATCGGCAAGCCTTTTTCAGCTTCGGGCTTCACAGCGGCGCTTGGCTTCATTCACGACCTGCTCTCAGGCCGGACAGAGGGGCAGATACCGTCCGAATTCACACCCGCTCGGCGCAGCGCTGACCGTCCAAGCCGCGGCTGAATTTTCTTATTCTCAGATCGGCCCGAAGATGGAAACACGCAGACCGGGATTGTTTTCCTCGACAGAGATGGTTCCGCCAAGCTGCGATGCCAGCGCCTCGATCATCCGCGTGCCGAAACCGGTGCCTTGCACCGTGCCGTCCGATCCGACCCCTCGATCGGTGACCTGAAGACGGAAGCCATCCCGCCATGTGGCCAAGGTGATGGAGATCGGCCCCGGTTCGCCAAGATAGGCGTATTTGATGGCATTCGCGACGATTTCGTTCGCCAGCAGCCCGATCGTCACCGCTGCATCCGCCGAGACAAGGATGGGCGCGAACTCGCCCTCGATCAATGTCCTCCAGCGCGCATCCAATGATGAACGCATGTCGCGCAAGAGATCGTCGAGATAGATCGACAGATCCACGATTTCCGCACGATCATCCTGATAGAGCCGACGATGCACCAGACTGACCGCCGTCAGGCGACCCTGAGCCTCCTCGAGCTGCGCGCGGACATCGGGTTGCGCACCGCGCGCCTGCAGCCGAAGGAACGATCCCACCAGAGAAAGGCTGTTCTGGACGCGGTGATTGACCTCCTTCAGCAGGAAATCCTTTTGTCGAAGCAGGCTTTCATTCTCCCGAATGACAAGCGACAGTTCGGCGTTCAGACGGCGGATGCGCAATGAGCTTCTGGCTTCCAGCAGCAGCCTGACCAGACGTCCGGCTGCTTCGATCTCGCCCGCGCTCCATGTGCGGGACCGGCCGCGCACCTGTTCTGACCAAGCCTCGAAAGAGACGCGTGGCTCCAGTTCGGCTCCGGGTTTGAGGGTGACATCCTTGTGTGGATTGCCGGCCCAAGTCAGCATCTGCAATTCCTCGGCCCGCAACCAGATCAGGACGGTCGGTATTTCAGTGGACATGGTCGCGGCCAGGACACCCGAAGCAATATCCTGCCTGATGGTCAGGCCGGGTTGATCAACCCCCAGACGGGACGTCGCATAGGGGCGCGCAGCCGCCGTTTCGCGAAGCTTGTCGGCAATGGCGCGCAGATCCTGAGGAGGAGGGCATTCGCCATGCGTAAACACCTCGGTCCCCTGAATTGCGGCAAATCCCGTGGCCCCGACCAGATCCGCCAGCACCGGTGCCGCGTTGGCGAAGAAGACAGGCAGATCCTCCTCGGGACCCAGTTTGGCCATGATCGCATCTTCGGCAGACCGCAGGCGAATCCGCTCACGGTAGAGAAGAGTTTCTTCACGCAGACGGATCTGGCGCGACAGGTTTTCCGCCAGACTGACACAGGCCAGTCGGGTGACGACCGAGAGGTTGCGCGGTTCGGGATCGTGGCATGCGATCAGTCCCCACAGCATCCCGTCCTGCACGATGGACATGGAAGCCGACGATCGAACCCCCATGTTTCCCAGATAACGCAGATGGATGGGCGACACGCTGCGCAGCATGGAGTCGCTGAGATCCACCGTCGCGATGCCGGGATCTTCTCCGGTGATCGGCTGCACGGGCGATTGCGCATCCGCAATCACCCTGATGCGGTTGCGAACATACAGGGCACGCGCCTGAACGGGAATATCGCTCGCTGGAAAATGGTGGTTCATGAAGCTGTCCGAATTCGCCGCCCGGCTTTCGCCGACGACCACTCCGGCATCTCCTTCGATGAAGCGATAAACCAGAACACGTGCATGTCCGGTCAACTGACGGAAAGCCTCTGCGGCGTTGCGATAAAGATCGGACAGGGATGCTGAACGCTCCAGCATGCTGTCGAGCGTCTGCATCCGGCTCAGGAATTTCGCGTCCAGCTGTCCGGAGTCGCTTGCCGGAACAAGCTCGAGCATCACGTAAGGTCCACTGAGATAGGCCAGCACGTCCCAGTGCTTTTCAAAGGCCTGCAGGCTTTGAATGGCTTGGGCGCCCGTACCGAATTCCATGTCGCCCAAGGGCAGGTCGGCAAACTTGCCGCCCAGGATCGCCTTCAGCGGAGTGTCAGGTGCGATCTCCGCAAGACCGGGTTCGCTGCTGGCAACGCCCTTCACGAGCAGATCGCGATCAAGGATCAGCAGATGGCCGTAAGACTGAATGGATCCGGGAATATGAATCGGTTCGCGATCACAGGCGGTCAATTCGAGGCTGGAGGCAGAGGCGCCGTGAACGGGGTTTTTTTCGATCATGCCAGATTATTTACGCAAATGGGAGAGCTGTGTCTAATTGCTAAAAGATGCTTGTCAGCCGGGGTTGGCAAGCGCGGGGTGCGGCACACGGAACGCGGTCAAAGCCAGGCTGAATACAGCGCGCGCTGCTTTGCAGGCAGCATCGGCATCAATGCCCGGCTGCTGCAAAAACGCCTGAAATCTGCTCCAGCGCCGCGGGTCGGATGTCTGGCGAGCAAGGTGCTTTGCTCCACTTTCAGGGTCGAAGCCCAAGGCTGCAGCTCTGCGCGCCAAGAGCACGGCCCCTAGCGACGATCCCTCCAACACATAAAGGGCCCCAAGCATGGAGGCGCAATCGCCAAGCTTTGGAGCCGTTGGCGGTGCCGATGCAGTCAAACCAAGCTGACGCATGTCCTGCGTCAGTTCTTTTGCCAAAAACAACGGCTGCCATCCTGTCAGAGCCTCGGCTTCGGCCATAGCCGGTTCCAGGGCAGAGCGGAAACAATGGCTTCCCGTGACATAGGCCTGATATGCCCTATGATCGGTCAAGGAGCCTATGCCGGTGTCCAGCGCCCAATGCAGATCAGCGCTTCTATTGCGCATAAGGGTCCGCAGATCTGAATGTGTCATCAAAATAGTCTCTGTATCGATCTGCATCCAATCATGTCCTTCCTAGCATCTTCCAAATTGCTTGGGCATCCTTGCCGGGGAAGCATGCAGTCTAACGGCATCGGCTCTGCGAACTTTCTACGGAGAGAGCGGGCATGTACTGGCTGAACGCGCGGTTCGCGATGCCTTTTATGGCCATGCTCGCGCATCGGGTCGTTTTGGTGCCATGCGCCTCAGGATATTCCGGGATGAGCGTTTTCCCATTCGCTCAGCTGCAGGCCCAACTGCATCGTGTAGCGGGCCACCGGACTGTTGATGTCATCCGATTGAAGGGATCTGTCCACTGCGACATAGGTGGCCTTGGCGATACGATAGTGGGCTTCTGAGGTGATCGGCGGTACGACATCGTGGATCAGAAATTGCTGCACTGCCTGATCGACCTGGGCCTCCGGGACACCTGCCGACAGGAACAGGCGTCGCAACACGATTGTCATCATTGGGCATCTGAAGCGGGCGGGGCATGTAAGTGCCTTTCGGCTTTCAGCCTTTCTTGCCGTGAGAAAAAGTAAAGTCTGCAGCTTCCAACCGTGACAAGGTCAAGCGGCTTTTGAGCTGCGCCGTGACCAATCGGTTCGCAGTTCCCGTCGCCCAGAACTGCATCCAAAGATTGATATGTGCATACATGACTCTTGTGTAGCGTGTCCATTTGGACAAGTTGTCGGGATTTGTTGCACAGGGCAGAAGGATACGGTCAGCTGGGCGGCTTTTTGATGTTTCCTGTTTTTTGTGGTCCGCCGCTCTGCTGTAACCCTGCCTACCGGCACTCGGCCAATTGCGCCCGGGATGTTGGATCGGGACAATGCTGATTCCTGCTTCGATGAAATCAGGCCATTGTCGTAGTGGTATTGCAGGCTCTGTAATTGTGGTGAAATCTGGTCTGCCCTTAGGCTCCAGCCTCATTGAGTCTCAGAGCCAGAAGAGGATTGTTGCTGCGAGAGCTATTGTGGAGAGGAAGGTCTCGGGGCATCGGTTGTATCGTGTTGCGTCGCGTCTGCAGTCTTTCAGGCGGCCGAACATGATCTTGATCCGGTTGCGTCGTTTGTACCGTCGCCTGTCATGTTTCACGGCTTTCTTGCGTGACTTTCGACCGGGGATGCAAACCTTTATCCCGTTGTCTTTCAACGCCTGTCGTCGCCAATCGGCATCCTATCCACGATCCCCCAAGAACCAATCCGCCTTCGGCAGGCTACTCAGCAGCGCGGCTGCACCGGTGTCATCGCTCACCTGTCCGGCCGACATGAAGACCTGGATCGGGCGGCCTTTCGCATCAGTGACGGCATGTAACTTCGTGTTCATGCCGCCCTTCGTGCGCCCGATTTGGCGAGCACGCCCCCCTTTTTGACTCGCAGGCTGGAGGCCGTGCGGTGCGCTTTCAAACAGGTCGCGTCGATGATGATGGTCTTGTGATCGGCGCCTTCGGCGGCCAGGCCCGCCATGATTCGGGCGAAGTCGCCCTTTTCACTCCAGCGTTTCCAGCGGTTGCAGAGAGTTTTGGCCGGACCATACTCCCCAGGCGCGTCGTACCAACGCAAACCATTGCGATTGATGAAGATTATGCCACGCAGAACCCTTCGATCGTCAACCCGGGGCTTGCCATGGCTCTTGGAGAAAACGGTTTCAAGCGCTCAATCCGCGCCTCGGCCAGCCAGTAAAGATTGCTCATAGATCAGGTCTCCTTGCGAAGCCTGAATCACCGCAACGGACTGAAATCAATGGGTCTGGAGCCTAGATAATGTCGTGCGTCGGGCGGGGGCCGTCTGCGGAGAATGGACTAACTAGGCTTCGGACACATTCAGGTTCAAAGTCGGAACAAGACGGTTGCGGTGAACACGGCTGCGGCCTTCTACGCGCAAGGAGGAAGTCGATGACCTTCGACTTCATCGAGGTGGAAAAGGCCAGCTTCCCGATCAGCCGGATGTGCCGCGTTCTTGGGGTCAGACAGAGCAGCTTCTCCGCCTAGCAGGACCATCGGCCTCTCGCCGCCAGCAGCAGGACATGGTTTATTTCGCGCATATCCGCACCGCATTCGCGCTATCGAACGGCACCTATGGCAGCCCGTGCTTGCAACCTGCAATTTCGTCAGTGAAGACCATGAGATCGGGCTGCATCGCAGGGTGCGGCCAATGCGTGAGAACCGTTTGATCCCGCGGTCCGACGCGGCGCTTCAAGAGCACGACGGACAGCGAACATGCCTGTCCCGTCGCGACCAACCTCGTGGCGCAGGACTCCACGGCAGATGGCCCTGACCGGAAATGGGGGGCCGACATCCTTTATATTTGGACGGTCGAGGGCTGGCTCCCCCTTGCCATCGTCTTGGACCTGTTGTCGCGACGCGTCGTCGGTTGGGCCACGAGTGATCGCCTGAAGCGTGATCTCGTTGCAGAGGCCCTGCGACGCGCCTTGGTGGCTCGCAACCCTGCGTCGGGACTGGTTCGCCATTCCGACCGCGGATCGCAATATTGCTCTGTCAACTATCAGGCCCTGCTCCGGAAAAGGGGCATTCTGATCTCGATGAGCGGGCGCGGGAACTGTTAGGACAATGCGATGGTCGAGATGTTCTTCAAGACCCTCAAGTCCGAGTTCGTTTGACCGGTCATCTGGCAACCCCGCCACCAGGCTAAAAACACCGTCGCCAGATACATCGACGGGTTCCATAACCCCGTCAGGCGATATTCATCGCTCGGCTTCCAAACCTTGATCGCCTTCGTGCGAAAGGCCCGGGAACTGAGCTAAACGCTCTCCACAAAAACCGGGCAGGTCCAATCATATTGCCGCTTGAAGTCGAAGCGGTCATCGGCACCCTGCGTCTCGACGCATAATTTGTGTCCCTGCCGCGCGTAGATGAGGGTTTGAGCCCGCCGGACGCGGGCGGGCGGCACCCCGCGCCGGCGCCGATGGATCCCTGCGCATCAGCTTGGCCGGCGCGGTGATCGCCGCCGCGCCGGGCCCGAACCGTGGCAGCGCGCCCTCCGCAAAATCTTTTCTACCGTATCTTCTGTGCACTGCCATTTCATCCCATCCTGCCGTATGACGGGGGAAACGGCAAAGGACTGACAATGCGACCTTATCTTGCAGCGCTCTGCTCCCTCGTGATCGCGACCGCGTGCACGGTCGGCTCGGGCGCGGTGGTCAAAGGTGTCGGAGCGGACGATCTTCTGAAACTTCGCAAGGGACCGGGGCTGGATCATGAGATCATCATCGGTCTTCCCGATGGTACGCGCCTGACCCGGCAGAACTGCGTGACGAATGCCGGAAAGGTCTGGTGCTGGGTGTACCTGACGGACCGGCCAAGCGTCGCGGGCTATGTCGCTGCGGATTATCTGGCGCATCGCTGAGGCGTCGGCAGATCGCCAGGCGACCGGGGCGCGCCTCAGGTCTGCCCGGCCGTAAAGGATTGCCGCGCCCAGAAGGGTTCAACCGCGCGCGTGGGGCGAGATGGCATTCGCCGTGTCCAGCAGCATCGGCAGGATCTTGCGTCGGATGCGCTCATCGTCCCAGGCATAGGCCGAGACCGAGCATTGCACCGCCGCCAGCGCCCGCCCGTCCGGCCCCATGATCGGCGCGGCAATGCCGATCTCGTTTAGGATCATCTGATCTCGCGAGATCGCGAAGCCCTGCGCGGCCGCGTCGGCGATGTTTGCGCGGATCTGGTCGCGATCCTGCGTGGTGCGCGGGGTGAAGACCTTCAGCGGCCAGGTCGTGATGGCAATCTCGCGTTCCTCCTCGGACCAAGTCGAGATCATCGCCCGCCCGACTGATGTCGACAGGGCCGGCAATCGCCGCCCGATGATCGACGCCGCGAAATAGGTACGGTGGCAGGGCAGGCGCGAGACATAGAGGATGTGATCGCCGGATATTTCTGCAAGGTTGATCGTCTCGCCCAGACTGCGCGACAATTCGATCAGCTTGGGCATGGCCGCGCCGACCAGCGGGTCGGACCAGTAATAGGCATAGGCCAGCTCCAGCCAGGCATGGGACGGCCGGAAGCGGCGCGTCGCCGGATCCTTGTTCAGCCATCCTTCGACATGCAGCGTGTTGGCAAGGCGCTGGACCGCGCTCTTGTCCATGCCCGTTCGCTCGGCCAAGGCGCCGAGGCTCATCTCGGTATTGCTCTCGTCAAAGGCGCGCAGCACCCGCAGCCCCTTGGCCAAGGTGCCCACGAAAAGCGAGTCACGTTTTTCAGCATCGGCCAATTTCTTCATCCCCTTCGTGACAGCAGGCTTGACGGATCGTTGATTCGCCTGATTACCTAAGTGCAATTCAATTAAGTGTATCGCATTGCGATACGACAAATAAGAAAAATCGGGGAGAAGATGATGAAACAAGGTTTTCTGACCGGAACGGTCGCGACGTTGGCCATCCTTGCCGCAGGCATGGCCCATGCCGACAAATCCGACGACACGCTGCGCGCCGCCTTCACCAAGGAGCTGGAAAGCGTCGACAGCTATTTCAACTCGGCCCGCGAAGGGGTGGTGCTGCAACGCGCGATCTGGGACGGGCTGATCTATGCCGATCCGCAGACCGGCGAATACAAGGGCAATCTTGCGACCGAATGGAGCTGGATCGACGACACCACGTTGGAGCTGAAGCTGCGCGAGGGCGTGAAATTCCACGACGGCAGCGATTTCACCGCCGATGACGTCGTCTATACCGTCGATTTCGTCGCGGATGAAAGCAACGGCGCCGTCACGCAGCGCAATGTCAACTGGATGGACCACGCCGAGAAGGTCGACGATTACACGGTGCGCATCATCACCAAGGAGCCTTTCCCCGCGGCGCTGGAATACCTCTCGGGTCCGGTCTCGATCTATCCGTCGGACTACTATGCCCAGGTCGGGCCCTCGGGAATGGGTCTCAAGCCCATCGGCACCGGCCCCTACAAGGTCGTCAGCGTCGATCCCGGCAAGCACTTCGTGCTGGAGGCGAACAAAGACTATTTCGACGGCCCCAAGGGCAAGCCGCAGATCGGCAATATCGATGTGCGCACCATTCCGGACGTGAACACCCAGATCGCCGAGCTGTTCAGCGGCCAGCTGGACCTGATCTGGCAGGTTCCCTCGGATCAGGCCGAACGCATGGCCCAGATGGACGGCTTCAACGTCTCGAACGAAAGCACGATGCGGGTGGGCTATCTGGCCATGGATGCCGCCGGTCGATCGGGCGAAGACAACCCTTTCACCAAGCTCGAGGTGCGCCAGGCCGTCAATCACGCCATCAACCGCGAGGAGCTGGTCAACCAGCTGCTGAAGGGCAAGTCGATCCCGATTCACACCGCCTGCTTTCCCAGCCAGTTCGGCTGCGCGCAGGACGTGACCGAATACGAGTACGACCCTGAAAAGGCGCGCGAACTGATGGCCGAGGCGGGCTATCCCGACGGCTTCACGACCGAGTTCTATGCCTATCGCGACCGTGAATACGCCGAGGCGATCACCAGCTATCTGAACGCCATCGGCATCCGGACCGATTTCAAGATGCTGCAATATTCCGCGCTGCGCGACCTGAACATGAAGGGCGAGGTGCCGATCTCGTTCCAGACCTGGGGGTCCTTCTCGGTCAATGACGCCTCGGCCATGGTCAGCCAGTACTTCAAGCATGGCGAACTGGACGACGCCCGTGACGATCAGGTCTTGGCCGATCTGGACATCGCCGACAGCTCGACCGATCCCGAGGTACGCAAGGAACATTACCGCACGGCCCTGCAGCGGATTGCGGATCAGGCCTATTGGGCGCCGATGTTCTCGTACAACACGAATTATGTCACCACGGACGAGGTCGCCTATACCCCGACCGCCGACGAGGTCCTGCGCTTCCACGCGATGACCTGGAACTGAGGCCACCAATCCGGCCCGACCGGGGCGGCATTCCTGCCGCCCCTTCCTGCCCGCAAGGAACCGACCCATGCTTCGCTTCATCCTCAGACGATCGGGCCTGGCGCTGCTTGTCGCGCTGACCGTATCCTTCATCAGCTTCAGCCTGCTGTTCCTCTCGGGCGATCCGGCCATCGCCATCGCGGGCGAAAGCGCCAATGCGCAGGATGTCGCCGCCATCCGCGAGCTTTACGGCTTCGACCGGCCCATGCTGGTTCAATACGGCGACTGGCTGTGGAGCGCGCTGCAGCTTGATTTCGGCGACAGTTACTATTTCCGCCTGCCCGTGGCCGATCTGATCGCAGATCGTCTGTCGGTCACCATGACGCTTGGCGTTTGCGGCATCCTCTTCGCGCTGCTGACCGCCGTGCCCTTGGGCGTCATTGCCGCGATCCGCCCCAATTCCATTATCGACCGGATCGCGCTGTTCCTCTCGGTCGCGGGGCAGGCCATGCCCAGCTTCTGGTTCGGGCTGATCCTGATCGTGGTCTTCGCCATCAAGTTCCGCATCTTGCCCGCATCGGGTGCTGACAGCTGGCGTCATTTCATCCTGCCGACCATCGTGCTGGGCTATTACGCCATGCCTGCCATCATGCGCCTGACCCGCGCCGGCATGCTCGAGGTACTGTCGGCCGATTACATCCGCACCGCCCGCGCCAAGGGCGCATCCGAGGGCAGGGTGCTGTTCAAGCACGCGCTGCGCAACGCGATCATCCCGGTGGTGTCGCTTGCCGCGGTCCAGATGGGCTTCATGCTGGGCGGCTCGATCGTGGTGGAATCGGTCTTCGCGCTGCATGGCGCGGGCTATCTGGCGTGGGAATCCATCGGGCGCAACGACCTGCCGACGGTGCAGGCGCTGATCCTGGTCTTCGCGCTCTTCTACATCGTCTTCACCTTCCTGTCGGACGTGCTGAACGCCTGGCTTGACCCCCGCATGCGGAGCAGCTGAGATGACCGCCATTCCCGATGCCTTCGAGATCGTTGGCCCCACGCCTGCCCAGCAGCTGCGCAAGCGCATGTTCGGCCATCAGGGCTTCCTGATCGGCGCGGTCATCCTGGTGGTGCTGGTGGCGATCGCGCTTTTGGCGCCCGTCCTGGCCCCCCACGACCCCTATGCCCAAAGCTTGGGCGACCGGATGCTGCGCCCGGTCTTCATGGGTGGTACCTGGGACCACCCGCTTGGCACCGACCATCTGGGCCGAGATTACCTGTCGCGGCTGATCTACGGCGCGCGGGTCTCGCTGCTGATCGGGGCGGTGGCGGCGGTGATCTCGGGGGTGATCGGCACCGCGCTCGGAGTTGCGGCCGGGTATTTCGGTGGGCGGGTTGATACGGTGGTGACCTTCCTGATCAACGTGCGCCTTGCCATGCCCGTGGTGCTGGTCGCGCTGGCCGTGGTGGCGATCCTCGGCGGGTCGCTGTCGGTTGTGATCGGGGTGCTGGGCCTGTTGCTGTGGGACCGTTTCGCGGTGGTGATGCGGGCCTCGACCTTGCAGATCCGGGGCCGCGAATTCGTGGCTGCCGCGCGGGCGGTGGGCTGTTCCACCCCGCGCATCCTCTTGTCCGAGATCATGCCGAACATCGTCAACAACCTGATCGTCGTCGTCACGCTGGAAATGGCCCACGCCATCCTGCTGGAGGCCGCACTGTCCTTTCTGGGCGTCGGCGTCCAGCCCCCCACCCCCAGCTGGGGTCTGATGGTGTCCGAGGGCAAGAACATGATGCTGTTCGAGCCATGGCTGGTCCTGATCCCCGGCGCGGTGCTGTTCGTGCTGGTGCTGGCCATCAACCTGATGGGCGATGGTCTGCGCGACGTGACCGCCCCCGAAAACCGCAACTGAGAGGCCCCTGATGACCGACGACCCCCTTCTGTCCGTCCGCGGCCTGACGCTGGACATCCCCACGGGCGGCGGCATGCTGCATGCCGTGCGCGGCATCGACTTTGACCTGAACCGCGGCGAGACGCTGTGCATCGTGGGCGAATCCGGCTCGGGCAAATCGCTGACCTCGCTGGCGCTGATGGGGCTTCTGGGTCCGAAGATCCAGCGCCGCGCGACGCGCATGAGTTTCGACGGCACCGATCTGCAGACCGCCTCGCGCCGCAGGCTGCGCCAGTTGCGCGGCGATCGCATGTCGATGATCTTCCAGGAACCGATGACCTCGCTGAACCCGGCCTATACCATCGGCGACCAGCTGGCCGAGACGCTGCGCCTGCACCGCCGCGTCAGCAAGGCCGAAGCCCGCGCCCGCGCGGTCGAGTTGCTGGAGAAGGTCGGCATCACCGCCGCCGAAAGCCGCCTGTCGCAATATCCCCATCAGCTGTCGGGGGGGCTGCGCCAGCGCGTGATGATCGCCATGGCGCTGATGTGCGAACCCGAACTGATCATCGCCGATGAACCCACCACCGCTCTGGACGTGACCATCCAGGCCCAGATCCTGCGTCTTTTGGTCGATCTGCAGCGCGAGATGAACATGGCGATGATCCTGATCACCCATGATCTGGGCGTCGTTGCCCGCGTCGCCGACAAGGTCGCCGTCATGTATGCGGGCGAACTGGTCGAGACCGGCCCCGCCGCAGCCATTTTCGGCAACCCCACCCATCCCTATACACGCGGCCTTCTGAACTGCATTCCGATCCCGGGCCGCAACGAGCGCGGCGCAAGGCTTGGCACCATTCCGGGCATCGTCCCCTCGCTGGTGGGCGAGGTGCGCGGCTGTCCCTTCCGCGGCCGCTGCGATCAGCGCATCGGTCCCTGCGACGAGGCGGCCCCCCTGCGCCATCTGCCGGGCGGCCACGACTTCCGCTGCGTCCACCCCGACGGACACCGCCACGAGGAGCTGACGGCATGAGCGACCATCCCGTTCTGGAACTGCGCGACGTCTCGAAGGTCTATACCATCAAGCAGGGGCTGTTCGGGAAACCGAAACCCCTGCGGGCGCTGAACGACGTGTCGCTGAAGCTGGCCCGTGGCGAGGTGCTGGGCCTTGTGGGTGAATCCGGCTGCGGCAAGTCCACGCTGGCCAAGATCCTGCTGGGGCTGGAACAGCCCACGACCGGTCAGGTGCTGGTCGACGGGCAGGCGCTTTCAGGCCAGGACCGCATCGCCCTGTCGCGCCGCATCCAGCCGATCTTCCAGGATCCCTATTCCTCGCTGAACCCGCGCAAGAGCATCGAGGATATCGTCACCCTGCCGCTGCGCGTCCATGGCATCGGCGATCACGCCAGCCGGGACCGCGACCTGCGCAGGATGCTGGACATCGTGGGCCTGCCCGCCCGCGTGGCACGCAGCTATCCCAGCCAGATGTCGGGCGGCCAGCGGCAGCGCGTGGCCATTGCCCGCGCGCTGATCATGAAGCCGGAAATCGTCATCTGCGACGAACCCACCTCGGCGCTCGACGTGTCGGTGCAGTCGCAGATCCTGAACCTTCTGGCCGACCTGCGCGAGGAACTGGGCCTGACCTATCTGTTCATCAGCCACAATCTGGCCGTGGTCGAGCATCTGGCGACGCGGGTGGCGGTCATGTATCTGGGCCGCATCGTCGAGGAGGCCGATGTCGCCACCCTGTTCGAGAACGCCCGCCACCCCTATTCGACGGCCCTGCTGCAATCGGTGCTGACGCCCGATCCGGGGATGGGCGTGCCCGACACGCAACTGGGCGCGGCCTATCCCAACCCGATCTCGCCGCCCTCGGGCTGCGCGTTCCATCCACGCTGCGGGCGGGTGATGCCGCATTGCGCCACCATCGCGCCACGACCCGTGCCGACGTCCGATGGCCACGTGGAATGTCACCTCTATGATGCCGAACCGGCCCATGCCGTCTGAAGGACATGCCATGACCTCATCGCTGTCGCGGACGCAGGTGGTCCGCAAGACCGTCATCGCCACGCAGGGCGGCGTCGTCGCCGCGCAGAATTCCCGCGCCGCCCAAGTTGGCGCCGATGTGCTGGCCGCGGGGGGCAATGCCGTCGATGCGGCCACTGCGGTTTCCTTCGCGATCGGCGTGCTGGAGCCGTGGATGAGCGGGCCTGCCGGCGGCGGTGCGATGATGCTGTGGCACGCCGATCAGGGCCGCGCCGAGGCGCTGTCCTATGGGATGCGCGCGCCGCAGGGGCTGGACCCTGCCGATTACCCGCTGGCGGGCACCGGCAAGGCCGGCGATCTCTTCCCGTGGGAGGCGGTCATGGGCGACCGCAACCTGCGCGGCGCGACGGCAGTGGCCGTGCCCGGCGTCGTGGACGGCATCGGGCAGGCGCATGCCCGCCATGGCCGCATGCCCTGGGCCGAGCTTCTGGCACAGGCCATCGCGCTGGCGCGGCAGGGCCTGCCCATCGACTGGTATGCCTCGCTGATGATCGCATCGGCCACGCGCAACCTGTCGGCCGACCCCGATGCGGCGGCGATGTTCCTTGAAGACGGCCAATGGCCCATGATCGCGGGCTGGACCAGCACCGCTTCGCGCAGCCTGTCGCTGGACGGCATGGCCGCGACCTTGGACCAGCTGGCCCGGAAGGGCGCGCGCGATTTCTATGACGGAGAGATCGGCGCGGCGCTGGCCGCCGACATGCAGGCCAAGGGCGGCTGCCTGAGCCATGAGGACCTGCGCAAATACCGGGCGCAGTTTCAGGACCCGCTGTCCTTCGCGCGTGGGTCGGCGCAGTTCCACGTCACGCCCCGGCTGACGGCGGGGCCCACCTTCCGCGACGTGCTGGCCGCCCTGCCGCCGCTGTCGGGCAGGCCCGGCCCGGATGCCTTCGTGGCCTATGCCGAGGCGCTTCAGTCGGCCTATGCCCGTCGTCTGGCGGGAATGGGCGATGATGGCGAAAGCCCCGACCAACCCGGATGCACGACACATTTTTCGATCGTGGACGCGGAGGGCAACATGGTCGCGATGACCCAGACCCTGCTGTCGGCCTTTGGTGCCCATGTCGTGTCGCCCTCGACGGGGCTGCTGATGAACAACGGCATCATGTGGTTCGACCCGGTTCCGGGCCGCCCCAACTCTCTGGCGCCCGGTCGCGACTGCCTGATGAACGTCTGCCCCGTGATCGGGGAGGACGGCCCCCGCCGCTTCGCCTTCGGGGCCTCGGGCGGGCGCAAGATCGTGGGGGCGGTGGCGCAGCTGTCCTCATTCGTGACCGATTTCGACATGGATCTGGAGACGGCCTTCCACCACGGACGCATCGACGTGTCGGGCGGCGACACGGTCACCGCGGACGCGATGCTGCCCGATACCGTCCATGACGCACTGTCGGCCCGCTTCGACGCAAGGCGCTTCCCGCGCACGGTCTTCCCCTATGCCTTTGCCTGTCCCGCGGGTGTCATGCGCGACGGAACGCGCAACACCGGCTGCACCGAGATCATGTCGCCCTGGGGCGATGCCATTGCCGAACCAAGGAGCTTTCCATGACCCGTGACGCCGCCATCGCCGCGACACAAAGCTATTTCGACAGCGGTCGCTTTCAGGCCGACCTGGCGGGGCTGGTCGAATATCCGACCGAAAGTCAGAACCCCGAGGCCCGCGCCGAGCTTTATCGCTATCTGCATGACGCGATGCTGCCACGGCTTGAGGCCTTGGGCTTCGACTGTTCCATCCACGACAACCCCGACCCGCGCGGCGGCCCGCTGTTGATGGGCAGCCGGATCGAGGATCCCGCGCTGACGACCGTGCTGACCTATGGCCATGGCGACGTGATCCGCGCGCAGACCGATCAATGGCGTCAGGGGCTGAAGCCTTTCCGCCTGATCGAGGAGGGCGACCGGCTCTATGGCCGCGGCAGCGCCGACAACAAGGTCCAGCACCTGATCAACATCGCCGCGCTCGAGGCGGTGATCGCGGCACGCGGCAGCCTTGGCTTCAACGTCAGGATCGTCATCGAGATGTCCGAGGAGGTCGGCTCCTCGGGGCTGGCCGATTTCTTCCGCGCCCATAAGGACGCCCTGTCGGCGGATGTGCTGATCGCCTCGGACGGGCCGCGGCTGCAGCCCGACGTGCCGACCATCTTCATGGGGTCGCGGGGCGGGGTGACCTTCGATCTGACGCTGGACCTGCGCGAGGGGGCGCATCATTCAGGCAACTGGGGCGGCCTGCTGGCCGATCCGGCGATGATCTTGGCCCATGCACTGACGACGATCTGCGATCGGCGCGGCCAGATCCGCATTGCCGAATGGCGCCCCGACAGCCTGACCCCCGCCATCCGGCAGGCGCTGGACGGGCTGCCCATCGAGGATGCCGCAGGCCCTGCCGTGGACCCTGACTGGGGCGAGGCCGATCTGACCCCCGCAGAACGCGCCTATGGCTGGAACAGTTTTGCCATTCTGGCGATGACCGCGGGCGTTCCCGAAGCCCCCGTCAACGCCATCGCCGCCCATGCCCGCGCCACCTGCCAGCTGCGCTATGTCGTGGGCACCGACCCGCAGGACATCCTGCCCGCCCTGCGCCGACATCTGGATGCGCATGGCTTCGAGGACGTGCAGATCACCCCGCATGACCGCGGCTTCTTCAACGCCACGCGGCTGGACCCCGACCACGAATGGGTGCGCTTTACCACCGCGTCGCTGGAACGCAGCGCCGGTCGCAAGCCCCATGTGCTGCCGAACCTGGCGGGATCGCTGCCCAACGACAGCTTCACCGATATCCTGGGTCTGCCGACGGTCTGGGTTCCCCATTCCTATCGCGGCTGTTCCCAGCACGCCCCGAACGAGCATGTGCTGAAATCGCTGTCGCGGGACGCGCTTGGGGTCATGGCGGGGCTGTGGTGGGACATTGGGGACCAGCCGCCGGCGGCATGATCTCGGCCGCGAACCGGGCGCCGACCCAATCAGCGGCGCTGGCTCGCGGGGGGGCGGGTTGCCCCATCGCCATGCGGCCGGCACGACGGATGACCTGATGCATTGGCGCGATCAATCACGTGCCGCGACAGACCGCGCGAGGGACGCGCGGTCCCTTCGCGGGCGTCGCCCTCCTCCCCCGTGCGATGAACCCGGAGGCCGGGGATCTGGGGATCGGGAGCCCCAACCTCAACGGTGACATAGTCCAATCCAGTGGTCCGGTGTACGCCATGCTTCACGGTGCGACGCACCTCATGTCCTGTTGCGCCGGGCTGAAGCTCGACTCCATCGTGGTCATGGGGCGTTCCTGCGTGATCGACCAGGCGTGGATATGATCGGCGCGGACCACGCTGGTCACCTTGGTCTACAGCTCCCCGCGTCAGCGTGGGCGTCAAAACCCGCGATCGGGCCATTTGGATAAGCTGATCCACCAGGGGCCGGGACTGAACACTCGGCACTTTGGGCGGCCAGGCCCACCATGATCCGGGCGAAGACACCGTGTTCGTGGCTGCACTCGGACCAGTGGTGTTTGCCACTCACCTCCAGCGCTTTTACCAGTCGAATGGGGTCTTGGCGGGACCACATTCATTCGGTCCGTCACACCAGCGCAAACCATTGCGATTGATGAAGATTATGCCGCTGAGGACGCGACGATCCTCAACGCGTGGCTTGCCATGGCTTTAAAAAAGAAGGGCTCAAACCGCGCCATCTGCGCCTCGCTCAGCCAGAAAGGGTTGCTCATCGATCAGATCTCCTCGCGGAGCCTAAATCACGCCAACAGCCTGAAATCAATGGCTCTGGAACCTAACTGTCAATAACAGGGTCCTGACTTAGCAGTGGTTGCAGTGGCTGTGATCGCGTTTTCCAAGCTGTCTAGCCAGTAACTCACGCGTTCCGAAGGCCAGCAAGGTGCCTGCGATCTTCCACGGTCGACAACAAGATTGCAGCGACCAAGCCGATACTGGCACCAAGCAGTGTGTCGATTATTCGTTCGGCAATGATGTGCGGACCTGCGCCGTTGGTGGCGGCAAGTTCAGTCATCAATAACGCCATCGGCGTGACAAAGATCTGACCGAAGACATAATTGACACCGATCGTGACCTCTGTGGCGATCTGCAGCAGCATGATTAGCCCGATAAGGAACCATGTCGACGGTTGCTGGCTCAAAAGCGCCCATGCAAGAAGCGCCCCGATCAACGTGCCTGCCATACGCTGCAATGCCCGGTGCAACCTGACATGTAAATGCGCGCCCTGCATAACGGCCAGCGCGCCCATCGCTCCCCATGCCGGATGCGTGGCTCCGGTCTGATGGCAGACAATGATCGCCGCACCGGCCGCGACGCTGGTCCTGCAAGCGGCACCGACATGTTCGCCAATTCTGATAAAGGAAGGGTCGGGGAAGGGATTGCGCGGCAGGGGGTGACGCTGTCTTTCCAAGAGGGCGCAGATCAACAGCGCCAAGGCGGCAACCGCTGCTGTCGCGCAAGCGCGTGCCACGCCATTCTCAAATGTCAGCGGGGCTCGCGACATCGAAGCGCCTGCGGCAAAAATGAAGATAAGCGGGCCGGGCGCGCCAATCCCGGTGATGGTCGTGACGAACAAATAGCCGCCGCAGGCAAGCGCTAAAAGCAACATCTGAAGCGGAAAACTGGCGCCGGCTGCCACGGCCGCCGACATTCCCAAGACTGCCAAGATCTGGCAAAATGAGCAGAGCAGCACAATCCGGTTACGTTCGCCTGGCGGCGCGAAGCGACCGAACAATGCGACCATGGCGCCGAGTGCGGCAAACCCGATCAGTTCGGGCCTTGATGACAGATGAACCAGCGGCAACGCGATCCCGGCGGTTATCGCCGCCTGTCCGCCAGCAAGCAGTGAGTTGCGCAAGGACGGCTGCGGTGCAAGGTGCAGGCTTTCCCGGAGGCGGCTGCGACATACGAGGTCGCGGGCCGCATCGCGCCGCCGCGGCGCATCATCGCTCCGATCGGTTTCGACTGTCCGCATCATCGTCACCAACCTTTCGTGTCATCAGCCGCCAGGCCGTCCAACTGCCGATCCAACCGGTCGATTGCATCAAGCAGTACGGCCAATTCCCCATCGTCCAGCGGCATCAATATCGCTTCTTCTGCGGCTGCAACTTCGCGTCGGATTTGCTCGACATGCGACTTGCCCTCCTGCGACAAGAAGATGAGCCGAAGGCGGCCATCCCGACTGTCACGGCGCCTGTCGATCAGGTTCCGCCTTTCAAGGATGTCCAGAACGCGCACGAGGCTGGAGCTGTCGACGCCCACCAGCGTGGCCAGTTCCTTCTGCGAGATGCCGCCTCCGGTCCGGTGCAGATGAACCAGCGGAATCCACGTCGCATCGGTCAAACCGACTGCCGTCAAACGTGCGTCGAGAAAACGCCGCCAGCGGCGAGCCAAGAGGGAAAAGCGGATGCCGAACAAGGCGCGAGGGTGGTCAGGTTGATGAGACATGCCCCACAAATAGAGGTTTATAGATTGGTTTGCAATTCAATCTACATTTAGACCCTTATGCCATTGACCTGAGCCCCGCATTCTCCTCCGGTTTGAGATAGAATCCGCTTCAAACCGAGGAGACGGAGGATGAAGCGATCGAGGTTCAGCGAGGAGCAGATCATTGCAATGCTGAAGGAGCAGGGTCGACGCACTGCGTCGACGGGCTGCCGTCGCATCCACATCATGCTCGAACGCCAGGGGATCGTGATGAACCTCAAGAAGCTCAGGCGGCTCTACCGCGAGGAGAAGCTTCAGGTGCGCCGCCGGGGCGGCCGCAAGCGCGCCCTTGGCACGCGTCGGCCGATGCTGCTGCCGGATGCGCCGAACATCGGCTGGAGCCTCGACTTCGTCAGCGACGCGCTGACGGACGGACGCCGGTTCCGGGTGCTGGCGGTAGTCGATGACTACAGCCGAGAGTGCTTGGCGCTGGTGGCGGACACGTCACTGTCGGGGCATCGCGTCGTTCGCGAGCTCGACGCCGTGATCGCCCGGCGAGGCCGTCCCGCCATGGTGGTCAGCGACAATGGCACGGAGCTGACCTCGATGGCGGTCCTGTCCTGGTGGCAGCGCACCGGGATCGAATGGCACGACATCGCGCCTGGAAAGCCGATGCATCGAGCCATGTGTTCGCCACCGGTCCGAGGACCATGGCGAGGGGCTTCGTCGAGAGCTTCAGCGGGCGCTTCCGGGACGAGTTGTTGAACGAGACGTTGTTCTCGACCCTCGGCGAGGCCCGGCAGCAGATCCGCTCTTGGCAGGACGATTACAATCACCTCCGCCCGCATTCCGGCCTCGGGAGCATGACCCCGGCCGAGTTTGTGGCAATGAAGGGGCTGGAAATGCGCGCCGCGCAGCCCCAGAAATCAACCCGCGGATTCTCCGAATGGCTGGAGGAGAGACGGGTCTCAGGTCAGCACAGCCGCACTGTCTTTGACGCGCAGGCGCATGGTATGGCGCTCCGCGTGATCGGATCGCTGGTGACCGACCCGCAGATGCGCCGCACTGTCGGCATCACCGAGGCGGAGCTGCGCGCCCTGGAGCAGGACGGCGTCCTGCAGCCCCGGACGCGCCTGCCCGGCGCGCGACTTCGCTGGCTGGAGGCGGATGGCCAGGCGCTCGTTGACGAGCTGAACGCGCTGGCCCACGCGAACCCCGGGACCGCCAAATGGGAAACCGTTCAGAAAGCACAGGCCAACAGCAAAGTCTCCGTGGGACGCATCATCGCCGCCATCCGGGCGCGGCAGATCCGCGTCCATGCCCTGCCAGGCAACACGTCCTATCATGGGATCAAGGTCTGCCGGAACGAATTCGGGGCAATCGAATAGAGACCGCGCCAGATTCATCTGCTGAGAACGTGCAGATGAGGCGGAGCAGAAAATAGAAAGACACCGCGAGACCCCCAAGCTGGTGCCGGATTATCCACAGGATAAAATTTTTGAGAATCATTACCTTACGGTGATTCTTCTATTATGCTGTAAAAACTTCTTGACGCAGGGTGTGCACAGGAATGGGAAAACGTGCACTCTTATGCTTTATCGTCAATTTGACTGTACTGGTGACCCCGACAGGACTTGAACCTGTAACCTGCCCCTTAGGAGGGGGCTGCTCTATCCAGTTGAGCCACGGGGCCGCCTTGCTGACCTTTAACGGGCGCCGCGGGGCTTTGGCAAGCGGCAGCTTGGTTATGGTTGTCGCTGCGCCATGGTTTCGCTAACATCGTCTGACCCATTTGAAGAACCGGTCCCATGATCCCGACACGCCCGCGCCGACCTCTGACCCTTCGTGATGTGTCCGAGGCATCGGGTGTCTCGGAAATGACCGTCAGCCGAGTGCTGCGCAACCGGGGTGACGTGTCGGCGGCGACGCGCGAAAAGGTGCTGACCGCGGCCAAGATGCTGGGATATGTGCCCAACAAGATCGCGGGCGGGCTGGCCAGCCAGCGGGTGAACCTGATCGCAGTCGTCATCCCGTCGCTGTCGAACCTGGTCTTTCCCGACGTGCTGGGCGGCATTTCGGCGGAACTGGACGATACCGGGCTGCAGCCGGTGATCGGCGTCACCAACTATTCCCCCGCACGCGAGGAGATGGTGCTTTACGACATGCTGTCCTGGCGGCCGTCGGGCGTCATCCTGGCAGGGCTGGAACACAGCAAGGCATCACGCGCCATGCTGCAGAACAGCGGCATACCCGTGATCGAGATCATGGATGTGGACGGCGAAGGCATCGATACCCTGGTCGGCATCAGCCATATCCGCGCGGGCCGGGAAATGGCTGATCGCATTCTGGCTGCCGGCTATCGCCGGATCGGATTCGTCGGGACGCATATGCCCGAAGATCACCGTGCGCGCAAACGCCTGCTAGGCTTCGAGGAAGGGCTGGCGCGCGCCGGCGTCCAACTGGAGGCGCGGGAATATTATCAGGGCGGATCGTCCCTGCTGAAGGGGCGCGAATTGACCGATCGGATCCTGACACGCGCGCCGGATCTGGATTTCCTCTATTTCTCAAATGACATGATCGGGGCGGGCGGGCTGCTGCATTGCATCGACAAGGGCTATGACGTGCCGGGCCGGATCGGGCTGGCGGGTTTCAACGGCGTCGATCTGCTGGACGGGTTGCCGATGCGGCTGGCCACGACCGATGCACGGCGCGTCGATATCGGGCGGCGCGCGGCGCGCCTGGTGGCGGGCAAGGATGCGGGCCCCGAGGATCGCATCATCGCGCTGAACCCGACCTTCATCCCCGGCGACACCATCCGCGATCCGCAGTCGCGCCGCCCCCTGGACCGCGACATTCCGGGTTGATCGCGACGGCTTGTGGTAAGGCCCGCACGCCCCTATCTGTCAGCCATGGATATTCCGTTTGTCAGCCGCCTGACGTCCCGCCGGCCGCGTATTGCGGTCATTCGCCTGTCCGGCACCATTGGTGGATCGGGAAGGGGGGGCGGTCTGAACGATGCGGCCCTGGCGCCGATGATCGAACGCGCCTTCCGCAAGGGCAAGCCCGTCGCGGTGGCGCTGATCGTGAATTCGCCCGGCGGATCGCCCGTTCAGTCATCCCTGATCGCCGCCCGTATCCGCCGCCTGGCGGATGAGCGCGACATCCCCGTCCATGCCTTCGTCGAGGATGTGGCCGCGTCGGGCGGGTATTGGCTGGCCTGCGCCGCCGACCAGATCTGGGCGGATGACAGCTCGATCCTGGGATCGATCGGGGTGATCTCGGCCGGGTTCGGTTTCAACCAGCTGATCGAACGATGGGGAATCGAACGGCGCGTCCACACGGCGGGGACGTCGAAATCGACGCTGGACCCGTTCCGCCCCCAGAACCCCGAAGATGTGGCGCGTCTGCATGCCATCCTCGAACCCATCCACGAAGCCTTCAAGGCCCATGTCCGCGACCGCCGCGGCATGCGCCTGGCCGCCGATCGCGACCTGTTCACCGGCGAGTTCTGGGCGGGACGCCAGGCGGTTGACCTGGGGCTGGCGGATGGCATCGCGCATCTGGTGCCCAAGATGAAGGCCCTTTACGGCGACAAGGTGGCCTTTCAAGTCCATGGCATCCGCAAGCCCTTGTTCCGCCGTCTTGGCCTGTCGGCCGAAGCGCTGATCGACGCCGCCGAGGAGCGCGCGGCCTTCCAAAGCTTCGGCACCCGCGGATGAGCATCCGCATCGTTCTTGTCTTTCTGCTGGTCATGGTGGCCATGGCACTTGTTCGCGGTCCGGCCTTTCGCCGGGCGCTGAGAAAATATCTGGGGATCGGACGTCGTGATCGTTGACATCTTGCTGGTGCTGGGCGGACTTGCCCTGCTTGTTCTGGGCGGTGACCTGCTGGTGAAGGGTGCTGTCAACCTGGCGCTGCGGCTGGGGATCACGCCTTTGGTCGTGGGCCTGACCGTGGTGGCCTTCGGAACCTCGGCGCCCGAACTTCTGGTGTCGCTTTCGGCGGCGCTTGGCGGGTCCAGCGGAATTGCCTTGGGCAACGTCGTCGGATCGAACATCGCCAACGTGCTGGTGATCCTGGGCTTTACCGCGCTGGTGTCGGTCGTGACGACCAAGGGTCATGACCTGCGCGAAAGCTGGGCGATGATGATGGGGGCCTCGGTCCTGCTGATCGGGCTGGCGGCGACGGGCCGCATCGGCATGTGGGGCGGCATCGTGCTGCTGCTGGCGCTGGTGGCGGTGCTGTGGCGTCAGCTGTCCACGGGCCGCGTCGACGAAAGTGACGAGATCGAGGGCGCCGAACCGGGCGCCCGCGGCTTGCGCATTGCCATCTGGCTGGGTTTGGGTCTGGTGCTGCTGCCCCTCGGGGCGAACCTGCTGGTGAACGGCGCCACCCAGATCGCGCAGGATTTCGGCATCAGCGACACGGTGATCGGCCTGACGCTGGTGGCGGTGGGGACGTCCTTGCCCGAACTGGCGGCCTCGGTCGCGGCGGCGCTGAAAGGGCGGGCCGACATGGCGCTTGGCAACGTGGTGGGGTCGAACATCTTCAACATCCTGGCGATCCTGGGCATCACTTCGATCGTGTCGCCCCTGCCGATTCCGCCGGAAATGCTGCGCCTTGACCTGTGGGTGATGCTGGCCACCTCGGCCCTGCTGGCGCCGTTTCTGTTCAAGGGCATCGCGCTGACCCGCCCCGTGGGGGGCGCGTTTCTGGCGGGTTACGCCGCCTATGTCTGGGTCCTTCTATGACGGTGGCGCTGGTCACCGGCGCGGCGAAACGGCTGGGTCGGCACATGGCGCTGTACCTGGCCGAGCGCGGTCGTGACGTCGCCATCCACTATGCCGGATCGCAGGAGGACGCCGAACGGACCGCCGCCGATGCCCGCGCCCTTGGCGTGCGGGCGCAGTTGTTCCAGGCCGATCTGCTGGACCCCGATGCCACGGCGGCGCTGGTCCCGCAGGTGGCGCAGGCGATGGGACAGCTGGGCGTGCTGGTCAACAATGCCTCGGTCTTTGACTACGACAACATCCACAGCGCCACGATGCAGGATTGGGACCGCAACATCGGGTCGAACCTGCGCGCGCCCTTCCAGCTGATCCAGGCCTTCGCGGCGCAGGCCCCCAAGGCCCAGCCCGACGAAAACGGCGAACCCCAGGCGCAGGCGCTGGTAGTCAACATGGTCGATCAGCGGGTGCTGAAGCCCACGCCGGAATTCATGACCTATTCGCTGGCCAAGGCGGGGCTGTGGGCGCTGACCCGCACCGCTGCGCAGGCGTTGGCCCCCGATATCCGCGTGAACGCCATCGGCCCCGGCCCGACCCTGATCGGCGCCCGCCAAAGCCAGGCCCATTTCGACGCACAGCGCGCGGGCACGGTGCTGAAGCGCGGGTCGGACCCCGCCGGCATCACCCAGGCGCTTGGCTATTTTCTGGATGCGCGGGCGGTCACGGGCCAACTGATTTGTGTGGACGGAGGGCAACATCTGGCATGGCAGACCCCCGACATCATCGGTCGCGATTAGGGCCGGAACGGGCCGGTCGCTGCATCTTGTCCACGCAACCCGGTCAAGCGCCTATATCTTGCGAATTCGGCATGCCATTTCTATCCACAACCGGCCTGAATAATAATTATCCAGCAAAATCAATGCCCTTTCAGTATGCCTAATTTGTGGGCAAGTTCACGGAACTGTAACGTTTGCTGGCCGACTCGGGCATCCCTCACAGGCGGCCCACAGAATTATCCACAGATTCCGTGGAAAGCTTTCACCTTGCGCCCGCAGCGCGGAACTTGCAGCAGCCCCCCAGAATCACTTTCTTAGCGACATGACCCAAAAAACCGGCCACGCCCTGATCCAGGATTACCTTCGCACACTTGACGGCAGCCCCGGCGTCTATCGGATGCTGGATGCCAGCCAGGCGGTGCTTTACGTCGGCAAGGCCCGCGACCTGAAGGCGCGGGTGTCGAACTATGCCCGGCCCTCGGGGCATTCGGGGCGCATCGCGCGGATGATCCGCGAAACCGCCAGCATGATGTTCCTGACGACGAACACCGAAACCGAGGCGCTGCTGCTTGAACAGAACCTGATCAAGCAGCTGAAGCCGCGCTACAACGTGCTGCTGCGCGACGACAAGTCCTTCCCCAACATCCTGGTGGCCAAGTCGCATGAATACCCGCAGATCAAGAAGCATCGCGGCGCGCGGTCCGAAAAGGGCGATTATTACGGCCCCTTCGCCAGCGCGGGCGCGGTGAACCGTACGCTGACCCAGTTGCAGCGGGTGTTCCTGCTGCGCAACTGCACCGACAGCACGTTCGAATCGCGCACCCGCCCCTGCCTGTTGTTCCAGATCAAGCGCTGCAGCGGTCCCTGCGTGGGTCGGATCAGCGCGCCCGATTACAACGCGCTGGTCAATGATGCGGAACGGTTCCTCCAGGGCAAGTCCACGACCATCCAGGCCGACCTCAAGACCGAGATGGCCGAGGCCGCCGAGGCCATGGAATACGAACGCGCCGCCGCGCTGCGTGACCGGATCAAGGCGCTGACCGCCGTGCAATCGGTGCAGGCCATCAACCCCAAGGGCGTGGCCGAGGCCGACATCATCGCGCTGCATATGGAAGGCGGGCAGGCCTGCGTTCAGGTCTTCTTCATCCGCGGCAATCAAAGCTGGGGCAATCGCGATTTCTATCCGCGCCTTGGCGGGGCCGAAAGCCCGGACGAGGTGATGCAGGCCTTCATCATGCAGTTCTATGATGACAAGCCGCCGCCGCGCCTGATCCTGTTGTCCCACCCGCCCGAAGACCCCGACCTGACCGCCGACGTGCTGTCCGACCGCGCCGGCCGCAAGGTCGAGGTGATGGTCCCGCAGCGCGGCGAGAAATCCGAGCTGGTCACCAATGCCACCCGCAACGCCCGCGAAAGCCTGGCGCGGCGCATGTCCGAAAGCGCCACCCAGATGCGCCTGCTGGAGGGCGTGGCCGAGGCCTTCGACCTGCCGACCACCCCGCGCCGTATCGAGGTCTATGACAACAGCCACATCATGGGCACCAATGCCGTCGGCGGAATGATCGTCGCTGGCCCCGAAGGGTTCATCAAAAGCCAGTACCGCAAGTTCAACATCAAGGGCACGGAGATTACGCCCGGCGACGATTTCGGCATGATGAAGGAGGTCCTGACGCGCCGCTTCGCCCGCCTGCTGAAGGAGGACCCCGACCGCCAGTCGGAGGCCTGGCCCGACCTGCTGCTGATCGACGGTGGCGCCGGACAGGTCAGCGCGGTCCATGAGATCATGGCCGAGATGGGCGTCGAGGACATCGCCATGATCGGCGTCGCCAAGGGCCAGGACCGCGACCACGGCAAGGAGGAATTCCACCGTATCGGCCAGCGCCCCTTCGCCCTGCGCATGAACGACCCGGTGCTCTATTTCCTGCAGCGCCTGCGCGACGAGGCCCATCGTTGGGCCATCGGCACGCATCGCGCCAAGCGCGCCAAATCGGCCATGTCGAACCCCCTGGACGAAATCGCGGGCGTGGGTGCGGCGCGGAAACGCGCGCTGCTGACCCATTTCGGCAGCGCCAAGGCCGTGGGACGGGCAGGGCTGGCCGATCTGCAGGCGGTCGAGGGAATTTCGGCGGCGATGGCGCAGAAGGTCTATGACCATTTCCACGTCAAAGGCTGACCGCACCATCGCGTTATCGGGCGACAAGTTGATGACGGGGCATGCCTTGCCCCTTTCAAACCGGCGCGACACGGACTAGCTTGCGGTCATGCGCTGGACCCTTCCCAATATCCTGACCCTTCTGCGTCTTTGCGCGGCCCCGGCCGTCCCATTGATGTTCCTGTATTTCCAACGCCCTTGGGCGGATTGGGCGGCGCTGACGCTGTTCCTGCTGGCGGCGATCACCGACTGGTTCGACGGCTATCTGGCCCGCGCCTGGAAACAGGAAAGCCGCTTCGGCGCGGCCATGGACCCCATCGCCGACAAGGCCATGGTCGTCATCGCGCTGGTCGTCATCACCGGCTATTCGGGCATGAACCCTTGGCTGATCCTGCCCGTGACCATCATCCTCTTTCGCGAGGTCTTCGTGTCGGGCCTGCGCGAATTTTTAGGCGACAAGTCCCGCAAGCTGGCCGTGACCAATCTGGCCAAGTGGAAGACCACCCTGCAGATGGTTGCCATTGCGGTCCTGTTCCTGGGCACAGGCCTGTCCTATGTCGCCCAAGGCCAGTCGCCGCGCGTCGGCGAGACCGGCATCATCTGGTCGGCCAGCCTTGACGCCTTGGCCACTCATGTGGGCCTGATCCTGATCTGGATCGCGGCCGGGCTGACGGCCTGGACGGGCTGGGATTATTTCATCAAGGCGCTGCCCTATCTTCGGGAACCGGCCAATGACGCTTGAGGTCCTCTATTTCGCTTGGCTGCGCGAACGCGTGGGACAGCCGCGCGAAACCGTCACCACCGATGCGGCGACGGTGCGCGACCTGATCGCCGAATTGAGGGCGCAGTCTGAGGGCCATGCGGCGGCCTTTGCCGACATGGCCTCGCTGCGCTGCGCGGTGGACCAGCAGCTGGCCGATCTGGAGAGCCCCATCGGTTCCGCACGTGAAATCGCCTTCTTCCCCCCGATGACCGGCGGCTGACCCCATGACCGCCCGCGTCCAGACCGCCCCCTTCGACCTTGCCGCCGAAATGGCAGGCTTCGGGCTTCGGGCAGGCGCCCTTGTGACCTTTACCGGCGTGGTGCGTGACGATACCGGCCTGATGGCGGCGCTCGAGATCGAACATTATCCCGGCATGACCGAACGCGCCCTGCAGGATTACGGCATGCAGGCGGCCGCGCGGTTCGATTTGACCGACTGGCGCATCATCCACCGCCATGGGCGCATCCCCGTGGGGGACCCGATCATGATGGTCGCCACCGCGGCCCGACACCGCCACGCGGCCTTTCAGGGCGCGGATTACCTGATGGATTGGCTAAAATCCCGCGCCCCTTTCTGGAAGCGCGAAATCGCCACTGACGGCACCGCCACATGGGTCACTGCAAAATCCAGCGACGAGGATGCGCTGAACCGCTGGTAAATTTCTTCTTTGCCCAAATACCCAAAATCCCGCCCCCTGCCACAAGGAATCCCGCCATCCGTCCCGAATTGCGCCAATGGGTTCGTGACCGGGCCGAGATGCTGGTCTTTGCCGCCGTCTTCCTTCTGGGATTGTATGTCGCGCTGCTGGGCGGCTGGTTCCTGGCGCTGGTCGGCGGCTGCGTCATGGTGATCGGGGGGGTGCTGGCCATCGGTGCATTCCGACGCAGCCCGTTCCGCCGCCCCATCGGCGCCCCCGGCGTGGTCGAGGTCGTCGAAGGCGCCATCCGCTATTACGGCGCGACCGAACGCGGCGGAGAGATCGCCCTGCGCGACCTCTCGGAGATCCGCCTGCTGCGGGTCGAGGGTCGTGCCCATTGGCGGCTGCGCAGCATCAGCGCCGAGGCATTGCTGGTGCCTGCGGATGCCGCAGGGGCTTCGGCGCTGGCGGATGCCTTCACCGCGTTGCCGGGACTGGACATGGGAATGGTCTCCCATGCCTTGGCGCAGGTGGCCGACAAGGATGACGCAATCCGCACCGTTTGGCGGAGGCCGGTCTGAGGCGGCTTGACTCGGCCCGTGACGATTGCCACCTGTGACCCACACGTAAACGCCAGAGAGGCCTCAGACCCATGTCCATTCCACAACAGGGCGGAGGCCCCATCGAACATCGCGACCAGCTGGCGGCCTATATCGCCAGCGGCGAAAAGCCCAAGGACCAGTGGCGGATCGGCACCGAGCATGAGAAGTTCGGCTATGACGATGCCAACAAGCTGCCGCTGCCCTACGAAGGCCGGGCCTCGATCATGGCGATGCTGGAAGGCCTTCGCGACCGGTTCAACTGGACCCCGGTGCTGGAAGCCGGAAACCTGATCGGGCTGGAACGCGACGGTGCCAATGTCAGCCTGGAACCGGGCGGCCAGCTGGAGCTGTCGGGCGCACCCCTGGAAACCATCCATCAGACCTGCGACGAGGTGAACCGCCACCTGGCCGAGGTCGAGGCCGTGGCCGCCGATATCGGCGCGGGCTTCATCGGCCTTGGCGCGGCTCCGATCTGGGGGCAGGATCAGATGCCGATGATGCCCAAGGGCCGCTATCGCCTGATGACCGACTATATGGGTCGCGTGGGCACCTTGGGCACGCAGATGATGTACCGGACCTGCACCGTGCAGGTGAACCTGGATTTCGCATCCGAGGCCGACATGGTCCAGAAGATGCGCGTCGCGCTGGCGCTGCAGCCGGTGGCCACCGCGCTTTTTGCCAATTCGCCCTTCCTGGACGGCAAGCCCAACGGCATGAAATCCTGGCGCGCCCATATCTGGCAGAACCTGGATGCGGCGCGGACCGGCATGCTGCCCTTCGTCTTCGAGGACGGTTTCGGATACGAGGCCTGGGTTGATTACGTCTTGGATGTGCCGATGTATTTCGTCTATCGCGATGGGAAATATATCGACGCGCTTGGCCAGAGCTTCCGCGATTTCCTGAAGGGCCAGCTGCCTGCCCTGCCGGGCGAGGTGCCGACCCTGTCGGATTGGGCCGACCACATGACCACAGTCTTCCCGGAAGCCCGAGTCAAGAAATACATCGAGATGCGCGGTGCCGATGGCGGCCCGTGGCGTCGCCTTTGCGCACTGCCCGCGCTGTGGGTCGGCCTGACCTATGACCAGCAGGCGCTGGATGCGGCGACGGACCTGATCAAGGGCTGGGACGCGGAGACCCGTGAAGGGCTGCGCATCGCTGCAGGTCGCGAGGGATTGCAGGGGCAGGTGGGCAAGATCAACCTGCACGACCTGTCGCGCGAGCTGCTGGCCATCGCCGAGCAGGGCCTGAAGAACCGCGCCCGCCCCGGCAATGACGGCCTGGTCCCCGATGAGACGCATTTCCTGAACGCGCTGAAGGAAAGCGTCGACAGCGGCAAGGTGCCTTCGGATGAGCTGCTGGAGAAGTACCGTGGCGAATGGGCCGGCGATCTGACCCGCATCTATGACGAGTATTCCTACTGACGCGCTGATTGCGTCCCGCGACGGCCGGGGGCGCTGCGCCCCCCGGACCCCCCGCGCGGCCGGTCCGGTGCAGTCGGATGCACGGGAAGGTGAGCGGGGCGCGGCTTGAAACGGCCGCGGCTTGGTGGCACCCGTGGGGTTGATGATCTCAACAGGATATGGGGCAAGGCGATGCGCGCAGATGGGATGCAATGGATTGGGCGGTTGGTCGCCGCAGTCTTCGCGCTTGGTGTCCTGGCGCTGGTGGGCGGGATCGCAGTCCAGTTGAACCAGGCCGAAGGCGTTCCCCCCCTGCCGGTCTTTCTGGGCGTCGTCGGGTTGGCGGTACTGATCCTGATGGCGGGGGCCTGCCTTGCGCTGATCTCGATGGCCTCCTCGGCCCGTCAAGGCGCCGAGGCGCTGCGCCGCATGTCCCTGCGCGGCGGTGAACTGCGCGCCGTCGGTCCCGCAACCGAAGCGCCCGCACCCTTTACACCGACGAATGTCGCCGAGCCGCAGCCGCAACCGGCGTCGGCCAAGCCTGCACCCATCCGGCCCGCCCGGCCCGCAGGACGGTCGCTGGTAGCCGAACGCTGATCCCTATTTGCGGCCGATGCGGGGTTCCGTCCCGGCCATCAGGCGGCGAATATTGGCGTGGTGACGGATGAAGATCAGCGCCGTCATGAAGCAGGTGACGGCGACCAGATCGCCCCGTCCCGTCAACAGCGCCACGACCGGAACGGCCAGCGCCGCGACCAGCGCGCTGAGGCTGCTGATGCGGGTGACGGCCGCTGTTGCAGCCCATGTCGCGCAGGCGATCAGACCGAGGGGCCAGTGCAGCGCCAGCACCGTCCCCAGAAAGGTCGCTACGCCCTTGCCGCCTTTGAAGCCCAGCCAGACGGGAAAGCAATGCCCCAGGAAGGCCGCGCCCCCCGCCAGCATCGCCGCGCCGTCGCCCGCGAAATGACGCACCAGCAGCACCGCGATCGCCCCCTTGCCGCTGTCCAGCAGCAAAGTGGCCAAGGCGGCGGGCTTGTTTCCGGTCCGCAGCACGTTGGTCGCGCCGATATTGCCCGATCCGATCTGGCGCAGATCGCCCAGGCCCAGGGCGCTCGTGATGACAAGGCCGAAGGGCACCGAACCCAGCAGATAGCCGAACAGGGTCCACAGGATCAGGGTCATGTGTTTTCTCCGAAGACGCGGCGGCCCGCCACCCATGTGCCGATCACGCGACCCTGCATGCGGGCGCCGTCGAAGGGCGTGTTCTTGGATTTCGACAAAAGCGCGAAACGGTCCATCAGGAAGGGCGCGTCGGGATCGAACAGGATCAGATCGGCAGGGGCGCCATCGGACAGGCGGCCCGCGGGCAGGCCCAGCCTGCGTGCGGGGTTCAGCGACATGGCGCGGACCAGCTGCGGCAGGGACAGCCCGCCCTGATGATACAGACGCAGCGCGGCGGGCAGCAGGGTCTGCAACCCGACGGCGCCGGGGGCGGCGGCCTCGAAGGGCAGGCGCTTGGATTCCTCGTCCTGCGGGGTGTGGAAGCTGGCGATGACGTCGATCACGCCATCGGCCACGGCCTGCACCATTGCCTGACGGTCGTCCTCGGACCGCAGGGGCGGGGTGAAGCGGAAGAAGGTGCGGTAATCGCCGACGTCGAATTCGTTCAGCGTCAGGTGATGGATCGAGATCCCCGCCGTCACGTCCATCCCCGCCTTGCGCGCCCGTTCCAGCGCCGGCAGCGACGCCGCCGTGGTGATCTGATCGGCATGCCAGCGACAGCCGGTCATGGCCACCAGCGCCAGGTCGCGGTCAAGACCCATCACCTCGGCCATGGGGGACACGGCCGGGATGCCATAGAGCGAGGCGAACTTGCCGCTGGTCGCTGCTGCCCCTGCGGACAGGCCGGCCTCTTGCGGATGGCCGACGATCAGGGCGTTCAACCCGCGCGCATAGGTCATGCAGCGGGTCAGCAGCTTGGTGTCGCGCACCACGCGCACACCATCGGTGAAGGCCACCGCACCCAGATCGGTCAGAAAGCCGATCTCGACCATCTCGCGGCCTTCGCGCGACTTGGTCAGGGCGGCCATGTGGTGGATGTTGACGGGCGCGTCCGCAGCACGGCGGGCGACGAATTCCAGCGCCTCGGGGGTGTCGATGGGGGGCAGGGTGTCGGGGCGGGCGATGATGGTCGTGACGCCGCCAGCGGCTGCGGCCAGACCGGCGCTGCGGAAGCTTTCCTTGTGGCGTTCGCCGGGTTCGCCGATCTTGACGCCCCAGTCGACGATGCCGGGGGCCAGCGCCCGCCCATTGCAGTCGATGACGGTCGCGCCTTCGGGTGCGGCATCGCCCGGCCCGCCGCGTCCGACGATGACGCCATCGCGGACCAGCAGGCTGCCGATGTCGTCGGTCTGGATTTCAGGGTCGATCAGGCGGGCATTGGTGAAGAACTGGTCCATGATCACGCCTCGCCCTCGGCAATGCGGCCGCGTTCGGCGCGCAAGTTTCGTGCCAGCAGGTCCAGCGCCGCCATGCGGACGGCGACGCCCATCTCGACCTGGTCCTGAATGACGCTGCGGTTGATGTCGTCGGCAATGGTGCCGTCGATCTCTACGCCGCGATTCATTGGCCCCGGGTGCATCACGATGGCATCGGGGGCAGCCAGCGCCAGCTTTTCGGCATCCAGACCCCAACGGTGGTAATATTCGCGTTCCGACGGGATGAAGCCCCCGTCCATGCGTTCACGCTGCAGGCGCAGCATCATGACGACATCGGCACCCTTCAGCCCCTCGCGCATGTCCTCGTACAACTCGACCCCCATATCCGCCGCGCCCGAGGGCATCAGCGTTCTGGGCCCGATCAGGCGGATGCGGTTTTCCATCTTGCCCAGCAGGATCAGGTTCGACCGCGCCACGCGGCTGTGTGCAATGTCGCCGCAGATGGCGATGGTCAGGCGGTGCAGCCGGCCCTTGGCGCGGCGGATGGTCAGCGCGTCCAGCAGGGCCTGGGTCGGGTGTTCATGCCGCCCGTCGCCCGCGTTGATGACGGCGCAATTCACCTTTTCAGCCAACAGGTTCACCGCACCGGAATTGGGGTGGCGCACGACCAGCAGGTCGGGCTGCATCGCGTTCAGCGTCAGGGCGGTGTCGATCAGCGTCTCGCCCTTCTTCACCGATGACTGGCTGACGGCCATGTTCATCACATCCGCCCCAAGCCGCTTGCCCGCCAGTTCGAAGCTGGCCTGGGTGCGGGTCGAGTTCTCGAAGAACATGTTGATCTGGGTCATGCCCGCCAGCGCATCGGAATGCTTGACGGTCCTGCGGTTCAGCGCGGCATAGTCCTGGGCAAGGTCCAGCAGCGACACGATCTCGGCGGGTTTGAGATGGTCGATGCCCAGCAGGTGACGGGCGCGAAAGCTCATATTCAGCCTTTCAGTCGGGGGTGGGCGATCTATCGCAGATGGCGGGCCGTGCGGCAAGCGGGCAGGGAATTGCAGGTGGTGCAAAGATCGCTTGCCCGGTTGGCCCCGCGCGGATATTGGCAGAGCCATGCAGATGTCCCGTTATCGCCCCCATATCCTTGCGACGCTGTCGCTTGGCCTGCCGCTGATCGGCAGCCATCTTGCCCGCATGGCCATCGGCGTGGGCGATACAATCATGGTGGGCTGGTACGGGGTTGAACCCCTTGCCGCGCTGATCATCGCGGGGTCGTTCTTCCACATCCTGTTCTTCCTGGGGATGGGCTTCGGGACCGGCGTGATGGGGCTGATCGCCAGCCATATCGCCAGCGGCAACCAGACCGAGGTCCGCCGCGGCGCCCGCATGGCCCTGTGGCTGTCGGCTGGCTTTGCGCTGGCCGTCATGCCGCTGATGTGGTTTTCCGAACCGATTCTGCTGTCGCTGGGCCAGACGCCCATGGTCTCGGCCCTGGCTCAGGATTACCTGCGCATCGCGGGATGGGGCCTGGGGGTCTTGTTGGGCCAGCTGACGCTGAACAGCTATCTGGCGGCGCTGGAACGCACGCAGGTGGTGATGTGGGTGACGCTGGCAGGGCTGCCGCTGAACGTGGCGCTGAACTGGGTGCTGATCTTCGGCAACCTGGGCGCGCCCGAACTGGGCGTGCAGGGCGCGGCCATCGCCAGCCTCAGCGTGCAAATCATCCAGCTGGCGCTGCTGGTTCTCTACGCCCGCTGGCTACCCATCGCGCGGCATTACCACCTGTTCCAGCGCTTCTGGCGCCCCGACTGGCAGGCCATGGCCCAGATCGCCTGCATCGGCTGGCCGATCGGCATCACCATGGTGGCCGAAGGGGGGCTGTTCGTCGCTTCGAACATCATGATGGGCTGGATCGGCATCCCACAGCTGGCCGCCCATGGGATTGCGCTGCAGATCACCTCGATCACCTTCATGGCGCATCTGGGGCTGTCCAATGCCGCCACCGTGCGGGTGGGGCAGGCCAAGGGGCGGGGCGACCGCGCCTGGATGCGCGATGCCGCCATCACCGTCATCTGGATGTCGCTGGTCTTCGCGGCCATCGCCATCTCGATCTATCTGCTGTTCCGGCATCAGCTGGTGCGGATGTATCTGGACCCCGATGACCCGCAGGCGGCGCTGATCGTCACCATCGGCGCCAGCCTGCTGCTCTATGCGGCGCTGTTCCAGCTGACCGACGCGTTCCAGGTCATCGCCCTTGGCTTCCTGCGCGGGGTGCATGACACGAATGTGCCGATGTGGATGGCGGGGTTCAGCTATTGGGGGGTCGGCATGCCGGTCGCCTATCTGCTGGCCTTCCCGTTGGGCTTCGGGCCCGCGGGGCTGTGGCTGGGGCTGTGCGTGGGGCTGACGCTGGCCTCGATCCTGTTGATGTGGCGGTTCTGGCGCGGCCATGCGCGGGGGGACTGGACCCTGCCGCGCGCCGCGGTCTAACCTGCCGCGACACGACCCACCGGAGGATATCATGCGCCCCGTCTTCGTCCAGTTCCGCTGCGAGCCCGGCCGGACCTATCAGGTCGCCGAAGCCATCTATGACCGAGAGATCGTGTCCGAGCTCTATTCCACCTCGGGCGATTACGACCTGATGGCCAAGGTCTACATCCCCGAGGATCAGGATGTGGGCCGCTTCCTGTCGGACAAGCTGTTCGACATTCCCCATATCAGCCGCACCCTGACCACGATGACCTTCCGGGCCTTCTGACCCCCCTTGCGGGTCGGGGCGGGTTGCGGGCATCAATCAACCATGATCCGATTTGCCACCATCCCCGCCTCACTGCCCGCGACCGTTCCCTTCGTCGGCCCTGAAACGCTTGAACGCCAGCGCGGTAAGCCCTTCGGCGCGCGCCTGGGCGCGAATGAAAACGGCTTCGGCCCCAGCCTCCGCGCCATTCAAGCTATGCAGGATGCCGCAACGCAGGTCTGGAAATACGGCGACGCGCCCAGCCACGACCTGCGCCACGCCCTGGCGGCCCGGTTGGGTGCCGCGCCCGAAAATATCGTCATCGGCGAAGGCATCGACGGGCTGCTGGGCGTGCTGGTCCGGCTGATGATCGCGCCGGGCGACGCGGTCGTGACATCCGAAGGGGCCTATCCGACTTTCAACTATCACGTGACGGGCTATGCGGGTGTGCTGCACAAGGCACCCTATCGCGACGACCGCGAAGACCCGCAGGCGCTGATCGACCTGGCCCACCGGACGGGCGCGCGGATGGTCTATCTGGCCAATCCCGACAACCCGATGGGCAGCTGGCATTCGGGTCCCACGATCGCCGCGATGCTGGATGCGCTGCCCCGCGACTGCCTGCTGGTCTTGGACGAGGCCTACGTGGAATTTGCCCCCCGCGACGCCATCCCCGACATCGCCCCCAACGATCCTCGCGTCATTCGCATGCGGACCTTCAGCAAGGCTTACGGCCTGGCGGGCGCACGCATCGGCTATGCCATCGGCGCGCCGGACCTGATCGCGGGCTTCGACCGCATCCGCAACCATTTCGGTGTGAACAGCATCGCACAGGCGGGCGCCTTGGCAGCCCTTGCCGATACCGATTGGCTGACCCATGTGCAGGATCAGGTGGCGACTGCGCGCGACCGCATCGGCCAGATCGCCCGCCAGAACGGGCTGACGGCACTGCCCTCGGCGACCAATTTCGTGGCGGTGGATACCGGCCGCGACGGCAGTTACGCTGCAAATCTGGTCAAGGCATTGCAGGACCGCGGCGTCTTCATCCGCATGCCGGGAGTCGCGCCCCTGAACCGCTGCATCCGCATCAGCTGCGGCCCCGCCCAGGAACTGGACCTGATGTCGGTGGTCCTGCCAAAGGCGCTGGACGACCTGAAAGCCGGCTAGCCCTTCTCTTTTGTCCCAATACCCCCGCCGGAGGCACCTGTCATCAAGACGGGCGCCCCGCAAAAGAGGTTGTGATCACATCGCCGCCAGCTGGTCCAGCGCCGCAGCCAGCCGCGCGATGTCGTCTTCCAGCGCCGCCAGCTTGGCGCGGGTTTCCTCGATCACCTCGGCTTCGGCATTCTCGGCGAATTTGGGGTTCGACAGACGCTTGCGCAGCCCTTCAGCATCCTTCACCGATTTCGTCTGCGACTTCTGCAGGCGTGCGGTCTCGGCCGCCACGTCGATCACGTCGCCGATCGGCAGCGCGAAACTGGCCCCTTGGGCCGACACGGCGATCATGCCCTTGCCTGCCTCGCCATCGACCGGCGTGTTGACCCTCGCCAAGCGTTCAATCAGCGGGCCATTGGCTTGCAAGGCTGCTCGGGCGGCGGCGTCGGCCTCGGTCACGACCAGGTCCAGCTTCGCCCCCGCGGGAACGCCCATCTGCGACCGGGCGGACCGCACGGCCTCGATCAGGGCGATGACCCAGTTCATCTGGCAGTCCGCATCCGCGTCGATCAGATCGGCCCCCAGTTCGGGCCAGTCGCCGTGGACCAGCATGCCTTTGCGGTCGCCGGTCAGCGCCCACAGCTCTTCGGTGACAAAGGGCATGATCGGGTGCAGCATCAGATAGCACTGATCCAGCACCCAGCCCATCGTGGCACGCGTTTCCTCGGCATGTTCGCCGTCGAACAGCGGCTTGGCAAATTCCACATACCAGTCGCAGACCTTGCCCCAGACAAAGGCGTAAAGCCCCGTCGCCGCATCGTTGAAGCGATAGGATGCCAGCGCCTCGTCGGTTGCCATCAGTATGCGGGCGGTCTCGCCGATGATCCAGCGGTTCACGGTGTGGCTGGGCGCGGGGCGGGCCGCGCCGCCGCGCACGCCGTTCATTTCCGCGAAACGTGTGGCGTTCCAGATCTTGGTGACGAAGTTGCGGTTCACCTCGACATGCTTCGGGCCCAGCTTGGGGTCGCGGCCCATCGCCGCCATGCCGGTCAGGGTAAAGCGCAGCGCGTCGGCGCCGAAATCATCGACCAGGGTCAGCGGGTCGATGACATTGCCCTTGGACTTGGACATCTTGGCGCCCTTTTCGTCGCGCACCAGACCGTGGACATAGACGGTGTGGAAGGGAATGTCCTTCACCACCTCCAGCTGCATCATCATCATGCGGGCGACCCAGAAGAAGATAATGTCGAAACCGGTGACCAGCACGTCGGTCGGGAAATACTTCTTCAGCGCCTCGGTCGGCTCGGGCCAGCCGAGTGTGCCGATGGGCCACAATCCGCTGCTGAACCAGGTGTCCAGCACGTCGGGGTCGCGGGTCAGCACCTTGCCCGGCGCCTTGGCCTGCGCCTCGGCCTCAGTGGGCGCGCAATACTGGTTGCCGTCCTCGTCGTACCAGACGGGGATCTGGTGGCCCCACCACAGCTGGCGCGAGATGGTCCAGGGCTCGATGTTCTCCAGCCAGTTGAAATAGACCTTCTTGTGCTGTTCGGGCAGGATCTGCGTGCGACCCGACCACACGGCGTCCAGCGCGGGGCCGACGATGCGTTGGGTGTCGACGAACCACTGGTCGGTCAGCATCGGTTCGATCACCACGCCCGAACGGTCGCCGAAGGGCTGCATGATCGGTTTGTTGTCGATGACCGGGCGGCGTTCCAGATGCTCGGCCCCGGTTTCCTTGTCGATTTCCTTGTGCAGATAGGTCACGGCCAGACCGTCGCCGGTGATCTGGTCGATGACGCGCTTGCGGGCCTCGAACCGGTCCAACCCGCGCAGGTCGTCGGGCACAAGGTTCACTGCCGTTACGTCGCCCACATCCTCGCCGCGCGCCGCGCGCGATGCGATGGCGGCGCTTTCGGCATAGGACAGCCCGTCGCTGCGCATCGCGCCCTTGGTGTCCAGCAGCGCATACATGGGGATGCCGTTGCGCTGCGCCACGCCGTAATCGTTGAAATCATGCGCGCCGGTGATCTTGACCGCGCCCGATCCGAAATCGGGGTCGGGGTATTCGTCGGTGATGATCGGGATCAGGCGGCGCTGTTCCTTGGGACCGACGGGGATCTCGACCAGCTTGCCGACGATGGGGGCGTAACGCGCATCGTCCGGATGCACGGCCACCGCGCCGTCGCCCAGCATGGTTTCGGGGCGGGTCGTGGCGATGCTGATATAGTCGCGCGTTTCGCGCAGGGTGACGGTGCCATCCTCGTCACGTTCGACGTATTCATAGGTCTCGCCGCCCGCCAGCGGATACTTGAAATGCCACATGTGGCCGGGGGTCTCGCGGTTCTCGACCTCCAAGTCGCTGATCGCGGTCTCGAAATGCGGGTCCCAGTTCACCAGCCGCTTGCCGCGATAGATGATGCCCTTGTCATAAAGGTCCACGAAGACCCGGATCACCGCATCGTGGAAATTGCCCTCCTGACCGGCAGGCGCGCCCGGCGCACCCGACATGGTGAAGGCATTGCGCGACCAGTCGCAGGATGCGCCAAGGCGCTTCAGCTGGTTGATGATCGTGTCGCCCGATTCCTGCTTCCAGGCCCAGATCTTTTCAACGAAGGCCTCGCGGCCGATCTCGCGTCGACCCGGTTCGCCGCGCTGCGCCATCTGCCGTTCCACGACCATCTGGGTCGCGATGCCCGCGTGGTCCTGACCGGGCTGCCACAGCGTGTCGAAACCGCGCATCCGGTGCCAGCGGACAAGGATATCCTGCAGCGTGTTGTTGAAGGCGTGGCCGATATGCAGGCTGCCGGTGACGTTGGGGGGCGGGATCATCACCGTGAAGGTTTCACTGCGCTTGGCATTGGCCCCTGCCGCGAAGGCATTCGTCCGTTCCCATTCGGCGCTGATCCGGGCCTCGGCGGCCTTGGCGTCAAAGCTTTTGTCCATCGTCATCGTCGCGATCCCCTTTGTTGAGGGTGGATTAGCGAATGCGGGGCGAAAGGCCAAGTCCAACCCATCCTGCAGGTCGCGCGAAATCCGGCCGCCCGGCACCTGCAACTGTTGATTTCGGGCAACCACCGTGATTGTCATCGTCACATCTGCGCCAAGGCGCGTTTCGGGCTTTGCAAGAACGGGTCCGGAACCTTAAGGCGCGACCTAGGGTTTTGAATCACTGATCCGCAACTGCCTGCCTGTGCGAAAGGAACCGCAATGGGACAACAGAAGACCGTCTGGGACAATCCGGCGGATGTCATTCGCCATCTTGCCCCGGAACATCCGGTCATGGTCTTCGCGCCGACGGTTCTGCAGGACCGCGCGCGGCAATTCATCGACGGCTTTCCGGGCCTGGTGACCTATGCGGTCAAGTCGAACCCCGACGAGGTTGTCATCCAGAACCTGGTCGCGGCCGGCATCAAGGGCTTTGACGTGGCGTCCCCGTTCGAGATCGACCTGATCGGCCGCATGGCCCCCGATGCCGCGCGCCATTACCACAACCCCGTGCGCGGTCGTTCGGAAATCGCCCATGCGGTGCAGCAGGGCATCACGTCCTGGTCGGTGGACAGCCGGTCCGAGCTGGACAAGCTGTTCGACCAGCTGCCGACCCATGTCGAGGGGCAGGGGGTCGAGATCTCGCCCCGGTTCAAGCTGCCGGTACTGGGGGCAGCCTATGATTTCGGGTCAAAGTTCGGCGCCAGCCCGGAACTGGCCGCCGAGCTGCTGTCCGAGGTGGCGCGCCGCGGTTATGTCGCGTCGCTGACCTTCCATCCTGGCACGCAATGTACCGACCCGATCGCCTGGGAAAGCTATATCCGCGTCGCGAAAGACATTTGCGACCAGGCCGGGGTGCGGGCCGTGCGCCTGAACGTGGGCGGCGGCTTCCCCTCGCACCGCGTGGTGGGGGTGGAGCCCGATCTGGCCTCGATCTTCCAGGAAATCGGCGACACCACGACCGAGATGTTCGGCAATGACGCCCCCGCGCTGGTCTGCGAACCGGGTCGCGGGCTCTGCGCCGATGCGTTTTCGCTGATCACCCGCGTCAAGGGCATCCGCGACGGCGGCGACGTCTTCCTGAACGACGGCGTCTATGGCGGTTTGGCCGAACTGCCGATCATCGGCAATATCGACCGGATCGAGGTGCTGGATCCGCAGGGCAATCCGCGCGGGGCCGATGCCTCGGGGCGGGTCATCTTCGGCCCGACCTGCGACAGCGTCGACCGACTGCCGGGCGAACTGGGCCTGCCTGCCGATACGCAGGAAGGCGATTACGTCATCTTCCACGGCGCCGGTGCCTATTCGACCGTCACCAACACCCGCTTCAACGGTTTTGGGGCCATGACGCGCGCGACCGTGATGCGACTGTCCTGACATTTGCTTAATGCCCCCATGCTAGGCTTGGGGGCATGAGCACGATTCGCCCCGCCACGACCCATATCCTGCTGATGGACGGCACCTTCGCCTCGCTGGCCGAGGGACGGCGCAGTTCCATCGGCCGCATCCACCGCCTGCTGACCGGCCAGCTGGGCCTGCCCGCCATCGGGGGGCGCAGCCGCATCCATTACGTGATGGGCCAGCAGTGGAATCACTGGCGCACTCTGCATGAACTGGCGATGGGGACCACGCTGGAATCGCGCATCACCCGGGCCTATGGCTGGCTTGCCACCGCCTATCAGCCCGGTGACCGGATCTTTCTGATCGGATATTCGCGGGGCGCCTTTTCCGTGCGCAGCCTTGCCGGCATGATCGGGCGGCTTGGCCTGCTGACGCCCTATCACGCGACCGAACGCAATATCCGTCTGGCCTGTCGATTCTATCAGCGCGGCGCGTCCGACAAGGCGCTGTTGGCCTTTGGGCGGCGATGCCATCCGGCCGCGCCGATCCGCATGGTCGGCTGTTTCGACACGGTCATGGCGCTTGGCATCCGTCTGCCACTGTTGTGGATGCTGACCGAGCCGCGCTTCCGCTTTCACAACGCCCATCTGGGCGAGGGGATCGAACATGCCTTCCAGGCGCTGGCGTTGGACGAAACCCGCGCCGCCTTCGCGCCGATGCTGTGGGATGACGACCATGCCGCCGGGCGGATCGAACAGATGTGGTTCCACGGCGCCCATCCCGATATCGGCGGCCAGCTGTCGGGTTTCGAATTTGCGCGACCGCTGGCGAACATTCCCCTGACCTGGATGCTGGAGCGGGCCGAAAGCGTGGGGCTGGATCTGCCGGTCGGCTGGCGGGGGCTGTTCGCCTGCGATGCGGACGCGCCCGCCATCGGGTCGTGGCGGAACTGGGGCAAGGCGTTCCTGGCCCGCACGCCGCGCCTGGTCGGCCGCTATCGGACCGAGGCGCTGCATCAGACCGTGCCGCTGCCCTATCGCGGACCCGCGCAGCTGGTCGACCATCTGGCACCCACGTCAGGCGTGGCGCCGGTTCCGGTCCGGCACGACCATCTGCCCCATGACATCAGGCCCGCCCGCTGAGAACGGGCCGGGATATCCTTCAGGCGACGGCTTCCAGCCCGCCCTTGGGGCGGATGCCAAGCGCGGCGCAGACATCGCGGGTCAATTCCGGGCGGTTCAGCGTATAGAAATGCAGCCGGTCCACGCCGCCCGCGATCAGCTTTTCGCACAGATCGACGCAGATGCCGGTGGCCAGCTGGCGTTCGGCCTCCGGTCCGTCCAGCGCGGCCAGATCAAAGGCCTCGTGCGCCCAATCGGGGACCGTGGTGTTGCACATCGCGGCAAAGCGCTTGGTGCCCGCCCAGCTTTGGACCGGCAGGATGCCCGGCACGATGGGCGCATCGATGCCGGCCGCCGCGCATTTGTCGCGGAAGCGGAAGAAGGTGTCGGGGTCGAAGAAGAACTGGGTGATGGCGCTGCTGGCCCCTGCCTGGATCTTGCGCTTCAGCCAGGCCACGTCGGCATCGGTATCGGCGCTGTCGGGATGGGGTTCGGGATAGGCGCCGCAGCGGATGGTCATGTCGCCGCGCGCCGCGATCGCCTCGATCAGCTCGACCGAATTGGCAAAGCCGTCGGCATGGGCGCTGAAGCCGTCGCTGCCTTTCGGGGCATCGCCACGCAGGGCCACGATCTCGCGGATGCCGGCATCGGCGTAATCCTGGACGATCTTCATCGTCTCTTCGCGGGTGGCCTCGACGCAGGTCAGGTGCGCCGCGACGTTCAGGCCGAACTGGCGGTTGATGGTGGTAACGGCCTCGTGGGTCAGCTTGCGGGTGGTGCCGCCCGCGCCATAGGTGACGGACACGTATTCCGGCCCCAAGGGCGCCAGCGCCTGCGCGGTTTCCCACAGCCGGAACGAGGCATCCAGCGTCTTGGGCGGGAAGAACTCGAAGCTGATCTTGGGGGTCTGGCGGCTCATGTCGGTATCCTTTCGGTTCGCAGGACTTGTGCCACGATGCAGCGCGTGAGACAAATTCATAATCCTCAAGATAAACCTGAGCGGAATTCATCATGCATCTGGAGCTGCGCCATCTGCGCACCGTTCACGCCATTCATGCCCAAGGCGGCCTGGCCCGCGCGGCCGAGGTTCTGAACATCACCCAAAGCGCGTTGTCGCATCAGGTCAAGGCGCTGGAGGAGCAGGCCGGGGTCGAGCTGTTCGTCCGCCGCGCCAAGCCGATGCGCCTGTCGGCCGCCGGCATGCGCCTGCTGCGGCTGGCCGAACAGGTGCTGCCGCTGGTCGCCGCCACCGAGGCCGAGTTCAAGGGCGTCGAGGCGGGGCGTATCGGCCGCCTGCACATCGCGATGGAATGCCACGCCTGTTTCGACTGGCTGCTGCCGGTGCTGGACATCTTCCGCCGCGCCTGGCCCGATGTGGACGTGGACATCCGCCAGCGCCTGGCCTTCGGCGCGCTGCCCGCGCTGGTGCGCGAGGAGGTGGACCTGGTGATATCGTCGGACCCCGAGGATCTGCCGGGCATCACCTTCCAGCCGCTGTTCGATTACGCGCCGACGCTGATGGTGTCCGCCGGGCATCCGCTGGTCGCCAAGGGCTTTGCCGAACCTGCCGATCTGGCCGGTGAAACGCTGATCCACTATCCGATGGACCGCGCGCGGCTGGATGTCTTCAGCCAATTCCTGACGCCCGCGGGCATCGAACCCGCACGCACCCGCATGGTGGAACTGACCGCCGTGGCCGTGATGCTGGTTGCATCGGGGCGCGGTGTGGCGGTGATGCCGGACTGGGTCCTGCGACGCGAAAGCGCCAATCCCGAACTGGCCATGCTGCCGCTGGGGCCGGACGGCATCCGCCGGCGGCTCTATGCAGCGGTGCGCGAAGACGACCTGTCGCAGCCCTACATGGCGCATGTGTTGCGGCTTTCGCGCACCGAACCCCTGCGGATGCTGCGCGGTCCGGCGGCGTGACGACCCTTTCGCTTCACATTCCGCGCGCCAGCCTCTATGACGCGCCAACCCCTTTTTCCGGAGCATGTGATGGCAAGCGCCAATCTGAACGTCATGGTCAAGGCCGCCCGCAAGGCCGGGCGCGGCCTCGTCAAGGACTTTCGTGAAGTCGAGAACCTGCAGGTCAGCGTCAAGGGCGCCGGTGATTTCGTCACCCGCGCCGACCGCGAGGCCGAACGCCAGATCAAGGAAGAGCTGCAGAATGCACGCCCCAGCTATGGCTGGCTTGGCCAGGAAACCGGGCGCGAGGACGGCGAAGACCCCACCCGCCGCTGGATCGTCGATCCGCTGGACGGGACCTCGAACTTCCTGCACGGCCTGCCCCATTGGGGCGTCAGCATCGCGCTGGAGCACAAGGGAGAGATCGTGGCCGCGGTCATCTTCGACGCGGCCAAGGACGAGTTGTTCATCGCCGAAAAGGGCGGCGGGGCGTTCATGAACGACCAGCGCCTGCGCGTCTCGGGCCGCACGCGGATGGCCGAATCGGTTTTTTCCACCGGCATCCCCCATGCCAGCAGCGGTCCCTTGCCCGCATCCCTGCAGGATCTGGCCCGCCTGATGCCCGTGGCGGGCGGGGTGCGCAGCTTTGGCGCGCCGTCGCTGAACCTCTGCTATGTCGCGGCCGGTCGCTTTGACGGCTATTGGGACCGCGGCACCAAGCCCTGGGAGGTCGCAGCCGGCATCCTGATGGTCCGCGAGGCCGGCGGCTTCGTCGAAGGCATCCGCGAGGGTGACAGCCCGCTGGAATCGGGCCGCATCATCGCCGCCAACCCGACCCTGCTGGAACCTTTCGCCAAGGTCGTGCGCAGCCGCGACTGATCGCGACTGATCGCGACGGGTGCAGACATGACACGCAGGCGGGATTGCAGTTTGTGCAGACCTGCCCGCGCTTGACCTTGGGTCGCATGGGGCGCAACAGGGGGCGGTGTTCCTGAAAGCGATTACATGCCCGAAGATCATTCCCGGCCCCCGTATGCCGCATCCGCCGCCACCGCATCGGCGCCGCCGCCCTTGCCGCCCGTGACGGCGCGGCCCGCGCAGGACCGCACCGGGCTGGCCATTTTTCTGATGTGCGCGGTCAGCTTCATCTTCGCCTTGCAGGACGGTTTTTCGCGCGTCTTGGGGACGGAATACCCGCCGGTTCTGATCGTGATGATCCGGTACTGGGTTTTCGCGCTTTTCGTCATCGCGCTGGTGTCGCGCCAGCCGGGCGGGCTGAAGCGTGCGATCCGCACCAAGCGTCCTCTGACCCAGATTGCCCGCGGCGTCATCCTGGCGCTTGAGGTGCTGCTGATGGTCGAGGCCTTCGTCCGCCTTGGCCTGATCGAAACCCACGCCGTCTTTGCCGTTTATCCCCTGTTGGTCGCGGCCCTGTCTGGACCGGTCCTGGGCGAAAAGGTCGGATGGCGGCGCTGGACCGCCATCGCCTTGGGCTTTGCGGGCATCATCGTCATTCTGAATCCTGGCGGTGGCGTCATCTCGCTGGCCGCATTGCTGCCCTTTGCGGCGGCGGGGATGTTCGCGCTCTACGGGCTGTTGACGCGGCATGTGTCGCGCGACGATCCGGCGATGGTCAGCTTTTTCTGGACGGGGATTTCCGGGGCGGTCGCCATCACGCTGGTCGGCATCTGGGACTGGCAATGGCTGGCGCCCACGGACTGGATCTGGATGGGGTGCCTGTGCGTCTGCGGGATGACCTCGCATTACCTGATGATCCGCAGCTATGAAATGGCCGAGGCATCGGCGCTGCAGCCCTTCGCCTATACGCAGCTGGTCTGGGTCAGCTTCATCGGCGTCTGGGTCTTTGGCGAAACGCTGCGCCAGAATGTGGTGATCGGCGCCGCCATCGTCGTGGCGGCGGGCATCTTCACCTTGTGGCGCCAGCGGCAGAAGGCAGGTTAGGTCCGAACACGGGCTGGCGCGGACCAATGACGGGCCGCAGGGGCGGACGCCCCGACAGCGCCAGCGTCAGGCGCAGCGGCGGCGGCGGGATCAGCCCACCTCCCGACAGGTCCCACCGGGTCACCACCGGCGCGGGCTTGCCGTGGATGCGGGCGCGATAGACGGGCAGGGCCTCGGCCACGCGCATGACATAGTTGCGGGTTTCGTCAAAGGGGATCAGCTCGACCCATTCCACCGGATCGGCATCGCGTCGCAGGTCGCCGAAATCGTCCAGCCAACGCGCCGGACGGCCGGGCCCGGCATTGTAACCCGACGCGATCAGCGCCACCGACGACCCGAACCGTTCCGCCAACCCGACCAGGTATTCCGACCCTAGGCTGGCGTTATAGGTGGCATCCGAGGACAGCCGCGCCAAGTCATAGGGCTGGCCCGTCTTGCGCGCCATCTGTTCGGCGGTGCCCGGCATCAGCTGCATCAGGCCTTGGGCGCCGACATGGCTGCTGGCGGCAAAGTTGAATTCCGATTCCTGCCGCGCGATCGCCATGACCAGTTCCGGCGGCGGCCCCAGGTCCAGCTGTTCCAGCCCCGTCAGGGGAAATTGGGCGGCGGGCCAGATGACGCCCTGATTGGCCGATTGCTTGGCCAGGCGCAGGGCATGCCAAGGGGCGCCCGCCTCGAACATCAGGCGGGACATGCGGGCGATGTCTTCGGGGGTGGCACTTTGGGCCAGGTGCAGGAAAAAGCGCTGCGCCTCGTCGCGCCTGCCCGATGCGATCAGCCACAGCCCGGCGCGAAAGAGGCCGTTTTCGCGCAGATCGCTGCCCCGCCAGTCGGGCAGGGTGTCGATGGCCGGGCCGCGGACGGCATAGCCGGGCGGCAGGGTCGCACCCACCTGCTCCATCGCCAGCTGTCCGTAATAGACGCCGGGAAAGGTGGCGGCATCCTGAAAGGCGCGCGTCGCGGCCCGCGTGTCGCCAAGCGCCTGATGCGCGCGACCCTGCCAGTAGAAGGCGCGGGCCTTGCTGATTGCCGATCCGACGACGGTTTCCAGATGCAGGAAATGCTCCAGCGCCAGTTGGGGCTGATCGGTCTTCAGCGCGGCAAATCCCGCCAGCCATTCCAGGTCCGAATAATGGCGGTTCTCCGGGCCCAGGTGGTGGGGCGCGGCCAGATCCAGCGCCCGCTGCCAATCGCCGCGGCGCATGGCCAGCCGCGCGTAATCGACGCGCATCTGCGCCCAACGGTCGGGGTTGCGCAGATCATCCGCCGAGGATGCCTGCAGCATCAGGTCCTGCGCCGCGTCATGCATCTTGGCCCGGACCCGCCACAGGAAACGGTCCATCGTCAGGCCCGGATCGGCGCGCTGACTGTCCGGCAGGGCCAGGATCAGGTCGTCCACACCCTCGCGGCCCGATTGCAGGGCGACGCGCGCGCGGACCAGCGGCTGCAGGGCGGGCGACAGGCGCGGGATCAGGCGTTCGGCCTGCTGCCATTCGCCCGCATCCAGCATGGCGGTGGCCCGCGCGGGGATCAGTGGCGTCAGTTCGGTCTGCGGGTCGTCCAGAAGGGCGGTTTCCTCGGCGGCGGTCATGGGCGCCAGGGTGAAGAACAGCGCCCGTTCCTCGCGCGCCTTGCGGGTGGACAGAACGGCGGTCAGGGCGTTCAACCCGGTCAGCGTCGCGGGATGGCGGTTTTCGAAGAAGTCGCGGATGTCGTCGGGATCGTCGCCCGCGCGCAGCTTGGCCTCGCCCTGGCGGTGAAGCACCTCCAGCCCCGGCCAGCCGGGATTTTCGCGCAGGAAGGCGGCGTAATCGGCAAAGCTGCCCCGCCCTTCGCGCAGCGCCTGCCAGCCGACCATGGCCTGCGCCAAGGGGCCTGCGCGCGCGGCGGCGTCGCGGGCGGTGACCCAGTCGCGGCTGTCGGCGGCGGCCAGGGCCAATGCCATGGCGCCCGCATCCTCGGCCTGCGCGGGGGCGCAGGCAAGGGGAAGGGCCGCGAACAGCCCCGCATACAACATGTCACGCATAAGTCGCATCGGCATCCTGTCTGGTTCGCATTCCGTCGCGGTGCAATTCACAACCTTGGCAATTTCCCCGACCGGGGATAGTGAGGACCGCGAAAACCCACTTCCGGCCTTGCAGCCAACCACCAAGGAGCGTGTCATGTTCAAAGGGTCACTGCCAGCCCTCGTCACGCCGTTCGACCAGGACGGCGAACTGGATCTGGTCGCGCTGAAGAAGCTGGTCGAATGGCATATCGATCAGGGCAGCCATGGCCTGGTGCCCGTCGGCACCACCGGCGAAAGCCCCACGCTGACCCATGCCGAACACCGCCTGGTCATCGAGGAGGTCGTCCGCATAGCCGATGGCCGCATCCCTGTCATCGCCGGCGCGGGGTCGAATTCGACGCGCGAAGGCATCGGCCTGCTGCAGCACGCTGCCGAAGTGGGCGCAAACGCCGCACTGGTCGTCACGCCCTATTACAACAAGCCGACCCAGTCGGGGCTGATCGCGCATTACACCGCCCTGACCGAGGCCTGTGACCTACCGATCATCATCTATAACATTCCTGGCCGTTCGGTCGTCGACATGATGCCCGAAACGATGGGCGTGCTGGCGCAGATCCCCTCGATCATCGGGGTTAAGGACGCGACCGGCAAGCTGGAACGTGTCAGCAGCCAGCGTCTGACCTGTGGCAAGGATTTCGTCCAGCTGTCGGGCGAGGACGCGACGGCGCTGGGCTTCAACGCGCATGGCGGCGTGGGCTGCATCAGCGTCACCGCGAACGTCGCCCCCAAGCTCTGCGCCGAATTCCAGGATGCGACGCTGCGTGGCGATTACGCCTCGGCGTTGGAATATCAGGACCGGCTGATGCCGCTGCACATCGCCATCTTCATCGAGCCTGGGCTGGTCGGCGCGAAATACGCCATGTCGCGCCTGGGCCTGTGCGATGAACGCGTGCGCCTGCCGCTGACGCCTCTGACGGAACCGACGCGCCGCCTGATCGACGCGGCGCTGGTTCATGCCGGCCTGATCTGACGCCTGATCGGACGGGCGCAACATGGGGCGTTGCCCCCATGCTGCGCCGACAAGCAAGTGCTGTTCTTTGGAAACCTGCGTGTCACGGTGTAACGCATGGGCCTCGGCATGCGTAAGGACGATCGATGACGGTCAAGGACGGCGGGCAGTGCGACGAGTGGTCCGTATTGATGCGGGCCGCCCTTGCGGGCGACCAGCTGGCCTATCGCCGGTTCCTGACGGCCATGACGCCGATTTTGCGCGGCATCGTCCGGGCAAAGGCCGATGCCATGGATTCAATCTGGTGCGAGGATGTGGTACCGCAAACCTTGTTGGCGATTCACGTGAAGCGGGCGACCTGGGATGCGGCGATGCCGTTGCGGCCCCGGGTCTATGCGATCGCGCGGCACAAGCTGATCGACGCCTATTGCAGGCGCGGTGGCCGTGCATCTGCCCGTCGATGATTGCGCCGAGGTCCTACCCGCCGATCAGGCCCCCGACAGGTTCGAGATGCGCGATGCGATATCGCTGATCGACCGACTGCAGGAACGCGACGCGGCCCTGCTGCGCTGTCTGGCCATCGAGGCGCGGGGCCAAGACGAATGCGGCCATCGGCTGGGTATGACGCCCGGCACTTTGCGGGTGGCTCTGCACCGCGCCCTACAGCGCCTGGCTAAACTGAGACAGGACAGCGGGTTATGAGAACCGATGAACTGGTCGAACTGATCGCGCTGGATTCGGTTTCCGAAGGGCGTCTGTCACCGCTTGTCCTTGCGACGGGGCTGCTGTCGCTGTCGGGGCCGTGGTCATCGGGATCCTAGGCATTCGCGTCGACCTGATTCAGGCGATGGTCGATCCGGTGACGGTGATGAAATGGCTGATCCCGCTGGCGCTGATGGCGGTGGCGGGCTTTGGCACCGTCCGCCTGACGCATCCTGAAAGATCGACGCCCGTCACGGCGCGGGTCTGCCTGGTCTCGATCACTGCCATTTCCGCCCCTGCGCTGGGGGGCTGTTCGCGTGGCGTCGGGGGGCCGGCACGTCGCCGGTGACCAGCGGCGCCTTGGCGGGACTGGCCGTGTCGGGGGCGGCAACCGCCATCTATGCCCTGCATTGCGACGAGGATGCGCCGCTGTTCTTCATCCTGTGGTGTGGGCTGGGAATGGGTCTGGTGACGGCGGCGGGTGCCATGGCGGGGCGTCGCCTGCTGCGCTGGTGAATGACGCCGCGACGAAGTGCCCGCAATCTTATGCACGGGCTTTTCAAGCCGGTCGATAGGTCCCATATTGATCGCAAGGAGAGGAGTGTCCCATGCCGTTGACCCATTTCCTGCTGCTGATCGCCGCGGTGATCACCGGGGCCGCACTGACCTTGTGGGTCAGCATCGCATCGGGCTGGTCGCCCATGGCGGTGCCGCTGCTGGCGCTGAGCGCGGCGCTGCTGGTGCATCTGAACCATCGCAGCGGGCACGACCACGAGGGTTGATGTCCACGGCTGATCAGCTGTCCAGTTCGGCATCCCAGTACAGGAAATCCATCCAGCTGTCATGCAGGTGATTCGGCGGGAAACGCCGTCCGATCGCGTGCATTTCCTCGGCGGTGGGCTGCTTGGCGGGTTTGCGCAGATGCATGCCGGAATGGCGCAGGCTGCGGTTGGCCTTGCGCAGGTTGCAGGGCGAACAGGCCGCCACCACGTTTTCCCAACTGGTCACGCCGCCACGCGACCGTGGCACGACGTGATCGAAGGTCAGGTCGCCCTTGCCGCCGCAATACTGACAGCAGAATTCGTCCCGCAGGAATAAATTGAAGCGCGTGAATGCCACGCGCTTCTGAGGTCGGACATAATCTTTGAGGACGACGACGGAAGGAATCCGGAAGGCTTGTCGCTGACTTCGGACCTCTTGGTCGTATTCGGCGATGATCTGGACCCGATCCAGGAAGACCGCCTTGATCGCCTCCTGCCAAGGCCAGAGCGACAGGGGGTAATAGCTGAGCGGCCGATAATCCGCATTCAGCACCAGCGCCGGAAAGTGACGCAGATTGGCCGGTTCACGCACGAATTGCGTCCGGAATTCGGTGTGGTGATGATCGTCCAGCATGTCGCCCTTCCACCTGCGCGGTGGTGATATGACCAGCGCGCCCGTCAAATCCATGGCTCGACTATATATCGCGACGGGCATCTGACAAGTCTGCGCGTCCAATCGGGCCCCGGGGCGCAGGTTAGACGCAAGGGGTGACGGCAACGTGACGGTGAAAGGGCAGGAATTGCCTAGCGCGGCAGCCGTTCATGCAGGAAGGACAGCGCCGCCGACAGCCCGTCCTGTGAAATCCCATGCGCGGTGCCCTTCATGACATGGCCATAGACGGTGAAGCCCGCCTGCTGCAGGGCGGTGCCGGCCAGGTCCATGTCGGCGAAGGGCACGACCGGGTCCTGATCGCCGTGGATCAGCAGCACCGGCGGCTTGACGCGGGTTTGGGCCTCCAGTGTTTCGGGCGTCAGCAGCCGGCCCGAAAAGCCGACGATGCCCGCGATTTCCGCGTCGCGGCGGGGCGCCACGTGCAGCGACATCATCGTGCCCTGCGAAAAGCCCACCAGAGCCAGCCGGTCGGGGGTCAGGCCTTCATCGGCCAGCACGCTGTCGATGAAGGCGTTCAGGGCCTTGGCGGCTTCGGCAATGCCGGCCTGGGCCTGGGCTTCCGAAGACCCGTCCAGCCAGGGGATCGGGAACCACTGGAAGCCCATCGGATTGCCGGTGCAGGGCTGCGGCGCGTTCGGGGCATAGAAGGCGGTGTCGGGCAGATGCGGGGCCAGCGGATCGGCCAGGCCCAAGAGGTCGGCCCCGTCGGCGCCATAGCCGTGCACGAAGATCACGACCGAGCGGGCCTTGGCGGGCCCCTTGCGGGCGGATGTCAGCGGTGCGGTCATGATGTTCCCTCGCGTCCTTTTGCCAGCCGGTAATAGGCCCAGAGCCCCCGCGCCGCAACCGCGCGCCACGGCCGCCACGGTTCGGCCAGCTGCCGCAGGACGGCGGGCGTGGGGCGGGCGGGCAGGTCGTACATGATGCGCGCGGCCTCTTGCAGGGCCAGATCGCCGGCGGCGAAGACATCGGCGCGGCCAAGCGCGAATTTCAGATAGATCTCGGCGGTCCAGACGCCGATGCCGGGCAGGGTGACCAGATGAGCGATGGCCGCATCGTCAGGCATGTCGCGCAGGGCGTCCCAGTCGATCCCGGCACTGGCGATGCCGCGCAGATAGCGCTGCTTGGCCCGCGACAGGCCCGCCGCGCGCAGGTCGTCGTCGCTGGCATCGCGGATGGCAGCTTCGGTCAGCAATCCGGCATCCCGCATCCGCCCCCAGATCGCCCCCGCCGCGGCAATGGAAATCTGCTGGCCGACGATGGCGCTGGCGATGGCCTCGAACCCGTCATCGCGGCGGCGCAGGGGCAGGGGGCCCAGCAAGGGCAGCGTCCTGGCCCAGATGGGGCAGGCACGGGCCAGATGCGCGCAGCCTTCGTCAAGATCGGCTTGGGTCGCGATGATCCGTGCCTCAGGCACCTTCGCTGGCTTCCAGCTTCAGCCGCGTTTCCCACGCCATCGAGATATGCCGCCGCAGCGCCTGGTCGGCGGCATCGGCATCGCCCGCAGCAATCGCCTCGACGATGCGGGCATGTTCGGCCAGCGCGGTTTCGCTGCGCCCTTCGGCGGCCAGCGAGGTGCGGGCCATCAGCGCCATAGTGCGATGGACCAGATCCAGCTGCTGCACCAGATAGCGGTTGTGGGAGGCCAAGTGGATCTGGCGGTGGAAGCGCTTGTTGGCGCGAGCCAAGGTCTCGGGGTCGTCTGCGGATTTGTGGTCTTCCTCGACCATGTGGGCCAGGACGCGGGTTTCCTCGGGGGTGGCGTGGCGGGCGGCCAGGCGGGCGGCCAGGGCCTCCAGCTCGGCGCGGACGGTGTAAAGTTCGGCCAGCTGATTGTGGTCCAGCGAGGCCACGATCAGGCTGCGCCCGTCCCGCACCAGCATGGCTTGGGTTTCCAGCCGCTGCAGCGCCTCGCGCACCGGGGTGCGCGACACACCGAAACGCTCGGCCAGCTCGGATTCGACCAAGCGGTCGCCCGGGCGATAGGTGCCGCTTTCGATCGCGGTCAGGATCAGGGAATAGGCGTCTTTCATGGCGCCCACGATTGGCCCTGCGGCGGCGAATTGCAAGCGCGTGCGCGCCAAGCTATGGGACGGACATGGATTTTTCGCATGTTCGCGTCTGGATCTTCGATCTGGACAATACGCTCTACCCGCCCGAAGCCCAGCTGTTTTCGCAGATCGAGCTGCGGATGACGGCCTACATGATGCGCGTGCTGGGCGTGCCCCAAGGCGATGCCGACCGGTTGCGGGCCGAATACTGGCGGTTGCATGGCACCACGCTGGCGGGGCTGATGGCCGAGCATGACGTGGATGCGGGGCACTATCTGGCCGATGTGCATGACATCGATTTTTCGGTGCTGGCCCCCGCCCCCGATCTGGCGGACGCGATCGCGGCCCTGCCGGGGCGGCGGATCATCCACACCAATGGCGATGCCGCCTATGCGCGGCGCGTGCTGGCCGCGCGGGGGCTGGCCGATCCGGCCCTCTTCGAGGCCGTCTTCGGGATCGAGGAGACGGGCTTTCACCCCAAGCCCGCCGCCACGGCCTTTGACCGCGTACTGGATGCCGCCGGGATCGACCCGCGACAGGCCGCCTTCTTCGAGGATGATCCCCGCAACCTGGTCGTCCCCCATGCGTTGGGAATGCGGACGGTTCTGGTGGGGCAGGGGCGGCATGGTCCCGACGCGCTGGAAGGCGTGACCGATCACGGGCCGCATGTGGAATATCGGACCGACGATCTGACCGCATTCCTGCGCGGTTTGACGCATGGGTGACGACCTGCGACAGGCGGACATCTGGCCCCTGCGCGGGAATGGGGACAGGATGGATGCCAGCAAAGGGGCAAGGCCATGACGGGCAGCATCGACGATATCGACATCCTGATCTCGGGCGGCGGCATCGCCGGTCTGATCAGCGCGGCCGCCTTTGGGGCCGAGGGGTTTTCAGTCCTTTGCGTCGATCCGGCGCCGCCCGTTACCGATGAAGGGGCGGCGGGGGCCGACCTTCGTTCGACGGCGTTCCTGACGCCCTCGGTCAGGCTGTTGGAACAGATCGGGCTGTGGGAACGGCTGGCGCCCCATGCCACGGCCCTGCAAGTGATGCGGATCGTGGATGCGGGCGGGGCGGAACCGACGCTGCGCCTGACGCGCGATTTCGACGCGTCCGAGATCGGCGACCAGCCCTTTGGATGGAACCTGCCCAACTGGCTGCTGCGGCGAGAGATCTCGGCTCGGTTGGAACAATTGCAGACGGTGCGCTTCCAGCCCGGGACCGGCACCGCAGGCGTCGTGGCCCGCGACGAAGGCGCCATCGTCACCCTGACGGATGGCCGCAGGGTCCGGGCGCGGCTGCTGATCGGGGCGGATGGGCGCGATTCGCCTGTGCGGCAGGCCTTGGGGATCGGCGTGAGGACACTGCGCTATGGCCAAAAGGCACTGGCCTTTGCGGTGACGCATGACCAGCCGCATCACAACGTCTCGACCGAGGTGCATCGGTCCGGCGGCCCCTTCACGCTGGTGCCGCTGCCCGACCGTGACGGCAAACCGTCATCGGCGATCGTCTGGATGGAGAATGGCCGCGAGACCGCCCGCCTGGCCGCCCTGCCGCCCGCCGAATTCGAGGCCGAGGTGAATGCCCGTTCCGCGGGCGTGCTGGGCCCCTTGCGCGTGGCCACCCGTCTGACCGAATGGCCGATCATCAGCCAGATCGCCGACCGTTTCACCGGTCCCCGCACCGCGCTGATCGCCGAGGCCGCCCATGTCCTGCCGCCCATCGGCGCCCAGGGGCTGAACATGAGCCTGGCCGATCTTGGTGCCCTGCTGGAGTTGTCAAAGACCGATCCCGGCAGCGCCGCGTCTTTGGCAAAATTCGAACGCAGCCGCCGCCCCGAGGCTTATGCGCGACTGCTGGGCATCGATGCGCTGAACCGTGCCAGCCAAGCCCAGCTGCGCCCCCTGCGCGACCTGCGCGCAGGGGCCTTGGGCGGTTTGTATGGCATCACACCCGTGCGGCGGCTGATGATGAAGGCGGGTCTGGGTCTGCGCTGATCTTGATCACGTGACACCCATCCCTTAGGTCGAGGGTCCGGGGACGACCCCGGTGTGATGTGGAACCTCCGGGACGGCCCGGTCCGAACCGGAGCGAGACATGCCCTGGATCCAACTTTTCGTCGCGGGCCTTCTTGAGGTCGTCTGGTCCACCGCCATGAAGCAGTCGCATGGCTTCATCCGCCTGACCCCGACGGTGATCATGGTGGCGGGCATGGTGGCATCCTTCTGGCTGCTGGCCTTGGCGATGCGCAGCCTGCCCCTGGGGACGGCCTATGCAGTCTGGACGGGCATCGGGGCCATCGGCAGCTTGGCCGTCGGTATGGCGCTGATGGGCGAGCCGATCACCCCCTTGCGTCTCCTGGCCGCCACGCTGATTCTGGCGGGGATCGTGCTGATGAAGGTCGCGTCCTGACCCCGTCTTTGCGTCCCGCGACGGCCGGGGGATTTTGCATCCCCCGGACCCCCTGCAGGGCGGTTTTGGACCGCAAGATGATAGAAAACCATGCAGACGACGTGCTTTGGGTAATTTCATTCCGCCCGGCACAGTGTTAAACGCAACGGCAGCCAAAGGAGATCAGCCATGCCCGCCTATCGTTCCCGCACAACCACTCACGGCCGCAACATGGCAGGCGCGCGTGGCCTGTGGCGCGCGACCGGCGTCAAGGACAGCGATTTCGGCAAGCCGATCATCGCCATCGTCAACAGCTTCACCCAGTTCGTTCCGGGGCATGTCCACCTGAAGGATCTGGGCCAGATGGTCGCCCGCGAGGTCGAGGCGGCAGGCGGCATCGCCAAGGAATTCAACACCATCGCCGTCGATGACGGCATCGCGATGGGCCATGACGGCATGCTCTATTCGCTGCCCTCGCGCGAGGTGATCGCGGATTCGGTCGAATACATGGTCAACGCGCATTGCGCCGACGCGATGGTCTGCATCAGCAACTGCGACAAGATCACGCCGGGCATGCTGATGGCGTCGCTGCGGCTGAACATCCCCACCGTCTTCGTGTCCGGTGGCCCGATGGAGGCCGGCAAGCTGGTTCTGGAAGACGGCAAGCTGAAGGCGCTGGACCTGGTCGATGCCATGGTCGCGGCCGCCGATGATTCCTATTCCGATGAACAGGTCGAGGCGATCGAGCGTTCGGCATGCCCCACCTGCGGGTCCTGTTCGGGCATGTTTACTGCCAATTCCATGAACTGCCTGACCGAGGCCCTAGGCCTGTCCCTGCCGGGCAACGGGTCCACGCTGGCCACGCACGCCGACCGCCAGCGCCTGTTCGTCGAAGCGGGCCACCTGATCGTCGACCTGGCGCGCCGCCATTATGAAGGCGATGACTTCTCGGTTCTGCCTCGCAACGTCGCCAATTTCGCGGCCTTCGAAAACGCCATGACGCTGGACATCGCCATGGGTGGGTCCACGAACACCGTCCTGCACCTGCTGGCCGCCGCGCATGAGGCAGGCATCGATTTCACCATGTCCGACATCGACCGCCTGTCGCGCAAGGTGCCGGTCCTGTGCAAGGTCGCCCCGGCCAAGGACGACGTCCACATGGAAGACGTCCACCGCGCCGGCGGGATCATGGCGATCCTGGGCCAGCTGGACCGGGCGGGGTTGCTGGACACATCCGTGGGCAGCGTCCATTCCGGCACACTGGCACAGGCGCTGGACCGTTGGGACGTGTCGCGTACGCAATCCGAGGCCGTCCACGACTTCTATCGCGCGGCACCGGGCGGCGTGCCGACGCAGGTCGCATTCTCGCAAAGCCAGCGGTTCGAGAGCGTCGATCTGGACCGCGAAAAGGGCGTCATTCGCAGCGCGGAACATGCGTTCTCCAAGGATGGTGGTCTGGCGGTGCTTTACGGCAACTTGGCCGAGGATGGCTGCATCGTGAAAACGGCGGGCGTGGACGAATCGATCCTGAAATTCGAAGGGCCGGCTCATATCTTCGAAAGCCAGGATGACAGCGTCAGCGCCATCCTGACCGGCAAGGTCAAGCCCGGAGAGGTCGTGCTGATCCGCTACGAAGGTCCGCGCGGCGGGCCGGGGATGCAGGAGATGCTGTACCCGACCAGCTATCTGAAATCGAAGGGGCTGGGCAAGGCATGTGCGCTGGTGACCGATGGCCGCTTCTCGGGCGGCTCCTCGGGGCTGTCGATCGGGCACGTGTCGCCCGAAGCGGCCGAAGGCGGCACCATCGGCTTGGCTGAGCAGGGCGACCTGATCCGCATCGATATCCCGAACCGCCTGATCGAGCTGGTCGTCGACGATGCCATCCTGGCCGCCCGTCGCGAAAAGCGCGAAGCAGCCGGCTGGAAGCCTGAAAAGCCGCGCAAGCGCCAAGTTTCGACCGCCCTGCGCGCCTATGCGGCCATGACCACCAGCGCGGCCAAGGGCGCGGTGCGGATGATCCCAGACTGATTTCTTCTTTGTCCAGATACCCTAATGGTGCAGGCCCCCCGTGTCACGGCATTGGGGCCTGCGCTAACCCAACGGCCCGGGGCGTCTTTCCTCGGACAGCATGACATTCGCCTCGACTTGGCCCACGCCGGGCAGGGTCATGATACGACGGCGCAGGATGCGTTCGAAATCGGTGATGTCGCGTGCGGTGATGCGCAGGCGATAGTCGAACTGCCCCAACACATGCTGGACCAGCTGGACCTCGGGGATCGCGGTGACGACGCGCTCGAAATCCTCAAGGCTTGTGCGGCCCTTGGCGGCAAGCCGGATGCCCAGAAAGACCGTCACGCCAAAACCCAAGGCGGCATTGTCCAGCCTCACCCGCCGTCCCGCGATGATGCCCTGATCGGTCAGCCGCTTGATGCGCCGCCAGGCCGCGGGTTGGCCGATGCCCACGGATCGCCCGACCTGTGCGGCGCTTTGCGTGGCATCCTGCGCCAGAATGCGCAGGATGGCGCGGTCGGTGTCGTCCAGATCGGTCACAGGGCCAGATCCTCGCTGTCCTTGATGGTGGAAACCAGCATCAGCGCATCGATATCGGCGATATGGGGCAGGGTCAGGATGCGGTCGCGATAGACCTGCTGCCAATGCGCCATGTCGCGGGCGATCACCGAAAGGCGCCAATCGACGCTGCCCAGAAAGCTCTGGATCTCGATCACCTCGGGGACGTCGCGGACAGCCGCCAGAAATTCGTCGAAGGCGCGCGGGTTGGTCTTGTCCAGGGTAAAGCGCAGGCTGACCTGAACCTCCCACCCCAAGGCGCGCCAGTCGATGCGGGCCTGCACACCCTTCAGCACCCCGGCTTCGCGCAGGCGTTCGGTGCGTCGCCACAGGCTGGCCGTGGTGACGCCCGCGCGTTCGGCCAATTGGGCGTTCGATGCCGAAGGGTCCGCCAGCATGTGGCGAAGTATGCGGCGATCCGTATCGTCAGGCATGAATTTCATTGCTGATCCAGTATCTCAACATGATCCTTTCGCGAAGATCGAAAATCATGTTGCGTTTGAATGAAGTCATCGGTGTTTGCCAACTATAAACATGTCAGCAGATATAAAGGATTTCATCATGCGCGTTTACTACGACCGCGATTGCGACGTGAACCTGATCAAGGACCTGAAGGTCGCGATCCTGGGTTACGGAAGCCAAGGCCATGCCCATGCGCTGAACCTGCGCGATTCGGGTGCCAAGAACGTCGTCGTCGCCCTGCGTGAAGGCAGCCCCTCGGCCGCCAAGGCCGAAGGCGAAGGCCTGAAGGTCATGGGCATCGCCGAAGCGGCCGCATGGTGCGATGTCATCATGTTCACCATGCCCGACGAATTGCAGGCCGAGACCTACAAGAAATACGTCCATGACAACCTGCGCGAAGGCGCGGCGATTGCCTTCGCCCACGGCCTGAACGTGCATTTCGGCCTGATCGAGCCGAAGCCCGGCGTCGATGTCATCATGATGGCCCCCAAGGGCCCCGGCCACACGGTCCGCGGCGAATACGTCAAGGGCGGCGGCGTGCCCTGCCTGGTCGCGATCCATCAGGATGCGTCGGGCAAGGCCATGGATATCGGTCTGTCCTATTGCTCGGCCATCGGTGGCGGTCGTTCGGGCATTATCGAGACCAATTTCCGCGAAGAATGCGAAACCGACCTGTTCGGCGAACAGGCGGTCCTGTGCGGTGGTCTGGTCGAACTGATCCGCTGCGGCTTCGAAACGCTGGTCGAGGCGGGCTATGCCCCCGAGATGGCCTATTTCGAATGCCTCCACGAGGTGAAGCTGATCGTCGACCTGATCTATGAGGGCGGCATCGCCAACATGGACTACTCGATCTCGAACACCGCCGAATACGGTCAGTACGTCACCGGCCCGCGCATCCTGCCCTACGAGGAAACCAAGGCGCGCATGAAGGCCGTCCTGACCGACATCCAGCAGGGCAAGTTCGTCCGCGACTTCATGCTGGAAAACCAGGTCGGCCAGCCGACGCTGAAAGCCTCGCGCCGTTCGAATGACGAACACCAGATCGAACAGGTCGGTGCCAAGCTGCGCGAGATGATGCCCTGGATCTCGAAGGGCAAGATGGTCGACAAGGCCCGCAACTGATCCGCGGACCTGCCGATTTGGAAAGCCCGGGCAATCGCCCGGGCTTTTTTCATGCTTCCAGCTTGTCCTGCGTGCGGGTCTGGAAATCCGACGCGTCGTGGCGTTCGCGCAGCTGCTTGGATGGATCGCCCGAGGTAGCGTTGACCATCTGGCCGCGCTGAACGGCGGGGCGGGCGGCGATCTCCTGCTGCCAGCGGTGCAGGTTCTTGTAGCTGGCGGCATCCAGAAAGGTCGCGGCATCGCCGTAGGCGCCGCCGGTGATGACCCGGCCATACCAAGGGAAGATCGCTATGTCGGCGATGGTGTATTCGTCACCTGCAATGAAACGGTTGTCGGCCAGACGCTGGTCCAGCAGGTCCAGCTGACGCTTGACCTCCATCGTGAAGCGGTCGATGGCATATTCGATCTTGACCGGCGCATAGGCATAGAAATGCCCGAAGCCGCCGCCCAGATAGGGGCCCGCGCCCATCTGCCAGAACAGCCAGTTCAGCGTTTCGGTCCGCGCGGCATGGTCCTTGGGCAGGAAGGCCCCGAATTTTTCCGCCAGGTACAGCAGGATCGAGCCGCTTTCGAAGACGCGCTGCGCGGGCGTCACCGAATGGTCCATCAGCGCCGGGATCTTGGAATTGGGGTTCACGTCCACGAAGCCGCTGCCGAACTGGTCGCCCTCGCCGATATCGATCAGCCAGGCATCGTATTCCGCGCCTGCATGCCCTGCCTCCAGCAGTTCCTCCAGCATGATGGTGACCTTCTGGCCGTTCGGCGTCGCCAGCGAATAGAGCTGCAGCGGGTGCTTGCCGACCGACAGTTCCTTGTCATGCGTCTTGCCGGCGGTGGGGCGGTTGATGCTGGCGAATTTGCCGCCGTTTTCCTTGCCCGGCGTCCAGACCTTGGGGGGGGTATAGTCTTCGGTCATGTGATGTCCTGTCGTTGACTGACCCTCAAGATGTGGTGGGGTTTGCCAAACATCAACCCGGCGCAGGGACTTGGCAAATGTTCCGCATCTGTTCTATACTGCCGGCATGCTTCCTCCGCGCGATCCCCATGAACGCCTGAAGGCCCGCGGCGCCGATACGCGCCCCGTAGGGCGGTTCGAGGCCGAGGCGCGCGACCATGATCACGATGGCTGGGACATCCCCGAGGAGGAGCGCCTGCTGCGCACCCAGATCACCACCGAGCGTCCGCGCAGCATCATCACCCGCAACACCTCGCCCGACGTGCCGTTCGACCGGTCGATCAATCCCTATCGCGGCTGCGAACATGGCTGCATCTATTGCTATGCGCGACCCAGCCACGCCTATCTTGGGCTGTCGGCGGGGCTGGATTTCGAAACCTGTATCACCGCCAAGGAGGGCGCCGCCGAATTGCTGGCGCGTGAACTGGCGCGGCCCAGCTACAAGCCTGCGCCAATCGCTTTGGGAACCAACACCGACCCCTATCAGCCGGTCGAGGCGAAGCTGGCGATCATGCCCGGCATCCTGCGGGTGCTGCGCGATTGGAACCATCCCGCCACGTTGGTGACGCGGGGGCAGACAGTGCTGCGCGACCTGGACCTGTGGGCGGAACTGGCGGCGCGCGACATGGCGACGGTGGGGATCAGCATCACGACGCTGGACGCGTCCCTGGCCCGCGCGATGGAGCCGCGCGCGCCGACCCCTGCCACCCGTCTGCGGATGATCCGGGACCTGTCCCGCGCGGGGGTGCCTGTCCGCGTCATGGTCGCCCCCGTCATCCCCGTCCTGACCGAACCCGAGATTGAGGCCATCCTGACCGCCGCGCGCGAGGCAGGGGCCACCACCGCCAGCATGATCCCCGTCCGCCTGCCGCATGAGGTCGCGCCGCTGTTCCGCGACTGGCTGGAACGGCATCGGCCCGGCATGGCCGCGCATGTGATGAACCGCATTCAGGCGATGCGCGGCGGGCGCGACAACGACCCGCGCTTTGGCCACAGGTTCCGCGGCGAGGGGGTCGAGGCGCAGCTGGCGGTGCAGCGCTTCCGGCTGGCCCGCAAGCGGCTTGGATACCGCGAAGGCCAGCCGGCGCTGGATTGCAGCCGCTTTGGCCGCCCGCCCAAGGCAGGCGACCAGATGTCGTTGTTCTGAAGGGTCAGTGGCGGCGGCCGATGATCTGGCCTTCGGTCCCGTCATTGGCCGAGCTGAACGGCCCCAGCAGCATGGTGATCTGTTCCAGCGTCGGGCGGGGACCGGCGGGCCGCGTTTCCAGCGCCTCGCGCATGGCGCGCAGATGTTCGGGCATGGTGCCGCAGCAGCCGCCGATGACGCGCACACCCATGTCGCGGGCCAGAACGGCGTAATCGGCCATCAGTTCGGGCGTGCCGTCGTAATGGATGTTGCCGTCATGCATGTGCGGGACGCCCGCATTGCCCTTGGCGATGATCGGGCGTTCATTGCCCGATGCGACAAAGCCCGTCACCGTGCGCAGCAGGTCCGATGCCCCGATGCCGCAATTCGCGCCATAGGCGACGGGCGGGTTCGGCATGCGTTCGACCGCCGCCGACAATTCGGCCGAGGTGGTGCCCATGATCGTGCGCCCGGCCGTGTCGAAGCTGAGCGATCCGCACCAAGCCATGTCGACCAGACGCGCGGCCTCGGCGGCGGCCTTCATCTCGTCGATGGAACTGAGCGTTTCGACCCAGAGGATGTCGGCACCACCATCCTTCAGGGCCTGGGCCTGTTCATGAAACATCTCGGTCGCGCGGGCGCGGGTCAGGCTGCCCATGGGGGCCATGAATTCACCGATGGGGCCCATACTGCCGGCCACGATGACCTTGCGGCCCGCGCGGTCGGCCTGATCGCGGGCGATGGTGGCGGCAAGGCGGTTCAGTTCGGTGACGCGATGCGATGCGCCCTGCAGGCGCAACCGGCTGGCATTGGCGCCGAAGCTGTTGGTCAGGAACAGGTCCGACCCGGCCTCGATCGCGCTGCGATGCAGGGCGGCGATGCGGTCGGGGTGATCGACGTTCCAGAATTCGGGCGGCGTGGCACCGTCCAGGCCCATGTTGAAAAGCGCGGTTCCCGTCGCGCCATCGGCCAGCACGAAGGGTGCGGTATCAAGCATCCGGCTGAGGGCATCGGTCATCGTCTTATCCTTGGCAGGCAGGGTCATCGACCCCGTGTCGGGATCCGCAAGCATCAGGTCCATGTCAGGTAACGCCGTGTCGTAAAAGAATTTTCACACGAACGTATGAAAAACCGCGCCGGTTTCCCGGCGCGGTCGATTTAGTCCAAAGATGCGGCGCGATCAGTTGCGATCGTCGTCGCCCTCTTCGTCGTCCGAAGCGCCACCGATGTCGTCGAACAGTTCGGCGATCTCGAATTCGGCTTCGGCATCGGCCTCGGCAGCCATGTCCTGAATCGACTTGCCCTGCGCCTGCAGTTCAGCCTCTTCGTTGGAACGGGCGACGTTCATGGTGATCGTCGCTTCGACTTCCGGGTGCAGGACGACGGTGACGTCGTGCATGCCCAAGTACTTGATCGGCTCGCGCAGGACGACCTGCTTGCGATCGACCGAGAAGCCGGCTTCGGTGGCCGCATCGGCTGCGTCACGGGTCGTGACCGAACCGTAGAGTGCGCCCGAATCGGATGCCGAGCGGATGACGACGAAGACTTCGCCGTCCAGCTTGGCCGCGATCTTCTCGGCCTCGGCCTTCGATTCCGCGTTGCGGGTTTCCAGCTGTGCCTTCTGACCTTCGAATGCCTTGATGTTGGCGTCCGAGGCGCGCAGAGCTTTCTTCTGCGGCAGCAGGAAGTTGCGGGCATAGCCCTGTTTCACGTTGACGACTTCGCCCATCTGGCCAAGTTTCGCCACGCGTTCCAGCAGGATGACTTGCATGTTCAGGTCTCCTTACTTCACGACGTAGGGCAGCAGGGCAAGGAAGCGTGCGCGCTTGATGGCGCGAGCCAGCTCACGTTGCTTCTTGGCCGAGACAGCGGTGATGCGCGAAGGCACGATTTTGCCGCGTTCGCTGATATAGCGCTGCAGCAGACGGGTGTCTTTGTAGTCGATCGCAGGTGCGTTATCGCCCGAGAAGGGGCAGACTTTGCGACGACGGAAGAACGGTTTGTTCGCCATGTCTCAGATCCTCTCAGTTCCGCTCGCGGCGGTCGCCGCGGTCACCACGGTCACGGTCGCCGCCACGGGGACGGTCGCCGCGCTCTTCGCGCTTTTGCATCTGGACCGAGGGGCCTTCCTGATGCTCGTCCACGCGGATGGTCATCACGCGCATCACGTCATCATGCAGGCGGGCCAGGCGTTCCATTTCCAGCACGGCCGACGACGGGGCGTCGGTGCGCAGGAAGGCGTAATGGCCCTTGCGGTTCTTGTTGATCTTGTAGGCCAGGGTGCGCACACCCCAGTATTCGTGGTCGACGACCTTGCCACCATTGTCGGCAAGAATGGTCGAGAAGTGTTCGATCAGCCCTTCGGCCTGCGTGTTCGACAGGTCCTGGCGGGCGATCAGCACATGCTCATACAGAGACATGGCGATCCTTTCGGTTTTCGGCGCATTTCATCGACGGGTCGTCCCTTCCGCACCCGTCACGAGAGGCTGCGCAATTTCTGGATACAGGCGGAAGGATGGCGCTTCATAGCAGCGAATGCTGATCTTGCAAGGTGATTCGGCCCTGTCCTCCCTGAATCGGGGCGGTTGCAGGCTTTGGGGGGACAGGGACCCGCAGGGCGGCGATCCGAGTTGTCCCGTCACAGCTGCCAACACGAAGGAGCGTCAGAGATGAAGACGGAAGATACAGGGTCGGGCCGACTGGAAACCTGGACCATCGCCGAGGTCGCCGCCGCCCTGAAGGCCGACGAGATCGCGATGATCGACGTGCGGACCCCGGCCGAATACATGTTTGAACAGATCCAGGGCGCGCTTCTGGCGCCAATGGCCTTCATCGTGCCCGAACGCCTTCCCTTGGGCGGTGACAAGCCGGTCGTCCTATATTGCGGGTCGTCCAAACGGTCCGAGAAGGTCGCGCGCCAGATCCTGGCAGCCGGCGTGATCGACCGGATCGCGCATATGGATGGCGGTTTCGCCGCCTGGAAAGAGGCGGGCCAGCCCTATCGCGGCACGGATATGGCATCGGGTGCGCCGGTCGTGACGCCGGCCGTCAAGTCAGGCTGATGGCCTCTTGCGGGGGCGGGGGCGTCGGGGCAGTCTGAGCGCCGCAACCTAGGGGGATGACGATGGCGCTGGAAGACGCGAAGACGCAGGTGGATCAGGCCTTCACGCGGGCCGATCCGCGCGGCCTGTCGTTCGAAAACGCCTTTGGCGGCGCCACCAGTTTTCTGCGCCGTCGCTATACCAAGGAGCTGACCGGCGTGGACGTGGCCGTCACGGGCATCCCCTTCGATCAGGCCGTCACCCACCGCCCCGGCACGCGTTTCGGCCCCCGGGCCATCCGCGAGGCATCCAGCCTGCAGGCCTTCGACGCGCCCTATGGCTGGGGCTATGATCCGCTGAGCCTGCTGAACGTGGCCGATTACGGCGACATGCCCTTCGATTACGCCAACATCCGCGACGTACCCGCGCGCATCACCGCCCATATCGGCGCCATCCTGGATGCGGGCGCCGCGCCCATCACGCTTGGCGGCGATCACTTCATCACCCTGCCGATTCTGCGCGCCATGGCCGAAAGCCATGGCCCGGTCGCGCTGATCCAGTTCGATGCCCATTCCGATACCTGGGTCGATGACGATCCGGACCGGATCGACCACGGCACCTTTCTGTATAAGGCGATCAAACAGGGGCTGGTCGATCCGGCGGCCTGCGTCAGCGTTGGCATCCGCACCGACAATCCCGACACGCTGGGGGTGACCGTCCTCGATGCGCCTTCCGTGCATCAGGACGGCGTGCAGGCCACGCTGGAGCGTATCCGCGCCGTGGTGGGCGACCGCCCCACCTATGTCACCTTCGACATCGACGCGCTGGACCCTGCCTTTGCGCCCGGCACCGGCACGCCGGTCTGGGGCGGGCTGGCCAGCTGGCAGGCAGCGGCGCTGCTGCGCGGGCTGGCGGGTATCGACATGATCGGCGGCGACGTGGTCGAGGTGTCGCCCCCCTATGACACCACCGGCGCTACGGCCATTGCGGGCGCGCATGTCGCCTTCGAGCTGATCGCGCTTTACGGTTGGAACAGGCGCGGGTAACCCGAAATCATGTTGCCCCAAGACCGCCTTGCCCAGATCACCCAACGGTTCGAGTATCTCGAAGCGCAGTTGAATGCTGGCGCCGCGCCCGACCAGATCGCGAAGATCAGCCGCGAATATGCCGAGTTGAAGCCTGTCGTCGAAGGCATCGCCCGCTGGCGCGAGGCCACCGAGGCCCTGGCCGAGGCCAAGGCCATGCTGGCCGACCCCGAGATGCGCGAACTGGCCGAGGATGAGCTGCGCCGCCTGAACGCCGAACTGCCCGATCTGGAACAGCGGCTGCGCGTGGCCCTGCTGCCCAAGGACGCCGCCGATGCCCGCCCAGCCATCCTGGAAATCCGCCCCGGAACGGGCGGCGACGAGGCTGCGCTCTTCGCGGGCAACCTGCTGTCCATGTATCGCCGCCACGCCGAACAGCAGGGCTGGGATTTCCAGATGCTGGAACTGACCCAGACCGAATTGGGCGGCGTCAAGGAGGCCATGGCCCGCATCGCCGGCGACGGCGTCTTTGCGCGGCTGAAATACGAATCCGGCGTGCACCGCGTCCAGCGGGTGCCCGAAACCGAATCGGGCGGCCGCATCCACACCAGCGCCGCCACCGTCGCCGTCCTGCCCGAAGCCGCCGAGGATGTGGAGATCGACATTCCCGCGACCGACATCCGCATCGACACCATGCGCGCCAGCGGCGCGGGCGGCCAGCATGTCAACACCACCGACAGCGCCGTGCGCATCACCCACCTGCCCACCGGCATCGTGGTGACCAGCAGCGAAAAGTCCCAGCATCAGAACCGCGCCAATGCCATGGCCGTGCTGCGTGCGCGGCTTTACGACATGCAGCGCCAGAAGGCCGATGACGAACGCGCCGCCGACCGGAAGTCCCAGGTCGGCAGCGGCGATCGCAGCGAACGCATCCGCACCTACAACTTTCCGCAGGGCCGCATGACCGATCACCGCATCAACCTGACGCTTTACGCCCTGGACAAGATCATGGCGGGCGACCTGTCCGAAATCATCGACGCCCTGACCGCCCATGACCAGGCGGCCCGTCTGGCGGACGCCGAATGAAGCTGTCGCAGGCGCAGGCGGATGGCGCATCCCTGCTGCGCGCCGCCGGCATCGAGGGCGCATCGCGCGACGCCGACCGCATCCTGGCCGCCGTTCTGGACATGGAGCCCGGCCGCCTGCGCATCACCGAGGATCGCGATTTGACCGCCGATGAGGCCGCCCGCTTCAACAAGGGCATCGCCGCCCGCGCCCTGCATCAGCCGGTGGCGCAGATCGTGGGCTTTCGCGACTTCTGGGCGCATCGCTTCAAGGTCACGCGCGACACGCTGGACCCGCGACCCGAAACCGAGGCGCTGGTCGAGGCCGCGCTGGCGCGCCCTTGGAACACCGTTCTGGACCTGGGAACCGGGACGGGGGCGATCCTGATCTCGCTGCTGGCGGCACGGGCGGGAACGACGGGGCTGGGGACCGACATTTCCGAAAAGGCGCTGGAGGTCGCGCGCCACAACGCCCGCCGCATCGGCGTCAATGCCCGCTTCCGGCAGGCCGACTGGTATCAGGGTGTCACCGGCGAATTCGACCTGATCGTGTCGAACCCACCCTATATCGCGGCGGATGAGATGGCGGGGCTGTCGTCGGATGTGCGGGATTGGGAACCGCGCGGGGCGCTGACGGATGGCGCCGATGGGCTGACCGCCTATCGTGCCATCGCGGCGGGGGCGCGTGACTTGCTGAGCCCCCAAGGCATCGTCCTGACCGAAATCGGACCTACCCAGGGGCAGGCCGTCGCGGAACTGTTCAGGGCAGGGGGCGCCACCACGACGGTGCTGCCCGATCTGGATGGACGCGACAGGGTCGTGCTTGCGGAATTTGGCCGGTGATCAGCCCTTTCCCGCGCAAATGAGGCATTTCGGGCAGTTTTTGCTTGTCTTGGCCAAGACGGCATGGTTAGTCGGCATCGTGCAGCAGGCCACGGCCACTGCATGGTCAGCCTGACACTGCCGATTCCGACAGGGCGCGCGACGCGCCATTGCTGGGGCGAGGCAGGGCTGAACGGAGAGGTCACTCACGCCCCCGTAGCCATCCGACACCGCCGTCCAGTTCACTCTGGCACCCCTGCGATCAGAAACATTACAGACAGACTGATGAGATCATCAAAATCCCGTTCGCGTAGCAAATCCAATCGCCAACGCTCGCTTGGCAACGTGGTCAACCGTGTCTTCGACAGCTCGGGGCCCGAGGGCAAGGTGCGTGGCACCCCTCAGCAGATCATCGAGAAATACCTGACCTTGGCGCGCGATGCGCAACTGTCCCACGACCGCGTCGCGGAGCAGAGCTTCCTGCAGCATGCCGAGCATTACACCCGCATGCTGGGCGAAGCGCAGCGCGAGATGGCCGAACGTCAAGGCCAGCAGGGCGGTCAGCAAAATGGCCAGAACAACCGCCAAGACGATGATGGCGGCTATTCGAACCACGGCTATGGCACCGGTCACAATGCCAGCAACCATGGCAATGGCGGCAACAATCATGGTGGCGGGTCGCGCAACGATCAGGGCGATGGCAATAACGGCCAGAACCAGCGCCGCGACGGCAATCGTGACGGCAACCGCGATCACCAGAACCGCCAGTCGCGCAACGACCAGGCCGATCAGCCTGCGGTCGATACCGCGCCCGAGCCTGCACCCGCCCAGGATACGACGCCGCAGCCGTCCAGCCTGCCCGATGCCGTCGCCTCGGGCGACGAGGATCAGTCCGCGCCGGTGACCACACCCGAATCCGAGCCGACCCCCAAGCCTGCGCGCACCCGCACTCCGCGTCCGCGCACGCCGCGCAGCCCGACGGGCACGACCACCCGCAGCCGCCGCAAGCCCGCGGCCGAGGATGGCGGCGCGCCCGCGTCGGACACACCCGCATCATCGGGAAAAAACGACGCCGAGTGATCCGCGTCCGGACATGAATGCCGAAGGGGCCGCAGCATCGCTAACGGCTCCTTTTTCATGTCCGGTTCCTGGGGGCCGCGGCGGGATATCAGCCCGTGGCGCGCGCGGTCGCCACGGCCCGCGCCAGGGCGCAGAACCGTTCCAGATCGATCTCCTCGGCCCGGGCGGTGGGGGGGATGCCGCAGGCGGTCAGCAGATCTTCGATGCCCGGATGCAGCCCCTTCAGGCTGGCCCGCAGCATCTTGCGGCGCTGGTTGAAGGCCGTGGCCGTGACCTGCGACAGCACCGCCGGGTCCGCCGGAAAGCGGGGTTCGGGCAGCGCCGTCAGGTGGACGACGGCGGAATGCACCTTGGGGGCCGGAACGAAGGCCTCGGGGGGCAGATGCATGACGATCTGGGCGTCGGCGCGCCACTGGGCCAGCAACGCCAGGCGGCCATAGGCCTTGGAACCGGGCTTGGCGGTGATCCGCTCGGCCACCTCCTTCTGGAACATCAGCGTCAGGGACTGCCAGAAGGGCGGCCATGCGCGGGGCGTCAGCCAGCGGATCAGCAGCTCGGTCCCGACGTTGTAGGGCAGGTTGGCGGCAATGCGGATCGGCGGGGTCAGATGCGCCAAGGGGTCGATCTCCAGCGCGTCGCCGTTGATGACGGTCAGGCGGCCCGGATAGGCCTGGGCGATCTGTTCCAGGGCGGGCAGGGCGCGGGGGTCCTTCTCGATCGCCAGAACATGACGGGCACCCTGTGCCAGCAGGCCGCGCGTCAGGCCGCCGGGGCCGGGGCCGATCTCCAGCACGTCGCAATCGCGCAGATCGCCCGCCTGCCGCGCGATTTTCGAGGTCAGGTTCAGATCCAGCAGGAAGTTCTGGCCCAGCTGCTTTTTCGCCCGCAGGTCATGCATGGTGATGACGTCGCGCAGCGGCGGCAGGTTGTCGATCATGGGCGGGTCCTTGCCATGTCGCGCGCCATCCTCAGCGCAGCGATGGTGGATGAGGGATCGGCCAAGCCCTTGCCCGCGATGTCGAAGGCGGTGCCGTGATCGGGCGAGGTCCGGATGAAGGGCAGCCCAAGCGTCACGTTGACGCCCCCCGCGAAATCCAGCGTCTTGATGGGGACCAGCCCCTGGTCGTGATAGGCGCAGATCGCCGCATCGTAACGCGCCCGCGCGGGGGCGTGGAACATGGTGTCGGCGGGCATGGGGCCGGTCAGGTTCAGCCCCTGGTCGCGCAGAACCGCCAGCAGCGGGGCGATCATGTCGCGTTCCTGCGTCCCCATCGTGCCACCTTCGCCCGCATGGGGGTTCAGTCCCGCGACAGCGATGCGCGGGGCGGGAATGCCGAAATCGCGGATCAGCGCGGCATGGGTGATGCGGATCGCCTGTTCCAGCACGTCGCGCGTCAGGGCGGAGGGGACCTCCTTTAGCGGAATGTGGATCGTGGCGGGCACCACGCGGCAAGGCGGCGTCACCGTGGTCGAGGCCAACATCATCACCACCGGCACGTCGCCGCCTAGACGGGCCAGGTATTCGGTATGGCCGGGAAAGGAAAAGCCCGCCCCTTCCTTCAAGGCCTGCTTGCTGATCGGCGCGGTGGTGATGCCCGAGACGCGGCCCTGCATGGCCAGATCGACCGCACGGGCGATGACGTCGATTACCCCTTGGGCATTGACCGGGTCCGGTTGGCCCGGCACGGCGGGGGCTGCGAAATCATGGCGCAGGACCGGCAGATGGCCAGGCGGCACGTCATCATCGGGATCATCGACCGCCGTCCAGGCGGTGCCGGGGGCCAAGTGGCGCGGGTCGCCCATCCAGACCAGGTCCACCCCCGAGGCCAGCGCCAGGGGGGCCAGTTCGGGGCCGACGCCCGCGGGTTCGCCGCAGGTCAGCAGGATGCGTCGTGCCATCGGATCAGGGCCGGCGGATGATGGCGTCGGCGCGCAGATCGGCCAGCAGGCCCTCGGCGGCGGTGTTGATCTTGTCGTTGAACAGCTGGTCCTTGACGGCCTCGCGGTCGGGGATGCCGCCGGTCTGGGGGATCGCGTTCTCGACGCCGTCTTGGGGCAGGGCGGTGGTCGGAACCTCGGCCTGGGCGGCAAGGGCGGGCTGGCGGGAACACAGCATGACCAGTTCGGCCCCCGCCCCCATCGGCACGACGCCGGCCTCATCGGCATCAAGCGAGGCGAGGCGGGTGGCGATCAGCGTCGGGATGGCGGCCTGGGATTGCGTCTGACGCTGGACCTGGGCCGCGGCCTGGGGTCCCGCATCGGCATAGAATTCGTCGCAGCTGCGGGTGCGGGCGGCAAGGGCGGCCGCATCGGCCACCGACGTCATGCGCAGCGTCAGGTAATCCAGCACCTGTTCACGCGCGCCGGGCCTCAGCGACCCTTGTGCGTCGCGCAGCAGGAACAGGACGACCGCGCCGTCGACGGGCAGAGGCTGGGTGACCTGGCCCGGTTGCAGTGCCGTCACGATGGGCCGCAGCGAGGGCGGCAGGTTGTCCAGCGCCACGGTCGCCAGCTGGCCCCCCGCCTGCGCCGAGGGCGATGCGGAATATTGCCGCGCGGCCTGGGCGAATTGTTCGGGCGTCGGGTTCGATCCCACGATCCGCTGCGCCAGTTGCAGCGCCTGCTGTTCCTGCCCCGGAGGCGCGGGAATGATCAGTTCGGACAGCGACACGCGGTCGATGATCGGGGTTTCGATGACGCGCTTCAGCTGCTGGTCGATCTCGGCTTCCGAGACATTGATCTGGCCGACCAGGCGCGCCCGCACGACATCGCGCCAGACGGTGCCCGCTTCGACAAAGTCGCGAAACACACCGGCCTCGATGCCGGCGCCTTCCAGGCGGGCGATGAAGGTGGCTGCGTCCAGACCGGCACGTCCGGCGAATTCATCCATGCCGCGCTGCAGGCCTTCGGGGGTGATGGTCACGCCGATCTGCTTGGCGGCCTGCACGCGCAGGCGGTCGTCGATCAACGCCTGTTCGGCCATCTGGGCCGAGGTGTCGGGCGCGCCGATCACCTTCATGAAGCGCTGGCGCTGGTCGACCTCATAGCGGGTGACGGCGCTGTCGTTGACGTAGACGACCGGCTGGAACAGGTTCTGTGCCATGACGGGCGTGATCGCGCCGGTGGCCACCACCGCCGCCAAGGCGATACCGGAAAGGAAATGCCGCATCTGCTGCCCTCAATCTTGGTTCTTGGCCGGAAGATTAGCGCATGCAGCTGCGCCGCGCCACCGTGCCCGGTCCGTCTTGTTGCTGTCCGAATCCCCCCAGCCGCACCGACAGGTCGAAGCTGGTTTCCGCCCTGACCGTGTCCGAACTGGTGAAGCGACGCGACAGGCCCGTTTCCACGGTGATGCATTCGTTGCGATAGGCCACCTGCAGGCTGGCCTCCTGCGCGCGGTCGACCACGAAATCATAGCGGGTTTCGGCCGTGCCCCACCAGCCTTCCTTGATCTGCCAGCCGATATTGGCGGCCAGTTCGCTGGCATCGGCGGCGCGGCCTTCATCCTCGCTGCTGTCGATCCACAGGTAACCGGCCGAAACCTGCAGATCGCTGCGCAGCCAGCCCATCCGCAATTCGTTGCGCGAGGCGCGGAAGCTGTCGTCGAACAGTGCCCGGTTCGACACGGCCAGCCCCGTTCCGCTGTCGTAATTCGCCGCCAGCAGCCAGTCCGAGCGTGACCCCCCAAGCGGGGAATCGGGGTCGAAATCATCGGCGTCCCCGGCCCGCACGACGCGCCCGCCCGTCACCCCAAGCGACCAGCCGGTCGGATCGATCCGGGTCCATGTGGCACCAATATTGGCCCGCAACCCGGTTTCGCGCATGTCATAACCGGGAAAGCGGTTGTCGGAAAACAGGTTCCCCTCGTCGAATTCGATCAGGCGGCTGTCCTCGTTCGGGATGTCGTCGTCGTGGCCGCGCGGCGAATAAAGCACTTGCACCACGGGTTCGACGATATGGGTGGCATTGCCCCGCATGGTGGCCAGCGGCCAGCGCAGCTCGACCCCGATCTGCGGATCGACGCGTGTGACCAGTTCGTCAAAGCGGCTGTCCTGCCCGATGCGATAGATGTCGGCATCGATCCCGGCCAGCGTCGCGGCCACAACGCCGCCGGGCAGGATGGTGCTGCGCCGCCAGTCCAGTCCCACCGATCCCCGCGCCACGTCGCGCCCTACGAATTCCGCATCCGAGGGGCGGCGATGGGCATGGGCCGACCATTCCAGCACGGCCTCTCCGCCCAGATAGGCGGGGGTCAGGCGGCGGCGCCAGATCACGTCGGCCACCTGCGCGGGCGATGTCGCGTCATCCTCGTCGTCGCGCAGACTGTCGTAATTGCCGACCCTGCCCCAGACCAGCTTGTCGCGGCGGACCCGTTCCAGGGACACCCCGCTCCACAACCGGTCGGCATCGGTGATGTCGTAATCCAGCAGATAGGCGCGGTCCGACGCCGTCTGGACCTGCACCCCCAGGCGATAGCCGCGCGGAATGTCGAACTGCGCCGTGCCGAAGAAATAGCCCCGCGTGTCGCCGGGCCGGATGTCGTCGCGGCTGATCGCGCCGTTCCATTCCAGCCCGCCATTGGCGAAGGCCTGGCGATAGCGCAGTTCCAGCGTGGTGGTGCGGTTCACCGACAGATAGGGCGTCAGCGTCACGTCGGCATGGTCGCCCAAGGTCTGGAAATAGGGCAGCTTGACGCCGAAACCCAGGCCCGAGGTGGTGCGGATCATCGGCCGCAGGAATCCCGATTGCCGTTCGACCGTGGGGTCGGGGGCCGAAACGGTAAAGGGGGCCGCGGCGACCGGGATGTCGAAGGCGCGCAGCTGGGGCCGGTCGAAGGTGATGCGCTGGGTTTCGGCGTCATGGGTGATCCGGCGCGCGCGGATTTCCCACAGCGGCGTCGGGTTCGACGCGCAGACCTGGCAAGACGACGCCACCACGTCGGTCAGTTCGGTGATGCGCCCATCCTCGCGGCGTTCCAGCCGTCGGGATGCCATCTGCAATTCGCGGTTCAGGACCAGCCTTGCGCCGTTGACGATGCCGTCCTGCAATTCGCGGTCCAGCTGGGCGCTGTCGGCGATCAGTATGGGGTTGTCATCGGGGTCGGCGCCGGGGCGGGACAGGTGAATCGGACCTTCGATCGTCAGGTCGCCCGACCCGCCGTCCACGATGATGCGCGACGCGATTAAGCGGCTACCTTGGTACCAGACGACCACGCCCCCTGCGGCGATCAGCGTGCGGTCGCCCTTCAGCAGGACGTTGTCGGCCAGGACCGTCGCCGCCCCCTGGTCGCCCCCGTTCTGCGTTCCCCGGATAGTGACATCCGTGTCGGGGGCCGCCGTCGCCGGCGCGTTCGAGGTGGGCGTCCGGTCGCCCACCGGATTGCTGCCCAGCTGCTGGGATGCGGGTGCCAAGGCCGAGACGCCGCGCGTCGCCGTCAGCGCCGTTCCCGGCATGGCGGGCATGCCCGATCCGGCGGCATCGTCGAACATGGATTGCGCGATGGCGGGGGGCGTAACCATGGCCGTCGCGCCCAGCAATGCCATCGCCAGCGCGCGGCCCAGTCCTGATGCATGAATGCGCAAGGTCATCCGTCCTCTCGTTTCAGTATCAGGGCCAGCGCGAACATCGCCCCCACCAGGGGCGGCGTCCAGGCCGCCATGGCGGGGGTGATCTGGCCGTTATCCCCCAGAATTTGCGCCAGGTTGCGCAGGAAGAACAGTGCAATCCCCGCGGCGAAGGCCATCAGCACGGCGACCCCGGTATTTCGGCCACGCACATGCTGCATGGTGAAGGCGGCGGCGATGATGACCATGGCGGCCATCAGGAAAGGGCGGGCCAGCTCCATCTGGAACCAGGTGCTGTGGCGGGCGGCGGAAAAGCCCGCGCGTTCCAGCCCGGCGATGAAGGCGGGCAGTTGCCAGACCGGCACCGATTGCGGACGGCCGAACCCGTCGCGGATGCGCTGCGCGGTCAGGTCCGAATCCAGCCGCATGCTGTCGCTGCGCGTGACGGCGGCCTGCGGGTTCGGCTGATCCAAGGGAAAGTCGCTGACCTCGCTCAACTCCCATGCGCCAGGGGTCAGGCGGGCCTCGCGCGCCTCGATGCGGCGTATGGGGCCCGCATCGGGGCCGAAGACCAGGAAGCTGGCATCATAGAGCGTCACGGCATCGGGGCTGGTGCGGCGGGCGCGGATGACGATCTGGCCGCTTTCCTGGCCGTCGGTCTGCACCGCTTGGCGCAGCCAGACGGCGCTGTCGCCCACGCTGACGGTCTGGCGGCCCTGACGGTCGATCTGGGCCACGGCCTCGTCGTAATACTGGCCGGTGGCGGCGACCAGCGGGTTGATCAGCCCCACCGACAGACAGCCCAGCAGGATGGCCGTGGTGACCGGCGCCCGCAGCAGCTTGATCCCCGACCGTCCCGAGGCCCGGATCGCCACCATTTCGGAACTGCGGGCCAGGTTCAGGAACATCGCGATGGCCGCCAGCACGGTGATCAGCGGCAGGATGGAATAGAAGCTGTCGGCGATGTTCAGCGCCGACAGGCGCGCGGCGCCCGACAGGCCGATGTCGCGGTCGGCAAAGCGGCGGATCATCTCGATCATGTCGACCAGGAACAGGATCAGCAGGAACACCCCCGCCACCATCAGGAAGCTGCGCAGGAAGCGCCGCGCGACATAGCAGGCCAGGATCATGCCGTCGCCCCCTTGGGTCCGCGCGGCCGCGCCGCCAGCCACAACAGGGCCATGCACAGCAGCGTCCCCACTACGGCGGGCAGGTACAGCAGCGGCCACAGCGCCAGGTTGCGCCCCACCTGATTAACCGCGGCATTCGACAGGAACTGGATCAGGATCAGCCCCAGAATCGCCCATCCGACCTGCCGCCAGACCCCGAAGCGAGAGAAACCGCCGATCAGCAGCGTCGCGAAACCCAGCATGGCGGCAATGGGCGACAGCAGGGGCTGGGCGATACGTTCATGCGCCTCGCGCCGGGCTGCGGCGGGGGTTTCCCCGGTGGCGGCCAGCAGGTCCGCGTCGGGGTTCAGCAGGCGCAGCGTGCCGTAATCGCGCAGGTCGCGGCCCTTGCTGCTGCTGCTGCCTGCGAACATGCTGCCGATGTCATAGCTGAATTCCTGAAAACGCGTGACCGCCAGGTCGGGGCCCGTGGGGCGGATGGTCATGGTCTGGGCCATCCCCTCCAGCAGCACCAGCACAGGACCGGTTTCGGTGCGCACCACCAAGGCCTCCTGTGCGGTATAGATGACCTGGCGGGCGGGATCGCGCGCATCCTCGATGAACAGGTCCAGAAGCCGCCCGTCAGAGGCGATGTCGCGGATGAACAGCGTCACGTCGTCGGCGGGATACTGAAACGAACCGGGGCGCAGGAACTGGGCGGTCACGTTTTCGGCAATCTCGGACGACCGGTCGGCCAGGCGGGCGCGTGCCATGGGCACCAGCCCGTGGACCAGCACCGCGACCATCAGCCCCACCGTCAGCCCAAAGACCAGCACCGGCCGCGCCAGCCGCCAAGGCGACAGCCCCGCCGCCTGCATGGCCACCAGTTCGGATTCGCCCGCAAGCCGGTTCGTGCCATAGGCCGTGGCCGCGAAGGCTGCCACCGGCAGCACGACCGAAATCACCAGGGGCAGCGTCAGCGCGGTGAATTCCAGCACCACCAGCGCCGTCTGGCCGTCGTTCAGCAGGTCGTCGAACAGGCTGACCGCGCGGTTTATCCAATAGACGGATACCAGGACCAGCGCGAAGAAGCCGAACAATGTCAGCATCAGACCAAGGACGTATTTGTCGATCCGGGGCATGGACGGCCTTTTCCTGCGTGACGTTCATTCCTGCTTAGCGGCAAGGGCGGCTCTGGAAAAGAGGCGGGCGCGGGTCTAGGTTCGACTTCAACACGACACGAGGATCCTTTTTCGATGACCCAACCTGTTGAGATCAACTTCACCGACAATGCCCCCGACAAGATCGCCGAGCATCAGGGCCGCGTCGCCCTGGTGCTGACGGCGACCGACCGGCTGCCCGGCAAGCTGCCGCGCCCCGCGCGCGAGGCCGCGTCCCGTGCGCTGGCCTCGAAGGCAGGGCAGGCGCTGAAGCCCGGACAGGTGATGGAACTGGCCTTTCCCGCCGGCATGGAGGCCGAGAGCCTGCTGCTGGTCATGCTGCCCCATGACGCCACCCAATCCGAGGCGCGTCGCGCCGGTGCGGCCATCGGCGCCAAGCTGGGCCGGGGTCACATGCTGGTGATGGCCGGGGCGCACAAGCTGTCCAATGACGTGGCGCTGGGGCTGGCACTGCGCAGCTATGACTTCGGGGCCTATCACACCGACCGCGACGATGCCGATGACGCCGCGCGCCCCCATGTCACCTTCCTGGTCAAGAAGCCCGAGGAACTGGCCCGCGTCGCCGCCGATGCCGCAGCCCTCGCCGAGGGCGTCTTTTTCACCCGCGACCTGGTGAACGAACCCGCCAACGTCCTGACCACCACCGATTTCGCCGACCGCCTGCACGCGATGGAAGAGATCGGCCTCGAGGTCGAGGTCCTGGAGGAGGACGAGCTGGAGGCCTTGGGCATGCGCGCCCTGTTGGCTGTCGGTCAGGGCAGCGAATCGCCCTCGAAGGTCGTGGTCATGCGCTGGAACGGCGGCGGGGATGAGGCACCCTTGGCGCTGGTCGGCAAGGGCGTCGTCTTCGACACCGGCGGCATTTCCATCAAGCCCGCCGCCGGCATGGAGGACATGACCATGGACATGGGCGGCGCGGGCGTCGTGGCGGGCGTCATGCGCACGCTGGCGCTGCGTCGGGCCAAGGCCAATGTCGTGGGGCTGGTCGGCCTGGTCGAGAACATGCCCGACGGCAAGGCGCAGCGCCCCGGCGACATCGTGAAATCCATGAAAGGCGACACGATCGAGGTGATCAACACCGACGCCGAGGGTCGCCTGGTTCTGGCCGACGTGCTTTGGTATGCGCAGGAACGCTTCGAGCCCAAGGCCATCGTCGATCTGGCCACCCTGACGGGCGCCGTCATCATCGCCCTGGGCCATGACAACGCGGGCGTCTTCTGCAACGACGACACCTTCGCCGACCAGATCCTGACCGCCGCCAAATCCGAGGGCGAGGGCGCATGGCGTCTGCCCCTGGGCAAGCCCTATGACGATCTGATCAAGTCGCGTCTGGCCGACATGAAGAACACCGGCGGTCGCGCGGCGGGCTCGATCACGGCGGCGCAGTTCCTGCAACGCTTCATCAAGCCGGGCCAGCCCTGGGCGCATCTGGATATCGCGGGCGTGGCGCTGCCGCCCTCGGCCACCGATCTGGCGCCGAAGGGCGCGACGGGTTGGGGCGTGATGACGCTGGACCGCCTGGTCCGCGACCAGTTCGAATCCAAGTGATCCTGAACGACATCATGACCGCGTCCGGCATCCTCCGGTCGCGGCGGGCTGCGTGATCCGATGGGGAACGCGCTTTTTTACCATCTGACACGCTCGCCTGCCGAACAGCTGGTGCCTGTCCTGATGGGCAAGGCACTGGCTGCCGGCTGGCGTTGCGAATTGCGGGCCGCAGAGGCGCAGCGGCTGGAACGGTTGGACCTGTATCTGTGGCAGGCCGAAGGCTTTCTGCCGCATGGCATGGCTGGCGGTCCGCATGACGCCCGCCAACCGGTGCTGCTGACGGTGGCGGGGCAACAGGCGGCCAATGATCCGGCCTGCCTGATGGCGCTGGACGGCGTGGCAGTGACGCCCGACGAAATGGCCCGGCTTGACCGCGCCTGCATCATCTTCGATGGGGGCGACGACACGGCCACAGCGCAGGCCCGCGACCAGTGGCGCGAACTGACCGGCGCCGGCATCGAGGCGCAGTACTGGTCCGAGGAGTCGGGCCGTTGGGAACGCAAGCGTTAGGCCGCGGCGTGGCCTGCCAGCCGTGCATGCAGATCCTCGCGCCGCAGATCCGCCTTGGGGCCTTGCATCACGGCGCGGCCCCGTTCCATCACCAGAAAATCGTCGCCCAGATCCCAGGCGAAGTCGAAGAACTGTTCGACCAGCACGATGGCCATGTCGCCCCGGTCGCGCAGGGCGGCGATGACGCGGCCGATCTGGGCGATGATGTTGGGCTGGATGCCCTCGGTCGGTTCGTCCAGCAGCAGGACGCGCGGCTTGGTGATCAGGGCGCGGGCGATGGCCAGCTGTTGCTGCTGGCCCCCCGACAGGTCGCCGCCGCGTCGATGGGCCATTTCGGCCAGAACGGGGAAACTGTCGAAGATCTCATCAGGAATGCGGCGTTCGGTGCGGGGTAGGCAGGCAAAGCCGGTCTCCATGTTCTCGCGCACGCTCAGCATCGGAAAGATGGCGCGGCCCTGCGGGACGTATCCCACGCCAAGCCGCGCCATCTGCTGGGCGGTGACGCGGCCCAGGGGCTTGCCTTCCATCGTGATCTCGCCCCCGGAACGCGGGTGCCGTCCGGCCAGCAGGTTCATCAGCGACGTCTTACCCACGCCGTTATTCCCCATGACGCAGGTGACAGCGCCGGGACGGGCCGCGATGTCGATCCCGTGCAGGATCTGGCTGCCGCCGTAATGCAGGGTCAGGTTGGTCGCGTTCAGCATCTTCATCGCCCCAGATAGACTTCGATCACGTCGGGATTGCGGGTGACATGGTCCAGCGATCCTTCGGCCAGGACAGATCCCTGATGCAGAACCGTGACCTTGCAGTTCAGGCGGCGCACGAAATCCATGTCATGTTCGACGACCACCACCGCCCGCGTCTGCGCCAGCCGCACCAGCAGCGCGGTGGTCAACTCGCGTTCGGCCAGCGTCATGCCCGCGGCCGGTTCATCGACCAGCAGCAGGCGGGGTTCCTGCGCCAGCAGCATGCCGATCTCCAACCATTGCTTCTGGCCATGGCTCAGCTGGCCGGCTTGGCGGTGTATGTGGTCCGACAGGCCGACCTCGGCGGCCAGTTCGGTAACGCGGGCGCCGGTGGCGGAGGCGGGGCGCCAGGTCAGCACGGCAAAGGGATTGCGATTGGCCTTCAGCGCCATGATCAGGTTGTCCTCGACCGTCTGATCCTCGAAGACGGTGGGGCGCTGGAACTTGCGGCCGATGCCCGCGCGGGCGATCTGCGATTCGGTCAGCTTCAGCAGCGATTTCGAGGTTTCGCCCCACAGGACCTGTCCCTTGTCGGGGCGGGTCTTGCCGGTGACAATGTCCATGAAGGTCGTCTTGCCCGCACCGTTCGGGCCGATCACCGCGCGCAATTCGCGTTCGTCGATGTTGAAGGACAGATTGTTGATGGCGCGGAACCCGTCGAAGCTGACGGAGACTCCGCTGACTTCCAGAAGCGCGCTCATGCCTTGTCCTTTCGTGCGGGGATCAGGTCGAAGATGCCGGCGATGCCCTTGGGGGCGAAGAGGGTAACCAGCACGAAGGACAGGCCAAGCGCCACCTGCCACCAATCCACCCATTTGACGACATAGCCGGGCAGGGTGATGTCGGGTGCCCGCCCGCCGGTGAACCAGCTGGACAGAAGCGACACGACCACCGCCCCGATGATCGCGCCATAAAGCCGACCGCGCCCGCCGATGGCGACCCAGACTGCCAGATAGATAGACGCGATGGGCATCAGCTCGGCCGGGTTGATGATGCCGGCCTGAGGGTAATAGAGCGCCCCCGCAATGGCGGTGATCATGGCGGCAAGGGTGAAGACGACCAGCTTGAAGCCCTCGACCGGGTAGCCCAGGAAACGCACGCGGGTTTCGTCGTCGCGGATGGCGCGGATCACGCTGCCGAACTTGCCGCTGACGATCCAGGCGGCCAGCACATAGCACAGCCCCAGGGCCACGGCCGACGCCCAGAGGAACCAGACCGAGATCCGCGCCTGTCCGACCGCGTCCAGCCCCGGCAGGTTCTGCAACCCCGACAGCCCGTTGTTGCCGCGAAAGCCACTGTCGTTCTGGAACAGCCACAGCGCCAGGGCCAGCGTCATCGCCTGCGTCAGGATCGACAGATAGACGCCGTTGACGCGGCTGCGAAAGGCCAGCCAGCCAAAGACCAGCGCCAGCAGCCCCGGCACGGCCACGACCAGCATTAGCTGCAAGGGCAGGGAATGCGCAAAACTCCATGTGACGGGCAGTTCGGCCGATCCGACGACGCCGAAGATCTGGTTGGCGGTGGCCTGCTGCAGCTCCAGCGGGGTGGGCGGGATGGGGTTCTGTGCCAAGGATGCGGCGACGATATCTTCGGTCCGGGCATACATCAGCCATTGGCCGATCATATAGCCGCCAAGGGCGAAGAACGCCATCTGGCCCAGGGACAGGATGCCCAGATAGCCCCAGACCAGGTCCATGGCGACGGCGGCCAGCGCCAGGCACAGGGTCTTGCCCAGCACTTTGACCATCGATGTCGGGATGACGCCGTTGCCATAGGCGTGGCTGAGGAAGGTGACGGCCAGCGTGAAGGCCGTCAGCACGGCCAGCACCGGCAGGACCGAGCGGTTGCGCAGGATGAAGGGGGTTCGCGTCATGGATCAGACCTCTGCCGCGCGGCCCTTTTGCGGGATGATCCCACGGGGCCGGAACTGGATGAAGATGATGATGAAGAGGATCATGAAGGTCTGAGCCGCCAGCGTATTGCCGGGGTTCAGCGATTCGATGACCTTGGACAGCCCGCCGATCAGCGCCGCACCTGCCAATGTGCCCCAGATGTTGCCGACACCGCCCACGACCACGGTCATGAAGCTTTGCACGATATAGCCTTGGCCCAGTTCGGAGGTGACCTGCGCGAAAAGGCCGATGGCGACGCCCGCGATGCCTGCGATGCCGGACCCAAGGCCGAAGGTCATCATCGCGATGCGGTCGGGGTTGATGCCCATGGATGCCGCCATGCCGGGGTTCTGGGTGACGGCGCGGACCTCCAGCCCCAGCCTCGTGCGCTTCATGATGAACAGGAACAGCCCCAGGAACAGCAGCGCCAGCACGAAGATCGCCACGCGGATCGAGCTGATCGAGATGACGTCGTTGATGGTGATCGACCCCTCCAGCCACGCAGGCGCGGTCAGCGGACGGGCCTGCGTCCCGAAGATATTCTTGGCCAGCTGCTGCAGCGCGATGGAGACACCGAAGGTCGCCAGCAGGGTCTCCAACGGGCGATGGGCCAGATGGCGGATGACGAGGCGATAGAGGATCACCCCTGCCAGCGCGGTCACCGCAAAGGCCAGCGGCAGCGCCACCACCAGCGACAGTGTGCGGTCCGCGATCAGCGTCTGGACGGTATAGGCGGTATAGGCGCCCATCATGATGAATTCGCCATGCGCCATGTTGATGACGCGCATGACGCCGAAGGTGACGGCCAGCCCGATCGCCGCCAGGAAATAGATGGATGCCAGCGACAGCGCGTCCAGCCCCAGATCGACGCCTTTCATCGCGCCCAGGCGGACCTCGGCACTGGTCTGGGCGGCGCGGGCGGCATCGGTGACGGCGCTGTCGGGTTCGGCGTAGAGCTGAAAGAAACGGTGCGCCTCCAGTGCCTCGCGGGCCTCGGATTCGGTGGCGGCGGGGGGGACGGCGCCCGAGGCCTCCAGCGCGTCATAGGCGGCGTCGCGGATGTCGGGATCGCCCAGATTGGCGACAGGGGTGCCTGCGACGCGGCCATCGACGATGTTGGCGGCAAGGGCAGCGCGCTGTTCGTCCGAGGTCATGAAGGGTTGCAGCGCACCCTTGTCGACCAGCGCCGCCAGGGCATCGGCGCGGGGCAGGTCGTCACCGACGGTCATTTCGCGCGCGACATTGCCCTGCGGCACATCGATATCGGCCACCAGCCGCGTTGCCAGCAGCGGGTTCAGCACGGCCCTGAAATCCAGCGCGACATCGCCTGCCATCGCCTCGATCGCGGCGATGCGGGCGGCGGGGTCGGTGCCGTGCTGGATCGTCATCAGCTTTTCCAATCGCGCCTTGCGGGCGGCCAGCACCGGGTCGGGATCGTCCAGCGCGGCGCGCAGGGGGGCCAGCTGATCGGCATTGCCGGACCGTGCCAGCGTGTCCAGCGCCATGGCGCGGCGGGCGGGGTCGGGGTCTTTCAGCTGGCTTGCGACCAGCGCGCTTTCGATGACACCGCGCACGCCTGAATTGGGGCGCAGGGGGCGGGCGTCGGGCGCCGGGGCGGCCTCGCCCGTCAGCGCGTCGGTCGCCGTGTCGCCGTCCAGGATCAGCAGGTCGCCCCCTTCGGTCAGGACCAGGTTCCTGTCCGCCCATGCCTGCAGCAGCGCCAGCCCCTGCGGCCCCGTGGCCGCGATCTGGTCGACCAGCGGTCCCACCGTCCGTCGAGAGGGCTTTTCGATCTGGTCGATGCTGTCGGCCACCACCGCATCCAGCGATTGCGCGACGGCGGCAAGGGGCATCAGCAGCGCCGTCAGCAGGACGGCGATCAGGCGGAACCGGGGCACTGGGGGGTATCCTTCCGAAACGGGGGATCGGGCGGTGCAGAACCGCCCGATGTCAGGTCAATAGTTCGACTGCTGCTGCACGCAGGCACCGGTATCGGTGTTGAACATGCCGCAATCCTTTTCCGCCCAATCGGCGTCCAGCACGGCGGATTCGGGCAGGAAGTCGGTCCAGGCATCGCCCGGCACGGGCTCGGTCTGGCTGACGATGTCGAACTGTCCGTCCTCGCGGATCTCTCCGATCAGGACGGGCTTGGTCAGGTGGTGGTTGGGCAGGACCTGCGCGGTGCCGCCGGTCAGGTTCGGGACCTCGACCCCGACGATGGCGTCAAGGACCGGGTCCACGTCGGTGGTGCCCGCGGCCTCGACCGCGGCGACCCAGGCGTTGAAGCCGATCATCGTGGCCTCCATCGGGTCGTTGGTCACGCGGTTGTCGTCGCCGGTGAATTCATGCCAGGCGGCGATGAATTCATCGTTCTGTTCGCTCTCGGCCGTCTGGAAATAGTTCCAGGCTGCCATGTGGCCGACAAGGTTGGTGGTATCCAGACCCGACAGCTCCTCCTCGCCCACGGAAAAGGCCATGACGGGGATGTCGTCGGCAGAAACGCCCGCCGCCGCCAGTTCCTTGTAGAAGCCCACGTTGGCATCGCCGTTGATGGTCGAGACGACGCCGACCTTCTTGCCGTCTGCGCCAAGCGCCACGACATCGGCCACGATCTTGGACCAGTCGGAATGCCCGAAGGGGGTATAGTTGACGAAGATGTCCTCCTCGGCGGTGCCGTTATCCTTCAGATAGGCATCGAGGATGTTGTTCGTGGTGCGCGGATAGACATAGTCGGTGCCCAACAGCGCCCATTTTTCGACGCCCAGTTCGTCGCGCATGTAATCGACAGCGGGGATCGCCTGCTGGTTCGGGGCGGCGCCGGTATAGATGACGTTCTTGGAGGATTCCTCGCCCTCGTACTGGACGGGATAGAACAGAAGACCGTTCAGCTCCTCGATCACCGGCAGGACGGATTTGCGGCTGACGCTGGTCCAGCAGCCAAAGATCGCATCCACGTCGCTGACCGTCAGCAGCTCGCGCGCCTTTTCCGCAAACAGCGGCCAGTCCGAGGCCGGATCGACGACCACCGCCTCCAGCGGGCGGCCAAGGACGCCGCCCTTGGCGTTCTGCTGTTCGACCAGCATCAGGACGGTGTCCTTCAGCGTGGTTTCGGAAATCGCCATCGTGCCCGACAACGAATGCAATACGCCGATCTTGATCGGCTCGCCCTCTTGGGCCCATGCGCCGCCCGCTGCCGTCAAGGCGCTGGTCAGCAAAAACATTCTGGTAAATCCGGTCATTCTTACCCTTTCCCGCCGGCTCTGCGTCCGGTCTCCCTGTCGAACTGTTGAGGGGCTTTGCCCTCGCGGTTTCAAAAGGACGCGAAAACCGTGCAGTTGGACAGGAAAGGGGCAGTGTTCGTGGGGCAGATGCGCCATCTGGCGCGTGGGTGGGCAGGCTGCGGGGCGGCTGCCTGCCCTGCGGGCAGTTCAGGTGGCGCGGGGCGTCAATCCGCCCTGGTCCACCAGGAAATCGACGATCTGCTGAACGCCGCCGCCATGACGCAGCTGGGCCATGACCACGGGCCGCGTGCCCCGTGCCGCCCGCGCATCGCTTTCCAGCAAGGTGGCATCGACGCCGACATGGGGGGCAAGGTCGGTCTTGTTCACGACCAGCAGGTCCGATCGCGCCAGACCGGGGCCGCGCTTGCGCGGAATGTCCTGACCGGCGGCGGTATCGATGACATAGATGGTCAGATCGGCCAGTTCCGGGCTGAAGGTCGCGGCCAGGTTGTCGCCACCCGATTCGATCAGCACCAGGTCCAGATCCGGGAAGGCCGCGTTCAGGTCGGCGATGGCGGCCAGGTTGATGCTGGCATCCTCGCGGATGGCGGTGTGGGGACAGCCGCCGGTTTCGACGCCGCGGATGCGTTCCACGGGCAGGACCTGGGCGCGCATCAGCGCCTCGGCATCCTCACGCGTATAGATGTCGTTGGTGATCACCGCCATCGACAGGCGGGGGGCCAGCGCGCGGGCCAGCTGTTCGGTCAGGGTCGTCTTGCCCGCACCGACGGGGCCGCCGATGCCGACGCGAAGGGGTCCGTTCAGGCTCATGATCGAAAGATCCTTGTGGTCATGGTTTCGTGGCGCATCTGGGCGATATCCGCGCCCCAAGTAGCGCTGGCCAGATCGCCCTGGGTGGCGCCGACTGCCCGATGGGCGCAGGCCAGGATGACGGGGTGCAGGGCGGCCAGCATTGCCTGACCCTGCACCGGCCCAAGCGGCATGAAGCGCACGGCGGCGCTGATTTGCGCCTGAGCCTGTGCCAGCAGAAAGGCGGCGATGATCTCGGGCGCGGGCAGGGGCATGGCGGCGCAGGCGCGGCCGAAGGCGACGGGCAGGGCGGCGGGCGTCTGGTCGCGGCCCGTCAGCGCGGTTACATTGGCGGCAAAGGCGGTGCCCTGTTCGATCGTTTCCGACAGGCGTTCCGATGTCAGGCAGGCCGCGCGGGCCAGGTCGTCCAACGCGTCATGGTCGGCATCCGGGGCCAGCGCCAGCGCCACCAGCACCGCATCGGTCCAGCCCGCGCCATGGTCCAGCCAGTCGCCCAACCATCGCGGCAGGGTGGTACGCGTTACCGTCCCCTGATCCATCGCCTGCTCCAGCCCCTGCGACCAGGCAAAGCCGCCCACCGGAAAGGCGGGCGACAGCCATTGCGCCAGCTGCAGGCGGGCTGTTTCAGGCGTGGTCATGATAGTGGTGGTCATGCCCGTGATCGTGGTCATGGCTGTGCGTGTTCGGCCCGTGATCATGGCCGAAGGTGCGGCCATGGCCATAGGCGCCGCCTTCGGGGGTAAAAGGGGCGGTCGTCAGGGTCAGGTCCGCGCCCAGTTGTTCCAGCATGGCCTGCAACACGTGATCCTGGCGGATGACTAGATGATCGTCCTTGATCTGGCAGGGCGTGTGGCGGTTGCCGATATGCCAGGCCAGCCGCGGCAGGGGGCCGCGAACAAGGATCACCGGTTCGGGGGCGGCGCGCACCGCGATGCGGCGGCCATCCGACAGCGCAAAGGCGTCGCCGTCATCGACGCTGGTCACCTCGGGCAGGTCCAGCAGGAAATCGCCGCCATCGAAGGTCAGGCGTTTGCGGCGCAGCAGGCGCGCGTCGTAATCCAGGCTGACCTCTCCGTCGAAGGGGCCGTGGGCCGCGCGGATCACGGAATGGGAATGGATCGTCATGTCTTGTCCTCAGAACAGGAAATAGCGCTGCGCCATCGGCAGTTCGGTGGCGGGTTCGCAGGTCAGCAGCTGGCCGTCGGCGCGCACCTCGTAGGTTTCGGGGTCGACCTCGATCTGCGGCATGGCGTCGTTCAGGACCATGTCGGACTTGCCGATGTCGCGGGTGTGTTCGACCGCGATCAGGGTCTTTGACAGATCACCTGCGGCCCCGGCCTCCAGCCCTGCGCGGCTGACGAACATCGCCGATGCGCGGCCCGTATGCCCCCACATGGGTCGGCTGAAGACCGGCTGAACGGGGATGGACCCGTTCGGATCACCCATCTGCGCGACGCTGATCTGGCCGCCGACCAGCACCATCTCGGGCTTGACGCCGAAGAAGGCGGGCGACCACAGGACCAGGTCGGCGCGCTTGCCCGGTGTGATCGAGCCGATATGGGCGCTGACGCCATGGGCGATGGCGGGGTTGATGGTGTATTTCGCGATATAGCGACGGGCGCGCAGGTTGTCGTTGTCGCCCGACTCGCCCTCCAGCCGGCCGCGCTGGCGGCGCATCTTGTCGGCCGTCTGCCAGGTGCGGATGATCACCTCTCCGATCCGGCCCATCGCCTGGCTGTCCGAGGAGATGACGCTGAACGCGCCCAGATCGTGCAGGATATCCTCGGCAGCGATGGTCTCGCGGCGGATGCGGGATTCGGCAAAGGCCACGTCTTCGGGAACACGCCGGTCCAGATGGTGGCAGACCATCAGCATGTCCAGATGTTCCTCGATCGTGTTGCCGGTATAGGGCCGCGTCGGGTTGGTGGACGATGGCAGGACGTTCCCCATGCCAACCATGCGGATGATGTCGGGCGCATGCCCGCCGCCCGCACCTTCGGTGTGATAGGCGTGGATGGTGCGGCCCGCGATGGCGGCCATCGTGTCCTCGACGAAACCGGATTCGTTCAGCGTGTCGGTGTGGATCATCACCTGCACGTCCATCTGGTCGGCCACGGTCAGGCATGTGTCGATGGCGGCGGGGGTGGTGCCCCAGTCTTCGTGCAGCTTCAGCGCGCAGGCCCCGGCGCGGACCTGTTCCTCCAGCGGCGCGGGCTGGCTGGCATTGCCCTTGCCCGCGATGCCGATATTGACCGGCAGTTCGGCGCAAGCCTCCAGCATGCGTGCGATGTGCCACGGGCCGGGGGTGCAGGTGGTGGCCAGCGTGCCATGCGCAGGCCCCGTGCCACCGCCCAGCAGGGTGGTGACGCCCGAATGCAGCGCATGTTCGACCTGCTGCGGACAAATATAATGGATGTGACAGTCGAACCCGCCGGGCGTCAGGATGCGCCCCTCGCCCGCGATGATTTCCGTGCCCGGCCCGATGATCAGGGTGACGCCGGGTTGCGTGTCGGGGTTGCCGGCCTTGCCGATCCCGGCGATGCGGCCGTCGCGCAGGCCGACATCGGCCTTGATGATGCCCTGATGGTCGAAGACCACGACGCCGGTGATGACCGTGTCCATCGCGCCATCGGCCCGCGTGACCTGAGACTGTCCCATGCCGTCGCGGACGACCTTGCCGCCGCCAAACTTGACCTCCTCTCCGGGGGTGGTCAGGTCGCGTTCGACCTGGATCAGCAGTTCCGTGTCGGCCAGGCGGATGCGGTCGCCGGTGGTGGGGCCGTAAAGCGCCGCGTAATCGGCGCGCGAAAGCGTGGTCATGTCAGCGCCCCCATGATGTCCTTGCGAAAGCCCTGCACGATGCGGTCGCCTGCATAGGCCACCAGCGTGACCTGCCGCGACTGGCCGGGTTCGAAGCGGACGGCGGTGCCTGCCGGAATTGCCAAGCGCATGCCGCGGGCCGCCTGACGGTCGAAATCCAGGCCGGGATTGGTTTCGGCAAAGTGGTAATGGCTGCCGACCTGGATGGGGCGGTCACCGGTATTGGCGACCATCAGGTCGATGGTCGGGCGGCCCTGGTTCAGGGTGATGTCGCCGGGGGCGGTCAGGATTTCGCCGGGGATCATGGCTCAGCCCGCCACGACAAGGGCCAGACCCGCGACCGAAGTCGCGCCGCCCAGCCACCGCAGCGCCATGGCGCCCCGCGCCGCGCGCCCCAGCACGATGCCCAGCAGATGCAGCGCCATGGTCGCCGCCGCAAAGCCCGCCGCATAGAGACCTGCGCCCTGTGCGGGGCCTTCGGCACCATGCGCCCAGCCATGCGCCGCGCCAAAGACTGCCGCCATCGGCAACAGCGCCACCATCGGCAGCCGCATCGCCATCGCCACCAGCACGCCCAGGATCACGACCGAGGCCAGGATCATCGGCTCGACCCCGGCAAGGGGGGCGCCGTCGGCCAGCAACCCGCCCGCGATCATCGACCCGACAAAGGTTACCGGCAGCGCCCAGATCGCCCGGCCGCCCATCTGTGCGGCCAGAAGGCCGAGCGCCAGCATGGCCAGCAGGTGATCGCCCCCCGATACGGGGTGGGTCAGGCCGTCGATCAGCGGGTTGGCGTGGTCGACATGGCCGGGATGGGCGAAGGCCGCAACGGGCAGAAGAGTCGCGGCAATGGTTGCGGAAAATCTTTTCATTCACGCCTCCTGGCGGATCGGGTGGTGGACGGTGACCAGCTTGGTGCCGTCGGGAAAGGTGGCTTCGACCTGGACGGATTCGATCATCTGCGGGATGCCCGGCATGCATTGGCCCGCGGTGATCACATGGGCGCCCGCCTGCATCAGGTCGGCGACGGTCCGGCCGTCGCGGGCACCCTCGACCACGAAATCGGTGATCAGGGCGATGGCCTCGGGGTGGTTCAGCTTGACACCGCGTTCAAGGCGGCCACGCGCGACCATGGCCGCGACGGATATCAGCAGTTTCTCGCGTTCGCGGGGGGAAAGGTTCATGTCAGACCTGCCAGATACGGGGAAGGGGGTCGGGACGCAGCGCGCCCAGCAATCGGTTCACCTGCCGCCGCAGCGGCCAGTTGTCACGGGACAGGATGCGCAGGCACAGCCGCCCCGGCAGGGCACTGGCGGCGGCGGTCACGCCCGGTTCGTCCAGCACCGCGCGGGCGCGCGGCAGCAGGTCGGCGGCATGGGGCGCAATGACCGCCATGCTGGCCATCACCCGCGCGCCGGCCAGCATGGCAGGGTCGCCAAGGCGGGGCAGGGCGGCGTCATCCAGCGCCAGCGCGTCGTGATGGATCACGCGCCCGTAGCGGCGCACCACGCGGCGGTCGCGCAGGTGCAGGTGACTGATGGTTTCGCCCATGGCAAGACGGCCCAGGACCAGCACCTCCAGCAGCATGCAGCCCGCGTCGCCCGCCAGATCGACCTGCGTGTCGCGCTCCAGCCGGGCATTGTCATAGAGGATGGTTTCCTGCGGCAGCCAGTCCAGCCAGCCCCCGGCCCCCACGGTCAGGGCGACCTGCGCGCGGGCGGCATCACCCGGCGCGCGATAGGCGCGCTCGGCGGTCTGGGTGGTGGCCAGCGCGCGCGTGCCCGCCTGCAGATCGACGGCAAAGCGCAAACTGTCGCCCGATGCCAACCCCCCCGAGGTGTTCAGGAAGACGATCTCGGGCAGGCCCGCGGTCATGCGCGGCAGCATCGCCTTGGCCGATCCGGCCTGCGACAGGTCGATCAGCCCGCCACCGCCCATGACCACATGCGCCGCCCCATGGCTGCGCTGCATCTTGGTTCCGGGGGGCGTCGTGTCGAACATGGGTGCAAGGGGCGCGCAGGGCCGGGCAAGGTCAACTGCCCGCGGCGCCAGCATTGCTTGCCATGCGGGCAGCCAGATGGGTTATGCTCGAAATATGGGCAGATTGCCTGCGGGTTGGGCGGTTCTAGACCGGTTGATCCAGCATCGCGTGCAGCAGCCGCTTGCGGGCGGGGGGGATGGCGCGGATCTCGACCCCGGTAAAGACATGCATGGTGCGCAGCGCCGGATCGACGACGGCATGGTCGCTGACCCAGCCCCCCATCGCCAGATAGCTGCGCAGCAGCGGCGGCATCGCGGCCATGGCCTGGCGGGGGTCGGGCTTGCGCAGCCGCAGCGCGCGGGCAAAGCGGAAGACCTTGGGCGACTTGACGCGTGGCCACCAGCGCCGCGGGGCCAAATGGCGTTCCTTGAGCATGGCGAAGGCCTCGGCATGGGGTTCGGGTTCGCAGCCCACGAAGCTGGAACAGCCGAACAGCATCTCGGCCCCGGTCAGTTCGACGAAGCGGGTCAGCGCCGCCCAGGCCAGCCGCACGATATTGGGATCGTGGATGTCGGGATGAATGCAGAACCGCCCCATTTCGACCATCGGGCCGTCAAAGCGGCCCAGGGCGGCAAGGTCATAGAACTGCGCCGAATAGCTGCGGGCGATCTGCGACCCGTCGGTCAGGGGCAGAAAACGAAAGCAGCAGACCAGCCGCCCCGACGCGACCTGTTCGATCAGCATGTGGCTGCAATCGTCATCCAGGGCGTCGCGGTCTAGGCTGACCCCGTCATCGGCTTGGTCTTCGCGTGCCATGAAACAGGTCCAGCGCAGCCGCTGCGCCGCCTGGATATCGGCGGGCGTTTCGGCCAGCCGTGCCCGGTAAAGACCCTTGGTGATCGGCTGCATGGCGTGACCCCTGGCTGAACCTTGGGGCCAGCATAGCCCCTTCATGTGTCGAAATCACGAAATGCCGCGCGGCAGGGGTCAGAATCCCCGTTTGCTGCTGCGCTGTCGGGCATCAATCGCGATGATGATCGCCGTGGGCGACGTTCTCGGTGTCGCCCAAGACGCCCTCGATATAGATGCGCCGCACCAGCAGCATGGTCACGATCAGCAGCGGCGCTGCCAGAATCACCCCGGCAAAACCGAACAGCGCCCCGAAGGCCATGATGGCGATGATAGTCAGCGCCGGGGGCAGCTGCACGGCGAACCGCTGAATCAGGGGCATCAGGATGTTGCCTTCGAACATCTGGATGGCGGCGAACAGCAGCGCGACATAGAGCGCGGTGTCAAAGCCCTGCGACAGGGCGAACAGCGCCGCGATCCCGCCCGAAAAGACCGGGCCGATGATCGGCACGATATTGGTCAGCCCCGCGATCAGCGCCAGCAGCAGCGCCAGCGGCACGCCCAGCAGCCACAGCCCGATCCCTGCCAGCACCGCGACGATGGCCATGTCCAGCGCCTGCCCGGCCATCCAGCGGCCCAGTTGGTCGCCCAGTTCGGCCATGATGTGACGGGCGCGGGTGCGATGACGCAGCGGCACCAGGCGGATCGTACCGCGGCGATAGGTCGGTGCCTCGAGCGCGACGAAGATCGCCACCATCAGCATCAACAGCACCGAGGACAGGCCGCCCAGCACCATGTCCACCATGCCGGTCAGCTTGCCCATGATGTCGGGAATGTTGCCGGCCAGCTTCGACGCCCCTTCCTCGACCCGGTCCGAGGATTGCACCTGTTCGGTGATCGCCGAGACGATAGTGTTCCCCGAGGCCCAGTCCCGCAGCCGGTCCCATGATTTCGGCAGCCCCTGCACCAGTTGGGTGAACTGATCCGCGACGGGCTGGCCTGCCAGCATGACAATGCCTGCCATGACGGCCACGACGGCCAGCACCACGACCAAAACGCCCAGCTTGATGTTCAGGCCAAGATGACGATGCAGCCCCTGCGCCCCCGCCCGCAAGGCGATGGCGATCAGGATGGCGCCGAAACCAAGCATGATGATGCCGGACCATGCCCATGCTGCGGCGATCAGGACCGCCAGCGCGGCAACGCTGACCAGCGTGCCGACCGTCAGGCGGCGCGGTTCGACATGGCTGTCGTCATGGGTGGGCGGGGTGATGGGTTGGGGCATGGGTCGTCCTGGATGGAAATGACTGGGGGCGGTAACGCATGGTCCAACCGCTGCTTGGCGGGCGGGTTCCCCCGACGGGCGAATCCCTTGCCGGCGATGCACGGGTTCATGTCGGCCAGCGTCCCGTCCCGGCGGGTCGGCGTCTTGCCCAGCGCGGGCGATCCTGTTAATCGAACGCGGATTTCAGTTCACGGCGGGCATGTCCCGCCCGTCAGACAAGGTATGACCCCATGGCCACCGAACGCACCCTCTCGATCATCAAGCCCGACGCCACCCGCCGCAACCTGACCGGCAAGATCAACGCCAAGTTCGAGGATGCCGGTCTGCGCATCGTCGCGCAAAAGCGCATCAAGCTGTCGGCCGAGCAGGCCGGCAAGTTCTACGAAGTCCACAAGGACCGCCCCTTCTATGGCGAACTGGTCGAGTTCATGGCCTCGGAACCGGTCGTCGTGCAGGTTCTGGAAGGTGAAAATGCCATCGCCAAGAACCGCGAAGTGATGGGCGCCACCAACCCCGAGAACGCCGATGCCGGCACCATCCGCAAGGAATTCGCGCTGTCGATGGGCGAAAACTCGGTCCACGGTTCGGACGCTGCCGAAACCGCCAAGGAAGAGATCGCCTTCTTCTTCTCGGGTCTTGAACTGGTCGGCTGATCGCCGCCCATCACGGACGGGAACGGGGCCCCTTCGGGGGCCCTTTTTCATGCGCGGATCATGGGCTTGGTTGCGGGACGGTGGCGGGCAGGCTATTGCCTTGGACAACGTTCAATCAATTTGGGGGCCAAGATGCGGGCATTCGTGTTTCCGGGACAAGGGGCGCAGGCCGTCGGCATGGGGCGCGAACTGGCCGAGGCCTATCCCGCCGCGCGCGATGTTTTCGACGAGGTGGACGAGGCGCTGGGCGAAAAGCTGTCGCAGTTGATCTGGGAGGGCGATGCCGAAACGCTGACCCTGACGCAGAACGCGCAACCGGCGCTGATGGCGACCTCGATCGCGGCCTTCCGCGCGATGGAGGCCGAGGGCATCAACATCAGCGACGCCGATTTCGTGGCGGGCCATTCGCTGGGTGAATATTCCGCGCTTTGCGCCGCAGGCGCCCTGACCCTGTCCGACACCGCCCGCCTGCTGCGTCTGCGCGGCCAGGCCATGCAGGAGGCCGTGCCCGTGGGCGTCGGCGCCATGGCCGCCATCCTGGGCCTGGATTTCGAAACCGTGGACCGCATCGCCCGCGATATCGGCGGCGACGAGGTCGTGCAGGCCGCCAATGACAACGACCTGGCCCAAGTGGTCATTTCGGGCCACAAGGGTGCGGTCGAGCAGGCCATGGCCGCCATGAAGGAAGCCGGTGCCAAGCGGGCGCTGCTGCTGCCGGTCTCGGCGCCCTTCCATTCGGTGCTGATGCAGCCCGCCGCAGCCGTCATGGCGGATGCGCTGGCGGGCGTCGACATCCAGGCCCCCGCCGTGCCGCTGATCGCCAATGTGCGCGCCGAACCGGTGATCGAGCCGGGCGCCATCCGCCGCCTGCTGGTCGAACAGGTGACCGGCACCGTGCGCTGGCGCGAATCCATGGCCAATCTGGCCGAGGGCGGCGTGACCGAGTTCTGGGAGATCGGCGCAGGCAAGGCGCTGTCGGGCATGATCAAGCGCATCGTCAAGGATGCGACCGTCCGCAACATCGGCGCTCCCGCCGATATCGCGGCGCTGAAGGCATAAGACATGACACGACTGGATGAGGCGAAGATGTTCGATCTGACGGGTAAGACGGCGCTGGTGACCGGCGCTTCGGGCGGCATCGGCGGCGCGATCGCCACCGCGCTGCATGGGGCGGGGGCGACCGTCGCCCTGTCCGGCACGCGCGAGGCCCCCTTGCGCGAACTGGCCGATGCCTTGGGCGACCGCGCGCATGTGGTTCTGGCGAACCTGGGCGATCCCGAATCGGTGGCGGCGCTGCCCAAGGCCGCGACCGAGGCGATGGGCAGCATCGACGTGCTGGTCAACAACGCGGGCATCACGCGCGACAACCTGTTCATGCGCATGTCCGACGACGAATGGTCGCAGGTGATGGACGTGAACCTGACCAGCGTCTTCAAGCTGTCGCGCAGCGTTCTGCGCGGCATGATGAAGGCGCGGTGGGGGCGGATCGTCAACATCACCTCGGTCGTGGGATCGACGGGCAATCCGGGGCAGGGCAACTATGCCGCCGCCAAGGCGGGGCTGGTCGGCATGTCGAAATCGCTGGCCTATGAGGTTGCAAGCCGCGGGATCACCGTGAACTGTGTGGCGCCCGGTTTCATCGCCACGCCGATGACCGACAAGCTGACCGACGACCAGAAGGCCAAGATCCTGACCCAGATCCCCGCCGGCCAGATGGGCAGCCCCGACGATATCGGCGCGGCGGTGCTCTATCTGGCCAGCCCCCAGGCGGGTTACGTCACCGGCACGACCCTGCATGTGAACGGCGGCATGGCGATGATCTGACGGGCTTGGGTCCTGCATGCAACGTCACGCGGGATCTGTTGCGAAAGCGGTTGCATGAAGGTTCATGGGTGCTATATCCCCGGCTTTAGCAGCAGGGGAACCGCCCTGTGCTGAATCGGGCCGCTTGCCCGTGCAAAAAATGGGCGGATGCCCGCGAGAATGAGGATATGACATGAGCGATATCGCTGATCGCGTGAAGAAGATCGTAGTCGAGCACCTGGGCGTTGACGAAGACAAGGTGGTCGAATCCGCTTCGTTCATCGACGATCTGGGTGCCGACAGCCTCGACACCGTCGAGCTGGTTATGGCCTTCGAGGAAGAGTTCGGGATCGAGATCCCCGACGACGCCGCCGAAACCATCCAGACGGTTGGCGACGCCGTGAGCTTCATCAAGGGCGCGGTCTGATCCGACGCTTTCGGTCGTCCGGTCACGGGCGACACTCATGACGGCGCTTCCCGCAAGGGGGGCGCCGTTTCTTCATTCTCCCCTTCTTCATCCCAAGGACATGAACGGAACCGGCGTGCGGCGGTTCGGGTTGTAGGCCCGAATGACGACAAAGGAGCTGATCATGGCTGTGAAGTTGAAGGGGCTGACCGATAACGCCCGCAAGACCGCAATCTCGGAACTCAATGCCCGGCTGGCGGATGGTCTGGCGCTGTCGATGGCCATCAAGCAGGCGCATTGGAATATGAAGGGCATCAACTTCATCGCCGTTCATGAATTTGTCGACGGGGTGAATGCCCGCCTGAACGATCATCTGGACACCTTTGCCGAACGCATCCAGATCCTGGATGGCGTCGCCATCGGCACCGCCGAAAACGTCGCCAAGGAATCGACGCTGAAGCCCTATCCCACCGATGTGACCAAGGTGAACGACCACCTGAAGGAATTGTGCGACCGTCTGCGCGATCACGGTGAAAACCTGCGCAAGGCCATCGACATTACCGACGAAGCCGGTGAGGCCGACACCGCCGACATCTTTACCGCCGCGTCGCGGACCGCCGACAAGGACCTGTGGTTCCTGGAAAGCCACTTGGAATAACGGACCCGTCGGACCGAAAGAAAGGGCGCCCCGGTGGCGCCCTTCTGCTGTCACGGGCGTCAGCGACCCAGCTTGGCGTGAACCTCGGCGATGTCGACCTCGCCCACGGGGAACTTGTTGTCCGGATCGTCGAAGTCGTATTTGAACAGCTGGAAATCGTCCTTGTAGATTTCCCAGATCAAGTGGCGCGACAGGTCGTCGAAATAATCGCTGACCTTATGGGTACGCTTGGGGCCGTGGCCTTCAGATTCGTTGAAACGTGGCACTTGGCCCAAATCGATCCCGACCTTGGTATCGGCGGCATCCAGGACCTTCTGCATGCCTTCGTTGAAGGTTTCGGTATGGAAGATCTGGTCATAGCGCCCGCCGTTCACAATGAAGGTCGAGATATGCCCGGACATGGCCGACCAGTGGATGTCGGGTTCCATCGGCTTGCGGAACCGGATGGTGTCGCGTGCGAACAGCAGGAAACGGCGAAAGCTGGTGACCTGATCGAAATCGAAGCCGTTTTCGGGGCTGCCGACATCGATGCCATAGCGTTGGGTCAGTTGTGGCACCAGGTTGCCGCGATAACGGCGGCCATTGCGCTGAATGCCGGCAATCTTGTCGAAGAACGACGACAGCAGGCGGGCATAGGGGTTCCTGACGCAGGTGAAGGACACGGCCTCATGGGCGCGGACGACCCGTTCGATCGGTTCGTGGCTGTGATCCTGGGCCCATTTGTGCAGGCCTTCGGTTGAATCGTGGATGTCACCGTCAAAGAAGTGCCCGTGATCGGAATGGTACATGATCTGGCCGATGGTCGAGCAGGCGCATTTCGGCACGACCCGATAGACCATGCTTTCACTTTCCGTCATCCAGACGCCGGGAAAACCCATACAAATACTTCTCCGAATTGCGAGCATCCGACCCGGTGAACGGGGGCCCAACGGCCGTGCTGCTTGTCCCAACGATAAAAATGGTTACACATTCAGAGCAAAACCGACAGAGATTTTCAACGTCTTACGTCTATTCGAATGTCATCATTGCGGGGGAAGTCTTCGAAACATGGCGCGCATTGCCTTCATTCTGCTGACCCACAAGGATCCACAGGGTGTGATCGATCAGGCGCGGCGCCTGACGGCCACGGGCGATTACGTTTCGATCCATTTCGACAAGCGCGCGCCCGCCGGGATGTTCCAGCAGATCAAGCAGGCGCTTGGCGACCATCCGGGCGTCGCATTCGCGCAAAGGCGGCTGAATTGCGGCTGGGGGGAATGGTCGCTGGTGGCGGCCACCCTTGAGGCGCTGCGTGCTGCCGAGACAGCGTTTCCCCAAGCGACCCATTTCTACATGCTGTCGGGCGATTGCATGCCCATCAAGTCGGGCGAATTCGCGCGCAATTTCCTGGATGACGAAGATTGCGACTATATCGAAAGCTTCGATTTCTTCGAAAGCGACTGGATCAAGACGGGTTTCAAGGAAGAGCGCCTGATCTATCGGCACTGGTTCAACGAACGCACCCAGAAATGGCTGTTCTACACCAGCTATGACCTGCAGAAGCGGTTCGATCTGACGCGCGCGGTGCCCAAGGACATCCAGGTGATGATCGGGTCGCAATGGTGGTGCCTGCGGCGCCAGACCATCGAGGCGATCCTGGAGCTGATCCGCCGCCGCCCCGAGATCGTGCGCTTCTTCAGCACCACCTGGATTCCCGATGAAACCTTTTTTCAGACGCTTGTGGCCCATGTGGTGCCCAAGACCCAGATCCGCACGCGGACGCTGACCTTCCTGATCTTCACCGATTACGGGATGCCGGTGACTTTCTACAACGATCACTATGACCTGTTGCTGCGCCAGGATTACCTCTTCGCCCGCAAGATCAGCCCCGAGGCGCTGGAGTTGCGGGCAAGGTTGGGTGCCTTGTGGCAGGCCACCGGCCAGAATTTTGCCATCGCGGCCGAAGGGCGGCGATTGTTCAGCTTTCTGACCGGGCGGGGTCGGATCGGTCGCCGCTTTGCACCGCGGTTCTGGGAAACGGATGGCAGCCTGGGCAATGACCGCGTCGCGCATATCATCGTGGCCAAGAAATGGCATGTGGCCAAGCGGCTGACCGCTGCGGCGCGGCGGCATACCGACATTCCCGCAGTCGATTACCTGTTCAACGAGGAAGAGGCCCACCTGCCCGAGATGGGCGGCGTCGAATCCTCGCTTGGCAAGCGCCAGCGCCACCGCCGCGCACTGGTCAAGCTGCTGTTCGACCAGTTCGGCGCCGAGAGGTTGGCCTTTTGCGTGGACCCGTCGGCCCTGTCGCTGATCACGGATTTCGACAATGACCGGTCCGAGGTGCGCATCCTGTTCATCGACTGCGCGTTCGACGACGATTACGTGCGCGGGCATATGGGCCGCGTCGGGCTGGTGGCCGACGATGCCCTGCAGGCGCCGATCGAGAGCCTGCTGCCCATCGTGCGCCGCGATCTTCAGCACGAGGCCGAGCGGCTGAAGGAGGCGGGATTCAGTCATCTTTCCATCATCTCGGAAACGGCAGGGCCGGCAAAGAACGCCGAGGCCCTGGCCGGTTTCTTCAAGATCCCGGCCGACAGCGCGCGTATCCTGGCCGAAACACCGCATCTTTTTGACGACTAGAAAGGTTTCACGATGGGCTTTGCCTATGACGACAGCAACATCTTCGCCAAGATCCTGCGCGGAGAGATCCCGAACGACACGGTCGCGGAAAACGATCACGCGTTGGCCTTCCGCGACATCTCGCCCAAGACGCCGACCCATGTGCTGGTGATCCCGAAGGGGGCCTATGTCAGCTTCGACGACTTTTCGGCCAATGCGTCGGACGCGGAGATCGCGGGCTTCATGCGGCTTTGCGCGCAGGTCGTGGCGTCCGAGGGCGTGGGCCTGGAGGCGGGCAACGGTTTCCGCGCCATCACCAATGCCGGAGAACACGGCGTGCAGGAGGTGCCGCATTTCCACCTGCACATCATGGGCGGCCGGATGATGGGACCGATGGTCAGCCTGCGCGACTGATCAGCCTGTCGCGCGGCAGGGTCACTTGTCGCGCGTCAGTTCGACGAAGACGTCTTCCAGGTCGGGCTGTTCGGTCGCCACATCCAGAATCGGGATGCCCGCGCCCCGCAGCGCATCCAGCAGCTGATCGGCCCGCAGGCGCGAGGGCGGATAGGTGATCGCCAACCGCCCATCCGTGCGGCGTTCGTGGCGCACGCCCTCGGGCAGGGGGGGCAGGGCGACCGGCCCGCCGGTGTCCAGCACCAGCGTCTTGCCGTCGGTGCGCGACAGCAGGTCGCGGGTGTTCTGACGCACCACCAGTTCGCCGTGGTTGATGATGGCGATCTCATCGCACATCTGTTCGGCCTCTTCCAGGTAATGCGTGGTCAGGATGATGGTCATCCCCTGTTCGTTCAGCTTGCGGACGTTGGACCACAGCATCTCGCGCAGGGTGATGTCGACGCCCGCGGTCGGTTCGTCCAGCACCAGGATCTGCGGGCGGTGCACCAGCGCCTTGGCCAGCAGCAGCCGCCGCTTCATGCCGCCCGACAGGTTGCGGGCATAGGCATTGGCCTGATCCGACAGACCTACCAGCGCCAGCAGCTCGTCCGTCCAGCGTTCGGATTTCGGAACACCGTAAAGGCCCGCCTGCACCTCGAGGCTGGCGCGGGGGGTGAAGAACGGGTCCATGTTCAGTTCCTGCGGCATGACACCGATGGCCGCGCGCGACTGGCGCGGGTTCACGTCCTGATCGAAACCCCAGATGACCACCTGTCCCGCGGTCTTGTTCACCAGACCGGCCAGGATGTTGATCATGGTGGATTTGCCTGCCCCGTTCGGGCCCAGCAGACCGAAGATGCTGCCCGCCTTGATGGTCAGGTCGACGCCCTTCAGGGCATGCTTGGCGGGGGCGTTGCCTTGGGCGGCATAGGTCTTGCGAAGACCGGTGATCTGAAGTGCATCGGGCATGGGACAATCCTTGCAGTGCTTGCGAAGGCAGGCGGCGCTGCGCTATTGGGGTTAGACCAGATGCAGCCCGCCGCCACAAGAAGGCCAGCCCATGACCCAGTCCGATCTCCATCACGTCACGCCCGAAACGCCCCAGTCGACCGAAACCGGACCCGAGGCGATGAACCTGCCCGCGCCCGTGACCGAAGTGGTCACCAAGTGGCGCGTCAGCTGCGACGGCGACGATGCGGCGGGTCTGGGCCATCCGCGCGTCTGGCTGGCCATCGCCCCCGAGGCGGGCTATGTCGATTGCGGATATTGCGACAAGCGCTTTGTCATCGACCGCGCGCACGCCCACGACGACCACTGATCCGCCGACCACCGATCCGTCCCGGCCCGGCAGGCCTTGCCAGCCCCCATCGAGAGGGCCGTCAAGGCCGGGTGGCGTCGCCACCCTTTCCAGGCCCGCGCGCGGCGTTCCGGCAGCGGTCGGAACAGTATTTGACCTGATCCCAATCCTTCGCCCATTTCTTGCGCCAGGCGAAGGGCAGGCCGCAGGTGGCGCAGGTCTTGTGGGGCAGGTCGCCCTTGCGGCGCATCTTGGGCATCGTCGTCTTTCCATCCGTGTCTGGAGATTTCGGCGCAGGCGTGGCAGAAGGCATCTCTGATCACAGGGGAAGTTGAGCATGAGCGACGCATTCGGCAAGGGCTGCCACCTGCATCTGATCGACGGATCGGCCTTCATCTTCCGCGCCTATCACGCGCTGCCGCCGCTGACTCGGAAATCCGATGGCCTGCCGATGGGCGCCGTCGCGGGGTTCTGCAACATGCTGTGGCGCTATGTCCAGAACGAGGACGGCAGCAGCGCCCCCACCCATGCGGCGGTGATCTTCGATCATTCGTCCAAGACATTCCGTAACGAGATCTTCCCCGACTACAAGGCCAACCGCCCCGAACCGCCCGAGGATCTGCGCCCGCAATTCCCGCTGACCCGCGATGCGACCCGCGCCTTCAACATCGCCTGCATCGAGACCGAAGGGTACGAGGCCGATGACATCATCGCGGCCCTGTCCTGCAAGGCGCGCGACGCGGGCGGCAGCGTCACCATCATCAGCAGCGACAAGGACCTGATGCAGCTGGTCGGCAACGGCGTCGACATGCTGGACCCGATCAAGAACAAGCTGATCGGCCCCGACGAGGTGATGGAGAAGTTCGGCGTCGGTCCCGACCGGGTCATCGACGTGCAGGCGCTGGCGGGCGATCCGGTCGACAACGTCCCCGGCGCGCCCGGCATCGGCATCAAGACCGCTGCCCTGCTGATCAACGAATACGGCGATCTGGACGCGCTGCTGGAACGCGCGTCCGAGATCAAGCAGCCCAAGCGCCGCCAGACGCTGATCGATCATGCCGACCAGATCCGCATCAGTCGCCGTCTGGTGGCGCTGGATTGCGACACGCCGCTGGATTTCACGCTGGACAGCCTGGAGGTGCGCGACCCCGAGCCGCAGGTCCTGCTGGACTTCCTGGCCACGATGGAGATGCGGACCCTGTCGGCCCGCATCGCCGAAAAGCTGGGCACCGAAGCCCCCGTCATCACCGCCCCGCCCGTGGCCGATGCGCCAGCCGCCCCCGAACAGCCCGCCATCGACACCGCCGCCTATGAAACCGTGACCGACATGGAGGTGCTGGATGCCTGGATCGCCGACATCCGCGAAGCGGGGCAGGTGGCCATCGATACCGAAACGACCGGCCTGGACGAGATGCGCGCCGATCTGGTCGGCATCTCTCTGGCCGTGGCACCGGGCAGGGCCTGCTATGTCCCGCTGGGCCATGTGGCGGGGGGCGACGACCTGTTCGGCAAATCCGCGCGGGTCGATGGCCAGCTGGATGCGCAGGCCGTTCTGGCGGCGCTGAAGCCTGTGCTGGAAGACCCCGCGATCCTGAAGATCGGGCAGAACCTGAAATACGACTGGAAGATCCTGGCGCGTCTGGGCATCCGGATGGCGCCCCTGGCCGACACGATGCTGATGTCCTATGCGCTGAACGCGGGTACGCATAATCACGGCATGGACGAATTGGCCGAACGCTATCTGGGCCACAAATGCATCCCCATCAAGGAGCTGATCGGATCGGGCAAAAGCCAGATCCATTTCGGCCAGATCGCCATCGACAAGGCCGCCCCCTATGCCGCCGAGGATGCGGATGTCACGCTGCGCCTTTATCAGCATTTCCTGCCGATGCTGCCCGACCAGCAGGTGATGACCGCCTATCAGACGCTGGAACGCCCGATGATCCCGGTGCTGGCCGACATGGAGATGGCGGGCATCCGCGTCGACGGGGCGACCCTGAACCAGATGTCGAACGCCTTCGCCCAGAAGATGGCCCAGCTGGAGGATGAGATCCACGCGCTGGCAGGCGAGAAATTCAACATCGGCAGCCCCAAGCAGCTGGGCCAGATCCTGTTCGAGACGATGGGTCTGGCAGGCGGCAAGCAGGGCAAGACCGGTGCCTTTTCCACCAGCGCCGACGTGCTGGAGGATCTGGCCGCCGAAGGTCACGACCTGCCCGCGCGCGTCCTGGACTGGCGCCAGATCAGCAAGCTGAAATCGACCTATACCGATGCGCTGCAGACCTATGTGAACCCCGAGACCGGGCGGGTGCACACCAGCTATTCCATCACCGGCGCGCAGACGGGGCGCCTGGCCTCCAGCGAGCCGAACCTGCAGAACATCCCGATCCGCTCCGAGGAAGGCCGCCGCATCCGTCAGGCGTTCGTCGCCCCGGAAGGATACAAGCTGGTCAGCCTGGATTACAGCCAGATCGAGCTGCGCATCCTGGCCCATGTCGCCGACATTCCCGCGCTGAAGCAGGCCTTCCGCGACGATATCGACATCCACGCCATGACCGCCAGCCAGATGTTCGGCGTCCCGGTCGAAGGCATGGACCCAATGATCCGCCGCCAGGCCAAGGCGATCAATTTCGGGGTCATCTACGGCATCTCGGGCTTCGGGCTGTCGCGCAACCTGCGCATCCCGCGGGCCGAGGCGCAAAGCTTCATCGACACCTATTTCGAACGTTTCCCCGAAATTCGCGCCTATATGGACAAGACGGTGGCCGACGCGAAACGGGACGGCTTCGTGCGGACCCTGTTCGGGCGCCGCATCAACACGCCGGGCATCAACCAGTCGGGCCCTGCGGCGGGCGGCGCGCGCCGTGCGGCCATCAACGCGCCCATTCAGGGGGCTGCCGCCGATATCATCCGCCGCGCCATGGTCCGCATGCCCGAGGCCATCAAGGATCTGCCCGCGCGGATGCTGCTGCAGGTCCATGACGAACTGGTCTTCGAGGTGCGCGACGATGCCGTCGACGATTTGATCAAGGCGGCGCGCGGCATCATGGAAAACGCCGCCGAACCGGTCATCAAGCTGTCGGTCCCCCTGACGGTGGAAGCCGGTCAGGGCATGAACTGGGCCGACGCGCACTGAACCGCCATACGTCTCCTTTGTGCAAATACCCATGAAGGGCGAGGTCTTGCCCGCCCTTCACTTTCTGTGCGCCGGCTGATAACCCGCACGCACCCGGTCGCAGCCTACCCGGGTCACAAAAACAAGGGTTACAGATATGAAGACTGCTCTCGTCTGCTCCGGCGGACTCGATTCCGTTTCGCTGGCACACAGCCTTGCCGGGCAGGGCCACCTGTCACGCATCATCAGCTTCGATTACGGCCAGCGCCATCGCAAGGAACTGGACTTTGCCGCCGCCTGCGCCCGCCGCCTTGGCGTGCCGTTCCACCTGGTCGATCTGTCGGGCTTGGGTGCGGCGCTGTCGGGATCAGCCCTGACCGATGACATCGATGTCCCCGACGGCCATTACGCCGAGGAGACCATGCGCATCACCGTCGTCCCCAATCGCAACCCGATCATGCTGACCACCGCCTTCGGCATCGCGGCGGCCAATGGCGACGATGCGGTAGCGGCAGCGGTGCATGGCGGCGATCACTTCATCTATCCCGACTGCCGCCCAGCCTTCACCGATGCCTTCGGCGCGATGCAGAAGGCGGCGCTGGACGGCTATGCTGATATCACCCTGCACGTGCCCTTCGTTCGTGCGACCAAGGCTGACATCGTGGCCGAGGGCGCGCGCCACAACACGCCGTTTGCGAAAACCTGGTCCTGCTACAAGGGCGGCGATCGGCATTGCGGGCGCTGCGGCACCTGCGTCGAGCGGCGCGAGGCTTTCCATCTGGCGGGTGTGGCCGACCCCACGGATTACGCCGATCCCGATTACTGGCAGGCGGCCATCGCCGCGCATGAGGGGGCGTAATGTACCGGATCAGCAAGGAATTCCACTTCAGTGCCTCGCATCAGCTGTCGCATCTGCCGGGTGACCATCAATGCGCGCGGCTGCATGGGCATAACTACATCGTCGTGGTCGAACTGGCATCCGCCGATCTGAACGCCGACGGTTTCGTGCGCGATTACCACGAATTGAAGCCGCTGAAGGATTACATCGACGGGACCTTCGATCACCGCCACCTGAACGACGTGCTGGAGGGCCCCTCGACGGCCGAGAACATGGCGCGGCATTTCTTCGACTGGTGCGCCGCCCGCTGGCCGGAAACCACCGCCGTCAGGATCAGCGAGACGCCCAAGACCTGGGCCGAGTACCGCCCATGACCCGCCTGCGCATTGCCGAGATCTTTGGCCCCACCATTCAGGGCGAGGGCGCGCTGATCGGCGAACCCACCGTCTTCATCCGCGCCGGCGGCTGCGATTACCGCTGCAGCTGGTGCGATTCGATGCATGCCGTGGACAGCGCCTTTCGCGACACATGGGCCCCGATGGAGCCCGCGCAGGTCTGGGAACAGGTGCGCGATCTGTCGGGGGGCGTGCCGCTGACGGTGTCGATTTCGGGGGGCAACCCGGCCATTCAGGATTTCGCCCCGGTGATCGCGATGGGCAAGGCCGAAGGATACCGCTTTGCCTGCGAAACCCAAGGATCGGTCGCGCGGCCTTGGTTTGCGGATCTGGACATGCTGGTGCTGAGCCCCAAGCCGCCCTCCAGCGATCAGGTGGTGGATTGGGACGCTTTCGAGGCCTGCGTTCAGGCGGGCCGGGGCGCGGGGCAGACGGTGATCAAGATCGTGATCTTTGACGACCGCGACTATCAGTGGGCGCAGGATGCCGCCGCCCGCCATCCCGAACTGCCGCTTTACTTGCAGCCCGGCAACCCCGAGGTCGACCCCGATGTGCCGGTCGCGGCGCAGGATGTGGCGGATCGGCTGCTGTGGCTGGTCGAGAAGGTGACGGCGGATCGCTGGTTCCGGCCCCGCGTCCTGCCGCAATTGCATGTGATGTTGTGGGGAAATCTGCGCGGAGTGTGATTGCGTCCCGCGACGCCGGGGGGCCTGCTGCCCCCCGGACCCCCCGCTGCCCGCACCTCAGCCGAGCAGTTCGCCGCGCAGTGAATTCGTGGCGCTTTCGATGATGCGCACCTGCACCAGATCGCCGATCTGGCCCTGCGGCGCGTCGACGAAGACCGAATGCAGGTAATCGGACTTGCCGATCATCTGGCCCGCCTCGCGGCCCTGTTTTTCAAAGAGGACGCCAAGGGTCCGACCGACCATATCCGCTTGGACGGCGCGTTGCTGGCGCGTCAGCAGGGCCTGCAATTCCTGCAGGCGAGCATCGGCGACGGCGGCCTCGACCTCGGGGCGGTCATAGGCGGGGGTACCGGGGCGGGGCGAATACTTGAAGCTGAAGGCCGTGCCGAAGCCCACCTGTTCGACCAGGCGCAGCGTGTCGGCATGATCCTGGTCGGTTTCGCCCGGGAAGCCGACGATGAAATCGCTGGTCAGCAGGATGTCGGGGCGGGCGGCACGGATGCGGTCGATCAGCCGCAGATAATGGTCCGCCGTATGCTTGCGGTTCATCGCCTTCAGGATGCGGTCGCTGCCCGACTGGACCGGCAGATGCAGATAGGGCATCAGCTGCGGCACGTCGCCATGGGCGGCGATCAGGTCGTCGGCCATGTCGTTGGGGTGGCTGGTGGTATAGCGGATGCGGTCCAGGCCCTCGATCTCGGCGATGGCGCGGATCAGGCGACCAAAGCCCCATTCGCGGCCATCGGGTCCGACCCCGTGCCAACCGTTCACGTTTTGGCCCAGCAGCGTCAGTTCGCGCACGCCGCGCGCGACCAGGTCCCGCGCCTCGGACAGGATGCGGTCGACGGGGCGGCTGACCTCGGCCCCGCGGGTATAGGGGACCACGCAGAAGGCGCAGAACTTGTCGCAGCCCTCCTGCACGGTCAGGAAGGCCGCCGGGGCGCGGCGGGTGGCCATGCGTTCGGGCAAGTGGTCGAACTTGTCCTCGGCCGGAAAGTCCGTGTCGATGTTCGGACCCTCGCCCCGCGCCATGGCGGGCAGGCGGTGATAGGATTGCGGGCCGACGACCAGATCGACCAACGGCATGCGGCGGGTGATCTCGGCCCCCTCGGCCTGGGCCACGCAGCCCGCGACGCCGATCTTCAGATCGGGTTTCGCGGCCTTCAGCGGCTTCAGCCGGCCCAGATCCGAATACAGCTTTTCCGCCGCCTTTTCGCGGATATGGCAGGTGTTCAGCAGGACCATGTCCGCATCGGCCTGGTCCTCGGTCAGGACATAGCCTTCCGCGCCCATGGCCTCGGCCATGCGCTGGCTGTCATAGACGTTCATCTGGCATCCATAGGTCTTGATGAAGAGTTTCTTGGCCGCCGGGGCGGTCCTGGCTTGATCGGTCATGCCACGCTGTCCTTGGGGTTCGCGCGCTGATACAGGAAAGCCGGACGATTGGGAAGACGGGCATGGACAGCGATCTGGTCACGATCAGGAATATCGGTCCGGCGACGGCGGCATCGCTGATCGCCGCGGGCATCCCCGATGCCGCGACATTGCGGGCGATGGGGGCGGACGCGGCCTATCGCGCCATGCTGGGGATGGGAGAGCGTCCGCATTTCATCGGTTACTATGTGCTGCACATGGCCCTGCAGGGGCGACCGTGGAACGATTGCAAGGGCGACGAAAAGATCGCCCTGCGCACGCGTTTCGATGCGCTGGTGGCCGATGTCGGGGGCGGGCGGCTGTCCGGCATCGAGGCCGAGCTGGATGCCATCGGCCTGCGCCGCCCCCCTGGGGGTCATTCGTCCTTCTGAAGGGTCTCGAAGCGCAGGCCCTTGGCGCTGCGGTCGGGAAAGCCCGTCCAATAGCTGTGATCGGCGGTCGGCTGGCCGGCATCGTCCAGTGCCGTGACCCCGTCGTCCGAGGCAGGCGTCAGGTCCAGAAAGCGCGCCTTGTCCTCCTCGCCCTTCAGGTGCAGGTCGAAATAGGCGGTCGCGAAATGCTGCAGGATGTTGTTCATCCGCACCGTGTCCCAGACCGCATCGGCGTAATGGTCGAAGGGCGCACGGCCCAAAGTTTCGGAATGCTGCCACGATTCGACCGGCGCGGGCATGGCGGCGGCGGCATTGTGGTTGGCATCGTCGAAGGTCAGCAGGTGGCGCGTGGTGCCGGTGGTCTGGTCGAAGATCTGGCGGATCGCGTCATATTGCGACACGTCGTCGGCGCTGCCTGCAACCAGCATCAGCGGCTTTTCGAAATCCGCCAGCCCTTCGGTATCCCAGAATTCATACTGGCGGCCCCAGGGGGCGATGGCGATGACGGCCTTGACGCGCGGATCGACCAGATCGGCATGGTCGTCGCTGCCCGATTGCAACCGGGCCAGCAGGGTCTGCGGCGGCACGAAGCGTTCGGGCTGGTCGCGCATGACGGCGGTTTCGGAAAGCCCCGCGCCCCCAAAGATCATCGCGCCATAGCCCCCCATGGAATAGCCGACGACACCGGTATTCTCGGCATCCGTGATGGCGCCCAGATCGTCCTCCAGCGCCGCCATGCTGTCCAGCAGAAAGCGCTGGTCCACCGCGCGGTTCACCAAGGTCGAGGTGAAGGGCCCCATGTCGTCATAGGTGCTTTCGGGATGGTCGGCGGCCACCACGACATAGCCTTTCGAGGCCATGTTCTCGGCCAGGTGGCTCAGCAGATAGCGGTTGCCGGGAAAGCCATGGGACACGATCAGCAGGGGGAAGGTCCCGTCCGCAGGCGTCGCGTCGCGGCTGGCGCGGCCATGCAGCTGGATCTGCGTTTCGCCGTCGCGCAGCATGGTATCATAGGCGACGCCCGGTGCAGTGCCTTGGGCTGCGGGATACCAGATCTCGGCGGGCAGGGTGCGGGGGCCGCGCGGCGGCGTGCCCTCGGCGGTGGTGGCCTTGACGTCGATGCGGTCGGGGTCGGTGAATTCCGCTGCGCGCACGCCGACGGGGAAGGGGCCATAGGGGGCCAGTTCCGGGGCGTCGGGGCGGATCATGTCGATGCGGTTCACCTGTGCCTCCTGCTGGGCATCCTGGGCTGCCTCTTGTGCGGCAAGCGGCGCGGCGCAGGCCAGCGCGGCGGCGGCGGCCATCATAAGCTGTCTCATGCGGGGTCCTCCTCGGGGTTCGTGCAGACTGTGCATGGGGTTCGCGCAGCTGACAAGCGTGACGGGCGGTCATCGGGGCGATGCCGAAAGGCCCCATTGAACGCGCGCTGTGGCGCGGATAGCCTGCCCTCAAGATCCGGTTGAGGAGCATCACCATGACGACACCGCAAAGCTGGGAAGCACGCGCCGACGAATATTCCCTTTACGGCTTCACCGACCTGCCAAGCGTGCACAAGCGCGGTGCGGTCGTGCTGACCCATGGCGAAGGCCCCTATGTGGTCGATGTGAACGGCAACCGTTATCTGGATGCCAATTCGGGCCTGTGGAATATGGTCGCGGGCTTTGACCACAAGGGGTTGGCCCAAGCTGCCAAGGACCAGTACGACCGCTTTCCGGGCTATCACGCCTTCTTCGGGCGGATGTCCGACCAGACCGTGATGCTGTCGGAAAAGCTGGTCGAGGTGTCGCCGTTTTCGCGCGGCAAGGTGTTCTATACGAACTCGGGGTCGGAAGCCAACGACACCATGGTCAAGATGCTGTGGTTCATGCATGCATCCGAAGGCAATCCGCAGAAGCGCAAAATCATCACCCGCTGGAACGCCTATCACGGCGTGACGGCGGTCTCGGCCAGCATGACCGGCAAGCCGTACAACGAGGTCTTCGGCCTGCCGCTGCCGGGCTTCATCCATGTCGGCTGCCCGCATTTCTGGCGCTATGGCGCCGAGGGCGAGACCGAGGATCAGTTCACTGCCCGCCTGGCGCGCGAGCTGGAGGAAACGATCCAGAAGGAAGGCGCCGACACCATCGCGGGCTTCTTCGCTGAACCCGTGCAGGGTGCGGGCGGCGTCATCCCGCCGTCGAAGGGGTATTTCCAGGCGGTCATGCCGATCCTGAAGAAATACGGCATCCCGATGATTTCGGACGAGGTGATCACCGGCTTTGGGCGCACCGGCAACACCTGGGGCGCGCAGACCTATGACTTCATGCCCGACGCGATCATCAGCTCCAAGAACCTGACGGCGGGGCTGTTCCCGATGGGTGCGGTGATCCTGGGGCCGGAACTGGCCGACCGCCTGCAGGCCGCGATCGAGAAGATCGAGGAGTTCCCGCATGGCTTCACCGCTTCGGGGCATCCGGTGGGTTGCGCGGTTGCGCTGAAGGCCATCGACGTGGTGATGAACGAGGGGCTGGCCGAAAACGTCCGCAACCTGGCGCCGCGTTTCGAGGATAATCTGCGCCAGCTGGCGACCAACCCCAATATCGGCGAATATCGCGGCGTCGGCTTCATGTGGGCGCTGGAGGCGGTCAAGGACAAGGCCACCAAGACCCCCTTCGACGGGTCGCTGTCGGTCAGCGAACGCATCGCCAACACCTGCACCGACATGGGCCTGATCTGCCGGCCCCTGGGCCAGTCCATCGTCCTTTGCCCGCCCTTCATCATGACCGAGGCGCAGATGGACGAGATGTTCGAAAAGCTGGACAAGGCCCTGGGCAAGGTCTTTGCCGAGGTCGCCTGACGCGTTCCTTGACGGGCCTGACATTGCGACGCCCGGCCCGTCAAAGGGCCGGGCGTTCGTCCATGAGGGTGGGTTTCATGGGATCCGCAGGGGCGCCATGTCGCCTTGGCGCCAGACCGGCCCGTCCTTGCCGAAATCGACCGCCACGGCGCCCGTGCGGCGCAGGCTGGCGGGATCGAACAGCAGGCAGTCGGGCGTCTTCAGCCCCGTCTTTTCCGCCGCCACGACGATGCGCTTCGCGCGGCAGACCTTGGCCGCGCGTTCGCCCGACCCCTTGCCGGTCAGGTGCCACAGCTGCCAGCCCTCCGGCAGGTCGGCCCACCGGTCGCGGGTGTCCCCCTGCCAGGCGGGGCGGGCGGCCGAGATGTCCTGCGCGGCCATGTCGCCATCTTCCTGCAGCCAGGACGAGGTGACGAAGGACCCGCCCTTGGGTTTGGACATCGCGCGGCCCTGATTGGTCATCAGGCCGACGGCCTCGCCCTCGGGGGCGATCAGGATCAGGGGGCGATGGGCGGTCGCCCAGATGGCGGCGGCCGCGACCATCATCGCCATGCCCACCGCCAGCCCGCAGGTCTGGGCCATGTTCCGATGCGCCTTGGCACGCCAGCACAGGATGGCCAGCACGGCACCGAATTCCATCATCGGGATGACGGCGGAAGGGGGTTTCGACACCGCCATGACCGCGCCACCCAGACCCGCCACGTATTCCGCCACCAGCAGCATCCATTGCGTGCCGATCCCCATGACCCACAGGGCCGGCGCCTCGGCCCCGACCAGGGCCAGGATCGCGCCGATGACGCCTGCGGGCATGACCAGCGTGCCCATGACCGGCACCGCCAGCAGGTTGGCCAGCAGGCCGTATTGCGCCATCCGGTTGAAATGCGCCGCAGCGATCGGCGAGGTGGCCATCGCCGCCACCAGCGACGACACGATCAGCATCGCCAGGGGCCGGATCCACCACGGAACATTCGGTGCGATCCGCGACCAGGGGCCATAGCTGATGATCAGCGCGATGGTGGCTGCGAAGCTCATCTGGAAACCCGCGCCAGTGACGGCCTCGGGGGTGAGGATCAGGATGACGGTGCCCGCCAGCGCCACAGAACGGAAGGATATCGCCCGTCGGTCGGCCAGGATCGCGCCCAGCATGACGGCGACCATGACGAAGGCGCGTTCGGTCGCCACGCCCCCGCCCGACAGCCACAGATAGGCCGCCGCCGCCGCCAGCGCACCGCCCGCCGCCCATTTGTGCAAAGGCCGGCCCAGCCCGATCCCCGCACCCTGCACCGCCACGGTCAGCAGCCGCAGCCCCGAATAGACGAAGCCCGCCAGCATCCCCATGTGCAGCCCCGAGATCGAGATGATGTGGTAAAGGTTCGAGGCCCGCATCACCTCGTTCGTGTCCTCGGAGATGCCCGACCGGTCCCCCGTCATCAGCGCCGACGCCACCGCGCCCGCCTGACCACCGATCCGCTCGCGGATGGCGGCGCTGACCTTCAGCCGCGCGCGATGCAGCCACCAGAGGCCGCCTTGGGGCAGGGCCACCGACATGATGGGCGTGCGCGCATAACCCACCGCGCCCAGTTCCTGAAACCAGGCATAGGTGCGGAAATCAAAGCTGCCGGGGGCCGCGGGCGGTGACGGCGGTCCCAGATGACCGGTCAGCATGACACGCTGGCCCAGGGGGGGCAGGTTGGCATCGGGGTCCATCAGCGACAGGCGCACCTTGGCCGGCGTGCGGTCGGGCGCCAGATCGCGCAGCAGGACCTGGTCCAGCGTCACCCGCATCCGATCGCGAGAGGATCGGTCAATCTCGGTCACGCGCCCCTCGATCGGGCCGTAATAGCGCCATTCCAGCACGGGGGCGGCCACCTGGGCGGCGCGGAATGCCGCCAGCCCCGTCCCAAGGCCCACCAGCATCACCGCCAATGCGCCAAGGTGTATGGCATCGGCGGCCTGCCAGCCGATCAACCCCCGACCGGCGATGCGATGCACCCGCAATGCGACCGCCAGCGCCACCGCGACCAACAGGGCCAGCGCCGCCCATTGCCACGCGACCAGCAGCGCAGGCTGCCAGAACCACAGCGCGATCCCCACTGACAGCAGGACAGGCACCCAAGGGAACAGACCCGCGCGCGCTGCGGCGGCAGGGCGGGGAAGAATGGCGGCTGTCGGGCGCATCGCCGGGGCCGCGCCCGTTTGGGGCAACATCCTTGTCCTTTCGCGGCCTGTTGATTATCAATTGCGCGCAAGGATGGCATGGCGACCGTTACCAAAGCGTTAACGCCCGATCGCCCGTGTCGCATCATGATATTTTCCGAAGGCTCACATGTCCGAAACCCCCTCTGTCGTCACCCGTTTCGCCCCTTCGCCCACCGGGTACCTGCATGTCGGGGGCGCGCGCACGGCCCTGTTCAACTGGCTTTACGCCCGTGGCCGGGGCGGCAAGTTCCTGCTGCGGATCGAGGATACCGACCGCGCCCGGTCCACCCCCGAAGCCACCGCCGCGATCCTGAAGGGGCTGGAATGGCTGGGCCTTGACTGGGACGGCGAACCCGTCAGCCAGTTCGAACGCAAGGACCGCCATGCCGAGGTCGCCAACCAGATGCTGGCGGCGGGCACGGCCTACAAATGTTTCTCGACCACCGAGGAAATCGCTGCTTGGCGCGAGGAAAACCCCCGTCAGCCTTTCATCAGCCCCTGGCGTGACGCGACGGAACTGCCCGATGCGCCCTATGCGATCCGCCTGAAGGCCCCGCGCGACGGCGAGACCGTCATCGCGGACCAGGTGCAGGGCGATGTGCGCGTGGCCAACGACCAGCTGGACGACATGGTGCTGCTGCGCAGCGACGGCACGCCCACCTATATGCTGGCCGTGGTGGTGGATGACCACGACATGGGCGTGACCCATGTGGTGCGCGGCGACGACCACCTGACCAACACCGCGCGCCAGATCCAGATCTATGACGCGATGGGCTGGGACCGTCCGGTCTTTGCCCATATCCCGCTGATCCACGGCGAGGACGGCAAGAAGCTGTCCAAGCGTCACGGCGCGGTCGGCCTGCATGAATTCGCGGCCCTTGGCTATCCGCCGGCGGCCATGCGCAACTATCTGGCGCGCCTTGGCTGGAGCCATGGCGACGACGAGCTGTTCGACGATGCGCAGGCCCGCGAATGGTTCGACCTGACGGGCATCGGCCGCGCGCCCGCGCGGCTGGATTTCAAGAAGCTGGAGCATGTCAGCGGCTATCATATCGGCCAGATGGCCGATGCCGATGTCATGAAGGCGTTGCAGGATTACGTTAGGGAATCGGACAGCCAACCCCTGACGCAGGTGCAGCATCAGCGCATCGAGGCCGCCATGCCCGCCCTGAAGGAAAAGGCGAAAACGCTGCCTGCATTGCTGAGCCAGGCCCGTTTCGCACTGGTCGAACGCCCCATTCAGATGGACGAGAAGGCGGCCAAGAATCTGGACTCGGTATCCCGTGGTATGCTGAAATCATTGACTGCCGCAGTGCAGAATGGTAGCTGGACGCGAGACGAGCTGGAGGAGGCTGCCAAGCAGGTCGCGGAACAACACGGCGTGGGCCTGGGCAAGATCGCCGGCCCCTTGCGGGCTGCCTTGGCAGGGACCAGCGCCACCCCCAGTGTGTTCGACATGATGACTGCGCTTGGTCGCGACGAAACGCTGGCCCGGCTTCAGGACCAGACCGATTTGGCAGGCTGAAGCCTGCTTTCACTTGTCCGCATGGCCTGTCCGTTTCGATGACGCGCCATGCGGCTTAGCCGGAAAGGACGTACAGGATGGCAGACAAGAACGCCACACTGCGAATCAACGACAAGGATTACGAACTTCCGATCCTCAGCCCGACGCAGGGGCCGGATGTCCTGGACATCCGCAAGCTGTACGGCCAGGCCGACGTCTTTACCTATGACCCCGGCTTCACTTCGACCGCCAGCTGCGATTCGACCATCACCTTCATCGATGGCGACAAGGGAGAGCTGTGGTATCGCGGCTATCCCATCGAACAGCTGGCCAGCCAGTCGAACTATCTGGAAGTGTGCTATCTGCTGCTCTATGGCGAACTGCCCACGACCGCGCAGATGGAAGATTTCCGCACCCGCGTGACGCGTCACACGATGGTGCATGAACAGATGCACAACTTCTTCCGCGGGTTCCGCCGCGATGCGCATCCGATGGCCACGATGGTCGGCGTCGTGGGGGCCATGTCGGCCTTCTATCACGACAGCACCGATGTCAGTGATCCCTGGCAGCGCGAGGTCGCATCGATCCGCCTGATCGCCAAGCTGCCGACGATTGCCGCGATGGCCTATAAATACTCGATCGGTCAGCCCTTCGTGTATCCCAACAACGAATTGGATTATGCGTCCAACTTCCTGAACATGTGCTTCTCGGTCCCGGCCGAGAAATACAATGTCGATCCCGCCCTGGCGCGCGCGATGGACCGCATCTTCACCCTGCACGCCGATCACGAACAGAACGCCTCGACCTCGACGGTGCGTCTGGCCGGGTCGTCGGGGGCCAACCCGTTCGCCTGCATCGCGGCGGGCATCGCCTGCCTGTGGGGTCCGGCCCATGGTGGCGCCAACCAGGCCTGCCTGGAGATGCTGCGCGAGATCGGTACCGTCGACCGCATCCCGGAATTCATCGCGCGCGCGAAGGACAAGTCCGATCCGTTCAAGCTGATGGGCTTTGGCCACCGGGTCTACAAGAACTTCGACCCGCGCGCGACGGTGATGAAGGAATCCGCCGACGAGGTTCTGGACCTGCTGGGCGTGGGCGACAACCCGACGCTGCAGGTCGCCAAGGAACTGGAGAAGATCGCGCTGGAGGACGAGTACTTCATCGAGAAGAAGCTCTATCCCAACGTCGATTTCTATTCGGGCATCATCCTGGAGGCGATGGGCTTCCCCACCTCGATGTTCACGCCGATCTTCGCGCTGTCGCGCACGGTGGGCTGGATCGCGCAGTGGAAAGAGATGATCGGCGATCCGCAGAACAAGATCGGCCGTCCGCGCCAGCTGTATGTCGGTTCGGAAAAGCGCGATTACGTCGATTTCTCGAAGCGCTGAGATTGGCTGAACGCAGGAAGGGGCCCCGTTCGCGGGCCCCTTTTTCATGCGGCAACGAAGGGCTTGCGTGACGGGCGCGGCGATGGCAATGGATCGTGCATGAGTGAACATGATCAGGCGAAAGCGCCCAAGCTGGCGTTGGTGACGGGGGCCTCGCGGGGTCTGGGGGCGGCCTTGGCCGAGGAGCTGGCGGCGCGCGGATACCACGTGCTGGCGGTGGCCCGGACTGTGGGCGGCCTGGAGGAACTGGACGACCGCATCCGGTCGGCAGGCGGGCAGGCGACCCTGGCCCCCATGGATATCGGTGACGCGGCCGCAATGCAGCAGATGGCGAAGGCCATCGAGGGGCGTTGGGGTGGTCTGGACCTTTGGGCCCATTGCGCGGTCCACGCCGCGCCCATGTCGCCCGCCCCCCATATCGAGGGCCGTGACTGGTCCAAGTCGATGCTGATGAACGTCGAGGTGACGCGCGGGTTGATCGCCCTGCTGGAACCGCTGCTGCGGCGCAATGGCGGCACGTCGCTGTTCTTCGACGATCCGCGCGGCGGACAGAAATTCTTTGGCGCTTATGGGGCCACCAAGGCGGCGCAGATCGCGCTGGCGCGGTCGTGGCAGGCCGAGACCGCCCGCATGGGGCCGCGCGTGGTCATCGACAGCCCTGCGCCCATGCCGACCGCCGTCCGCGCCCGGTTCTTCCCCGGCGAGGAGCGTGACAAGCTGACATCCTGCAAATCCGAGGCGCTGCGCATTTTGAACGCGCTGTAACCTTGCGTCCCGCGGCGAGGCGGGGGGCTGCCTGCCCCCCGCACCCCCCGGGCGTCGCGCCCTCAGGTCAACGGGCGCGTCACCTGTTCCAGCCAGGCCCGATCGGTTTCATCCAGTGCATCGGACAGGGCGTTGCGGACCTGTGCGTGATAGCCATCCAGCCAATCCCGTTCATCGCCCGACAGCGCTGCGACATCGATCAGCCGGCGGTCGATGGGGCAGAGCGTCAGCGTGTCGAAGCCCAGCATCTGGCGTCCCGGCTCGGCCTCGACCGGTTCGATGGCTATCAGGTTTTCCAGGCGGATGCCGAAGGCCCCTTCGCGGTAATAGCCCGGTTCGTTCGACAGGATCATTCCGGCCTCCAGCGCGATGTCGCTGGCACGGCTGATGCGGATCGGGCCTTCGTGGACGCAAAGCGCCGCGCCGACGCCGTGGCCGGTGCCGTGATCGAAGTCCAGTCCTTGGGCCCACAGAAATTGCCGCGCCAACGCATCCAGGTGACCGCCCGTGACCCCCTTGGGAAAGCGCGCGCGGCTGAGCGCGATCATCCCGCGCAGCACCGCCGTAAAGGGCGCGACGGCATCGCGGTCGATCGTGCCGATCGGCACCGTCCGCGTGATGTCGGTGGTGCCGCAATCATATTGCCCGCCGCTGTCGATCAGCAGCAGGTCGCCATCCGCGATGGGACGGTTGGTGGCTTCGGACACGCGGTAATGGACGATGGCGCCGTTCGGGCCCGCGCCCATGATGGTGTCGAAGCTGATGTCGAGGATGCCCTGGTCGCGGCGGAACTGCTCCAACTGGCGGACGACGTCGATTTCCGTCAGCGTGCCGGGGGCTTGGCGGTCCAGCCAGGACAGAAGTCGCACCATGGCGACGCCGTCCTGTCGGTGGGCCTTGCGCATGCCTGAAAGTTCGGCCGTGTTCTTGCGGGCCTTGGGCAGGATGGCCGGGTCCGAACCGCGCGCGATATCCGTGCCTGCGGCTTCCAGGATGCGGAAGGCGGCTTCAGGGGCGGTGGCGGGATCAAGGCGGACGGGGCCTTCCAGGTCGGTCAGCGCCGCCGACAGGGCGTCGGGCGGCAGGATGGTGACCTGGTTGCCCAGATGGGCGCGCATGTCGTCGTCGAACTTGGCAGGGTCGGCAAAAAGCGCCATCGCGCCGCTGTCCGACAGGACAGCAAAGGACTGCACGATGGGGTTCTTGGGGACATCGCTGCCGCGGATGTTCAGCAGCCAGGAAATCGAATCCGGCAGCGACAGCAAGGCAGCGGCCTGACCTTCGGCCTTGAGTTCGGCGGCAAGGCGGGCGCGCTTGTCCTGCGCCGTTTCGCCAGCCCATTCGGCGGGGTAGGCGCGGGTCCGGCCCACGGGGGCGTCGGGGCGGTCGTGCCAGATGGCGTCGACCGGATTTGAATCCACGGCGATCAGGCCGATATTGCTGCCCTCCAGCGCGCGCTCCATCCCCTCGATCTCCTTGCGGGTATGCAGCCAGGGGTCGAAGCCCACGCGCCCGCCCTTGGGCAGCGCCTCTCGCAGCCAGTCGGAGGGGCGGGTTTCGGGCCAGGGGACGGGGGTGAAATGGGCCGCGTCGATCTGGCTGCGCACCTGCACGCGATAGCGACCGTCGATAAAGACGCCTGCCTGATCCGTGGTGATGATCGCAAAACCCGCGCTGCCGGTGAAGCCCGTCAGCCAGGCCAGGCGCGCATCGGCATCGGCGACATATTCGCCCTGATGGGCATCGGCACGCGGCACGATGAACCCCGCCAGATCGTGGTCGCGCAGCATCGCGCGCAGGTCCGACAGGCGCTGCGGGTGGTTATTGCCGCCGGCCGGGTCGTCGAAGGTCTGGAAGGGGGTCATAGGTCGATGGCCTTCATGATCTGCGGTTCGATCACCTGCACGTCGGGAAGGGCCTGTACCATCACCGACGCGTCCTGTTCCAGCGCATCGAAGGTTTTGTAATGGCAGGGGATCACCGTCTTGAAGTTGAAATAGCGCTTGGCGGCATAGCTGGCGCGGCTCATGTCCATGGTGAAATGACCGCCCGCACAAAGGATGCCGATATCGGGTTTGTGCAGGTCGCCCATCCAGTCCATGTCGGCCATGATGTCGGTATCGCCCGACAGATAGATGACATGGCCTTCCGCGGCGATCATGTAGCCAGCCTCGGCGCCGGCATAGATCGGTCCGTCGGGACCACTGAGCGAGCTGGAGTGGCAGGCATTGACCATCGTCACCTGCACGCCTGCCAGATCGACGGTACCGCCCTTGTTGAAGCCGATGCCTGCGATCTTGTGATCCGACTCCCAGAAGCTGATCAGGTCAAAGATGCCCACGACGGGGATCTGCAATTCGCGGGCCAGGGACAGGGCGTCGCCGCTGTGATCGCCATGGCCGTGGGTCAGCAGGATATGGGTTGCGCCTTGGATGGCCTGATCGCGCTGGTCCTGTGGAAAGGCGGGGTTTCCGGTCATCCAGGGGTCGATCAGGATCACGGCATCCCCGGTTTCCAGTCGAAAGCCGGAGTGTCCAAGCCAGGTCAGTTTCATCATGGGCTCCTTGATGGCAATGTCGCGCAAAGCTTAGCGGCGCGAGGGCGCAGTGACCACAACACCCGCCGTGGCCTGCGGGTTGCTTCAGGTGACGGCGGCGGCATCGTCCAGCCTCAGGCGCAGGCGTTCGCGCCCGCCCCATGTGGACAGTTCCAGCTTGCCTGCCAAGTGAAAGCGACGGCCCTTGGCGCCGATCAGCGCGGGTCCCAGGGGGCCGTCCATGGCGCCCCAGGCGACGGCCTCCATCGCGGGTGCGCCGGGGGTGCGGAAGGACAGACGCAGATGCCGGTCCCCCATGGTCGAGGCGCTGTCGATCAGCTGGTCGGCAAAGGCAAAGCGCGGCGCGGGGGCGGCTTGGCCATAGGGGCCCGCATCCTCCAGCAGCCTGAACATGTCGGGCGTGGCCCCCGCCGTTTCCAGCAGCCCCGAAATGCGCAGATCGCCGCCGCCGGTGCGGCCCGCCAGATCGCGCTCCAGCAGGTCCGACAGCCGCGCCATGGCGGCGGGGATCTGATCCTCGGCCACGGTCAGCCCGGCGGCCATTTCATGCCCGCCCCCCTTGATCAGCAACCCTTCGCGGGCCAGCCGCTGGATGGCGCGGCCCAGATCGACGCCCGGAACCGACCGGGCCGACCCCTTGCCGATGCCGCCGTCCACCCCGATCACCACGGATGGCAGGTCGGTGGCCTCTTTCACGCGGGCGGCGACGATGCCGACCACGCCCGGATGCCAGCCTTGGCCCGCGGCCCAGGACAGGCGGGTGTCCATGCGCGCCTCGACCTGGGCCAGGGCCTCGGTGCGGACGGCGGCCTCGATGGTGCGGCGGTCGCGGTTCAGGTCGTCCAGCTGCTTGGCCAGCTGCGCCGCCTGCGCCGGGTCGCGTGACGCCAGGCATTGCGCGCCCAGATCGGCGCGGCCCACGCGGCCCCCGGCATTGATGCGCGGTCCCAGCAGGAACCCCAGGTGGAAGGCCGCGGGCGGGCCGTCCAGCCGGGCGATGTCCGACAGCGCCACCAGCCCCGGCCGCTGCCTACGCGCCATGACCGCCAGCCCGGACCGCACGAAGGCGCGGTTCACGCCCACCAGGGGCGCGACATCGGCGACGGTCGCCAGCGCCACCAGATCCAGCATCGCCATCAGGTCCGGCTGGGGCAGGCCCTTGTCGCGCAGGATGCGCCCGCATTGCACCAGCGTCAGGAACACCACCGCCGCCGCGCAGAGGTGGCCAAGGCTGCCGTCCTCGTCTACGCGGTTGGGGTTCACTACGGCCAGGGCGGGGGGCAGTGTCTCGCCGCCCAGGTGGTGGTCCAGCACGATGACCTGCGCCCCCTTGGCCGCCGCCAACGCATCATGGCTGAGCGTGCCGCAGTCGACGCAGATGATCAGGTCATGTTCGGCGGCCAGCGCTGCCATGGCGGGTTCGTTCGGGCCGTATCCTTCGTCGATGCGGTCGGGAATATAAAGCGTCGCCTTGCGCCCCTGCTGGTGCAGCCAGTCGATCAGCAGCGCCGCCGAGGTGCCGCCATCGACGTCGTAATCGGCAAAGATGGCGATGCGTTCGCCGCCTGTGGCGGCCGCGACGATGCGGTCTGCGGCGGTCTGCATGTCGCGCAGGCTCAGCGGATCGGGCAACAGGTCGCGCAGTTTGGGCGAGAGGAAAGCCTGCGCATCCATCGGTTCGACCGCGCGTTCGGCCAGCACGCGGGCGACGGGCAGGGGCAGCGCCGCCTGCTGCGCCAGGCCTTCGGCGCGGCGTTCCAGATCGGCGGCGGGGCCGATCCAGCGCCGCCCGGTGACCGATGTATCGATGCCCAGGAATGCCACGTCGCGCCCACCTTTGCCTTGAAACGAATGTCGTGGCGCTTCCTTAGCCTAGTTGACCGGGTTGCGGTAGGTCATGCGCCGGACCGATCCGGTGGCCGAACGCATCAGGACGGTCTCGGTCGTCAGGAAGCCGGGTTCGCGCTGGACGCCGGCCACGACCAGCCCGTCCGTCACGCCCGTGGCGGCAAAGACGACATCGGCGCGCACCATGTCCTGCAGGGCATAGATCCGGTCGGGATCGGTCAGCCCTGCATCGCGGGCCCGCGCGCGATCCTCGTCGTTGCGCAGGACCAGACGCCCCCAGATCTGCCCGCCCATGCATTTCAGCGCGCAGGCCGCCAGCACGCCCTCGGGGGCACCGCCGATGCCCATATAGATGTCGACGCCGGTCAGGTCGGGTTCGGCCACGTGGATGACGCCCGGGATGTCCCCGTCCGAGATCAGCCTGATCGCCGCGCCTGTCTGGCGCAGTTCGGCGATCATGTCCTCGTGACGCGGGCGTTCCAGAATGCAGACGGTGATGTCGCAGATGTCGCAGCCGCGGGCCTGCGCCAGCACGCGGACCCGTTCGGCGGGGGGCATGTCCAGATGGATCAGGTCGGCCGGATAGCCCGGCCCGATGGCCAGCTTGTCCATATAGACCTGGGGCGCGGCCAGCAGGCTGTCGCGGGGCGCCATGGCGACGACGGTCATGGCATTGGCCTTGCCCTTGGCCGTCAGGGTGCTGCCCTCCAGCGGGTCCAGCGCGATGTCGACATCGGGGCCTTTGCCGGTCCCGATGGATTGGCCGGTATAGAGCAGCGGGGTCTGGCCCGGCGCGCCTTCTCCGATGACGATCCGGCCGGTCATGGCCATCTGGGCCAGCTGGTCCTGCATGGCGGTGGCGGCCGCATGATGGGCGGCGCGTTCGTCACCCCGTCCGATGAACGGGGCCGAAGCCTGGGCCGCAGCCTCGCTTGCGCGGCTCAGCCCCAGTGACATCAGGCGGTCGTTGAAATCCCCTGGCGCGGTCATGTCGGTGGTGTCCTTGTCCTCATCCCCCGACCGCTTCTAGGGGGCGGACCGGGGCGGACAAGCCCGGGCGCGGGGCGCGCGTCAGCTTTCGCTGAGTTCCAGCGCCAGCGCATGGATGCGCGGCACGATGTCGCCAAGCCGGTCATGGACCAGGCGGTGGCGCTGCAGCCGCGTCAGGCCGGAGAAGGCGGGGCTGGCCAGGCGGATGCGGAAATGGCTTTCGCCACCCTCGCGGAATCCTGAATGGCCCCGGTGGCTTTCGCTTTCGTCCAGGATTTCCAGCTGCGTGGGGGTCAGGCCCTGCAGCCGCTCGGTCATCTCATCCGCAATCATCCGCATAACTTTTCGTCAAGCCCTTTCATGTGCCGCCAGATAGCATAGACTGCCGCCTCCGAGTCGCAAAGGTGCCCCAACCATGAGCAAGAACGACCCGTTTGGTTTCGACATTTCGGCTGCCAAGGACAAGAAACGCAAGTCCAAAGGCCGTCGAGGGATGTCGGGTGCCTTCGAAACGTCGACCCGCGTGTGCGAACGCGAGGGTTGTGACGAACCCGGTCAGTATCGCGCCCCCAAGAATCCCCGGAATCTGGATGACTATTTCTGGTTCTGCAAGGACCATGTCCGCGAATACAATGCCAACTGGAACTATTTCCAAGGTCAGTCCGAGGAGGAATTCCAGCAGTTCATCGACAATGCCACGGTGTGGGAACGGCCGACCAAGCCCTTCCGCAAAAGCGTCGAGGAACAGAAATGGGCCCGCCACGGCGTCAGCGATCCGCACGAGATCCTGGGTGCGAACGGCACCGCCCCCGAAGCCCGCGCTCAGGTCAGCACGCGAAAGCTGCCGCCGACCGAACGACGTGCGCTGGACATCCTGGAAGCCAAGGACAGCTGGACCCGCCCCGAAATTCGCAAGAAATACAAATCGCTGGTCAAGGACCTGCATCCCGACATGAACGGCGGCGATCGTTCCGACGAGGATCGCCTGTCCGAAGTGGTCTGGGCTTGGGATCAGATCAAGGACAGCCGTTTCATCCGCGACTGATCACGGCAAAGGGGGCGATCGGCCCCCTTACGGTCGTTTCCGGCGCGGACGCAGCGTCGCCAGCATCAGCAGCCCCAGCAGTACCAACAGCGGTGTATCGCCAACCTCGATCCAGACCGTCGGGGGCAGGGCGCCGGGCAGCGGGGCGTCGATCTTGCCCATCTGACCCATGCCAAGCTGGCCGCGGATGCGGCCCTTGACGTCGATCATGGCGCTGACGCCCGTATTGGCCGCCCGCGCCACCGGCAACCCGCTTTCGATGGCACGCAGCCGCGCCTGCGCCAGGTGCTGATACGGCCCCGAGATATTCCCGAACCACGCGTCATTCGTCGCCTGCAGGATCCATGCGGGCCGCGTCGACAGGTTGCGCAGATGCTGGGGAAAGATCGCCTCATAGCAGATCAGCGGCTGGAAGGGCGGCAGACCCGGCTCGTCGATGACCTGCGGCCCGACCCCTGAGGAATAGCCGTTGCCCTGCTGGGCGGCAAAGGCGCCGACCCCGAACCGGGCCATCAGGTCGCCCCAGGGGATGTATTCGCCGAAAGGCACCAGGTGGAACTTGTCATAAAGTTGCGTCACCTGTCCGCCCGGCTGGACCAGCGCCAGACTGTTGAAATAACGCGAACCCTCGCGGCGCTGGATGCCCATCACCAAGGGGGCGCCCGCCGCGTCGGATATGGCGGGCAGGATTGCGCTGGCGTCCTCCAGCAGGAAATTGACGGCGGTTTCGGGCCAGATGACCAGATCGCGCGGACCGGCTTCGTTCGACAGGGTCAGCAGTCGTTCAAAGAAGACCTGCGACCATTCGGGGTCCCATTTCAGGTGCTGCGTCGCATCGGGTTGGACGATGCGGACGGTCAGGTCTGTATCGGCGGGACCGGGGGCCGCCAGCCGCGACAGGCCGAAGGCCCATGCCGCCCCGACCGACAGGATGACCGCCAGGGCGCCGGGCAGATGTGCGGCCAACCGTGGCCAGTCGGGGCGCCACAGCAAAGCGGGCAGTGCCGCCAGTGCCAGCGTGAACGCGCCAAGGCCCAAGGCACCGCCCCATGCGGCCAACTGCGCCACCGGCGTGTCGATCCAGGCATGCCCGATCAGCGCCCAAGGAAAGCCGGTGAAGATCCACCCGCGCAGCCAATCCGACAGCGCCAGCGCCGCGGCGATGCCGATCGCCTGCCAGCGCCAGTTCCGCGACCAGATCGCCGCCAGCCAGGCGGGCAGCGCCCAGAACAGCGCCCCCCCCAATGCCATCAGCACCAGCGCGAAGGGGGCCATCCAGCCATAGATCTCTGGTTCGACCAGGAAGGGCTCGACGATCCAGAACAGCGCCAGGGCAAACCAGCCGAAGCCGGCGACCAGCGCATGCCAGAAAACGGCGGCCGGACGCTTTCGCGCCAGCCGCCAGATCAGGATTGAAAGAACGATGGGAGGTGCGGCCCAGATGCCGAAGGGCGCAAGGCCCAAGGCGCCGACCGCGCCCAGCAGCAGGTCCGGCCAAAGCTGTCGCAGGGGCGGTCGGCCCCTGCGATGCAGCCGTGGCGGGATCTGGCTGGACGTCGCCGAGGTCATCAGGCCTCGGAGGTCGTGTCCTTGGCGGGCGCCTCGGCTGCTGCCTCGGGGTCGGCCTTCTTGCGGCGGGTGCGCTTGGGCTTTTCGGCCGTCGCGTCCTCGGGGGTGTCGTCGGCCTTCTTGCGACGGGTGCGCTTGGGCTTGGGGGCCTCTTCGGCGGCTGCGGGGGCGGTTTCGGTTTCACCGGCCTCCGCGGGTTTCGCGGCCGGCTTGCGGCTGCGCGTGCGCTTGGGCTTTTCGGCGGTCGCCTCCTCGGACACAGCGGCGTCGGCCTCGGTCGTCTCGGGTTTCTTGCGGCCACGGGTGCGCTTGGGCTTGGCGGGGGCTTCGGGCTGTTCGGCAACCTGTCCGGCGGGCTGTGCATCCGATGCCGCATCGGTGGCCACGTCCCGAGCCG
>NZ_QJPK01000069.1 GCF_003259195.1 Paracoccus sediminilitoris
ATCCAGGAAGACCAGAAAATCGGCACCGTTACCGGTGATGGCCCCTTTGACACCCCGCTCGGCCATGATCTCCTCGAGGTCGCGACAGGACACCCCGTAGCGAAGATAGAAGAAGACCGCGTGCAAGATCACGTCCTTGGGAAGGTGGGCACCTTTGAATGACACGCTCATGGCTCACTCCTCACCCAAAGGACCGACTTTACACCATTCTATCTTTCCAGCTTGGATCTCACAAAAAATTGCGACAGATCCCTGGATGGAAGCCCAGGGCCTGATCCGCGAAATGACCGCGAAGGGGCGTTATTCCATCTGGCGAGCCAGTTCCTGATCCGGTCTTCCAATGTGTAGAGGATGCCGAGATCAAGATCATGCGATGCAGCGGAGACATCGGAATGTGTTGGACCCGCGGGCCGATGCCGAGCCCAAGTTGGATTGCCCGCTCAGCCGGCGGACAATCCCGATGTCAAAGGGGATCAGACCGTCTTGCGACGACGCCCAAAAGCCGCCAAGCCGCCCAGTCCTGCCATCAGCATGAAGCCTGCTGCGGGGACGGGAACGGCCGCGATGCTGATCGATTCAACATCAAAACCGTCAAAACTGGTCGTGCTGGCGAATTCCGCCTTTGTTACGTCGACCAGCCGAATATATTCGAACCCCTGAGCAACCAGAAGCGTCGTCGACTGCGCAGTGTTGATGATGCGGTCAATGAAGGTATCAACACCGTCAAAAACGGAGTAGACGTCCACGGCCTCGAAGTGGTTGGATTTCTGAGGGCCATTGAAGGTCACCTCGTTGATTGTAACGCGCGCACCTGGGGCAAAGGATTTGGCATCGAAGCCTACTGTGAGCTGGCCGCCAAGACCCATGGCATAGAAGGCACCGTCGGCCTCTCCAAGGGCATTCTCGGCGTTCTTGCGATCGTTCGCGGTGCAATTCATGCGGGTGCATGTGCCGTAGGCGGTCTCGGATGCGATGATGGAGCTTGCAGCATAGGTTGCTGCTTGTGCCCCACTTGCCATCGTCATCAAAACTGCCGCCGTCGCACCTATTCCAGAAATATTCATGGGCAACCTCCAAACAAAAGGGAAAATTGAGCTTCGCAGGCATGTGAGTATGCCAAAAGGTTAACGCGCACCATGGCTAAAGGGATTATTAAGCTGACCGAGCAACCCGATCTTTCTCTTACTGCCTGCAATATGCGCAGAGAAAACGCGAAACAATCCCGTTGATCTCAACCTTAAATTGCTGAAATCAACTTTAACGTTTAAAGATGCAAAATAAACTTTCAAAAGTTGTAATTTGGGACCAAGCCTATTTACTGCGTTTCATTCATAATTTCGTTTTGCACGCGAAACGCTGTCAGCGCGCGGCCAGCTACTTCCTCAGATCATCGATCAAGCGCCCGACCCCTCCAGTAATCCTGACGGACTAGTCCGCATCGCTATCTCGCTTCTTTGTCAGTCGGTTCTTTGGGGGTGAGCGCCTCTGACCTGCCCCCCGGAACGTCCCTCGGTTTGATGTAGAGTTTGCTTCATCACGAAGGAGCAAACGAC
>NZ_QJPK01000070.1 GCF_003259195.1 Paracoccus sediminilitoris
CCATCGCCTTCGAGCGAAAGGCACGGGAAGTGAGCTAAACGCTCTCCACAAAAGCCGGGCAAGTCCACATCCCTGCGCGCGGCGCTTCTAGACACCGCATGAATCACACGCACCCGATCTGCAAGTTCCCGCATGCCAGCCATATGCGGAGCAAGGGCCATGCCCAATCCAATGATCGAGAAATTCCACAGGCGTTCATTCTTATCAAAGGGCACAAACATTTGCATCCGGTTCTTATGGGAGCGTTACATGATCATAACAGCAAACCGACTGCTGCCCACTGCCTCATCATTAGTGGGAGGGGTCTGTAGCAAAATTATAGCTTATATGGCCGGAGCTGCTCTACAGAGCTTCAATGCAAACGACCGCCCTTCGCCAAGCTTGTTGCAGACTGGCCGGCGGCTCGGGCGCACCCTTCTTTTAGGCGTCGAGGCTCAGCGACGTTAGCACAACTGCGGTGTCGGACGCGGACGAGGAGTGCTGACTAGGCTTCCTAAATCCTTGACTATGGGAGAACCTTCCAGCTCTTAGTTTATGCAGGAAAAATCATGATCCGCCATATTGTACTTATCAAGTTCAAACCCGAAGTCAGCGAAAGCTGTATAACCGAAATATATTCCGGACTATGGTCGTTAACCAACAAACTCCCCGGTGCGCGACATTTTACCGGAGGCCGGTCGGCGAGTCCTGAACAAATAGAACGAGGCTACTTCCATGCCTTTGTTATCGACTTCGACACCTGGTTGGATCTGAAAAAGTATACCGATCATCCCGAGCATCAAGCGCTAGGGTCGCAGATCGTCAAGAATGCCATCAACGGGCTCGACGGCCTTCTCGTCCTTGACCTGGAAGTTCCAGCTACTGACTAGGTCATATTGAAAAATGGCGCACCCAAAGGCGTATCGACGTGATGTCGATGAAGCCTAGGAAGCTCTCCGCGGTCTTGTCGTAACGGGTGCCGACACGGCGGGCGTTCTTCAGCTTGTTGAAGCACCGTTCGACCAAGTTGCGCAGCAGGTAAGTAATCGGTCCACGCTAATGCGACTTTTGCGGGAATTGCGCGTCGGAATGACCGGCAGGACATCCCGTTTGTCCATGGTTTTCCAAATGATGTCAGCATCATAGCCTCGATCGGTCAGCAGGACCCTCGGTGTCGGTAGATTGTCGGCCATGACCAGATCGAAGCCAAGATAGTCGGATGTTTGCCCCGCGGTGATCTCGGTTCAAATGGACAGTCCTACAGCATTCACGAGCAGATGGATCTTGGTTGTGAAGCCGCCACGCTAACGGCCAAAACCCTGTCGCCTTCGCCATGGTCTTGAACCAGTGGCGCCTCATGGCTCACGGCGCCCACATAATCCTGCCGGTTGACACTCTCCAGCACGATGCGGGCCGACGACACGTCCCCTGCCGCCTGCTGCATCATTTCGTTTGTGCGCCCCTAGGTGTTTGATCCCACGGTTTGATGGTGTGATCCTTTCGAAGGAATGGAAGGATGCCCTATGGG
>NZ_QJPK01000071.1 GCF_003259195.1 Paracoccus sediminilitoris
CAGCAACCGTCATTTACTGGCAATGAGATGCCGTAACGGGGCCTGCGCTGCGACCTGCCCGTTACCGTTGTCAAACCGAGGGCAATCTGGCGCCATTCCCGTATTGGATCCATCTGGAGGACTGCGGAATGAAGCTGTTTGTCGGACTGGACGTGTCGCTGGAGAAGACCGCGATCTGCGTCATCAGCGAGCATGGGAAGATCGTGAGGGAGGCGCAGGCGGCCAGCGAGCCGGAGGCGCTGGCGCGCTGGATTGGGGACTTGGAGGGCACCATCGCGGTCGTCGGTCTCGAAGCCGGCCCCCTGTCGCAATGGCTGCATCGTGGCATGACCGAGGCGGGCCTGAGTGTGGTGCTGATGGAGACCCGGCAGGTGAATGGTGCCCTGAAGGCGATGCCGATCAAGACGGACCGACGGGATGCCGAGGGCATTGCGCGCCTGCTTCATCTCGGCTGGTTCCGGCCCGTCCATTGCAAATCCGTCTCGGCGCGAGGCAAGTGCGGGCTCTGCTCAGTGCCCGCAAAGCCGTGCAGCAGGGCTTTATCACTCTGGAGCTGTCATTGCGTGGACTGCTGCGGAACTTCGGGCTGAAGGTCGGCGCGATCTCCCGCGGCAGGTTCGAGCACCGCATCCGAGAGCTGACGGTAGACAACCCGATGCTGTTCGCCGCGACCGAGCCGATACTGCGAGCGCGGGCATCCCTTCGACAGGAGCTTGCAGGATTGGAACGCCGGGTCCGTCAGTTGGCGCAAGACGACCCTGTCTGTCGCCGTCTGATGTCGATGCCGGGCGTGGGCGCGGTCGTGGCGCTGACCTACCGTTCCGCAGTTGATGACCCCTCGCGGTTCACGTCGTCGAAGAAGGTCGGGCCATGGGTCGGCCTCACGCCTTCACGCAACCAGTCAGGCGAACGCGACATCTCCGGCGGGATCACCAAAGCAGGGGACGTCAACCTGCGGCGTGCGCTGTGCCAGGCGGCGACGGTCATGATGCATCGCGGTCGCTCGACGTGGCTGAGAACATGGGCAGTGCAGGTTGCGCGCCGTCGTGGCGCAAAACGGGCCATGGTCGCCCTTGCCCGGCGCATCAGCGTGATCCTGCACCGGATATGGACTGACGGCACAACCTTCCGATCCGAGATTGAGGTTCCGCAAGCAGCCTGATCGGCCAAGCGCTTCACCGTCGCCTGCCTGACCGCAGGCCTTCGAGGTCCCCATGGGACGCGGTTCCGATGATGTCGTGGTCAGGACTGTTGCCGAACCACATCGAGCACGCCAATGAGATGGGCACATCGGACCTGCATTGAACCAGCATCATGTTGGCGGCCTGCGCGGCCTGTCACGGACCGAAGCATGCACCCAGGTGACCTCAGACGAAGTTGGCTGTGCCAGACGTGCGACGATCATAACAACCTGAAACCGCCAATTCGCGGACGACGGCGCATGCGTGAAATGGCTTGACTGAGACGAACCCGTTACCGAAG
>NZ_QJPK01000072.1 GCF_003259195.1 Paracoccus sediminilitoris
TAGATCAGGTCTCCTTGCGAAGCCTGAATCACCGCAACGGACTGAAATCAATGGGTCTGGAGCCTAGCCTTCAGGCTTCATAACCAAATAACTCAAAATCTTTGCGATAGAATTCCTGCACGCGCAGCCGATCTGACAGATCCCAGCTCACCTCGATCGAAGCGCTCGAAGTATCATGGACCTTCGGCAGGTTCGTGGGTGGGCTCACATCTAGTAATTTCGCTATTTGCGCAGTCACGGCGAGTAGACCATCCTCGAAGCGCAACACCTCAACATCGGAGCCGTGGAACTCCCATTGTGGACGCAGGTGATTGTCGAGATGGAAGGGGTTCTTGGCTGCCGCTTCGAGATTGGCCTCGAGCCAGAGTGAGAAGCTTGGCCATGCCTTCCAAAACCCCTTACCAGCCAGCAGAGCGCGCATGCGGTATTCGCTGGCGATCCGATCATAGGGATTACGAACAGTCATTACGGCGTCATCAAAATATCCTTTACCGAAAAGGGCGTTGAAATCCAACATTCGGAAATGCTGCGGCACGCAACGTAGGGCAGCCGGGACACCGACGCTGTGAAAATGCAAAGATGAGATCGTCTTCAACCATGTTTCTATGGTGCTACCTCCAGTCTTGGGGACGTGTAAGTAGAGAAGTCTGCGATCTTGGTGATGTAGGTACGGCATGAAGAGTTCGCTTCCTTCGGTACAGGGTGCTGCGTGAACATTGGAAGATCGTGGGTGCGATCTAAGTCAATGTCTACTTCCGCTTATCGCCTTTGTTTTCAGTCATAGTAGACCGCCGACGGTGGCTGCTCATCAGAGGAAACGCGCTTGCCCCTAACAATTCGGCTCAAACAGGTGAACTGCGCCGGGTTTTCCGGAGGCTGATTGGGATTAGTTAGGCGGCCATGTCTTCAGCTTCCAGAGCAACGTAGAAGTTTGCCTCCGCTTCGGCCGACGGGATGTTCCCGATCGGCTTAAGCAGGCGGCAGTTGTTGAACCAGTCTACCCATTCGAGGATGGCATATTCGACAGCCTCGAAGTTGCGCGACGGCCCACGACGGTGGATGACCCGGCCTTGAACAGACCATTGATCGTCTCCGCCAATGCATTGTCGTAGCTATCGCCGACACTGCCGACGGAAGGTTCGATGCCGGCCTCGGCCAGCCTCTCGGTGTATTTAATCGATAGGTATTGCGCCCCGCGGACGGAATGGTGGACGAGCCCCGCGCCCTTGGCTGGGCGGCGATCGCGGACAGCTTGTTCGAGGGCATCGAGAACGAAGCCTGCGTGGGCTGTTTGGCTTGCCCGCCAGCCGACGATCTTGCGGGCATAGGCATCGATGAATGAGGAGGGTCAGAAAACAGTCCAGTGGACTGTTTTCCCGACGAATGGCGTGACCTGAGACCCGCCTCTCCTCCAGCCATTCGGAGAATCCGCGGGTTGATTTCTGGGGCTACGCG
>NZ_QJPK01000073.1 GCF_003259195.1 Paracoccus sediminilitoris
ATCCAGGAAGACCAGAAAATCGGCACCGTTACCGGTGATGGCCCCTTTGACACCCCGCTCGGCCATGGGGCAATCCGCGCGCGGTGGCACAGTGGTTCGAGCATTCCTACGGACTGGTGGCAGTCATGCCCTTGCTTCCATCCGCAGAAGCGGCCACATCTGGAAAGTGGATTGCCCCGCCGCAGCCGGACGATCTGGAAAAAATGGTCCGGCCAGCATGACAGCAGCCGCATCAATGCCCGCATGAGGAACCTGAAATCCTTAGACGAACCGATCGCCTCGAGAGACCCGCCCGCCAGACGGCCGAGATCCACATCCGCGTGGCCTCGATGGACCGCTTCAACGCCCCCCAGCACCGCCGAGATCGAACGCGTAGCCAGACGTCAGATGGGAAAAGCGCTATAATAGCGCTATAATCTCGTGATGCCGACTTCCGCAACAATGTCTGAGGGGTACTCATGGGGGACCGGCCACACGAGAAAACGAATGTAGAATAACGTCAAGAGAGAAGGGTATCTAGATTCTAGAGATTGCGACAAGTATTCGTTTACCTTTACCCATTCCGTTACCAGATAACTGTCCATTATCAGAAATTGTGTTTTCCCGCAGACAATGATGCTTCCTGATCTCTATTTAATGCGACACGGGCAAACCCAGTGGAATGCAATGGGACGCCTGCAGGGCATATTGGATTCGCCCTTGACGCCTTTGGGCATTACACAAGCGCACCGTCAGGCGACGCTGCTGAAAGGGATCGGCGGCATATGCCTTTCGAGCCCGCAGGGCAGGGCGGTGCAAACTGCGGCCATTGCCTTCCAGGGTCGCGGCTGGAGTGTTGAACCACGCCTTTCCGAAATTGGCATCGGCATATTTGCAGGCCGTCAGGTCGTTGATTTGCGCAAACGGTATCCAAAAATATTCACTGGGGATGCGCTGGATTGGTACGATCGCTGCCCAGAAGGCGAAGGTTTGGACGCGCTGCGAGCAAGATGCACGGAATTTCTTGACGGCACCGATCAGACAACGATTATCATCACCCATGGCCTGACATTGGCCATGTTGCTTTCTGTTGCCACGGGAACGAGACTGGCAAATATCGGTCAAAACCACATGCAACAGGGTTGCATCTATCGCCTGTCTTCAGGGACCATCGACCAACTGGTTTAAAAGCAGCGCAAATTAGCTGTCTTCCCACTTGAAGCCATACGAAGGTCATGGCAAAAGCAAAATCTGTAGCCCGTTAGCTCAGTGGTAGAGCGTCCCGTTTACACCGGGTCGGTCGGCAGTTCAAATCTGTCACGGGCTACCATTTACTTTTATTCCAGGCTTATACCTTGTGACCTTCCCCCCGGAACGTCCCTCGGTTTGATGTAGAGTTTGCTTCATCACGAAGGAGCAAACGA
>NZ_QJPK01000074.1 GCF_003259195.1 Paracoccus sediminilitoris
TCCCGTTTCCCATAGAACACCTCCTGGTTCCTCAGTTGGTGCTCTCCACATTTTCCGGGCAAGTCCATTTTGCCAGTGTCACCACAGGGGGACTACCGAGGCCCAGCTCGCGCCGCCTGCCCTGAATGATGATCCGCTGCATCCATGACCGAGCGCCGCTTGGCTTGACCAAGAGGTACAAACCCAAGCCCCCGCCGTCGTGATACTTGCCCGGTGAGAGGGGCGACCTAATTAATGCTGCTGATAATCTAGCCGCGGGCCGCCGAGTTGGAACTTCCATGGAACTACCCCCCAATTATCCCCCCACGCCTCTCGCGAACGTATGGGACGCACTGGGAACTCGCAAGCCGGTTCATAACCATACACTGCTGTATTTAAATAATTCTGCGGATCACGTGGGAACTTCCCAGACTTAGGGCGGGCGGACACCGCCTCCGCCACGGCTTATTGCTTTTATTGAGCAATATGAACCGACTGGACAAAGAGCCAGGTAACCACAGGTGACACAAAAGGTGACACGCTGTGATCTTGCTATTTGAATCAGGGGCCTTCCGGTTGACTGCCAAGTACATTCAGAAAAAGGGTAACGTCTGGTATTTCAGGCGTCGTATCGCTGTAGGTTGCGAAGGCTTGCATAGGGACGCAGCGGGCAAGCCTCAGTCCGTGTTGTTCTTTTCCCTCAAGACCGGCGTCCAGATGGAAGCTGCCAAAAGGGCAGATGAGCATGCACGCAGACAGGATGCCCTGTGGTCTAACCATCTATCCGGGACAGACATAGTCGGCATTGACCCCAAGGTTGCTCTGGGACGCCTAGAGGCGGCTGGTTTGAAGCCAGGAGATGGTCTGCGCTACCGAGACAGTCCTGCCCTTGATGACTTCGTACAAGCCCTTACAGGGGGGGCCTATGAGCAGGGAGAGTATCGCCCAGCACCAGACCCGCAAAGCAGGCTGACGCTTGACCTCCTGATGGGCAATCAGGTTCCTCGGACCTTGAGTGATGCACAGGAAAAGCATGTGGCACTAGGCAAGTGACGTGACCGAGGAACAAGACTGCTCAGTAGCAGTACGACAGATCTTGGTCGGTGCTCACGGGCATCACCGGAGACGCCATCCTGACGCATGTCCGTAGAGAACATGCCAACCTGTTTGTTGAGAAACTCCGCAACCGGGGCATCACTACCGATACGATCTTCAAGTTCTGACCTTCCCCCCGGAACGTCCCTCGGTTTGATGTAGAGTTTGCTTCATCACGAAGGAGCAAACGAC
>NZ_QJPK01000075.1 GCF_003259195.1 Paracoccus sediminilitoris
AGAAGGCTCGTCTCCATCCGCCACAATCCAGCCAGGGCGGGGTCAGCCAGAAGGATGCCCTCAACCCTCGCAGCCTGGGTCTCGGCACTCAGAAGAAGCGATACGACATCCATCTGATAACCCATGATTATAGCGTTTATAATTTAGCATATACCCGGCATTCTTCAGTTGCCCAGTACTTTTAGAAAAGGAGCGAAATTCCTGCTACTCTCCCACTCAGGCAGAGGAACTCCCAAAGGCTCGGAATACGGCCCAGAGAGCGCACAAGGGCGCTAAATTCCGTCTCCTGCTGAACGCACAGGATCTGAGCATCCGTACAGCTGCAGCAAATATCGGTGTTGCATCCGTTTACAAACGGTCGTTTAATAACGACATGCGAAATTGCAAAACCCGTTGCCCATGGCCCTGATCGGCTATGCCCGCGTCTCGACCGAGGACCAGACCCCCCGGCCGCAGGTCGATGCCTTGTCAGCAGCAGGCTGCGCCGAGGTTCACCAGGAACAGGCCTCGGGTGGGGATCGGGGGCGCCCCGTGCTGGCGCGCGTTCTCAAGCGGATGGGGCGTGGCGATACGCTGATCGTCATGCGCATCGACCGGCTGGCGCGCTCGCTCTCGCATCTCCTGGAGGTGATCGACCTCCTCGATGCCAAGGGCGCGTTCTTCCGTTCGCTGCAGGACCCCATCGACACGGCCAGCCCGCAAGGCAAATTCACCCTCCAGGTTCTGGGGGCCGCCGCCGAATTCGAGCGTGCCCTGATCCGAGAGCGGACAAAAACAGGCCTGGCCAGCGCGCGCAGCAACGGCCGCATCGGCGGCAATCCGGGGTTGCGGGCGGGTGATCCTACGGCGATCCGCCGGTTGCGGGCGGCCCGGTTGGACGGGTTCATGGAACGCTTGGCGGATCGCGCGCCCGAATGGGTCCCACATGTCCGCCGCCTACGCCCCGGCATGGCTTGGGAAGACGTCGTGCGCCTGATCAATGCTCCCCTGCCCCGCGACCGTCACTGGACGCAGGCACGGCTTTTGCGCGCGACCCGCGCCTATGTCCGCGACGGCTTCCTGCCACCCGACGTCCTGAAACGGGCCGAGCGCCGGCACCGCGACGACCGCCTGCCTGTCATCGTCGCCGCGATAAAGGGCTCGGATCCCAACATCACCCTCCAAGCCATCTGCGCCCGCCTGGAGGCGATGCGAGAGCGCACCCCGCGCGGCCGGACCACCTGGCAGCC
>NZ_QJPK01000076.1 GCF_003259195.1 Paracoccus sediminilitoris
TGGACTTGCCCGGCTTTTGTGGAGAGCGTTTAGCTCACTTCCCGTGCCTTTCGCTCGAAGGCGATGGGGCTTTGGAAGCCGAGCGATGAATGTCGCCTGACAGGGTTATAGAATCCGTCGATGTATCTGGCGATGGCGTTTTCGGCCTGCTGGCGGGATTGCCAAGCGACCGGCCAGATCAGCTCTGACTTGATGGTCTTGAAGAACGTTTCCACCATCGAGTTGTCGTAGCAGTTCCCACGCCCGCTCATCGAGATCAGGATGCCGCGTTTGCGGAGCAGCGCCTGATAGTCGACCGAGCAGTATTGCGATCCGCGGTCGGAATGATGGACCAGCCCGGGTGCAGGGTTGCGAGCCACCAAAGCACGGCGCAGGGCTTCGACCGCGAGATCGCACTTCAGACGATCACTCGTGGCCCAACCGACGACATGGCGCGAGAAGAGGTCCAGGACGATGGCGAGGTAAAGCCAGCCCTCTGCCGTCCAGATGTAGGAGATGTCCGCCCCCCACTTTCTGTCCGGACCGTCCGCCGTGAAGTCCTGCGCTACAAGGTTCGGCGCGACGGGCCAGGCATGTTCGCTGTCTGTCGTGCGCTTGAAGCGCCGCTTCTGCCGCGCGATCAACTGGTTCTCGCGCATCAGGCGTGCCGTGCGGTGTCGCCCGATCTCATGGCCCTCGTCGACGAGATCGCGGTGCATGCGCGGGCTGCCATAGGTGCCGTTCGACAGCGCGAAGGCCGTGCGGATATGGGCTAGATAGACCATGTCCTGCTGCTGGCGGCGGCAGGCCGGGCGTTCCTGCCAAGCGAAGAAACCGCTTTGGCTGACCCCGAGGACGCGGCACATCCGGTTGATCGGGAAGCTGGCCTTCTCCGCTTCGATGAAGCCGAAGGTCATCGACTTCCCTCTTTCGCGAAGAAGGCCGCGGCTTTTTTTAAGATGTCGCGCTCCTGCTTCAGGACCGCATTCTCGCGCCGAAGCCGCTTCAACTCGGCATGCAGGTCGACAGGTGCCTCACTCGGCTCACCGGTGTCCCGCTCCTGACCCAGCCACCGCGTCAGCGTCGACAAGCCAATGCCAAGATCCTGCGCGATTTCCCGCCGCGTCCTGCCGCTGGTCAGTGCCAGCCGCACCGCTTCACGCCGAAACTCCGGCGTCGGTTTGTTCCCGTTTCCC
>NZ_QJPK01000077.1 GCF_003259195.1 Paracoccus sediminilitoris
CGTGACGCGGGGCCGATGACACGAATGCGGGGTTCGGGGCGGCCTTGGGCGTCAATCAGCGCGCAGTCCGAAGCGATGTCGAGGCCGATACGGGACGGGTCGATGCGGGCTCGGCCCGTGGCCAGCAAATCAGAGACCAATAGCGACGCATTGGCTTCAAGATCGCGGCGGATACCTCGGCAATCGATGATCCGCGATGCATCAAGCGCAAAAAGGGTGTTCTGACCGCGAAGACGCCAATGTCCCCGCAGGATCGTGCCGTCGCGGCTGGCATGACTGAAGCTCCCGGAGAGCTGACGCATCTGGCCGCTCTCCTGTGCGCGCTGCACAACAGCGGCACTTTCTGGCGGCAGACGATGACGATGCACCTCCCACCAAGAGGCGGCGTGGCGCAGAAAGCGTACCCTGTCGTCCGTAGGCATCGCGCGCCAAAGGGCTGACAGATGTGGGCGGACGCCGTCCACCGCGTCGCGCCAGGTGCCGCCCTGCGCCTCGGCGCGGGCGGCAAGATCGCGCAGCCAGGACAGGACAAAGCTGACCGGCGCGCCCAGAGGCACCTCGCCCCGGCTTATCTGCAATGGCGTTCCTTCTGCATGGACACGCGGCAGTTGGGCGCGGCGCGACAGGGCTATGATTTCGCCGCGATGTCCCTGCGACAGCAGGCTTATCGCTTGGTCGACCATCGACAGGCCCGAGCCGATGATGATGACGCGCCCGCCTTTCGGTGGAGGATCGGCCTGCTGCCAAGCGCCGTGGATCAGACCTTCCGGATCCGGTTCTGGCAGGGCATGGCCGGTGGCCAGCACAGCACGGTCAGCCGGGACAATCTGCCCATCATCAAGATGGGCGGCGATCCCGGCCTGCGTGGTGACCAGCCGTGTGCAGGTGGCGCGCAGACAGCGCAGTCGCCCGTCGGTCGACAGCGGCGCCAGTAGGTCGGTCATGTAGGCGCCATAGGTCGCGCGGCTTACAAAGCAAGCCCCCTTTGCCTCCTGCCCATGCGCGGCCAGCCAGCGGCGGAAATGGTCGGGATCATCCGGAAAGGCGCTCATGTTGGCGACGCGGGTGTTCAGGAGGTGGCCCGGATCGCTGGTCGAATAGGCCACGCCGCAGCCCAGCATGTACTGCCCCTCGATCACGGTGACGCGCAGGGGGGCGTCGGG
>NZ_QJPK01000078.1 GCF_003259195.1 Paracoccus sediminilitoris
CACGTGGAATACGAGTCCGAGTCGCGCCACTATGCGCACGTGGACTGCCCCGGCCACGCCGACTACGTGAAGAACATGATCACCGGTGCCGCCCAGATGGACGGCGCGATCCTGGTCGTGAACGCCGCCGACGGCCCCATGCCGCAGACGCGCGAGCACATCCTGCTGGGTCGCCAAGTGGGCATCCCCTACATGGTCGTCTACCTGAACAAGGTCGACCAGGTGGATGACGAAGAGCTGCTGGAACTGGTCGAGATGGAAGTGCGCGAGCTGCTGTCCTCCTACGACTACCCGGGCGACGACATTCCGATCATCAAGGGTTCGGCCCTTGCTGCCATGGAAGGCCGCGACCCCGAGATCGGCGAGAACTCGATCCGTGAGCTGATCGCCGCCGTCGACAGCTATATCCCGACGCCCGAGCGCGCCGTGGACCAGCCCTTCCTGATGCCGATCGAAGACGTGTTCTCGATCTCGGGCCGTGGTACGGTCGTGACCGGCCGCGTCGAGCGCGGTGCCGTCAACGTCGGCGACGAACTGGAGATCGTGGGCATCCGCGACACCAAGAAGACGACCTGCACGGGCGTGGAAATGTTCCGCAAGCTGCTGGATCGTGGTGAGGCTGGCGACAACGTCGGCGTCCTGCTGCGCGGCATCGACCGTGAAGGCGTGGAACGCGGCCAGGTGCTGTGCAAGCCCAAGTCGGTGAACCCGCACACCAAGTTCGAAGCCGAAGCCTATATCCTGACCAAGGAAGAGGGTGGCCGTCACACGCCGTTCTTCGCCAACTACCGTCCGCAGTTCTACTTCCGCACGACCGACGTGACCGGAACCGTGAACCTGCCGGAAGGCACCGAGATGGTCATGCCCGGCGACAACCTGAAGTTCGAGGTCGAGCTGATCGCCCCGATCGCCATGGAAGAAAAGCTGCGCTTTGCTATCCGCGAAGGCGGCCGCACCGTCGGCGCAGGCGTCGTCTCCAAAATCATCGCCTGATC
>NZ_QJPK01000008.1 GCF_003259195.1 Paracoccus sediminilitoris
GATGCCGCATCGGTGGCCACGTCCCGAGCCGGAGCTTCGGCCGCGGTTTCGGCGGACGTCGCAACGACGGGTGCTTCCGCGACCGGTGCCTCGACCGACTTTTCGGCGGTCTTCTCGGCGGAGGATTTGCGACGGCTGCGGGTGCGCTTGGGCTTCTGCTCGGGCTGGGCGGCCTCGGGCTGTGCCTGGGGCGCCTCTTCGGGGCGTTCCTCGGGCATGGGCGAGATGCGCAGCTCGACCGTCATGAAGCGCGGGACATGATCGCCCATGCCGACGATCTGCTGACCACGATTGCCGTCATTCCCGCCACGACGCCCATCGCGCCGATTGTTGTCGCGGTTGGTGTCGCCACGGTTGCCATTGTCGCGCCGGTTCTCGTCACGACGGCTGTCATCGCGGCGGCTTTCTTCACGGCGGGCAGGTTCGGCTGCGGCGGGACGGCTGTCCTGGCGCGGCTGGCTTTCCTTGCGGGGCTTATCGACGGCCTCGGGCATGGCAACCTCGGGTTTGACGGCTTCTGGCATGGGGGCGGCGGGCTGCGATGCGGCCTCGGGCTGGTTCGGGGCGGTGTTGGCTGCGGATTGCTGTTCCGAATCGTCGCGCTTGCCGCGGCGGCTGCGCTGACGGCTGGCGGGCTTGCGGTCCTCGGGACCGGCATCTTCGGGCTGCGAAGCCTGGGCAGGCTTTGCACCGGCGAAACCGGCGGGCAGATCGCTGCGGGGCAGGGTGTTCTTGACCAGCGCCTCGATGCCGGTCAGATATTTCTCGTCCGAGGGGGTCGAGATGCTGATCGCGGTGCCAAGACGGCCCGCGCGACCGGTCCGGCCGATGCGGTGGACGTAATCCTCGGCATGGCTGGGCAGGTCATAGTTGAAGACATGGCTGACAGCGGGAATGTCCAGGCCGCGCGCAGCGACATCGGATGCCACCAGCAGGCGCAGCTTGCCGTCGCGGAAGGATTCCAGCGTGCGGGTCCGCTGGCTCTGTTCCAGATCGCCATGGATCGGGGCAGCGTCATAGCCGTATTTGCCAAGCGACTTCGCGACGATATCCACATCCGTCTTGCGGTTGCAGAAGATGATCGCGTTCTTCAGCTTGTCACCCTCGGCCTCGATCAGAGCGCGCAGCAGGTCGCGCTTCTGCTTGGCGGCGGTGTCACGGCGCGCGGGCGTCAGTTCGACCAGGCGCTGCGTGATGGTTTCGCTGGTCGTGGCCTGGCGCGCGATCTCGATGCGTTCGGGGGCGTGCAGGAAGGTGTTGGTGATCCGCTCGATCTCGGGGGCCATGGTGGCGCTGAAGAACAACGTCTGACGGGTAAAGGGCGTCAGCTGGAAGATACGTTCGATATCGGGGATGAAGCCCATGTCCAGCATGCGGTCGGCCTCGTCCACGACCATGATCTGAACGCCGGTCAGCAGCAGCTTGCCGCGTTCGAAATGGTCCAGCAGGCGGCCCGGCGTGGCGATCAGCACGTCGACGCCGCGGTCGATCAGCTTGTCCTGTTCGCCGAAGCTGACGCCGCCGATCAGCAGCGCCTTGGTCAGGCGGGTATGCTTGGCATAGGTGTCGAAGTTTTCGGCCACCTGGGCTGCCAGTTCGCGCGTCGGGCACAGAACCAGGCTGCGCGGCATGCGCGCACGCGCGCGACCCCGGCCCAGCATGGTGATCATCGGCAGCGTGAAGCTGGCAGTCTTGCCGGTCCCCGTCTGTGCGATCCCCAGCACGTCGCGGCCTTCCAGCGCGGGCGGAATCGCGCCCTGCTGGATGGGCGTCGGGCTTTCATAGCCGGCCTCGGTCACGGCCTTCAGCACTTTGGGATCAAGCTTCAGATCAGAGAATTTGGTCATAGGGGGCTTTCCATTAGCCACGCCATCCGTGGCGCGATGCGTTCCATGCCGCGCGCCGGTCTGGCGCAAGGGCGGCAAAGTTGGGACGCAATTTCGGACGCCCCGCCTTCTTGCCTGCCGGATGCAGGCCAGCATCGCCTAGACCAAAGCGCTTGCCACGTCAATCTATCCCTATGATGGCAGACGACCGGAACCCGACCTGCTAGTTAGGGCTTTGGAACGAAACCGACGCGAAAGGGCGGCAATGGACAGTGAAGTGATGCAGGTGCTCAGCCCCGTGCAGGTGGTTGCGCTTGTGGGGGTTCTGGGCGTGGGTGCCCAATGGGTGGCGTGGCGTTTCCGCCTGCCGGCCATCGTCCTGATGCTGGGCATCGGCCTTCTGGTCGGGCCGGTCATGGGACTGTTCCTGCCCGATCGCGACCTTGGCCCTATCTACAAGCCCCTGATCAGCGTCGCTGTCGCCATCATCCTTTTCGAAGGCGGGCTGACGCTGGAATATCACCGCCTGCGCGACGCCAAGGGTCCGGTCCGACGTCTTGTCTATCTGGGCGCGCCGCTCGGGTGGCTGCTGTCGACCCTGGTCCTGTGGCTGGCTGTGGGCCTGACCTGGCAATCGGCGGCGGTCTTCGGCGGTGTCATGGTCGTCACCGGCCCCACAGTGATCGCGCCGATGCTGCGTCAGGCAAGGCTGCGGGCACGCCCCGCACAGGTTCTGCAATGGGAAGCCATCATCAACGACCCGGTGGGCGCGCTGATTGCCGTTCTGGTTCTTGAAGTGGTCATGGTCCTGGAAACCGGCCTGTCGGCAGGTCAGGCCGTCTGGCTCTTGGGATCGGGGATCGGCTTTGCCGCCTTGGCGGGCCTTGCCGCCGGCAAGGGGATGGAGATCGCCTTCCGCCGTGCCTGGATCCCCGAATACATGAAGGTGCCCGTGCTGTTCGTCACGGTCATCGCCATCTTTGCCGTCACCGACAGCATCCTGCATGAATCGGGCCTGCTGGCGGTGACCATCATGGGCATGTTCCTGGCCAACGCGAAACTGTCCTCCTATACCGAGCTGCACCGCTTCAAGGAACATGCGACGATCTTGCTGGTATCCGGCGTTTTCGTGCTGATGGCCGCGTCGCTGGATTTCGCGACGCTGACACAGCTGACCTGGCGGGCGGCGCTGTTTGTCATCCTGACCGTGGCGCTGGTGCGACCCCTGCAGGTGCTGCTGCCGTTGCTGGGCAGCAACCTTCCCATGAAAGAGCGCTGGCTGATCGCGCTGACCGGGCCGCGCGGCGTGGTCATGGTTGCCATTTCGGGTCTGTTCGGCGACCAGCTGGTCGAGGCGGGCATTGCCGACGGTGCGCTGCTGGCGCCCCTGTCCTTCATCATCGTCCTGGCCAGTGTCATCATCCACGGTTTCACGCTGGCACCCTTGGCGCGCCGGTTGGGACTGACCGGCGCGGAAAGCCCCGGCCTGCTGATCGTCGGCGGGTCGCCCTTTTCGGTGGCGCTGGCGCAGGCGCTGGAAAAGGCCGATGTCGTCTCGCTGATCGCAGACACCAACCGCCAGCATCTGACCAAGGCGCGCCATGCGGGCATCCCCACCTTTTACGGCGACATCCTGGGTGAAACGGCCGAGCATCAGGTCGAATTCATTGCCTATCCCTCGGTGCTGACGGCATCGGACAATGATGCCTACAACACCTTGGTGGCGACGGATCTGGGGCCGGAAATGGGCCGCGACGCCATCTGGCAGCTGAGCCGTATGAAGGACAATTCCCGCCACGCGCTGCCCGCGCAGCTGGGGGGGCAGCGCGTTAACGGCAAGCTGACCTTCGAGGATGTGAACCAGCGCCTGGCCGAAGGATGGACGTTGCGCAGCACCCGTCTGACCGACGAATACGACCTGGAGGCATGGGAGGCCGAACGCCCCGGCGCCGAACCTTTCGTCGTGGTGTCGAAATCCAGCGGGCTGCGCTTCATCGGTCCCGACCAGCCGGTCGGCGCGCAGTCGGGTGACTGGGTGACGGCCTTCCTGCCACCCGAGCTTTCGGCCGCACGTGACGCCGCCGCCAAGGCCTTGGCCGAAGAGGCGGGCGATGTGGCCCAGGAGCAGCGTGAAAAGAAGGAAAAGGGCACCTGATCCACGGGTCACGGGGCTTTCGGTTGACCTTACCCGACCTGTGGCGTTAACCCGCAGGGATCAATCAGGAAGCTTATGATGAACCTATTCACCGATCTTCGCGGCGTCGTCGTCGAGGCGCTTGACCAGATGGCCGATGCGGGCGAACTGCCCCAGGGCCTCGATTACGGCAACGTCACGGTCGAGCCTCCGCGCGATCCGGCGCATGGCGACATGGCGACCAATGCGGCCATGGTGCTGGCCAAACCTGCCAGCATGAAGCCGCGCGACATTGCCGACAAGCTGGCCGCGCGGCTGACCGACCCGCGCATCGCTGCGGCCGAGGTCGCGGGCCCGGGCTTCCTGAATCTGCGCCTGTCGCCCACCGTCTGGCAGGGCGTCGTCGCCTCGGCCCTGACCAAGGGCGCCGATTTCGGGCGTTCGGACATGGGCGCAGGACAGAAGATCAACGTCGAATTCGTCAGCGCCAACCCCACCGGCCCGATGCATGTGGGCCATGTCCGCGGCGCGGTCTTCGGCGATGCGCTGGCGCGGCTGCTGGATTTTTCCGGCCATGACGTGACGCGGGAATATTACATCAACGATGGCGGCGCGCAGGTCGACGTGCTGGCCCGTTCCGCCTTTGAACGTTATCGCGAGGCCAACGGGCTGGAGCCCGAGATCCGCGAAGGCCTCTATCCCGGCGATTACCTGATCCCGGTGGGCGAGGCGCTGAAGGCCAAATACGGCGACAGCCTGCTGGACCGCCCCGAGGACGAATGGCTGCAGGAGATCCGCGAATTCGCCACCCAAGCGATGATGGAGATGATCCGCGGCGACCTGGCGGCACTTGGCGTGCAGATGGACGTCTATTCCAGCGAAAAGGCGCTTTACGGCACCGGCCGGATCGAGGATGCGATCGCGCGCCTGGAAAGCCAGGGGTTGATCTATCGCGGCGTGCTGGAACCCCCGAAGGGCAAGCTGCCCGAGGACTGGGAGGCCCGCGAACAGCTGCTGTTCCGGTCATCGGCGCATGGTGACGACGTGGACCGTCCGATCCAGAAATCGGACGGGGCCTGGACCTATTTCGCGCCCGACATTGCCTATCACTGGGACAAGATCGACCGCGGCTTTGACCAGCTGATCGACGTCTTCGGCGCCGATCACGGTGGTTACGTCAAGCGTATGAACGCCGCCGTCAAGGCGCTGTCGAACGGGCGCGTGCCGCTGGACGTCAAGCTGATCCAGCTGGTCAAGCTGTACAAGAACGGCGAGCCGTTCAAGATGTCCAAGCGTGCCGGCACCTTCGTCACCCTGCGTGACGTGGTCGAGGAGGCGGGCGCCGACGTCACCCGCTTCATCATGCTGACCCGCAAGAACGACGCCGCGCTGGATTTCGATTTCGCGAAGGTCCTGGAACAGTCGAAGGACAACCCGGTCTGGTATGTCCAGTACGCCAGCGCGCGGGTGAATTCCGTCCTGCGTCGCGCGACCGAGGCCGGCATCGCGGTGGACGATTCGACCTTGGCGGCCGCCGATCTGTCGGTTCTGGCCCATCCGGCCGAGCTGGAGCTGGCCCGCAAGGTCGCCGAATGGCCGCGTCTGGTCGAACACGCCGCCCGCGCGCATGAGCCCCATCGCATCGCGTTTTTCCTCTATGAGATCGCATCCGACCTGCATTCCCTTTGGAATCGCGGCAATGATGACCATTCCCTGCGCTTCGTGCAGGATGGCGATGCTGCAACCAGCCAAGGAAAAATTGCACTGGTCCGGGCGGTTGGCGTTGTTATTTCATGCGGTCTGGGTATTCTTGGCGTCGCTCCTGCAGAAGAAATGCGCTGACGAACGGTGCCGCTGCGGGACGTGCTAGAGCAGTCATAACGTTAATCCGGAACAACCGGCAGGCAGGCAGACAGACATGGCAGTGATGGACTTCCGCGAAGGCGGCTATGTGTTCTCGCGTCACAAGGTGAAGCGGGAATTCCAGTACGACCAGCAAGGGTGGGGCGATGCCCAGTCCGACGGGCAGGCCGATCCGCGACACGCGACGGGCGTGGCGGGGGACGGTCTGCAGGTCCGGCTGGCACGGCTGACCCATTACGTGGGCGCGGTCGCATCGGTCGGGTTGATGGTCGGTCTGCTGGCCTGGGGCTGGCAGCTGGTGTCGCGCGACGTGTCGGGCGTTCCGGTGATCCGCGCCGTCCAGGGCGAGGCCCGCACAACCCCCGAGGAACCGGGGGGACAGCTGACCAGCCATACCGGCCTGGCCGTGAACACCGTCGCCGGTGGCGACACCGCCACCGCCGCCCAGGAGGTCGCCATCGCCCCCGGCGGCACCGAACTGTCCGATGACGATGTCGCCATGGGCGAATTGGGTGCCACGGCGCGCGAGCCTTCCAACAGCTCGGAAACGCCGCTGACCTTTGCGGGCGATCCGATCGTGCCGATGTCCGACAGCGAGGCTGCCGCCAAGGCCGCCGCCGATGCCGAACGCGCGCTGGCCGATCAGGCCGTGGCCCAAGCCGCGATCATCGACGCCCCCGCCAGCGAAGGCGCCGTGACCAGTGTCGTCACTGACGAAAACGGCATGCCCGCCCAGGCCGACGCCATCGCCGAGGCCCTGGCCCAGGCTCAGGCCGAGGCGAACCCCGGCGTGCTGGTCGCCTCGACCCGTCCCGCCCCGCGTCCCCGCGTGACCCGTGTCGCATCGGCCGCGCCTGCCGCCGCCGCGGCGGCGACCGAAACCCAAGCCGAGCCCGTGGCCCAGCCTGCCGAGAAACCCGCCGACAAGCCTGTCGTGGCCAGTTCGGCCAGCGGCCCGGTGGTTCAGGTCGGGGCCTTCGACAGCAGCGCGATTGCGGAAAACCAGTGGGCGCGCCTGTCGGGCGGCAACTCCTCGCTCTTCTCGGGGAAATCGCCGGTCATCCAGCAGCATGACAGCAACGGGCGCAGCTTCTGGCGCCTGCGCGTGGCGGGCTTCGGTTCGATCAGCGAGGCGCGGCAGTTCTGTTCGGCGCTGAAGTCATCCGGGACCGACTGCCTGGCCCTGGGCGGGTGATCGCGACCGCATGACCCATAATGCCACGATTCTGGGCGGCGTCGCCGGGACGTCCTTGACGTCCGACGAGGCCGCCTTTTTCCGCGCCGCCGACCCCTGGGGGTTCATTCTGTTCGGGCGCAACGTCGCCGACCCCGACCAGCTGCGCCGCTTGACCGGCGATCTGCGCGATGCGGTGGGCCGCGATGCCGTCATCACCGTGGATCAGGAAGGCGGCCGCGTGCAGCGGCTGCGCGGCCCGCACTGGATGGATTGGCCCGTGCCGCTGGATCATGCCGGGGCAGGGGCGCGGGCCATGTGGCTGCGCTATCACCTGATCGGACAGGAACTGCGGGCGGTGGGCATTGACAGCAATTGCGCCCCGACGCTGGATGTGGCGCAGGCCGACACGCATCCCTTCCTGCGCAACCGCTGTTTCGGGACCGATCCGGGACGCGTGGCAGAACTGGGACGCGCGGCGGCGGACGGGATGCTGGCGGCGGGGGTTCTGCCCGTGGTCAAGCACATGCCGGGCCATGGCCGTGCGGTCGCCGACAGCCACCATGACCTGCCCACCGTCACCGCTTGCCAGGCCGACTTGGCGGCTCTGGATTTCGCTCCCTTCCGCGCCTTGGCCGATCTGCCGATGGGAATGACGGCGCATATCCGTTTCACCAATCTGGACGATGCGCCGGCCACGGCGTCGCGTCGCATGATCGACCTGATCCGCGACGATATCGGCTTTGACGGCTTGCTGATGACGGATGACATCACCATGAACGCGCTGTCGGGCACGCAGGCCGAACGCGCGGCGGCTTCGGTCGCGGCGGGATGCGACATCGTCCTGCATTGCAACGGCAGCATCGCCCAGATGGAGCCGGTCGTGCAGGCCGCGGGCGCCATGGGGGCCGATGCGATGCGGCGTGCCGAGGCGGCTCTTGCGCGGCGCCACGTCCCCGACGACGCCGATATCGGGGCGCTGCTGGCCGAATGGCGGGACCTGACGGGCACGCCCGCTTGACACCGCCGGGGTGCAGGCCGGACCCTGCAGCCCGCGAACAGAGGGAGCCGACGTGCCCAAGCCATCGACCGAGGTGCCCTATCTGACCCCCGTCCCCGACGGGCCGGACGTCGTGGCCCAACGGCGCGCTGACGAAGCGCTGATCGTCGATGTCGATGGCTATGAGGGGCCGCTGGACCTGCTGCTGACCATGGCGCGGTCGCAAAAGGTGGACCTGATGACGATCTCGGTCCTGGAGCTTTCAGAACAATATCTGGCCTTCGTGGACAAGGCCCGCGCACTGCGGATCGAACTGGCGGCAGATTACCTGGTCATGGCCGCCTGGCTGGCCTTTTTGAAATCGCGCCTGCTGCTGCCCCCCGACCCCGAGGCCGAAGGCCCATCGGCCGAGGAGATGGCCGATCATCTGGCCTTCCAGCTGGAGCGGCTGTCCGCGATGCGGCAGGCCGCCGCGCAGCTGATGGGCCGCGACAGGTTGGGTATCAGCCGTTTCGCGCGCGGTGCGCCCGATGCCGTCGCCCGCACCCGGCGCACGCGATACACGGCCAGCCTGATCGACCTGATGCGTGCCTATGCGCGGCTGAAGACGCGCGATGAATTCCGCCCCTATGCCTTTGACCGCAAGGATGTCTTCACTATGGAGCAGGCGCTGGAACGCCTGCGCAGGATGATCGGCTTTGCGGGGGAATGGACCGACCTGTCGGTGTTTCTGCCGCAAGGGTGGGAGGCAGACGCCCCCCGGCGGCGCAGTGCGACCGCCGCCACCTTCGCGGCCTCGCTGGAGCTTGCACGCCAGGGCCGGCTGGAGATACGCCAGGCAGAGACCTTCGCCCCCATCAGCTATCGCCAGAGACCCCATGAGCCCTGATTTCCCGCCGCCCCCGATGGACCAGCAGGAACGCATGGTCGAGGCGATCCTGTTCGCGGCGACCGCCCCCGTCACCCTGCGCGATCTGATCGCCCGCATGCCGGTCGGCTGCGATGCGGCCGAAGCGCTGGCCGCGCTGCGCCGCACCTATCGCGGGCGCGGCGTGGTGGTCGAACATCTGGGCGACGGCTATGCCTTCCGCACCGCGCCGGACCTGTCCTTCCTGATGCAGACCGAAACCCTCGACACCCGCCGCCTGTCGCGCGCTGCGATCGAGACCCTGGCTATCATCGCCTATCACCAGCCCGTCACCCGCGCCGAGATCGAGGAGATCCGTGGCGTCGCCGTCAGCCGTGGCACGCTGGACCAGCTGATCGAGATGGAATGGGTCCGCATGGGCCGCCGCCGCATGTCGCCGGGACGCCCCGCCACCTTTGTCGTCACCGACGGCTTCCTGGACCATTTCGGGCTGGAATCGTCGCGCGATTTGCCGGGGCTGTCGGAACTGCGCGCTGCCGGCCTGCTGGATTCGCGCCCGCCCGCCGAAGGTTTGTCCATGCCCCTTGCTAGGGACGAGGAGGATGCCGATATTGAACCGATGGATCCCCCCGAGGATCTGTTCGAGGATGAGTGAAGGGGCGCATCGATGAACATGAACATGCTGGTCAACATGTTTACCAAGCTTGTCGCGCGCAGGGCGATGAACTGGGGTATCAACAAGGGCATCAATTCCATGGGCCGCAAAGGTGATCCGGCGGATGCGGCTGGCCGCAACCAGCGCTCCAACCAGCAGACGAAGAACCTGGCCAAGCGGATGAAGATGCTGAACCGCATGACGCGTCGCTGAGGCTTTGCTTTCCCCGCGACCCGCGCTAGGGCTGCGGGCATGAGCGACAATCATTTCGAAATTTTCCTGGTGGCGACCCCGGGGCTTGAAGCCCCCTTGGCCGCCGAAGCAGCGGCCTTGGGCTGGCAGCCGGTGGTCCAGCCGGGCGGCGTGACCGTGACGGGCGACTGGTCGGACGTGCGCCGTGCCAACCTGATGCTGCGCGGGGCGACACGCGTCCTGGCACGCATCGGCGGGTTCCGCGCCATGCATCTGGCGCAGCTGGATAAGCGTGCCCGCAAGTTCCCCTGGGCCGACATCCTGCGCCCCGATCAACCGGTCAAGGTCGAGGCGGTCTGCAAGGCTTCGAAAATCTATCACGCCGGGGCCGCGACGCAGCGGATCGAGCGGGCCATTACCGAGGAACTGGGTGCGCCCATCGCTGCCGATGCGCCGATGTCCATCAAGACCCGGATCGAGGATGACTTGGTCACGTTCAGCATCGATACGACCGGCGAATCGCTGCACAAGCGCGGCCACAAGGTCGCCGTCGCCAAGGCCCCCATGCGCGAGACCATGGCCGCGATGTTCCTGTCCGAAATGGGCTTTGACGGCACGCAATCGGTGCTGGACCCGATGTGCGGCTCGGGCACCTTCCTGCTGGAGGCTGCCGAGATCGCCGCAGGTCTGGCGCCAGGCCGCAGCCGCAGCTTTGCCTTTGAACAGCTGGCCAATCACGACCCCGATGCGTGGGACCGGATGAAGGCGCAGGTTACGCGCCGCCCGGCTGGCGCGACTTTCTTGGGCCGCGACCGCGACCCCGGCGCCATCCGGATGAGCCGCGCCAATGCCGAACGCGCGGGCGTCGAGGACCTGATCGGTTTCGAGGCCTGTCAGATCGCCGATCTGGAACGGCCCGATTGCGAACCCGGCATCGTCATCCTGAACCCGCCCTATGGCGCGCGGATCGGCAACAAAGGGCCGCTCTTTGGCTTGCATGCCACCATGGGCGAGGTGTTCCGCAGCCGTTTCCAAGGCTGGCGCATCGGCATCGTGACCAGCGAAGCGGGATTGGCCAAGGCGACCGGGCTGCCCTTCAAGCCAGCCGGACCCATCGTGGCGCACGGCGGGTTGAAGGTCCGCCTGTGGCAGACCGGCCCGCTTTAACGGAACTGCTTGGCCAGCTTCAGGCCCTGTCCTTGGTAATTCGACTTGATCCCTTCGCCGTAGAGGCGCTCGGGGCGGGTCGCCATGCGTTCATAGACAAGGCGCCCGACGACCTGCCCGTGTTCCAGCACGAAGGGTGCCTCGTGGCAGCGGACCTCCAGCACGCCGCGCGCGCCGGTGCCGGTGTCGCCGATGCCGAAGCCCGGATCGAAGAATCCCGCGTAATGCACCCGGAATTCGCCGACCATCGCCAGATAGGGGGCCATCTCGGCGGCGTAATCGGCGGGGATCGCCACCGATTCGCGGCTGACCAGGATATAGAACGCGCCGGGGTCCAGGATCAGGCGCCCTTCGCTGCTGTGCAGTTCGTCCCAGAATTCCGATGCCGGGTATTCACCGATGCGGTCCAGATCGATCACGCCGCTATGTGGGCGCGCACGATAGCCGACCAGATCGCCCGTCGCGGGATGCAGATCGACGGAAAAACCAAGGCCCTGGTCGATCAGCGGCTGACCGTCGCCCACCAAGGGCTGGGCATCATGCAGGGCGCGCAGTTGGTCGTCGTTCAGCACCGCCTGTCCGCGGCGCAGGCGCAGCTGGTTCAGCCGCATGCCGGGGCGCACCAGGACCGAGAAGCTGCGCGGGCAGATTTCGGCATAGAGGGGGCCGTCATAGCCTTCGGGCAGGCGGTCGAATTCGGTCCCGTCATCGGTGACCAGCCGCGTCAGCAGGTCCAGCCGCCCGGTCGAGGATTTGGCATTGGCCACCGCCGTCAGCCCATGGGGCAGGCTGATGCGTTCCTGCAGCGGCACCAGATAGACGCAGCCGCGTTCCAGCACGGCCCCGCTTGACAGATCCATCTGGTGCATCTGCAGATCGTCCAGCCGGTCCGCGATGCGCCGGCCGCGCCCTGCCAAGAAGCTGGCGCGCAGGCGATAGGCGGTCTGGCCAAGCCGCAGGTCAAGCGAGGCGGGCTGGATCTGTTCGGGAATGATGGGGGCATCGGCGCTGATGATGCCGGTCTGGATCAGGCCGCGGATTTCACTGTCGGAGAGGACACCGTTCATCCAGATTGCTCCTGATCTTGATGCTGGATAAGGGAAACGCCCATTCTCGGATGAGAATGGGCGTTTTCGGAATGGTCGGGCCGGCGAGATTCGAACTCGCGGCCTTCCGTCCCCCAGACGGACGCGCTAACCAGGCTGCGCCACGGCCCGACGCGCTTCGTATAGTGCGATCCGGCAGGGATGCACAAGGCCCTCCAAGCGGAAATCTTTGCGAAATCGCAACCCGATGTCACGAAAACCGCATCATCGCCCGCGCCAGGTCGATGGCGGTCGCTTGGGCGGCCTGCCAGCGCGCGTCGCGGGGCGCGATATGGCGCAACCGGCGCGACAGATCGGTCAGGCGGGTCAGCCAGTCGATGGTGATTGCGGGGGTGTCATCCATATCGGACGCATCAGGAAGGGGCGTGTCGTCGCGTGACAGCCGGGCGCTGCCCAAGGCGCGCACGGACTGACCCTTGTCGCCCGACAACTGCTTGCGCGCGCCGCGGATGGTCAGCCCCTGATCGCGCAGCAATTCGCAGATGCCCGCGGCCAGCGCGATATCGGCAGGGCGGTAATAGCGCCGTCCGTCACCGCGCTTCATGGGACGCAGCATGGTGAACTGCGTTTCCCAATAGCGCAGGACATGGGGTGCCACGCCGACCAGTCTGGCGACCTCGCCTATGGATCGGAATGCCTCTGCGCTTTTCGCCATGCTGTCGGTCAGATCCTATCGCTTGTTTCCATCGGCGACGCGGTCCTTCATCAGGTGCGACGGCCGGAAGGACAGGACCCGGCGCGGCGTGATCGGAACCTCTTCCCCGGTCTTGGGGTTGCGGCCGATCCGTTCGTTCTTGTCCCGCACCGAGAATGTGCCGAAAGACGAGATCTTGACCTGTTCGCCGCGCACCAGCGCATCCGATATGTGGTCCAGAACGCTTTCGACCAACTGTGCCGATTCGTGCCGCGACAGCCCGACTTCGCGGAACACCGCCTCGGCCAGGTCCATACGGGTCAGAGTCTTGTAGCCCATGGTCAGTCCTCTTGGATTGGGGGGAAGGATGGGTCTTCTTGCCGTCCCTGTCAACGAGAAGGGCGGGGAAACTGTTCCCCGCCCGATACTTGGCCGTCAAAGATGATGGTCAGGTCACTCGGCGCAGGCCTGGATCGCGGCCAGATCGGGGCCGTTCGGGGTCCGGCCCAGGTTGAAGGGTGCCGAGGCTTCGCGCCAGCTGCCGTAATCCTGCAGATAGGAAAGCTGGCTGGCATAGACCTTGGCGGACAGGGGGTTCTCGCAGGCGACCTCGGTGATGGTCTCGTTGGCCAGCTCCTGCACACGCTCCAGCGCGGCATCGTCCAGGCGGGTGATCTCGGTCCCGGCCTCCTGGAACTGCGCATAGGCCTCGGTCGCGCGCTTCTCGGTGAAGGAAAGCGACCAGAGCATGGTCGATTCGGCCGCAATCTCGAGCCGTTCGCGGGTTTCGTCATCCAGCGCGTCCCATGCGCCCTTGTTGATCATCACCCCGAAGACCGACGACGACTGGTGCCAGCCTGGCGTCGACCAGTATTTCGTGACCTGCTGGAAGCCACCCGAGAAATCGACGTTCGGGGTCGAGAATTCCGCCCCGTCGATCACGCCGCGTTCCAAGGACTGATAGATCTCGCCGCCGGCCATGCTGACCTGGTTGCCGCCCAGCTTCTCCAGCAGCTTGCCCTGTTCCAGGCCCGACAGGCGCAGGCGCAGGCCCGACAGGTCCTCCAGCGTGCGGATCGGCTGGCTGACGGTGCGGAAGCCCGATTCGTTGTTGGTGACGCCATAGGGCAGATAAACCATCCCGAACTTGCCATAGACTTCGTTGTACAGGTCCTTGCCGCCCCATTCCTGAATCCAGTTCACATAATCGACGGCGTTGAACAGGCTGGCCGTGGTGGCCAGGGGCGAAAAGGCGCTGTCGCGGCCTGCCCAGTATCCCGGCCAGTCGGCACCGGCCTGGATGGTGCCCGATTCGACCGCGCCGAAGACCTCTCCGGCGGGGACCAGGCTGCCGCCGTCGAAGAATTCGATCGTCAGCTTGTCGTCATCGACAAGCTTGTTGGCCAGTTCGACCCAGTGCTTGTCGATCTCGATCAGTTCCAGGCTGGATGGCCAGGTCGTGGTCATCGTCCAGTTTTCCGACAGGGCCGGGGTGGCGACGCTCAGCGCCAGTGCGGCCGTGGTCAGCAGATGTTTCATGTTATCCTCCTCAGGGTGAAAAACGTCAGCCGTACAGGACGGCAGGCAGCCACGTGACCAGCGACGGGAACAGGATCATCATCACGCACATCAGCAAGACAAGCCCGATGAAGGGCAGCACGCCCATGATGATGTCGCCCGTCTTGATCTCGGGTGGGGCGATGGCACGCATGTAGAACAGCGCGTAGCCGAAGGGCGGCGACAGGAAGCTGGTCTGCAGGACCACCGCCATCAGGACCACGAACCACAAGGGATCGATGCCCATTTCGCCCACCAGCGGCAGGAAGATCGGGAAGGACAGCAGCACGATGCCCGTCCAGTCCAGGAACATGCCCAAGATGAACACGACCAGCAGCATGACCGCGATCAGCGTATAGGGATCGTCGGCCAGACCGCGGATCAGGTCCTGGCTGGCGCGCAGGCCGCCGGTGATGTTGAAGACCCCGGTAAAGGCCGTGGCGCCGATGACGATGAACAGGATCATGGCACTGGTGCGCCCGGTTTCCAGCAGCGCCGAGTAGAAGGTCTTCCACTGGAAGCGGCCGCGCATGATGACGATCAGCAGGGCCAGGACGGCACCGATGGCGCTGGCCTCGGTCGCGGTGGCGATGCCCGCCAGCAGCGACCCCAGGATGCCCAGGATCAGGATCAGCGGCGGCACGGCCTCGATGATCAGCATCTTCCACATGGCGGCGCGGCTGATCTGATCGGCCTCAGCCACCTTGGGGGCCCATTCGGGCTTCAGCCAGGCGATGAACACGACATAGAGCGCATACATCACCCCCAACAGCAGCCCCGGCACCATGGCACCTGCGAACAGCTGCCCCACCGACAGGCCCGGCGCATAGGAGGCCATCAGGATCAGCATGATCGAGGGCGGGATCAGGATGCCCAGGCAGCCCGACGCGCCGATCAGCCCCGTGGCCAGCCGTTTGTCATATCCGTATTGCAGCATCGGACGCAGGGCCATCATGCCCATCACGGTGATCGACGCGCCGATGATGCCCGTCGTCGCCGCCAGCAGGATCGAGATGAAGACCACCGCCAGCCCCAGACCGCCGGTGACCCGCGCCATCAGGTGGCGCAGGGCCTCGAACATGCGGTCGGTGACGCCGCTGTCTGACAGGAAACGCGCCATCAGCACGAAGAGCGGGATGGCGATGAGCACGTAATTGTCCAGAACGTCGCCGAAGATGCGGTTGATGACGATGCCCAGCACCATCGGCTTGCCCGCGATCAGCGCGCCCAGAACCGCCGTGCCGCCCAGGACCATCGCCAGCGGATGCCCCATGAACAGACCCAGCAGCAGCAGGCCCGACATGATCATCCCGATCGTTTCACCCGACATCATGCGGCTCCAGGTAGTCGGTCCGGTACAGGACCAGTTTCAGAACCTCGCTGACACCTTGGATCAGCAGCAGGACGGCGGCCACGAACATGGCCATCTTGAGCGGATAGACCGGCAGCTGCACCGCACCATAGGTCAGTTCCCCCTGCCGCCATGAGGTGATGGCAAAGTCCCAGCTGCGGGTGGCAAAGACCCATGCGAAGGGAAAGAAGAAGATGAGATAGCCCGCGATCTCGATCAGGCGGCGGGGCATCCCGGTCAGGCGCGACGTGACCAGGTCCACGCGCACATGGGCCTGGTGGCGCAGCGCATAACCGCCCAGCATGACGAAATAAAAGCCGTAAAGCTGCTTGGTGACGTCGAAGGCCCAACGCGTGGGTTGCCCCAGCACATAGCGCATGAAGACGTCATAGATGATCATGGCGGCGAAAATGAGCGCGACGACCGACACGATGCGACCGACGATCTCATTCATGCCGTCGATCAGACGGATAATCGGCAAATCTTGGACCCTCCCCAGAGTCGCGGGCGCGTTTTTTTCTGCACCTGCACAAGGCAGTGTTTCCAATGCTCACGCGGGTGTCAACTGTGCGTGGGTATTTGCAGCCGGTGCGGGTCATCCCCATTTGTATTGCAATAGGATAGGAGACGATCATGGCTGGAGGTTGGGCCCGCGACGGGGCCGTGAACGAACAGATCGAAATCAGCACCGCCGAGGCGGTTGCCCGCGCACGCCAGAACGCGGCGCGGCGTGCGGCTCAAGGTGACAGTGCGGAATTCTGCGCCGAATGTGACGAACCCATCCCCGAGGCACGGCGCAAGGCGCTGCCGGGGGTCAAGCTGTGCGTGGATTGCCAGGGTGGTCATGACAGGTCGCGGCGCGTGATAGGCGGCATGAACCGCCGGGCCAGCAAGGATGCCCTGCTGAAATGAAAAACGGCCCCGCGGGGCCGTTGGTTCTGTCAGGTATCGCGCCTTACCAGCGCAGGACGACCGAACCCCAGCTGAGGCCGCCGCCGATCGCTTCGGTCACCAGGAGGTCGCCTTGCTTGAAGCGGCCCTGCTGATTGGCGACCGACAGGGCCAGTGGAATCGATGCCGCCGAGGTGTTGCCGTGATCGGCGACCGTCAGGACCACCTTGTCCATCGAAAGACCCATCTTCTGCGCGGTCGAGGTGATGATGCGCAGGTTCGCCTGATGCGGCACCAGCCAATCGACATCCTGGGCGGTCAGCTGCGCCTTGGCCAGCGAGGTGGCCGCAGTCTTGGAAAGCTTTTCCACCGCATGGCGGAAGACCAGGTTGCCCTGCATGCGCAACTGGCCCGCCGTGCCGGTCGAGGACACGCCGCCATCGACGTAAAGCAGGTCGCGATGGGTGCCGTCGCTGTTCAGATCCGCCGACAGGATGCCGCGGTCATCGCTGGTGCCGGCGCTGTCCTGCGCCTCAAGCACCACGGCGCCTGCGCCATCGCCGAACAGCACGCAGGTGCTGCGGTCGGTCCAGTCCATGATGCGGGAAAACGTCTCGGCGCCGATGACCAGGATGCGTTCGGCCATGCCGGCGCGGATCATCGCATCGGCATTGGCCAGCGCAAAGACAAAGCCCGCGCAAACGGCCTGCACGTCATAGGCAAAGCCGCGCCTGACGCCCAGACCGGCCTGAACCATCGTTCCGACCGATGGGAATGTCAGGTCGGGCGTCGATGTCGCGACCACGATGCCATCGATGTCGTCGGGCGTCAGCCCCGCGTCTTCAAGGGCTGCGCGGGCGGCACGGATGCCCAGATCGCTGGTGGTTTGGCCTTCGGCGGCGAAATGGCGACGTTCGATCCCGGTGCGGGACCGGATCCATTCGTCGCTCGTTTCCAGCCGTTCCTCGAACCAGCTGTTTTCCACGATGCGTTCGGGCAGGTAATGTCCGCTGCCCCGGATGACCGAACGTCGAATCAAGACGATGCTCCTGTCTCGACCGTGCCGGCCGAGGCTGCTGCACTCTGGGCGACACGGGCGGCCAGACGGTCCTGAAAGCCCGACTTGGCCAGAGTGAAGGCCAGCTTGATCGCGGCGGAGACCCCCGTCGCATCGGCAGAGCCGTGCGATTTCACGACGGTGCCATTCAGGCCAAGGAAGATCCCGCCATTCACGCGGCGCGGATCGATGCGTTTCTGCAGGCGTTTCAGCGATGTCATTGCCAGCACTGCGGCGAACTTGGACATCACCGAATTCGAGAAGGCGTCCTTCAGGAACGCTCCGACCAACTTGGCGGTGCCTTCGCCGGTCTTCAATGCGACATTGCCGGTGAATCCGTCGGTGACGATCACATCCACGCGCGCCGAGGGCAGATCGCCGCCCTCGACGAAGCCCACATAGTCAAAGCTGCCGCCTTGGGCCGCCTGTTCGATCAACTCATGCGCCTGCTTCAGCTCTGGCCGGCCCTTGTGTTCCTCGGTGCCGACATTCAGCAATCCGACGCGCGGATTTTCCAGCCCAAGACCGTTGCGGGCATATGAGGTGCCCATCAGCGCGTATTGCAGCAGGTCATGCGCGTCGGCGCGGATATCGGCGCCCACGTCCAGCATGATGTTGAAGCCTTGCGGGTTCAGCGATGGCCACAGGCAGGCGATGGCGGGGCGGTTGACGCCGGGCAGCTTGCGCAGCCGCAGCATCGAAAGCGCCATCAGCGCGCCGGTATTGCCGCAGGACACGGCGACCTGCGCCTCGCCCTGCTTGACCGATTCGATCGTCGACCACATCGACGTCCCCGCGCCCTTGCGGACGATCTGGCTGGGCTTGTCATCCATCGTCACGACAGATTCCGTGTGGCGGATGTCGCAGCGACCGGCCAGCGACTTGCGACGCGCGATCAGACCACGCAGTTCAGCTTCATCGCCATGGACGATGAAGCGGATTTCCGGGTTCTTCTCGGCGCTTTCCGCCATGCCGGCGACCACGACCGATGGGCCGCGGTCGCCGCCCATGGCGTCAACCGATATCACCACGCCACCCTTGTCATCCAAGGGGCGCGGTGTATCTGAGGTCGCTGCTTCGTCGATCATATGGATACGGCGCAGGCCCCGATCAGGCTGCGTCGTCGTCCAGGTCGATCTCGTTGGCCTGCGCGACGACTTCGCGGTCGGCATAGTGGCCGCAGGACGGGCAAACGTGGTGCGGACGCTTCAGTTCGCCGCAGTTCGTGCATTCATTCGGGTTGCCCGCAACCAGGGCATCATGCGCGCGGCGCATGTTACGCTTCGAGCGGGTTACGCGATTCTGAGGGACAGCCATGTCACCACCTCGAGTTGTCAGGGTGCGGCGCCGAAACGCAGGAACACCGTGGATTTGAATTCGTAAATGAACCGCGCAGATACGTCATCACGGCCCCGCCCGCAAGCCCTCGTGGAGGGGGCTTGGGGCAAATTGCGCAAGGTCAGCGGCCCAAATGCCCCATATTTGCGGCCTTGGACGCCGATGCGGCGCTTTTGCGGGCGCGTTGTGGCCCCCGCGCCACGCCTTGGCCACGCAGCGGTCGTCAGGATTCGCCGCCATCCTTCTTCAGCAGCTGATCAAGTCCCGCGAAGGGGCGGCGGGTGTCCGCGGCGGGTTCGGCGGCGATGTCGGGCGCCACATCGTCCAGCCGCGCACCCTCGGCGCGGGGATATTCCGGCAGAGCCAGGCTGAGGGCCTCGACCATGATGGCGGTCAGGTCGATGAAATTGCCCAAGGGCTCCAGCGTCTCGTCCAGCATCTCGACCTCCTCGGCCTCGACATCGGGCATGTGCGGGGTAAAGCGGATGCGGACATCGTCGGCGATGTCGGTGCGCACCGGTTTCAGCGTCACGACGCAGGGCTGGGTCACGCGGGCCTGCAGCTTGCCAGTCAGCAGCCAGCCGTCACGACCCTCGGCGCGGACCTGGCCCTGGAAATCCAGGCGCGTCAGCCCGTCCAGCCCAAGCTCGGTCGCGATATCGGCGCGGGGCTGGTCGCCGGGCCGCAGGTGAAAGGCGGTCGGCGTGTTGGGATTCAGATGCGCGACGCGCAGGCGCTGCGGATGCGATTCGGGGGCTGTCATGGGGGCCTCGGGGGTTCTTGTGCGGATGTGGCGGACAGGCTGCGCGATGCACCGGCTTGCCCCGCCGATTGATATTCTTGAGCAGGGTGCCCGAGTTTGCTAGGCAGGGCGGGCCGCGTCAACCGCCCCAAGGAGGGAACCTGCCCATGACCGCCATCAGAAGTCTGATGACACTGGCGTTTCTTGCCGTCCTCGGGCTTGCCGCCTGCGCTCCGGTCTATCGCAACCACGGATATGTCCCCCCTGACCTGGAACTGGCCGAGGTCGTCGTGGGCCAGACCACGATGGATGACCTGCCTGGGCTGATCGGGCGTCCCTCGGCGCAGGGGCTGCTGACGGGCTCGGGCTGGTATTACGTCGGTTCGCGCTGGCGCCGCTATGGCGCCGCCCCCTCGCGCGAGGTCGAGCGTCAGGTCGTCGCCGTGTCCTTTACCCCCCAAGGCGTCGTCAGCAATGTCGAACGCTTTGGGCTGGAACGCGGCCGCGTCGTCACCCTGTCGCGCCGCGTGACCGAGGGCAGCATCACCGAAGTGTCGCTGATCGGACAGCTGCTGGGCAACCTGGGCAATTTCCAGGCGGGCGATTTCGTCGACTGAGGCAGGCAGGGCGGGCAGCGCGCCGTTCAGATGGCGCGCACCATGCTGTCGGCCAGCCGGTCGAGGCTGATTCGATATCCGTTATTCGCCGAGGGCTGATCGGGGTCCGACGTCATGGCGATGGCCATGGCGGGCCGGGTCAGGGTTTCGGGCAGGACATAGAGCATCTGCCCCCCGTAACCCCAGGCGCAGCGCGCGGGCCTGCCGCCGACGCGGGTCAGGAACCAGCCATAGCCGTAGCTTTGTCCGGTAAAGACCGATCTGGTGCGCCGCTGCCAGCTGTCCTCCAGCCAGAATGCGGGGATGACCTGGCGGCCGGCGGCCTGGCCCTGGCGCGCGCAGCAGGCGCCGAAGGCCAGCAGGGACCGGGTGCTCATGGCCATCTGGTTGCCGCCCAGATAGATGCCCTGCGGGTCGCGGTCCCATCCGGTGATGCGGAACCCCGGGATCGGGCCCAACCAGTCGCGCGCCACGTTCAGCAGCGGTCGCCCCGTGACGCGGGTCAGGATCGCCGCAACCAGATGGGTCGAGGCCGTGGAATATTGCATCCGGCTGCCCGGATCTTCGGTGAAGGGTGCGGCCAGTGCGGTGCGGACCCAGTTGCCGCTGCTGACCCAGCGGCCGTAATTCTGGCCCGATTGGCGTTCCAGCCCCGCCTGCATGGACAGCAGATGGCCGATGGTGACCTGCGACAGGCGCGGATCGGGATCGGCGGGCAGGTCGGATCGCAGCAGGGGCGCGATCTTCTGGTCCGGTCCCTCCAGCAGGCCCTTGCCGATGGCGATGCCCGCCAAGGCAGAGATGATGGATTTCGATGCCGACTTGATGTTCGTGGGCTGGTCGGGGGTAAAGCCGTGATAGCCTTGGGCCGCGACCTCGTGGCCGCCCTTGTCGTCATCGCGCCATATGGCGACATTGCGCAGCGGGTCCAGCCGGTCGGCCTGCGCAAGGATGGGGGACAGCCCCGCCCGCGCGATGCGGGGCGCGGCCAGAACGGGCGCAAGGGCGGCGGTCAGGATCAGCGTGCGACGATTCATCCGAGGAATATGGTCGGATTTTTGCATCAGGTGCAATCCTGCAATATCGTCGCAGGGCTTGTTCCGTCGCGGTCACGCGATTAGGGCAAGGGAAACCCCAAACCGAGGGCCTGCCGGAATGACCGCTCTGGACGATCTTGCCATTGTTCCCTTCCACGACGCCGATGCCCCGCAGCGGGCCCGCATGCTGTCGCGGCTGGCCGATACCGAGGTGGCGGTCGCGCTGATGCGCGAGCCCCTGCGCGATCAGGTCGAACTGAAGCTGTTCGATCTGGACGGCGCCCGCGTGGCCATCGCCTGCGACGGCGAGGATCGGCTGGCGGATTTCTTTGGCCAGGCCGTCGCCTATGCCGCGATGCCGGGGCGGGTTCTGGCGGCGCTGCTGCAGGCGGACGGGGCGGGGCTGCTGGTCAATCCCGGCCATCCGTCGCAGATGATGCTGGATGCGGCCACGCTGGATTGGCTGACCGGTGCGCTGGAAAGCGCCCCCCAAGAGGACGAGGCCCGCCTGCGTCTGGTCACGCCGGACGCCGGCACCGTGAACGCGCTGGCCATGCCGCTTGGCGATCGGCTGGCCGATATGCGCGGGCTGATCGCGGGGGCGGCGCTGGTGGGCATCGCGGGCGATGACGGGCAGCCGGCATCCCATCTGCTGCTGATCTCGGGGGCGCCGGCGGATCGGCAGGCGGCCATCGCCAAGGCCCTGTCCGAGGCGCTGGCCTTTCTGCCCCCGCAACCCGGCGGCGTCGATATCAGCTTTGCCGAGGCCGTGGCCCCCACGGGCGCGCTGATCTTCGACCTGACGCCGCCCGAACCCGTCGTCGCGCCGCCCCGGCCCAAGGGACCGCCGATCCTGCGCTGATCCGCCGTCAGGGACGGCCTGTGCGGTTGCGCAGCCCGGCGCAACCTGCGACAAACTGCGCATGCAGATTCAACACAAAGCCCTGTCCGTCCATCTTCTGACCGCCACGGGCGCGGTCCTGTCCATGCTGTCGATGCTGGCCGCCGCCAATGGCGAATGGGCGTTGATGTTCCTGTGGTTGGTCGTGGCCTTCGTGGTCGACGGCATCGATGGGCCGCTGGCGCGGCGCTATGACGTCAAGACGAATTTCCCCGCCTATGACGGGGTGCTGATGGATCTGATCATCGATTACCTGACCTATGTCTTCATCCCGGCGTTCGCGCTGTTCCAGTCGGGACTGCTGTCGGGCTGGACGGGCTGGTTCGCCATCATCGTCATCGTCTTCGGCAGCGTCGTCTATTTCGCGGATACGCGGATGAAGACCAAGGACAATTCCTTTGCTGGCTTTCCCGGCTGCTGGAACATGGTGGTGCTGGTGCTGTTCGCGACAGAGCCGCATTGGACCGTGATCCTGGCCATCGTCACTGCGCTGAGCGTCGCGATGTTCACCAACATCAAGTTCATCCACCCCGTCCGGACCGAACGGTGGCGCCCGGTGTCGCTGACCATCGCGATCCTGTGGGTGCTGTTCGCCGGGCGCGCGGCCTGGGTCGATTTCCACCCGTCAAGCTGGGCGATCTGGGGATTGGTGCTGACGTCGGTCTGGCTGTTGCTGGCAGGTGCGGTGCAACAGATGATCCCGCAGCGGCGGCGGGACGGGCATCAGGCCTGAGGGCTGCTCAGGCCTGCGCGGGTTGCATGCGGTTCCGGGTGCGGTTCGCCAGACGCTTGCGCAGGCGGCGCAGGGTCGGGAAGGCAGCGTTCAGGGCGCCGATCTCGTGGGGCAGCAGCATGAAGCGGCGGCCTTGGGGGCTTTTCTGGGCCATCAGGCGCTGGCCTTGGGCGGAATTGTAGATGCCGAACTGTCCAAGCATTGGGCTGTTCCTTTCATATCAGGTTCATCCCTAATGTTGGCGCTATCGGTGGGCGGGACAAGCCGGATTCCGGACAGGTCCGCCTTGCACCCACCGCATGGCGCGAAGCGCGAGGGGGGATCACCCCGCGCGGTCGCCCGATTTCAGATCAAAGAGCCCGTAGGCCGCCACCACCAGGAAACACAGGCCCGGCACGACATAGGATATGGCCGCGCCATAGGCGTCCATGACGCCGCCATGCACCAAGGGCATCACGGCCCCGCCCAGGATCGCCATGACCAGGCCCGCAGCCCCGAACTTGGTGTCGGTCCCCAGCCCGTGCAGCGCCAGCCCATAGATCGTCGGGAACATCAGCGACAGACAGGCCGACAGCGCCACGACCGCCCAGGCACCCAGGATGCCCGGCCCGGAGGCAGCAAAGAAGCACAGCGCGGTGCCCGCCAGCGCCATCACCAGCAGCAGCAGGGCGGGGCGGATGACGCCCATCAGGCCGACCATCACGAAACGCGACACCAGAAAGACCAGCAGGCTGGCCTGCAGGTACCAGCCGGCCTGCGCCTCGGTGCGTTGCAGGGTTTCCATCACGTATTGGATGGTAAAGGTCCAGGCACAGGTCTGGGCGGCCACGTTGAAGAACTGCGCCGTGACGCCAAAGACGTAATGGCGGTTGGCCAGAAGGCGGCCCAGGGTGGCGCGGAAATGGACCGGTGTGTCGCTTTCCTCGATTTGCTCATGCCGGGTGGGCATGCGCTTCAGCGCGATCATGATCCAGATCGCCAGCAGGACGAAGGCAAAGCCGACATAGGGGACCATCACGGCCTGCAATTCGGCCTGCTGGACGGCGCGCAGGGCCTCGGGGGCCATGGCGGCGCGATCCTCGGCGGATGCGATGTTCAGCTTGGGCAGGATCAGGGTGGCGGCCAGGAAGACGCCGATATTGGTGCCGACCGGGTTGAAGGCCTGGGCGAAGTTCAGACGCCGCGTGGCGTTGGCTTCGGGGCCCATGTCCATGACGAAGGGATTGGCCGAGGTTTCCAGGATCGACAGCCCCCCGGCCAGCAGGAACAGCGCCAGCAGGAAGAAGCCGAAGGTCATCGCATGGGCGGCGGGATAGAACATGAAAGCGCCCAGGATGGCGCAGCCCAGCCCCGTCAGGATGCCCGTCCGATAGGAAAAGCGGCGGTTGATGAAAGCGGCGGGCAGGGCCAGCAGGAAATAGGCCCCGTAATAGGCGAATTGCACGAAGGACGCCTGCAGCGTGGTCATCGAGAAGATCCGGGAAAAGACCTGCACCAGCGGATCGGTCATGTTCGCCGCGATCCCCCATGCCGCAAAGCAGGTCACTAGCAGGGCGAAGGGCAGGCGCATACCCTGGTAAACGAAACTGGGTTTGGTCAACGTGACGATCCTCTCTTCCGCGTGCAAGCCGCTGGCCTCCTGCCACAGATTTGCGAAGGGGGCCACTGGTGATCGCATCAAAAAGGGGCGGGCGCGTGATGCGCCCGCCCCCATCAGGGTCGTCGGTAGGGATGCCGCCTATTCGAACTTGCGGATGTCGCCGGATTTCAGGCGGCCCAGATAGCGGTTCATCTCGGCCTTGACGATCGGCATCAGCAGATACAGCGCGATGATGTTGGGCACCGCCATGGCGAAGATCATCGCATCCGAGAAGTCGATGACCGGACCCAGGCCCGCCGAGGCGCCGATGACGACGAAGATGCAGAAGATGATCTTGAAGACCAGTTCCTTGGTCTGGCCCTCGCCAAAGAGGAAGGTCCAAGCCTTGAGGCCGTAATAGCTCCACGAGATCATGGTCGAGAAGGCGAAGAGCACGACGGCCAGCACCAGCACATAGCGGAACCACCCGAACGAGCTGCTGAAGGCGGCCGAGGTCAGCGCCACGCCGGTGTTGTCGCCCACTGTGCGGATCGCGTTGCCGGATTCGTTCAGGATGAACAGGCCGGTTTCGGGATCGGTGATCAGCTGGCCGGTGATGATGATGACCAGCGCGGTCATGGTGCAGATCACCACGGTGTCGATGAAGGGTTCCAGCAGAGAGACGAAACCCTCGGTCACGGGTTCCTTGGTGCGCACCGCGCTGTGGGCGATGGCGGCCGAACCGATGCCTGCCTCGTTCGAGAAGGCGGCGCGACGGAAGCCCTGGATCAGCGCGCCGATGGCCCCGCCGACCACGCCGTCATTGGTGAAGGCGCCCGCAAAGATCTGGCCGAAGGCCGACCCGATCATGTCATAGTTCATCGCGATGATGATCAGCGCCGTGCCGACATAAAGCGCGGCCATGAAGGGGACAATCTTTTCGGTCACGCTGGCGATGGATTTCAGGCCGCCGACGATGACCAAGAAGACGATGACCGCCATGACAAGGCCGGTGATCCAGCCCGGATAGTCGCCCACCACGTTGATGATCTGGGCATGGGCCTGGTTGGCCTGGAACATGTTCCCGCCGCCGAAGCTGCCCAGGATGCAGAAGATCGCGAAGAGGACCGCCAGGATCTTGCCGCCCGGCAGGCCGCGTTCGGCAAAGCCCTTGGTCATGTAATACATCGGGCCGCCCGACACGGTGCCGTCGGCGTATTCGTTGCGGTATTTCACCCCAAGCGTACATTCGGTGAACTTGGACGCCATGCCCAGCAGGCCCGCAAGGATCATCCAGAATGTCGCCCCCGGTCCGCCGATGCCCACGGCCACCGCGACGCCCGCGATGTTGCCAAGGCCGACCGTGCCCGACAGGGCGGTGGTCAGGGCCTGGAAATGGCTGACCTCGCCCGCGTCATTGGGGTCGGAATAATCGCCGCGCACCAGCGCGATCGCGTGGCCGAAGCAGCGCAGCTGCACCAAGCCGAAATACAATGTGAAGATGACCGCGGCGATCACCAGCCAGCCGACGATCCAGGGAAAGGACGTGCCGGGAAAGTTGGAAAAGATCAGGCTGACGAACCAGCCCGTCGAATTGGCAAAGGCCGCGTTGATGGATTCGTCGATCCCCTGCGCGGCGGCCGGTCCTGCGGCCAGGCTGGCCGCCATGCCCGCCGTCATCAGCGCCTTCGTGGTGTGTTTCATGATTTCGCTATCCTTGTTGATGACGCGCATGCAGGCTCAGGGGACGATGACGACGGGAACCGGCGCGACCTGCGCCAGCGTCGCCGCGACCGACCCGAAGATGCGGGTGGCAAAGCCCGAATTGCCCATCCTGCCGATGAAGATCATCGCGCCATCGGATTCCTTGGCGACGCGGCAGAGCGTTTCGGCGATATGGCCGTAGCGCATGGTCGTCTCGAAGGGGATGCCGGCTTGCTCCATGCGCGTCATCACGGGGCGCATGACGGCCGTTTCGGCGCGCAGCAGTTCCTCCTTGCGGCGGCGGTGGCGTTCTTCCAGCTCGCTGGGGGTCAGGAAGCTGTAGGGCGACCATTCCAGCACATGGGCGATCAGCAGGCTGTCCCCTTGTGCCTGCGCGCGTGAGATGGCGAAATCAAGCGCCCGCAGCGATGCATCGCTGCCGTCGAAACCGACGACCAGTTTGCGTGACATCTTACCCTCATCTGTTGGTTTTCGTTTTATTATGTCGGTGCTGAAAGGATAGGCACAGCTTTCGCCAAGGACCAGCGAAAATGTAGCGATACATATCCCGCGGCCCCGGCGACGGGTGAACTGCTTGTGTCGCGGGCAAGGCCGGGGCGGGGTGCGGCAGTCGGGCGACGCCGCAGTCGGGCGACGCCACCGGGCGGATGCATTTTTGTCTTTTCAATCACCGGCCGGGCCTGCATATTCGGCCCCATGATCCGGAAGCACCAGATATCCGCCGCCATGCTAGCGCCCCGAGGGGCGCTTCCGGCCGTGCATCTCCGTGGTCTGTTGCGTCTTACGCTGCGCTGAGCGGGTCGTCCGGGCCGCCGCTCAGTCAGGTCATGGCCCGGGTCCCAACCCCAGACACGCAGAAAGCCCTATGCGGGCCGTAAGAAAGACAGACAGATGACCGACAAGAACCGCGTCGTGATTTTCGACACCACGCTTCGCGACGGCGAACAATCCCCCGGCGCCACCATGTCCCATGCCGAAAAGCTGGAAATCGCCGGCATGCTGGACGAAATGGGCGTCGATGTGATCGAAGCCGGCTTTCCCATCGCATCCGAAGGTGATTTCGCCGCCGTTTCCGAGATTGCCAAAATGGCCAAGACCAGCGTCATTTGCGGCCTGGCCCGCGCGCAGATCCCCGATATCGACCGCTGCTGGGAGGCCGTGAAGCATGCCCGCCAGCCGCGCATCCACACATTCATCGGGACATCGCCCCTGCACCGCGCCATTCCGAACCTGGACATGGACCAGATGGCCGAACGGATCGAGCAGACCGTCAGCCATGCCCGGAACCTTTGCGACAACGTCCAATGGTCGCCCATGGACGCCACCCGGACCGAGCATGACTACCTGTGCCGCGTGGTGGAAATCGCCATCAAGGCGGGGGCCACGACGATCAACATCCCAGACACCGTCGGCTATACCGCGCCGCGCGAAAGTGCCCAGCTGATCCGCATGCTGCTGGAACGCGTGCCGGGCGCCGACGACATCATCTTTGCCACGCATTGCCATAACGACCTGGGCATGGCGACCGCCAACGCACTGGCCGCCGTCGAAGCGGGTGCCCGGCAGATCGAATGCACGATCAACGGCCTGGGCGAACGCGCCGGCAACACCGCGCTGGAGGAGGTGGTGATGGCGATGCGGGTCAGGAACGATATCATGCCGTTCCAGACGGGCATCGACACGACCAAGATCATGGGCATCTCGCGCCGCGTGGCCTCGGTCTCGGGCTTCCCGGTGCAGTTCAACAAGGCCATCGTCGGCAAGAACGCCTTCCTGCACGAATCGGGCATCCACCAGGACGGCGTGCTGAAGAACGTCGAGACCTTCGAGATCATGCGCCCCGCTGATATCGGCCTGACCGAGAACAACATCGCCATGGGCAAGCATTCGGGCCGCGCCGCCCTGCGCGCCAAGCTGGCCGATCTGGGATACGAGGTGGGCGACAACCAGCTCAAGGACATCTTCGTGCGGTTCAAGGCACTGGCCGACCGCAAGAAGGAGGTCTTTGACGAGGACATCGTCGCGTTGGTGCTGGACGCTGCCGCCAACACCCAGGACGACCACCTGCAGGTCAAGCATCTGCGCGTGATCTGCGGCACGGACGGCCAGTCGGCGCAGCTGACCATGACGGTCGACGGCGTCGAAAAACAGGCCGAAACCACCGGCGACGGCCCGGTCGATGCCTGTTTCAAGGCCGTGCGACAGATCTTTCCGCACGAGGCGCGGCTGCAGCTTTACCAGGTGCACGCCGTGACCGAGGGCACCGACGCCCAGGCCACCGTCAGCGTCCGCATGGAGGAGGAGGGCCGCATCGTCACCGGCCAAGCCGCCGACACGGACACGATCCTGGCATCGGTCAAGGCCTATGTCGGCGCGCTGAACCGGCTGATCCTGCGCCGTGCGATGACCGGGCAGGGCAGCGACGCCAAGCAGATCAGCATGTATTCGCACTGATCAATCCAAGGCCCGTTTCCGTCGCGGAACGGGCCCGTTTCCCGCGCGCGATAAGCCGCCTTTGCCGTGTTTCGCGTGTATCGGGGCTTTTCGCCTGCGGGTCAGGGTTCTATACGGGGCCAAGCCTGCAGGGGCGATTCAGGGCCGTTCATGGTCCCAAGACTGATTTCAAAGCAGGGCAGGCCGGGCCAACCGGCACGAAAAGGATACGGGCATGGCATTCGGCGGTTTGTTTTCGACCGACATCGCAATCGACCTGGGGACGGCGAACACGCTGATCTATGTCAAGGGCAAGGGCATCATTCTGAACGAACCCTCGGTCGTGGCTTATCACGTCAAGGACGGCAAGCGTCAGGTCCTGGCCGTGGGCGAGGACGCCAAGCTGATGCTGGGCCGCACGCCCGGCAGCATCGAGGCCATCCGCCCGATGCGCGAAGGCGTCATCGCAGATTTCGACAGCGCCGAGCAGATGATCAAGCACTTCATCAAGAAAGTCTTCAAGCGCACGACGTTTTCCAAGCCCAAGATCATCGTCTGCGTGCCCCATGGCGCGACCCCGGTTGAAAAGCGCGCGATCCGCCAGTCGGTCCTGTCCGCAGGTGCCCGCAAGGCCGGCCTGATCGCCGAGCCCATCGCCGCGGCCATCGGTGCAGGCATGCCCATCACCGAACCGACCGGCAGCATGGTCGTCGACATCGGCGGCGGCACCACCGAGGTGGCGGTCCTGTCGTTGGGCGATGTGGTCTATGCCCGTTCCGTCCGCATCGGCGGCGACCGCATGGACGAGGCGATCATCAACTATCTGCGCCGCAACCAGAACATGCTGATCGGCGATTCGACCGCCGAACGCATCAAGACCAGCATCGGCACCGCCCGCATGCCTGATGACGGGCGCGGCGCCACCCTGATGGTGCGCGGCCGCGACCTGCTGAACGGCATCCCCAAGGAGATCGAGGTCAGCCAGGCGATGATCGCCGAAGCCTTGACCGAGCCGGTCCAAGCCATCTGCGAGGCCGTGATGGTCGCGCTGGAAGCGACCCCGCCGGACCTGGCCGCCGACATCGTCGACCGGGGCGTGATGCTGACCGGCGGCGGCGCGATGCTGGGCGAACTGGACCTGGCGCTGCGCGAGCAGACCGGCCTGTCGATCAGCCTGGCCGACCAACCCATGAGCTGCGTCGCGCTTGGCACCGGCAAGGCCCTGGAATTCGAAAAGCAGCTGCGCCACGTCATCGACTACGACAGCTGATCTGCCCATGCGGAGTTCCTGAATGGCCCGCAAAGGACCAGATTTCGCCACCCCTGTCCGGCGCATCCTGATTGCGGTGATGGCGCTTGCGCTGCTGGCGCTGTTCCTGTTCTGGCGCATCGACAGCCCGCGCGCCGAACAGATGCGCACCGCCATGATCGACCGGATCGTGCCGCGTTTCGAATGGGCGCTGGTGCCGGTGACCCGTGTCTCTGAAATGGTCGCGGGCTTCCAGAGCTATGCCCGGCTGTACGAACAGAACCAGGAATTGCGCCGCGAATTGCAGCGCATGTCCGCTTGGAAAGAGGCCGCCGTCCAGCTGGAACAGGAAAACAGCAAGCTTTTGGCACAGAACAATGTCCGCTTGGACCCGGCGCTGACCAGCGTCACGGGCGTGGTGACGATGGACAGTGGTTCGGCGTTCCGGCAATCGGTGCTGCTGAACGTGGGCGCGCGCGACGGCATCATCGAAGGCTGGGCCACGATGGACGGCCTGGGCCTGGTGGGCCGGATCGCGGGCGTGGGACAGCGCAGCAGCCGGGTCGTGCTGCTGACGGACCCGTCGTCGCGCATCCCGGTGGTGGTCCAGCCGACGGGCGAACGCGCGCTGGCCACGGGGGACAACACGCCCCTGCCGGTGCTGGAATTCATCGAATCGGGCGACAACGTGCGACCGGGCGACCGGATCGTCACCTCGGGCGATGGCGGAGTTTTCCCGCCGGGGCTGCTGGTGGGGCAGGTGGCGCAAGGGACGGACGGGCGGATGCGCGTCCGCATGGCCGCCGACTATGGCCGGCTGGAATTCCTGCGCGTCCTTCGGTCCCATCCCGCCGAGGCCGTTGTCGACACCACCGCCGTCATCCGCCGCGGCGCCGAGGGCTTTATCGGCCCGATGTTGCCCGACAGCCCCGTCGAGGCCGCATCCGCCACCGATGCGCTGGATCCGGGCACCGCGCCATGATCCAGTTGCCAAGCCGCAGCTTCGTGACCGGCACGGCGGTGTTCCTGCTTTCGGCGGCGGTGCTGTTGTTCATCCGGCTGCTGCCGCTGAAGGGCGGCATCATGGGCTGGCCCGGACCCGACATGACGCTGGCGCTGATCCTGGCCTGGGTGCTGCGCCGCCCCGACCAGCTGTCGGCGCCGGTCATCGTGATCGCCGTCCTGATCGAGGATATCCTGCTGATGCGCCCGCTTGGCCTGTGGACCGCCTTCGTCCTGATGGGCAGCGAGGCCGCACGACTTCGCGAGCACCGTTGGCGTGATCAGCCATTCATGGTTGAATGGGTCAGGGTGACGACCCTGATCGGCCTGATGATGCTGGGGAACCGCTTGGTCCAGATCCTGTTCGTCCTGCCGGTGCCGGCATTGGGACAGGTCATCCTGCAATTCCTGGCCACCGTGCTGGCCTATCCCCTGGTGATCTTTGCCGCGCGCTGGCTTTTGGGTCTGCGCCGCGTGGGTCGCCCCGAGGGCGCGTAAGAAGGGTTCCGGGATGAAGAAATCTCAACGCGATATCGTCGACAGCAACCGGGGCATCACCCGTCGCGGCCTGCTGCTGGCCGGAATTCAGGTCGGCACCGTGACGACGCTGGCGCTGAAGATGCGGTCGATGCAGCTGGACCATGCCGATGAATACCGGATGCTGGCGGATGGCAACTCGATCAAGATCCGCCTGCTGCCGCCGTCGCGCGGGCTGATCCTGGACCGGAACGGCCTGATCGTGGCGGGGAACGAACAGAATTACCGCGTCACCCTGACCCGCGAGGAAGCGGGCGGCGATGTCGAGCCGGTGCTGCAGCGGCTGGCCCAGCTGATCCCGATCAGCGATGCCCGCATGGCCGAACTGCGCGACGAATTTTCCAAGCGCAGCGCCATCACGCCGATCGTGCTGGCCGATCGCCTGTCCTGGGAACAGTTCAGCACCATTGCCGTCAACGCGCCGTCCCTGCCGGGGGTCACCCCGGAATCGGCGCTGTCGCGGGCCTATCCGCGCGCGGGCGATCTGGCGCATGTCATGGGCTATGTCGGCCCGGTATCCGATTACGACCTGTCGCGGATCGAGGATCCGGACCCGGTGCTGCGGCTGCCCGATTTCCAGTTGGGCAAGATCGGCGTCGAAGGCCGTCTTGAGGAAGTGCTGCGCGGCAAGGCCGGCGCCCGCCGGGTCGAGGTCAACAGCACCGGCCGAGAGATGCGCCAGCTGTCGCGCCAGGAAGGCGAACAGGGCGCCACGGTCCAGCTGACCGTCGATGCCCAGCTACAGAATTACTGCGCGCAGCGCATGGGCCAGGAAAGCGCCGCCGCCGTCGTCATGGATTGCCACACGGGCGAGCTGGTCGCCATCTGTTCATCCCCCAGCTTTGATCCGAACAAGTTCGTGCGCGGCATTTCCAGCACGGATTACCGCGGTCTGATGGATCACGACCACCGCCCGCTGGCTGACAAGACGGTGCAGGGGGTCTATCCGCCGGGATCGACCTTCAAGCTGGTGACGCTGCTGGCGGGGCTGGAATCGGGCGTCATCAATGCCGGCAGCCGCTTCTTCTGCCCGGGCTATACCGAACTGGGCGGCCGCCGCTTCCATTGCTGGAGCCGGGGCGGCCATGGTTCGGTCGACGCGGTCAAGAGTCTCGAGGAAAGTTGCGACGTCTATTATTATGAATTGGCGCAGCGTGTCGGGATCGACCGGATCGCCGTGATGGCGCGCAAGCTGGGCATCGGGGTCAAGCACGATCTGCCGATGTCGGCGGTGTCCGAAGGCATCGCGCCCGACCGGGCCTGGAAGAAGACCCGTTACGACCAGGCCTGGCAGATCGGCGACAGCCTGAACGCCTCGATCGGGCAGGGTTATGTGCTGGCATCGCCCCTGCAGCTGGCGGTGATGACCGCGCGGGTCGCATCGGGTCGGGTGATCGAACCGCAGTTGATCCGGTCGGTCGACGGGGTCAAGAAGGTGGCTTCCGATTTCCCGCCGCTGGACATCAGCGAATCGTCACTGCGGGTGGCGCGTGCGGGGATGGATGCGGTGATGAACAGCGCCCGCGGCACCGCCCGCAAGGCCAGGATCGAACGCGAGGATTGGCGCATGGTCGGCAAGACCGGCACCAGCCAGGTGCGCAACATCACCGCTGCCGAACGCGCCCGGGGGGTGATCTCCAACGACCAGCTGCCGTGGGAACGCCGCGACCACGCGCTGTTCGTCTGCTATGCCCCCTACGAGGCCCCGCGCTATGCCGTGTCGGTGGTGGTGGAACATGGCGGCGGTGGGTCCACCGTTGCGGCCCCCATCGCCCGCGACATCCTGCTGTTCGCGTTGAACGGCGGCCTGCCACCGCTGGATGCCGTCCCGTCCAACCAGCGCGCCGACATGGAAGCGCGTCACGACGCCATGCAGCTTTACACGCCCGAGGCCCCGCGCCCCGGCCGCAGCCGCGCCTGAGGGGCCCATGTCATATCTGGACTATCAGGTCGCACAGGTCCCCACCGGGCTGCGCAAGGTCTTCTTCATCAACTGGCCGCTGGTCCTTCTGATCACCGCTGTCTGCTGCATCGGTTTCCTGATGCTCTATTCCGTGGCGGGCGGTCAGATCGAAACCTGGGCGCAGCCGCAGATGTACCGCTTTGCCGTCGGCATGGTCATCATGCTGGGGCTGGCCTTCGTGCCGATGTGGTTCTGGCGCGGGATCTCGGTGTCGGCCTATGTGGTCTGCTTCCTGCTGCTGGTGGCGGTGGACCTGTTCGGGGCCATCGGCATGGGCGCGCAGCGCTGGATCGATATCGGCCCCATTCGCCTGCAACCATCCGAGCTGATGAAGATATCCCAAGTGCTGCTGCTGGCGGCCTATTACGACTGGCTGGACCTGAAAAAGGTGTCGCGGCCGCTTTGGGTGCTGATCCCGGTGGTGCTGATCCTGGCGCCGACGGGGCTGGTGCTGATGCAGCCGGACCTGGGCACCTCGATCATGTTGATCACCGGGGGCGGCATCGTGATGTTCGCCGCTGGCGTGTCGCTCTGGTATTTCGGGGCGGTGATCGGGGCGGGGGTCGGCATGGTCTATGCCGTGATGCATTCGCGCGGCACCGACTGGCAGTTGCTGAAGGATTACCAGTATCGCCGCATCGACACCTTCCTTGATCCGACCGCCGATCCCTTGGGCGCGGGCTATAACATCATCCAGAGCCAGATCGCGCTTGGGTCGGGGGGCTGGTCGGGGCGTGGCTTCATGCAGGGGACGCAATCGCGGCTGAACTTCCTGCCCGAGAAGCACACCGATTTCATCTTCACCGTCCTGTCCGAGGAGTTCGGTTTTATCGGGGCCTTCTCGCTGCTGGCGCTCTATATGCTGATCGTGGGGTTCTGCCTCTATTCGGCGCTGTCGAACCGGGACCGTTTTGCCAGTCTGATCACCATCGGCATCAGCGGGACGTTCTTTTTGTATTTCGCCATCAACATGGCCACGGTGATGGGGTTGCTGCCCGCCAAAGGGTCGCCCCTGCCGCTGGTCAGCTATGGCGGCACGTCGCTGATGATCCTGATGCTGGGCTTTGGCCTGGTGCAATCCGCCCATGTCCACAGACCGAGGTGACGTCATGAAGGTCCGTTTTTCCGCATCCCCCGCATCCTGGGACGAGTGGGCGCCCGCCCTGCGCGCCGCCGATCCGGGCATCGATCTGCATCGCGACGGCGATCCCGCCAGCTTCGATGCCATCATCTATGCCCCCGGCGGCGATATCACCGATTTCACGCCCTATCGGAACGTCCGCCTTGTCCAGAGCCTTTGGGCCGGAGTCGAACGGATCGTCACCAACGACACCCTGACCCAGCCCCTGGCGCGGATGGTCGATCCGGGTCTGGCGCAGGGCATGGCCGAATATTGCACGGGCTGGGCGATGCGGGCGCATCTGGGGATGGACGGCTATGCCCAGGACGGCACCTGGCGGAACGGCCAGATCCCGCCGCTGGCCCCGGAACGCCCGGTCACCATCCTGGGGGTGGGCGAACTCGGGCGGGCCACGGCGGCCATGCTGGGGTCGATCGGGTTTCCGGTGACCGGCGTCAGCCATTCGGGTCGGGCCGTGCCGGGGATCGCCATGCATCCGCTGGCCCACCTGGACGATGTGCTGGCCGGATCGCAGATCGTGATCTGCCTGCTGCCCGACACGGCCGACACGCGAAACCTGCTGGATGCGCGCAGGCTGGCCCTGCTGCCGAAGGGCGCTTGGATCATCAATGCCGGGCGCGGCACGCTGATCGACGATGACGCGTTGCTGCAGGGGCTAAACGATGGGCGCCCGGCCCATGCGGTGCTGGACGTCTTTCGGTCGGAACCTTTGGCCCCCGACCATCCGTTCTGGACCCATCCCGGCATTACGGTCACGCCCCATGTCGCCGCCGACACCCGCCCCGCGACGGCGGCCCCGGTCGCGGTGCAAAACCTGCGGCGCGCCATGCAGGGCCAGCCGGTCGACAACCTGGTGGATCGCGCCAAGGGTTACTGAGGGGGCTGCCAGTCTTGGTCGGGCCGGACATCCCCATCGCCCGGATGGTCGCGCAGGGCTGCCGCCCGTTGCAGCGCCAGCGCCGCGGCACGCTGCGAGGCGCGCTCGATCCGGTCGGCCATCTTCTTTTCCCGCCGCCGCTGATAGGCGCGAAAGACCGGCACGGTGACGTAATGCACCCCGACCGACACGACCAGCCCCAGGATCGTGCCGCCCACAACATAGGGCCAGAAGATCTCGAAGAAGAAATCATGCAGCATGTTCCAATGCGCGACCTTGGGGCCGAACATGGAATGGATGTTGTGCCAGATCTCGCTGGTGGCGCGGGAAAATTCGCGAAAGATGAAATGCGGCGACAGATCGCCCTCAAGGCCCAGAATGTGACGTCCCACCGCGGTCGAGGCGAAGGCGATGAAGGGCAGGGTGACCGGATTGCCGACAAAGGTCGCCAGCAGGGCCGCCAGGATATTGCCGCCGATGATCCAGGCCGTCGCCGCCGCCGACAGGAAATGAAACCCGAACAGAGGCGTGAAGGACACGAAGACACCGGACGCCACCCCGCGCGCGATGCGATGCGGGTGGTCGGGCAGGCGGCGCAGGCGGTACATGACATAGCGCGTCGCGCGACCCCATCCGCCGCGGGGATAGATCATCTCGCTGGCGATCTGCCCGTAGCTGCGCGGTTTGCGTCTTTTGAACAAGTGACACCCGATCTTTGATGGTCACGGACCCCAACGGTCCGAAGGCCTTAGGGTTTCAGCGCAGGGTCGCGAATGCGTTCGACATGGGCGACATCGCTTTCTGCCTCCAGTGCGGTCAGCAGGTTGTGCAGGTGCTCATGGTCCCGCAATTCCAGATCGACCTCGATGCGATAGAAATCCGACTTGCGCGTGATGAATTCCAGGTTCGAAATATTGGCCCCCTGCGCGCCGATCAAGGTGCAGATGCGCCCGAGCACGCCTGCGTCGTGACGGATGGTCAGGTGCAGCATGGTGGAATAGGCGGCGGGATGACGCCCCTCGCGCCATTGCAGATCGACCCAACGGTCGGGGCTGTCCTCGAATTCGGCCAGCACCGGGCAGTCGATGGCATGGATGACCACGCCCGCCCCGCGATAGGTGATGCCCACGATGCGTTCGCCCGGCAAGGGGTTGCAGCAGGGCGCGCGCTTGAAATTGGCGTCGGCTTCCAAGCCGGCGAAGGGACGTTCGCTGTCGATCTCGTCGTGGCGATCGACCAGTTCGGGATAAAGGACGCCCAGAACCTCCTTGGCGGAATTCTCGGCGCTGCCGATGCGGGCCAGCAGTTCTTCGGCGGATGGCAGGCTCATCTGCTTGGCGGCTGTGCGCAGCGCCTTGTCGGTCACCTTGCGCCCGACATGTTCAAAACTGACGCGCACCAGTTCGCGCCCCAACCGGATGAAGCGGTCGCGGTCTTCCTCGCGCAGGGACCGCCGGATCGCGGCCTTGGCACGGCCGGTGACCACGATGTCCAGCCAAGTCATCTGCGGGCGCTGGCCGCTGGCGGCGATGATCTCGACCGACTGGCCGTTGCGCAGGCGTGTCCAGAGCGGCACGCGGATGCCGTCGATCTTGGCGCCGACGCAGGAATTGCCCAACCGGGTGTGGATCGCATAAGCGAAATCGATCGGGGTTGCGCCGCGCGGCAGCTGCATCACGTCGCCCTTGGGGGTGAAACAGAACACCTGGTCCTGGTACATCTCCATCTTGACGTGTTCCAGGAACTCGTTGTGGTCCTCGGTGTCGAAGCGGTCGTTCAGGCTGGCGATCCATTCGGCCGGATCGACGGCAAAGGGGTTCCGGGTGCGCACGCCGTCGCGATAGGCCCAGTGCGCGGCGACGCCGGCCTCGGCGACCTCGTGCATCTGGCGGGTGCGGATCTGCACCTCGACCCGCTTGCCGTCACGCCCGGATACCGTCGTGTGGATCGAGCGGTAGCCGTTCGATTTCGGCTGGCTGATGTAATCCTTGAACCGCCCCGGCACGGCGCGCCAGCGGTGATGGATGACGCCCAGCACGCGATAGCAGTCCATTTCGCTGCGCGTGATGATGCGAAAACCATAGATGTCGGACAGACGTGAAAAGGCCAGCTGCTTTTCCTGCATCTTGCGCCAGACGCTGAAGGGCTTCTTGGCGCGGCCGAAGACGTCGGCGTCGATGCCTTCGCGTTCCAGTTCGGCGCGGATGTCGCTGGTGATCTTGCCGATGATGTCGCCGCTGTCCTTCTGCAGGCTGACAAAGCGGCGAATGATCGAGCTGCGGGCTTCGGGGTTGATGACCTTGAAGGCCAGGTCCTCCAGCTCCTCGCGCATCCACTGCATGCCCATCCGGCCCGCCAACGGGGCATAGATGTCCATCGTCTCGCGCGCCTTCTTGACCTGCTTGTCGGGGCGCATGGACCGGATGGTGCGCATGTTGTGCAGCCGGTCGGCCAGCTTGACCAGGATGACCCGCATGTCACGCGACATGGCCATGAACAGCTTGCGGAAGTTCTCGGCCTGCTTGGACTGGGTGCTGGACAGTTCCAGATTGGTCAGCTTGGTCACGCCATCGACAAGTTCGGCGATCTCGGGGCTGAACATGCCCGCGACCTCTTCCTTGGTCGAGCGGGTGTCCTCGATCGTGTCGTGCAGAAGGGCGGTGATGATGGTGGCATCATCCAGCCGCATTTCGGTCAGGATGGCGGCGACGGCAATGGGATGGGTGAAATAGGGTTCGCCGGAATGGCGGAACTGGCCCTCATGCATCCGCATCCCATATTCATAGGCGTCGCGGATCAGGGCGGCATTGCTGCGCGGGTTGTAGTTTCGCACCAGGGCAAGCAGATCCTCGACGTCAATCATGATAGTGTCGAAGACCTCGTCTGCCCTGTGCTTTCGTGCGTTCGTATCAGCCGCGCTGGTTGGCTTCCAGCATCATCCGCAGCATCCGCTCTTCCGATTCCTCGTCGGCGGGCTTGGGACGATCCACTTCGGCACCCAGCAGAAGCGCCATGGCGTCTTCTTCCGGCTCGTCGACCTCGATCTGGGTCTGGGTCGATTCGATCATCCGCTCGCGCAGCTCATCGACGGGTTGGGTTTCGTCCGCGATCTCGCGCAGGGCGACGACCGGGTTCTTGTCGTTGTCACGATCGACGGTCGGCGCAGAGCCGGCCGTGATTTCGCGGGCGCGATGCGAGGCGAGCATCACCAGATCAAAGCGGTTGGGAACTTTGTCGACGCAGTCTTCAACCGTTACGCGGGCCATGAATCACCTGTGCAGTTGCGAATCGGATATTCGGGGCGAAAAAGGACTGATGGGCAGAACCGGGCGGATTGTCAAGCCAAAGCAGGGAAATCGGCGGGGTTCAGGGGCGTCATTCCTGCCGTCGCATCGTCCGGCAGCCGGGCCAGCATCCGGGCGACGGTCCGCCCGGTCAGGGGGTGGCGCCATTCCGGCGCGATCTCGGCCAAGGGGCCAAGAACAAAGCCGCGATCCTGCAGCCGCGGGTGGGGCAGGATCAGCTGTTCGGGCGCGCGACGGCGCTGTTGATCGGGGGCCAGATCGATCCAGTGGCGCAGCATCTCGGCATCGGGGGCGATCACGTCGTCCAAGGCGATCAGATCCAGATCCAGCACACGCGCCGACCAGCGGCCCGTGCTGCGGTCGCGACCGAAATCCGCTTCGATCGCGTGCAACGCCTCCAGCAGAGGCTCGGCCGGCAACGAGGACGCGATCACCGCCACGGCATTGGCGAAATCGGGTCCGGAACCCGCAGGAAAGGCCGGCGTTCGCCAGAAGCGACTGACAGAAGATATTGAAATTTCAGGGTGTTCGTGCAAAATGATCAATGCACTGCGCAAGCTGGCCCAAAGGTCCTGCGCCGGTCCGGGAATATTTGCGCCAAGCGCAACGATACCAAAAGACAGGTTAACCATAGTTTATCCTTCGTCCTACAGATAACATGGCGTGATTTGAATACGAACGGGTCCCTCACCCCGCACGTGCGATAGGCGCCTTGATCTTGCAAGTCCATCAAAGGCAACAAAATGTTTTACAAAGATGACAGATTGGCGATCTTCATAGACGGCGCAAATCTCTACGCGGCGGCGAAATCGCTGGGTTTCGACATTGACTACAAGCTGCTGCGCCAGGAATTCGACCGGCGCGGCAAGCTGACCCGCGCCTATTACTATACCGCCCTGGTCGAGGGCGACGAATATTCCCCGATCCGCCCGCTGGTCGACTGGCTGCACTACAACGGTTTCTGCGTGGTGACCAAGCCCGCCCGCGAATACACCGACGCCCAGGGCCGCCGCAAGATCAAGGGCAACATGGATATCGAGCTGACGGTCAACGCGATGGAACTGGCCCCCCATCTGGACCATATCGTCATCTTCTCGGGCGACGGCGATTTCCGTCCCCTGGTCGAGGCCCTGCAGCGGCAGGGCGTCCGCGTGTCGGTCGTCTCCACGATCCGCAGCCAGCCCCCGATGATCGCCGATGACCTGCGCCGCCAGGCCGACAATTTCATCGAACTGGAGGCCCTGCGCGACATCATCGGACGTCCTGCGCGCGAACCCCAGCAGGTCGAGACCTGATCGCTGGCCAGATCCAACCTGCGCGCGGCCGATGGTCGGCGCTGGCCCTGATCTGCGCTGGCGTGATCGGGGCGATGGCCTGCTGGTTTTCGACCACGGCCATCGGTCCCGACCTGGCGGCGCACTGGGCGCTGTCCAACGGGCAGGCCGCCTGGCTGACGAATGCGGTGCAGATCGGCTTTGTGCTGGGGGCGCTGGCGTCGTCGGCCGTGAACCTGCCTGACATCATGCCGATGACCCGGCTGATCGCCATCGCCGCCATCCTGACAGCGCTGGCCAATGCCGCCGTCCTGCTGGAGCCAGGTTTCGGCGGCCTGCTTCTGGCGCGTATGGCCACCGGATTTGCGCTGGCGGGCGTCTATCCCCCGGCCCTGAAGCTGATGGCGACCTGGTTCGTCACCGGTCGCGGGCTGGCCATGGGGCTGCTGGTGGGCGCGCTGACGGTCGGGTCGGCGGCGCCGCATCTGCTGCGCGCCTTGGGGCAGGGGCTGGATTGGCGGCTGGTCGTCGCGGGGGCCAGCATCGCCGCGCTGAGTTCGGCGGCGATCTTCGGCCTGGCCGTGCGCGAGGGGCCGCATGGTTTCGCCCGCGCCCGTTTCGATCCGCGCCAGACCGTGGCCGTGCTGCGCAATCGCCCGGTCCGCCTGGCCAATCTGGGTTATTTCGGCCATATGTGGGAGCTTTATGCCATGTGGGCCTGGTTCCTGTCCTTTTCCATCGCGGCGATGCAGGCGGGCCGGTTGCCTGTGGGCAGCGCCTCGGGGCTGACCTTCGCGGTGATCGCATCGGGGGTGATCGGCTGCGCGATCGGCGGCTGGCTGTCCGACCGGATCGGGCGTTGCCTGACCACGGCGGGCATGATGACGATATCGGGATGCTGTACGGTGCTGGTCTGCCTAGCATGGGGCGGCCCGGCCTGGCTGCTGGTGCTGGTGGCGATTGTCTGGGGGATCAGCATCATCGGCGACAGCGCCCAGTTCTCGGCCGCCGTGACCGAACTGTCGGACCCGCGCCTTGTCGGAACGGCCCTGACGTTGCAGCTGGCCCTGGGTTTTGCGCTGACGGTGGTCGCGATCTGGCTGATGCCGCATGTGGCGGCGCTGCTGGGGGGCTGGCGATGGGCCTTCCTGGCGCTGCTGCCCGGCCCGATGATGGGGGTCTGGGCCATGATGCGCCTGCGCGGGCTGCCGCAGGCGGCGGCCATGGCGTCCGGGCGATGCTGAAGAAGGGTGGTGGTGCGGACGGCGGGACTTGAACCCGCACTTCCTTACGGAAAACAGATTTTCGTACCACTTCGACTTTCGCCGCCGCCTTTCGGGCGTTCGTGGTCTGGACTATCCCTTCACCATCACCCCGCAAGGAGTCCCAGGTGCCGCCCGTCTAGTCTCTACACCTTCCCGATGGCTCGGGCTTGGCTCGGGATTGGCACGAGGGGCGACCCCCACAGCTTTCCCCGAATTTGAGCGGTTCTACTCCGCCGGTTTCCCGACGGGCACTCCAAATATTAAAGTCTGGTGCGTCTACCGATTTCGCCACGTCCGCGTGACCGTCTTGGCATATCGCAAACCCCGCCCCCTTCGGCAAGGGACTTGATGAAGTTCATGCATCAAAAGGGGAACTGCGGCCCCTCCCGCAAGTTGAAGCCCCAGACGCGCCAGCAGCACGAGGAGGCCAGCATGTCCCACATCACCGACCAGCACGGCAACGCAGGCGAATTGCACCAACGAGGTGGCGACACGCTGACCACCAACCAGGGCATTCCCATTTCCGACAACCAGAACAGCCTGAAAGCCGGAGCCAAGGGTCCGACGCTGCTGGAAGATTTCGTTCTTCGCGAAAAGATTTTCCATTTCGACCACGAGCGTATCCCGGAGCGGATCGTCCACGCCCGCGGTTCGGGCGCGCATGGCTATTTCGAATGCACCGACCCGATTCCGGAACTGACCACGGCCAGTCTTTTGTCGAAGAAGACCAGGGTTCCGGTCTTTACGCGCTTTTCCACTGTGGCAGGCGGCGCAGGCAGCGTCGATACGCCCCGTGACGTGCGCGGTTTCGCCGTTAAATTCTATACCGAGGAAGGCAATTGGGACCTGGTCGGCAACGACATCCCTGTCTTCTTCATTCAGGACGCGATCAAGTTTCCCGACCTGATCCATTCGGTCAAGATGGAGGCCGACAAGGGCTACCCCCAGGCCGCCAGCGCGCATGACACCTTCTGGGATTTCGTGTCGCTGATGCCGGAATCGATGCATATGGTCATGTGGGCCATGTCCGACCGCGGCATTCCGCGCAGCCTGCGCATGATCGAAGGTTTCGGCATCCACACCTTCCGGCTGGTCAATGCCGAGGGCAAGTCCACCTTCGTCAAGTTCCACTGGAAGCCCAAGCTGGGCCTGCAGAGCCAAGTCTGGAACGAGGCCGTCAAGACCGCCGGTGCCAATCAGGATTACCACCGTCAGGACCTGTGGGAAGCCATCGAGGCCGGCGATTACCCTGAATGGGAACTGGGCATCCAGACCTTCGACGCCGAATGGGCCGCCAAGCAGCCCTACGACGTGCTTGATTCGACCAAGCTGATCCCCGAAGAGGACATTCCCGTCCGCATCGTGGGGCGCATGGTTCTGGACCGCAATCCGGATAACTTCTTTGCCGAGACCGAGCAGGTGGCCTTCTGCCCCGCCAATATCGTGCCCGGCATCGATTTCACCGACGACCCGCTGTTGCAGGGGCGCCTGTTCAGCTATCTGGACACGCAGAAGTCGCGTCTGGGGACGGCGAATTTCCACCAGATCCCGATCAACGCGCCGAAATGCCCGATGCACAACTTCCAGCGCGACGGCATGATGCAGATGGCGGTGCCGAAGGGGCGTGCCAATTACGAGCCCAACAGCCTGGATCAGGCGGGCGAAGATCCCGGTCCCCGCGCCACGGATCAGGGCTTCAAGACGGTCGAGAAGATGACCGATCTGGGCAATGAACCCGACCAGAAGCTGCGGGTGCGCCCGGAATTGTTCGGCGATCACTATAGCCAGGCGCGGTTGTTCTATCGCAGCCAGACCGAGCCGGAGCAGCATCACATCGCCGATGCGATCACGTTCGAGCTGTCGAAGGTGGGTCTGGGTCACGTGATCCAGCGCGTGCTGGGCCATCTGCGCGTCATCGACGAAGAGCTGGCCGAGATGGTCGCCGAGGGACTGGCCGAGGATCTGCCCGAGGCCGCCAAGCCGCATCGTGCAGTGGTTGACATGCCAGTGTCAGACGCGCTGTCGATCATGAAAAGCGCAAAGCATACGCTGAAGGGCCGTCATGTCGGCATCCTGATCGGCGATGGCGGCGACGCGGCCAAGGCCGATGCCATCAAGACGGCGGTCGAGGCCGAGGGCGGCATGGTCACCATGATCGCCAAGGAACGCGGCAAGGCCGAGGCGCAGCTGGCCGGTACGCCTTCGGTGCTGCTGGATGCGGTGGCGCTGGTTCTGGGGCAGGATGACGGGGCGAAATTCGCCAAGTACAAGCCGGCGGTCGACTTCGTCTCGGATGCCTTTGCCCACCTCAAGGCCATCGGTTGCGATGATGCGGCGACACCGCTGCTGAAGGCGGCAGGGGTTCATCCCGACGAAGGGGTGACCGGGCTGGAAGCCGGTGCCTTCGTCAAGGCGGCAGCTAAGCGGTTCTATGCCCGCGAAGAAAAGCTGTGGTGATCTGACGCTTGGGGCGTGGCCCCGGCGATTGTGAAAAGGGGCGGGCATGTGCCCGCCCCTTTTGCCATTCGGGCCTCAGCCGTAGCTGCGCGTGGGGCGGTCAAAGACCTTGCGGCCCATCAGGCTGCCGACCAGATCGACCATCAGCTTGGCCGTCCGCCCGCGTTCGTCCAGGAACGGGTTCAGCTCGACCAGGTCCAGCGATGTCACCAGTTCGGATTCGTGTAGCAGTTCCATCACCAGATGCGCCTCGCGGAAGGTCGCGCCCCCGGGCACCGTGGTCCCCACCGCCGGAGCGATGGAGGGGTCCAGGAAATCCACGTCCAGGCTGACATGTAGCAGCCCGTTGGCATCACGCACCCGGTCAAGGAAGGTGCGCAACGGCGCGACGATGCCCTGTTCGTCCAAAACGCGCATGTCGTTGACAGTGATGTCGGTGGGCTGCATGGCCGCCAGTTCGGCGGGATCGACGCTGCGGATGCCGAACATGCAGATGTTTTCGCCCGGGATCGGGGCCGGGAAGGGCGGGAAGGGATCGAAGCCCGGCTGGCCGTTGGCATAGGCCATGGGCGTGCCGTGCAGGTTCCCCGACGTGGTCGAGGCGACGCTGTGGAAATCGCTATGCGCGTCCAGCCAGATCACGAATTGCGGGCGGCCAATATTGGCGGCATGCGACGCTACCCCCGCCACTGTGCCCAAGGCCAGCGAATGATCGCCCCCCATGATGATGGGCATCCCATCGGGCAGGGCTGCCTGCGTGGCCTGCGACAGGGCGCGGGTCCATGCGATGGTTTCGGGCAGGTGATGGACGGCGGGATTGTCGCAGGTCTGCTCACCGGGCGCGTCGGGGGCGACGTCGCCCCGATCCTCGACGCTGTGGCCAAGGGCGGACAGGGTGCCTGCCAGCCCCGCGGTGCGATAGGCGGCAGGGCCCATCAGGCAACCGGGGCGGCGCTGCCCTTCGTCCACGGGCGCGCCGATGAGGATGCAATGGGTCATCCGGATCTCCGTTCTTGATATCGGGATAAGACCCGCGCTGGCGGAGAATGTCCACCGGTCGGCCTGGGTGCCGCCGGGACTTTGCCCCCGCATCCTGAAACGGGCGGGGGCGTGCTGGTTGGAAAGATGCCTGGGGTCGGCGGCCAGAGAGACGAACCGGCTTACCTGGGTAGCCCGGCCGGGAGCCGGGACAGCGATGGCCTCAGCTGCGGACGCCCTTGAAGCGTTCCTCCCATTCGGCACGATTTTCGTCCGAGATCTTGGCGAACAGCACCTCGGGGACGGTGAAGGCATGGCCTGCGGGCAGTGCCTGCAGGGCCGCGGCGACATCGTCGGGCCAGCCGGCATCCTCTGCGTTCATTGCCTGCAGCGTGGATTTGGCCGCGAAGGGGATGAAGGGTTCCGACAGGACGCCGTAAAGGCGGATCAGGTTCAGGCCCATGCGCACCTGCATCGCGGCCTTGTCGGGATCGGTCTTGAAGACCGACCACGGAGCCGCCAATTGCAGGTATTCGTTGCCGCGAACCCAGATGCCGCGGAGTTCGGCCGAGGCCTTGCGGATCTCCATATCGTTCATCATCCGCTCGTAAGTGCGGATGCGGGTGGTCAGATCGGCGATCAGTTGGTCTTCCTCGGGGCCGTAGGCGGGGCTGTCGGGGACGGTTTCACCGAACTTGCTGCGGCAGAACTTGGTGATGCGGCTGACGAAGTTGCCCAGCACGTCGGCCAGATCCTTGTTCACCGATTGCTGGAAGTTTTCCCAGGTGAACTCGCTGTCGCCCGATTCGGGGGCGTGGGACAGAAGCCACCAGCGCCAGTAATCGGCAGGCAGGATCGACAGCGCGTGGTCCATGAAGACGCCGCGCCCCTGGCTGGTCGAGAACTGACCGCCGTCATAGGTCAGGTAGTTGAAGGACTTGATGTAATCGACCATCTTCCACGGCTCGCCCGATCCGATCAGGGTCGCGGGGAAGGATAGCGTGTGGAAGGGGACGTTATCCTTGCCCATGAACTGGGTATAGGTCACGTCCTCGGCGCCTTCGTCCCTGCGCCACCAGCTGCGCCAGTCGGCGTCGCTGCGACCGTTGGCATCGGCCCATTCGGCGGTGGCGGCGATATATTCGATGGGTGCGTCGAACCAGACGTAAAAGACCTTGCCCTCCATTCCCGGCCAATCCTTGTCGCCATGCTTGACCGGAACGCCCCAATCCAGATCGCGGGTGATGCCGCGATCCTGCAGGCCGTCGCCATCGTTCAGCCATTTCCGGGCGATCGAGGTGGTCAGGATCGGCCAGTCGGTCTTGCTGTCGATCCAGGCAGCGATGTCGTCTTTCAGCGCGGACTGGCGCAGATACAGGTGCTTGGTCTCGCGCACCTCAAGGTCAGTGCTGCCGCTGATGGCGCTGCGCGGGTCGATCAGGTCGGTGGGGTCCAGCTGCTTGGTGCAGTTTTCGCACTGATCGCCACGGGCCTTGTCGTAACCGCAATTGGGGCAGGTGCCCTCGATATAGCGGTCGGGCAGATAGCGGCCATCGGTGATGGAATAGACCTGCTTTTCCGACACTTCGCGGATATAGCCGCGATCGGCCAGCTGGCCTGCGAAATGCTGGGTCAGGGCGCGGTTGCGGTCGCTGCTGGAGCGTCCGTAGTGGTCGAAGGACAGCCCAAAGCCGCGCGCCAGTTCCGCCTGCTCGGCATGCATCCGCGCGCAGTAATCGGCCACGGCCTCGCCGGTCTTGGCGGCGGCCAGTTCGGCGGGGGTGCCATGTTCGTCGGTGGCGCAGATGAACATCACCTCGTGTCCGCGGGCGCGCTGATAGCGGGCGAACAGGTCGGCGGGCAGCTGGGACCCGACAAGGTTCCCCAGATGCTTGATGCCGTTGATATAGGGCAGGGCAGAGGTGATCAGATGGCGGGCCATGGAATGCGTCCTTTTCAGTCGGCGCATCTCTAGCCCTTGTGGGGCGCAAATGAAAGATCCGCGCTGATCTGCGTATGCGGGGTGACGTCGCGGCGGTGATTGCAACTTTGGGCCTGATGCTGCAGTTGGGCCGACTTTCACATAACCGTCACAGAGATCCCCTTGCCAGACACCGCAATTCACCGCTTTCCGTCCCCTTCGCTGGTCTTTGCCCTGACCTGCCTGACCAGCCTGATCGCCCTGCTGGCGGGGCTGGTCATGTCCCACACCCCCAAAGACGTTTTTGCCGAAAGCGGCCCGATCGAGCGTCTTTCGGCGCTGTACCTGATCCTGTCGGCGGGGCTGCTGGCCGTGATGTCGGAACGCGGGCGCTGGCATCAGGTGGTGCTGGTCGCGGCCGCCGGGCTGCGGGAACTGGACTGGGACAAGGCCTTCACCGAGAGCGGCGTCCTGTCGCTGCGGCTTTATTCGGGGGATGCGCCGTTCATCCAGAAGGCTGCGGGTCTGCTGGTGCTGTCATTGCTGATCGTGGCCGGGATCAGGCTGCTGCGCCGCGATCTGGGCCCCTGGTTGCGGGACCTGCGCGCCGGACGGCTGGCGGCATGGCTGATCGCATTGATCCTGGCGATGCATGCGGTGGCCAAGTCGCTGGACGGATTGGGGCGCAAGCTGGCGCCTTGGGGGATCGATCTGGCCGAATGGACCAACAGGCTGGCCGGGCGCAGCGAAGAGGCGCTGGAGCTGATTGCCGCGATCCTGATCCTGCAGATCGTCGTCCTGATCCGCCACAAGGATGGGCGCCAGGACGGCCGCGCATGAAAAAGCCGCCCCGAAGGGCGGCATTTCCACATTGGCCAAAGGCGTCAGCGACGGCGGTCGCGGCGCGAGCTCATGGGTTGGAAGGCGACGCCGACATGGGCCTCGCAATAAGGTTTGCCCGATTGGCTGGGCAACCCGCAGAACCAGAACTTGTCGGTCGCCGGATCGCCGATGGGCCATTTGCAGGTCCGTTCGGTCAACTCCATCAGGGACAGCTTGCGGGCGCGCTTTTCGACCTCACGGACCGAGGCCAGCGCTTCGGGGCTGATCTCGTTCGCCGAAGGCTGCGGCGGCAAGGGCTGACCTGCGGGCACGATCGGGCGACGGGGGACGGGCGTGAACACCGGCTGGGGCGCGGGTTCTTCCTCGGCCTCATCGGGTTCGGCCTCGACCGGCTCGGGGCGTGCGGGGGCAGGCTGGGGCGCCGGAGCGGCCACCTTGGGCGCTGCGGGCTTCTTGGGGGCCGCGGGTTCGGGTGCGGGGGCTGCCGCGACGGGTGCGGGGGCGGCCTCGGCCTCGTCGTTGCGGTTCGACAGGCCAAGGCGATGCACCTTGCCGATCACGGCGTTGCGGGTGACGCCCCCCAGTTCTTTGGCGATGGCACTGGCCGACTGGCCCTCGGACCACATGCGCTTCAGCGTCTCGACACGTTCATCCGTCCAGGACATGGCTGCCTTTCCGGGCGGGTCTGACCTGCCGCCCCATCTTGTAACCTGCGATTGGTCCCGTCAGAAACGGGATGCCGAGATTTAGCTGTCGGTGCACAGAAATTCAAGGACCGCATGATGACCCCGCAAATGATCCCCGACCGCCCCGCAATGGGTGTCCGCCGTTTTGGCCGCGTGAACTGGCTTGGCCTGCGAACCCTGGCCACGCGCGAGGTGATGCGGTTCATGGCGGTCTGGCAGCAGACCATCTTTGCGCCACTGATGACGGCGGGGCTGTTCGTGGTGGTCTTCGCGCTGGCCTTGGGGCAGGGACGCGGAGAGATCATGGGCCTGCCCTACCTGGTCTTTCTGGGGCCGGGCATCCTGATGATGACGGTCATCCAGAACAGCTTCGCCAACACCTCCAGCAGCATCACCGCCGCCAAGGTGCAGGGCAACATTGTCGACACGCTGATGCCGCCGCTGTCGGCGGGGGAACTGCTGGCGGGATATCTGTCGGGATCGGTCGTGCGGGCGGGACTTGTCGCAACCGTGATCGGGACCGGGATGATGCTGGTGACGCAGCGTGGCATCAGCCATCCGCTGTGGGCGCTGTGCTTCGTGCTGCTGGCGGCGGTGCTGCTGGGGGGCTTGGGTATCCTGGCCGGGATCATGGCGCAGAAATTCGACCAGATGGCGGCGATCACCAATTTCATCATCACGCCGCTCAGCTTTCTGTCGGGGACCTTCTATTCGGTCCAGACCCTGCCGCAGCCCTTCAACATGCTGTCGCACTGGAACCCGATCTTCTATCTGATTGACGGGGCGCGCTATGGTGTCACCGGGGTCAGCGACGCCCCGCCGCTGCGCGGCGCGCTGATCTGCACCGCGGTGGCGGCGGTCGTCCTGTATATCGCCTGGCGCTGGCTCAAGACCGGCTATCGCATGAAACCGTGAAGGGCGCGCAAATAGCGCTTGCGTCGCGCGTGCATCCTGCGCATCTTTCCGGGCATGAGCAAACGACGTGCCCGCATCATCCGACGCTGACGCAGCCCCCGCGGGCCGCGTCCCGCCCCCGTTTGCCCTTCCCTTCCGCGTTCCCTGATCCCGTTGCCGGAGCATTTCCATGATTTCGCATGTCCTGCCGACCTATAATCGCGCCCCTCTGTCCTTTGAACGCGGCGAGGGTGCCTGGGCCATCACCGCCGACGGGACCCGATACCTGGACTTGGGCGCGGGCATCGCGGTGAACGTGCTGGGCCATGCCAATCCCGATCTGGTGGCGGCGCTGACCGAACAGGCAGGCAGGATCTGGCATGTGTCGAACCTCTATCAGATCCCCCAGCAGGAACGGCTGGCGACCGCGCTGGTGGAAAGCACCTTCGCGGACACTGTCTTCTTCACCAATTCCGGCACCGAGGCCGCCGAGCTGGCCATCAAGATGGTCCGCAAATACTGGGACCACGCAGGCGACCCCGAGCGGATCGAAATCATCACCTTCGAGGGTGCCTTCCACGGCCGGTCCACCGGGGCCATCGCGGCGTCGGGGGCGGAAAAGATGGTCAAGGGCTTTGGCCCGCTGATGCCGGGCTTTCGCACCCTGCCCTGGGGCGATCTGGAGGCATTGAAGGCTGCCATGTCCGACCGCACCGCCGCCGTCATGCTGGAGCCCGTCCAGGGCGAGGGCGGCATCCGCCCCATTTCTGATCAGGATCTGCGCGCCATCCGCGAGCTGTGCGACGAAACCGGCGCTCTGCTGGTTCTGGACGAGGTGCAATGCGGCGTCGGCCGGACCGGACGTCTGTTCGCGCATGAATATGCCGGCATCACCCCCGATGTGATGATGGTCGCCAAGGGCATCGGCGGCGGCTTTCCCCTGGGGGCCGTGCTGGCCACGGAGGAGGCCGCATCGGGCATGGCCGCGGGCACCCATGGTTCGACCTATGGCGGCAACCCCTTGGCCTGCGCCGTGGGCGCGCGCGTCATGCAGATCGTCGCCGAACCCGCTTTCCTGGCGGAGGTGAACCGCAAGGGCGGTCTGTTCCGCCAGAAGCTGGAGGGGCTGATCGCCGCTCATCCTGATGTCTTCGAAGCCGTGCGGGGGCAGGGGCTGATGCTGGGCCTGAAATGCAAGGTCGCGCCGGTCGATCTGGTCAAGGCGGGCTATGACCAGCAGATCCTGACGGTGCCCGCCGCAGACAACACCCTGCGCCTGCTGCCACCGCTGAACATCACGGATGAGGAGATCGCCGAGGCGGTGGCCCGGCTGGACCGTGCTGCCAGCGCCTTGGTGACCTGAGATAGGGGGCATGTCGCATCGCCGCCTCCGATGAGGGCATCTGCGTCTTGAAACCTTTCCCCGGGGGCGGGCCCTCTTGACCCCGGGGCCCCAAGCAGGCTTGCTTGCGAAAATCGCCGAAAGACAGACAGATGACCCATTTCCTGGATATCCATACAACCGACCGCGATGACCTGCGGTCCATCATCGACAATGCCAAGGCGATGAAACTGGCCCGTGACGGCTTGCCCAAGGGTACGCCGGACCAGGAACAGCCCCTTGCAGGCCACATGGTTGCGTTGATCTTTGAAAAGCCCTCGACCCGCACGCGCGTCAGCTTTGACGTGGGCGTGCGCCAGATGGGGGGGCAGACGATGATCCTGTCCGGATCGGAAATGCAGCTGGGCCATGGCGAAACCATCGCTGACACGGCCCGGGTGCTGTCGCGCTATGTCGACCTGATCATGATCCGCACCTTCGAGGAAGCAACCCTGCTGGAGATGGCCGAACACGCCACGGTACCGGTCATCAACGGGCTGACGAACCGCACCCACCCCTGCCAGATCATGGCCGACATCATGACCTTCGAGGAACATCGCGGCCCCATCGCCGGCAAGAAGGTGGTCTGGTCGGGCGACGGCAACAACGTCTTTGCAAGCTTTGCCCATGCGGCGGGGCAGTTCGGCTTTGACCTGACCTTCACCGGTCCGCCGCCCCTGGACCCCGAACGCGAATGGCTGGATTACGCGGCATCCATGGGCCATCCCGTGACGATCGAACGCGACCCCAACAAGGCCGTCATCGGTGCGGATCTGGTGGTCACCGACACCTGGGTCAGCATGCACGACCCGCAATCGGCCAAGGAACGGCGCCACAATCAACTGCGCGGGTATCAGGTGAATGCCGACCTGATGGCCAAGGCCCGGCCTGACGCGCTGTTCATGCATTGCCTGCCGGCGCATCGCGATGACGAAGCCACCAGCGAGGTGATGGACGGCCCGCATTCGGTGATCTTCGACGAGGCGGAAAACAGGCTTCATGCCCAGAAAGCGATCATGCGCCATTGCCTGCGCCGCTAGACCGCGTCATGATAAGAAAGATGCCCCGGAGCGCCTGATCATGCCGCCCCGGGGCACTTTTCCCGAAATTCGCGTCTCTTGGCCCGGACCACCGACCCTGTGATCCGGGATGGCGGCGTTCAGCCGATGGCAGCGGCGCGGATTTCGTCGTCGATGGCGTCCAGGTACTGCGCAAAATTGTCGCAGAACATCTGGACCAGCTTCTGCGCTTGAGCGTCATAGGCCGAAGGATCGTCCCAGGTCCGGCGCGGATCCAGCAGCACATCGCTGACGCCTGGAACGCTGACGGGAACCTCGAAGCCGAAATTCGGGTCCTTGCGGAACTCGACCTCATTCAGGCTGCCATCCAGCGCCGCCGACAACAGGTTGCGCGTGGCTGCGATGGGCATGCGCGACCCGGTGCCAAAGGCTCCGCCGGTCCAGCCGGTGTTCACCAGCCAGCAGGATGCGCCATGCTGGGCGATCTTTTCCTGCAGCAGCTTGCCATAGACCTCGGGGCGGCGCGGCATGAAGGGTGCGCCAAAGCAGGTCGAGAAGGTCGGGATCGGTTCGACCACGCCGACCTCGGTTCCCGGCGTCTTGGCGGTGAAGCCTGACAGGAAGTGATACATCGCCTGCGCCGGAGTCAGCCGCGCGATGGGCGGCAGCACGCCATAGGCGTCGCAGGTCAGCATGATGACGTTTTTCGGATTGCCACCCAGGCTGGTCCGGGATGCGTTCGAGATCGCGTCAAGCGGATAGGCGCAGCGCATGTTGTCGGTGATCGAGTTGTCCTCGAAATCCAGTTCAAGGCTGTCGGGGTCGCTGACCATGTTTTCGATCACGGTGCCGAAGCGCGAGGTGGTTGCAAAAATTTCGGGCTCGGCCTTGGGCGACAGATTGATGGTCTTGGCGTAGCAGCCGCCCTCGAAGTTGAAGATGCCGGTGTCGGACCAGCCATGTTCGTCGTCACCGATCAGGACGCGCGACGGATCGGCCGACAACGTCGTCTTGCCGGTGCCCGACAGGCCGAAGAAGATGGCGCTGTCTTCGGGATTGCCGGGCGCATGGTTCGCGCTGCAATGCATCGGCATGATGCCCTTGCCAGGCAGGATATAATTCAGCAGGGTGAAGACCGATTTCTTGTTTTCGCCCGCATAGGCGGTATTGGCGATCACGATCAGCTTCTTGTCGAAATTGAGCGCGATGACCGTTTCCGAACGGCAGCCGTGGCGCGCCGGGTCGGCCTTGAAGCCGGGGCAGTTTATGATGGTGAATTCAGGCGCGAAGCTTGCCAGCTCGTCGGCCTCGGGGCGGCGCAGCAGGTGTCGGATGAATAGCCCGTGCCATGCCAGTTCGGTGATGACCCGGACATCAAGGCGATGCGCGGGATCGGCGCCGCCGAACAGGTCCTGCACGAAATAATCGCGGCCCTTCATATGCTCCAGCATGTCGGCATGCAGGCGGTCGAAGGCGTCGGGTTGCATGGGGGCATTGTTGTCCCACCAGATCGTGTTTTCAACGGAAGGGGTGCGGACGACGAACTTGTCCTTGGGTGACCGTCCGGTATGTGCTCCGGTGGATACCAGGAACGTCCCGCCAAGGCCCAGCTTGCCTTCGCCGCGTGCGACGGCCTCGGTCATCAGGGCGGGTTCCAGCAGGTTGTAATGAACCTGGCCCAGCCCGGTGATGCCTTGGTCTTCCAGTCGGCAGTTCGGGTTCACGCGCGTCGTCATCTGGGGCTCCTGATCCATGGATTGTAAGGCCGTCATCGTGGTTTCGTTGGAATCGGCTATAGCATGGCGATTTTGAGGCGAAACAAACCGGCGCTAACAGTTAGCGCAAACTGCGAATGTTATCGCCAACGGGATGGTTTTCGGGCGCCCTGACACGGATCATGGCCGCCAAGGACAGAATGAAACGCAGAAGGTGATTCGCATGCGGCAGATCCACGCGACGACGATCGCATTCGATGGCAGGGGGCTGATCATCACCGGCCCGTCGGGCTCGGGCAAATCGACCTTGGCCCTTCAGCTGATGGCTGTGGGCGCCCAGCTGGTGGCCGATGATCGGACCGACCTGCGTTTGTCGGCGTGCCACTTGATCGCCCAGGCCCCCCCGCCCCTGCTGGGCCAGATCGAGGCGCGGGGCATCGGCATCCTGAGCGCCAAGCCCTCGCCGCCAGTGCAGGTCGTTGCGGCCGTCGATCTGGGCCTTGAGGAAAGAGAGCGCTTGCCACAGGTGCGACATCGCGAATGGTTGGGAATCCGGGTTTTGCTTGTATCGGGGCCGTATCGACCGCATCTTTACGCTGCGCTGCGGCAGTTGATGCTGGGCCAACGCCTGGCATAGCCGCCCGACCCGACATGTGAAGGAAGACGGATGGGCCAAGACGCTCCGATCATCGAAGACGTGCCGCGTGGCGGTCAGAGACTGGTGCTGGTCACCGGCCCGTCGGGGGCCGGCAGGTCCACCGCGATCAACGTGCTGGAGGACCTAGGCTTCGAGGCGATCGACAACTTGCCTTTGTCACTGATCCCGCGACTGCTGGACGGTCCCGCCCGCCCCGTGCCGCTGGCCTTGGGCCTTGACGTGCGCAACCGCGATTTCTCGACCTCGAACGTCATCGAATTGATCGATCGGCTAACGCGGATGCCGGGCTATTCCCCTGAAGTCCTGTTTCTGGACTGCGATGCGGATGTCCTTGTGCGCCGCTTCAACGAGACGCGCCGCCGCCACCCCTTGAATCCCGACAGCGAGCCGATGGCCGGTGTCCTGACGGAAATCGACATTCTTGCGCCTATCCGCGCGCGGGCCGATGTGCTGCTGGACACATCCGAACTGTCGCCGCATGACCTCAAGGCCGAATTGACGCGCTGGTTCGATCTGCGACCGGGCAAAAATCTCAGCGTGTCGCTGCATTCGTTCAGCTATAAGCGCGGGGTGCCCCGGGGCGTCGACGTGATGTTCGATTGCCGCTTTCTGGCGAACCCGCATTGGGAACCCGAATTGCGGGCCTTGGACGGCCGCGACCGGCGCGTCCAGGACCACGTGACCGCCGATCCGCGATTCGATGAATTTTTCCTGCGGACCCGCGGTCTGGTTGAATTTCTTCTGCCGGCACATCTGCAAGAGGGCAAATCCCATCTTGCCGTAGGGTTCGGGTGTACCGGGGGGCAACACCGTTCCGTCACTTTGGTGGAAAAGATGGCCGTGGCGCTTGCGGATACAGGCTGGCCGGTGTCAATAAGACATAGGGAACTCGAGCGTCGCAATGCGGCGCTGCATTCTGCCGGAGATGCATCGCCCAATGGCGAGGCACGACCGACGCAGAGGCAGGCGTCATGAAGACGCGGGCTTTTGGACTTGGTGGGGCGCGTTGATCGGAATTGTCATCGTAGCGCATGGCGGCCTGGCACGGGAATATCTCTCGGCGGTCGAACATGTCGTGGGTCCGCAGGTGGGCATCGTTGCCGTCGCGATCGAAGACGATCACGACCGCGCGGCCAAGACTGCGGAAATCAAAGCAGCGGCGAATGCCGTTGATCTGGGCGACGGGGTCGTCCTTGTCACCGATCTGTTCGGAGGCTCACCCGCGAACCTGGCCCTGCCGGCCTGCGCCGTCGAGGATCGGACCATCCTTTACGGTGCCAATCTGCCCATGCTGGTCAAGCTGGCAAAATCGCGGAAATTGCGGGTGGCCGATGCCGTTGCGTTTGCCAAGGAGGCCGGGCGCAAGTACATCAATTCCTACAACGTCCCGCTTGAGGCGGGGATCGCCACAGGAACCCATCCCCGATGACCGGACCGATTGCCCGCGACCTTGCCATCATCAACGTCAAGGGCCTGCATGCGCGGGCCAGCGCCAAGTTCGTCGACGTGGTCGAGAATTACGACGCGCAGGCGCAGGTGGAAAAGGACGGGCATGCGGTCTCGGGTGATTCGATCATGGGTCTGCTGATGCTGGCAGCCTCGCGTGGCAGCGATATCCGCGTCACCACCACCGGCCCCCAGGCAAGGGAGCTGGCCGACGCTCTGGAAGCCTTGGTCAAGGATTGCTTCGGCGAAGGCATGTAGTGGCCGACCGCAAATCCTATCACCACGGCAATCTGCGGCAGGCGCTGGTCGATGCGACCGCTTTACTGATCCAGGACAAGGGCCCGCAGGCCTTCACATTGGCCGAGGCCGCGCGCTTGGCCGGGGTTTCGGCCGCCGCCCCCTATCGCCATTTCAAGGGTCGCGACGACCTGCTGGAAGAAGTCGCCCGCCAGGGTTTCGTCGATTTCGCCGACCGCCTGACCACCGCGTTCGATGATGGTCGTCCGCACGCCCTGACTGCATTCCTGCGAACCAGCCAAGCCTATCTGGACTTTGCCGCAGACAGGCCCGGCTTTTACATGGCCATGTTCGAATCCGGGATTTCCGTCGCTGGAAACGCCGATCTGGCGGCAGCCTCGGACAGGGCGCAGGGGGTGCTGATTTCCGCCGCCGAAGCCTTGGCCACGCGACTGCCCGCCGACAGACGCCCGCCGGCGCGCATGGTCGCGAACCATATCTGGGCTCTCAGCCATGGCGTGGTAGAGCTGTTTTCCCGCGGCAAACCCGGCAGCCGCAGCCCCGTCGCCCCATCTGAGATGCTGGAGAGCGGTGCGATCATCTATCTGCGGGGGCTAGGGCTGATCCCCGAATAAAATTCGCTTGCCCGATACTTGACGAAACCAGACCTCGCCCCAATCTATGTAAATGTGATTAACATTAACATTGGGAGTGACACAGATGGATACTGCCACCCAGGCCCTCTATCCGGTTCAGTCCGGCAAGGCACGCTTCCGCGATTTCCTTGCCCGTGGCCGCGACTGGCTGGACAGCAAGGGCCGCATTGCCTGGATCGCCGCCATGATCTTGGCCTTCATCGCCGCTTGGCCCGTCGGCCTGGCCCTTCTTGGATACATGATCTGGAGCAATCGGATGTTCGGATGCAGCAAGCGCGCGCCCATGGCGCGGACCCGTTACACCGCCCCCAGCACGGGCAACCACGCTTTCGACGCCTATCGCGAACAGACGCTGAAGCGTCTGGAGGACGAGCATAACGAATTCGTGGCCTTCCTTCAGAAGCTGCGTGAAGCCAAGGACAAGGCCGAATTCGACCAGTTCATGGACAGCCGCGGCCCCAAGGACGCCGCCTGACGCGACAAGCGGGGCCGGGATCACCGGCCCCGCCGCCTGATCATTCCCCGCGTGGAAAGCGCTGGCTCTCTTCCAGCACGTTCAGATCCATGTGGTTGCGCATATAGCGTTCGGACGCCCGCTGAAGCGGCTGATGGTCCCATGGGTAATAGGACCCGTTGCGCAAAGCCTCATAGACAATCCAACGCCGCGCCTGCGATTGGCGCACCTGCCCGTCATAGGCCTCCAGATCCCATCGCTGATGCGCCAGCGACCGCAGATGGCCTAGGGTCTCGGCATGTTCCGGATCGCCAGCAAGGTTCACCCGCTCATCCGGGTCCGTCTCCAGATCGAACAGCATTTCCGGGTCCGCCATGCAGGCGATGTATTTCCACCGACCTTCGCGCAGCGCCACCAGGGGGGTGATGCTGCCCTCGGCGGCATATTCCATCGGAACGGGTTCACGCTTCGCCCCCTTGGCCAACGATACGCCGTCCGTCCAGGCTGCGATCTCATCCATGGGCAGGCCCGCCAGATCGCACAGCGTCGGCAGCACGTCGATGGTGCTGACCGGCTGGTCCACCCGTCCTGCCGGCATGTCGGGGGCCGAAATCATCAGCGGCACCCGCGCGGATTGTTCATAGAAGCTCATCTTGAACCACATGCCGCGTTCGCCCAACATCTCTCCGTGATCGGACAGGAACAGGATGATCGCCTCCTGCCGGGTGGCCTCCAGCACGTTCAGGATTTCGCCGATCTTGTCGTCGACATAGCTGATATTGGCAAAATATCCCTGCCTTGCGCGCCGGATCTGATCTTCGGTGATCTCCTGCGACCGCCAGTCGCTGGCATCCATCAGGCGCTGCGAATGATTGTCCATCTGGTCGTAGGGGATCGGTTTGGGCGCGGCCAGTTCGGGCGCGTCAGCATAAAGGTCCCAATATTTGCGCCGTGCCACGAAAGGGTCGTGCGGATGGGTAAAACTGACCGTCAGGCACCATGGCCGGTCGTCATGCCCGCGCGCCAGGTCATAAAGCTTGCGCCGCGCGTGATGGGCGACCTCATCGTCATATTCCAGCTGGTTGCTGATCTCGGCGACGCCGGCGCCGGTGACCGACCCCAGGTTGTGATACCACCAATCGATGCGTTCGCCCGGCTTGCGGTAATCGGGCGTCCAGCCGAAATCGGCGGGATAGATGTCGGTGGTCAGGCGTTCCTCGAAGCCATGCAGCTGGTCGGGGCCGACGAAATGCATCTTTCCCGACAGACAGGTGTGATATCCCGCCCGCCGCAGGTGATGGGCATAGGTCGGGATGTCGGATGCGAATTCGGCCGCGTTGTCATAGACCTGCGTCCGGCTTGGCAGCTGCCCCGACATGAAGCTGGCCCGGCCCGGCGCGCAAAGCGGGCTGCCGGTATAGGCATTGGCAAAGCGGGTGGACCGCGCGGCCAGACGCTTCAGGTTGGGCGTATGCAGGAAATCGGCGGGGCCGTCGGGGAAAAGAACCCCCGACAGTTGGTCCGCCATCAGAATCAGGATGTTGGGCTTGCCGCTCATCAACCCTCCAGCTCGGCCTTGAGGGCGGGCAGACCGGGTTGGCCGTCCAGCGTGGTCACATCCTCCAGCCAGACCGACAGCTGCTCGGGGTTGGCGGACAGCCAGTCGCGGGCCGCATCGGTGGGGGATTCGCCATCATTCAGGATCGCGCCCATCAGGACGTTTTCTATCTTCACGTCGAAGGTCAGCTGGGTGAACAGCTTGGCGGCGTTCGGGCAGGCCTCGGCCCATTCCTTGCGGGCCAGGGTGTGGACCGTCGCGCCGCCGAAATCCGGGCCAAACCGCTCGTCGCCGCCCGACAGATAGGTGATGTCGATGGCCTCGTTCATGGGGTGGGGTGCCCATGCCAGGAACACGGTGGGCGTGTCGCTGTTGCGCTGGACCTGCGCCAGCATGGCCTGTTCGCCGCTTTCGACCAGTTCCCAATCGCCAAGTCCGAATTCATCGGCATCGATCATCGACTGGATGTTCAGGTTGGCCGGGGCGCCGGGTTCGATGCCATAGATCTTGCCTTCAAAGGCTTCCTTGTGGGCATCCAGATCGGCGAAATCCTTGACGCCCAGCTCGGCGGCCGCAGGGTTGACGGCCAGCGTGAACTTGGCACCCTCAAGGTTCTGCACCAGTTCGGTCACGCTGCCATCGGCATCCAGATCGGCGCGGAATTCCTGCTGCGCGGGGAGCCAGTTGCCCAAGAAGACATCGGTCTGCGCGCCTTTCAGCGCCTCATAGCCCACGGGCACGGACAATGTCGCGATATCGGGGGTATAGCCCAGACCCTCCAGCAGCACCGCGGCGATGCCGTTCGTGGCTGAAATGTCGCTCCAGCCCGGATCCGACAGGCGGACGGTGCCGCAGGTTCCGGCGTCATCGGCCAGCGCGGGCAGGGCCGAAAATGCCGTCAGGGCAAGGACGGCGGCTTGAAGAGGTCTGCTCATGGTCGCTCCTGTTGGATTGGCCTGTCGCGGGACAGACTGCATCCCGCAGCAGGACCGGGAAAAAGCGGGGGCCCTTATCGTGTCGGAACCGGAGTGTCCCCGCGATAGTCGTAAAAGCCCCGCCCGGTCTTGCGACCCAGCCAGCCCGCTTCGACATATTTGGTCAAAAGCGGGCAGGGGCGATATTTCGTGTCGGCCAAGCCGTCATGCAGCACGTTCATGATGGCAAGGCAGGTGTCCAGCCCGATGAAATCGGCCAGTTCCAGCGGCCCCATCGGGTGGTTCGTCCCCAGCTTCATCGCGCTGTCGATCGAACTGACCGAACCCACGCCCTCATAGAGCGTATAGACGGCCTCGTTGATCATCGGCATCAGGATGCGGTTGACGATGAAGGCGGGGAAATCTTCGGCGGTGGCCGATGTCTTGCCCAGCTTTTCGACGACCGCGTGCAGGGCCTTGTAGGTCGCCTCGTCCGTGGCGATGCCGCGGATCAGTTCGACCAGCTGCATGACGGGCACTGGGTTCATGAAATGAAAGCCCATGAACTTCTCGGGGCGGTCGGTGCGGCTGGCCAGTCGCGTGATGGAAATCGACGAGGTGTTCGAGGTCAAGATCGTCTCGGGCTTCAGATGCGGAACCAGATCCTCGAAGATGGCCTGCTTGACGGTTTCGCGCTCGGTCGCGGCTTCGATGACCAGGTCGGTGCGGCCCAGGTCGGACAGCTTCAGGGTCGTGCTGATGCGCGCCATGGCATCGGATTTCACCTGCGCCGTGATCTTCTCGCGGCTGACCTGGCGTTCCAGATTGCGGTCGATCAGCGACACGGCCTTGTCCAATGCATCCTGGCTGATGTCGTTCATCAGGACGTCGAACCCGGCCAGGGCAAAGACATGGGCGATACCGTTGCCCATCTGACCTGCACCGATCACGCCTACCGACTGAATAGCCATTCCGCACCCCCATCCTTCTTGGGCGGGACGATAGGGCGGGGCGGCAGGTGCTGCAATGCAAAACCGCCCCCGGAGGACCCGGGGGCGGTTTCATGCGGGCCGGCAGCCCGACGGCGCCATTGCCGCTTACAGCTTTTCGGTCAGTTCCGGGACAAGGGTGAACAGGTCGCCCACCAAGCCGTAATCGGCCACCTGGAAGATCGGGGCCTCTTCGTCCTTGTTGATCGCGACGATGACCTTGCTGTCCTTCATGCCTGCAAGGTGCTGAATCGCGCCCGAAATGCCCACGGCGACATAAAGCTCGGGGGCGACGACCTTGCCGGTCTGACCAACCTGCCAGTCGTTCGGGGCATAGCCCGAGTCGACGGCGGCGCGCGATGCGCCGACGGCGGCGCCCAGCTTGTCGGCCAGCTGCTCGATCAGCACGAACTGTTCCTTGGAGCCCAAAGCACGACCGCCCGAGACGACGCGGCCTGCCGAAGTCAGCTCGGGGCGGTCGCTTTCAGCAACCTCGTCCGAGACCCATTTCGACAGGGCCGGATCATCGGCCAGTGCCGCGTCCGAAACATCAGCCGATCCGCCTTCGCCCGCCGCATCGAAGCTGGCGGTGCGGATGGTCATGACCTTGGTCGCGTCGGTGGACTTGACCGTCTGGATCGCGTTGCCGGCATAGACCGGGCGTTCGAAGGTATCGGCGTCGATGACAGCCGAGACATCCGACAGCACCATCACGTCCAGCAGCGCGGCAACGCGCGGCATGACGTTCTTGGCATCGGTCGTGGCAGGCGCGACGATGTGGCTGTAGTCGCCCGCAAGGCTGACGATCAGCGCGGCGGTCGGCTCGGCCAGACGGTGGCCGTAACGCGCATCCTCGGCGACCAAGACCTTGGCGACGCCGTCGATCTTGGCGGCTTCGTCGGCGGCCGCACGGGCGGATGCCCCTGCGCACAGCAGCGTCACATCGCCCAAGGTCTTGACGGCGGCGACGGCCTTGGCGGTCGCGTCGCGGCTCAGTTCACCATTGGTGACTTCGGCAAGAAGAAGAACTGCCATCACACGACCCCCGCTTCTTTCAGTTTCGACACCAGCTCATCGACCGAGCCGACCTTGATCCCGGCCTTGCGGCCTTCGGGTTCGCGCGTGCTGACCACGGTCAGGCGCGGCGTGACATCGACGCCGTAATCGGCGGCGGTCTTTTCATCCAAGGGCTTCTTCTTCGCCTTCATGATGTTCGGCAACGACGCATAACGCGGTTCGTTCAGGCGCAGGTCGGCCGTGACGATGGCGGGCAGCGTGACCTCGATGGTCTGCAGGCCGCCATCGACTTCGCGGGTGACCTTGGCCGCATCGCCTTCGATCTCCAGCTTGCTGGCGAAGGTCGCCTGGCTCCAGCCCAGCAGGGCCGACAGCATCTGCCCGGTGGCGTTCATGTCGTTGTCGATGGCCTGCTTGCCCGCGACGACCAGCTTGGGCTGTTCCTCGTCGATGATGGCCTTCAGGATCTTGGCGACGGCCAGCGGCTCGATGTCCTGGTGGACGTCATCGGCGGCGACGACCAGGATGGCACGGTCCGCACCCATCGCCAGCGCCGTGCGCAGCGTTTCGGCGGCTTGCTTCACGCCGATCGACACGGCGACGACTTCGGTTGCGACACCTTTTTCCTTCAGACGGATGGCCTCTTCGACGGCGATCTCGTCGAATGGGTTCATCGACATCTTCACGTTGGCCAGATCGACCCCCGATCCGTCCGCTTTCACGCGGGCCTTCACGTTATAGTCGATCACGCGCTTGACTGGCACGAGCACCTTCATCGGCCTCTCTCCCTTTGTTGCGTCATCTGTCTGGGCAAAGTGTTAGACATGCGGAACCGGCAGGAACAGGGCAAAAACGTCACAGGACGTTGCGTTTACGGCAGGTCGCCGCCGGAACCTGATTGATTTCAGGCGCTAACGGCTGGCGCCCGGGACCCACAGGATGTCGTCCGCGCCGCCATTGTTGGCCACGCGACCCGCCACGAACAGCCAGTCCGAGAGCCGGTTCAGGTAGCGAATGGCGGCGGTGTTTACATCCTCACCCGCCAGCATCTCGGTGGCGCGGCGTTCGGCGCGGCGGGCGACGGTGCGCGACAGGTGCAGATGGGCCGCCAGCGCACTGCCGCCGGGCAGGATGAAACTGCGCAGCGGCTGCAGATCAGCGTTCATCGCGTCGATTTCCACTTCAAGCCGGTCGACCTGGCTGTCCACGATGCGCAGCACCGGGTATCCCGCCTGATCGTCGGCGGCCATGTTCGGGCGCGACAGATCGGCGCCCAGATCGAACAGGTCGTTCTGGATGACGGCCATGCGTTCGGCCAGGTCGCCCGTCGCATGCAGGCGGCACAGGCCAAGCGTGGCGTTCAGTTCATCAACGGTGCCATAGGCCTCGACCCGGGGGTCATGCTTGGCGACGCGGCTGCCATCCGACAGCGCGGTGTCGCCCTTGTCGCCGGTGCGGGTATAGATCTTGTTCAGCACGACCATCGATCAGGCCCTCCACCAGACAAATGCAAGCATGATGACGATGGCTGCCGCCTGCGCATAGATCCGCCAGCGCATCACCTTGTTCGCGTGTTTCTTGTTGAAATCCCCGCCGCGGGCAAAGCCGCCGATGCCGGTCATCAGGATGGCCACCACCACCCCGATCGCCAGCAGGGATACGATCATCAGGCTCTTGTCTTCCATGGCTCACCGCCTTTCGCGCCCGACCCTAGCTGCGGCGCGCAAACCAGTCCAGAGCACGTCCGGGCAGAACCCGCCGCCCGACCGCCGAAATCCGCGTCGGAGCCGTGACATAGTAGCGCGCCTTGGGGTTCGGGGCGGTCAGCGCCGTCAGGATGCGGTCGCTGACGGCGGATGGGGGCAGCTCGAACCGGTCCTTGCCCGAGGGTTCATAAAGCCGCTTCAGCAGGTTGGCGCGATATTGGTCGGCGCGCGGGCTGTCCTGCCAGTTGACCCACCGTTCGAAATGCGGAATGGCGTTTTCGCGGATGCGGCTGGTGATGGGGCCGGGTTCGATCAGCACGACCTTGACGGGGGTGCCGTGCATTTCCAGGCGCAGCACGTCCATCAGCCCCTCCAGCGCGAACTTGCTGGCGACATAGGGACCGCGCCACGGAATGCCCACCAGCCCCAGGACCGAGCTGATGGTCACGATCCGGCCCGCGCTGCGCTGGCGGAAATGCGGGATCAGGCGCGTCGTCAGGTCATGCGTGCCCAGCAGGTTGGTTTCCATGATGGCGCGCATGGCACCGCGCGGCATGTCCTCGACCGCGCCGGGCAGGGCGAAGGCGGCATTGTTCACCAGCGCATCGATCGGGCCGCCGGCCAGCGCCTGCATGACGCAGGTCGTGACGCTGTCCTCGTCCGACAGGTCCAGATGCAGGCATTCCATGCCCTCGGCCTGGCGGGCGGCGATGTCGTCGGGCTTGCGGCAGGTTGCGACCACGGACCATCCCTCGGCCTGCAGGCGGCGCGCGGCGTCAAGTCCGATGCCGGACGAACAGCCGGTAATCAGAACGCGACCGGCGTTCATGGCGCCTCGGCCGAGAGGAACTGCCCCGAGGTGTATCCGGTCACGTCCTGCTCGGTCCGGATCTGGACCCAATCGCCGTCGGGGGGGCCAAGCGCCTCGACCCTCGTGCCGCGGGCCAGGCTGTCGATGACGCTGTTCTGGGTGCCGGGTCCCGACCGCATGTTCACGCGCGATGCAGTCACATACATGATCTGTCCTTCATCGCCCAAGGTCACAGCGGCTTCGTCAGCGGTCCGGTCGGCATATTCGGGCGACGGTTCAAGTTCGGGGCCGGGATAGACGACGGTCCTTTCGGGGGTCTGCGCCTCGGCCTGGACGATAGGCTGGGCCGGTTCTGCGGTCGGCTGATCGGTGCCACCTGCGGTCAGGGGCGCGGCCCCGGCATCCTGCGCCGCACTGACAGGGGCGGCAGGCGCGGGCTGACGGTCGGCGCGCAGATCCTGGTCCCCCACGGTGCGCAGCACCAGAAACAGACCCAGCAGCGTTGCCAGCATCAGCAGTCCAAGTCGGATCATATCGCAGCCCTTCGCTTCGCGTTCCCACAGATTAACCGAAAGCCACGAAGGACGCCAACCGAACCCCATGCATTTCCGTCTGGACCGTCACCGCCGCGCGGCCTATCCAATGGCCCATGTCCGATGATCAACTTCCCGCACCCGACAAGGGTTTCCAGACAGAACCGCTGAGCCGCGCGATCGGTGAACGGTATTTGACCTATGCGCTGTCCACGATCATGCATCGCGCGTTGCCCGATGCCCGTGACGGCCTGAAGCCGGTGCATCGCCGCATCCTTTACGCGATGCGCGAATTGCGCCTGGCACCCAACGGTGCCTTCCGCAAATCGGCCAAGATCACCGGCGACGTGATGGGCAACTATCACCCGCATGGCGATGCGGCGATCTATGATGCGATGGCGCGTCTGGCCCAGGATTTCGCCATGCGCTATCCGCTGGTCGATGGTCAGGGCAATTTCGGCAATATCGACGGCGACAACCCCGCCGCCGCCCGATACACCGAGGCGCGTCTGGCGCAGGCTTCGGAATCGCTTCTGGCGGGGCTGGCCGAGGATTCGGTCGATTTCCGCCCGAACTATGACGGCACGCTCAGCGAACCCGTGGTGCTGCCCGCGGCATTCCCGAACCTGCTGGCCAACGGATCGTCCGGCATCGCGGTCGGCATGGCGACCAACGTTCCCCCCCACAACCTGCACGAGGTCGTGGATGCCTGCCTGCACCTGATCAAGACCCCCGAGGCCCGCGACGACACGCTGGTGACGCTGATCAAGGGCCCTGATTTCCCCACCGGCGGCGTCATCGTCGAAAGCGCCGAGAGCATCGCCGAGACCTATCGCACCGGCCGCGGTGCCTTCCGCGTCCGCGCCAGCTGGGAGCAGGAGGATCTGGGCCGCGGACAGTGGCAGATCGTCGTCACCGAAATTCCCTATCAGGTTCAGAAATCCAAGCTGATCGAGCGTCTGGCCGAACTGATCCAGACCCGAAAGATCCCCATCTTGGCCGATGTGCGCGACGAATCCGCCGAGGATATCCGCATCGTCCTGGAACCCAGGAACCGTACCGTCGATCCCGAACAGCTGATGGGCGCGTTGTTCCGCGCCAGCGATCTGGAGATTCGGTTCAACCTGAACATGAACGTGCTGATCGACGGCCGCGTGCCCAAGGTCTGCAGCCTCAAGGAGGTTTTGCGGGCGTTTCTGGACCACCGCCGCGACGTGCTGGTCCGCCGCAGCAATTTTCGCCTGCAAAAGATCGCCGCGCGGCTGGAGGTGCTGGAAGGCTATCTGGTCGCCTATCTGAATCTGGATCGCGTGATCGAGATCATTCGCAACGAGGATGAGCCGAAATCCGTGATGATGGCCGAATTCGGTCTGACCGAGGTCCAGGTCGAGGCGATCCTGAACATGCGTTTGCGCGCCCTGCGCAAGCTGGAAGAGATCGAACTGCGCGCCGAACGCGACGCCCTCCAGGAGGAACGCCAAGCGCTGGAGGCCATGCTGGCCAGCGAGGATGCCCAGTGGTCGCGGATTTCCGATGAGCTTAAAGAGGTGCGCAACCTCTTTGGCAAGTCCAAGCCCGAAGGCCAGCGCCGCACCCGCATCCAGGAGGCCGGCGAGACCGTCGTCATCGATCTGGAAGCGATGATTGAACGCGAGCCCGTGACCGTCATCCTGTCCAAGATGGGCTGGATCCGCAGCATGAAGGGTCACCAGCCGCTGGATGCAGAGCTGAAGTTCAAGGATGGCGACGGTCCTGGTCTGGCCGTGCATGCGGAAACGACCGACAAGCTGATGGTCTTCGCCTCGAACGGGCGCTTCTATACGCTGGCGACCAGCACGCTGCCCGGTGGGCGCGGCATGGGCGAACCGCTGCGCCTGATGGTCGATCTGCCCAACGAGGCCGAGATCATCGCCATGTTCCCTTGGCGCGAGGGCGAGAAATACCTGGTCGCCTCGAAGGCGGGGGACGGGTTCGTCGTCAATGCGGGGGATATCCTGGCGCAGACCAAGACGGGCAAGCAGGTCCTGAACGGCGATGCGCTGCTATACCGTCCCGTGCGGGGTGATCATGTGGCTGTCGTGGGCGACAATCGCAAGATGCTGGTCTTTCCGCTGGCCGAGCTGCCCGAGATGTCGCGGGGCAAGGGTGTCCGGCTGCAGCGCTATGGCAAGGGTGGCGGGCTGATCCGCGACGATATGCTGAGCGACGCGATCTGCCTGACGCTGGCGGATGGGCTGTCCTGGCCCATGGTAGGCGGCAAGACCCGGACCGAACCGGACCTGAGTGAATGGCTGGGCAAGCGCGGTTCTTCCGGGCGGATGGCGCCGCGCGGCTTTCCGCGCGACAACAAATTCGCCTGAGATGGCAGAAGGGCGGGGAAATCCCCGCCCTTTTTCGTTACAGACCGCCGCCGCCGACCGATCCGAAATATTCGCCGGTGATATAGCTGCCCTCATCCGATGCCAGCAGGACATAGATGGGCGCGATCTCGACTGGCTGGCCGGGTCGACCCAAGGGCTGGCTCTTGCCGTGTTCGGTCGCCTTATCGGTCGGCTGGCCGCCGCTGATCTGCAGGGCCGTCCAATAGGGGCCGGGGCAGACGGCGTTGACGCGGATGCCGCGCGGGGCCAGCTGCTTGGCCAGCGATTGGGCGAAGGCCACGTTGGCCGCCTTGGATTGCGCATAGTCGAAAAGATGCGCCGAGGGGGAGAACGCCTGCACGGACGAGGTGACGATGATGGACGCGCCCTTGTCCATATGCGGCAGCGCCGCCTTGGTCACCCAGAAGGGCGCATAGACGTTGGTCTTCATCGTGGCGTCGAAATCCTCGGTCGTCAGGTCCTCGAGGTTGTTGCAGAACTGCTGGCGACCGGCATTGTTGACCAGAACGTCCAATCCGCCTAGTTGCGAAACGGCGCTCTCGACCATTTCCTTGCAAAAGGCTTCCTCGCGCAGGTCGCCCGGAATGGCGATGGCGGTGCGGCCCTCGGCCTGGATGGTGGCGACGACACGGTCGGCATCGGGCTGTTCGTCCGGCAGATAGGTGATGGCGACGTCGGCACCTTCACGGGCAAAGGCGATCGCCGCAGCCGCGCCGATGCCACTGTCGCCACCGGTGATCAGCGCGCGCTTGCCCTTCAGACGACCGGTGCCGCGATAGCTGGTCTCGCCGTGATCGGGCTGGGGGGTCATCTCTTGGGCAAGGCCGGGGAAACGCTGTTCCTGGGCCGGAAAATCAGGGGTGGGCAGGTTCGGGTTGTCGATGGCGCCGCTGCGGAACGGAGGAATGATTGCGTCGCTGGACATGTTGACCTCGTGCGGTTTGATTTCACGAGGCCAACGATGCCCATCGCCGCAAGTTCCTGTCAGGCCAGGTTAACCTTTGCGAACCCATTTCCAGCCGGTGATCATCGGCCGGACCAGATCTTCGTGCTTCCAGACCCGATAGAACAGGATGACGGCGATGTGCAGCACCACCAGTGCAAAGATCAGGTTCGACCCCAGATCATGCCAACCGACGGCCGCGCGGTTGACGTCGCGCCCCACCTGATCGGCCAGCGGCCCCACATTGATGAAATCGTCCGGGTCCATGACCAACCCGGTCCCGACTTGCCACAACAGCACCAGCAGGATCGCCACCACGGACAGTGCCCCCATGGGGTTGTGTCCGGGCGTCAGGCTGGGCCGCCGTCGCGGCAGGTGGCGCATATAGCCCCAGATCGCTGACGGCCCTCGCAGAAAACTGGAAAACCGCGCGGGTTCCGGCCCGATGATCCCCCAGACGATGCGGAAGATCACCAGTGCCAGGATACAGTAGCCGAACCAGAAGTGTAGGGTCATCACCGTCGGGCCGAACTTGCCCAGCAGCCAATTCGCAATGACCAGTCCTGCCAACAGCCAATGAAAGATGCGCAGCGCGGGGTCCCAGACCCTGACACGGCTTGGTTCGGCCGCGGGCATCAGCGATCCATGCGATAGGGCTTGTGGCAGTCGCTGCAGGTGGTGCCCAGCTTTTGCAGGACAGGGCCGACATTTTCTTGACCACCCATCACGGCCTGATCGATGCCCGCCGTGGCGTCGGAAAAGGCGGCGAACTTGGCATTGAAGTCTTCCTGGTCTTCCCAGATCGCCGGGAGGGCGTCGGAATCGTCGGTATCATCCGACGAAGAGCCTTCGATAAACAGCTTGGGGGCGTCGTATTGTGCCAGGGCCATAAGATTGCTGGCAGCGGCGCTGGCTGCGGCCTCGTCGTACTCGACTTCGCCCTTGGCCATGCCGGCCAGCGTCGCCATCTCCATCGAGATCATTTTCATGAAGCCTTGGCGCGCTTCCAGCGCATCTTCGACCGGTGATGCAAGGACGGCGCTGCCCGCAAGGCAGAGGGCCGCAACAAGGATTGGCTGACGCATGATTGGCTCCTGTGGTTGGCTGATCCGAAATTGAAGCTTGCCAGAGGTGGGCTTGCGGATCAATCTGGCGTGAGGGCCTTCACGCGAAAGCGTAGAGGCCGCTGCCCGCGTTGGGGCAGCGGCAGGGCAGCCTCAGTTGCGGTTGTAAAGCGGCATGACGCCGGCTTCATCGTGGATGCGGTTCACGGTGGCGCGGTCAAGCTCCATCGCGACGGCCAGGTCGTTCAGGTAGCGGGCCTCGGCCTTGCTGTCGAAATCGATGGCCAGCAGCGACATCAGATAGACCTGCGACTGCATCCCGTCGGGCACGTCGGCGGCAAGGGCCTTGGCATCGACAGGGGCCCTCATCTGTTCACGGATGAAGGCGCGTTCGTCATCGTCCAGATCATCGCCGACATGCCCCAGCAGGCGCTGTTTTTCGGCATCGTCGATAGTGCCGTCCGATTTTGCGGCTTGGATCATGGCGCGCATCATCAAACCGGCCAAGGCGTTCTGTTCCGGGGTGGGCGCGGTGGTCGGCTCTCCGCCATTGGCGATGGAATCATTGAACAGCTCGCCGAAGGTGGCGTTGTTCGACGGCTGCGCGCCCTTCTGGGCCAAGCTACCTGCGGCGCCTCCGGCGGCTGCGCCGCCCAGCAGGCCGCCCAACATGCCGCCCAGGCCCCCGCCCGAACCGGAACCAGACTTGCCCGACAAGCTATCCAACAGGCCGCCTAGGCCACCGGCGCTGTGCCCGGTCGTGCCTTGGCCCGTCCGGCCGCCAAGCGCGCGGCCGAGCGTATCCGAAAGGCTGCCCCCCGATCCTCCCATGTTGTTGCCCAGCAGGCTGTCCAGCAGCCCGCCTTTGGAGCCGCGCGACGCGCCCGAGCCGCTGCCATGCTGGCGGTTGTTCATGGCGGCGCCGATGCCTTTGGCCAGCATCACGCCCGCGGCGACCTTGGTCAGACTTCTCATCAGGCTCATGCGAATCCCCCTTCAGGTGAATGGTGCCCGTTTGGGCGTCCCTGACAAATGATATGGAGCGCTGCTGGTTCCGGACAATCGCCCCATGGTGCGACAACCGGCCCTAGGATGCACGACGCCGTGACCGCCCCATGCGAACCGCCGGCAGAACCGTGTTCCGGCCCTTGATTTTCCCCCCGGCGCCTTATACATCGCTGCGCACGTCAAATTCGGGGCCGAACAGCCATGCCCCGCGGATCAGGAGGCCCTCATGGCAAAGGCAAAGTTTGAACGGAACAAACCGCACGTCAACATCGGGACCATTGGTCACGTTGACCACGGCAAGACGACGCTGACCGCTGCGATCACGAAGTATTTCGGCGATTTTCGCGCCTATGACCAGATCGACGGCGCGCCTGAAGAGAAGGCCCGCGGGATCACGATCTCGACCGCTCACGTGGAATACGAGTCCGAGTCGCGCCACTATGCGCACGTGGACTGCCCCGGCCACGCCGACTACG
>NZ_QJPK01000079.1 GCF_003259195.1 Paracoccus sediminilitoris
GCGCCAATCGGCGTAAATACCAACCGGGATCCGGTCACAGCTGGATGAACGTTCACTGGCAGGTCAGCAGAACAGAAATGGCCGGAGATTTTTCTGATGAAGATCTGCGCCTTATTCAACATCCCTTGAATTCTTTTCAGTATAACAACGGCTATCACGCGCTGATCCAAAAGGTAGAGGATTTGGTGGAACACTCCAACATCGGATACGGCCCTCAACTTCTCACAGGTTTTTTGGGGAACAGGTCTACTTGTCTCTTTTTAAATACGAATAATCGCGGCTAAAAGTTCCCGCAGGCCCGCTTCCTTCGGCGTCGTTGCAGAAGTCATCCGCTTCCGGGTTTCACGGCGTAGATCCTGTGGGTTAGGAGCTTGCCATGAACAGGCCTGAGCCTGCCCTCCACCGCAGGACCAACTGGAAACGTTATAGCGGCGCGGATCTCTGCTCGTCTGGCTGGACAGCGACATAGGCTGGCTTGCGCCGAAGGTAGTCAAGCATGGATGTCCGCGGATCTTTTCTGACGCCGCTAGCCAGTTCTGCTTGATGATCAACGTGCTTTTCGGCCTATTGCTTCCGCAAACGACCGGATGGTCACCAGCCTCCCGAAATGACTGGCCTGGATTGGCCGGTCCCGGACACCTCCAAGCTCGGCCGACGCCAGAAGACGATCGCGGTCCAGCTTTTTTCTTTCCGGACTCCGGGCCCTCTGAACTTGCTGGTCGATGGCGCCGGGATTAAGGTCTTGGGGTGAGGAGGGACCGTGGCCCCGGTACTGCTGCGCAAGCTCGATGAACGAGAGAGGCTGGTGATGGACTCGGTGACCAGCGGCATCCGCGCGGTGGAATTCACTTTTGGCCGTGCGCGGGGGGGCGACAGCCCCATGCTCCCCGATCTTCTGGACCAGATCCAGGAAGACCAGAAAATCGGCACCGTTACCGGTGATGGCCCCTTTGACACCCCGCTCGGCCATG
>NZ_QJPK01000080.1 GCF_003259195.1 Paracoccus sediminilitoris
CTCTCCGCGATAGCTCTCGCAGCAACAATCCTCTTCTGGCTCTGAAAATCAATGAGGCTGGAGCCTAGACAAAAAACCCGCGCCCGAGGCGAAGGCGCGCGCTCTGGTCACATGGCGTCGATCTCTTCGACTGCCGCGCGGCATGCCTCCTCATCACCCGCGGCAAGTGCAGTCCGGGCTTCCTCCATCAGACCGTCGCGATCAGCAGTCGGTTCGGCATCGGAGGCGGCAGCTTCGGCCGCGGAGGGTTCACCATCTTGCTGTGCCTGGACATCCTGTCCAGACATAGCGACCTCGGTCCCGGCCTCGGCTTCCGTACCCTCAAGAGGCGCAAGTGATCCATCTTTGACAATTTCGCCATCGGCTGTCGCTTCCGAAGTGTCCGACGTCGCAGCGTCAAGGGCGTCTGCGGTCGCGTCTGTTGCTGCACCCTTGTCAGCATCGAGCATTTCCAAAGGCGCCAATGATCCGTCCTTCGCAATCCCTTCAACCGGTTCACCCTCAGACGCAGTGGAGGCGCTGGTTTCGGCGCCCATCCCCGTCTTGCTATTCAAATTGGCCAGATCTTCGGCACAGTCCGCACTCGCCATGCCGGCAAAGGCGCAGACCACACATCCGGTCAGCCAAACGATTGAGCTTTTCATCGTCATCTCCCATGAAGTCGCGTCTCTTCCTCCAGAGACCGTAGTAAAAGCCGAAACCGACGCAGATGTTCCAGTTGCACGCGGTGGCCGTGACCGTCGCCCCCGCCTCCCGTTCAACTTTTGGCCTGTGCGCCTGCCTGTAACGCGCTGAATGCGGCGACAACGTGTGCCAGGCGGCGGTCGGTTTCATTGAACTGGATCAGCGCCGCGAGCGGAATATTATGTCGACCAAGGATCTAGGTGTTTGATCCCACGGTTTGATGGTGTGATCCTTTCGAAGGAATGGAAGGATGCCCTATGGG
>NZ_QJPK01000081.1 GCF_003259195.1 Paracoccus sediminilitoris
AGCTGACCACCGGCTGCGCTTTCAAAAAAGAGATCAGGTCGACAAGCCGCGACCGCCCATGCGCTGACGACGTCATGGCCGAGAGACGCGCCAATTCATGACGCAGGGTCCCCAGATGGCCCAGCTCATACGAGAGGTTCCGCGTGGCGACCTCCAGAAACATGCCCAAGCCACTCAGCGGTGACCAGATCCGAAAGCCGTTGCGGGTCAGCGACACGGATGGCGGCACGATCCATCCGGCAGTGGTGGGCATCAGCAGGCCCCCTGCCCTCTCGTCCAGATCATCGCGGCCAGCGCTTTGATCGGGCGACAAACCTCGCAGGCGCCGCGCGGCACCTTCCACGGCCATGAAGACCAGCCGCTCGGCCACCGGACTGCTGCGCCGGGACCGGAAGGCATAGCTGGCCGCCGCGCACCATCCCGCCAGGATCGGAACGTGGGACCAGGCGCGACCGGCATCCACCACCAAAGGCAGCTCCGCATCCTCGAGCCGATCGCCCTCGTCGCGTGTCTGCCCGATGGGTGCGGCTGCCGCTTCGATCCGGCGCAGCGCCGCCACCGGTGCGCTGAATGGATCGCCAGGCCGCCGGATGAGGGACAGAACCTTCAGCGCCATCTCGACCGCTCGGGCATCCTCTGCCATCGCGGTTCCGCTGGTGAGACGAAGCACCATCCCCTGCGTCGAGATGCGCTCGCCTTCCAGCCCGATCGAGGCAGCAGCTTCCAGAAGGCTCGTCTCCATCCGCCACAATCCAGCCAGGGCGGGGTCAGCCAGAAGGATGCCCTCAACCC
>NZ_QJPK01000082.1 GCF_003259195.1 Paracoccus sediminilitoris
TGCCGATGCCCTTGGCCCTCATGCCCAACCAGCGCTGGTCATTGGACCCTCGCCATGGTCACTCGGACCAGTGGCGTTCCCATGGCTCGATGGCGGACACGTTCGGGGCGTCGCGCAAGTTCCGCATCCTGGCGGTGATCGACGACTGCTGCCGCGAGAACCTGTGTCTGGTTGCCGACACCAGCATCTCAGGCGCGAGGGTGGCGCGCGAGTTGGACGCACTGGTGCGGATCTATGGCAAGCCGGCTTGCATCGTCAGTGACAATGGGACGGAGTTCACCAGCCGGGCCATCCTGAAGTGGGCCGAGAAGAACGACGTTGCCTGGCACGACATCGATCCCGGCAGGCCGCAGCAGAATGCCTTCATCGAAAGCTTTAACGGCAGCCTGCGCGACGAGCTGCTGAACGAGGAGATCTTCGACACCCTGGACGACGCGCGCCGAAAGATCGCCCTATGGCGCTACGACTACAACGCTGTCAGGCCGCACTCCTCCCTCGGCAACCTGACGCCGCTCGAAGCGCGCCGGACGCTAGCGCAAACCGAGGGCGCCGCGCCCGGCGCGCTTGCCATGAAACAAACCCCCGACTACCAATCTCAAAACGGCAGACTCTCGTTATGAACGAGG
>NZ_QJPK01000083.1 GCF_003259195.1 Paracoccus sediminilitoris
ATAGAATCCGCTTCAAACCGAGGAGACGGAGGATGAAGCGATCGAGGTTCAGCGAGGAGCAGATCATCGCAATGCTGAAGGAGCAGGGTCGACGCACTGCGTCGACGGGATGCCCACGGCCGATGTCTGCCGCAAGCACGGGGTGAGTTCTGCAACATTCTACAAATACAAGGCCAAGTATGGCGGGCTCGAGGTGTCGGATGCGCGACGGCTGAGGGCGCTGGAGGAGGAAAACGGCAAGCTCGAGAAGCTGCTCGCCGAAGCGATGCTCGACAATGCCATCCTAAAGGATGTCGCGGCAAAAAAATGGTAGCGCCCGGTGTGAAGCGGGAGGCGGTGGCGCATGTCGTGGAGATCCACGGGGTGAGCCAGCGCCGGGCGTGCCAAGCCTTGGCCGTGGATCGGTCAAGCGTGCGCTATCGCGAGCCGTGCGCCCCGACGACGCCGAGGCGCGGGTAGCGATGAAGGCCGTCGCGGCAGAGCGGCGGCGCTTCGGCTGCCGTCGCATCCACATCATGTTCGAACGCCAGGGGATCGTGATGAACCTCAAGAAGCTCAGGCGGCTCTACCGCGAGGAGAAGCTTCA
>NZ_QJPK01000084.1 GCF_003259195.1 Paracoccus sediminilitoris
GCGACAAGCCGAAGCGGTCGAAGTTCAAACGCTACCCGATCGGCTTCTTCCACGTCGACATCGCCGAAGTGCAGACTGCCGAAGGAAAGCTCTTCCTGTTCGTTGGCATCGACCGCACGAGCAAGTTTGCCGTGACCCAGCTCGTCGAGAAGGCGGACAGAAGGACGGCCTGGGAGTTCCTGCAACACATGCTCGAAGCCGTGCCATATCAGGTCCACACCATTCTTACGGACAACGGAATTCAGTTCGCCGAGCAGCCTCGGAACCGGAATACCGCGTATTCACGGCCGATGCGCTTTGACATGATCTGCGAGGCAAACGGGATCGAGCACCGGCTGACCAAGCCCAACCATCCTTGGACCAACGGACAGGTCGAACGGATGAACCGCACGATCAAGGAGGCGACCGTCAAACGGTACCATTACGACAGCCACGACCAGCTGCGCACGCACCTCGCAGACTTTATGGCAGCTTACAACTTCGCGCGCCGCCTCAAGACCATCAACGGGCTCACACCATACGAATACATCTGCAAGATATGGACATCAGAG
>NZ_QJPK01000085.1 GCF_003259195.1 Paracoccus sediminilitoris
ACCTGGTCGATCCATTCGGGCGCGGGCATTGGCGGATATACCTTCATCTGGGCGATGGCGGGCGACAATGTCGATTACACCGACATGGACTTCATCCAGCCGGAGGACATGCGTTGAACCCCTTTTCCCTGCAAGGTCGCACCGCGCTGGTGACCGGTGCCAACACGGGCATCGGTCAGGCCATCGCCGTCGCCATGGCGCAGGCGGGGGCCGATGTCATCGCCGCCGGACGCCGCGACTGCGATGAGACTCTGGCCCTGATGGGGTCGGGGCGCGCGATGCGTCTGGACTTTGCCGACCCGATGGCCGCCCGCGACGTCTTTGCCGAACAGCGCATCGACATCCTGGTGAACAATGCGGGCATCATCCGCCGCGACGACGCCGTCGATTTCACCGAGGCCGATTGGGACGACGTCATGGACGTGAATGCCAAGGCGCTGTTCTTCACCTGCCAGGCCTTCGCGCGTGCGGCACTGCCGCGCGGCATGGGCAAGATCGTGAATATTGCCAGCCTGCTGTCCTTCCAGGGGGGCATCCG
>NZ_QJPK01000086.1 GCF_003259195.1 Paracoccus sediminilitoris
TCCGAGTGACCATGGCGAGGGTCCAATGACCAGCGCTGGTTGGGCATGAGGGCCAAGGGCATCGGCATGCGTGTGCCACGGGCACGCTTGCGGCCGCGCCTGCGCCGGACCGACAGCCCCTCTTCGCGGTAGAGTCGATACAGCTTCTTCGGGTTCATCAGCATGCCCCTGCGCTCCAGCAGTAGTCCGATCCGCCGATAGCCGAACCGGCGACGCACAGCCGCGACCTCCTGCATGGCCTTGCGGATCTCCGGATTGTCGGGCGGCCGCTCACGACGCACCGTCTTCGGATCGACACCGACCAGGACGCAGGCGCGGCGTTGCGAAATGACGTGATCCCGCATCGCCTTGAGCACTGCGTCCCGCCGCGCGTTCGGTGTCGTCAGGCCTCAGCCATGGTCCTTGGACCAGTGGCGTCCCATGGCTTCGATCCCAGAAGATCCTTCAGCACGATGTTGTCGAGCATGGCATCTGCCAGCAGACGCTTCAGCTTGCCATTCTCATTCGGCGCGGCGCTCGGACCCATGGCGCTTGCG
>NZ_QJPK01000087.1 GCF_003259195.1 Paracoccus sediminilitoris
TCCTGTCATTCGACGATGTTCGCCTGCGTTGCGGCCCGGATCTCCTCCTCGGTGACGCCGTCGGCCAGTTCGACGATCTTCAGGCCGCCGGGGACGACGTCAAGGACGCCCAGGTTGGTGATGATGCGGTCGACCACGCCCTTGCCGGTCAGCGGCAGCGTGCATTCGCGCAGGATCTTGCTGTCGCCAGCCTTGTTCTGGTGGTCCATCACCACGATCACCCGGCCCACGCCCGCGACCAGGTCCATCGCGCCGCCCATGCCCTTGATCAGCTTGCCGGGGATCATCCAGTTCGCCAGGTCGCCGTTTTCCGCGACCTCCATCGCGCCCAGGATGGCGGCGGCGATCTTGCCGCCGCGGATCATGCCAAAGCTGGTCGCGCTGTCGAAATAGCTGGTGCGGTCCAGTTCCGTGATCGTCTGCTTGCCGGCGTTGATCAGGTCGGGGTCCTCCTCGCCCTCGAAGGGGAAGGGGCCCATGCCCAGCATGCCGTTTTCCGACTGCAGCGTGATGTCCTTGTCGCC
>NZ_QJPK01000088.1 GCF_003259195.1 Paracoccus sediminilitoris
ATCGCTCACCTGTCCGGCCGACATGAAGACCTGGATCGGGCGGCCCTTCGCATCAGTGACGGCATGTAACTTCGTGTTCATGCCGCCCTTCCTGCGCCCGATTTGGCGAGCACGCCCCCCTTTTTGACCCGCAGGCTGGAGGCCGTGCGGTGCGCTTTCAAACAGGTTGCGTCGATGATGATGGTCTTGTGATCGGCGCCTTCGGCGGCCAGGCCACCATGATCCGGGCGAAAGCGCCCTTTTCACTCCAGCGTTTGCAGCGGTTGCAGAGAGTTTTGGCCGGACCATACTCCCCAGGCGCGTCGCACCACCGCAAACCATTGCGATTGATGAAGATTATGCCACTCAGACCCTTCGATCATCAACCCGGGGCTTGCCATGCTCTTGGGGAAAACGGTTTCAGGCGCTCAATCTGCGCCTCGGCCAGCCAGTAAAGATTGCTCATAGAGCAGGTCTCCTTGCG
>NZ_QJPK01000009.1 GCF_003259195.1 Paracoccus sediminilitoris
CCGCGTAGCCCCAGAAATCAACCCGCGGATTCTCCGAATGGCTGGAGGAGAGACGGGTCTCAGGTCACTCTGTTAATTTTTTCAGGACCTTGTACACTGTCGTCGCGTTGGGTTCGCATACTGCTATGACGCGGCGCAAACTTGGAGGCGATGATGACCAAAGCCATTCTGAAGCTTGAAGGTATGCAGGAGATAAGAGGCGAAGCCGAAAAAGGCGGAGACTACGTCAAACTGCTGGTCGATGGTGCCCATGCCCCGGGGAGCTTCAAAACCCCCGTTCGGGGCAAGTTGGAGATGGAAGGCGACAAGACGCACGTCATTCTTGAGAGCGCGAGCTCCGCCACTGATGGTGCCGAGGGCACGTTGTTGACAATGAGACGTCTGTCTCCTCCCATTTGATTTCCAGCATAATTGCGAATACCGGACACCTCTTCCATCCAATTCCTCACATCGGCAGGGGCGACGGCATCATTTAATGTCGAAGCCGCTGCCTGTCGCGCATCTTGGTCTGCCAGCTGGCGCAGATTTTGCCACAGATCTTCGTTATCCAGCGTCATCTTCAACTTGATCGCGCCTCCGAAACGACGAACGCCCGCGAGGGAAGTTCCCGGCGGGGCCAGCAAGGTGGTGATGTGAAATCAGCTTTTCTGCGCGGAACCTATTGTACCTAGTTATGTGAGAGGGCCGGGTCAGTGACCTTTTCCCCGACTTTCAGAGGATGCGAATTTAATCCTTGAATAAAGAGACGTGGGAGTGGGCGAGACTGCCTGTCGGACTTTCGCCCCCTTCCGACTGGGGTATGGGCAGACGACAGGTCGGCAGGAACTGATAATTGCTAGCGTTCCCAGACAAGTTGGAACATGCACCCATGGCGGCTTGTTGCGTACCGTGGGAAGCAAGTTATCTGTCAGGAGGACAACCTATGGCCTACTTTGACGAACGCGAGATCACGGAAGTAGCGATCTTTGGAATGCAGTATTTTCCAGAGGGAGAGACAGGCGTGAGTGCGCATGTCAGCTTTACTGTGGCGACCCCTGAGGGGGAGTACCACGGACCAAGCTTGCAGACGGAACTGTTCGTTCAAGCTGACAAGGATGAACCTCTATCTTCGATACAGCAAAAGCTGGTCGATCGTGCGTATGAACTGGTCCATCGCATAGCGTCGGAAGATAGATCTTCGTTGCGCAAAATGCTGGATTATCCTCAGGATTACGACTTCCGGAAACAATAATGGCGTTGAGTTCCAGAATGCGCTGATGCCATTTCGTTCCTGTCGCTGCTTGTCACGGTTGTGGCAAGTGGCGCACATGCACTGGACTTTGGACCAGCCGATCAAAGAAGAGGTCCCGGTCGCCGCGATGCGGGCGGATGTGGTCACCGACCAGATCGGCGCTTTCGCGGATGTGCTTGCAGCAAATGCAGGAGAAGCTGGCCGCGACCAGCGCATCCCACCAAATTGCCCGCCGCTCTGCCGTCTTGTATCTCCTGCGCCGCGTGTCGATGCGATCGCGAGATCGGGTTGGACCGCTTGCCCGCGCTCCTTGAAGCTTCAGTCGCCGTCCACGCAGCGCAGGCTACTTCATTCGGGCCATTTCATATATGCATTGGAAATACGCACGTTGAACGTCGCATGCACCTCAGTGCCTGTTCCAAGGGTCGTGAACGCATAAAGTGTTAACAAATGGCCACCTGTGTCAGCTTCGCGACACAGCTTGCGGCTGACCTCCCGTATTCTGATCTAATTTAGGACACTTGACGCAGTGCGCCGGAGGTAAACGGGGCAAGGCTTCCAGTCGACATATTGGGACCGACAGAATGTCATATCGTTTCACCAGTGAAGAACTGCTGCTGATCAGTCGTGCAGTGGCATCGTACCAACATAACGCTGAGTTTCAGACCGTGATCGAGAAGATGGCGATACTGACCAGCGACGAACCGACGAAGAACGTTCTTTATCCTTCGACCAATTCGTCCCCTGCGCATGGGCGCTTAACGACGAACGCCCGCTAGGGTCCAGCCTCATTGCCTTTCACAGCCAGAACAGAACGGTTGCGGCGAGCATGATCGCTGAGAAGAAGGTTTCCGGGCATTGGTCGTATCGCGTCGCGACGCGCCGCCAGTCCTTGAGGCGGCCGA
>NZ_QJPK01000089.1 GCF_003259195.1 Paracoccus sediminilitoris
GCGCCAATCGGCGTAAATACCAACCGGGATCCGGTCACAGCTGGATGAACGTTCACTGGCAGGTCAGGACTATGCAAGCCTTGGCGGACCCCGCGAACATCACGCTGACGAACAGCTGCGAACTGACGCTGGCTGATACCACTCAGCCGGTACCCGGGCTACCCTGAGCCCAGCATGGTTGGTGTTCCTATATCACCCCGCTCTTGGCCCAGATCATGGCAGTTTCGCCCGATGTCCCCAAGCTTCAGATTTTCCGCTCTGGGGCCATCGGCGATGGTGTGACGGAACCGACCGCGACGGCAACTGTGACTCTTGCGGCAGGATCGATTGTTAGGCTCCAGACCCATTGATTTCAGTCCGTTGCGGTGATCCAGGCTCCGCAAGGAGACCTGCTCTATGAGCAATCTTTACTGGCTGGCCGAGGCGCAGATTGAGCGCCTGAAAC
>NZ_QJPK01000090.1 GCF_003259195.1 Paracoccus sediminilitoris
TGGGGAGTGCAGATGAATAGCTCTAGGAAGTTTGCAGGGCATTGCCTTTGTGGCGAAGTCATAGTGAGCGTTGACGGTCAGCACGACCCACAGCCAGGTGCATGTCACTGCCGTATGTGCCAAAGATGGTCCGGCGGGGTATTCCTTGCTTTCACGGCCGCTGCCGAAGCGGTTACGGTGGAAGGCCCCGTTCGGCGTTTTCAGTCTACTTCGTTTGCTGAGCGTGCGTTTTGCGGCACGTGCGGAACGCATCTCTGGATGCGAAATACCGATGATCAGGCAGCAGAATACGAGCTGATGCCTGGGTTGTTTGATGCAGCTCATGACTGGCCGCTCCGTTCTGAGATTTACACAGATAAGGCCATGGCTTCAGT
>NZ_QJPK01000091.1 GCF_003259195.1 Paracoccus sediminilitoris
ACGGCATGACGGTGTCGGAGGCGAAGCGGCTGAAGACGCTCGAGGATGAGAACGCGAAGCCGAAGAGGCTTCTGGCCGAGCAGATGCTGGATCTGGCTGCGATGAAGGGGCTGGTTTCAAAAAAGTGGTTATGAGCCGGGCCAGAAAACAGTCCGGGGGACTGTTTTCCCGGCGATTGGCCTGCCGTGAAGTGCGAGGCGGTCGCGCATCTGGAGGTCCTGCTCGGGCTCTCGGAACGGCGGGCGTGCCGGATTGTCAGAGCGGTTCGCAAGATGGTCCGCTACGAGGCGCGAGCCGTGCGCCGGACACGGTGCTGCGCGATCGGTTGCGGAAGCTGGCCAACGAAGGCCGACGCTTCGGTT
>NZ_QJPK01000092.1 GCF_003259195.1 Paracoccus sediminilitoris
AAGCCGATGCATCGAGCCATGTGTCCGCCACCGGTCCGAGGACCATGGCGAGGGGCTTCGTCGAGAGTTTCAACGGTCGGATGCGCGATGAGCTGCTCAATGAGACCATCTTCCGCAACCTGGCTCACGCGCGTGTTGTGATCGCTGACTGGGCCGCCGACGACAACACCGAGCGCCCGCATTCGGCCTTGGATTACCAGACCCCGGCTGACTACGCGCTGGCCCTCACCACCGCAATCGCCCGCCCCGCTGCGCGAGATGAAACCTCCCCGCGCCGGGCGATTGCTCAACCCGCGCCAATCGGCGTAAATACCAACCGGGATCCGGTCACAGCTGGATGAACGTTCACTGGCAGGTCAG
>NZ_QJPK01000093.1 GCF_003259195.1 Paracoccus sediminilitoris
AGCGTTGGCCGTTGGCAAACTGGTCATGCCCATTCGACGGGAAAACAGTCCCCCAGACTGTTTTCTGATCCGTCTCATTCCAGCGACCAGCGTGCCTTGGGTCGCGCCTCGACCAGGATCGGGGCCCGCGTGCCGATCGCTTTGCGTCGGGCCTTCCGCTTGCGCACTGTCAGTGTCGTCGGGAAAACGGTCCCCCGGACCGTTTCCTGATCCTCCTCCATCCTCGCGGTAGGGCCGATAGATGCCTGAAGGCTCCCCCTCGCGGCGCAAGAGGACGAAGAGCCGGCGACAACCGAAGCGTCGGCCTTCGTTGGCCAGCTTCCGCAACCGATCGCGCAGCACCGTGTCCGGCGCACG
>NZ_QJPK01000094.1 GCF_003259195.1 Paracoccus sediminilitoris
TCCCGTTTCCCATAGAACACCTCCTGGTTCCTCAGTTGGTGCTCTCCACATTTTCCGGGCAAGTCCACCCTCTCCCGCTCGACGCACGACGTCATCGACGCCTGACATGGCGGCATCCAGATCTGCCATGATCCGTTCGAGCTGGGCTTCATCACGGCCCTCTTGCAGCTGATCCAGTCGACCGCTCGGATGTGCGTGTTCGCGCCGCGCCTCGCGACCACCGGACACACCGCCGCGCTTCACCCCCACCCCTCCCGCATGGCCCATCCGCGCGGCGAGGGAGGGCAGCGCCCAGAACCGCGACGTGCTGCGGGCGGTGAGGTTGCTGAGGCAGCCGGCATCGACCA
>NZ_QJPK01000095.1 GCF_003259195.1 Paracoccus sediminilitoris
CAGAAAACAGTCTGGGGGACTGTTTTCCCGTCGAATGGGCATGACCAGTTTGCCAACGGCCAACGCTTCCGGGTTCTCAACATGGTCGACGACATCACCCGGGAATGCATCGCGGCGATCCCGGACACTTCGATATCCGGACGGCGCGTCGCACGAGAGCTATCGGCCCTGATCGAGCGTCGAGGGAAGCCTGGAATGATTGTCTCAGACAACGGCACCGAACTGACCTCGAACGCCATCCTGCGGTGGTGTTCCGAGCATGGGATCGAGTGGCACTACATCGCGCCTGGAAAGCCGATGCATCGAGCCATGTGTCCGCCACCGGTCCGAGGACCATGGCGAGG